>NZ_CP115609.1:0-1570312 GCF_027797495.1 Campylobacter sp. CS_NA3
TTGGAGCGATACAAACAACACTTATGATTTAAGTCTAAACAAAGACCTAAATCTAACAGACGGAAGTATTACATTTGGTGATAGCTATATCAAAAACGGTGAATTTGTAGTTGCTAATGACGGCAATAAAACAACTATTACTCCAAATGGTTTAGTTGTAAATAGTGACGGAAAAACACTTAAATTTACAGATAACAATGTAAGTGTAGGCGGAAATCAAATTCACGATGTTGCAAAAGGAACTGCTGATGATGATGCTGTAAATGTTGCTCAACTTAAAGAAGCTAACACAACAGTTACTTCTAACAATGGCTCTGTTGGTGTAGTTAGAACAACTAAAACAGACGGACATACTAACTATGACCTAAATATCACAGATAGTTTAGAAAACATAGCAAGTATCATTGGTGGCGAAACTAAATACGACGGCAATAAAACAATCATCACTAATAACATAGGCGACACAGGCAAAAACACTATCCATGAAGCTATTAAAGCAGTTGATAAAAACATAACAGTCAATGGCTGGAATGAAGCAAATACAACAGACGGAAATCTACAACTAGCTTGGAGCGATACAAACAACACTTATGATTTAAGTCTAAACAAAGACCTAAATCTAACAGACGGAAGTATTACATTTGGTGATAGCTATATCAAAAACGGTGAATTTGTAGTTGCTAATGACGGCAATAAAACAACTATTACTCCAAATGGTTTAGTTGTAAATAGTGACGGAAAAACACTTAAATTTACAGATAACAATGTAAGTGTAGGCGGAAATCAAATTCACGATGTTGCAAAAGGAACTGCTGATGATGATGCTGTAAATGTTGCTCAACTAAAAGATGTTGTTGAAGCAAACATTACCAAAGTTACGGTCAATGGTGGCGTAAAAGCTCCTGATAGTGGTTATACCGACGGTAACCTACAACTAGCTTGGGGCGGCGATAGCAACAATACTTATGATCTAAAACTTAACAAAGATTTGGATCTTACAGGCGGAAGTGTCAAATTTGGCGACAATACATATATCAACGCAACTGAATATGTCATAGGCACAAGCGACGGTAATACTACTATCACTTCTGATGGCATTGTTATAAGCAAAAATAGTAAAAACGATATTCAAATCACACAAAGCAACATTAGCATGGGTGATAATGTTATCCATGATGTAGGTGCAGGCGTTGATGATACCGATGCCGTAAATGTTAGCCAACTTAAAAAAGCAACAGAAGGCAATCGCACTAAATTTACTATTGAAGGTGGCGTAGTAGCAGGAACAAACGGCACTTATACGGGTTCAAATTTATTACTAACACAAGGCAAAGATTCTGAGGGCAACTATACTTATGATTTAAAACTTGCCGATACAATCAAAATCGGTGGCGGTAGCGGTCAAGACGGCAACATAACCGTAGCCGATAAAAACGGCAATAATGGTGTTAGTATAAGTGTTGCTAACGGTACAGGAAGTATCGCTATAAACGGCGATAGTGGAACTAGTGCTACTATTACGATAGGCAAGGGCGATAATTCTTTAACAAAAACAAACCCTACTAGAATTATCTATAAAGATCAAGACGGCAACAATATGCAAGTTGCTACACTTGATGACGGAGTTAAATATAAAGGTGATTATGGCAGCGAAATAGCTAAAAATTTAAATCAAACACAAAATATCAAAGGTAATCACACAGGTGGTGAAAACAGCTTAACAAACGGCAATATCGGCGTGGTTAATGACGGAAGCGATTTGATTGTTAAGCTTGCAAAAGATATTGACTTAGGACAAGACGGAAGCGTAACTATCGGAAATACTGTCATCAATAATAGTGGTTTAACTATCGGTAGCGGTTCAAATACAATCAAAATCACCGATAATAATATTAGTATGGGCGGACAGCAAATTCACGATGTCGCAGCAGGAACGGCTGATACAGACGCTGTTAATGTTGGTCAGTTAAAACAAGTTCAAACAAATGTTACAAATATCCAAAATGATGTTACAAATATTACAAATATTGTAGGCGATCCAACTGGCGATAAGTTAAAAACATATAATGTTAAAGATAAAACGACTTATGTGCCAAATACCGTCGTCGATGCTATCCAAAAGATGAATTCGCAGGGTATTAAATTCTTCCATACGAATGACGGAAGCTGGGAAGGACAAGATCCTGCCATAACACAAGGCGCAAACAGCACAGACGATGCAAGTGCAGGTGGAAAATTCTCAACTGCGATAGGCGTTTTAGCTTCTGTTGAAAAAGGTGCAGATAGTGGTTTGGCTATCGGTAACGGCGCAACTGTAAAAGAAAATTCTAAAAATTCTATCGCTATTGGTGTAGGTTCGACTGTAAATGGTTCAAATTCTATCGCTATTGGAACAGGAAACAAAGTCCTAGCTAACAATGCTGGTGCTTTTGGTGATCCAAATACCGTAGCAGCGGGAGCAGACGGAAGTTATGTTATTGGTAATAACAATAATATAACAACAAATGATACTTTTGTAATAGGAAATAGTTCAGATCCTAATACACCAAAAGTAACTGTTGCAAATTCATTATTCTTTGGTAATGACGCAGCCTATGTCGATGAAAATACAAAAGGTAAAAATGGTAAGCCAGTTTCAAAAGGTAACGCAAAAGGCTACAAGGACGACGAAGTTAAAGCTACAAACGCAAACGGCGATGAAGTTATTATCGGTGTGAAAAAATTTGCAGGCGGCGATCAAGTCGTAGGCGTAGTAAGCGTCGGTAACGGCTCACAAACACGCCGAATTCAAAATGTCGCTCCGGGCTTAATTGGCAAAGATAGCACAGACGCAATCAACGGCTCACAACTATACTCTGCATTAGAGGGCGTAGCTGAGCATTTAGGCGGTCAAGTAGCTCAAACAAATCAAGCCGTCAATAACCTAGCAAATCAACTAGGCGAAGCTAAGAAAGAGTATAGAGGCGGTATCGCTTCTGCTATCGCTATCGGTAACTTGCCACAATCAACAATCCCAGGCAAAGGCATGCTAAGCGTTGGAACTGGTTATTATAAAGATCAAGGTTCATTGTCGCTAGGGCTTTCAAAAATGTCTGATAACGGCAAATGGATATTTAAGTCATCATTGTCTTATGATACGCAAGAAAATGTAGGCGCAGGATTGTCATTAGGCTTCCATTTCTAAAAATGGTATAATGCGAAACCGAATTTAAATTCGGTTTCGTTTTTGTAAATTTAAAGGTTAAAAAAATGAAAAAAACTATAATATCGGCTTTGGCTTTGGCAGGAATTTTATTTTTTAGTGGTTGCACCACTAGAATAAGTGATAATATTCCAGACGACGGTGTTATGCAGTGGGACGATGTAACTTTTCCTGATTCAGAAAAAACTTGGATCGATGCTCCAACTCACCCAAATTCAGAGAATTTAGGCAAAATCGAAAAAGGTATGAGTAAAGATCAAATTTATTTTCTAATCGGACATCCGCACCATCAAGAAGGTATGTATGCCGTTAGAGAATGGGACTATCTGTTTAATTTAAAGACAAAAGCAGGAGAACCTGATAAAATTTGTCAATTTAAAGTTATTTTTGATAAAGATTATAAAGTCGGAAGCACATTTTATAACCCAAAAGGTTGCGCAGGTGTTCCGCCCGTGCAGTTGCAAAATCAAAATTTAGAAATCGAAACAGATTTATTGTTTGATTTTGATAAAGATACTATTAAAGCAGACGGCTATGAAAAAATAGCTCAAAAAGCCAATGAAATCGATAGAAAAATGGTTCAAAAAGTGCAGGTCTTAGGCTATGCTGATAGACTTGGAGACGAAAGCTATAATCAAACTTTATCGCAAAAAAGGGCAAATGCTGTTAAAAATGAGCTTGTCAAACAGGGCATTCCGGCTGATGCTATCATAGTAGCGGGCATGGGAACAACAGATCAGGTTGTATCTTGTAGCGGCATAAAAGGTGCAGAGCTTAAAGAGTGTCTAAGACCAAATCGTAGAGTTATTATACAAACAAATTATTAAAAATTCGGATCAAATTTGATCCGAATTTTACATTCAAAAGGGGTTAAATTTGAAAAAATTATTTTTTATATTTCTTTTTATTGCAAATTTATTCGCTATTGAAGATACTAAATTTATCGCTTGTGAAAAAGGCGACAGTGGGGCCTGTTATGAAATCGGGCTTTTGCTTTATATCGGGCAGAATATCCAAAAAGACGACGACGGAGCGTTTTTATTTTTCAAAAAAGCCTGTGAAAGTGGTCATGAAAATGCCTGTATCGCACAAGCTCAAATGTTCGAAAATGGTCTAGGAACTAAAAAAGATACCACTACGGCACTAAATTTATATGAAAATATTTGTAAAAAAAATAATATTTTAGCGTGTCAGGGCGCTGAAAGACTGCATTCTGCGTCAAATAAAAACAAAAAACGCCTAAGCGAAATAAGGGCATTTTTATGTAAAAACGGACAAGATGACTACTGCGAAAATGCCAGTGTTACGCTAGAAAATACAAAAGCTATCGCAAGGCTTGATAGTGATTGCAAGAACGGAAATAAGGATTCTTGCGAGACTTTGGTAAATTTGTATTTTAAAGCGCAGGGAACACCTGAAAATATCCAGGCCGCGATTTTTTATACAGATCGTCTTTGCAAACTTGATGTAGGCACATCGTGTCGAAATTTAGCTATCATTTATCAAGGCAGAAGTGATATAGAAAATGCGAAAAACTACTACGCAAGAGCATGCGCAATGGGCGATAAAATTTCATGCACTGAGTATAAAAAACTTACGAAATGATTTTTTATTTTGTAGAATTAGGCAATAAATTTGGAGAATTGTTCTATTAAATTTGCTTTTAAATTTGGTAAAATTCGCTAAATTTACAAAAAGATTTTACACAATGCGAAAGATTTTAAAAAGAATTATGCTAGTTTTTTTGGTTTTTGTTTTAGGACTAATTATTTTTTGGATTGACATTGAAGGTGTTTTTTTAAGTGAAATTTCATCAACAAAACAACGCATTTTTAATTCACCAAATTTCATTAACGGCAAGGCGAAAAATATCCAAAACACCGCGATTATGATTCAAAATGATGAATTTAAAAGTAACGATAAAAACGAAGTTAGGCGAATGTTTTTTAATCCAAACAATCCAAAAAAAGTGCCAAGCGTAAAAGGAGATTTTAAAAATGAAAAGGGCGATTATTTTGCGTGGCTTGGGCATTCTAGCATTTTGTTTAAATTTAAAAATTCAACATTTTTAGTCGATCCGCTTTTTGAAAATTCTGCTTCGCCGTTTCCTTTTGTGGTATCGCCGTTTAACGGAAGTAGTGTATTTAGCGTTAGCGATTTGCCAAAAATCGATTATCTTATCATTACGCACAACCACTATGATCATCTAAATCGCACAACTATCAAAAAACTGGCAAAAAAAGATGAAATCAGGGCCGTTTTTGTTCCGCTTGGAGTAGGAAAATATCTTAAAAGTTGGGGCTTTGATGAAGCTAAAATTTTTGAGTTTGATTGGAACGAAAGCCTAGAAATTCAGCCGAATTTGAAAATTCACTGCCTAAGTGCTAGACATTTTTCAGGTAGAGCGATTTTTGATCAAAGAAAAAGTCTTTGGGCTTCATTTTTGATTGAATTTGATGATTTTAAGGTATTTTTCGGTGGCGATAGCGGATACGGCGAACACTTTAAAAAATTTGGCGAAAAATTTGGAAAACTAGATTTGGCATTTTTAGAAAACGGACAATATGATAGCGCATGGTCGCAAATTCACATGTTTCCATCCCAAATGCTACAAGCAGCAACGGATTTAAAAACGCAAATTTTAATGCCGATTCATAACTCGAAATACAGAATTTCTTACCATGTTTGGAATGCGCCTTTGCGTAATATTACAAAAATTTATGAAAATTCAAACTTTGATTTTACACTTATAACGCCTAAAATCGGCCAAATCGTGCCGCTTGATTTAAAAAATTTCAGAAGCGAAAAGTGGTGGGAGTAGTTTTGTAAGCAATTCTTTATGAATTTTTAAATTCAGTAAATTTTAATATATCTAAAATTAACCTTTTTTTGGATAGAATTTAAGAATTCCAAAGGAGAGTTATGAATTTTCAGACTTCTAAATTGAACCTTTTGTTTTTCGGAATTTTGTTTGGATTTTCTATCTATTTTATTATTTGGGGCTTCGGATTTATCGGCTCTGGAAACAAGATTGTATTTTTACTCTCCACTCTTTTTGGCATTTTTATGGCATTTAATATCGGTGGAAACGATGTCGCAAACTCTTTTGGCACAAGCGTTGGAGCTGGAACGCTAAGCATCACACAAGCCCTTTGTGTTGCGGCGATTTTCGAAGCAAGTGGTGCGGTTATCGCAGGGGGAGAAGTAACATCGACTATTCGAAGTGGAATTATCGCACTTGAAGGAATCGATGTAAATCCAAATGACTTTATATTTTTGATGATGAGTGCGCTCTTTTCGGCTGGACTTTGGCTACTTTTTGCTAGTAAAAAAGGGCTTCCTGTATCAACTACTCACGCAATCGTCGGTGGCATAGTCGGCGGCGGATTAACTCTTGGATTTTTAATGCAAAATCCTGACATATCGCCGACAAATTTGATAAAATGGGAAAAAGTAGGCACGATCGCCATTTCGTGGGTGGCTTCGCCACTGATTGGTGGAATTTTATCTTACACTGTTTATTCTGTCATTAAAAAATACATTATAAATTATAATAAAATCGCTCAGATTAAAATCGAACGGATAAAAAAAGAGAAAAAAGAGCTTCGAAAAAAACAGAAAAAAATTTATGAAACCCTAAACGATATTCAAAAAGCTGCTTACACACAAGCCATAAATCACGATATAAATGCTATGGAAAATCCTGATTTTACGCCCAATGAACTTGATAGCGATTATTATAAAAAACTAAATGAACTTGATAAGAAAAAAGAGAATTTAAAATCCCACAAAGCGCTTGAACTTGGAATTCCTATGGTTGCTGCTGGTGGAGCCATGGTGGTTTCAGGTGTTTTTATTTTTAAGGGGTTAAAAAATTTAGATTTAGGGCTAAGCAATTTTCATAATTATCTTATAATTGGCATGATAACGCTGATAGTTTGGCTCGCGATGTTTATTTTTGCTAAGACTTTGCGTCGCTCGGATCTGGATAAATCGACATTTTTAATGTTTTCATGGCTTCAAGTTTTTACTGCTTCTGGTTTTGCTTTTTCGCACGGCTCAAACGATATAGCAAATGCAGTTGGTCCATTTGTAGCGATCTTAGATACACTTGCTACAAATTCGATAAATCCGTACACCCCTACAAACCCGATGATAATGCTAACTTTTACAGCAGCCCTAGTAGCTGGACTTTGGTTTATGGGGCGAGAGGTTATCTCGACTGTGGGCGGAGGATTGACTAAAATTCACCCGGCATCAGGATTTAGCGCAGAGATTAGCTCGTCTGCTGTGGTTATGGCGGCTTCTATTTTTGGGCTACCGATTTCATCGACGCATGTTTTAATCGGGGCGATTTTAGGCATAGGGTTAGTCAATAAAAGCACAAACTGGGGACTGATGAAGCCAATCGGCTTAGCATGGATTATCACACTACCAGCGTCAGCTTTAATGGCAAGTTTTTGGTTTTTGGTTTTTAGAGCTATATTTTAGGGCGGTTTAATTTGCCGAAATATTTTCTATAAAATTTACTGAATTTTTTGAAATTCCCAAGAAATCGATTTGAAATTCGTTTGAAAAATTCTCCTTCATCATAAAAAAATTTATTGTTTTTAAAATTTTTTCAAATTTGGATTTTGTAAGGCGATATGCTGTTTCATATTCGCCAAGCGTGGCTTTTACTTCGATAAAATGCAGGATTTCATCTTTTTTGGCGATTATGTCGATTTCGCCGAAGCGAGAGTGGAAGTTTCGGCAAAGTATCGTAAAGCCGTGATTTTGTAAAAATTCACAAGCCTTGCTTTCCGCCGAAAATCCAAAAATATACTCTTTGAGCCCCATTACTCTTCTATTCGTATCATAAAAGGTCGTCCGGTAACAAATTCTTGCGAATCTAACTCGCTCATCGCCTTTTTGACATCTGCTTCAAGGCTGGTGTGTGTGGTAAAAAATAGCGTTACGGACTCTTCTGTTTTTAGTTTTGGTTTTTGCAAGAAGCTGTCTATTGAAAGGTTATTTTCGCTTAGCAAATTTGTGATTTTGGCTAAAACGCCTTTTTCGTCTTTTACGCGAATTCGCAAGTAATATTTGGTGCGAATTTCTTGCATAGGCAAAATGCTAAATTTGTTTTGAAGCTCTTTTTTATAGCCTAAAATCGGGTTTTTATTTCCCCTAGCGATGTCGATTAGGTCGCTTATAACGGCACTTGCAGTAGCGCTCCCACCAGCACCCGGACCATAAAACATGCTTTCACTCATACAATCCCCAAAAACGCCAACTCCGTTCATAGCGCCATCAACTTTTGCAAGCATTTTATCTTTTGGCAAAAGTGCAGGATGAACGCGAAGCTCGATTTGCGTGTCGCTTACGCGTCTTGCAATCGCTAAAAGCTTGATGACATATTCAAAATCATTAGCAAAATAGATGTCTTCTTGCGTGATACGATCTATGCCTTTGATTAAAATATCTTCTGGGTTTCCATGAACACCATAAGCGATACTAGCTAGGATTAAAAGTTTGTGAGCTGCGTCAAATCCGCCTATGTCAAAGGTCGGATCGGCTTCTGCATAGCCTAGTTCTTGCGCTTTTTTCAAGGCTTCATCAAAGCTCTCGCCCTTTTGCATCATATTTGTTAAAATATAATTACTAGTGCCGTTTAGTATGCCAATAATCTTTTCGATTTTATTTGCGCTTAGCCCTTCGCGTAAAGCTTTTATGATAGGAATTCCACCTGCCACACTGGCTTCATAGCCAAAAGGCGTATTCGCAGCTAAATCTTGCAACGCATATCTGTGATAAGCAAGAAGAGCTTTATTTGCAGTTACGACGGCTTTTTTGCGTTTTAAGATATGGCTTACTATTTCATAAGGCTTTTCAACGCCACCCATAAGCTCGACAAATACATCAATGTCGTCGCGGTTTATGACTGAGTTTATATCATCGCTTAGGGGCAAATTTGCCGTGCGTTTTTTGCTTAAATCACGCACAACGCCGATAACAGGGTTGATTTCAACCCCAGCCCTAGCAGTAATGACACTTTTATTTCGCAAAAGTATATTTGCTACTTCATTTCCGACCGTTCCGACACCTAGTATTGCGATATTCATTATAACTCTTTCAAATATTGTTTTATATTTCGTGCTGCTTGGCGAATTCTATTATCATTTTCTATGAGAGCGATTCTGACATAGTTATCCCCGGCTACGCCAAATCCGCCACCGGCACTTACAGCGACTTTTGCTTTGGTTAGAAGCTGTTTTGCAAATTCGTTCGAACCGATATTTCCGACTTTTGCAGGAAGTTTTGCCCAAACAAACATACTTGCTTTTGATTTTGGTATTTCCCAACCTGCTGCGCCAAAACTCTCAACTAAGACATCTCGTCTATGCTCATACATAGCTCTAATCTCTTCAACGCACGATTGATCGCCGTCAAGTGCGACTGTTGCGGCTACTTGGATAGGAGTAAACATACCGTAATCAAACCATGATTTTATTTTTTTTAGTGCAAAAATAAGGCGTTTGTTTCCGCAAACAAAGCCGACACGCCAACCTGCCATATTATAACTTTTTGAAAGCGTATAGCACTCAACAGCTACATCTTTTGCGCCATCTACTTCAAAAATGCTAGGGCTTTTATATCCGTCAAATGCAAGTTCAGCATAAGCAATGTCTGATATGATATAAAATCTCTCTTTTTTCGCCATTGCAACAAGTCTTTCATAAAAACTTTTGTAGCAAATGACGGTGGTCGGGTTGTGCGGAAAATTTACAACGACATATTTTGGTTTTGGGATACTCTCATCAATCGTTCTTTGCAAATTTTCAAAAAATTTATTCTCGTCAAGCTCTAAATTTTCATTATAATCAATCGGCATTTTAGCGACATTTCCGCCCGCTAAGATAAATGCTTGTGTGTGAATCGGATAAGCAGGATCAGGCACTACGGCTACATCGCCCGGATTTATAATCGCCGTTGTTAAATGCACAAAGCCTTCTTTGCTTCCCATAGTAGCGACAACTTCGGTTTCGGGATCTAAATCAACATTATATTTGCGTTTATACCAGTTGCAAGCCGCTAAGCGAAGTTTGTAAATTCCTTGACTTACGCTATATCCGTGATTTTTCTCTTTTCGTGCTGCTTCGCAAAGCTTTTCTACGATGTGTGGCGGAGTTGGACCGGTAGGGTTTCCCATAGAAAGATCGATTATATCTTCGCCGTTTCGCCTAGCCGCCATTTTCATAGCACCCATTTCGGCAAATGCGTAATTTGGCAATCTTTCAATTTTACTGAAACGAATTTCGTCAAACATAATTTTCTCCTTATTATTTCGAATTTGTTTTCAAATTTATATTGAATTTGCAAAAAATGTTAAATTTTACCACCCTTTGCCCCCGTTTAGCCTTGTAAATTCGGCACTGTCGATAAATGTAATATTTTTATCTTTGATTAGAATTTTCATTACACTTTTTTCTCTAATTTGCTGTTTTTCATCGCCAATATCCATGTCAAAAAAGCCATGTCCAGCCATAACTAGCATATCTTTATCCAAATCAAGCGTAATCTTATCCGTGACCACAGTGTCCCATTTTTTACCGGTTTTTAAATCAATAGTTCCTAGCCAAAGTTGATAATTTGGCGTTATTGTAATTTGAGTTGGAAGCGTTAAATTTGCTTCGTTTTTTGTGATATTTTCATCGGTAGAATTTGCTTCATTTTGCATTTGTATGCTAAGATCGAGCGCATTTGGAGTTGATATATTGCTATCATTTTCATCAATACCAACAAAAAGTTTTGACGGCACTAATAGCGAATTATTTTCATCAAATTTAGGCACTTCGATACCTACCCTATTAAGTGTTTCTTCGGCTTGGTTGATGATAGGATTATTTGAGTATTCAACTTTTTTCTCATTTAAAAACTCATCGATAGGTTTTTTGATTAAATCATAAAATTTAAAATAAATCACCGCCAAAACTAAAAGTAAAATCAACAAAAACCAAATTTTCCAGTTTGTTTTTTTGTGATTTTGCAAATTTGGCATAGCAACTTGCCTATCTATCGTTGTTTTTGTTGTTTTAGTTTCGCTTTTGATTTTATTAAATTCTTCCAACCACTCACTTAGATCTACGCCGTAATCTCGCTCTAAAATTTTAACAAAGCCATTTGCATTGCAATCAAGCAAATTTTCATAGTTTTGATTTAAAATCGACTCTATGTGTTCTTCTTGGATATGCGTTGCCTTTGAAATTTCCCTAACGCCGATTTTTTCGAGTTTTTTCAACTCTTTTTGTAATATGCTTTCTTTCTTATCCATTTAAAATCCTATCGCAAAGTATCGCAAAAGCCGCACTTACATTTAGACTATCAAAGTCGTTTTTCATAGCTATTGAGATACTTTCATCACATTTTTCAAAAACTTTATTTGGCAGTCCGTCGCCTTCACTTCCCATAACAAGGGCGATTTTGCCGTTAAATTTAATATCTTTAACACTTTTTGCGTTTGCTTTTGTAGCGTAAATTTTAAAACCAACTTGCTTTAATTCATTTAACAAATCAAGCCCGTTTTCGCACTTTGCGATATTTATTTCGAGTGCAGCCCCGCTACTAGCGCGTAAAATGCCTTCTATGTTAAAACTTTTACCGACTAAAATAACGCCACTAGCACCCAACGCATAAGCCGAACGCACGATAGCGCCGATATTTCCGACATCGCTTAGTCCATACAAAACGGCTAAAAAATTCGCATTTTTTATGTTTTTAATGTCGCAAAATTCAAAATCCGAAATTTCAGCCAAAAAACCTTGATGATTTCCGCCGTGAGCCAACGCCTGAGCCTTTTTAGGATCAACGCGTTCAATCTTAACACCAAGTCCGGCGATTTTGGAAAAAAGGCGTTTGTCGCACTCTTTTGCGAGATAAATTTTTTCGAATTTATTGCCGTGCTTTTCCAAAATATGCAAAAATAGCTGTTTTCCGTAAATAATCATCTCGCAATGATACCAAATTCGGGTTAAAAAAGAACTTATTTTGTAATATTTTCGTAAATTTCTTTTGAATTTTTGCCTGTGATTTTGGCTAGAAGTTTTGCTTTTATTTTTGGCGGAATTTCTAAGCTTAAAATGTCGTTTTCGCTTATGCGTTCAAAGCCTGAATTCGGGCTTTTATCAACCACAACGCACCACTCACCATTTAAATTTGCTTCTTTTAAATTTGATAAAACTTCACAAATTTTGCCCTTAAATTTGGTTTCAAATTTTTTTGTAGCTTCTTTTATAAGAAAAATTTCTCTATTTTTGTCGATTTTTTCTAAATTTTCTACCAAATTTAAAACCCTTTTTGGAGATTCGTAAATCACGCAAGGATAAGGCGATTTCATAAAATTTTCTATCGCGCAAATTCGCTCTTTGCCGGTATTTGGTAAAAAGCCCAAAAATGAAAATTCTTTCTCTACTATGCCACTAGCGGCAACTGCCAAAAGAAGCGCATTTGCTCCGCTTAAAACTTCATAATCAATCCCATTTTGCAAAGCGAATTTAACCAAACTAACGCCCGGATCGCTAATGCAAGGCATTCCGGCATCACTTAAATACACGCAGATTTTTTGTCTAAATTTTTCGGTATCAAATTTGGAAAAAAATTCGCTTTCGTTGTGCGTGTGAAGTGAGTAAAATTCGCTGATATTAAATTTCGTATCAAATTTTTGAGATAATAAATTTAAAAGCTGTTTGCTAACTCTTGTGTCTTCGCAGATAGCGACTTCGGCACGGCTTAAAATATCAAGCGCGTGAGCCGAAATGTCGCTTAAATTTCCTATGGGAGTAGGAACGAAATAGAGCAATTATTTCATTCCGTATTTTTGTTTGAATTTTTCTACGCGTCCTGCGCTATCTACGATTTTTTCGCTACCTGTGAAAAACGGGTGGCAGTTTGAGCAAATATCAACGCGGATTTCGCTTTTGTTTGATTTTGTTTTAAAACTATTGCCACAAGCGCAAGTTACGGTTGTTTCGACATACTCTGGGTGAATATCTTTTTTCATTTTTTCGACCTTTGGGTTTGAAATTTTGTAAAGGTTGGATTATACAATTTTTTTATTTAAAAATCAAATTTAAAAAATCAACCTTGCGCAAGTTGTTAAAATTGCGGTATTTGAGCGCAAAATATATGGTAAATTTAGCTCGTAAGATTTGCTAAATTTTTTGCGTTCATTTTCGGAAAAACCACCCTCAGGTCCTATAAAAGGAATCTCATTTTTATCAAAAATTTCCAAGCTTTTGCCCTCAAAATCAATCAAAACCGAATTTGGATATTTAGCCAAAAGTTCATCTGAACTAGCTAAAATTTCAAGCTGGACAATCGAATTTCGTCCGCACTGACACGACGAATTTGTCAAAATTCGTTCAAATCTAGCCAAATCCAGCCTAACATTTTTTTGCGAAAAATCGCTATAAACAAATATGATTTTTGCCACGCCCATTTCATTTAGGCTAGGAAGCGTTTTTTCGATCACGCTTGGCTCGACTACCGCCCAAGCAAGGCAAAATTCGTGCTTTGGCGCGATAACGGAGTTTTTGAAAACCAAATTTGCTACCGCGTTTTTGCGTGAAATCTCGGTAATCTCATAGATATAATTGCTCTCATCGCGCAAATTTCTAAAATCCACTCTATCGCCCACGCTAAGGCGTCTAGCCCTTAAATGCGAAAAATTTTCGCTAGAAATTTCTAAATTTTCGTTTCCTGCAAATTTATCGTAAAAAAACACCATTATATAAAACTCACTATCAAAATTAAGATTAAATTTACACCTATTATAACAGAAATTTGCTTTTTATAAAGAGCAAAATTTTTGGTAAAATACGCCATTTTTAAGCGTTTATAGCCTATTGCGCTAAGTGCGATTATAGCGATTACGGCTATTATCATAAAAATGATTTTGTAGTTAAATTTAAACTCTAAAATGGGTAAAATCACGCTACCGGTAAAAATCAAACAAGCTAAAATCGTATAAAAAAATGGTAAAAAAAGTCGAATTCGCTTTATATAAGCATTTTCGCCGTTGCCATAGCGGGTCAAAAATAGATAAACTGGGAGCAAAACGCCAAAGAAAACAACAAAAAATTTATGCAAAGCAAGTGCGGTTGTGTAGAGTTCTTGCATTTTTACTCCGTTACAGGCACCGGCGGAAGCTCTTTATCCACTTCTGTTTGCGGTTCGCTTTTTGCGATCGGCACATCGCTTGGAATTTCGCTCTTTGTAGGCGGTATTTTTAAGGCTTCATCTTCTTTTTTATCGCAACCTGCAACAAAAAATGCTAAAAGTAAAATCAAAAAATATCTCATCTTTGCCCCTTAGCAGTCTTTCTCAAAGACGAATTTCTCGCCACCAATGAGCTTTTCAAAGATTTTTTTATCTCTTAAATCGTCCAAAATCGCTTCGCTAAATTTGATTTCATTTAAATTTATCTCGCCCATTTGTGGGTTATATGCATCTTCTTTAAAGCACTGAGCGTATCCTGTGGCAGTCTCATGCACGATAATGCTATGAAGCGTAACATTTTTTTCGCCGTTATTAAATTCGCTTAAATTTAATAACCTGTCAATCAGCACAAAAAATATCCGACAAAACTGCTCCGCACTCGGATTTAAGGGTATTTCTATCCATCTAGCAGAGTGTTTTTTTATATCATTTTTATACTCATCGCTATCGCCTGAAAAAATGGTCGTGGAGTGGTCAAAACAATCGATAATATCGCGAATTCCAAGCTTCATATAACCAAAATCATAAACCATTCCTGCATTATCTAAAAAATTTGAAGCCAAAAGGACTTCGCATTTGTATGAATGCCCGTGAATCGCCGTCCGACAGCGTTTTGAGCCACAAAATCGCACTATGTGGGCATTTTCAAAGTCATAAAGTTTTCTAATTATCATTTTTTACCTTTGCGAAATTCTAATATGCAATCTATCGGAATAATTATAGCCGTTTTTTATGCAAAATTTAGCTACCTTTGGTGCATTTTTTTCAAGTTCGCTTAAATTTTTGCCCAAAGGCATACAATAAACTTCATTTTCGCAATTTTGCAAAATCTCGCAAATTTCGTCATTTTCGCTCTTTTTACCTGTGATTACGAATTTATAAAAACTATCTTTTGCGTTTTGTTTTAAATTTAATAAAGCGTTGAAATTTAGCCTTTTTTCCTTTTTTTCTCCACTTAAATTTAGTTTCGGCGAGATTGCAAAAATACATTTTTTATAATTTGGAAATTTGTCAAATTCTACAAAAATTGTTCCGTTGGTTTCAAAATGCACTTCGTAATTTTGCCTTAAAAGTTCGCTGATAAATTCATAAAATAGCGAATTTGCATAGTAAATCAAAGGCTCACCGCCTGTGATAACGATTATGGGTTTTTGGAATTTAAATTGCCTAATTCTCTTTAAAAGTTCATTGCAATTTGATATTTTTTTATATTTAAATTCATTTACGAAAACAGCTCGCAAAGTATCGCAACCAATTAGAGTTTTGCCTGATTTTTCGCTTTTGGCTCTGTTTTTAAAGCCGACACAACGCAGATTGCACCCTGCAAATCTAAAAAAATATGCTAACTTTCCGCTAAATTTACCTTCGCCTTGAATGCTTAAAAAACTCTCAACTAAATTTAGCATTATCCGCCCGTTTCGTAAAATGCACGATTTGAAATCTCTGTTTTGTTTTCAAGTTCCCAGCGATTTTTTTCAGGCTTGTTTGCTAAAACTTCTTTTAAAATTTCTCTTGCAAGGTCCAAATTTCCGCTTCGCACGGCATCTTTTATGCTTAGTGCATCTTCAAAATATAAGCATGGTATCAAATAGCCTTCTGCGCTTAGACGAATTCGGTTGCAACTCTCGCAAAAATCGTGCTTGTGCGGATCGATTATGCCAAAAGAGTATCCGTCATCAGTTTGATAAATACTAGCAGGAGAGTTTTCGAATTTTTTTAAGAATTTAAAATTAAATTTTGTGCTTAAAATTTCTAAAATCTCATCACGATTTAAGCCCTTTAAATTCGCATTTGCGTGGGTGTTTTCCATAAATTCGATAAATCTTATCATACAATTTTTTGATTTTGCAAATTCAAGCAAATAGGGCAGCTCATCGTCGTTTATGCCTTTTAGTGCAACCGTGTTGATTTTGACTTTAAGTCCTGCTTCTAATGCACTATCAAGTCCAGCTAAAACGCTATGCAAAACGCCTTTTTGCGCGATGAAACGAGCCATTTCCGGGCGAAGTGAATCAAGCGACATATTTATGCGTTTTAAGCCATTTTGTTTTAAAATTTTTGCATAATTACTTAAAAAATAGCCGTTTGTGGTAAGCGCTAAATCGACATTTGGAGCATATTCGCTTATCATTTTTATAAATTCTGGCAAATCTTTTCGTATCAAAGGCTCTCCGCCTGTTATGCGAATTTTTTCTATACCTTCGTCGATCGCGATTTTAACGAAGCTAAAAAGCTCTTCAAAGCTTAATAAATTCTCTTTTGGCGTCCAGTTAAACGGAGTGTGCGGCATACAGTAGCGACAACGAAAATTGCACCTTTGGGTTACCGAAATTCGCAAATAATCAATCTTGCGACCGAATTTATCGATTAGCATATCTACCTTTTATGAAATTTGATTGTCGGATTATATAATAAATTTGCTAAATTTGCAAAATTTATTTTGTGCCAAAAAGCCCAAAAAATGGTTACTTTAAAATGATATTTTTTTGTTATTTTCTTAAATTTGAAATCATCTCGCCGATAGTTTCGATCGATTTTTTTAACGGCATTAATCTTTGCTCCATCTCTTCGTCTATTACTTCGCCAAATTTGCCCAAATCCATAGCATCTATCGTCTCTTTTATCTTTTCTATCTCTTTTTTAAGTATAAAATTTTCTTGCATATTATCGGTCAAAACTTGTTCAAATCTCTCAAATTTTTTATCTGCTTGTTTATCTTTTAAATACATGACAACTAAAATAATCAAAATAACAACGCAAAGTCCCAAAACAATGATAGTATTTAAATCCATATCAAATCTCCTAATTCCACAAATCAATAAAGATAAAACAAAAAAACAAAATTCCCAAATAGCCATTTAGCGTAAAAAACGCTCGATCGATTTTCGAAAAGTCCCTTCTGACAATTCTATGTTCGAAAAATAAAATTATAGCAGAAATTATCACTCCTAGATACGCCCACGCTCCAAGTCCCGCTGCACCGCAATAAAACAGCCAAAAAAGCACGGCACAAAAATGGAAAATTTGCGAAATAAACATTGCAGCTTTTTCGCCATACATTGACGGTATGCTAAAAAGCCCCGCCTTTTTGTCATAATCCATATCTTGAAGCGAATACAAAACATCAAATCCGGCTACCCAAAACATAACTCCGACACATAAAAGCAAAGACCAAAGCGGTATGGCGCCACTTACTGCGATTGCGCCTGCTACGCTTGAAAGCCCCAAACAAAGCCCAAGCACGATATGAGCGGTTTGGGAAAAGCGTTTAAAAATGCTATAACCTGCTAAAATAATCAAAATCGGAAATGATAATTTAAATGCGAGTGAATTTATAAAATACGCTACAACAATGAAAATAACGGCATTTGCAATGATAAAAAATAATAAATTTTGTCGCCCAATACGACCATCGACGCTTGGACGAGAAGCGCATCGTGGGTTAAATTTATCAATGTCTTCATCTGCATATCTATTAAAAGCCATAGCAAAACTTCTAGCGCTAACGGCACACAAAATGCCTAAAATAAAGAGTTTCCAACCAAACCAAAGTGAGCCGTTTGCGATTTTTGAAGCCGTTATCATCGCCGTAAAAATAAAAGGCAACGCAAAAACAGAGTGTTTGAAAACAATTAGTTCGTTAATGTCGCTTAAAATTTCTTTGAATTTTGCCATTATTTCCCTTTTTAAAGCGTTATTGTATCACAAATTCGCAATAAAACAAAAACAAATTAAAATTTGATATAATTTTTCCTAAAAAATTGACTAAATTTAAGGAAAAAAATGTTTTGTGAATTTGCGTTAATCGGCACGACGGCAAGCGGAAAAAGCGATCTAGCTTTAAAAATCGCAAAGGAATTTAACGGCGTGATTTTAAGCCTAGATTCTTTAAGCGTTTATAAAGAGATAAATATCGCAAGTGCCAAACCAACCGCATTAGAGCTTGAAAGCGTGAAACATTTTGGTATAAATTTGATTTTTCCAAACGAATATTTTAGCGTTGGCGAATTTATAAAAGAGTATGAAAAAGCAAAATCTTATGCGCAAAATTTGCAAATTCCACTCATTATCACGGGCGGAAGCGGGTTTTATTTAAAGGCGATGATGAGTGGTCTAGCTCCAAAAATAGGGGACATAAAATGTGATTTAAATTTGGAGCAAATTTATGAACTTATTTTGAAAATCGATCCCGAATTTGGCTCTAAATTTAGCAAAAATGATAAATTTAGACTTGAAAAATGGTATAGTATTTATGCTACAACAGGTGAAATTCCTAGCAAATTTTTGCATGAAAATACCGCCGAGCCGATTATTTCAAATTTGCAAATTTTTGAAATTTTGTGGGACAGGGAAGTTTTGCGAGATCGCATAAAAATTCGCACTGAAAAAATGTTAGAAAATGGCTTGATAGATGAGGCAAAATATCTTTTTGACAAGTATGGTTTTGAAACTAAGTCTTTAAATTCAATCGGTCTTAAAGAGTGTGGAGAATTTTTGCGTGGAGAATTAGGCAAAAATGAGCTATATGAACAAATTTGCACTCATACCGCACAGCTGGCAAAAAGACAACGAACTTTTAATAAATCGCAATTTTTAGAAAATAAAATTTCACAGGATTTGACAAATTTGGAAAATTCTATAAGAAATTTTTTACAAAATTTATAAATTCGTATTTTTGTAAATTTACTAGATTGCTTTGCATTTGCAATTACAAAATTTATTTAATTTTTTAAAAAATACTCAAGGCAAATTTAAACGATTAATCTAGCCTAGAATTTAAAGCTAGGCTGGATTTTATAACAAATTTGTCAAATTCAAACTAATACCCACTTAAAAATACAAAGCTATTTATCGCAGGTATCGCAAATTTAACTATAAAAGGCGATAAAGCACAAGCAGTTGCGGCAATCGCGATAATAATTCTAAGCGGATTTGAAACATTTGATAAATAAACGCTTTTATCTTTGATAATCGGCTCATGCAAAAACATGCAAACAATTAGTTTTAGATAATAATACATCGCTATTGCGCTATTTAACGCCATTATCAAAGCTAAAAATATAAAGCCTGAATTTATCGCGGCGCTCATTAGATACATTTTGCCCCAAAACACGCTAAATGGCGGAATTCCGGCAAGCGAAATCATAAAAATCGCCATTACGATTGCGGCCATCGGAATAGTTTTGATTAGACCGTTAAATTTCTCATACGGGTGCTCGTAGCGTTTGTGCCAGCTGTTTTGTCTTGTTCTTGTTACCCAAAGCATAGAAAATGCGCCCAAATTCGCAAATGCGAACAAGATCCAATATAAAAATAGCGAGATATTTGCCTGAGTTGAACCAATCACAATAGCACTTAGCACGAAACCTGCGTGTGAAATCGAGCTAAATGCAAGCATTCGCTTAACATCGATTTGCACGAGCGCCATTATATTTGTTAGTGTCATCGTTATAACAGCTACTATGTAAAGCACCGAATTTAGCCACGAAATCTCAATTCTCATAAGCCCTTCAAAAAGTCTTAACGCGACGATAAAACCTGCGATTTTAGGCACAACCGAGATAAATCCGGCAAGGGCAGCACTTGCTCCTTCATAAACATCGGGCGCCCAAGTGTGAAACGGAATAAGTGAGAGTTTAAACCCAATCGCACATATCATAAAAACACAACCCAAAAGTAAAATTATATTATTTTGCGAATATGAAGCGCTGCTTATGATTTGCAAAATCTCAACGCTTCCGCTAGATAGATAAAAAAGTGCCGCACCAAAGGCAAAAAAGCCTGAACCAAGTGCGCCCATAGTAAAATATTTAACCGCTGCTTCGATTGATTTATTTCGATTATTTAGTGCAATTAGCGTATAAAGCGAAAGACTAGAAGTCTCTAAACCCACAAAAATCAGTATCAAATTTCCCGAACTTACCATAAATTCAAAGCCGATTAGCATAAATAAAAATAAGGCAAAAAATTCAGGCAAGGTGTATTCGTGAAAAGTTTTAGCACTAAGCGCTAATGGAATAAACAACGCCGATGAAATAAGTATAATAAACATCGATAAAATGGCAATTCCGTCTATAAAAACAAGCCCAAAAAATCCACTTACTCCGCCGTTATAACCAAATAAAATTCCAATATCCAAAACTACGGCAATAACCGTTAAAACGGTATAGAATTTAGTAGATAGCTCGTTTGTTATCACGCTAATGCAAAGTATAAAAATCGCAAACGCACAAAGCACCGCCATAGGGGCGATACTATAAAAATTTAACGCACCAAAATCCATTATTTTGCCCCTTGTGTTGAATTTGCTTTGTTTAAATGTTCTTTTGTTTTAGCTTCGCCTTTGTCATACATAAGCACCACTAAATCTTTGCTTGATATGTCAATATGCTTTAAAATCGGTCTTGGATAAACGCCAAAAAACAAAACCAAAGCGCAAATCGGAACAATTGCTAAAATTTCTGTTTTATTTAAATCTTTTAAGCTTTTGTTTTCTTCTTTTGTTATTTCGCCAAAAAATGTCTTTTTGAATAAATTTAGACTATAAATCGCCCCCATGATGATACCAAAACCGCCCAAAAATGCAAAAATCGGAGCAGTTTTAAAAATTCCTAATAAACTTAAAAACTCGCCCACAAAGCCAATCGTCAAAGGAAGCCCAATGGAAGCTAGCAGCACCAAACAAAACGAAAACGCATAAAATGGCATTATTTTTGCTAGACCCCCAAATTCGCTAAATTCTTTTGTATGTTTTCGCTCGTAAATAAAACCGACAAGCATAAAAAGTCCGCCGCTAACCACGCCGTGGCTTATCATCAAAAAAACTGAGCCTGAAATTCCTTCTACACTAAATGAGAAAATTCCAAGCATTATAACACCCATATGCGCAATCGAGCTATAAGCGATGACCTGTTTTATATCTTTTTGTGCAAAGGCGATGAAAGATGTGTAAATCACCATGATTATGGCGATTATGCACATTAAATTTGAAAAATACAAGCTTCCGTCCGGAAACATAGGTAATGAAAAACGCACAAAGCCATAAGTTCCCATTTTAAGTAAAACAGCCGCTAGTAAAACCGAGCCGATAGTCGGAGCTTGTCCGTGCGCATAAGGAAGCCAAGTGTGAAACGGAAAAAGCGGTGTTTTGATAGCAAAAGCGATTCCAAAGGCTAAAAATAGCCAAATTTGCAAATTTAACGGAAGTTTGAGATATTGCCACTCTAAAATATTAAAACTATATGCTCCTGTCGCTTCGTGGTAAAGATATGACATAAAAATAAGTCCAAAAAGCATAAAAACAGAGCCAAAAAATGTATATAAAAAGAATTTAACAGCCGCATAAATTCGCTTTCCGCTTCCCCAAGCCCCGATAATATAGAGCATAGGTAAAAGCGAAAGCTCCCAAAAAATGTAAAATAAAATCGCATCAAGAGCTGCAAAAACCCCAACCATAGTCATTTCTAAAAATAAAATGCTAACTACCAAATTTTTTAATCTGTCGGTTATTGTTAAACTAATCAAACTAATAAGCGTCATAAATGTGCTAAGAATTATTAAAAATAGCGAAAATCCGTCGATTCCGATGAAATAATTTATACCAAATTCTCTGATAAACGGGAAAAATTCGACAAATTTAAACTCTCCGTTAAAATTAGAAAATTCAAACCATAAAAATAGCGAAAGAATAAATTCGATAAAACTTACCGAAATGGCGTAAGCTTTTACGCTTTTTTCATCTATCAAAAATCCCAAAATCGCAGCAATTGCAGGAAAAAATATAACTAAACTTAAAATATGATCCATTATTATCCTTTATAAACAAACGCTAAAACAAGTAAAATCACAAAACCACAAACCATATATCTAAGCATCAAAGAAAGCTCTCCGCTTTGCATTGTGCGGTTTGCTATGCCACCGCTTTTTAAGATATATTTTGCGATCAAATCGACACTTTTATCGATAAAATTTGCATCCATTTTGGCACAAAATTCACTAAATTTGAAGTAGTTTTTGGTAACAAATTTCTCATAAATTTGTGGAATATAGTATTGATTTGACAAAATTTTATAAATAGTTTTTTCTTTTATGCTATCTTTAAAAATTCCTTTTTTATATGCAAATATCGCAAAAATAGTGCTTAAAACTACGCACAAAGTCGTTATAAAAATAAGCAAAATAGCAACGGAGTGATTTAAGATAAAATCATACTTCGGTAAAATCTCTCCTGCAAAGCTTTCAAATTTATATTCAAAAAATCCGGCACATATCGATAAAGCAGCCAGAAGTCCCATAGAACGAAGCATAAATCCTTTTGCTTCGTGTGCATGATAGTGTTTTCTTTCTTCGCCAAAAAATACAAGCATAATCAACCTAAAACTATAAAATGCCGTCAAAATCGCACCGCATAGCAAAACAAACCATATAAAAAAGCTGTTTTCATTAAATGCGACTTCTAAAATTTTATCTTTTGAGAAAAATCCCGAAAGCGGGTAAAATCCGGCAAGAGCCAAACTTGCAATTATCATCAAAACGGCTGTCGGTTTTAAAAATTTATACAAACCACCCATTTTTTGGATATTTAACTCATCGTTTGTGGCATGCATGATATTTCCTGCACCTAAAAACAGAAGTGATTTAAAAAATGCGTGTGTCATAAGGTGGAAAAGCGCAATCCAATACGCCCCAAAACCCGCAGCCACAAACATATATCCAAGCTGTGAAAGCGTTGAGTAGGCGATGATTTTTTTAAGATCGTTATGCACAAGTGCCATACTTGCGGCAAAAACTGCGACAAAAGCCCCAAGATATACGATAAAATGGCTAACTTCTGTGATTTGCGAAAAAATTTCATTTGAGCGAATTACTAAATAAACTCCTGCTGTTACCATTGTTGCAGCATGTATCAAAGCTGAAACAGGCGTTGGTCCTGCCATAGCATCAGCTAACCATGTGTGAAACGGAAACTGAGCTGATTTTCCCATAGCGCCGATAAAAAGCAAAATTCCGATAACACTTAGTATAAAATAGTCTAAATTTGCAACTTCATTAAAAACTATATCATAGCGAAGCGAATCACACTGCCAAAAGATTAAAAACATCGCTAATAAAAGCCCAAGATCGGCAATTCTATTCATAATAAATGCTTCATTTGCGCACCATGCGTAGTTGTGTTTGTCATACCAAAAGCCGATGAGTAACCACGAGCAAAGTCCTACGCCTTCCCAGCCGATGAAAAGTCCGACAAAATTATCGCTCATAACCAAAACTAGCATCGAAAACACAAAAAGTCCAAGATAGCTAAAAAATTTGTTAAAGCCTTTGTCTTTTTCCATATAGCCTATGGAATAAACATGAACAACACTTGAAACAATGCCCACTGTTACCATCATAATAGCACTTACGCTATCAATTAAAATGCCGTAATCAACGCTTAAATTTCCTGTTTTTATAAATTCAGTAAAAAAAATGCGAATTTGCAAATTTCCTATGTAGATATATTCAAGCAAAGCAAAAGATGAAATAGTGCTTAAAATGATTAGCGCACTGCAAATCACGCCGATTGCGAAAGATTTTTTCTGCGTAGCAAAAATTCCTGCTATGATAGAGCTTAAAAGCGGTCCAAATAGCGATAAAATAATATAATAATATTGTCCGCCCATTATTCGCCTTTCATATTAGTTAAACTTTCAAGCTCGATCGAACCTGTCTTTTTATACCACAAAATAAGAAGCCCAAGTCCAACTGCCATCTCGCTAGCTGCAACTGCGATGATAAAAATGGCAAAAATTTGCCCGTCGATATTTTCTAAATATTTGCTAATCGCTACAAGTGCGACATTTGCCGAATTTAGTAAAATTTCAGTCGAGAAAAAAAGCATTATTAAATTTTGTCTTTTTAAAACGCCAATAAGTCCTAAAATAAACATTAATGAAGCCAAAATTAGATAGTGATTTAAGCTTATCATAAATTTTCCTCTTCTAAATTTAGAGATTTATCCATCTGTTTGTGAGCTAAAATAATCGCGCACACCATCGCCACAAGTAGCATAAGGGCTGCTAACTCAAACACGATTAGATAATTTTGAAATAAAACTCTGCCTATGATTTCGGTATTTTCCAAATACTCGATATTTGGTGTTTTTGAATTTATTAAATTTATCGGCACAGCAAACGCTAAAACAATCAAAACAGCAGATAAAACGCCTAAAAAATATATAGTTTTTTTGCCTTTGATTTTTTCTTTTACGCTTTTGTTTGCGTCAAAAAACATAATCGAAAATCCATACAGCACCATAACAGCACCACAATAAACCATAATCTGCACAACGCCTAAAAACTCAGCACCCAAAAGAAAAAATAGCCCCGAAATAAATATCATTCCCGCTGCTAAGGCACTCATCGCGTAAAGGACATTTTTACTAAAAATGCTTATCGCAAAAAAAGCAAGGCTTAAAGCTCCAAAAAAATAAAATGAAAAAATCTCAAACATTTTCTTCCTTTTCATCGCTTTGTAAATACGCGTTCGGCGTTAGTTTGACAAAATTTTTAGCATTTTTATCCAAACTACCATAGCCTTCAAATTCGCTTTGTGAATTTAAATTTTCGCTTTTTGTAAGCAAATCTTTTTTAAATCCAAAATAGGCTCTTTGCTCACTTGCTAGTTCGTATTCGCCGCCATGAACGATCGCGATTTCAGGGCAAACATCGGCACAAAGTCCGCAATATACACACCTACCAAAATTTATAGAATAATTTTTTACTTTTTTTCGTCCGTCTTCGCCAAGCTCGGTATCAATCGCGATACATTTGCTAACGCAAATTTTTTCACAAAGCCCACAACCAATACACCTTTCATCGCCACTTTCAAGTAGTCTCATTAGCCTATGAATTCCCCTGTAACGAGCATTAAATTCAAATTTTTCGGCAGGATACATAAGTGTGTGTGAGTTGCCTTTTTTTAGCATTTCACGCAAAACCACCCAAAGTCCGACAAAAAGCTCTGGTTTTACGCTTTTTTTCACAAAATTTTTAAATTTAGAAAAATTATCTCCAAGCGGTTTTCTAATATCAAGTTCTACATATTTTCCCATTTTCGCACCTTATGAAATCGCAATTCCGGTTAGAACTATGCAAAGTAATGCTAATGGCATACAAACTTTCCAGCAAAGCGCCATTAACTGATCCGGTCTTAAATGCGGCCACGCAGCCCTTGCCCATAAAAACAAAAAGAAAAACAAAGATGCTTTTATGATGATAACAATTCCGCCCGGAATAAACCAAATAGGATTAAATCCGCCCAAAAATATAAGCGAAATCACAACCGAATAAGTTATCATATTTGCATACTCTGCGATAAAAAACATACCCCAGCGCATACCTGAATACGCTGTGCTAGCACCTGCGACTAACTCGGTTTCGTTTTCGGTTAGACAAAGCGGGGTTCTATTGCACTCTACAAACGACGCTATCAAAAACAGAACAAAGCAAATCGGCATTTTCCATATAAACCAGCCGCCAATGCCTGAACTTTGGGCATTTACAATATCAATTAAAGACAACGAACCAACCACCATAATAATCGGAATTAGGCTTAATCCGTTGATAAGCTCGAAGCTAATTAGTTGCAAAATGCTTCTAACCGAGCCGATTAAGCCCCATTTATTGTAACTTGAAAGACCGCCGATAAGCGTTCCATAAACGCAAGTTCCGCTAGCTCCAAGCAAAAATAAAATTCCTACATTTATATCGCTTAAAATCGGTCTTATTGTATGCCCAAAGACGGTAAATTCAGGCAAAAAAGGCACAACAGAAAGTGCTACAAATGCCCCAACTGCCGATATTATCGGAGCGATTTTAAAGGTAATTTTATTAGCACCTGCCGGAATTATATCTTCTTTTGTAAAAAGCTTTATCATATCGGCTAAGACCTGCAAAAGTCCAAAAGGACCCACCACGCAAGGTCCGATTCTGCGTTGCATGTAGGCTAAAACTTTTCGCTCGGCATAGGTGCCAAACCCGGCTAGTGTCGCAATCACGGCTAGGATTACAACTGCTTTTACTATGGTTTCGATTATCAAAAATGTTGTTTCGCTCATGCTTTTGCCTTTTCTACGCTAACTACGCTATAACGCCCATTTTCAAAGAATTTGTCAAATTCAATCTTTTCGTCAAAATACGGCAAAATCGCGCCTTGTAAATTTTTGTCTAATTTCACAGCAATTGCAAGTGCAAATTCGCCTTTTTTTAGCGTTACAACTTCGCCGTCATTAACTTCAAATTTAGCCAAAAATTCGCTTCCTACTATCAAATTTGCTACTTCGTTTAGCTGCGAAGTGGCGTTTGTAAATTTTGAAAACTGATGAATAGGATTTGCTTTATAAATTTGAACTTCGTTTTCATTTAAATTTAGCGTTTCATTTAAATTTGTGATTTCAAATTCATCTGTTTTGGCTTCATAAATTTTGCTTTCTAGTTCGTAACCACGATGATTCACTCCGCCGTTATCATAAAAATTTTCCAAATCATCAAATTTGATATTTTTGAAATTCTCTCCCAAATTTGAAGTGTAATCAACACTAAATTCACTTTTTACGCCAAGAGCGTTTGCGATGTCATTTAGCTCAAATCCCCCATAGCTCAAAGCCGCATTTGTAGGCACTACGCGTTTGTCGTAGTTTGTGAAAGTGCCTTCTTGTTGGATTAGGCTAGGCATGTCAAGATCGCCTTTTAAAACGCCCATTGTAATGTCGCCGTTATCGTTATAGCCTAGCACTTTGCCTTTTGCGTCTTTATCCAAATCGCAAATCAGCGAAACGCCGAGCGAATTTGTTCGTGGCGGAATTATGAGAATTTTAAACGGCGTAAATTTTTGAATTAGCCCAGCAAGTTTTGCCAGAGTTTTGGCATTTTTGCTAAAAATAAAATCTTCGCCGATGATGAGAGAAAATTTCTCTTTTTTGGCTAAAATTTCGCCAACTTTTGCTTCATCAAGACCAAGCATTTTTGCAAATTTACTCGTTTTTATTTCGCTAGTTTGCGTGATTTCATCGCCGTTTTCATTTTTTTCGGTTTTTGAAATTTGCGAAATTTCAAATTCGTTTTGCAACTTTTCATTTAACCAAGACGGCAAATTTTCGCCAAATTTTTGCAAAATCCAAAGCAAAATTTGTGTATCAAATTTACTCTCATGTTTAACGCAAATAAAGTTTTTAGCGTAGTTTTCTACCACTTTATCGCCTATGGTATGAAAATAAATTCCGCCTGCTTTATTTATTTTTAACGCATTATTTACTTTAAAGCCTAAATTTGGGCTATCACTTCGTAAAAAACTACCACAAACTACGATAAAATCGCTATTTTTTATCGTTTCGCTAGTTGCATTATACAAATTTTCACCGCTAAATTTAGCAAATTCTTTCATGAAATTTTGATATGCAAAAGCTTCGTCATTTACTAAATTTAAATCAAATTTTTCTTTTAAAAGCGAGAGAATTTTAGCTTCTTCATTTGTGATAAAGCTATTAAATTTAATCGTTTTTATCTCGCCGTTTGCGATTTTATCAACGATTTTTTCAAAAACTTCTTTATCTTTTACGCTTTTAGTTTTGCTAAAATCAAAGCCAAACCTAGCAGCAGTGCTTATCTCGCCAAAATCGTAGTCATTGCTAACTCTATAAATTCTTTCTTTTTGATCTTCAATGCCGCTTCGCTTAATATCATAATAAATCAACTCGCAGTCGCTACTATGCGGATTTGAAGCAGGAATTTTAGTTAGTTCCCACGCATTTGAGCTGTATTGAAATTTGCTTCCCACTAACGCGCCAACTGGGCAAACTGCCGTGCATTCGCCACACTGCGAACACTCCAAATTCTCTCCATTTGCAGGTGCGATTAAACTTTTTTGAAATTTATTCCACACGGCAAATGCGTCTTTTGGCATAGAATCTTTTAACGCTTTATCAGGCATATCGCCACCACGAGCCGTAGTTTTTAGAGCAGCTTCGCCGATTTTATCTTTACAAACCGTAATACATCTTTCGCAAACTATACACAAACTTGGGTCGTAGTTGATCAAACCCCAGTTTTTTGGCATTTTGTGCGTATCTTTGATAGCATAAATTTGCTCATCAACGCCTAAATGATGAACGAAATTTTGCAACTCACACTCGCCACTTTGATCGCAAACGCCACACTCTAAGGGGTGATTTATGCAGTAAGTTTGCATTATAGCTTTTCGCTCAGACGCGATTTCAGGCGTATCTGTGATGACAACCATGCCGTCTTTTGCTTTTGCATTACAGGCATATACTCTTTTTCCGTCCGCTTCAACCATACAAAGCCTACACGCCAAGGTCGGACTACAACCGCTTAAATAGCAAATCGCAGGGATAAAAATTCCGTTAGCCCTTGCGATTTGCAAGATATATTCGTTTTCTTCGCACTCGCAAATTTGGTTATTTATTGTGATTTTAGCCATTTACAACCTTAGTGATTTTTGCTACTTCATAGTTGTATCCTTGCGGATTTTGCAAACCCAAAAGCGCAATCGTTCCTTTTAAATTCGCATTTAGCTCAAATTTTTTGCGAATTTCTAAATTCTTTGTTTTTATTATAACTTCATCGCCGTTAGCGATTTTTGCAACCATACAAAAGTAGTTTCCGCCCACAAATTTATCGTCTTTATCGTGTTTAAAAACAACTGCGCCGTCGTAAATTTCAAGCTCTTTTAATTCGGTTAGCTCATTTAAATTTGGAGCGATTTTTTCATTTTTTAAATTTATTATTTCAAATTTAAACTCTTCCTGCAAAATCGCCAAAAAAGTTTCTATATTTTTGGCTTCATTATGCGAATTTAGCAAATTTTCATCGATTATCACAAGTTCGCACCCGTTTAAAAATTCATAAATTTCATCAATCTCTTCTTCGCCGACATTGCTTTCGCCACTTAAAAAACCAATGTCTAAATTCGCAAAATATTCTCTTTCATCGAATTTAGCACAAAGCATAGCCAAAACATAGCCTTGTGCGCCAATTTCGCATTTTATAAATTCGCCCTCTATCGCATCATCATTTGCGCTGAGCGTTAAAATTTCATCGTTTGCGTAAGTTTTTGCTAAACTTGGTGCTTGTAAGCTTAAAATAGAAGCTAAATTTAAAATTTTCATATTCGTCCTTTCTTTACGACTATACTCCAATCAACTTGATTGTATCTAAGTGAATTTAAAAGCGTGGAATTTAGCCCATCAACTAAATTTGCGCTTTTTTGAACTCCGCTGAAATCGCCGATTTCAAATAAAAAAATCATTACATCACCTTGATTTGAATTTTTTATTATCTCTCCCATGCGATTTAGAAAATCACCTTTTAAACGGCGTAAATCGTATCTTTTCATCTATCAACCTCGCCAAAAATAATATTTGTGCTACCGATTATAGCAACTGCATCTGCCAAATAATGTCCCGGCAAAATCTCTTCTAAAACCGCACAATGAAAAAAGCTTGGAGTGCGAATTTTTAATCTATACGGACGGCTTTCGCCTTCGGAGCGAATAAAAAATCCAAGTTCGCCTTTTGGGCTTTCGCTTGCATGATAAATCTCGCCAACAGGCGGTTTTAGCCCTTGCGTAACTAATACAAAATGTTGCATAAGCGAGTAATTTTGCGTCATCAACTGCTCTTTTGAAGCACTTACAAACTCAGGATTATTTGCCAAAATTTGCGAATCGCTAAATTTATAAAGCCCTGCACATTGGGTTAAAATTTTCAAGCATTCTCGCATTTCTTGCATATAGCATTTATATCTAGCGTAGCAATCACCCGCACTAGCATAAGGCACATCAAAGTCAAGTTCATCGTAGATAAGATATGGCTCTTCTTTTCGTATGTCCCATTTAACGCCACTTGCTCTTAGCATAACACCGCTACAACCACAGCTTAAAGCCTGTTCTTTGCTTAAAATTCCAACACCTTGCGTTCTAGCTAGCCAAATTCGGTTCCCGTCAAGCAGATCTTCGTAATCTTTTAAATCGTTTGGAAATTTATCGCAAAATGCTAACATTTCATCCAACCACTCATCAGGGAAATCCAAAAAAACGCCGCCGATTTTGATATTATTGTGTGTTAGCCTTGCTCCGCTATATTTTTCGATTAAATCAAGTATGTATTCTCTTTCTCTAAAACAATATAAAAACACGCTCATCGCTCCGATGTCAAGGGCATGTGTGCCTAAAAATAGCAAATGCGAAGCAATCCTTGCAAGTTCAAGTATGATTACTCTTATGATTTGTGCGCGTCGCGGCACTTCGATACCGCAAAGCTTTTCAACACTAGCACAAAAGCCGTAGTTATTTGCCGCACTTGCGATATAATCAACCCTATCAGTAACCGGGACGAATTCGTTATAAATCATATTTTCAGCCATTTTTTCGATACCACGGTGCAAATAGCCGATTTGCGGTCTAGCTCGTTTTATCAACTCGCCGTCCATTTCAAGCACAAGTTTTAGCTGACCGTGAGCTGATGGATGTTGGGGACCAAAATTTAAAATCATATTTGAACCGATTTTTTCAAATTCGATATTTTCAAAACTAGGTCTTAAAATAGTCGCTTTTTGCATTATTTTCTCTTTTTTATTAGTTTAAATTTATCTTTTTTTAACTCTTTTACAAAAGGCACACCGTCTTTTTCTTGATACTCTTGCGAAATTGCGTCATTTGGAATTTCTCCGCCAAATTCGCACTCGTGATAAATTCTTGAAAAATTAAATGTATCTTTGCTATCGATGAAACTAGGATTACGATTTTCTTCGCCGAATTCATCTCTTCTATTTTTGCCAAAAATTTTATCTATCTCATACCAGTGTGCAAATTCGTCTCCCTGTAACGGATAAGATTTTAAAAGCGGGTGTCCGTGCCAATCATCTGGCATTAGGATTCTTGCCAAATTTGGGTGATTTTCAATCCAAACACCCATCATATCATATAGCTCTCGCTCTGCCCAGTTTGCACTTTTGTAAATTTCGCTCACACTTTGCAAAAATGTTTTATTTTCAACTAAACATTTGATTCTTGCTCTTTTGGCTTCGTTTGTGTTTAAAATTTGGTAAAAAACTTCGATTCCGTTTTGTTTTTCTGTCAAATCAACACCACTTAACTCGCACAAAATTTCATAACCTAAATCTTTAAAAATTTTTAATGCTTTTAAATTATCATTTTTTTTGATATAAACAACTAAATTGTCAAATTCTACATACGAATTTAAAATTTCAACGCCAAATTTGGCTAATCTTTCTATTTCGTTTTCAAATTTAGTGCCTAATACTCCAAATTTAGTCGTTGATTTATTTACAAAAAATCTATCTTTGTAATAATTTTGCTTTGATTTATCGCCTTTTGGATTATATTTTCTCATCACACAAGCCTTTTTGCTTTTTGTTTGCGATTTGCTTTTTCGCTTCTTATTTTTTTCTGCAAAATCATAAGCGCATATTGCAAAGTCTCAGGCCTTGGCGCACAGCCGGGCAGATAAATATCCACAGGGATTACTCTATCACAGCCCTGCACGACTGAATAAGTATTAAACATACCGCCTGTATTAGCGCAACTTCCCATACTGATAACCCATTTTGGCTCAGGCATCGCATCATAAAGTCGCCTAGCAAATTCGGCATGTTTTTTTGTTAGCGTTCCTGAAATTATCATAACTTCGCTTTGCTTTGGACTAGCTCTAAAAATAGTTCCAAATCTATCAAAATCGTATCTACTAGCCCCGCTTGCCATCATCTCTATCGCGCAACACGCTAATCCGTAAGTCATCGCCCAAAGCGAGTTGCTTCTGCCCCATTGCACAAGTTTATCAACAGTTGTCAAAACGACAGGAAGCCCGTTTTCTCGTCTAAAATCTATCTTATGCTCTGCCAATCTAACGCTCCCTTTTTCCATGCATAAACAAAACCAATCGTTAAAAGCACGATAAATAATACCATTTCAACAAGCCCAAAAATGCCTAAAATTTTAAAATCCACTGCCCACGGAAACATAAAAATAATCTCAACATCAAATAAAATAAACAGCACGGCAACCATAAAAAAGTTCGAATTCATCTGATTTGGCTGTTTTACACTTTCCGGACCGCTTTCGTAAATCGCCGATTTTAGTCGCTCGTCGTTTTGGTTTGCAAATTTATTGCCGATGATTGATGATAATTTTACAATTAATCCAAAAATCACAAAGCTTAAAATAAGCATAAAAAATGCACCAAAATACGGGTGAGCAAATAACATTCTAGACATTTTTACCCTTTTTTTAAAATAAGCACAAATTCTATCCTAGAAAAAATTTAAATTTCCTTTATGATTATATTTTTATGCAAATTTAAGCTATTTTTAAACGAAATTTACACACTTTGGTTTCAAATTCGCAAATTTAGTCAGTGCTTTTATTTAATTTATGCTAAAATAGACAAATTTTATTAAATTTTTGGGAGAGAATTTATGAAAAAAACTATTTTATCTGTCGCTTTTGCCTTGTTTTTGGCAGGTTGCACTCACACAGCCCAGTATAATAAAAACGCAGAAACAGCGCCTATAAATGAGAATATTCAAATAGAAAAAGCTTTGCAAAGCACAATCATTTATGTAAGCTCCGAGCAGTTTAAAAGCCAAAAATTTAAAGCTTCAAGTAGGCTCGGAAATGACGAAAGTGTAAGCATAAATTTAGGTGAATTTGCTTCCGGGGAAACTCAAAGATTTTTTTCAAATTATTTAACAAATTTAGTCACAAGCAAAGATCAAAACTCGCTAAATTCGCAAGGACTGGTTATCATACCAAATATTAGCTCATTTAGATACGGATTTTACAGCGCAGATGGTTTTGATGTAACGGCAAAACCTTTTGTGAGCTATGATTTTAATCTTAAAATTTTCAAAAATCAAAAATTAATCTATAATAAAAATATCTCTTCTGATGAAAGACATTTTGGCGAAAGTGCATTTTACGGCGGCGGGGACGCTCATCACGCTCAAATCGCTCCGATTTTCCAAAAAGCCATTTCTACCGATTTAAACGCTCACGCCGAAGAGATCGTAGCGGCGATAAATTCGGTAATGTAAGGAAAAAATTTGAGAGCTCAAATGGTTTTAATCTCGGTTGCGTGTGTAATCATCATTTTAGCGGGTCTTAAAGCAGCTTCAAGCGTGGTTGTACCGTTTTTACTGGCAATTTTTATCGCCGCAACCGTTTCGCCTTTGGTGCTTTATATACAAAAATTTGGAATTCCAAGACTTATCGCATTTTGCGTTGTTACGGCGTTTTTTATAGGAATTTTGATATTTTTTGGCGACATTGTTTTTAATGCCGTAAAAGGCTTTACAGCACAACTCCCGGAACTCCAAAGCAAATTTAGCGAATTTAATGAAGCATTGATAAATAAGATAAATTCATACGAAATCATAGAGCTTGACGGAAACAGCGTAGGTTTTGATATAAATTTAATCATAAATCAAACAACAGCCGTGCTTAAAAAAACAGGAACGCTTCTTTCTATGGGCTTTTTTGTTTTTATAATGGTCGCTTTTATGGTTTTTGAAAGTAAAGAAATCAAAGAAAAAATCGAATATTTTTCAAGCAAAAATGAACAAGCAGGAATTTTTGCCGAAAATTTTACGACAAATTTGAAAAAATATCTACTTATAAAAACGATTGCTTCTGTTGCAACAGGGCTTTTGATTGGGCTTTTGCTTTGGGTTTTAGGTGTTCCTTATGCTGCACTTTGGGGAATATGTGCCTTCATATTAAATTATATTCCGACAATCGGCTCGATAATGGCAGCAATCCCAACGCTTTTTGTAACGCTAAGCACGATGAGCGTGGGTGTTTCGATTTGGGTTGTTGGAATTTACCTTTTTGTAAATGTTTTAATCGGCAATATAATCGAACCAAGATTTATGGGAAAAGGGCTTGGGTTATCGGTCGTGGTTGTTTTGGTAAGTTTGCTACTTTGGGGTTTTGTTTTTGGAATCGGCGGAATGTTTTTAGCAATCCCGCTAACAATGAGCTTACAAATCGCTCTAAATTCAAATCCAAAAACAAAATTTTTAGCTGTTTTGCTAAGCAATAAAATAAATGATGAAAATAGCGTTGAAGTGGCAAATTCAGCAAATTCGACAAATTCGCAAGAAAAAAGGGCTTAAAAATGAAAATAGCAATCATCGGTGCAGGGAAGTGGGGAAGTGCGTTATATAACGCATTAAGTGAAAAAAATAGCTGCGTTATCACTTCAAGAACGCCTAGAAATATCCCAAATTTCGTTAGTATCGATGAAGCATTAGATTGCGAAATGATTGTTTTGGTTATCGCAGCCCAACAAACCGCTTCGTGGTTAGAGACAAATTTTGTAAATAAAAATCAAAAAATTCTTGTTGCCTCCAAAGGAATCGACGCAAAAAGCGGTAAATTTTTAAATGAAATTTTTGAAAAACATATAAATAGAGAAAATTTAGCCTATCTTTCGGGTCCTTCATTTGCCAGTGAAGTTATACAAAAGCTCCCATGCGCTGTCGTCATAAATTCCACAGACAAAAGCGTCGCAAACGAATTTGCAAATTTATTTCCCGATTATATGAAAACTTACACTTCTAGCGATGTCATAGGCGCAGAAGTTTGTGGCGCGTATAAAAATGTAATCGCCATTGCTAGTGGAATTTGCGATGGACTAAAACTTGGAAATAACGCAAGGGCGAGTCTTATCGCAAGGGGATTAGTTGAAATCACCCGTTTTGGCAAATTTTTTGGCGCACAAGATGAGACATTTATCGGGCTTAGTGGCGTCGGGGATCTATTTTTAACTGCTTCTAGCGAACTTTCGCGTAATTACCGCGTGGGACTTGGCTTAGCACAAGGAAAGAGCAAAAGCGAAATTTTAAGCGAACTTGGCGAAGTCGCCGAGGGCGTTTTTACGGCAGAAGCGATTGTAAATATCGCTAAAACTCATCAAATTTACACGCCGATTGCGAACGAAGTTTTTGCCATTTTAAACGGGAAAAATGTCAAAATCAGCCTTAGTGATTTGCTAAGAAAGAAATAAATTCATTAAATTTAAATTCAAAATTTTGCAAGTTTAATATAAAAATTTACAAAATTTGTTGCAAATTTTGTAAATTTTCACTCTAAATAATAAAAATTACAATTTAGTTTAAGGAAAAAGTTGTATAATGTCACGAAATAATAAATTTTATTATTTAAATATTTTTAGCAATTATCTTTAAAAAATTTGTAATAAAATTACTTTTTTATTAATCAAATTTAAGTATAATTGCGAGAAAATTTTACCTAAGGAGAACAAAAATGGGAAAATACATAGAACTAACATCTGAAAATTTCGATGTGGCAAAAGAAGGCGTTGCGCTTGTAGATTTTTGGGCGCCATGGTGCGGACCGTGCAGAATGCTAGCACCGGTTATTGATGAGTTAGCAGAAGAATTCGACGGCAAAGCAAAAATTTGCAAAGTGAATACAGACGATGACAATGCCCAAAGCTTGGCAGTCGAGTTTGGAATTCGCTCTATTCCTACAATGCTATTTTTTAAAGACGGCGAAGTTGTAGCTCAACTAGTCGGCGCACAATCAAAACAAGTAATCGCCGATAAAATCAACTCACTTTTATAATTTTTTTGGGGCGCAAAACGCCCCTTTTTTATTTTATTTATTAAATTTGCGCCCACAACTTTACTCAATAAAATAAAATTTAGGAGATAAAAATGTTAGATTTAGCGATTATCGGCGGGGGTCCAGCAGGGCTTGCGGCAGGACTTTATGCAACCAGAGGCGGATTAAAAAGCGTTGTAATGTTTGAACTTGGAATGCCGGGCGGTCAAATCACAAGTAGCTCGGAAATGGAAAACTATCCGGGCGTTGCGACGGTAACAGACGGAATGAGCTTTATGGCGCCGTGGCAAGAACAATGTTTTAGATTTGGTCTAAAACACGAAATGGTAAAAGTAGAGCGAATTTTAAAAGATGATGATGAAAATTTTACGATTTATTTAGAAGGCGGAAAATCTGAGCGCGCAAAAGCCGTCATCGTCGCTACGGGCTCGACTCCGCGTCGTGCAAATGTAAAAGGCGAAGATGAATTTTTTGGCAGGGGCGTAAGCACTTGTGCGACTTGCGACGGATTTTTTTACAAAAATAAAGAAGTCGCCGTGCTTGGCGGCGGAAATACTGCACTTGAAGAAGCGCTTTATCTTACAAACATTTGCTCAAAAGTTTATTTGGTGCATAGAAGAGACGAATTTAGGGCTGCTCCCGTTACCGTGCAAAAGGTAAAAGAAAGCGAAAAAATCGAGCTAATCACAAATGCGCTCATAGATGAAATTTGTGGCGATAATATGGGCGTAACAGGCGTAAAAGTCAGCCTAAAAGACGGAAGCCAAAGAGAAATAAAAGTTCCTGGAATTTTCGTTTTTGTGGGGCTTGATGTGCGAAATTCGGTCTTAAAAGATGAAAATGGAAACTTTATCTGCGAAACCTTGCCAAGCGGCCAAGTAAAAGTAAATTTAAAAATGCAAACAAGCGTAGAAGGGCTTTTTGCAGCAGGCGATCTTCGTCAAGATGCTCCAAAACAAGTAGTTTGTGCAGCAGCCGACGGCGCAACAGCAGCTCTTGGTGTGCTTAGTTATCTAGAAGAAAAACGCGGATAAAATTTTAATTTTTGGTAAGATTTATATAAATGTTTAAATTCGCGGTAAATTTATCTAAATTTACCGCAAATAAGATTAGAATTTATAGTTATAGCCAAAATATAAGCCGTAATTGCTTCCTTTTATTTTTATGCTGTCATTGTCTTCATCGGTTCTTTTACCGTAATTTGTATAGTCTGTTTTAAATCCAAATTCCAATTCGTTGTTTGAATTTAATTCATAAATTCCGCCTATTTTACCACCTATTAGCCAACCTGTTTTGCTCCATTTGTCAGTTCCGCTCTCACCCATATTAGTATCAGTCCAATCGCCTTTGATTTTTAACACAGAAGCACCGGTGTATGCACCAAAGACTAGTTTGAAACTTTCACTAAGTCTTGGAGTATAATCTGCTCCGATTAAAAATTGATGAGTTGTTATCTTATCTTTGCCGTATTCGATCTCATCGCCCCATTTTTGATCTGCGCCGAAACCGTAAATATACTCGCCATAAACTCTAAAAGCATTAAAATCATAACCGCCTTTTATGCCTAAACCAAATGCGGTGTCTTTCATTTTGTATGAGTTAGAAAAATCATCTTTTAACTCTATTTGCGTTTTACCGACTACACCGTCAAAACCGACAAACGCACCTTCTGCAAAAGCTAAGTTTGCGACTAATGAACTTGCTAAAATCAATTTAGCTAAACTAGATTTCATAAAAATCCTTTGAAATTAAATTTTTTATTAGAGTTAAATTTATATCTTAATTTAAATTCTAATAAATTCTAGTTATTTTACCCCCCCCCCCCCATAAAAATAGCTTAAATTTAAACTTCAATTTACTAAATTTGGTAAAATTATGAAAATTTGTAACAAATTTAAGAGAATTTAAACGATTTGATTAAAAATTTGTATAATTTTCAAAGAAAGCGGTAAATTTAACAAAATTTGCTAAATTTACCGCAAGTTTTTTGTAGTTAGATATTATTTTTGTGTTTCGTCGATAACGGTTTGTCGTTGTTTATTTTTTGTATCGACCCAGATATTTGGCACAGCTCCGCCCGGAGTTAAGAAAATTTGAGCGTCGTTGTTTTCACGCAAAGCTTCGTTAAATTTAGCCTGAGTTTCGATTTGTTTTAAATTTAGCAGATTATTATCCAAGCTTTTTGCGATTTCTTTGTTCGCATACGCTTGTGCGTCAGCTTCGATTTTAACGGCGTCTGCTTTACCTTGTGCTTCGATTTTAACGGCGTCTGCATTACCTTTGGCAAGGGCAGCTTTTTTAAGCGCTTCTTGGTTAGCTCTTTCGACTTCGTATTTAGTTCGCTCGGCTTCTTGTTTTGCGATTTGAACGCGCTCGATCTGCTCTTTTACCTTTGCAGGAAGTATGATTTCACGCAACTGAACCGCTCTTAAATCAACAGGTTTGTTTTGCAAACCTTCGATATTTTTTCGAATTCCGTCATCAATGAGTTTTGCGATTTCATCGCGTTTGGTCGGTAGCTCTTCTGCCGTGTAGTTACCGATGACGCTTCGCACGACATCTTTAACCACCGGATCTATCATCTTATCTTCCCACGCAAAGCCCCATTGAGCGATAGTATTTGGCACGGTGTCTTCATTTAGTTTGTATTGAACGGTGATGTCAATGCTAACCGGCAGGTTTCTTGAATCCAAAACCGAGAGCGAATTTTTCTTTATAATGCCGCCGCTTGCGCCTTTTGCGAGTGCCGAGTTCATATCTTCCGTGTTTGTGTAGTTGATGATTCTAACGCGCGTATCAACTACGAAAACTTGTTGGATAAATGGCAAGAAAAAGTGAAGTCCCGCACCAAGCGGATCTTTATCAAATTTACCCAAATTTGCTTTGATTCCGACTTCGCCTGATTGGATTGTTACAAAAGGTTTTGCGATTATCAAAACAGCAATAATGCCGATTATGACATATAAAAGCCCTGAAAATTTGTTAAAATTCGGCAAATTTGGTGTTTTGAAATTAAAATTTCGATTTTCTCCGCCGCCGTTGCCGCCGCTGTTTGAACTGCGTTTGTTAAAATAATCATTTAAATCTGCTGGCATTAACGCTCCTTAATTTACATAAGTTAGATATTTTTCAAATTTAGGATTTTCGCCCATAACTACGGCAAAATACGCTTTTTGCAACTTGCTTGTGATTTCGCCCATTTCGCCTTTGCCGATGATTCTGCCGTCAATGTTGCTAATTGGGGTAACTTCTGCTGCCGTGCCTGTAAAAAATGCTTCATCTGCGTTGTAACACTCATCTCTTGTAATGCGTCTTCGCTCAACTTTATAGCCCAAATCTTCGGCGATTTCGATAACTGTCGCTTGTGTGATACTTTCTAGGCTTGTATCATTTGGCGGAGTTATGATAACGCCGTCTTTAACGATAAAAAAGCACTCTCCCGGACCCTCAGCTACAAATCCTTGCGGATCTAAAAGCAACGCTTCATCATAACCTGCCTCTGTGGCTTCAAAATTTGCCATTTGTGAGTTGAAATAGTTTGCACTTGCTTTTGCTTTTGCCATCATCGAAAACGGCGCAGGTTTCATCCACGAGCTGATTTTTACCTTTGTGCCTTTGCGAAGTGCTTCTTCGCCCATATACGCACCCCATTCCCACGCTGCTACGATGACATTTACAGGGCAGCCTTTAACCGCAACGCCCATTTTGCCGTATCCTAAAAACGCTAACGGGCGAATATAAATAGTTTCTTTAAAATCGTTTGCTTTGATAACTTCGATGTGGGCTTTTTCAAGCTCTTCGGCTGTAAAAGGAATATCGATTAAGCAAGATTTTGCAGAAGCAAAAAGTCTTTTTGTGTGTTCTTTAAGTCTAAAAATCGCAGGACCTTTTTTAGTTTGATACGCTCTAACGCCTTCAAAAACCGCGTTTCCATAATGCAAAGAGTGAGTTAAAACATGCACGGTGGCGTCTTTCCAAGCGACCAATTTTCCGTCCATCCAAATAAATTTAGCTTCGTTCATAGCTGATGCCATTTTTTTGCCTTTCATAATAAAAAATTTGCGTTAGATTTTATCTAAAAATTTATAAATTTTTGGTTATCTTATAAATTTGGTCTTTAAATTTGGTATAATTTGCCAAATTTTTTTAAAAAGGATAAAAAATGCCGTTAATTAAAGTAAGATTGGCTAAACCTGCACCGTCAAAAGAAGTTCAAGACAAAGTCGCAGCCGAAATCGCAGAAGTTTTTGTGCGAAATTTGGGAAAAAATCCTGCAAGAATAGTTATAAATTTCGAGTATGACGAAAAAGAAAATTTCTATATCGGCGACGCAATCAAAAAAGAAGATAAGTAAATTTACAAAACAGTTCAATGTAAATTTAAATACCAAATGCCGACGATTTTTCGTTAGGCAAACGAAGGACTAGACTAAATTCGTCTGTCCAAAGTTCGCATAACGAAAAAGCTAGGCTGATTTCAATTTAAAATAAAGGATAAATTAATGGCTTGTTGTAGAAAAAAAGCAGACGGCGAAAGAAAAAGCGAAATTTGCGAAAGCGAATTTAGCAAGGAAGATTTAGAGCGAAAAGTAGTTTTAACTATCGGCGATAAGGCGCCTGAATTTAGTTTGCAAAACAGCGATGGCGTGAGCGTAAATTTGAAAGATTTCATCGGTAAAAAGGTTGTTTTGTATTTTTATCCAAAGGATAACACGCCCGGTTGCACCACAGAAGCGTGTGAATTTAGCGCGCTTTATGATGATTTTATCGCTAGTGATACCGTTATCATCGGCATTTCGCCTGATAGCGTGAAGTCGCATACAAATTTCATAGCAAAACAGAGTTTAAAACACATTTTGCTAAGCGATGAAAATAAAGAAGTCAGCAAGGCTTACGGCGTGTATCAGGTTCGCAAAAACTACGGCAAAGAGTATCTTGGCATAGTGCGAACGACCTTTGTCATAGACGAAAAAGGTAAAATCGCCAAAGTCTATAAAAGTGTCAAAGCAAAAGACCACGCCGCAAAGGTTTTGGCGGATTTGGTGAAGTAATTTTAACATATAACAACTCGGTAAAATTTGCCGAGTTGTCTGAATTTGCTTTTATTTTTTGTTTTATCTATGTTCCTAAACCAAATACTGCAAATTTTTTAAAAAATCTGATTATTTAAAATTTAATATTAATTTTTTATTTGATAATAAAACATTTTAAATTTTTTTTCTTAAACTATCTAGTTTATGACCTTAAATTTGTTATAAATTTATTTATATTGCGTTATTAAGGTTTGTATAAAGCAAATTAAAATAAATTAAAATATTTATTTAATCTAAAAATTTAATATTATTTTAAATAATAGCAAATTTATAAATTTAAAAAATATTTAATAAATATTAAATAAATCGTTTTTTTTTTTTTTGCTACTATTCCATATAAATTTTCTTATTGAAAGGATATGAAAAATGGTAAGGGAACTGATTGTTGCATCGGTTTTGGCGATAGGTTTTAGCGGTTGTGCTGAAAGTTTAGCAAATGTAGGCGTTCAAGAAAGTGGCGTTTATGTAAGTGAGAGCGATTTTGATTCGCTAAAAGTTAAAAAAGCAAGACAATCCGATGTAGAGATGTTGCTTGGAAGACCATCTAGAACGAGTTATCTAAATAACGGAACTATTTGGTATTATGACTATGAAAAAAATAGCAAATTCGGCGATAGTGCAAGTTCTGGCGTTGCTTTTGAATTTAACTCAAAGGGAGTTTTAACAAAGAAAGCTAAAACGAAAGGCAATCCAAATAAAACAAATTTTAGCAGTAGTGGTAGTTCAAATAGTTTAACAGATAGAGTTATAGATAGGGCTTCAAATAAAGCAGAAAATGCCATCGACAATGCATTTAATAGGGCATTAAATAAGATTTTTTAATAGAACAATATTGCTTATGCCGATATATAATATGACAATATCGGCATAACTAATAAAATAATACAAATTCAATTTAGAGTGCTAAATGAAAAATTTATTAATAACTTTACCAATTATTTTTTGTGTTAATATTTTTGCTAATGATAATGGAAGCTGGGAAGCAAAATGGACTTCCGTAAGCGTAAAAGGTGAAAAATTAGAGTGTAAAAATGGTGAAAATTTGATTGAATTTAGCAAAAATGTTCCCATTGACGGCGGTTACTCTGGTAATGGCGATATGACAACTATATATTGCATACAAAACGATAAAAAAAATAAAAATTCTTGGGCTGTTCAAACATATAGCAATAAACCAAACCATGCAGATATAAGCTTAAACTGTTCTATTGAAGAAACACAAATTGATGGTCTTGATGGGATTATGCATTGTGATAAATACTTAATAGTCAAAATAAGCGATATAGAATTTGAAATTGATAAAAATTCGATTATTTATACAAATAGCACCGATAGTATCGAAACCAAGATAAATTGATAGTTCAAAAAATTTAAAACACATTACAAAACGATGATGATAAAGGAATAGAGTTTATTAATAATGTTTTAAAAAGTTTTTTGAAATAAAATATAAATTCACAGATATATAATGAAATAAAAAATTTGATACAAGAAAAAATCAAACTTGAACCAAACAACCACAAATTTATAGAAATGTTATAAATTATTAATAAGTAAATTTAAATTATTAAATTTTTAGAGTAAATTTGATTTACTCTAAAAAAATCTCAAATTTAATCTTTTATAAAATAATCTCCGTCAAAGCTATCAAGCGAGTATTTTCGCTCATTTCCTAGACCTGTGATTAGTTCATCTATACTTAAAAATGTCAAGCTATCGGCACCGATAAATTTGCGAATTTCTTCTATACTCATATTTGCGCTAATTAGTTCAGTATAACTTGGCGTATCGATTCCGTAGCGACAAGGGTGCTTTATTTCGGGGCTTGCTACGCACATGTGAATTTCTTTTGCTCCTGCATTTCGCAAAAGTTCTACGATTTTTTTGCTAGTCGTTCCACGCACGATACTATCATCAACCACGACGATTTTTTTATCTTTTAGAACTTCGCTCATAGGATTTAGTTTGAGTTTTACCTTTAAATTTCGCATTTCTTGTGTAGGTTCGATGAAAGTTCGTCCCACATAGTGGTTTCGCACAATCGCCATTTCAAAAGGAATTTTGCTTTCATTTGCAAAGCCAAGTGCGGCAGGAACGCCACTATCAGGCACAGGAATAACCAAATCAGCCTTAATACTAGCGCATTTTTTAGCTAAAATTTCGCCTAGTTTTTTACGAATATTATAGACATTTTTACCATCAACCATGCTATCAGGTCGCGCAAAATAGATATATTCAAAAGCGCAAATTCTAGGATCTGTGTTCCCAAAAAGTTGAACGCTTTTAAATTCGCTTTTTCCTTCTTCAAAAACCACCATTTCACCGGGACACACATCTCGCACAAACTCAGCTCCGACTAAATCAAAAGCACAAGTTTCACTAGCTACGATGTATCCGCCGTCTTTAAGCCGTCCGATACTAAGCGGTCTAACGCCAAATCTATCACGCACGGCAAACATTTTGCTTCTACTTAAAATAAGCAAACAATAGCTTCCCACGCATTTTTTCACAGCCTCTATAATACGATCTTGCAAATGCGTCTCTTTGCTTCTTGCGATTAGGTGTAAAATGTTTTCAGTATCCATGCCGCTTTGAAAAATCGCGCCTTCTTCGATGAGTTTTGTTCTAACTTCGTTTTTATTTACCAAATTTCCATTATGAACGATTGAAATCTCGCCAAGAGCGTAGTTTGCAGCAACGGGTTGCGCATCTTTTAGGCTATCGCTTCCTGCTGTTGAGTAGCGATTGTGTCCGATTGCGATATTTCCTTTTAAAAGCTCAAACTCAGCTTCGCCGAAAATCTCGGTTACCAACCCTTGCGATTTTATCGTTTTTATGTGGTGGTTAAAACTTGCACTTATTCCGCTTGATTCTTGTCCGCGGTGCTGCATAGAAAATAGCCCGTAATACGCCTTTTTAGCTGCGTTTTCTGAATTTATAACTCCTACAATCGCACACATTTTAAATTCCTAAACAATCATTTATATCGTATAAGCCGTTTTTTTGTTTGCTTACCCAAATTCCTGCTTTTATCGCACCTTTTGCGAAAGTCGCTCGACTTGTAGCAGTGTGATTTAGCTCGATATATTCGCCATCGTTATAAAAACCAACCGTGTGGCGACCGACTATATCGCCACCGCGAAGTGCCATAACGGCGATTTCATCTTTGCTTCGCTCTCCGATTAGTCCGTCTCTGCCACTTACTCTGACATTTTTTAAGTCTAAATCTCTTGCACTAGCGGCACTTTGGGCGAGTGTCAAAGCCGTTCCGCTTGGAGCGTCTTTTTTGTGTTTGTGGTGCATTTCTACAATCTCGCAATCAAATTCACGCAAAGCCTTTGAAGCTAGACTTACAAGTTTATTTAAAACAGCAACCCCAAGGCTCATATTTGTGGCATAAAGTATCGGCATTTTTGCGCTACACTCTTTTAAAAGCGCCATGCCGTCTTCACCTAAACCGGTCGTTCCCATACAAATCGGTTTTGGGTGGTTTTTTGCGTAATTTAGCAAATTTAACGCCCCTTGTCTTATGGTAAAATCAATCACGACATCACAAGAGTTAAAAAATTCATCAAAATCTTCGGTAACAACGCAACTAGGCGTATAACTAAGCTCTTCAAAAGTCCAAATCGCACTTACTTTTGCATCTTTACTATCTTTTAGGCACTCATAAATCATAGTCCCCATTTTACCGCTTCCGCCGTGAATTCCGATATTTATCATAAGTTTTCCTTTTGTGGCAAACGCCGATTTTATGAAAACAAAGAGTATATCAAAATTTAAATAATAGCTTTATTAATTTTATTTTATGTGAAAATTTACCTAAGCAGATTTTTTTTAAGTAACAAAAAATTTAAATTTAACAATGTAAATTAAAATTACAAACAAATTTATAAATTTAATCATCTTGCAAGTTGCCTTTTTAAGGGGGAAGTGGGCTGACTTGCGAAGCGCCCCCTTCCCCCTTAACAACCCCCAAACCCCTGCACGCTAGAAGTGGCAAATTTAAAAAGCTTTTACAAGCTTTTTAAATTTGATTTTACGAAAATTTGCTTCGCAAATTTAATTTTTCAATCCAAGTTTTAAAGGCACGAAAATATCTTGTTTTGGTTCGCTGTCTTGGGCTTTTTCGATTATGATTTGATTTTGTGGGACACCTAAATTTAGCAAATTTGATTTTAAATTTTCTACTCTTTTAAGCGCTAGTTTTTCTAGACGCGAAGTATCAAATTTAACGGCGTTTATAACTTCATTTTCGTAGTTTTCGCTCTTTTGCACACGCAGTTTTGCCCCTAAATTTGCAACTGCATTATCATAATTTAAATCTTTTTCGCTCATTAAATTTGATATTTCCCTATCAAAAATTTGCTTTTTAAATACAAAAGCGTCTGCCTTTTCGCTGTAAGTCGGTGTTAAAATAAGTTTAATATTCTCTTTTTCTTTGGCGATTTTGGCTAAATTTGCTATTTTTTCATTTTCACTGGCTAAGATTTCGCTTTCTCCTGCGTTAAAATCGATGGTATCAAGTCCCTTTGTATCGATATTTAAAACACTTCCGATAAGTTTAAACGGGCTTAGGGCGATGTCTGAGAAAAGTTTTAAAATCGTTCCGCCGATAACTCCGCCAAAACTAAATTTTGGATCTTTCAAATCCCCGCTAACAGGCAAATTTACATTGATTTGATCTTTTGAATCTTTTAGCACAGAAATCGCTAAATCAAGCGGTAAATTTATGGCATCTTTACTCTCTACCGCTTCTCCAAGCGTGAAATTATCCAAATTTACTTCATTTGTAGCGTTTAGCTTTGAATTTTTTATTTCATAATTTAGCTTTAAATTTGCCTTGCCACCGTCTATTTTGCGACCGATAAATTTCGCACTATACGGCGTAGTTTCGCTAAGGCTAACACCTTTTGTGATGAGCGAAAGATTAGTTTGTTTTTCGTATGCAAACGGATACAAACTCAAATCGATTTGAGCGATACCGCTTTTGCCGACATTTCCGTTAAATTTGAGCTTTGCTGGGCGTTTTTGGCTGATTTCATTGACGCTTGTATTGATTTTAGAAATCAAAAAATCAAACGGCATATCTAGGCTTTGATCGACGAAATTAACCCTGCCGTTTTTGATATTTATATTTTTAATTAAAATGTCAAAATCGCTTTTTGAGCCTGAATTTTGCGGTTGTTTTGGTTTTGACGAAGTTTTTACCAAATTTGCTAAATTTAGCTTTCTATTTTTTGATACTACGATTTTTGAAAACGGAGAGTTTAAATTTATATTTTCTAAATTTAGCGAATTTTGAGTAAGTGCGATTTTGCCGACTTTTAGATTATCAAAACTAGCGAATTTATCGCCATTTGCAAAACTCATTGCCAAATTTGATACTTCGCTTGTGCCATTTAGGCTAAAACCATTTTGTAGCGTAAAATTTCCGTCAAATTTGTTTGCTCCGCTAGTGATTTTTGCATTTAAAAATTCGCTTACATAAGGGTTAAAATACTCTAAATTCGGCAAATTTATGCTAAAAGCCGAGCTTAAATTTAAAGGGATTATATTTAAATTCGTGGTTGAATTTAGTGAAATTTGCTTTGAGTTAATCGAATTTTTGATGATAAACGGCGAATTCAAGTTTATATTTTTTGCGGTTGTGTTAATGCCTGAGATTTCGTGCGTCATCGGCGTAACGAAGCTTTCTGTGATTTTAGCGTAGCCGTTTTTAACTTCTGCGTTTTGGATAAGAAAATCAAATTTTGGGCTTGATGAATTTTTATCTAAATTTGTGGAATTCGCATCGATTTTGGCGGTTTTTGCGCGGTTTTTATCTTGGGTTGCAAATTTTACAATCGCAAGAGAATTTATGCTTTTTGCTCCGTTTTCGTTGATTTCAGAGATAAATTTTGGCGAATTTACAACGGCATTTTGGACTTTTAAAAAAAGTTTATTTATATCAAAACTAAGTTTTTCTGCTACCGAGCTTTCAAGTCCGCTAAAATTATCTTGCCCTGAGAAAACGCCCGTTTTACCGAGATTTGCCGTATCGATTGCAGCACTAAAATTTTGATCATCTAAAATAAAATTTGTTCCTTTTAAGGCTAAATTTTCGCTTCGCACAAAGTCGTGGTTTTGGAAATTAAATTCGATATTTTTATGATTTATATTTTCATTTTTGACACTTAAATTTGTAGAATTATTCTCAATTTTTAAATTTAAAAGTGTTTTGTCAAGGTCGTTGTTTTGGGAACTTACTTTAAAATCAGGACTAGTATAAACAAAATTTGGTAATGAAATTTTGTCTATATCTATATCTAAATTTAAATCATCTTTTATATCTAAATCCAAATTTAGATTTTTAGCCGTTATTTCACTAAAATTTATAATGTCGCCGAATTCGCTAAATTCGTTATCTAAAAGATTTAAATTTGCATTTTTTATGCTTAAATTCACGCCGTTATTTAAATTTAAAACATAAGGAATTTCGGCACTCAAAAGCGATTTTGTTAAATTTAAATCTCTCAAATCAACAAAACTTTGCCAAATGTGGCTTAAATTTAGCTCAGAAATTTCTAAATTCCCTGTTATTTCAAGCGGATTTAGGCTGATATTTGCGCCGTGTTTGATATTTTTCGCGATTTGCGAGTTTGAATTTAAATCATGCAATCCGATCGAATTTTTACCTAAATTTAGATTTTTTATCTCATAATTCAGATTTTCTAATTTCACTAAAAAGGGCTTTGCAAAGCTTTCATCGCTATAAAGTGCCTTTCCGTTTTGGATTTTGAAATTTTCTAAGACGAGATTGAAAAAACTTGTTGAATTGTCATCTTCTTTGGCTTCATCGCTTAAAAAACTATCAAAGTTAAAACTGCCGTTTTTGTCCCTGTAAATTTGCGTATTTGGCTCGTTTAAGGTCAAATTTTTTATAAAAATGTCTTTTTTGAAAAGTGATTTTGGGTTTAACTCTAAATTTGCTTCATCTACGCTAAAAAGCGGTTTGTTTGTGCTTAGTTCTAAATTATGCAAATCAAGTTTAAAAGAAAAAGGGTTAAATTTGGCTTCTTTTAAACTTAAATTTGCTTTATCACTAAGCAAATTTGGCAATGTGTTTTTCAAAAAATACGGCACTCCAAAAAAGCCCACAATGGTGTAAAATGCGAAAAAACAGGTAACGCCGAAAAGAAATTTTTTCCAATGTTTTTTAAAAAAATTCATATTTTTACCAAAATTTTAAATTCAAATCGTAAAATTATAGCTAGAATTTGTTTATAAAGGTTAAATTTGTTAGTTCATATTTGTTGCAGTGTTGATAGTCATTATTTTTTAAGAAAATTGCGCGAAACTACGGACGAGCTGTTAATCGGCTATTTTTACGATCCAAATATCCACCCGTATAGCGAATTTTTGCTCCGCTATGAAGATGTAAAACAAAGTTGCAAAGAACTTGGCATAAAGCTATATTTAGGCGAGTATGATTTTGCGTCTTGGCTTGATGGCGCAAAAGGGCTAGAAAATGAGCCTGAAAAGGGCAGAAGGTGCGAGTTTTGTTTTGATTTCCGTATGCAAAAAACTGCCGTTTTTGCTAAAAAAATGAACGAGAAAAAAATCACAACAACGCTTTTAATGAGTCCGAAAAAATCGCACTCTCAACTTGCAAATTCGCTTGAAAAAATCTGCAAAAATGAAAATTTGGAATTTATCGCTCCTGATTTTCGCAAAAACGGTGGCACGAACGAGCAATTTAGCTTAGCTAAAAAAGATAAACTTTATCATCAAAATTTTTGCGGTTGCCTGTATGCGTTGGCTAAACAGCGGGAAAATTCGCAAATTTATGAGCTTATGAACCCGCTTGATAAACAAATTTTGCCAAATTCGATTGAAGAAAAATTAAAATTTTACAAAAAAGTTCATAAACTAAAAAATAAAGGCGTGAAATTTGAAATTTTAAGAGATAAATTTATGAATTATCGCTTGCTTAGCGGTGTGGTTAAATTTGACGGCACGGCTATAAAAAGCTATATTTTTCATAACTCGCATTTCAAGCGAAAATATAATAAATTTAGCCTTGAAAATTCGCAAAATTCGGCTTTTGTCGATAGAGATGAAATCAAATTTATAACTCTAAATTTTTTCAATCAATTATCAAATAAAAATTATAAAAATATGGACGAAATTTTAAAAAATCCGCCGAGCCTAAAATGCCAAGAAAAAGTGCGAGAAAAAATCGCTTTTAAAGGCGGTTTTTCGCCGATAATTTTGGTTGAAAAAATCCCGCAATGTCGCGTTGAAATTCTCGCAAATTCGGATTTGTATTTAGATGTTAGGGAAATTTTAGTAATAATTTGATAAAATTGCAAGATTTTTAAAATAATCAAAGGATAGCGATGATTGACATTAACGAAATTTTAAACATTTTACCACACAGATACCCTTTTTTATTGATTGATAGGGTTACGGATTTAAAGGTAGGCGAGAGTTTGACAGCTTACAAAAATGTAACTTACGGCGAACAAATTTTTCAAGGACACTTTCCGGGACACCCGATTTATCCGGGCGTTATGATTATCGAAGGTATGGCTCAGGCTGGTGGTGTTTTAGCATTTAAAAGCACAACGGATGAAGATTTAAGCGAAAAAGTTGTTTATTTTATGAGTATTGATAAGGCTAAATTTAGAAAACCTGTCCGTCCGGGAGATAGACTAGAATACAAAATCAGTGTCATCAAACACAAAGGTAGAATTTGGGTGCTTAAAGGCGAAGCCTATATCGACGGCGTTTTAGCCACAGAAGCTGAACTTCAAGCGATGATAATGGATAGATAAATGAAACAAATTCACAAAACGGCGATTGTCGAAGACGGAGCGATTTTAGGTGAAGATTGCGTAGTCGAAGCCTATGCTTTTGTAAGCAAAGACGCTAAAATCGGCAATAATGTCTGGATAAAGCAAGGCGCTAGGATTATCGGCGATACTACTATCGGCGATAATAGCACGATATTTTCGTATGCGATTGTCGGCGAAATTCCACAAGATATGAGCTTTGAGATTGGCGAAAAAACAGGGCTTATAATCGGCAAAAATGCTACAATCCACGAATTTACAACTATTAGCTCTGGCTCTCACAAAGGGGACGGCTACACGCACATAGGCGATAATCTTTTTATGATGTCATATTGTCACATAGCGCATGATTGTATCTTGGGGGATAATATCATTATGGCAAATTGCGCTACACTGGCAGGGCATGTCCAAATGGGCGATTATGCTGTTATTGGCGGACTAACGCCTGTTCATCAGTTTGTCAAAATCGGCGAAAGCTGCATGATAGCAGGAGCTAGTGCTTTAAATCAAGATGTGGTGCCGTTTTGTTTAGTAGAGGGTAACCGCGCTTATATCAGGGGATTAAATTTAACAGGACTTCGCCGTAGATTTGATAGAGAGCAGGTTGAGATCATAAATAAAGCTTATAAATTTTTGTTTAATACTGGCGGGGATTTGAAGTATCAAGCAGGTGTTTTGCTTAGTGAAACAAAAGATGAAAATGTCAAAAAAATGTGCGAATTTATACTAAATACAAAACGGGGAATTCCGTTAAATAAAGGTAGAGATTAATGGAGAAAATTTGCAGTTTTTGTAATGTTTCAAGTAAAGACGGAAGACGAATTTTTCCTAACGAAAAAGAAAATTCTTTCATCTGCGAATACTGCGTAGATGCAGCTTATGAAGTGCTTCACGGCGGAGAAAATGCAGAAAATTTAACGCAAAAAGAAAATATAAGCGAAATAAATTATGATGATATAAAGCCAAAAAAACTAATGGAAGTTTTAAATAACTATGTCATCGGGCAAGAAAGAGCCAAAAAGGCTTTTAGCGTGGGCGTTTATAACCACTACAAAAGAATTTTTAAGCAAAATGAAATCAAAGACGATGATACAGAAATCACAAAATCAAATATCTTGCTAATCGGACCAACAGGAAGTGGAAAAACGCTTATGGCACAGACTTTGGCAAGATTTTTAGATGTTCCAATTGCCATTAGCGATGCAACAAGCCTAACAGAAGCAGGATATGTAGGCGAAGATGTCGAAAATATCCTAACTCGCCTACTTCAAGCAGCAGGTGGCGATGTCAAAAAGGCTGAGAGGGGAATCGTTTTTGTCGATGAAATTGATAAAATTTCGCGTATGAGCGAAAATCGCTCTATCACAAGAGATGTTAGCGGTGAAGGCGTGCAACAAGCGCTTCTTAAAATCATCGAAGGAAGCGTAGTTAATATCCCGCCAAAAGGCGGCAGAAAGCACCCAAACCAAGATTTTATACAAATCGATACGACAAATATTTTGTTTGTTTGTGGCGGTGCGTTTGACGGATTAAATGAGATCATTGCCCATAGAATCGGCAAAAATGTTCTTGGTTTTGGGCAAGAAAAACGAAGCAAAAAAGAAAATGAGAATTTGCTTTTTATGGTCGAGCCCGATGATTTGGTTCATTATGGTTTGATACCTGAACTCATCGGCAGACTTCATGTAACGGCAACCCTAGAAGCAATCGATGAAGCAAGTATGGTTAAAATTTTAACCGAACCAAAAAACGCCATTTTAAAACAATACCAAAAACTTTTTGCTATTGATGGCGTGAATTTAAAATTTGATGATGAAGCTTTAAAGGCAGTAGCAAATTTAGCAATAAAACGCAAAACAGGAGCTAGGGGCTTACGAAGCATAATGGAAGATATTATGACAGATATTATGTTTGAGTTGCCGGAACTTGCAGGTTATGATGTTATCATTTCAAAAGATGTCGTTTTAAAGACGGCAAAACCGATTTTAGTAAAACTAAGTGCTTAATAAAGGAAAAAAATGTTGTTAGATTCAGTTTTAGGACTATTTTCAAGCGATATGGGGATAGACTTGGGGACGGCTAATACTTTGGTATTAGTCAAAGACAAAGGTATTATCATTAACGAACCAAGCGTTGTAGCTGTGCAAAACGAAAAATACGGCAAACAACGAATTCTCGCAGTAGGACACGAAGCAAAAGAGATGGTCGGAAAAACTCCGGGCGATATAGAAGCTATTCGCCCTATGAAAGACGGCGTTATAGCGGATTTCGATATGACTGAAAAGATGATTAGATATTTTATTGAAAAAACGCATAAACGCAAATTTTTTATCAGCCCACGCATTATCATTTCTGTTCCTTACGGACTAACACAAGTTGAGCGAAAAGCCGTCAGAGAAAGTGCGATGATAGCAGGAGCAAGGGAAGTTTTTTTAATCGAAGAACCTATGGCAGCGGCAATTGGTGCAGGACTTCCTATAAAAGAGCCAAAAGGATCACTTGTAGTTGATATTGGCGGTGGAACGACCGAAATCGGCGTTATTTCTCTTGGCGGACTTGTTATTTCAAAATCTGTTCGCACAGCAGGTGATAAAATCGATAGTAGCATTGTAAATTATGTAAAAGAAAAGTATAACTTGCTTATCGGTGAAAGAGTCGGCGAAGAGATAAAAATCAAAATAGGAACGGCAATTCAACTTCCAAAAGAGCTTGAAATGAGCGTAAAAGGACGCGATCAAGTGCGCGGACTTTTAAGTAGGATTGAAATAACAAGCGAAGATGTTAGAGAAGCTATGAGAGAGCCTTTAAAAGAGATAGCCGATGCCCTAAAAACGGTCTTAGAAATGATGCCGCCTGATCTTGCAGCCGACATCGTAGAAAACGGCGTTGTGCTAACAGGCGGTGGAGCTTTGATAAGAGGAATTGATAAATATCTAAGCGATATAGTTAAACTTCCTGTTTTTGTTGCAGACGAACCGCTTTTGGCAGTCGCAAAAGGAACAGGTAAAGCACTTGAAGAAATTGGTTATTTAAAACAATTAGCAAATGACTAATATAAAGCCGCTTTTTATAGCCGTAGCTTTTGTTATTTTATCGCTTGTTTTCGGATCGCAGATAAGGGGCGGTGTGGTTGAATTTTCCGGTTTTATTATAAATAAATATTACGAAACAACCGCTTTTATAAAAAATACGATAAACGAGCATTTTAGACAAGCCGAAGAGATAAAAATTTTAAGAGAGCAAAACAAAGAATTAGAAAAATCCGCTGCTTTGCTCTCAACTTTTGCTTGGGAGTTAAATCAAATTTTAATAGATAAAAATTCGTCTAAATTTGCTCCCGATGTAAGACTTGTAAAAATTTTAAGTTATGCTCAAACGAGCGATTATAATAAATTTTGGGTCGAATTCCCCGAATTTAAGCAAGATAAAGTCTATGGGCTTATTAGCGAAGGCAACACGGCAGGGATTTTGCTAAATAAAGATAATAAGCCCTTGGCTATTTTGCAAAGGGACGAAAAAAGTGCTTTTGCCGTTTTTGTTGGAGAAAATAAAATTCCCGGACTTGCAAACGGAAATTCAAATGGTATAAGTGTTAAATTTATACCACAATGGTTAGAGCCAAAAGTAGGAGATGAGGTTTTTACTAGCGGACTTGATGGCGTATTTTTCGCAGGAGTGCCGGTTGGAAAAGTAAAAGAGATAAAAGATGAACAGCTATACAAAAGTGCCGTCGTTGAGCCATACGCAGGGCAGAGTATGCCGACATTTTTGTATGTTGTTACAAAGGATAAATAATGCCAAAAAGAAGCGATATTAAAACAATTTTGTTGATAGGTTCTGGTCCTATCGTCATCGGTCAAGCTTGTGAATTTGATTATAGTGGCACACAGGCTGCTAAAACTTTGAAAAATTTAGGTTATAGAGTAGTTTTGATAAATTCAAATCCGGCTACGATTATGACAGATCCTGATTTTGCGGACGCAACATACATTGAGCCGATTACCAAAGAGAGCATTTTGCGAATTATCGAAAAAGAAAAAGTCGATGCTATTTTGCCTACTATGGGCGGACAGGTTGCCCTAAATGTCGCTATGGAAGTTTATGAAAGCGGAAAGCTAGGCAATGTAAAATTTCTTGGGGCAAAACCCGAAGCTATCAAAAAAGGCGAAGATCGCGTGGCTTTCAAAGAAGCGATGATAAAAATCGGTATGGATTTACCAAAATCAAAATATGCTTATAATATCGAAGAAGCGATGAACGCTGCTAGTGAAATCGGCTTTCCTTTGATAATTCGCGCTAGTTATACCTTGGGTGGCGCAGGAAGTGGCGTAGCATATAATATCGATGAATTTAAAGAAATCGCGCAAAACGGCATTGATATAAGTCCGATTCACGAAATTTTGATTGAAGAGAGTTTGCTTGGCTGGAAAGAGTATGAAATGGAAGTTATCAGAGATAATAAAGATAACTGCATTATCGTTTGCTCTATCGAAAACCTTGATCCTATGGGTGTGCATACGGGTGATAGCATTACGATTGCACCGGCTCTAACTCTTACAGATAAAGAGTATCAACGAATGCGTGATGCGAGTTTTGCGATTTTGCGTGAGATTGGCGTCGATACGGGCGGAAGCAATGTGCAATTTGCCATAAATCCAAATACCGGTCGCATGATAGTAATCGAGATGAATCCGCGCGTTAGCCGTAGCTCAGCCCTAGCTAGTAAGGCCACAGGCTACCCGATAGCCAAGGTCGCTACCATGCTAGCTGTGGGATTTAGCCTAGATGAAATCAAAAACGACATTACAGGCACTCCTGCAAGCTTTGAGCCTGTGATTGATTATATCGTTACAAAAATTCCGCGTTTTGCGTTTGAAAAATTCCCGGGATCAAACCCATATCTTGGCACTGCGATGAAAAGTATCGGTGAAGTAATGGCGATAGGTCGCAGTTTCAAAGAGAGTATCCAAAAAGCCTTGTGTTCTATGGAGAAGAGTTTTTACGGATTTATCGAGCTAAATTTAAGCAAAGATGATTTGATTTTTGGGCTTAGAAACGCACAGGAAGCTAGAATTTTATATATCGCACAAGCTTTTAGAAACGGTTTTTCGCTTGATGAGGTCTTTGAATTTACAAAAATTGACCCTTGGTTTTTACGCCAAATTCACGAAATCGTCGAATTTGAAAGCAAAATCGATATGGATATTATAAATAACCCTGAGTTGCTTAGAAGGGCTAAAACTATGGGCTTTTCAGATCGCATGATAGCATATTTGATAAATAAAACAGATAATGTCGAGCTAACGCAAAACGATATTTATTTTGCTAGAACTAAACAAAATATCACTCTTGAATATAACGAAGTCGATACCTGTGCGGGAGAATTTAAGGCTCTTACGCCATATTTGTATTCTAGCACAAATATAACGGCTGGGATTCCAAGCAGAGTGGTTGATAGCTCAAATAAAAAAGTTCTAATAATCGGCGGCGGACCAAACCGCATAGGACAGGGCATCGAGTTTGATTATTGTTGTGTTCATGCAAGTTATGCGTTAAAAGATATGGGAATAACTACCATTATGTATAACTGCAACCCTGAAACGGTTTCTACTGACTATGACACTAGCGATATTTTGTATTTTGAACCGATTGATTTCGAGCATGTTAGAAGTGTAATCGAAGCAGAAAAGCCTGATGGTGTAATCGTGCATTTTGGTGGTCAAACTCCGCTTAAATTCGCAAAAAGATTAAATATAATCGGTGCTAAAATCATAGGAACTAGTGCTAGAACAATCGACATGGCAGAAGACCGCAAAAAATTTAGCGAATTTATAAATAAAATCGGCGTAAAACAGCCTAAAAACGACACAGCTATAAGCGAAGCCGAAGCCATAGAAAAAGCTAACGCTATTGGCTATCCAGTATTAGTAAGACCAAGCTATGTGCTTGGCGGTAGAGCGATGAGAAGAGTGCATAATGAAACCGAGTTAAAAGCCTATATGAACGAAGCAGTAAGTGTAAGCTACCACTCGCCTGTGCTAATCGATAAATTTTTGCTTGATGCCGTTGAGCTTGATGTCGATGCTATAAGCGATGGAAAAGATGTCTATATCGGCGCGATTATGGAGCATATCGAAGAAGCAGGAATTCACTCAGGCGATAGTGCTAGTATCTTGCCGCCGATGAGTTTAAGTGCCGAGATGATTGATTTGGTAAATCGTCAAACAAAAGAAATCGCCCTAAATTTGGGCGTTGTAGGGCTTATGAATATCCAGTTTGCCATTTATGAAAACGAACTTTATATGATTGAAGTAAATCCTAGGGCTAGCCGCACCGTGCCGTTTGTGAGCAAAGCAACGGGAATTCCTATGGCAAAGGTCGCAACTCGCGTTATGTGGCAAGGAAATTTAAGAGAAGCTTTGAAATTTTACGATCAATTTGGCGTTCTAAGCGAAGAAAAAGGCATTTTAAAACCAAAAATCAAAAACCATATCTGCGTAAAAGAAAGCGTTTTTCCTTTCAATAAACTCACGGGAGCGGATTTGATTTTAGGACCCGAGATGAAAAGCACTGGCGAAGTTATGGGTATCGGCGAGAATTTCGCAAAAAGTTTTGCAAAAAGCCAAATCGCTGCAAATAATGTCTTGCCAAGCGACGGGCTAGTATTTTTGTCTTTGGCAGAACATGACAAGCTTAGAGCCGTCGAACTTGCCACTGCTTTAACAAAAATCGGCTTTAAAATTTGCGCTACAAGCGGAACGCACAAACTTTTAACTGCTAACGGCGTTGAGTGCGAATTTGTTTATAAGATTAGCGAAGGCAGACCAAATATCGAAGATAGGCTCAAAAACGGCGACATTGCGTTAGTGATAAATACAAGCGACAGCAAATCTAGTAGTAGCGATGCAGCTAAAATTCGCCAAAGCGTATTAAGATTTAAGTTGCCGTATTTTACAACGGTCAAAGCTGCCCTTGCTGCGACACTTTCTGTTTGCTCTATGCAAGATGGCTCTGCACTAGAAGTAAAAAGTTTGCAAGAGTATTTAGGTCAAAAATAAATTCACAAATTCGGCAAATTTGCGTGAAATTTATGCTAAATTTGCCGAAATTTTATAAATTTAATTCAATTAATATGAAAACGCAAAGTATAATTTTTGGAATTTTCATAACACTTCTTGGCGGAATTTTTTGGGGGTTTAGCGGGGTTTGCGGTCAGTATCTTTTCGAAGTAAAGGGCGTGAGCGCAAACTGGCTTGTTCCGTATCGACTTTTTTGCGCTGGCGTGGTTTTGCTTTTTTATTGTGCATTTCGTTTGCGCGATAAAAGATTTTTTGCACCGCTTAAAGATAAAAGACTTTATCCGCAGTTTTTAGCTTTTTCGCTTTTAGGTTTAATGCTAACGCAGTATTTTTATTTTTATTCTATCGAGCTTTCAAATGCCGCAGTCGCTACCGTGATCCAATACACAGCACCAGCTATGATTTTAGTGATTGTATGTGTAAATGAAAGACGATTGCCAAAAATCAGCGAATTTATCTCTTTGATTTTAGCAAGTTTGGGTGTTGTGATTTTAGCTACGCACGGAAATTTAGACTCACTTGTTATTAGTCAAAAGGCACTTATTTTTTGTTTGCTTAGCGCAGTTTGTGTTTGCGTTTATAATCTTGCACCAAAAAAACTAAATCAAAAATATCCTGTTGTGCTAAATTTAGGTTGGGGTATGGTGCTTGGCGGAGTAGTTTTGGGTTTGTTTTTGCAAGTTTGGAATTTAAAAGGTATTAGCGATTTTAGCGGATTTTTAGCACTCATGGGCGTTGTGTTTTTTGGAACGGTTTTAGCATTTAGTTTTTATATGATTGGGGTGAAATTAATCGGCGCACCAAAAGCAAGCCTAATCGCCGCGATTGAGCCAGTTAGCGCAGCATTTTTTGCACATTTTTGGCTTAAAACGCAGTTTGTGTTTTTAGATTTTGTAGGCTTTGTTTTGATTATTTCGTGTATATTTTTATTAGCGAAAAAGGGTTAAATTTACCAAATTCGGTTAAAATTATCTAAATTTTTCAAGGAGATTTTTTTTGAAAACTATCGGACTAATCGGCGGAATGAGTTGGGAAAGCACGGCTACTTACTACAAAATCATAAATGAAGAGATAAAAGCTCATCTTGGAGGTTTGCATAGTGCAAAAATTCTGCTTTATAGTGTGGATTTTAGCGAGATTGAAGAGTGTCAGGCAAAGGGCGAGTGGGAGAGAGCCGGTCGTATTTTAGCTAGCGCTGCTAAACGCCTAGAACTCGCGGGAGCCGATTTTATCGCTATTTGCACCAACACAATGCACAAGGTTGAACCACAAATCAGTGCGAATTTGCAAATTCCCATTTTGCATATCGCCACAGCCACTGCTGATGAACTAAAAGCCCAAAATATCGATAAAACCATACTTCTTGGCACGAAATATACGATGACGCAGGATTTTTATAAAGAAAAATTAATCGAACAAGGTATAGAAGTTTTTATCCCAAATGATGACGAGATCGAATTTATAAATTCGGTCATTTTTAATGAGCTTTGTTTAGGAAAAATATTGTCATCTTCAAAAGAGAAATTTTTAAAAATCATCGATAGACTTGCGAATTTAGGGGCAAAAAGTGTGATTTTAGGTTGCACAGAAATCGGACTTTTGATTTCGCAAAATGATTTGGAAATTCCGGTATTTGACACGACGATAATCCACGCTAAAAAATGCGCCAAAATGGCGTTATAATGGGATTTTAATCTCCCATTATAAGCTTATTTGTGATTATATATTTAATCTTTTGGCGATTTAAATTTGAAACAGGATCGAATTCGCCCTCATAAATTCCATCGAAATTTTCGTCCAAATACCTAGTGTAAATTTCGCCGATTAACTTCGTCATTTTTGCCGCCACAGACGAATTTATAATCCCGTCAGTTAGCAAGTCATTAAACGGCGCAAGTCGCACAATATCGCCGTCGATTGATTTTATTTCAAATCCAACGCCGATAATACGGTCAAATTCAGAGAGAATTTTTAAAATATCTTCCCTTGAAATTTCTAGATTATAAATCGAAGTGATATACTCTATCATATATATTTGCACCGGCAAAAGTAGCGCAATATCCGAAAATGCGATGTTTTCAGCCGTCATACTGGCTGCTAAGACTGAGTGTTTTAGCGTGATTTCAAGCGCAACCGTTTTTTTAAGATTTTTATTATAAGTTTGAAATTTGGCAAACATAACCTTTTTACTGGCAGCAAGGCGTTGAATTTCAAAAGTTTTTGTAATCAAATCATCAATGCCGCTGATTTTTTTAATAATACCGTCATCATCTTCTACTTCCAATGCCCTTACTCGTTGTAAAACGGAAGTCGAAATTTCTAAATTTGATTTTACTATATCTGAAAATTTTTCTCCGTTGTAATCTTTGTCTTGTTGAGCTTTTGTGATAACGGCTATGATTGGTATATTTTTATCTTTTATCATATTAAATAGGCGTTTTTCTTTAACTTCCAAGCGCCTACCGCTTTCGGCGATACAAAACCAAACTATATGAATAGGATCTCTTGAATGGGCCTTTTGCTCTATAAAGCTCTTAATATCGTCAAGCGTAGCTTCAAAATTGCTCATTTCAAGCCCTTTTGTGTCATAGATACTAAAAAATTTGTTAATCTTGATTTCAACGATTTTTTTAGTAATAGGTTCGCCCGAACCAGTCCTAACAACATTTCGTCCAAAAATCGTATTTATAAGTGTGCTTTTCCCGACACCAGTTTTGCCGACAATGAGAACATTTAATTTGTCAAGTTTTTTTTGATTTTGGATTAGAAGTTTGACCTCCATAGGAACTTTTTTTTCGATTTCATTTAAATCTACAATTATATCTTCAACGCTCATTTTACACCTCTTAAATTTTTCATATAATTTTATCATAAAATAAAAGAAAATTTTAAAAATTAATATTAAATTAACAAAATTTAGTTAAAAAATAGATTTTTTTTGAAATTTTATAAATTTATTTAACAAAAAATTTATAAGTAAATTTTTGATGATATAATTACTTTTCTATCAAATTTCGCACCACAAAACTAGCGATAAATAGCCCAAAACTAGCCGTTACGCCCATAAAAGAACCTAGTTTTTTGCAGTTTGGCTCTTCTTCTGAAAAAACGCAAGGAAAATCGCCTTTAAAACCAGATTTTTTAAGCTCATAACGAAATTTTCTAGCAAACGGGTCGCTGTGGGTTTTCCAAATAGAAGTGATTTTAATTTTACTAGGATTTAGGCGCTTTGCCGCTCCAAGTGAGCTAATAAATTTGATATTTTTTTCACTGCATTTAACGGCAAGTGCGATTTTAGCGCGAATATCATCAACGGCGTCAATAACAAAATCAAATTTGCTAATATCAAATTTTTCTAAAAATTCATCATCGATTTTAGCAAAAATAGGCGTTACACCGTCAAATTTTTTCGCAAAAACTTCGCATTTTTTTTCACCCAAATTTTCGCTTCCAAACTGCCTGTTTTGATTTGTAATATCAAATTTATCGCAGTCAATCACGCTTAAATTTATTACGCCTGAGCGATATAGACATTCTATGGTAGCGCCGCCTACGCCGCCACAGCCACAAACCAAAACTTTTGCATTTTGTAGTTTTTCAAAACTTTCGCCAAAAAGCCAACGAGAGCGGGTAAATCTATTAATAATTTCTGTGTTTTGGCTTGAATTACGAAGCGATTTCGAGCAGGTTAAATCATCTATAATAGCCATTTTTCCACACTTTTTAGCTCATTATGTGCCGTTAAATTTAGACTTATTGGCGTTAGCGTTGCATATCCTTCGGTAAGTAAGCCAATGTCGGTATTTAAATTTAAAGATTTATCAAAATTAAAATCCGTTAGACCTAACCAGTGGTATTCCCAGCCACGCGGATTGCGATTTGTTTGGGCGTCGGTGGAGTAAAATTTATCTCCACAAGCAACGACTTTTAGCCCCTTAAATTCGGCTTTGCCAACAGCCGGAAAGTTTAAATTTAAAAATTGTTTTGACGGCAACGGAAAGCCGTTTTTAAAGATTTTTTCCACCAAATTTAGCGTGATTTCACAGGCCAAGTCAAAGCCGTATCTATCTAGGCTATCGTTCATATAAAATTGACTTACCGCTAATGATGGAATTCCTTGTAAAACGCCTTCCATAGCGCCACCACAAGTGCCGGAGTAGGTTATGTCTTGGGCGACATTTGCGCCGTGGTTTATGCCTGAGATGATGAGATCTGGTTTTTTTGCGTTAAAAAGCATTTCTAAGCCCAAATAAACGCAATCTGATGGCGTAGCGTCATCAAGCTTAAAAAATCCGTCATCAAGCTTGATAAATCTAAGCGGTTTTGTAAGTGTCAAAGAGTGCGAACAAGCCGATTTTTCCGAGCTTGGAGCTACGATTGTAACATTTGCGATTTTTTTTAGCGCACAAGCAAGTTCGAGCATTCCCCTTGCTTCGAAACCGTCGTCATTTGTGATTAAAATTTCCTTCATTTATAAACCTGCTTTAACGCAAATTTGCTCATCGACTTTTAGTTCAAAAACGGGACTTTGCGGGTATTCATAAAAATATCTATGCACTTCTCTTTGTCCGTGTTTTAGCGAATTTCGTGCAGTTTGCAAACTACAAACCCTACTAACTAAATCTTTTTCGGCAAAAGTCATAAATTTTTCTCTATCTTTCATCGATAAATTCGCATAAGCCGAACTTAATGAGTAGTTAAAAATCACATTTTCATTTTCGGCAAAAATCTCTTCAAATGTAACAAAGCCATCAATTTTTGTTCGCACTTTTGTTCCGCCTAGCTTTTTTGCGACATCTTCGACACTTAATTTGGCAACTTCACTTGGGCTTTTGCCTTTTATTAAATTTTCATAATAAGCTATTTCTTGCGGAGTTTGTTCTATTACTCTTTTTTCGTATTTTGGCTCGTTTGTGCAACCTATTAAAAGAAAGCAAGTTGCAATTAAAAGATAAATTTTTCTCATAAACTTTCCTTAAATTTAAAATTTAGCAATTTTAACATATCTTTGCTATAATTTCTGTAAAAAATTTATAGGAATTTTATGAAACGATACCTTGTTTCTTGTTTGGAAGCTTCGGCAAATTTGCATTTTGAGCAGGTTTTAAACGAGCTTGGCGAGTGCGAAATTTGTGGAATTTTTGATAAAAAATTTGAAAAATTTGGCAGCGCGATTTATGATAGCAAGGAATTCTCTGCAATGGGCTTTGTAGAAGTTTTACCACTTATTTTCAAAGCAAAAAAAGCGATGAAAAAAATGGTGGAACTAGCAGATACTTGCGACGGAGTTTTGCTGATCGATAGTCCTGCTTTTAACCTGCCATTAGCACAAAAACTTAAAGAGCAAGGTGTAAAAACGCCGATAACTTATTATATTTTACCGCAGGTTTGGGCGTGGAAAAAGGGCAGGGTCGCAAAAGTGGAAAAGTATTGCGATAATTTGGCTTCAATTTTGCCTTTTGATAGCAAATTTTATAATCGCTCGACTTATGTCGGACATCCGCTTTTAGATGAGATTAAAATTCAAAAAAATAGCTACGAAAAAAACGGAAATTTGGTTTTTATGCCGGGTTCTCGTAGAAGCGAAATCACGCGTTTAATGCCGATTTATAGGGAGCTTTCTCGCAAATTTGCAAATCACAAAAAAACACTTGTGGTGCCGAAATTTTTAATGCCAAATTTGGCTGAAATTTACGGCGATACTAGCTTTTTTGAGATTTCAAACGATACGATAAATTCACTAGTAAATGCCGAATTTGCCTTTATTTGCTCAGGAACTGCCACGCTTGAAGCCGCACTGATCGGCACTCCGTTTGTGCTTTGTTATAAGGCAAAGGCGATTGATATGTATATCGCTAGAAAATTTGTGAAGCTAAAATTCGCCGGACTTGCGAATATTATTTTTGATTTTATGGGCGAAAAACCACTTCATATCGAGCTTTTGCAAGATGAAGTAAGTGCGGAAAATCTGTATAATGCGTATAAAAATTGCGATTATGAAAAATTTAGTCGTGCATGTGCCGATTTAAGGGAGTATTTGAAATTTGGCAGTGCAAAAAATGTTGCAAATTTGCTTAAATTTAAACAAGAAAAAGTATAATTTTAAAAAATTTAATAAAGGAAAATTTATGGAACAAACCGAACCAATGACGCTTTATGGTTATGAAAAAATTACCGCAGAACTTAAAGATTTAAAAACAGTTCAACGCCCAAAAATCGTCGAAGACATCGACATCGCTAGGAGCCACGGCGATTTGAAAGAAAACGCAGAATACCACGCAGCAAGAGAAAAACAAGCCTTTATAGAAGCTAGAATTGCTGAAATCAGCGATATAGTGGCAAGAGCAAAGGTTATTGATCCTAGCTCATACGAGCATGATAAGGTCAAATTTGGCTCAACCGTTACATTTATGGATATTGAAACCGAGATTGAAGAAACCTATGTCATAGTCGGTTTTAGCGAAGCCGATGTTTCAAGACGGCTGATAAATATCAATACGCCACTTGCAAAACAGCTATTAGGCAAGAGCGAGGGCGATGAGATAACGCTAAATTTGCCAAACGGCAGAAAAGATATAGAAATTTTAAGCGTTTCATATAAACCTATCAAATTTGCATAAGGAAAAATGATGAAAAAAGTCGGAATTATCGGAATTAGCGGTTATACGGGTTTGGAGCTTATAAAGATTTTACTTCGCCACGATGAGTTTGAGATTTCTTATCTTGCAGCCACGAGTGAAAGCCAAATTTGTGAAATTTTCCCGCAACTAAGCGGTGTTTTGGATATGAAAGTCGAAATCGCCGACCCAAAAACGGCAGCACAAAAATGTGATTTGGTTTTTTTAGCCTTGCCGCACGAAAAAGCTATGGAATTCGCACAGACGATTTTGAGTTTTGACACTACAAAAGTTGTGGATTTGAGTGCGGATTATCGCCTTTCGCTAGAACTTTATGAGAAAAATTATACGACACATTTAGATCCAAAAAATTTAGCCCACGCTGTTTATGGTTTGGTTGAACTTAATCGCGAAAAAATCAAAACGGCAAATTTGGTGGCAAATCCGGGCTGTTATCCGACTTGTTCGATTTTAGGGATTGCGCCGTTTTTAAAATTTATGGATAATAAAATCGGCGTTTTTATCGATGCTAAAAGCGGTGTAAGTGGCGCAGGAAAGGGCTTAAAAGCTACAAGCCATTTTGTGAGCGTAAATGAAAACGCAAATGCCTACTCGCCAATTTCGCACCGCCACGCAGATGAAATCAAAGAACAACTTTCAATTAGGGCAAACACCGAATTTAACACGATTTTTGTGCCAAATTTGCTTCCATTAACGCGCGGAATGTTAGTTAGCGCATTTGGCGTTTTGAAAGAAAAAATCGACGCAATGGAAATTTTAAAAGAATTTTACAAAGATGAAGAATTTATCCGCGTTAGAAACGAACCAGTGCATATAAAAAATGTCGCAGGAACGCACTTTTGCGATATTTTTGTAAAAACCGACGGAGATAAAATTTGGATAAATTCAGCCATTGATAATTTACTAAAAGGCGCTTCAAGCCAAGCTGTGGCAAATGCGAATTTAATGCTTGGCATAAGCCAAAACATGGCATTGCCAAAAATCTCTCACGGAATTTAAAGCGTGGCAAGAATTTATAAAATTAAAAGCGGTGCGATTTTTTTAAGCGATGCCCACGCAAATACGAACAGAGCGAATTTTCGTGCATTTTTGCAAGAGTTAAATTCGCTTGAAAATGAGAATTTGCCAAGCCAAATTTTTATGCTTGGCGATATGTTTGATTTTTTGGCAAATACGACATATTCGCAAAGATTTTATGAATTTGAGATAAATTTGATAAATGAAATTTCAAAAAAATGCGAGATTTTTTATTTTGAAGGCAACCATGATTTTAATCTAGCAGAGATTTTTTCTGGCGTAAAAGTTTTTGCAAATAAAGAACAGCCCGTGAGTTTTAAAAGCGATATGGACGAAATTTTGCAAATTTCTCACGGCGATATTTTTTTACCAAAACAGACACAAACCGCGCTTTTGTTTTTGCGAAATAAAATTTTTTTAAAAATCGCAAATGCCCTTGATACAATGTTAAATTATGCTATCACAAAAGCTATTTTAAACGCTCAATCAAAGAAAAATTTGGATAGAAAAGCTGAAAATTTTACAAATTTTATAGAGCCAAAAATTCATAACTATACCGCTAAAATCGTGGTTGAAGGGCATTATCATCAAGACAGCGTTTTGGAATTTGGTAAAAAAATTTATATAAATTTAGCTTGTTTTGGCGTTAAACCAAAAATTTACAAATTTGATGATAAAACAAGTAAATTTGATGAATTTTGTCTAAATTTAAATTTAAAATAGTTATAATAAAGCTTTTAAAAGGAAAAATATGATTAAACTTTGTGTTTTTGATTTTGATAGCACACTTATGGACGGCGAGACTATAACCGAGTTTGCTAGAAGTGTCGGAAAAGAAAAAGAAGTTGCTGATATTACAAGAAGAGCAATGGCTGGCGAGCTTGATTTTTTTGAAAGCTTGGTTGAAAGAGTTGCGTATTTAAAGGGCGTTAAAGTAAGTGAAATAGAAAAAATCGCTAAGAATTTGCCTTTCATCACAGGCGCAAAAGAGCTTATAGCTTATCTAAAATCAAAAAATATCAAAGTCGTTGTTTTTAGCGGCGGCTACCACATAGCAACCGATCATGCCAAAAAAGTTTTAGGATTTGACGCTAGTTTTGCAAATATTTTGCACGAAAAAGACGGCGTCCTAACAGGGCTTGTGGGCGGAGAGATAATGTTTGGCTACTCAAAAGGGGCGATGTTAAGAGAGCTAAAATCGCTTTTAAATTTAAATTCAGATGAAATTATGTGCGTTGGGGACGGCGCAAACGATGTTTCGATGTTTCGTGAAGCTGGTCTAAAAATCGCATTTTGCGCTCACGAAATTTTGAAAAAAGAGGCAACGCATTGTGTGGATACAAAAGATTTAAGGGAGGTTATGAAATATGTATAACGAAAAGGTTAAATTTAGCCTTTGGTGCGACTTTTTAGAGCGTGATTTTATCGACGGCGAATTTAACGAGCTTATAAAAAACGGCACGATTAACGGAGCGACTTCAAATCCGTCTATTTTTAAAAACGCTTTTTTAAATTCCCCGGCTTACGCAGAAGCAAAGGAAGAATTTAAGAAAAAAGAGCCAAAAAAACTTTATGAAATTCTAGCTACGCAAGATATTAGAAGTGCGGCAGAAAGCTTACTTAAAAACTACATAAACGCAGATGACGGCTTTGTTAGTATCGAAGTCGATCCAAATTTAAGCAACAAAGCAGAAGCTACATTTAAAGAAGGCAAACATCTCTACGGTGCAATCGGTATGCCAAATGTGATGATAAAAGTCCCTGCCACAAAGGACGGATATGAAGCGATGAGCGAACTAATACGCAAGGGCATAAATGTAAATGCGACTTTGATTTTTTCGCCTGAGCAGACTAAAAAATGCCTTGAAGCCTTTGAAGAAGGCATTGCAGGATTTAAAAGATACTTTCCAAAAGCAAATTTACCAAAAGCGGTTATTAGCATTTTTGTTAGCCGTTTTGATAGAATGCTCGATGAAAAAATGGCTAACGCAGGTCTGCCAAAAGCAAAAGTGGGTATAATTAATGCTATGAAATGCTACAATATCATAAAAGAAGCGAATTTAAGCTTCGTTAAACCGCTTTTTGCTAGCACCGGTGTAAAAGGCGACGAATTAGCAAAAGATTATTATGTGAGCGAACTTTTGTTTGAAAACTGCATAAATACCGCTCCGCTTGATACAATAAAAGCGTTTATAAAAACCGAAAATTCGCCAAAGGTGCCACTAACAAACGAGCAAATCGACGAATTTTTCGAAAAGGTCAAAAACGCCGGAATTGACATGAAAAAGGTTTATAAAAAGTTGCTTGATGACGGATTGGAACAATTCATCATCGCATTTGACGATATAATCAAAGCTTTAAAGAAAGGATAGAGTATGCGAGGACTAGAAGGTAATGAAACCGTTGATTTAAACAACCTAAACTACGCTCAAAGAGATAGGCTAAACAAATACCTTGAATTTATGGTTCAAAACGGCGGTAGCGATTTGCATATCAAATCAGGTAGCGTGATTCGCGGTCGAATTAATGGCGAACTTGTCAAATTTAGTAAAAATATTTTTACGCAACAAGACGGCATTGAGCTTGCAAAAGTGCTTCTTAGAACCAGATTTAGCGATTTGATTAAAAATAAAAGCGCCGATTTTACATACGCATTAAATGAAAATTATCGCTTCCGTGTAAATATTTTCTTTCAAATCGACGGCATTAGCATGGTTTTTAGAACAATTCCTGTTAAAATTCCTACTATTGACGAGCTTGGACTTCCTGAATCGATTAAGAAAATTTGCGATGAGACTATGCGTGGTATCGTTTTGCTAACAGGACCTACTGGAAGCGGTAAAACAACCACAATCGCAAGTATGATAAACCGCATAAATCAAAGCAGAACGAGCCATATCGTAACTATCGAAGACCCTGTTGAGTTTGTTTTTAAAGATGATAAATGTGTCATAAATCAACGAGCTATCGGCGAAGACTGCAACACTTTTGCCGACTCAATCCGTGCAGCACTTCGTGAAGACCCCGATATTATTTTCGTGGGCGAGATGCGGGACTTAGAGACTATCGAAACAGCGCTTCACGCTGCTGAAACAGGACACCTTGTGTTTTCGACACTTCACACCGTCGATGCCAAAGAGACTATCGGACGGGTTATAACTATGTTTGAGCCAAGCGAACAAGAGCGGATTAAAATCACACTTGCTGCTGTTATCGAAGCGGTTATCTCTCAACGCCTTGCCAAAACAACGGACGACAAACGATGTGCGGTAGTTGAAATTTTGCGTAAAAACACTCGTATCAAAGATATGATACTCGAAGGTCGCGACGGCGAAATCCCTGATGCGATTGCCGACGGTCGCAACACTTACGGTATGCAAACATTTGACCAACACTTGCTTGATTTGTATAAAGAAGGACGCATTACAAAAAGCGAAGCACTAGATAAGGCTTCAAAACGAAGCGACCTTGACTTGATGATTAAAAATGCCGATTTAGCCAAAAAACAACAAGCGAATTTGGAAGCCGGAAAGGATATGAACGCCGGTATGGAAGACGAAGTCGTTCAATTAAAAGAGTTATAGAATTAAATTTAGCCTAGCTTTTTCGCAGGACGAGCAACGATAGACAAAAAAGTCTTATCTTATGCCCGTCCTGCGAAAAATCATCGGCATAAATTTATCCAAATTTAGTATCCGTAGGGTGGGCATTCTTGCCCACCATTTTATGCTTTAATCAATCAATTTGTTTCAATGTTGTTATTCTGAGCGAAACGAAGTGAAGCAAAGAATCTTTATTTAAATTTACTATTGAATTATTTTATCTTTTTTCGGTGGGCAAGGATGCCCACTCTACGATACTTTTTTATAAATATTATGTTTCATTTCATTATGTTTTATCACATGATTTTAATTTATCGTTAAAAGTCGTTCTATTTGTTGCGTAAATTTATAAAATCGTATTGCAATACATAAAATTTATCTTATAACATGTATCGCATTACATAAATATAGTATCGTAAGTATGAATTAGGTAAAAATTGAGTAGAATTCAAAGTTAGTTTGAATTTGGAAAGGTAAGAAGTTGAACTTACATAATCGTTGGTTAAATAGCTATATTTATTTGATTTTCTTTTATAGAATTTTTAAAAAACCAATATCAACTTTACATGCGGTTTTATGCATTATGTCGTATGGATTGATTTTTGCTTTTTTATATATGATATTCTTGGGCTATTTAAGCCAACAATCTTACAACCCAAAAACGCTAGAAAATCTCGACATTAACGAAGGAATTTTAAAAACTGTTTGGTATAAAGCAAAAGGAAGCAGTGGGACATTGCGTTTAGATTTAAGCGAAAAAGAACACAAATTTTATCAAATCAGAAAAAATGAGCGAGAAATTTACTACAATCTAAAAGGCAAAAAAATTAAAATTTATAGCGAACCAAACACTTTATTTTATCACGATAGAATTCTGCAACTCCAAGATGAAAATGGCAAAATTTACATAAAATACGATTATGAAAATAAACTCAAAGAACCGCAAAGACAAGACAAAACGACAAGTTTTTGCCTAAAAGGAAGCATATTTTTGTTATTTCTCATTTTTATTTCAAATTTAAAAGGCAATACGCCTGAAAATTTTAGAAAGGCAATTAAGGAATAAAATGGGCGAAATAGCGGTATTTCTAGGAAAAATTGGGGTTTTTTTCTGTGTAATTTCGCTTTTAATTTTAGGTCGTGCATTTTTTCATTTCCAAATCAATGTTAAAAATCTTTTTTGTTTTGGTGTTATCGATTTTGACGAACTTAAAAAAGAAATTCAAAAAATTCAAGAAAGATTAAAAACTAAAAATAAAGATAGTTTTTATCAATCGTTTAAATTTTGGTCTATAAGCATACTATATCTTTTTAGTGTTTTCATTATATTTTGTGCTTATATATTTCTTTATATCGGACTTATTTGTTTAAATTTAGGTTTGATATTAGTTTTGATTTATTACAATTTTTGATAGTTAGTATCGTAGGGTGGGCATCCTTGCCCACCATAATAGAATCTCCAAGAATACGCTCAGTGCGTAGTCAATGAAGCCGTGCAAAAGCAAAACGAAGTGATTAGGAAATTTAATTGCCGTGCAAGTGGCGAGAGTTTTTGTTATTAGGGATTTTAAGTTTGCAAATTTAAAAAATTTATTGAATTCACGCTTGAAATTTAGTAAAATTAAAATGTAAAATCATAAAAAAGGATTTATTATGCAAACTTTTAGTATCCAAACTGATAATATAAATGTTATTCAAGCCATACAAGCCCTTGCTAATCTCGATCCAAATACTATCATAACTTGTGAAAATGAACCCAGACATCTAAGCGAAAAAGATGAAAATGAGCTTCAAAAAATTTATGAAAAAAGTAAAAGTGGAAAACTAAAACTCCACACCGACGATGAAGTAAGAGAAAGATTAGCCAAAAAAGGCATTAAATGGTAATCAAATATAGCGATAAATTTATCGACGAAATCGAAGTAATCGTAAATTTTATATCGCTTGATAGCAAAGATAGAGCAAATGAATTTGCTATGAATTTAAAGAAATAGATTGATGATATTTTTCCTATGCCATATCGTTTTCGCAAAAATCAAAAACTAAATGATGAAAAGGTCAGAGATTTGATTTATAAAGGCTATGTTGTGCCGTTTTTCATATATGATGACCATATAGAAATTCTTGGAATTTTTAAAGAAAATTTGCACAAACTGGCATAGAATTTTATTTAATCAAAACGGCGATAAACAAGTGTAAATTCAACTTGTTTTTATAAATTTTTCGCTATACTCTCAGCCTATTTTTTACGAAAGGACAACGATGTTAGAAGGTATCGTTAGAGAGAGTATCGGTAAAAGGTCTTCAAAAGCCTTGAAAAGAGATGGTTATCTAATCGCAAACATTTACGCGAAAGGATTTGAAAATATAAACGCTGCGTTTAAATCAAATGATTTTATCAAAGCCGTAAGAGCCAAAAAAACACTTCCTTTTGAAGTAAGCGTTGGCGGAAAAACTTACAAAGTCGTAATCCAAGAGTATCAAAAACACCCTGTAACAAACGCTTTGTTACATGTTGATTTGCGTGTTGTTGATGACAAAGAAGTCAGCAAATACCTAATCCCTGTTAAAGTCGTAGGTATCGCAAAAGGTCTTAAAAACAAAGGTGTCTTGGTGCAATCAAAAAGACGCCTAGCCGTAAAATGCGCAGGAAAAGATATTCCAAATGATTTCACGCTTGATGTAACTGAGCTTGATGTGGGCGATTCTATCCTAGTTAGAGATATTGTGCTTCCAAAAGGCGTTAGCATTATCGAAAAAGAATCAGTCGCAGTTGTCGGAGTTTTGACAGCTAAATAAGGCGTAAAATGATACTTATCGTAGGTTTAGGAAACCCGGGAGATGAGTATAAAAATACAAGGCATAATGTAGGATTTATGCTGATTGACGAGCTTATATCGGGCGGCGGTTTCGACGCCGTCGGAAGCTTGTCAAAATTCAAAGGCGAACTTTATAAAAAAGGTTCGCTTCTACTTTTAAAACCACAAACTTTTATGAATTTAAGCGGAAATTCGGTCAAAGCCGTTAAAGATTTTTACAAACCTGAGCGAATTATCGTTATCCACGATGACATCGACCTTAAATTTGGTGCTATGAAGTTTAAATTTGGTGGCAGTAGCGGCGGACACAACGGCATAAAGTCAATTGATAATCTAATTGGCAACGAATACGAGCGAATTCGCATAGGCGTGGGACGAAGCGAAAATTCTTTGCCAAATTCGGCAAATTCTGCGAATTCAAAAAATTCAGCAAATTCTCCGCTTTCGCAAATTTCAAATTTATCAAGTCTAAATTTGCCAAGTTTTAAATCAAACACGGCAAATTTTGTTTTATCAAATTTCAATGCAAACGAAAAAGAGTGCTTAAAAGAGATTTTAAAATATGCTAAAAATGGGCTTTTAGAGCTGATAAAATCAAATATTAACGAAATTTCGGCAAAATTCAACACGAAAAACTGCTTGAAGGATTAAGTTTGAAGCTTTACTCGCGATATGTAGGCTATGTTTATTTTAAATATGTCGTTATTTTGTTTATCGCATTGGAGTGCTTTTATGTCGGTATCGATGTGCTGACAAATTTAAAAGACTTCCCGCAAAGCGCAAACACGGCTCTTTTATATATCGCATTAACCGCGAGTGTAGCTGTAACCTACACGCTTCCTTTAAGCCTGATTTTTGCGTTAATCATCACAGCTTTTAATATGATTCGTAGCAACGAATTTGTTAGTTTTTACGCGCTTGGAGTTAGTAAAAATTCATTTATAGTTCCGCCATTTTTGATAGCTTTAATCATAACGCTTATTTATATCGGCTTAAATAATACCCCGTTTGCATACTCGCTTCGTTTTCAAAAGAATTTGACGAATTTCTCGCAAATTTGGTCGCTTAGTAATGATATGTTTTTGAAATTTGAAGGCAAATATATCTACATAAAAGAGCTAAATCCGGGAGCGAAAGCCGCAAGCGATATTGCATTTTTTGAAGTTAAAGATAATGCTTTGATTTCAAAATCAAGTAGCCAAAAAGGCATTTATGAAGATAAAAAATGGCATTTTAGTGAGTTAAATACTACCATTTTGCCGAGCGAATTTGAGCTTGGAAAAGATGGTTTGAAATACGAAATCCAAAACGACATAACCGCTCTTGGCGGATTTGATCCAAATACAATCGAAAGCGTTTATGATTCTGCAAATGTTTATACCATTTCAGAAGCCGTAAAATCGATAAAAACCTTTAAATCACAAGGTATAAATGTCGGTTCAATTAAAGCAAATTTATACAATATGATTTTCTTTCCGCTTTTTGCACCGCTTATGGTTTTGATTTTGTATTATTATCTGCCAGTTACCGGACGATTTTTCAACCTTGCACTTTTGAGCTTTGGATTTTTTATTGCCACGCTTTGCATTTGGGGCGTTTTGTTTGTTTTGATAAGATTTTCCCTAAACGGCGTGATTATCCCTGAACTTGGTATCATAATGCCAATTTTTGCAATGTTTTTGTTTGCATTATATCTCGTTTTTAAGCACCGTTAAGCTTTTTTCGCTAGAATTTATAACTTTTTTATTTTCAAGGAATTTTATGAATTATAATGAAATAGCCACTAAATTTGGCACACCGCTTTATGTTTATGATTTTGACGCGATAGAAAAAAACTATTTAGCTCTAAAAAATTCATTTAACGCAAGAAAATCGCTCGTTTGTTTTGCCGTAAAAGCAAATTCAAATTTAAGCGTTTTAAAGCATTTAGCAAATTTAGGAAGCGGATTTGACTGCGTTAGTATCGGAGAGGTCAAACGCGCTCTTGAAGCAGGAGCAAATTCTTATAAAATCGTATTTTCAGGTGTGGGCAAACAAGATTTTGAGTTAAAAGAAGCCTTAGAAAACGATATTTTGATGATAAATTTAGAAAGCTATGCTGAAATGCTTCGCCTTGAAAGCGTGGCAAAAGAGCTTGGCAAGGAAGCTAGAATTTCAATTCGTGTAAATCCAAATGTCGATGCGAAAACGCACCCTTATATTTCGACTGGTCTAAATGAAAATAAATTTGGCGTTAGTATCGATGAAGCAAAAAAAATGTATATTTATGCAAAAAATAGCGAATTTTTAAACCCTGTTGGAATTCACTTTCACATAGGTTCGCAACTAACCGATATTGCCCCTATTATCGAAGCTAGTGGCATTGTAAGCAAACTTTTGCGAGAGCTTTTGGCACTAAAAATAGAGATTAAATTCTTTGACATCGGTGGAGGAATAGGCATAAAATATCAAAGCGAAGAAGAGATAAATTTATACGATTACGCACAAGGAATTTTAGCTAATCTTAGTGGTCTAGATGTAACAATCGTATGCGAACCGGGGCGATTTTTGGTAGGAAATGCCGGAATTTTCCTAACAAAAGTTTTATATGAAAAGAAAAATAACGAAAAACGCTTTGTCGTGGTCGATGGTGCTATGAACGATTTAATAAGACCAAGTTTATATGGCGCTTACCATGAAATAAACGCACTAAATTCAGCAAACTCTAATGAAAATTCGCCTTGTGATATAGTGGGGCCAATTTGCGAAAGTGGAGATTTTTTGGCAAAGGGCGTGGAGTTGCCGAATTTAAATAGCGGCGATTTGCTTTGCGTAAAAAGTGCAGGGGCGTATGGCTTTACTATGTCGAGTAATTACAATTCGCGTGGCAGAGCCGCAGAAGTCGCCGTGCAGGGCGGCAAAGCTAGACTTATTCGCAAACGAGAAAGTTTTGAAGATTTAATCGCACTTGAAAAGGAATATTTGTGAGCTTTTTGATCGATGTTCAAGGAACTTTGCTTAGTGATAGCGACAAAAGCCCGATAAAAGGGGCAAAAGAGCTAATAAATTTTTTGAACGAGAAAAATTTGCCCTATGTGGTTATCACAAACAACACAAAGGCAAAAAGTGATGATTTTTTAGCGAATTTAAGGGGTAAGGGACTAGATATAAAGGACGGCTCTTACCTTGATCCATTTTGCGTTTTAAATCGCTTTATAACTCCGTGCGATGCGGCACTTTTTGGGGCGGACGAATTTAAGCAAACTATGCAAAATTTGGGTTTTACGCAAAATTTAAAATCAAAAAATGCAGTCCTTGTGGCAAGCTGGGACGATTTTAAATTTAGCGAATTTGCAAATATGATTGAGCTTGTTTTGGGTGGAGCGAAATTTATCCCGCTACATGAAACTAGCATTTACAAAAAAAACGGACGGCTCTATCCGGGCGTGGGCGCGGTCGCAAATATGATAAAAACAGCCACAAACTGCGAATTTAACGCCATTGGCAAACCAAGTTTGGCATTTTATAACGAAGCGTTAAGACTATTAAATTTGCAAAAAAATGGGCTTAAATTTAGCGATATAACTATCATTAGCGATGATGCGCTTGGCGATTTAAAAGGCGCAAAAGCGCTTGGTATGAAAACGGCTTTGGTGCTTAGCGGAAAAGTTGAAAAGGTGGAAAATTCCGGCGTTGAGCCTAAAATTTTGGATTTTGTTTTTAAAAGTGTAGATGAGTTTTTAGGAGCGATAAGTGCAAAATATTGATGATTTGAGAAATTGCATAGATGAAGTCGATATGCAAATTTTGGAACTTCTTGATAAAAGAATGGATTTTGTCAAAAAAATCGGCGAGTTAAAAAACTCAACAGGAACGGCGATTTACAGACCTGAACGCGAAAGGGCGATAATTTCTAGGCTAGGAAGTGCAAAAACAAAAAATTTAAGCAAAAATGCGATCGAAGCGATATTTTTTGAGATTTTTTCGGTTTCAAGAAATTTGGAAAAACCGCAAGTTGTCGCATTTTTAGGACCTTTTGGAACGCACACTCATCAAGCAGCGCAAAGTCGTTTTGGTGCGGTTAGCTCGTATCTGCCGCTTTCAAACATAGAAGCAGTTTTTAAAGAGCTTATAAATGGCGGTGCTAAATACGGCGTCGTGCCGATAGAAAACAACACAGAAGGAGCAGTTGGCGTTACGCTTGATTGTTTGCGAAAATACGATAGCGTGAAGATTGTGGCTGAAATTTATATGGATATTCATCACTCATTTGCTAGTAACTGCACCGATATTGGCGAGATTAAGACGATTTTTTCGCACCCGCAAGGTTATAATCAATGTCGCAAATTTTTAGACGATCACAATCTAATAGGGGCTGAATTTATCCCTACAAAATCAACGGCATTAGCAGCTAAAACAGCTTCGCAAACACCAAATTCGGCGGCGATTTGCTCAAAAATAGCAGCGAATTTATACGATCTTCCGATTGTTTTTGAAAAAATCGAAGATAATTCGGCAAATCGAACTAGATTTTTTGTGTTAAGTGATTTTAAAAATCAAAAAAGCGAACATGATAAAACAAGCATTTTGGCTAAAACTGACGATAGACCGGGTGGTCTAGTCGAACTTCTTCAAATGTTTAGAAATGAAGGTATAAATTTGACTAAACTTGAAAGCAGACCGGAAAAAGCCAAAAATTTTAGATACGGGTTTTACATAGATTTTGAAGGTCATATCGATGATGAAAAGGTTAAGCGTGTGCTAGAAGATGCGCACAAAAGGGGTCACGAAATATCGTGGTTAGGAAGTTATATAAACGGAGAGATACAATGAAATTTAACGAATTTGTAGAAAATTTAAGTAATTACGAAGCAGGAAAGCCAATCGAGCTAGTCGTGCGTGAATTTGGCATCGACAAAGATGATGTTATCAAACTAGCAAGTAATGAAAATCCAATGGGAACGAGCAAAAAGGTTCAAAAGGCGATTGAAAAAAATGCACGAAATGCGCATTTATACCCTGATGATTCTATGTTTGAGCTAAAAGGGGCGTTATCTAAATTTTATAATGTCGGCGAAAAAAATATCATCATCGGTTCAGGAAGCGACCAGATAATCGAATTTGCACTTCATGCAAAAACGAGTGCGAAAACCGCCATTTTAACGGCAGGAGTTACATTTGCGATGTATGGAATTTACGCAGCTCACTGCGAAAGCAAAGTTTATCGCACAAAATCGCAAATGCACGATTTGAGTGAATTTTTAGAAATTTATAACGCACACAAAGATGAAATCGGCGTGATTTTTCTTTGTTTGCCAAACAATCCGTTGGGTGAGTGTTTGGACGCAAAAGAAGTTTATGAATTTATTCGCAAAATCGACGAAAATGTGCTAGTTGTCATTGACGGCGCTTATAACGAATTTGCGACATATAAAGATAAAAATAAAGAGATTAGACCTGAATTTATCGTTAAAAATTTCAAAAATGTTCTTTATCTTGGCACCTTTTCTAAACTTTATGGTTTAGGGGGCATGCGTATAGGATATGGCGTAGCAGATGAAAATATCATAAATGCTCTTTACAAACTTCGTCCGCCGTTTAATGTAACAACTATCAGCCTAGTTGCGGCATTAGCTGCGCTTAAAGATGAAAAATTTGTAAAAGAGACTTTGAAAAACAATTTCAAAGAGATGAAAAAATATGAAAAATTTGCCGACGAAAACGGCATAAATTTCATAAATTCATATACGAATTTTATCACTTTCGTTTTTGATGAAATGTTCGATAGCACGGCTATTTCAAATGCGTTACTTAAAAAAGGCATAATCGTGCGAAATCTAAAAGGCTATGGCTTAAACGCAATTCGCATTACCATAGGGCTGCCAAAACAAAACGATAAGTTACTTAAAACGCTTGAAAAGTATTTGTAATGGATATTAAAAACTATTCGCTAGATGAGTTAATCGAGCTTTGCGAAAAAATTCGCTCTCGCATTTTAGAAGTCGTTAGCACTAACGGCGGTCATCTAAGCTCAAATATCGGTGCGGTTGAGCTAATCGTAGCTATGCACTTCGTTTTTGATGCTAAAAAAGATCCATTTATCTTTGATGTTAGTCATCAAAGCTACGCTCATAAACTTTTATCGGATCGCTGGGATAGTTTTGAGAGTTTGCGTAAATTTGGCGGTATCAGCGGTTATACAAAGCCAAGCGAGAGCGAATTTGATTATTTTATCGCGGGACATAGCTCGACTTCGATTTCACTAGCTCTTGGAGCAGCAAAAGCCATAAAACTTAAAAACGAAGATCGAATTCCTATCGCATTTATCGGCGATGGCTCGATGAGTGGCGGGATAGCTTATGAAGCTATGAACGAGCTGGGCGATTTAAGACTTCCTTGTATAATCCTTTTAAATGATAATAAAATGAGCATTTCCAAGCCAATCGGGGCTTTGAGTAAATATCTAAGTCAGGCTATGGCAGGGGAAATGTATCAAAAATTCAAAGGCAAGGTTACGCAAATTTTATCTCACGCGCCAAAAGGCGCAACCTATATGGCTAAAAAATTTGAAAATTCTTTGCGTCTAATCATGCCCGGAATGTTTTTTGAAGAGCTAGGTCTTGAATATATTGGTCCAATCGACGGGCATAATTTGGTTGAGATTATAAACGCTCTTGAAGCGGCAAAAGCGATGAAAAAGCCCGTGGTGATTCATGCTCAAACCATAAAAGGCAAGGGTTATGAAAAAGCCGAAGGTTACGAAGTATCGTGGCACGGCGTGGGGCCTTTTGATCTGCAAAGCGGCGAATTTAAAAAAGGCGAAAGCCTAAAAAAAGCGACTGATATTTATAGCGAAGCTTTGTTAAATTTAGCCAAAAAACACGAAAATGTCGTAGGCGTAACGGCTGCTATGCCAAATGGAACAGGCATCGATAAGCTTATGGAAGCTTTTCCTGATCGTTTTTGGGACGCAGCAATAGCCGAGCAACACGCAGTTAGCTCAATGGCGGCGATGGCAAAGGAAGGCTTTAAGCCTTACATTACCATTTATTCGACATTTATGCAGCGCGCTTATGATCAAGTGATCCATGATTTAGCTATTATGAATTTAGATGCAGTTTTAGCAATGGATAGAGCAGGAATCGTCGGCGAAGACGGCGAGACGCATCAAGGCGCATTTGATATAAGCTTTTTAAATGCGATACCAAATATCTCGATGTGCGCTCCAAGGGACGAGCGAAGTTTTCATGCTTTAATGGAGTATTCTTACGCGCATAAGGGAGTTTTGGCAATTCGCTATCCGCGGGGAAGCTTTATTTTAGACGAATTTAAAGATAAATTTGCGAATTTAGAGATTTTGGATTTTACAAAAGCCTGTTTTTTGCAAGATAATAAAAACGCAAATGTCGCTCTTATCGGTTATGGAAACGCTGTGGGTAAGGCCTGCAAAGTGGCTTTAAATTTAGAAAATGAAATTCCTTGCGATGTTGTGGATTTGGTTTTTGCTAAGCCATTAGATAGTGAATTTTTACTAAATTTGGCTAAAAAAGATAAAATTTGGTATGTTTTTAGTGATAGTGCGAAAAAGGGCGGTATCGCTGAAATACTCGGCGGTTTTTTACAAGATAATAAAATTTATGATATAAAAATTTATAGTTTTGAATATAGCGATAAATTTATCCAACACGGCAATACTGGCATAGTTGAAGCGAATTTAGGACTTGATTACAATACTATTACAAATTTTATATTAAATAATAAAAAATCTTAATTAATATAAGACAAGTTTAAACTTATTTTTGCTATTATTCTTACGAAAATTATAAATTTAAGGAAAATTTAATGGATCACATTGATTTGCTGAAAAATTGCGGTTTAAAAGCTACTCCGCAAAGGTTTTGCATTTTAAAGGTTTTGGCTCATCACGAACACCCAAGCATCGAAAAACTTTATGAAGATATTAAGAAAGATTATCCGTCTATCTCGCTTGCAACGGTTTATAAAAACCTTAACACTTTACTTGATGAAGGCGTTGTGGTCGAAGTAAATGCGCCAAATCAAAAAAGCAGATTTGATATTTATGAAAAACCGCATATTCATGTAGTTTGCGAAAAATGCGGAAGTATCGAAGATTTGGGTATGGACGATGATACTTTAATCAAAGCAAAAGAAGAATTCGAAAGAAAAGCAAGAAACATTATCAAAAAATTCAATGTAGTTGCGACCGTTAGCGACTGCGAGTGTTGCAGATAGTTTGAAATTTAAGCTCTATTTTGGTAGGATACTCCACCTTATTTTTTGGAGTGGAGTATGCAAATAGAGCGTAAATTTTTGTTTAGCAAGACTGAATTTTTAGCTCACAACACTACAAAATTCCAAAAAGATAAAACACAAAAATTTTATATCTCATTAAATCCACAAATTTGCTATATCAAAAGTTCTAACGGCTGTTTTTTATCGCACAAAAAAGAGAATTTGCAAATTTTTACGATCTCAAAAGATGAATTTAAAATCGCACAAAAAGATAAAATTATTCCAAGCTTAAAATATGACGCATTTAAATCTCAAAATGCCGAATTTAGAATTTATAAAGGCGGACTTAGCGGAGTTTGCATAGCAAAAGTGCTTTTTGAAAATGAAAATTTAGCGAAAGAATTTGATACAAATTCATTTTTTAGCGATATGAAATTTAGTGAAATTTCAAATTTAAACGAATTTGATGAGTTAAATTTAGCTCTTTTTGGAACTCCGCTTGGCAAATTTGACACGAAAAAAGCATGGCAAATTTTACGCAAAAATAAAAATTTAACCTTTAAAATTCCTGCATATTTGGATAGTTTTGAAGCTATTATTTTAATTTTACGATTGATTTTTGATGATATTAAAAACTTTAAAAATGAGTTTTTAGACGATAAAAATGGTGAGAGTTTGCACAAATTTAGGATTTCTCTTAGAAAATTTAGAGCCGTTTTAAAACAAAGCAGAGAACTTTTTGAGCCCAATTTCTGTAATGAAATTTTAAAAATTTTAAAAATCATCGCAAACAAAACAAACGAAAAAAGAGATTTGGAAATTTTTCATAAAAAATTATCTTTTTTAAATACGCCAAATTTGCTACTTCAAACGCTAAAAACTAGCGAAGAAAAGGCTAGTTTAAAATTAGAAAATTTCTTTAAAAGCGAAAATTTCGAGCTGTTTTTAAAAACACTTGAAGCATTTTTGAGCGATGAAAATCGTCGTTTTGGCGTCAAAGAGTATGAAAAAAGAGCGAAAAAATTTATTGCAATTTTGCTTTTAAACGATATAAAAAAATTAAAAACTGAACTAAAAAATTTAAATGAAAATTCGCAGAATTCGGACTTTCACGCCATAAGAATAAAAATAAAAAATTTAAGATACGCACTTGAATATTTTACTTCAACTTTCAATCAAAAATCTCTAAAAGAGCTTTCAAAAATATCAAAGCGTTCGCAAGAGATTTTTGGAAATTTGCAAGATATTGATTTGTGGCTAAAATTTATACAAATTTATCAAAATTCACTGAAAAACCAAAATGAAATTTCTACATTTTTATGCAGTTTTGAAAGACTGATTTTAGGGCATAGTGTAAAAATAAAACAAAATATTTTGGAGAATAAGGCAAAATTTATTAAAATTTTAAACAAAAATATCAAATTTTTAAAAATTTATAAGGAAATTTAGTGGAAAAGCAAGAAAAAATCGTAGAAATGTTTAACGAAATCGCCCCTACTTACGACAAGGCAAACAGGGTTATTAGTTTTGGAGTTGATGTTTCGTGGCGAAAAAAAGCGGTCAGGGCGGTGTTAAAAAAATTTAAAAATCAAAACATAAAAATCGTCGATGTCGCTTGTGGCACGGGCGATATGATGGGGACTTGGGCGAATTTAGCAGGTGATTTTAGCGTTAAAATCGATGAAATTATCGGCGTTGATCCAAGCACGGGAATGCTTGAAGTGGCAAAGGAAAAGTTTAAGGATTTTAAATTTATCACAGCAAGTGCGACTGAAACGACGCTTTCAAGCGGGAGTGCTGATATTTTAAGCATAAGTTATGGCATACGAAATGTTGTCGAGCTTGATAAGGCTTTGGTTGAATTTAACAGAGTGCTTAAAATAGGCGGTTATTTAGTCGTTTTGGAATTTACAAAAAGTAGTAAAAAAAGCCTAGTTTTTAGAGCAAGAGATTTTTATGTCAATAAAATTTTGCCTAGTCTTGGCGGTTTTGTTTCAAAAAACAAGGAAGCTTACGAGTATTTGCCAAATTCGATAGGAAATTTTTTAGATACAGCTGAATTTAAACAAAAGCTCGAAAACAGCGGTTTTGAAGTTGAAATTTCAAAAGGTTTTAGCTTTGATGTTACTACGCTTTTTGTCGCAAAAAAGGTGCGTTAAATGACCGTTAGCGAACTAAACGAACAGGCAAAAACGCTTTTAGAGACATCTTTTTCGCTTGTAGAAGTTGTCGGAGAGATCTCAAAATTTACCAAAAACGCAACCAGCGGGCATTGGTATTTTACGATAAAAGATGAAAAAAGTGCGGTTGATTGCGCTATGTTTAAGTTTGCAAATTCACGACTTAAATTTCTTCCAAAAACCGGCGACAAGGTCGTTATCACGGGCAAAGTTAGCCTTTATACTCCAAGCGGAAGCTATCAAATCATCGCTTCAAATTTGGCGCTTCAAGGGGACGGCGAACTTGAAATCGCCTTTGCAAGACTTAAAGAAAAACTAGCTAGCGAAGGGCTATTTGAGCTAACACGAAAAAAACCACTACCAAAATTTCCTAAAAAAATCGCTTTAATCACAAGCCTAACTTCGGCAGCATACGCAGATATGAAAAAAATCGCATTTGATAAAAGGGCTTTTTGTCAAATTCACGCCTACGGTGCACTAATGCAGGGCGAAAATGCAGCATTTAGCATTATAAATGCCCTAAAAATCGCCGATAGCAAGGATTATGATGCGATTGTTATAGCCAGAGGCGGCGGTAGCAAGGAAGATTTATGGTGTTTTAATGACGAAAATTTAGCAAGAGCGATTTTTGCAGCAAAAACGCCCGTGATTTCAGCAATCGGACATGAGATCGATTTTAGCATTAGCGATTTTGTTGCCGATCACAGAAGCCCCACGCCGACGGCTGCGATGGTTGATCTACTTCCTGACGGAAATGAACTAATGCAAAATTTAGATAACATGGATAGATATTTTAACGATTTTATAAACGATAAAATTGTAAAATCAAAAAATTTAATAAATACGCTAAATTTGGAGTTAAAAAGCAAAGCCGTAGGCGAAAAAATCAAGCGTTCGCTTTTAAATTTAAACGCTTTAAAGCTTAAATTTGATAATGCTATAAATTTGAAATTTACAAATTTAAAAGCTGAAATCAGACTAAAAGATGAAATTTTAGCCGGGAGAGCGAAATTTTTTGAGATTACAAAAGATTTGGTCGCAGTTTTTAAAGACGGAAAACTTACAAATTTAAGCGATTTAAAAAGCGGCGATAAAGTCATTTTATCATCGCAAAATACGCAAAAACAAGCAACGATAGAATAAAAAGGAGAAAAAATGCAAAGAGTTATAAATTTTAGCGCAGGTCCTAGCACGATACCGCTAAGTGTCCTAAAACAAGCCCAAGACGAGTTTTTGAACTATCAAGGACGCGGATATTCGATCATGGAAATTTCGCACAGAACGAAAGTTTTTGAAGAGGTTTTGCACCAAGCTATGGATAGAGTAAAATCGCTTTACGGATTTAGCGATGATTATGCCGTGCTTTTTTTGCAAGGGGGTGCTAGTTTGCAGTTTGCGCAAGTGCCGATGAATTTATGCAACGGCGGTGTCGCAGAATACGCAAATACAGGTAACTGGACAAATAAAGCGATTAAAGAAGCCCAAATTTTGGGGATAAATTACAAGGTCGTAGCAAGTAGCAAAGAGAGCAAATTTGATCATATCCCTGTGGTTAAATTTAGCGACGATGCCGATTACGGCTACATTTGCTCAAATAATACGATTTACGGAACGCAGTATAGTGAGCTTCCAAAATGCAAATGTCCGCTAGTCGTGGATAGTTCGAGCGATCTTTTTTCTCGCCCTGTGGATTTAAGTAGCGTTGGACTTTTTTACGGCGGAATTCAAAAAAACGGCGGCCCGGCAGGCGTAACGCTTGTGGTGATTCGCAAAGATTTACTTGATCGCGTAGAAAATACAAAAACGCCTTTGATTTTGCGGTATAAAACGCAGGTTGAAGCTGATTCTATGAGTAACACGCCAAATACTTTTGGCATTTATATGCTAAATTTAATGCTTTCTTGGATTGAAAATTTAGGCGGATTAGGCGAAATTCACAAACGAAATGTCGCAAAAGCTGAGCTTTTATACGGCACGATTGACGAGCTTAGCGATTTTTACAAAGGTCATGTAAAAAAAGATAGCAGAAGTCTTATGAATGTGGTTTTTAACATCGCAAACCCTGAACTTGAACCGCTTTTTGTCAAAATGGCAGAAGCTAACGGCATGATAGGACTTAAAGGACACCGCGTTTTAGGCGGAATTCGCGCTTCGATTTATAATGCTATAACGCTAGATAATGTCCAAACTCTTTGCGAATTTATGAGAGAATTTGCGAAAAAAAATGGGTAGATTATTATACTAAATGGCTTAAATTCGCGCTTTTAGGCTTTGCGCACACAAACCAAGTGCGTTTTGCTTAAAAGCGTGAAATTTTTTAAATTATTACGCCTATAAATTTGCAAACTCTACAATTTAAATATAATCTAATTTTAAAAATTTACAAAATTTAAATGCTCAGTGTCGAGTGTCTGGCTAAATTTGTATAAATTTAGCACAAAACTAGCAAAAAATACGCTTAAATTTACAATTCTTTTTGAAAATAATTTTTATTTTATCAAGATAAATAAATTTATTGATTTTAATTATTAATTAAGATTAAATTTGATAAATTTTCGCAATTTTAAATTTTAAATCATTATATATAGTTATTTTAAACTTTATATTTGATTATAATTATTATTTAATAAAGGAGAATTTATGCTTAAAAAAGTTATATTTTTAAGCTTGTCGGCTAGTTTAGCTTTGGCAAATTCTATCGAATTTGATGAGATTGTCGTAACGGCAACCGGATTTGAGGGAAAACTAAGCGATGAGGTGCGAAATGTCTATGTTTTGGGCGAAAATGAAATCCAAGAACGCGGATATAGAAGCATAAAAGAGGCATTAGAGAAAATTCCTAGCGTTGAGTTTATCAACACAGGCGGTATCGGAAATAAAATCGATATGCGTGGTCAAGGTGCTCGTGCAAATACTGCCGTAAAAGTGCTTATAAACGGCGTTCCTATGAATATGATTGATTCGGCTCACGGAATCGTGCCTTACGAAATGATAGCAATCGAAGATGTCGAACGCATAGAAGCTATGCCGGGTGGTGGAGCCGTTCTTTATGGAAGCGGCACAAGAGGCGGCGTTGTAAATATCATCACAAAAAGAACCCAGCGAGATTTTTACGCAAATATCGGCACAAAATGGGGTAGTTATGATTATAAAGATTTTACGACAAATGTCGGCGGAAATGCAAGTGAAAATTTGTTTTTGAAATTTGGAGCCAAAGTCTTTGATACGGACGGCTATACGCGTGATTTTCACGAAAAAGGATATTTTCTAAACGGCACGATGGATTGGCAAATCAGCGAAAATCAAAGCCTATTTTTTATGCCAAGTTTTTACAAAGGCAAAATAAATTCGCCGTTTGAAGGGCTAACATTGGCACAAGTTTTACAAGATCGCCGTGCAAATCCGTATCCAGGTTTTACGGGCGATGAAGATATGAAAAGAGTTGATCTGACATTTGATTACAAGGCTAAAATCGGCGATAACTTTACGCTAAATGTTTTGCCGTATTATCAAAGAGTAAAGATTAAAAATAATAGCGATTATGCCAAAGCCTACGGAAGTCCATATTTAGCCTATGAAACTAACGGATTGTTTGGTGATACAAAATACGGACTAAATATAAAGACAAAATTTGATTATGATAGCGGAGAGTTGATTTTAGGGTATGATTATATTTTAAATAAAGGCGATAGAGAATCTCACACATTTTACAAAGTCGATATGGGTAGAATGCAAATGTCTCATCATATTGACACGGTTTTGGGGCTAGATAAAACAACACATGCCTTTTATTTTATGGAAAAACAAGAATTTGGCGATAAATTTGATCTAAATTTTGGAGCGAGATTTGAAAGGGCTAAATTTGATATAACTAGAAACACAGCCCAAGAGATGAGCGCTACTATACCAAATCCAGCGATGAATACCAAAACAAATGCAATCCATACCCAAAAATCAAACCAAAATAATTACGCACTTGAAATCACGCCAAATTTCAATTATTCATCTAGCGGAAATATCTATGCGAAATTCGAAAGGGGCTATGTTTCGCCATCGCCAAATCAACTAACCGATAAAAATCCAACCACAAAAGAGTATAGTTTTAACGGGATTGATAGTGAAATTTACAAAACCTATGAAATCGGCTTAAAAGATGAAATTTTTGGCTCATTTGTGAGTGCGACTCTATTTTACACAGATTCAAAAGATGAGATTATCGAAGTGATGCTTGGTGGTCATGGCGATGGTTGGCGATACTACAACCTTGATAAAACTCGCCGTTACGGGGCTGAGCTTTTTGCAAGTCAAAAACTGTTTGATAAATTTAGCATAAGCGAAAGCTACTCTTTTGTCGATAGCAAAATCAAAGAAGGCAATAACGCAGGAAAAGAAGTTCCGTTTGTATCTAAACACAAATTCGTTCTTGGGGCAAGTTATGAGCCGATTAAAAATTTGAAATTTTGGAGCGATGTGAAGTATTATTCGAAAAAATTTGATAGCAATTATGAAAGAATTCCTGCAAAAACGATTGTAGATGCAGGATTTAACTACAAATTTGCAAACGGATTTAGCGTAGGTGCTGGTGTCAAAAATCTTTTCAATAAAAAATATTACGAAGCACAAAGCGTAAAGCAAGATAGTTATTATCCTGCCAATGAGCGAAATTACTATGCCGAATTTAAATACGATTTCTAAATTTAGCTTTATTTCGGCTTTTTTGTTTGTGATTTTAGCGTTCCTATCTTTGATGATAGGAACGGCTAATATAACTTTTAGCGATATTCTTGCCTGTATTAGCGGTAACCAAATCGATGAAATGAAAAAGGTAATTTTATTTCAAATGCGGCTTCCGCGCCTAGTAATGGCACTTATAGTTGGTATGCTACTAGCGACTTCCGGCGTGGTTGTGCAAAGCGTGTTTTTAAATCCTGTTGCAGATCCTTATATTATCGGTATCGCTTCGGCAGCTACTTTTGGAGCGGTGATAGCATATTTGCTTAAAATGCCAGATATTTTTTACGGAATTTTTGCATTTTTTTGTGCGGCGGGTTTGTCGTTAGTTATTTTTAAACTTGCTAAAAAAAACCGAAGTATCGCAACGCTTTTGATTATCGGTATGGCGATTTCAGCTTTTCTTGGTTCATTTACGGCATTTGCGACATATCTCATCGGCGAAGATAGCTTTAAAATCACGGCATGGTTAATGGGATACATAGGCTCAGCTTCGTGGAGCAAAATTTTGATTTTGCTGCCGCCTTTAATGGTCGTTATGATATATTTTTACACAAAAAGGCATGAACTAAATATCATTTTAAGCGGCGATGAAGAAGCCAAAAGTCTTGGCGTAAATGTAGAAAAAAGCAAGAAAAATTTACTCATCGCTTCATCTTTGCTTATCGGATTTTCGGTCGCATTTACAGGCATGATAAGCTTTGTTGGCTTAATCATACCGCACACTTTAAGAATGCTACTGAAAACTTCGAGCAACGCTATTTTAATCCCGACATCTGCCGTTGCCGGTGGGATATTTTTGATATTTTGCGATTTGATTGCAAAAAATATTTTAAGCCCGATCGAAGTGCCAATCGGCGTTGTAACTGCATTTTTCGGTGCGCCGTTTTTTCTATTTTTAGCGTTAAAATCAGTCAGGGGCATAAGATGAGCGTTTGCGTTAAGGATTTGAAATTTGGATACGGTGCAAATTTAACACTTGATGGCGTAAATTTGGAGCTAAAAAAAGGCGAATTTGTTGGAATTCTAGGACCAAACGGCTGCGGTAAATCAACGCTTTTAAAAAACATAATGCGAATTTTGGATTTAAAAAGCGGTTATATCGAAGTGGTGCAGAAAAATTTAAAAGAGTATAGCCTAAAAGAGTTAGCCAAAATTTTGGGCTTTGTTCCGCAAAAAACAGCATTAAGTGTGCCGCTTAGTGTGGAAGAGATTTTGCTTATGGGGAGATTTTGTCATTTAAAAAGCGAATTTAGTGGTTATGAAAGGCAAGATTACGAAAAAGTTAGCGAAGTTATGGAGCTTTTAGATATTTCTAAATTTGCAAAGCGAAATGCTTATGAGCTAAGTGGTGGCGAATTTGGACGAGTTTTGATCGCAAGAGCGTTAGTTAGCGATCCGCAAATTTTGCTTTTAGATGAGCCAACGAGCGCACTTGATTTAAATTATGCGCTAAGTATTATGAAAATTTGCAAAAAACTAACTAAGGAGCTAAATTTACTAAGCGTTATGGTTATTCATGATTTAAATTTAGCGGCACTTTTTTGCGATAAAGTTTTTATGCTACGAAGTGGCAAAATTCGCTATCAAGGTAGCCCAAAAGAGCTTTACACAAAAGAAATTTTGCGTGAAATTTACGATTTAGAGTGCGAAATTTTATATCACAAAAACGATCCATTTATCGTTTTATCAAAGGAGTAAAAAAAATGAAAAAATTATTTTTAACGCTGGTTTTAGGCGCCTGTGTTTTAGGGGCAAAAAATTTAGTCGTGCTTGATCCTGCGGCAGTAGAAATTTTATATATGCTTGAAGCAGAAAGCCAAATTTCAGCCATTTCAAGCACAACGATGTCAAAAATTTATCCGGAAGAAAAAACGGCAAATTTGCCAAGTGTAGGAACATACATAAAGCCAAATTTGGAAAAAATCGTTGAACTCAATCCCGATTTAATCATCACTAGTTTTCACTCGGCAAATGCAGGAAATGATTTGAAAAATCTAAATTTCCCCTCAATGGAGCTAAAAGCCGATAGCCTAAATCAAATTTGCCAAAATACAAAAAAACTCGGCGAAATCACAGATAAAAGTCAAAAAGCAGACGAGCTTTGTGTGGGCGTGGAAAAAATTTTTGAAAACAAAACGGCTTTGAAAGATAAAAGTGCGATTGCCTTTTTTTCGGCAAATCCGATGATGGCTTTTACTGATACGACATTGCCCGGCGATATTATCTCAAAATTTGGCATGAAAAATCTTGCAAACTCACTTCAAGGCTCAACGCCGATAATTTCGAGCGAATTTATACTTTCGCAAAATCCCGATTTTATCATTATGGTTGGGCTTAATTCTGATTTGGATAGCTTTTTAAAAAATAATCCCATTTTATCTCAAAGCAAAGCCGTAAAAAACGGCAAATTTATAGTAGTTCCTAGCACGATACTTCGCGGAAGCCCTAGAATTAGCATTTTAATAGAGCAAATTTATGGAGAGCTTACAAAATGAACGGCGAAAAAAACGGCTTAAATTTGGCAAATTTACCACAAGATATTCGTGAAAAACTTGAAAAAAGCGGTATGGATTTAGAAAATTTGCCAAAAGCTATGTTAGAAAAACTACAAAAAATGTCTTCACATGGTGGCGGCAAAGAGATAAACATGGATAATGAAAATCCGTTTAAAGAGCGCATAAAAACGCACCATAATGAGCGAATTTTTCCGCCTGTGGTAGCTAGCGAAGATGAGCTATTTAAAGCGTTAAATTCGCCAAGTGGAAGCGAAGATTGTGTGATTTATTTTCATATACCATTTTGCGATAATATCTGCTCGTTTTGTTCGATGAATCGCACGAAGTTAGCCGACGAACTTGATAGTTACACTGAATTTTTACTTGGCGAAATCGCTAAATTTGGCAAGACGGAGTATCTAAAAAGCAAAAAAATCAAAAGTATTTATTTTGGCGGTGGCACACCGACAACGCTGAAAGAAAACCATTTTGAGCGAATTTTCGCTGCGATTTTTGAGAAATTTAGCGTCGATGAAACCTGCGAAATCAGTTTAGAAAGCACTTTGCATAATCTAAGCGTAGAAAAAATAAAATTTTTACAAAATATCGGCGTAAATCGTTTTAGCATAGGGATTCAAACTTTTAGCGATCACGGACGAAAGTTTTTAAACCGCGTTTATAACGGCAAAGGGGCGATTAAAAAACTAGCAAATTTGCGTGAGAATTTTGACGGACTTCTTTGCACCGATATAATCTACAACTATCCAAATCAAAGCTTAGATGATGTTAAATTTGATGCAAAGCAAATTTTAGATTTAAATATCGATAGCACGAGCTTTTACTCGCTTATGTATTTTGATGGCGCAAAGCTTTCAAAAGACGGCAAAGAATTTGAGTATGATTTACAAACCGATTTAAATTTGCATAACGAATTTGCAAAAACTCTGCTTGAAAGTGGAGAATTCGAGCTTTTGGAGCTTACAAAACTTGCTAGAAAAAATCGCGATACTTACGAATATATTCGCCACACGCACAAAGGCACGGATATTTTGCCTTTGGGAAATGGCGCAGGTGGCAAGATAGCCGGTTTTGGTATGTTTGGTATGGCAGGGCGAAAAATGATAAGCAAAATTTCGCCAAAACAAGCTGAATTTGAGAAACTTTGTAATCTTTTTCAATATGATTGCCTAAATTTGAGCGAATTTAAAAATTTGAGCGAACAAACCTGCAACGAGCTTTTTGAATTTTTAAAAAAATGCGAAAATTTAGGCTTGGCAGAGCTTTTTTGCGGCAAATTTAGACTAAATTTAAACGGAGTTTTTTGGGGAAACAATATCGCAGTAAATTGCGCAAATATCATTAAAAAGGAGTTTATAAAATGAGTAAAAAAATTATTATTTATTCATCACTTACGGGAAACACGGCAAAAGTTGCAAACGCAATCGCAGAAGAAATCGGTTGCGAGAGTGTGAGTTTTAGCGAATTTAAAGGAAATTTGGACGAATTTGATTTTATCGGCGTTGGCTTTTTTGTCGATAAGGGCGGAGCAGATACAAAATTTACTAAATTTTACAAAGAAAATATCAAAAACAAAAAAATCGGCGTTTTTATGACTTTGGGGGCAGAGCCAGAAAGCGAACACGCTAAAAAATCTTTGCAAAAAGTAGAAGACGAGCTTATGGAAAACGGTTGCGAAGTCCTTTGCGATTTTGCATGTCAAGGTGCGATTGATCCAAAACTAATTGAGATGATGAGAAAAATGGCAGAAAAAGGAAATTCGCCCCACCCTATAACTCCCGAGCGCGAAGCAAGGTGGGCAAATGCGGCTTCTCACCCTGATGAAGCCGATTTAGCCAATGCAAAAAAGGCATTTGAAAAGATAAAAAATTTATAAATTTGGGAATTTAAAATGGAAATTTCATTTTTATCGCTTTATCAAAATGCTCATATAGTCGTTAAAATCGTTATTTATATTTTAACGCTTTTTTCGGTTATTTCGTGGTGCGTTTTTGTTGCTAAGGTTATTGGCTATGAAAGACTTGCAAAAAGCATAAAAAAACAAAGGCAAACGGCAAAAAACCTAAAAAGCTTATCAAATGCAAATTTTGAAAAAAACAGCCTTGGCGAAGCTTTTGTCAAAGAGATAAAAAGCGAAATCGATATGTCTATGCCGAATTTGGATTTGGATATAAAAGAACGGATTAAAAATCGTTTGGAGATAAAAACGGCGTTATTTGTATCTGAGTCTAAATTTGGAAGCGGAGTTTTAGCTAGTATCGGTTCATCAGCCCCTTTTATAGGGCTTTTTGGCACGGTTTGGGGTGTTATGGATAGTTTTATCGGTATTGCTTCGCAAAATAGCGCTAGTTTAGCCGTCGTAGCTCCCGGAATCGCAGAAGCACTTTTTGCTACTGCTATCGGCTTAGCAGCTGCGATTCCTGCGGTGCTTTTTTATAACTATATCATCAAAAAAAATGCAAATTTGAGTGTCAAAGTGGGCGAAATAGCAACGCTACTTTTAATCACCGCTAGTAGAGATATTTCAAAGGCAAAAAATGATTAAGGTAGAAAATGAAGTAGAGCTTAGCGATATAAATGTAACGCCGTTTATCGATGTTATGCTTGTTTTGCTTGTCATTTTTATGGTTGTTACGCCGCTTATGACAAGCTCTGTTAAGGTTGAACTTCCAAAAGCAACAAATTCAAAACAAGACATAGAAAACAAACCGATAATTTTATATCTAAACCAAGACGATGAGATTATCATTTCGCAAAAGGTTGTAAATTTGGAGCAAATCGGCGAAAATTTGGACGAATTATCGCAAAATGATAAAGAAAAAACGATTTTTTTGCAAATGGATAAAAGCACAAATTACGAAAGATTAATGCAAATCGTGCAATCGGTTAAGCAAAGCGGATACAATAAAATCGCACTTTCAATGGAGATTAAAAATGAATAATTCAAAAATTTGGTCATTTTCTCTGGCGTTATCGTTTTTGTTTCACAGCAGTGTTTTTGCCTTTTTTTTGATAAATAAAAAGCCAAATGAGAATTTTTTAGACGGCATTAACGCGCAAATCGGCGAATTTGCAAGTGTAAATTTTGTGGCAAATGTGCCTGTGGGTGAGCTAAAAACCATCTCCGAAGAAAGCGTAGAGCAAGTCGTTGAAGAGACGCCAAAAGAGATTATAGAAGAAAAAATCTTGGCACAAGAAGATATTCAAAGTCCTGTGGAGATAAAAAAAGAAGAGATTGTAGAAGAAAAGCCAAAACCCATAAAAAAGCCAAAACCCGTGAAAAAACCGGCAAAAATAGCGAAAGAAAAATCCGAGCAAAAAGTTCAAAGCACGGCTAGTGCGCCTGTTTCTAGCCAAAATGTTGGCGAATTTAAAACCCAAGTGCAAGGAAATGAAGCAAAAGCTCTAAAAGCTAGCTGGCAAGGGCTAATAAAAAGGCATATAAATAAATTCAAAAAATATCCACAAAAAGCGCGTAGAATGAGAAAAGAAGGCGTTGTTGCGATAAGCGTAAGTATCGATAAAAACGGAAATGTTTTGAGTGCAAGTATCAAAAAAAGTAGCAAATTTGCCGACTTGGACGAAGCAGGACTTGAACTTTTTAAAAAGGCTTCCCCGATACCTGCACCGCCTAGCGAAATAATAGGTATGAATTCGCAAATGACATTTAATATGCCGATTAATTATAATTTAAAAGATCGTTAAAAAATAGTTTTTAAAGGAATTTAGGGCATTTTGCCCTAAATTTATTTTTCCATTTTGTGTGGCATTTTTCCGCCGACACGAGAGATGACTTTTAGGGCGTTCGTATCGAACGCAGCGCCAAAGCCATTTACAAGGCGACCTTTGCCAAGAGTGAATTTAACAATATGAAAATCGCTCATTTTTTTAATCATTTCAAATGCGCTTTCGTTTTTAAATTTTTCTTCGAATTTAGCTAGAATTTCATCGTTTTTTGGGGTAAATTCGGCACTAGCGTTAAAACTAACTCTACGCCTTGCAAAAATCGTTTTGGCTTCATTTTCATTTTGCAAGAAAAGAATTTGCACCTTGTTCGGCGCATTTTTTATCGATTTAAAATGTTCGGCGATTTCTGAAAGTAAAACAAAAATTTCGTCTTCAACCCGCACAAACGGCGCATACGAAGCGGTGCAGTGTTCGCCAAGGTCGCTAGAAATGATAACGCTTTGAAAGCTATCAATAAATTCAACCATTTCCGAGCTTATTTTTTCAAATTCATCGCCTAAATTTAGACTTTTTAAAACTTCCATTATCGCAAAGCGATAGCCTTCGCCTTGTGTGTTTGCAGGGCGTAAAAATGGCACTTTTACTACGCCTTTATCGCAAGAAATTTCCATGCCGTTTTGATTTATTGCTATAAGCTTGACATTTTGTGGATTTTCAAATTCGCTAAAATGTTTGCAAAATTTTACTAAAATATCGTGATGATCTGCGTTCATGTGGTCTATTGCTCGTTTTTCCATTGTAAATTCCTTAATAAAATTTTGCGTAATATTATCAAAAAAGATTTAATACAAAATAAATCTTAATTAAAATAAAATTTGCAAATTTAGCTTCAAATTTAAACGAATTTAACAATTCGCTTTGCAAAATTTAAGTATAATTACTTTATGAAAAATCCATTTTTGTCGTTAAAATATCGCAATTTCAGAATTTATTGGGTCGGAATGAATTTATCCTTAATCGGCTCGTGGATGCAGGTTATCGCGCTTCCGTGGCTGACGCTGATTATCACAAATGACCCATTTAAAGTTAGCCTTGTAGCGACCTTGCAGTTTGCGCCGGCTTTGCTTTTTACACTTTTTAGCGGTGCGATTTTGGATAGATTTAACAAAAAAGCGGTTTTGGCGTTCGCGCAAATCGGTATGATGATAATCGCTTTTATTTTTGCATTTATGGTTTTTACCGATTCTTGCTCGTTTGAAAAGCTTCTTATTTTTTCTTTTATCAACGGCGTTTTTAACAGCATTGACGCGCCAAGTCGCCAGTCGATGGTTTATGATCTCATCGATGATAGAGAAAATTTGCCAAATGCGATTGCGCTAAATTCGGTATCTTTTAATACAGCGCGAATTTTAGGGCCATCTTTGGCTGGGATTATAATGGCTGTTTTTGGCGTTGGGTATTGTTTTTTATTTAACGGCGTTAGTTTTTTTGCGATTTTAATTTCGCTTTATTTTATCAAGCTAAAAACCGAGCAAAAGACGCAAAATTCGGAGCCTTTGCATATTTTTAAATCGATTAAAGAAGGTTTTATTTATGTTACGCACAAACAAATTTTAAGCGAAGTTTTGCTGATTTTGCTTATTATCGCCACTTTTGTGCCAAATTACAATATCACGGTTTCTGCCTTTGTCAAATTTGTTTTGCAAGGCGGCGAAAAGACATTTGGTTATATGATGGCGTGTTCGGGCGTGGGTGCGTTTGTAGGGGCATTTTTCGTGGCAAGTTTTGGCAAATTTGAGATAAAATATATAAGAATTTTATCTGTTGTTTCAGTCCTTTTGCTAAGCTGTATCGGGCTAGTAAGCAACTTTTATTATGCCTGTTTTGTTCTGGCTTTGACAGGATTTGCCTTTCTTTTGACAGCGTCAAACATCAACTCGACCTTGCAGCTAAATACGGCAAACGAATTTCGCGGTAGAGTGATGAGTATTTACACGCTTGTTTTTCAAGGAAGCACGCCGTTTGGTGCTTTGTTTGCTGGATATTTTACTGATAAATTCGGTGCGAAATTTGGTTTTATTATGTGCGGCGTTGTGGCTGCGATTTTACTTTTGGTGCTTTTTAATCGAAAAAGATTAAGAAGAAAAATCAAAACTTGCTTAAATTAAGCAAATTTCTTTTTCAAATTCGCATTTAAAATCTCGCAAAATTCGTTAAAATTTGGCAAATTTAGATCTGCATTTCGCTGTTTTTTGCCCCACATACTCTCAGGGAAAAAGCTATCATTTTTAAAACGGGCTTGGATATGAAAATGCACCCTTGGGACATAATTTGCAAAACTTGCGATATTGATTTTATCAGGATTATAAAAGCTTCGCATAGTTTTTTCACACTCTAAAATCGTCTCAAAAAGCCGTTTTTGCGTCGCTTCGTCGCAATCACTTAGCTCTTTGAATTCGGTTTTTGTAAAGATTTTTATCCACGGAATTTCGGCAGTTTCAGGCTCGATAAAAATCAAATTATCTTGGTAAATCATAATTTTTCCTTTGTTAGATTTGATTAAATTTTAAAGCAAATTTGATTAAAATCAGCTCAAAAAAAGGAAAAAAATGCGGATTGCGATTGTGATTTATGATAAATTTTCTTTGTTAAATTTAGCTATGATTTGCGAAAAACTGCACAAAATGAGCGAGTGTGAGATAAAAATTTGTTCATTAAATGAAAGCGTAAAAGATAAATTCGGTTTTTTTGTAAAACCTGATATTTATTCTGCTAGCTTAGACGGATTTGACGGCGTGATTTTATGCGACGGAGAAAATGAAAATATCGTTTATGATGAGATTTTTTTAGGCTGGATACGAAGTGGTTTTTTTGCAAAAAACAAAATTTCTTTTGGCAAAAGCGGAGAAATTTTTGCCAGAGCAGGGTTTGAAAATTTTGTAAATTTAAATGAATTTGACGAGAGCAAATTTAAGCAAATGCTATCTTTTTAACTTGCCCCGTCGCGTTTTAGAACCATTTTTATAGTTTTTAGTATGATTACAAAATCCATATAAAGTGTCCAGTTTTTGACATAGTAAATGTCGATTTTATTTCTAGTTTTAAAGTCTGCATTATTTCTAAGTGTAGATTGCCAAAGTCCGGTAATTCCTGGTTTTACTTTTAAAATAATACTTTCTTCTTTTTCAGTGGTTCCACCAAATTTATGTTCTCCTGGTGGAAGTGGTCTTGGTCCTACAAGACTCATGTCGCCTTTTAGGACATTTATGAGTTGAGGTAATTCATCAAGCGAGGTTTTTCGCATGATATTGCCGATTTTTGTGATACGAGGGTCGTTTTCGTATTTGTGATATTTGGCGTAATACTCGACTTCATGCGGATTTTCTTCGAGATATTTTTTCATAAGTTCGGCGCTATTTTCACGCATACTGCGAAATTTTAAACATTTAAAAATTTTCCCGTCTTGTCCGACACGATCTTGACCAAAAAATATACTTCCTCTTGGCTCTTCTAGCTTCATCAATACAAAGATTACGGCAAAAACAACTGCTAAAAATGGCAAAGCAATCAAAACAATTGCAATATCACTTAAAGTTTTAATAAAGCGATTAAATGGCTTCAAAAGCGAATTTTCAAGCATTAGCAAACTTGTGCGAGAGTTAAAAACGCTGAAAATTTCAGCTTTTGAGTAGTCATATCCATCTAGTGCTGGGGTAAAAATGATCTCTTTATTTGATAAAATATTACTCTCAACAAGCTTGTGTAGTTCATTTAGGCTTAGATTGTGATTGTGTATGAAAATGGTTTCGTAGTCGTTTGTGCGAGTGAGTTTGTAGCCTAGATAGTGGTTTTTGAAAATTTCTCGTCTAAATTCGCGTGTGCCGTTGATGACTTTGGCTTTTTTTTGCCAAAAACCTGCGTTGTAAAGGGCTTTTTTTAGGAAAAATTTAGAAGCAGGTATCAAAAACGCCATCAACGCAAAGCTTAAAATCACCGCTATACGGGAATTTGTTACATTTTTATTAAGTGCAAGATAACAAAAAATCAAAACGCACGCAAACACGCACGAGCGAAAAACTAGCAAGCTCTCATGCCAAAAATCGTATCTTTTAGTGTAAATTCCGTTATAAATAAATGAAAAAATGACAACAATATAGATAAAATAAAAATTTATATAGTTGCTATAATACTGCGGTGCGTTTGGATAGTTTGGCAAATTTAGCGAATTTCGTATCCAAACGGCAAGTAAAAGTGATAAAAATATGCAAAAAATATCACACGCCAACAACACCAAAATAGAAACTTGTCTTTTCATAAAATTCTTTCGTTTTTAATCTTATATTCAAGCAAATTATATTAAGATATGATTTAAAATTTGCTGATATAATGGACATTTTGCAAAAAAAAAAAAAACGATTTTTGATTGCGAAATTTTAACAAAAAATTTGCGAAAAATTAAGGATAAATTTTGAAACGAGTTATAACTTATGGCACATTTGATATGCTTCATTACGGGCATATAAATTTGCTTCGCCGTGCAAAAGCACTTGGCGATTACCTTATCGTGGCACTTTCGACTGATGAGTTTAACTGGAACTCAAAGCAAAAAAAATGCTATTTTTCATACGAAAAACGCAAACATTTGCTTGAAGCGATTCGCTATGTGGATCTCGTAATCCCCGAAAATTCATGGGAACAAAAAAAAGAAGATGTGCATCTATATCATGTCGATACTTTCGTCATCGGCGATGACTGGGAAGGCAAATTTGACTTTTTAAAAGACGAGGGCTGCGAAGTGGTCTATCTAAAACGAACGCCAGAGATTTCAACAACGCAGATAAAAAAAGATTTAAAAGACAAGGAAAACAAATGAGCGAAAATTTAATGAATTCAGCCAATTCGCAAAACGATGAAATCGATATTTTTGAGTTACTAGGCAAAATTTGGAAAGGCAAATTTAGTATTGCTATGATTACACTAGCGTTTTTTGCTTTGGGTGTTTTATATACTATAATCGCCACGCCGTGGTATGGTGCAAAGGCTAGAATTTCAGTGCCTTACTACAAAAATATAAGTGAAAACAAAAAAGAGCTTTTTGCTAATGCGGATATGATAATAAATAAAATCCAAAGCAAATATATTGACACAAAATCAAGCGAACCGCAAAGTGCAGTGGTTAAAAAAGTCGCTCCCGCGAAAGTAACGGGAACCAAAAATAACCTAAACGACTTTTTCGACATCGAAGTTATGGGCAAAAGCAACGACGAAGCCGTCGCTTTGATAAACAAAATCGTTAAAGAAGAGCAAGAAATTTATAAACCAAACATATCTTTGCAAGAAAGTCGCATTAAAAACGCTCTTTATAATGCAGACGCGAAAATAAAAACTTTGCAAAATAGTCTAAAAAATAGCGAAATTCAAATAAGTCATATCCAAAATATGCAGCTGCCTAAACTTGAAAATCGCATAAGGCAGATAGAAGAAATTTTTATGCCAAACAAAGACAAGGAAATAGCAAATTTACAAAATATAGTCTTGCCAAATGACAAAAAAGCTTATGATGAGCTTATAAATAATGTAATTCCAAAACTGGACGCAGAAATTCAAAGCATAGAAAAAGAGCTAAAAAATCCAAATTTAAATCAAAATAACGCAATTATTTTGAAAGAGCGGTTAAATGATTTGCGAAATCGCTATATGAGTGCGACCACGACGACAAAACAAAAATTTGAGCACGATTTGCACGATAGTGAATTTGTAAAAATTCCTAATCTTTTGAAAGATAAAGAAAATTTGCTTGTATCACAAACGGATTTGCAAAATCAAATTCAGACTAAAAACGACGATATAGTTAAAATTCAAAACTCCATAGATGAGAAAAAAGATGAAATTTCAAAACTAGAAAATCAAAAAGAGATTTTAAAGGCGAGTTTAGAAAAACAAAATTTAAGCAATGTCATCATAAAAGATGACATTATCATAACTAGCAAATCCCCTGTGAAGCCTAAAAAACTTTTAATCGTAGCAATCGCTACATTTTTAGGTGGTGTTTTGGGTGTATTTTGGGTTTTGCTAAAAAGCGAAATCTCAGCTAGGAAAAAGCAAATTTAAACAATAAAGCTAAAAGCAATAAAATGGCAATAAACCCTAAAATAGTAAAAAACATAGCTTGGCTTCTTTGCGAACACGGAGTTAGGATAGTAATGGGATTAGCCGTTACTATGATTTTAGCTCGTGTGCTAAGCGTAGAAGAGTATGGAAATTTTCAATATATTTTGGGTTTGGTTGTTATTTTTTCGGCTCTTTCATATATAAATCCAGCTGAAATCGTCGTTCCGCGTCTAACAAATGCTGACGCCGTAGAGCGCAAAATAATAATGGGAAATGGTTTTGTTATAAGATTTGTTTCATCTGTTATCGCATATATTGCACTTTTGGCTTTTGTATATTTTACAGACGATATAAAGATATTTTATTTAAGTATTGTTATGGCTTCATCTATCTTGGTAAATGAAGCATTTGCTATTATAACGGCATATTTACAGTCGCAAACTATGATAAAATATAGAGTAATTTTGACAATAACTACTCATATTTTTAATCTTTTAATGTTTTTAACTCTTTATTATTTAGATGTTACAAATATCTATGCTTATGGCTTTGTAACCGCATTTGAATGGTTTTTGATAGCATTTGGGCTTTTGGTGGTTTATAGAATTTTAACAAAAGAATGGTTTTTTACATATGATAAGGCTCAAATTTTCAAATTTTTAAAACTTGGTTTGCCGTTTTTTGCTGGGATTATTTTGATGATAATTTGCAGGCGAGTTGATCTTATGTTTTTAAAGCATTTAGGCGATGATTTCTCTCTTGGTCTATACGCTTCCGCCATGTCACTTTTAAAAGTTGCAACAGCGATTGCACCGATTGTTTCAATCTCATTTGCACCACTTTTTGTATATAAATTTGATGATATAAAAATCATAAAATCAAATGTCTTAAAACTTGCATGTGGTATATTTATCGGAGCAATTTTAACTAGTGTTATTTTATATTTTTTAGCTCCATTAGTTATAAATTTGATTTTTGGAGCTAAATTTAACGGCACTATTCCAGTTTTTAAATTTTTACTTTTAGTTTTGCCATTTATTTTTTTAGATACGGCTTTGAATATCTATATCATAAAAATGCAATTTGGTAAAATTTTAATATATAAATGGGCTTTGGTTTTGCTGTTTTCTAGCCTAGGCTATATAATTTTTATACCAAAATTTTTGACTTATGGTGCCATTATAGGGTATGGCTCAGGATACTTAGTAGCGTGTTTATTTGGGCTTTGGGTTATATTTAGGTATAAGAAAAATGGTCGTTAAGTTCAAATTTATACCAAATATGATATATTTTGGTAGTAAAAAGGGCGAAAATGTGGAGCGTAAGTTTTGCTAGTGAAAGCATAGAAGAAGAATTTTTGGAATTACCAGAAAATCTTAAAGCGAAAGGTTTGAGAATTTTTAAGTTACTAGAAACTAGGGGCAATACTCTTGGAGAACCATATACCAAACAATTAAGCGATGATTTGTTTGAAATTCGTATGATAGCAAGTGGAAATATCGCTAGAAGCGTATATTGTTATGAGAGTGGTAGGCAGATTATTATATTGCTTACATTTGTGAAAAAAACGCAAAAAACGCCAAAAGCTATGTTGGAATTAGCTAAAAAAAGGTTAAAGGAGTATAAAAATGGCACTTGTTAATATAAATTCAACACTTGAAAAATGCCTTAAAAATCCTGAATTTAAAAAAGAATACGAAGCACTGGATGATGAATTTAGGGCGATAGAGGCGTTGATAGATGCAAGATTGAAAGCTAAATTGACACAAAAAGATGTCGCCAAGAAAATGGGCGTAACTCAATCAGCAGTTGCTAGGATAGAAAGCGGTGCGTTAAATATCCGCTATAAGACCTTGCTAAACTATCTCAAAGCTTGTGGTAGCGAGATAGTATTTAGAAAATCGAAAGTGGCTTTGTGAAATGAAATCTTACGCAGTTAGTATAATAGTTCCTATTTACAATGTAGAAAAATATATCGCCAAGTGTGCCACAACGCTATTTGAGCAAGATTTTGACAGTATTGAGTATGTTTTTGTAAATGACTGTACGCCCGATAATAGTATGCAAGTTTTGCAAAGCGTGATAGAAAAATATCCTAATAGAAAAAATGATATAAAAATTATAAATAATGCTCAAAACAGCGGTTCTAGCCTAACTAGAAAAAATGGCTTAGATAATGCTAGTGGCGAGTATATACTTTTTATAGATAGTGATGATTGGGTGGAGCTTGATATGGTAAGCTCTTTATATAAAAAAGCAAAAGATGATGAAGCAGATATAGTTTGTTTTGATAATTATTTAAATTTTGAAAATAAGCAAAAATATGCGAAACATATAAGAATAAATGGTTTAGAAAATATTGATAATGCTATGCAATATGCAAAATACATACTTGCTATATATGTTTCTACTGCTGTGTGGAATAAAATGGCAAAAAGAGATATTTATAGATATATTGAATTTCCAAATTTTCAGTATTCGGAAGATATGTATATTACATTTCAGCTTTTTTTAAAGGCTAATAAAATATCACATATAAATAAAGCTTTTATCCATTATTCACAGATAAATATTAATTCTTTAAGCACAATTACAAATTCTACGAGAGTGATAAGTGATTATTCTACATTGTCTTTGAAAATTCATAATTTGATTGATAAATATAACCTTGATTATTCGTATAAAGAACATTTTTATATGGGGCTTTTAACCGTTGTTATTCCTAATACAGATTATAATTTTAAAAAAATGATAAATAAAATATGTCCAAATGCATATAAAACAAAATACATAATAAAAAATAGAAAATTATCACTATTGGCAAAAATTAGCTTTTTATTCGTTTTTTTTAAATTAGAATTTATTACGATTTTTATTAAAAAAATTCATAGAAAATTAAAAACTTTATAAAAAGGAGAAATTATGATAAACAAAGCAAAAAAAATAATTCGTAGCAATAAAATTCTTTATTCTATGGCTTCAAAAATTTTATCTAAAAAGCAAAATCGTGATTTTAGAAAATTCGGTAGAGAAACTTTAATAGATTTTCAAAAAGGTTGCAATGAAGCAGGAATTCAAATTTGGCTTGATTTTGGCACACTTCTTGGTGCGGTAAGAGAGCATAATTTCATAGCACATGATTTTGATATAGATACTGCTACACTTATGGAAAATTACAATCCAAATTTAAAAGATATTTTACAAAAATATGGTTTTAAGCAAAAAAGAGTGATTTTGGTCGATGATGGAGATTATGCCAGAGAAGAAACTTATCGCAAAAACGGTGTAAATATTGATATTTTTTATTACAAAAGAGCTGAAAAAACTATGTCGTGTTGTGCTTTCATACCGTTTCCGCCATATACTACCTTACGGGCTAGTTATGAAAATCTAAATAAAGTAAAAGTTTTAGAACATACTTTTCCGATAACTAAAAATTTAATTCCATATGAATTTTTAAATCATAAATTTTATATACCAGAAAATTATGATGAACATTTAAGAACACACTATGGAAATTATATGGTAAAAGATAAAAATTGGCATTTCAGAAATGCACCAGATGCTAAAATTTTAGAAGATAAAGTCGGAAAAGTCGCTTTATGGATTTAAAATAAATGAGAAGTGCGATTTTAAATTTATCACTTTTGGTAAACCCAATATTATCGGTTTTTACTGCTATTTTTTTGAAAATAGATTTTAAAAAACATTATATTTTTGTTGCACTTTTTTTTGGTTATATCGCTATGCTTTTAGAGCCATCTCTTGATTGGATTGGAGATAAAACACCAGATGTATTAAGACACTATGAAAGATTTATGGAGTACGATTTAAGACTATCGCCTTTTGAATATATGACTTTAAATAATCAAAAAGATATATTTATTGTGTTTGAATACTACTTTGGAAACATTTTGGGCATAAAAAAAGAAATTTTGCCATTTATTTCAGTGTTTATTTCATATTATTGTATTTTAAAAATTTTTAATATTATTTATAAAGATACAAAAATTAATCATATAAATATTTTATTTTTAACACTTTTTTTAATTATCAATTTCAGGGGTGCTGCTTTTGGCATTAGAAATTATTCTGCTATATATATTATGATTTATGCCATATTTACATATTTTTATGAAAATAAAATTTTAAAAGCTATCTTGCTTATGTTTTTAGCAAATAGCATTCATATAATGACAGCCTTAATAACTTTGTTATTTTTTGCATTTATATTATGTAAAAAGGTCTTAAAAATAAAATTCTTATATTTTTTATCTATGATTGGTATTGTTATTTTATTTATACCAAATATCTCATCATTTATAATTTCTTTTGTTTCTCCGATATTGCCATTTACAATAAATTCCTATACAGATGGTGTTTTTGCAGGCGATTATCTTACCACAAAAACTCTAAAAGGATTGATATTTTATTATATACCCTTATACATAAAACTTTTCTTTGTAATTTTTACTAGTGTTTATTTAAAAAATAAAAATAGTGTAAAAAACATATATAAATTTTATTTGATTTGCTTTTTTATCATTTGCTTTATGCATGATTTTGCGGTTATGTTTGAGAGATATTTGGCATTTGAGTTTATATTTGCTATGATTCTTTGGCTGATATATTTCAAAAAAACTGGTATTATAAATTTGAAAATTCTTAAATTTATCTTGCTTATGGTTGTATTATTTTTTATTTTTGATTTTTATGTTATGAGATTTATTTTGCCGGAAACACTACCAAAATTATTTTATCCAACTATTTATAATCTAATTTTTGATAGCATTCCGTATGAGAAATTTTTGTAAATTCAAGAAAGGTAAAAAATGGAAATAGATGTTGTAATTCCTTGGGTAGATGGAAGCGATCCTGAGTGGATAGAAGAATTTAATAAATATTGCCCAAAAAACAAACAAATAGATATAAGAAATATCAGATATAGAGATATGGGACTATTAAAATATTTTTTTCGTGGTGTGGAAAAATTTGCCCCTTGGGTGCGAAAAGTGCATTTTATCACAAACGGGCAAAAACCACAGTGGTTAAATTTAGGCGCACCAAAACTAAATTTTGTTAAGCACAGCGATTATATTCCAAGTGAATATCTGCCGGTTTTCAGTGTAAATCCAATCGAAGATTATATGTATAAAATAAAAGATTTGTCTGAAAATTTTGTCTATTTTAACGATGATTTCTTTTTAACTGATTTTGTAAAAAAAGAATTTTTCTTTAAAAATGGCTTACCTTGTGATTGTGCTGTTTTAAATTTGCCAAGAGCCGATTTTTTTAACCATTTGGTTTTAAACGATATGATTGAAATTCATAAAAATTTTAGTCTTTATAAATCTATAAAAGAAAATTTCTTTAAATGGTTTAACTACAAATACGGCTTTGAAATTTTAAAAACTTTAATCGTTTTGCCGTATGAAAAAACACATAGATTTTATGTTTTGACAAATCCGCATTTACCACAACCTTTTAAAAAATCTACTTTTGAAGAAGTTTGGCAAAAATGTGGCGATGTTTTAGAATCTACAATGAATAATAAATTCCGCACAACAGGCGATATTAATCAGTGGCTATTTAGATATTGGCAAATTTATAGCGGAAACTTTTATCCACAAAGCATGAAGGGAAAAAAAATATTTAATCTCACAAACGATAGCAATATCGATGAAATTTGTAATATTATAAAAAATAAAAAATACAAAGAAATTTGCATAAATGATGGAGAGATAGATGATTTTGAAGTGAAAATGAAAAAAATAGCAAATGCTTTTGAAAGTATTTTGCCAGAAAAATCTCAATTTGAGTTATAGGATAAAAAATGAATTTCTCTGTTTTAATGTCTGTTTATATCAAAGAAAAAGCTGAATTTTTAGATCGTGCTTTAAGAAGCATTTATGATGAACAAGAAGTCAAGCCAAATCAAATCGTGCTAGTTGAAGACGGCGAACTTACCGATGAACTCTATGCGATGATAAAAATTTGGAAAGACAAATTAGGCGAAATTTTAGAGATTGTAAAACTTGAAAAAAATATGGGGCTTGGTGATGCACTAAGAATCGGACTTGAAAAATGCAAATTTGAAATGGTTGCTAGAATGGATAGCGATGATATTTCGCTTCCAAATCGTTTTAAAAAACAGCTCGAAGTTTTAAATAAAAATCCAGATATAGATGTATGTGGTTCAAATAGTGCAGAATTTACACTAGATGAAAATTCTATTTTTGGTTACGCAAAATTGCCAGAGAAACATAGCGAATTGATTAAATTTTCAAAAATTAGATGTCCTTTCAGACACCCAAGTGTGATGTTTAAAAAAACATCGGTTTTAAAAGCTGGGAGCTATCAAAATTTTCTATTTATGGAAGATTATTATCTATGGGTAAGAATGATTTTAGCTAGTGCAAAATTTTATAATATACAGGAACCGCTTATAAAAGTAAGAGCAAATCATGAGCAATTAATTCGTCGTAGCGGTCTAAAATACGCAATTACTGAATTGAAAGTCCAAAGAGAATTTTATAAGCTTGGATTTTTAAATTTTTATGAATTTTTGCGAAATGCTAGTGTCAAATTTACTGTTCGTTTGCTCCCAAAAGCGATTTTATCAAAAATTTACTCATTTTTGCGAAGTAAAAATTAGTTTCATTTTGCGACATTTGCAACATTTGCAAAAACGGCAACTGCGAAAGAGTAATAAAAACTTTGCGAAATTTAGGGATTGATTTGCAAATTTTTAAGTGTAAAATTTAGCTTTTATGAAACAAAAGTCGAATTATGTAATTCTAATTTAATTACAAAATTACATTAATGGAAAATCACATAAGTTTAAATAAAACTTAAAAAAATAAATTCTGTTTTTTCAATTAAGTGAAAATTTATGCACTATTGTCAAAATGAAATATTTTGAAATCGGGCTTTTGCATTAAATTTTTCTATAAAAAAATTTTATCTTTAAAAATAAAATCAATTTTTAAAGTATAATTTGATAAAATTCCCAAATAAGGACTATTAAAAGGAATTTTATGAAACTTGGTGAGCTTTACTCGGTCATCTGCATTATTTTTGCTACAAATTTTAAAGGAACGATAAACGAAGAAACTTTGCGAAAACTCGGTAAAAACTGGATTATCGTAAATCAAAATGAAGAAAATGTTGCAGGTCAAAAGCTTTGGAAAAATGCTTTAAATGAAGATATTTCGGTTATCCAAAGCGATTTTGAAAATTTAAAAAACGCTTTTGAAATTGATTTTTTCAAGCTTGTTAGCGATACGGATTTAAAACTATTTTTTGAAAAAATTCGCTATCAAAAGCCTTTTGGCGAACTCAAAGCTTCGCATAGCGCAAATATGCTTGGTTGCTTGTCTGCGATTTTTAAGCAAGATACAAACGAGAAATCTCACATTATGCTTGGTCTTTATTTGACTGATTATTTTATGCCGTCATTTAGGGCTTTGGCGAAGTATTTGCAAGAAAACGCAAAGAGCGATTATTACAAATCTATGGGCTATTTTTTGGCGGATTTTTGTCTTGTTGTAAAAAATAGTTTGGGGCTTAAAATTTGAGTTATTGGAACGAAATTTACTCGCATTTTGACCCCGTTGCGTTTAGAGTTTTTGGGCTTAGTGTGCATTGGTATGGCATTATGTATGTTTTAGCCTTGCTAATCGCACTTTGGATTGCAAAATGGTTTGTAAAAAATGATAAATTTCCATTTAGCAATGCAACCTTGGAAAGCTATTTTATTTGGGTTGAAATAGGCGTTATTTTGGGGGCTAGGTTAGGTTATATTTTGATATATTCGGGAGAGCAAATTTATTATTTAACGCACCCGTGGCAAATTTTTAATCCATTTGCAAACGGCGAATTTGTCGGAATTCGTGGTATGAGTTACCACGGCGCAGTTGTAGGATTTGTTATCGCTACCATTTTGTTTTGCAAAAAGTATAAAACAAATTTGTGGCTACTTTTGGATTTGTGTGCTTTAAGTATCCCGCTTGGCTACATTTTTGGGCGTGTGGGAAATTTTTTAAACCAAGAGTTAGTTGGTCGTGCAACTGATATTAGCTGGGGAATTTTAGTTAATGGCGTTTTAAGGCACCCTAGCCAACTTTATGAAGCGTTTTTGGAAGGCTTTGTTATATTTGTGATTTTGTTTTTTTATCGCAAATTTAAGAAATTTGACGGCGAGTTGATAGCGTTATATGCTATTTTATACACTTGTATGCGTTTTGTGAGCGAATTTTTTAGAGAACCTGATACGCATATAGGATTTTTGGTTTTTGGTTTTAGTTTGGGTCAAATTTTATCGATTTTTATGTTTGTTGCCGGGGTTAGTTTGATGTTATACCTAAAAGCAAGTGTCAAATTTGAAACAAACAAGACGCCTGTTTAAGGCTTAATTGGCTATAATGATGGTTTTAAGTTAGCAAATTTTAATAGAAAGGAGCTTTTTTTATGGATAAAATTGAAGGTTTTCTTGGAAAAAGCGTAGAAGGCAAAAAAAGTCGCGTTCCTGCTCGTTTGGATTTAATCCAAAGCGGCACAGGGCTATTTTTGGGGCTTTTTATGTGGCTTCACATGCTTTTTGTATCTACAATTCTTATTAGTAAGGAAGCATTTGACGGCGTTGTGGCTATGTTTGAGCTTAGATTTATTTCTGATTCTCATTTCATGAGCTATTGCACATTTGTTGTGGCGGTTGGCGTGTTTATTATTTTCTTTATTCATGCTGCACTTGGCATGAGAAAGATGCCTATAAATTTCAGACAATGGCAAGTTTATAGAGCTCACACGATTAGAATGAAACACGAAGACACTACGCTGTGGTGGGTTCAGGCTTGTACTGGATTTATTATGTTTTTTCTTGCTTCTGCTCATCTTGTTATCATAGCAACTAGCCCTGTGCTAAGTGCCGATGTGAGCGGGAATAGAATGTTTACGCACCTAATGTGGCTATTTTACTTAGTTTTACTTTTTAGTGTAGAACTTCACGGTGGTATTGGTCTATATAGACTTTGCGTTAAATGGGGTTGGTTCGAAGGCAAAAACTACAAAGAGACAAGAGAAAAACTAAAAAAAGCAAAATGGGTTTTGAGCGGATTTTTTATAGTTTTAGGACTTTTAAGTATGGTTGCTTTCCTAAAAATAGGCTACCATAACTTCACCGCTATGTAGGATTGGGAGTTAAATATGAATGTAAAATATTATGATGCATTAGTAATAGGTGGTGGTTTAGCAGGTCTAAGAGCAGCTGTCGCCGCAGGAGAAAAGGGTCTAAGCACCGTAGTTTTGAGCCTTTGTCCTGTAAAAAGAAGCCACTCAGCAGCCGCACAAGGTGGTATGCAAGCAAGTTTAGGAAATTCTAAAATGAGTGAAGGCGACAACGAAGATGTGCATTTTGCCGACACCGTAAAAGGAAGCGACTGGGGTTGTGATCAAGAAGTAGCTAGAATGTTTGCACAAACTGCACCAAAAGCTATTAGAGAACTTGCTAGCTGGGGCGTTCCTTGGACTAGAATTACAAAAGGTAAAAGAAGCGCTGTTATAAACGCTCAAAAAACAACTATTGAAGAAAAAGATGAAGTCCATGGGCTTATCCATAGCCGTGATTTTGGCGGAACAAAAAAATGGAGAACCTGCTTTACAGCCGATGCAACAGGTCATACGATGCTTTTTGGCGTAGCAAATGAAGCTTTAAAACACAATGTTGAAATTCACGACAGAAAAGAAGCAATCGCTTTGATACATGAAAATAATCGCTGTTATGGCGCTGTTGTGCGTGATTTGGTAACCGGCGAACTTACTGCTTATGTCGCAAAAGGCACACTTATAGCAACAGGCGGATATGGTAGAATTTACAAACACACTACAAATGCCGTTATCTGCGAAGGTATTGGAGCTGCGATTGCTCTTGAAACTGGTATTGCAAAACTAGGAAATATGGAAGCAGTTCAATTTCACCCAACTCCGATTGTGCCAAGCGGAATTTTGCTAACTGAGGGTTGCAGGGGAGATGGCGGAATTTTACGCGATGTTGATGGATACCGCTTTATGCCTGATTATGAGCCTGAGAAAAAAGAGTTGGCAAGTCGTGATGTCGTAAGCCGAAGAATGATGGAACACATTAGAAACGGAAAAGGGGTAAAAAGCCCTTATGGTGAGCATGTTTGGCTAGATATTAGCATTTTGGGTCGTGAGCATATCGAAAAGAATTTACGCGATGTTCAAGAAATTTGCCAAATTTTCAACGGCATTGATCCAGCCGATGAAGGTCCAAAAGGTTGGGCGCCGGTTCTTCCTATGCAACACTACTCAATGGGTGGAATTCGCACAAAACCAACAGGCGAAAGCCCAACTCTAAGTGGTTTATTTAGCTGTGGCGAAGCTGCATGTTGGGATATGCACGGATTTAATAGACTTGGCGGAAATAGCGTTGCTGAAACCGTTGTTAGTGGTATGATTGTGGGTGATTATTTTGCTGAGTATTGCAAAGCTCACCAAATAGATATTCAAACACAAACTTTGGAAAAATTTATCGATAAAACGGCAAATTATCTAAAAGAACTTACAGAGAAAAACGGCAAATATAATGTTTTTGAAATCAAAAACAAAATGAAAGACATTATGTGGGAACATGTTGCTATTTTTAGAACAGGCGAAGGTCTAAAAAAAGCCGTTGATGAGCTTGAAGAGTTATATAAAGAATCTACAAATATCAATCTTCAAAATAAAGATCTCTCAGGCGGCAACCCTGAACTAGAAGAAGCTTATAGGGTTCCTATGATGCTAAAATTAGCTCTTTGCGTTGCATGGGGTGCATATTTAAGAACCGAGAGCCGTGGGGCACATTATAGAGAAGATTTCCCTAAACGAGACGATCTTAACTGGTGCAAACGAACGCTTACAAGCTGGAAAGACGGCGATACAAGACCTGTTGTAGAGTATGAAGAGCTTGACATTATGAAAATGGAAATGCCACCTGCTTTCCGTGGTTATGGCGCTAAGGGAAATATCATCGAAAATCCTTTGTCTGCAAAACGCCAAGAAGAAGTCGATAAAATTCGTTCAGAAATGGAAGCAGCAGGAAAAGGTAGATATGAAATTCAAGAAGCCTTAATGCACTATGAATTACAACCAAAATATAAAGCTAAAAATGAAAGGGTAGGTGTAGGCTATGAGTAGGAAGATCAAAATAAAAGCATTTAAATACAATCCGTTAAGCAAAATTAGTAAGCCACATTTTGCCGAATACGAGCTTGAAGAAACAGACGGAATGACGCTATTTATTGCTCTGAGTGTGATTAGAGAAAAATTCGATCCGGATTTGCGATTTGATTTTGTATGTCGTGCCGGAATTTGCGGAAGTTGTGGTATGGTAGTAAATGGTGTGCCAAAACTTGCTTGTAGAACGCTTACAAAGGACTATCCTGACGGTGTTATCGAGCTTATGCCACTTCCTGCGTTTAAGCTTTTAAAAGATTTAAGCGTTGATACGGGAAATTGGATGAATGCGATGAGTAAGCGAGTTGAGAGTTGGATTCATACTTCAAAAGAAACCGATATTTCTAAAATGGAAGAAAAAGCAGATCCAGAAGCTATCCAAGAAACTTTTGAGCTTGATCGCTGTATAGAGTGCGGAATTTGCGTGGCAAGTTGCGGAACTGCACTGATGAGACCTGATTTTATCGGTGCTGTTGGTTTAAACAGAGTTGCTAGATTTAAAGTTGATCCGCTTGATGAGCGAACCGACGAAGACTTTTATGAGCTCGTTGGCGATGATCAAGGCGTGTTTGGTTGTATGAGTTTGCTAGGTTGCGAAGATAATTGCCCTAAGCATCTACCTTTGCAAAGCAAAATCGCATATATGCGTCGAAAACTTGCAACTATCGATTGTTGTAAAAAATAATAAATTTAGGCGAATTTTTTCGCCTAAATTTAACTTTGTTTAACTCTCCAAATTTTTAAAAAACCAAATTTAAAGCAAATTTTGGCTAGAATTTCGCATTAAATTTATAAAAATTCAAGGAAATTCTATGCCAAACGAAAATAAAAAAACTATCACTATTATCGATACTTTCGGCTTTTTTTTCAGGTTGTATTATGCGATGAGTGGCTTAAAAAGCAAGGATGGCAAACCTAGTGGTATGGTTAGCGGATTTGCAAATTTTATCGCAAATTTAAAAAATGAATTTGCAAGTGATTATATAATTTTTGCACTCGATAGCAAGGGAAAAACTTTTAGAAGCGATATTGATCCAAATTATAAGACAAATCGCCAAACCCCACCCGAAGCACTTTTAGAGCAACTTCCTGTTTGCATAGAGATGATAGAAAAAATGGGGCTTTACTCGTTTTCAAAAGAAGGTTTCGAAGCCGATGATGTCATCGCAAGTGCCGTAAAAAAGCACAAAAACGACTTTTTAATCAACATCGTAACGCACGATAAAGATTTGTATCAGCTAATAGATGAAAATGTTCGCATTTACAGCCCCGCAAAAAAGGCGCTTTACGACCGCGATGGCTGTTTTGAAAAATACGGCGTTTTTCCTGAGCAAATTAGGGATTTTTTAGCCATTTGCGGCGATAGTGCAGATAATATCCCCGGTATCAAAGGTATCGGTGATAAGGGTGCAAAAAAACTGCTTGATGAGTTTGGAAGTTTGGAAAAAATTTATGAAAATATCGACAAACTCCCACAAAATAGGCAAAAAGAGTATCTCATCGCTGACAAAGATAACGCATTTTTGAGTAAAAAACTAGCTACGCTTTATGATGAGCTTGAAATTCCGCCTTTGGAAATGGCGAAATTCCCGACTTCAAATCCGCTTTTAAATATCAAGGAAATTTTGAAAGATTACTCGCTAAATCGCCTTTTAGACACGCTTGATTTGCAAAATGAAAAAAAAGATTTAGCTTTTCAAGCCGTTTTGGTTACGGACGAAGATGAACTTTTGCGTTTGGTTGAGAGCATTGACGAGCAAACTATCGTTAGTTTTGATACCGAAACAACCGGCGTTGATAGCAAAAACGCTAAAATCGTGGGCTTTTCGTTTTGTTTTAACGAGCAAAGGGCGTATTATGTGCCGCTAACTCACAACTATCTTGGTGCGCCAAAGCAAATTTCGCTAAATGTCGCCAAAAGGGCAGTGGAGCGAATGTACAGCGGTTTTGTCGTGGGACAAAATTTAAAATACGATTTTCGCATAATCCAAAATAATCTTGGCTTAAATCCGCCAAAGCACTATGCCGATACGATGATAATGGCGTGGCTAATTAACCCTAGCGAAAGCGTCGGTATGGACGCTCTTGCGCTTCGTTATTTCAACTATAAAACGATTAAATTTGAAGATGTGGTTAAAAAGGGCGAAAATTTCGCAAGTGTCGATGTGAAAAATGCCACAAACTACGCCAGTGAAGACGCTTGGATAACTTTGAAGTTTTATTTTAAATTCCAAAATTTGCTTGATGAGAATTTGCTAAATTTGGCTAAAAATTTGGAATTTCCGTTTATAAAAGTGCTTTTTGAAATGGAAAACGAAGGCATTATGGCGAACAAATTTAGGCTAAAAGCGATGATTGAGAGCAATGCCGAAAAACTGCGAAGCTTGACTGCCGAAATTTACGAGCTGTGTGGCGAAAATTTTAACATAAACTCCACAAAACAGCTTGGAGAAGTGCTTTTTGAAAAGTTAAAGCTTCCTAGCAAGAAAAAAACCAAAACAGGTTATAGCACCGATGAGAGCGTTCTTTCGGAGTTGCTTGACATGCACCCGGTTATTGCCAAATTGCTTGATTATCGCGAAATTTACAAACTTCAAAGCACATATTGCGAACCGCTTCTAAATTTGGCTATGCAAGATGAAAATAACAGAATTTACTCAAATTTTTTGCAAACCGGCACCAGCACGGGTCGCCTTGCTAGTAAAAATCCAAATTTGCAAAATATCCCTGCTCGTGGCGCAATGGCAAAAGATATGCGAAACTGCTTTGTCGCAAAAAGCGGATATAGCCTGATTTCGCTGGATTATTCGCAGATTGAGCTAAGGCTTCTAGCGCATTTTAGCAAGGATTCTGCCTTGATAAAGGCGTTTGAAAACGATGAAGATATTCACGCAAGGACGGCTATTAGCATTTTTGGAGAAAGCGATAACGGAAAAAGGGCGATTGCAAAAAGCATAAATTTTGGGCTGATTTACGGCATGGGAGCAAATAAGCTCTCAGCCGAACTAAAAATCCCACGAAACGACGCAAAAAACTATATCGAAAGATACTTTGCGGCATTTTCGACGATTAAAAATTTTTTAGAAAATATCAAAAATAACGCCAAAAACGACGGCTTTACAACTACGCTTTTTGGCAGAAAAAGGTATTTTGACTTCGCAAATGCCACGCCAATGCTACTAGCGACTTATGAGCGAGAAGCGGTAAATACGAAGTTTCAAGGTTCGGCAGCAGATATTATCAAAAAAGCAATGTTGGAAATTTCGCCGTTTTTGGGTGAAAGTGCAAGTATGATTTTGCAAATTCACGATGAGCTGATTTTTGAAGTCAAAGATGAATTTGTAAATACTTTTAGCCAAAAGGTGCAAACGATAATGGAAAATGTGGTTAAGCTAAATGTTCCGCTTAAAACAAGCCTAAGTGTAGCCAAAAGCTGGGGCGAGTTGAAGTAATAATGCTCGTAAGCACGAAAAATCGTCGGCATACGCATATTAAATTAAGTTGAATTGTTTTTAAATTTCAAATTTTGCTTCCATTGTCATTGCGAGACGGCAACGCCGTCGAAGCAATCGCCAGTGTTTAAATTTACGATTTGCTAATTTACCCTTTGATTATTAAACTTTGGCGATTGCTTCGTTTTTGCTTTGCAAAAACTCGCAATGACAATGGAAGCGATTTGCAAATTTTCGCAATAATAATGAAAGCAAATTTTAAATCCCGTTTTCCTTTTTTTCGATGATTTTTTTAATATTTTTTAAAAGTTGCAGTGAAGCTTCGATTTCAACTTTTCTAGTGCTTACGCTTTCGACATTTGCGCCCACGCTTACGCCTTTTGCAAGGGCGTATTTGTATAAAAAATCAAACATTTCAGCGCACAACGCAACCGAGCTTTGCAAAATATCAACGCTGTTTTTAAGCCGATTTTCCAAAAATGACGGCACCGAAATGCCAAGCCATTTCATAAATTCAAGCGTTTTTAGACTTCCGCACGGTGTAAAAGTAAAGATTATCGGCACTTTTTTGGCATTGAGTTTTGCATAATCATCTATAAAATTTTTAGCATTTTCAGCGTTATAAACTGCCTGAGATATGAAAAATTCGCACCCTGCGATACTTTTTTGAGCTACTTTTAAATGCTCGTTTTGTTTTTTCTCATGGCGTTCGGGTATGCAAATTCCACCTAAAATCAAATTTGGAGCAAACTTATTTTTGATTTTATACGCTTCATTTAGCGGTGTAGAAATTTCTTGATTTTTCGAACTAGCACCTACAAAAACGCTTAAATTCGCACCGGAATTTGATAAAATTTGTTTTAATTCATCTTTGCTGTATTTTCCCACAGCCCTGTAAATAACGCTATCAACGCTAGTTTTTAAATAATCTTCATAATAAATTTGTGGATCAAGCGTTTTTATAAATTCAAATGTCCGTTTCTCGCCGGTTCTAGCACTTTCATCTTGTAAATCATAAATCACAACCCCGTCAATGCCTAAATTCTCAATGCGGTTTTTATGAATTTGCGAAATTCGCTCTATCTCGGTAGTTGCTAAGTTCGCTTTTGGCGGAACGATTCCGTAAAGTAAAATTCCGCTTTTGTTCGCTTTTATTTTCTCTTTTAACATAAAAAATCCCAAAAAATTTTCGGCAATTCTATCAAATTTAAAATTAAATTACGAAATGTTATAATTATAAGTTTGAATTTGCGAATTTAAGGAAAAACCATGAAAACTCTACAAGAAAATCTAAAAGTATTTTATCTAGGCACTGAGGGCGATGAGCCGTATTTGTATAAAAACAAAGATCTAACAACCCACGCACTTATCATAGGAATGACAGGAAGCGGTAAAACAGGTCTTGGCGTAACGCTTTTAGAAGAAGCTTGTATCGACAATATCCCGTCAATCATCATCGACCCAAAGGGCGATTTGACAAATTTGGCTCTAAGTTTTCCAAATATGCAACCAAGCGATTTTGAGCCGTTTATCGACCCAGATGAAGCAGCAAATAAAGGGCAAAGCGTGAGCGAATTTGCTAGTGCGACTGCAAATTCGTGGCGTGAAGGAATTGAAAATTCTTACCAAGATTTGGATCGTGTAAAATTATTCAAAGAAAGTGCCGAAGTGCGAATTTACACGCCAAAAAGTAGTGCAGGGCTTGGAGTGAGTTTGCTTAGCGATTTTGAAGCACCACGGGATTTAGATGATGAAGCCCTAAATAATTATATTTTATCAATCACAAGTGCCGTTATGTCGCTTGTGGGGCTAAAAACCGATGATATGAACTCGCCTGAGAGTTTGCTAATCCAAACGATTTTTTTGACAAATTTTAAAAACTCAAAAGGCGTAAGTATCGCTGAGCTCATAACGCAAATCGCAAATCCGCCGTTTGAAAAAATCGGCGTTTTTGATGTAAATTCGTTTTTCCCAAGCGATAAACGCATGAATTTAGCTATGAAAATAAACGCACTAATCGCAAGTGCGTCATTTTCGCAGTGGCTACAAGGCGAAAAATTGCAAATCGGCAAAATGCTTTTTGACAAGGACGGCAAAGCAAAATGCAATGTCTTTACGATTTCGCATTTAAATGATAGTGAGAGAATGTTTTTTGTAACGCTTTTGCTAAATGAGATGATAAACTGGATGCGAACGACCACGGGAACTAGCTCATTAAGGGCGATTTTGTATATGGACGAGATTTACGGCTTTTTCCCGCCGACAGGCAATCCGCCGTCAAAAAACCCGATGCTCACACTTCTTAAACAGGCTCGTGCTTTTGGTTTGGGCTGCGTTTTATCTACGCAAAACCCTGTGGATTTGGACTATAAAGGTCTTTCAAACATCGGCACATGGTTTATCGGACGCCTTCAAACAGCGCAAGATAAAGAGCGAGTGATTTCAGGACTCACAGGCGTAGATGCGAATTTGGATAAGGCCGAAATAAATGAGCTTATATCAAATTTAGGCAAACGAAAATTTTTGGTTAAAAATATCAACGAAGATAAGCTAAGCGTGATAGGAACGAGATTTGCGCTTAGTTATCTAAAAGGACCGCTTTCAAATGATCAAATTTCGCTTTTGATGAAAGATAAAAAGGCAAATTTGGAGCAAAATTCGCCAAAAACTCACGCAAATTCAAACTCCGTAAAACCTGTGATAAACTCAGAAATTCCTGAATTTTATGATTTAAGTGGCGGCGATGAAGTAAGCCCATATCTTTATGCTACTGCAAGCGTAAAATTTGCCGATAAAAACGGCGAATTTACCAAAGAAATCGGGCTTTTGTTTGATTTGTATAATGCAAAAGAAATCAACTGGGACGACGCAAGTAATGAAATTTTGCGAAATTTAAGCGACAAGCCAAAAGACGGGCTTAAATTTAGTGAGTTGCCAAGCTTTATAGCGGGAGCTAAAAATTTTAAAAATTACGAGCGAGATTTGAAAGAATTTATTTATAGAAATGAGAAAATGACTGGGTATTGTGCATTTGGCATAACTTCGAATTTCGGCGAAAGTAAGGAAGAATTTTTCGTGCGTTTGCAAGATAAGACAAATGAGATTTTAGAAGAGCAAACTGAAAAAATTTTAGAACGCTTTAACACGCAAAAAGGCAGACTTGAAACGCAAATTCGCAGAGCAGAAGAAAGGGTAGCAAAAGAAAAAAGCGATGTTACAAGCAAGGGCATCGATACGCTTATGAGTATCGGTTCGGCTGTGCTTGGCGGACTTTTTGGCTCTCGCAGTAGCGCAGCCACAAAAATCGGTAAAACAGTAACCGCTGCAAAAAGTGCAGGCAGGGTGCTAACTGAGCGAAATCAGGTCAAAAATGCAGAAGAAAATTTGCAAATTTTGTTAAATGAACTTGATGAAATGACGCAAAAATGCGAAGATGAAATCGCAAATTTAAAAGAACAATATGATGTCAAAAGTGTGAAAATCGACGAAAAAGAGATAGCGCCTAAAAAAACCGACATTTTTAACGAAAAAATCGTTTTGGTATGGAAAGGTTAAGCGAATTTGAGATATAATCTCGCTTTTAAATTTAAAGGGAAAAAATGGAAATTACGCTATTTACGATATTAAAAAACATTTTTTTAAGCCACAATGTTTGGTGCTATTTGGCGGCTTATCTTATAGGGGCGATTCCAAGCGGACTTTTGATAGGCAAATACCTTGCAGGTGTAAATATCAAAGAAAGCGGAAGCGGTAGTATCGGCGCTACAAATGTTTTAAGGGTCTTAAAAGAACAAAATCCAAAAAAAGCGAAAAAACTTGCGATTTTAACGATAGTTTGCGATGTTTTAAAAGGCGTTGTGCCGATTTTAATAGCTAAATTTTTGGGCTTTGATCCAAATGTGCTTTGGGCGATGGCTGTTTTTGCCGTTTTGGGGCATTGTTTTTCGCCGTATTTGGGCTTTGAGGGCGGAAAAGGCGTGGCAACGGCGGCAGGAGTTTTGGCGATTTTCATACCGCTTGAATTGCTAATTGCTGTTATCGCATGGTTTATAAGCGGAAAGACGATTAAAATTTCAAGCGTGGCTTCGTTTATCGCCATAATCGCACTTGTGATTGCAATGTATATAATCCACCCGCAAATGCCACACATCAACACTCACGCACCTGTTTTTGTAATAATCTTTATCATTATTTATAAGCATATTCCAAATATCGTGCGTTTAATCAAAGGCGAAGAGAAGAGAGTTATATGAGAATTTTGATTGAAAATTTGGAGTTTGAGTGTATTATCGGAATTTTGGATTTTGAGCGAAATTTACCGCAACTTGTGCGAATTTGCGCTAAATTTGAAGCCGATGAATTTATTGATTATGCTAAAACCTGCACCGAACTTGAAAAAATTTTCAAAGAGCAAAAATTTGAGCTAATTGAAGATGCTCTAAATTTTTGCAAAGTCAAATTTAAAGAAAAATTTCCAACTCTAAAATATTTTTATATGAAAATTTTAAAGCCTAAAATACTCCCAAATGCCGTCGTCGGCGTTGAGTTAGAAACGATTTATTAAATTTTTTTTAAATTTCCTTGAATTTAAGCTTAAATTATGCTACAATTCACGCAAAATTTTACTTTAAGGAAAAATAAATGCGAATTTTGATAGTTGAAGACGAAGTTACGCTAAATAAAACAATCGCCGAAGGACTTGGCGAATTTGGTTATCAAACCGATAATTCAGAGAGCTTTAAAGACGCTGAGTATTATATCGGCATAAGAAATTATGATTTGGTTTTGACTGATTGGATGTTGCCTGATGGAAGCGGGTTGGAGCTTATAAATTTAATCAAACAAAAATCTCCTAGAACTTCGGTTGTGGTTATTTCTGCAAAAGATGACAAAGAAAGCGAAATAAAAGCTTTAAAAGCAGGAGCCGATGATTATATTAAAAAACCTTTTGATTTTGACATTTTGGTTGCAAGACTTGAAGCTAGGCTTCGCTTTGGCGGAACAAATGTTATCAAAATCGACGATCTTACTATCGACCCGGATGAAGAAAAAATCACTTATAAAAATCAAGAAATCGAGCTAAAAGGTAAGCCTTTTGAGGTGCTAACTCATTTAGCTAGACACTCAGATCAAATCGTTAGCAAAGAACAACTGCTTGATGCTATTTGGGAAGAACCAGAACTTGTAACTCCAAATGTAATCGAAGTTGCAATCAATCAAATTCGCCAAAAAATGGATAAACCGCTGAATATTTCTACAATCGAAACAGTTAGACGACGCGGATATAGATTTTGCTTTCCCAAAAAAGCCTAAGGACTAGATTTGTAATCCAATTAGCATCTGCTTCGGCGATGCTAATTCTTATTTTTTCGGGTATGCTTTACCACTACATTAAAATTACTATTTTTGAAAGTTCGGTTCAAAGCATGGTGCGCGTAGCCGAAACTATCGCAAAAACAGATAATTTGACAACTCAAAATTTATCCGTGTATTATGCAAATTTTATGCGCGATTCATATATAAAAATAGAAAACGGCGAAAGTCTAAGCAAACCGAAATTTCGCCAAAGTGAAGAAAACGCAAAGACTTTTTTAACGCTTCATTATCCTTATAGAAGCGGCAAATTTATTAGTATCAAAAAAGATACGACCATTTATAATGAGATTGTCAAACAAATTTTAATCGATATTATAATTGTAAATGCCACGATGATATTTTTGATAATTTTTTACGCAATGTTTTTATCAAGAATGCTTTTAATGCCGATAAAGATGATAAGCCACCGACTTTCAAAGCTAAATGAAAATTTTCTTCGCCCAATCGGCGAGAGAGAAATTCCTGATGAGTTTAAGCCGCTTTCAAATAGCATAAATCGTTTGATTGAACGAATTCAAACATTTATGCTGTATCAAAAAGAGCTATTTATCGGAGTTGCGCACGAGCTAAAAACGCCGTTGGCCGTGATGAAAACAAAAAATGAAGTAACACTCATAAAAGAGCGAGAGAGCGACAGATATATCGAAGCTTTGCGTTTAAATAATGCAGAAATCGATAGTATGAATAAAATGATAAGCTCGATACTACAAATCGGTCGCCAAGAAGGAGCTCAGTTTGAAGAGCCTGAAAATATCGATATAATAAATTATATAAACGAGCTTTGTTTGAATTTTAAAATTCTAGCCAGAACCGATAATAAAGACATTTCGATAAATTTATCGCCAAAAGAGCTTTTTGTATTGATTCAACCAAATTTATTTTTGCATGTTATCCAAAATTTTGTTCAAAATGCCATTAAATTTGCCGAGCCAAATTCAGTTATAGATATACGAAGCAAAATAATTGAGCAAAATTTAGTAGTTGAGGTTCTAAACCAAGGCGAAGAAATAGATGAAAAAATAGATTATTTTGCGCCGTTTAAACGCTTTGGAAATAAAAGCGGAGCAGGGTTAGGGCTATTTTTAGCTAAAAATGCCGCAAGTGCAATGGGCGCTAAGATTTCTTTGAAAAATAGAACCGATGATAAAAAAGGCGTTATTTCGACTTTTATACTTCCGATATAAATTTAAAGCTCTTTAAATAAAAATTTCTATGATTTTTTATTCATCATACAAAAAAAGTATATAAAAATTGAAAAAAATCATTAAAATATCGCAAATTTAAAAGTTTTCAAAGTTTTTATATAGTATAAATGCGATTATTTTTTATACAAAGGTATTTTAATGGCTTTAATGATAACCAAAGATTGTATCTGTTGCGACGCTTGTCGTGAAGAGTGTCCTGACGGAGCGATTTTCGAAGACGATCCGATTTACATGATTGATCCTGATCGTTGTTGCGAGTGTGTAAATGATTATTCTGAACCTGCCTGTATCGTGGTTTGCCCTGTCGAGTGCATAGTTGCAGACCCTGATAATATCGAAACCCTTGAAGAGCTAAAATTCAAATATAACCACATTTCGGATATGTAATGCCAAAAAGAGTTGCCGTTATCGATCTTGGTTCAAATTCAATGCGTTTAGCAGTTTTTGAACGCACAAGCAGATACGGCTTTTTTATCGTAGCGGAACATAAAATAAAGGTAAGACTAGGCGAGGGCGCTTACGAAAATGGTGGATTTATCCAAAATAACGCTATGCAAAAGTGCCTAAATGCTTTTGGCGAATTTAAAAAAATCATCAAATCTTACGGCGCAAATAGAGTTCTTTGCGTGGGAACTTCGGCTTTAAGAGACGCTCCAAATTCAAATGAATTTATAAATTTAGTTAAAAAAACTCACGGATTTAATATCAGACGGATCGACGGCGATACGGAAGCTCATCTTGGCGGGATTGCGGCGCTGAATTTACTAAGCGATTTTAAAAGCGGAATTTGCGTTGATATAGGCGGCGGCTCGACTGAACTAGCTAGAGTCCAAAATAAAAAAGTGGTCGAAAAAATCTCGCTAAATCTTGGCACCGTGCGTTTAAAAGAGCTATTTTTTGATAAAGACAATATAAAAAAAGCCAAAGAATTCGTTGATGAAGCATTAAATCAAATTCCAAATAGTTTTAAAAGTGATAATCTAATCGCCATTGGCGGGAGTTTGCGTGCGATTTCAAATGCGATTATGAGTTTGCAAAAATATCCGCTTAAAATCGTGCATAACTTTTCGTATGAATTCAAAGATTACGAAGAATTTATAAACAAAATCATAAACGCAAAACAGAGCAATTTAGGTAAATTTGGCATAAAAAAAGAGCGATTTGATACGATTAGAGAAGGTGCTTTTATTTTCAAAAAAGTTGCCGAAAAAATAGAAGCCAAAAGCGTCATCACAAGCGGCGTAGGTGTGCGAGAGGGCGTGTTTTTGACTTCGATTTTAGGTAAAAACGCAAGATTGCCTGAAAATTTTAATGTAAGTCTAAAAAGTTTGCAAGATAGATTTAGCGTGAAAAATCGCTCAAATTTAGCCAAATTTGCAAAGGAAATTTTTGATAAATTATCATTTTGGCACGGGCTTGATGAAAAATATCTGCCTATTTTAATAAATTCGGCAAAGCTCTGCACTTTGGGCGAGAAACTTGGATTTTATGCTATGCATAATAATTCGGCGTATTTTGTGTTAAATGCCCTAAACTACGGCTTTTCACACGAGCAAAAGGTTTTGATAGCCTGTGTTATAAAACTGCACGGCAAAAACGAATTCGATGATGAATTTGCGAAATTTAAAAATTTACTACCACACAAAAGCGTTGTTATTTGGCTTAGTTTTATGCTAGAACTTGCTAAAATTTTGGATAATTTGGCATTTGAAAAACTTAAATTTGAATTTAGCAACCACGCACTTAAAATTCACGGCACAAACGGCTCGTTAATGGTGCAAGAAAGTATAAAAAAACTGCAAAAACCAGTCGAATTTGAACTTATTTTAGTATAAAATTTTCAAATTTAAAGTTGATTTTCGTTAAATTTTGTTACAATTTTGTGATTTTTTGTTTTAGAAAATTTAATTTTTGAAAGGTTATGTTATGAATTTTGATGAAGTATTTTCTACCGAACCGCAAAGACCAGCCGAAGTTCCATACGCTGATTTGAAAAAGAAATTTTATATAGCGTTTGGGCTTATAGCAGCAGGAGCTTTGATTTCCATGATTTTTGGACCAGCAGGTGGATTATTAATTTTGATAGGATTTATCGTAAAAATTTTAGCCGTTATTCAAACCAAACAAATCGCTTCAAGCGATAGATTGTTGTTTAATTTTTTGATAAGCGTTATCGCTCTTGTTATCGGCGTGATTTTGCTAACTCTTGTGAGCGATATGTCGATGAAAAGCCTAGTAAGTGGGATAAATTTTTCGGTTATTCTTTTAGCATTGATAGCCATTGCCCTAGCGATTGTTTCGCTTGTTTTTTCATTTAGATACTACCAAGAATTTGCCTATATTACGGGCATAAAGCTCTTTATCTATGTTTTTGCGCTCTTTATCGTGGGTGGTCTAATCGATAAGTTATCTCCGGCACTTGCAACACTAGTGCAACTAGTTGCCGTTGCTCTTGAAGCTTATGCAGTTTATCTCATCACAGATATTCGAAAATCGGCTTATATTTATAAATTAATGCGAAAAGAACCAAAAAATTTCAAACCACAAATCGATGAAAGTTTAGAAGATTTGCATAGATTAAACTCAAATTCAAGAGAATTTTGATAGAATAAAAGCCAATTTTTTTTGAAAGGCGGTGAGGATATGCCTGGCGTTAAGGTGCATCCAAACGAATCATTTGACGAAGCTTATAGACGCTTCAAAAAGCAAACTGATCGCAACCTTGTGGTTACGGAAGTTCGCGCTAGAAGATTTTTTGAGCCGATGACTGAAATTCGCAAAAAACAAAAAATTTCAGCTAGAAAGAAAATGCTTAAAAGATTATATACGCTTCGACGCTACGAGTCTCGCTTGTAGCACCAAAAGCTCGGATTTTATCCGAGCTTTTTTAAATTTTATCCATTGAATTCAGCCTAGCTTTTTTGAGAGTTTGCAAATTTCTCCTTCGATAGGCAAACAGCCTTATCTCAGTCGAAATTTGCTTCACAACTCAAAAAATCGTCGGCATAACACGATCAAATTTAGAATTAGAAGCAACTTCAATTCTATGACAAAATATTCAAGACAGAGTAGGCGTAGTAAAGCCCAAATTTGAGTAATTTCAAGCGAAGTTACCTTTGTACGGTAATAAGCGTAGGAATTGCTCAAATTTGGGCTTTAATCCGTTCAAGTATGGGGAATTAAAATAGCCCCAAATCAATCGCAAAAATCTTTTTCAAGGTAAGCAAAATCATCACTACATACAACACTAAAAACCACTTTTTCTGCTCTTCTTTGCTGATTTTATGCGAACTTTTTGTGCCAAAATAAACCCCAACTAGCCCACCAAGCCCTAGCAAAGCGCCTTCTAAGTAGTGAATATTTCCGTTATATGCCATACTTAAAAATCCACTAAATGAGCTAAAAATAACGAAAAATAGGCTCATGGATACGGCTTTTTTAATATCCACGCCAAGGAAACCAACCAAAATCGGAGTTAAGAAAATAGCTCCGCCAACGCCCATACTAATGGCAACGGCACCGATACAAAAGCCGATTACAAAAAGCAAGGAATTTGAAACGCTTTTTGGCTCGGCTGCTACATTTGTCTTAAAAAGTTTAAAAAGTGCGATAAAAATTGTAGCCAAAAGCCCAATTTCAAGGACGATTTCAGGCGTGTATTTGACGATAAAGCCAGACAAGGAAGCTCCGCAAAGTCCCCCGACACCCACAAAAATGCCATTATCAAGGCGAAGTTTTCCGCTTTTGTAGTTGATATAAGAGCCAAAAATGGCGCTAAAAAGCATTTGCATGATGGAAATTCCAACAGCTGTTTTTATATCATATCCAAAAGCAAGCATTACAGGCACCACAATCAAGCCGCCGCCTATGCCAAAAAAACCTGAAATAAAACCGACCAAAATGCCAAAAAACGGCAAAATATATAAAACAAATTCGCTCATTTTAGCCCCTTAAAAAACAAATTTTATTAAAAAAAAGCTAAATTTTCAACACTAAATTTTTTAACTTTTTCAAAGTGCATTTTTTATATAATTTTTTCTTTAAATTTTAAAGAAGGCACCATGTTTTTAAAAGATCCGATTTTTTATTTCAAAAATATTTTATCTAGGTTTCCAAACTCCTATCTCGCCGAAGACGGCGGACAAATCATCATCGGCATTGACTGCGAATATTTGCAAGGCGATGACCTTGACAAACTCAAATTTGCCTTGCAAAACACCACCCAAATTTGCGAATTTGCAGGGCTTTTTGGAGTGCTAAGCTACGAAGCAGTTTATAAATTTGAACGCTTGGGAGATATTAAGCCCCGTCTTTACGACTTTCCGACATATTTTTACGCAAACGCAAGGGCGTATCTGCACTACGACAAACAAAGCAAAATTTACAGCTTTTACGGAGAGGGAAAATATTTTGAAAATTTGGAAAATTCAGGCGATACCGCGCCGAATTTTGAAAAACTCTATAAAATCAAAACCGATTTAAACGCCGAAAAAAAGGATGCCAAGCGTATTTTTGATAAGGCAAAAGAGTATATCAAAAGTGGCGATATTTTTCAGGTCGTGCCGTCTCAAACACTGCAAATTTACTCAAATTTAGACCCTTTGGAGTTTTATGAAATTTTAAAACGCCAAAATCCAAGCCACTATATGTATTTTTTCCCGACACCTTACGGCGTGGTGGCTGGAAGCTCCCCTGAGCTCGTGCTTCAAATCAGAAATAACGAAATTTTTGTCGCTCCCATAGCTGGAACAAGGCCACGCGGCAAGGACGCAAACGAAGATGAAGCATTGAAAAACGACCTTTTAGGCGATGAAAAAGAGATGAGCGAACACAAAATGCTAGTTGATTTGGCGCGAAACGACATTGGCAAATTTGCCAAAAAAGGAAGCGTGAAAGTGCGAAATTTAGCCCATGTGCAGTTTTTTGAAAGCGTTATGCATATAGTTAGCGATGTGCGTGGCATAAAGGACGAAAGCAAGGATAATTTTGATGTTTTGGGCGTGGTTTTTCCTGCTGGCACACTTAGCGGAAGCCCAAAAATTCGCGCTATGCAAATCATAAATGAGCTAGAAAGCCACGCTAGGGGGATTTATGGTGGCGGGATTGGCTTTTGGCATTTTAACGGCGATTTGCAAATGGCGATTTTAATCCGTTCGGCTATTTTCGTGCGCGACAGGGCAAACCCTGAATTTAGCGATGTTTTCGTAGGTGCTGGATACGGGCAAGTTTTTGATAGCGTGTTTGAAAACGAATACGCCGAAATCTGCAACAAACGCAAATCTTGCCTAAAAATTTTTGAAAAAACCTGCAAGGAAATGCAATGATTTTAATGATTGATAACTACGATAGTTTCGTATTTAACATATATCAATATGTGCTTGAAACTACTGATGAAGAGATAGTTTGCAAACGAAATGACGAAATCACGCTTGAAGCGATTAAATTTTTATCGCCAAGCAAGATTATTTTAAGCCCCGGTCCAAAACACCCAAAAGACAGCGGAATTTGCCTAGAAATTTTAAAGGCAAATTTAGGCATACCCATTTTAGGCGTGTGTTTGGGACACCAAGCCATAGGATTAAGCTTTGGCGCGAAAATAAAAACGCTAGAAGTGCCAAAACACGGCAAAACTAGCGAAATTCGCGTAGTGGGCGAAAATGCCGTTTTGGCAGGCTTACCTAGCAAATTTGAAGTTATGCGCTATCACTCGCTTTATGTAGATGAGTTGCCCGAAAATTTGGAGATTTCAGCCGTGAGCGAAGACGGCGTCATAATGGCTATGAAGCACAAAGAACGCGAAATTTACGGCATTCAGTTTCACCCGGAGAGCTATTTTACGCAGTATGGCAAAAAAATCATTGAAAATTTTGTAAATTTAAACAAACCCCAAATCAAGGAGAAAAAAGTGAGCAATTTTGCCCCGTTTATGATAAAGCTACAAAAGGGCTATCCGCTCGAAGGCGGCGATTATGAAGAGATTTTTAGTGCCGTTATGGCAAAAGACTATGACATTGTCCAACTAGCTGGTTTGCTCGTGCTAATTAGCGAAAAATCGCTTTACCCAGATAGCCTAAGCGCGCTTGTGCGAAGCGTTTTGAAATACTCCAAAACTTACAGCGATGATAAGCCTATGCTTGACATCGTAGGCACCGGCGGAGATGCGCTAAAAACGATAAATATCTCCACGACCTGCGCGTTTATACTCGCTTCTCTTGGTGTTAGGGTCGGCAAACACGGCAACAGCGCAGTATCAAGCAAAAGTGGATCGAGTAATATCTTTGAAGCTTTGGGCGTTCCGCTTGAAAGCGATTTGGCAAAACTAAGAACTTTAATGGATAAAACGAATTTGGCGTTTTTCCATGCGCCGTTTTTTCACAAGGTTACAGCCGAAGTCAAAGAAGCACGAACTCGCCTTAAAATCGGCACTTTCTTTAATATTTTAGGACCTTTGCTAAATCCAAATTTGACCCTTTCGAACCAAGTCGTAGGCAACTACCACGAAGAAGTAAATGAGCTTATAGCGCAAACCTTGCAAAAACTAGGTCGAAAGCACGCCCTAGTCGTGCATGGTATGGACGGCATGGACGAGATCACGCTGTGTGATGAGACGCTCGTGCATGAAGTGCGGGGCGAGAAAATCATCGAGTATAAAATCACGCCTGAGCAATTTGGCTTTAACCGCGCCTTTCACACCGACATCGAGGGCGGGGATAGCAAATTTAATGCTGAAATTTTTAAAAGCACGATAAAAGGCGAGTTAAAAGGACCTAAACGAGACATTGTCGTGCTAAATGCGATGTTTGCTTTGTATGCGGCTGACTTTGCAAAAAGCCCAACGCAGGCCAAAGAGATAATCGAAAATGCCCTTGATAGTGGCAAAGTGTGGGAATTTTATCAAAATTATATTGCAAATTTTAAATAATTTCACTCAAATTTGGCGAGTTTGTAAATTTGACTAAATTTAAGCTTGTCAAATTTAGTCAAATTTGAAAGCAATATTAGCTATAATGCCACAAATAAAGCAGTTTTAAAGTAGAGATTAAAAATAAAAGGATGAAAATGAGTTACAAACCGCCATTTACCGTAACTACAAAAATAATCAATTTAATTTCTGAAATTTCCGAAAAAATCGGAGCTTTAACTGCTTTAAACGAAAATCCTTTACATATAAAATTACGCAAAAACAATCGTATAAAGACCATCCAAGCTTCTTTGGCGATAGAAAATAATTCTTTGAGTATCGAGCAAATCACGGCGATTATCGACGGCAAACGAGTGCTTGGCGACCCAAAAGAAATCCAAGAAGTCAAAAATGCACTTGATGTTTATGATCTTCTTTTAGAGTTAAACCCTTATGAAGAAAAAGACTTGCTCAAAGCACATCGCTTGATGATGAGCGATCTTGTCAAAACAAACGGCAAATATCGCACAGGCGGCGTTGGCGTTTTTGATGGCAAAGAAGTGGTTCATTTAGCACCGCCGTCTGAGCGAGTGGCAAATCTTATGGCAGATTTATTTAAGTGGCTAAAATCAAGCGATTTTCATCCGTTGATAAAATCAAGTGTTTTTCACTATGAATTTGAATTTATTCACCCTTTTGATGACGGCAATGGCAGGATAGGCAGACTTTGGCAAACAGCGATTTTAAAAGAATGGAAAAGCATTTTTGCATGGTTGCCTGTCGAAAGCTTGATTAAAGAAAATCAAGCCCAATATTACAAAGTCTTAGGCATAAGCGACAAAAACGCAGACAGCACACAATTTATCGAATTTATGCTAAAACTTATTTTGCAAGAGATAAAAAAACAAATTTTAATGCAAAAAAAGGTTACTACAAAAGTGCCTGTAAAAGTAACTGCAAATCAACAAAAAATCATTGAAATGATAAAAGAAAACCCGCACATAACCCAAGCCCAGCTTGTAAATATCGTAAAAATTTCGCTCAAAAGCATTAAAGAAAATATGAAAAAACTTCAAGAAAATGGACTTATCAGGCGTATTGGAGCGGACAAAAACGGACACTGGGAAGTAGGTGGGTAAATTTGCAGATTGTTGATTATATAAATTGGGCTGTTTTTAGAAAATATAAAAAAAGCGATGAAAGTTTTTATGATAAAACGATACATTTTAGACGAAGAAGTGCTAACAAAGGATAGAGATGAGAAGTTTTATTAAGCGACCTAGCCATCTATCCTTACAGAAGCCTTCCTTGAAGTCTTGTCAATGGCTAGGAACCTTTTGGGGTATTTTACCAAAAAATATAAAATGTAGATAAAGAGATTTTATGGCAAATTTAAAAGAAAACGAAAGCTATCTAGGCGAACAACTTATTAGCTATCTAGGAAACAAACGCTCACTTTTGGGGGCGATAAATGGCGTTATAACGGACATTAAAGCAAATTTGGGCGTTGAAAAAATCGTTTTTGCCGATGTTTTCAGCGGCAGTGGCGTGGTGGCAAGGTTTGCCAAAGCGCACTCAAATTTGGTATTGGCAAATGATTTGGAAAAATACTCTTTCATCATAAATTCGTGCTATTTGGAGAATTTAACGCCTGAATTGAAAGCAAATTTAGCTAAATTTCACAGCATGATTTTAGCGAATTTTAAGCCTTGCGAGAGCTTTATCAGCGAACTTTACGCCCCAAAAGACGATGAAAAAATCAAAAAAGGCGAAAGGGTTTTTTACTCACGCCAAAATGCCCTTATTTTGGGGGGTTTGCGCACCGCAATCAGCCAAATTCCAAGTGAGTTTCAAAAATACTTCATCGCTCCACTTCTAAGCGAAGCTAGTATCCACTCAAACACAGGCGGCGTTTTTAAAGGCTTTTACAAGGACAAAAACGGCGTGGGGAAATTTGGCGGTAGTGGCGAAAATGCGCTATCTCGCATTTTGGGTGAGATTTCACTTCCAATGCCGGTTTTTTCAAATTTCACAAGCGATTTTCAGGTTTTCCAAAGCGATGCTTACGAGTTTAGCAAACTCGCTCCAAGCGTGGATATAGCGTATTTTGACCCGCCGTATAACCAGCACCCTTACGGCTCGAATTATTTTATGCTAAATTTAATCGCTGATTTTAAAGCACCAAATTTAGGGGATCTAAGCGAAGTTAGCGGTATCCCAAACGGCTGGAACCGCTCGAATTACAACAAAAAATCTCGTGCCGCAGATGAATTTTTCACGCTTTTGGCTGAATTTAGGGCAAAATATTTGATAATCTCGTTTAATTCAGAAGGCTTCATCAGCGAAGATGAGTTTTTAAAAAATCTTGCTCTCATCGGTAAAGTGGGAAAAATCGAGATAAAATACCCTGCGTATCGTGCTTCAAGGAACTTGCGAAACCGAAATTTGCATGTAACCGAGTATCTGTATATCGTCAAAAAGGCGTGAAAATGGGCGTTGCAAGAACAAAAATCAAAATTTGCGGGATTAAAAATTTAGCCGAAGCAAAAAGCGTTTTAGAGTGCGAATTTAGTGGCGTTAGAGTGGATTTTTTGGGTTTAATTTTTGCCGAAAGTAAGCGAAAAGTAACGCCCGAAATAGCAAAAGAAATTTCAAATTTGGTGCGTGAATTTGGTCGAAAAAGCGTCGGCGTTTTTACCGATACGAGCGATGATGAAATTTTGCAAATTTGCAAATTTGCAAATTTAAGCGTGGCGCAAATTTATAAAGAAATTTCGCCGAATTTAAAGCAAAATCTAGCAAATATCGGCGTAGAAGCGTGGCAGGTCGTGCGTGTAAAAGATGAAATTCCAAATTTAAAAAATTTGAACTATGATAAAATTTTGTTTGATTACAAAGGCGAAAAAATGGGCGGAAACGGCGAAAGCTTCGAGTGGAAAATGCTAAAAAATCTGCAAATTCCATTTATCCTAGCAGGTGGTATCGGCGCAGAAAATCTGAAAGAAGCCTTAAATTTAGGGGCTTTTTGCCTTGACATAAATAGCAAAGTCGAAAACAAGCAAGGCATAAAAGACCCAGAAAAAATCACGCAAATTTTAAAAATAATCGCCGTTGCTTAGATTGTGATTATTTTCAAATTTAAGTTTAACAAACTAGATTTAAATTTGCCAATTTGTTTAATTTGTCATTGTAAGAGCCGAAAAGTTCGAAGCAAAACAAGCGTAGCGATGCGAGTGCGTAGCACGAAGCAGGTTTGGACGAGCGACAGCGAAGTCAATCCAGAGAATTAAACAATGTTTGATTTTAAAAACAGCTTTCGCTGTTTGACTGGATTGCCACGACCACTTCGTGGTCTCGCAATGACGGAAAATTTAAAAGGATTAAATTTGAATAACGAAAAAATAATGAGAGAAAAAGCCGAACAAATGGCTAAAAATGCTGAAATGAAAATTCAAAAAGCACAAACAAAAGAAGCTAAATATCAACAATGGCTAGAAAACAAAAAACAAACCGATCCAAATTTTAGGGATTATGATGAAAATCCACTTATTATAAAAAGCTATGAGTGGTTTTTTGTTAAAACATTATTTCTTGGCTCACTTTACTTTGGGGGTCTATTTTTTTGGATATTTATGAGTATTTTTAAAGGCAGTGATATATTGGGTGTAAGAAATGAGTATCTACAATTTGGTTTATTGCTTATGGCTTGTATTATCGTAATTTATATTATTTACAAATTAAAACACAAAGACCATACAATAAAATTCACAAATAAATATATAGAATTTTATGATGACGGAAAACTTAAAAGACAACATAAAATAGTATATGATGATTTAGTAAGACCATTTTTTCTTGCTGGAAAAGATATAGACGCATTTAGTGCGTTTATAACGATAGCTACAATTTGTTTTGGCATTTTTATTTCGCTTACCATTGTAGGGTTTATACTTATTGTATCGATTTATTTTGCAAATTTTTTAATTAAACTATGTTTTTATATATTCTTAAACAGGAATTTAAAGGGTTTTAAAGTATTTCCTTTTATTAGGATTGCTAAATTTGCGTCTTATGAAAGACCGCTTCCATATAATGCATTTTTATCAATGAAATATTTTATGATTTATTTATACAACGACGAAATTTATAAAGAAGTTAAAAAGTATTTTTTGCAAAAGGATATAGACATTGATAGACTGTCTAAAACATATATACCTTGATAGAAAGTTAGGCATAATAATAAAAATTTGATAAACATTTTAATTAAATGAGACTCAGATGAGTAGAGAAAGTATTGCGAAAGCAGAACTAGACAAGGCAGAAGCAGATTTTAAAAACTTAAATTCATAAATTCAAGTAAAAATTTGTGAATTTTTATAAACAGCATTTTACAAAGCAAAAAAGTTTAAATTCACAAAGTTTGTAAATTTGTAAATTTCGCTACCGCACGAAACAAGGCGTAAATTTCAAAGCAACTTTTAACGCTATTTTAGATATAATCGGCAAATTTTTATTTTAAGGCAAAAAATGAATACAAAAGCATATTTTGGCAAATTTGGCGGTCAGTTTGTCCCTGAAACTGCGATGTTTGCGCTCGAAGAGCTTGAAGAAGCTTACAACACCATTGCGATGACGAAAGAATTTAGAGATGAGCTTGACTATCTTTTACGCGAATACGCAGGTCGCCCAAGCCCGCTTTACTACGCAAAACGCCTAAGCGAACACTACGGACACGACATTTACTTAAAACGTGAAGATTTAAATCACACAGGCGCACATAAAATCAATAATGCCCTAGCTCAGGCACTTTTAGCAAAAAAAATGGGTAAGAAAAAAGTCATTGCTGAAACAGGAGCAGGTCAGCATGGCGTAGCTACCGCCACAGCAGCAGCACTTCTAGGGCTAGAATGTAGCATTTATATGGGCGAATGTGACGCCGCTAGACAACAGCTAAATGCTTTTCGTATGCGACTTTTGGGTGCAAATTTGGTTACCATTGGTGATGGCTTAAAAACGCTAAAAGAAGCCACAACAGCGGCAATTCAAGCGTGGGTAAATGAGATTGAAGAGGTATTTTATGTCATCGGTTCAGCTGTGGGTCCGCACCCGTATCCAAAAATGGTAAAAGACTTCCAAAGCGTAATCGGCACAGAAGCCAAAGCGCAACTTAAAGAAAAGGGCGTTAAGGCTGACTATGTCATCGCCTGTGTGGGCGGCGGAAGTAACGCAATCGGCATTTTTAGCGGTTTTTTAGATGATGAAAGCGTAAATTTGATCGGCGTTGAAGCAGCAGGACTTGGCATAGATACGCCGTATCACGCTGCGACCATGACAAAAGGAAGTCCTGGTATAATCCACGGCATGAAAACTATCGTTTTGCAAGATATTTACGGACGGATTGATCCGGTTCATAGCATTTCAGCAGGGCTTGATTATCCGGGCGTTGGTCCGGAGCACGCTCATTTGCTTGATATTAAAAGAGCGCAGTATGCTGCTGTAACGGACGATGAGTGCGTAAATGCCTTAAAACTGCTTTCTCGTTTAGAAGGCATTATTCCTGCTATTGAAAGCTCTCACGCTTTGGCATATTTGGAAAAACTCTGTCCTAGCCTAAATGAGCGAAAAACAATCGTAGTAAATGTAAGCGGTAGGGGCGATAAAGATATGAATACCGTTATGAACTACAAAAAAGGAACGATTTATGGATAAGATAAAAAAAGCATTTGATAATAAAAAGGCAAACATCGGCTACATAGTCGCAGGTTTCCCAAGTGTAGAGCATACAAAAGAGCTGATTTCAAATTTAAATGATAGCAAACTTGATATTTTGGAAGTCGGAATTCCGTATTCTGACCCGATAGCTGATGGAAAAACTATATCAGAAGCTAGTTTTAAAGCCGTGCATAGCGGTGTTACGACCGATACGGTGTTTGATATTTTGGGTGCTGTAAAAACAGATAAAGCACTTGTTTTTTTGGTTTATTATAATCTGATTTTTGCTTACGGCGTTGAAAAATTTGTCGCAAAAAGCAAGGAAGTTGGGATTTCAGGCTTAATCATACCTGATTTGCCTTACGAAGAAAACGAAGAAATTTTTAATCTTTGCCAAGAAAATGGCATTGCTTTGATACCGCTTATTAGCATTACTAGCGAACACAGAGCGCCACGCTTGCTAACTCGCTCGTCTGGTTTTATCTACGCTATCGGTGCTCTTGGCGTTACAGGCACAAAGCAAAGCCCGTTGGAACGAAACAAAAATATGGTTAGAGATTTGCATAAGATGAGCGATTTGCCTATCGCGCTTGGTTTTGGAATTCGCACAAACGAAGATGTTCGCCTTGCCAAATCTTACGCAGACGGCGCGATAATCGGCACGAGCATAGTCGAGCTTTGTTCTAAATTTGACGGCAAAGAGCTTATTGGCGAAATTGACAAACTTTTTGCAGAGTGAGTGAATTTATGAAAAAGATTATTTTTGCAGTTTTAGCGTTTGCGAGTTTTAGCTTTGGCGTTAGCCTTATGAATTATGAATTTTTCGATAAGCAAGATAATATCGATATAGTTTTGTCTTTTGATAGCGCTTATAAGCCTGATATTACAAGGCGCGAAGGCGAGAATTTGGTTATCGTTTTAAAGGGTGTAACAAGCGAAGAAAAATCTACAATTTCTATAAATTCGCCGATTTTAAGCGAATTTGAAATCGTTCCGCACCCAAATGCCACGCATGTTATCTTTATAAACGGCGCTAAACTAAATATCGAAGCTGTGCAAAAAGATAAACTTTCGCTTACTTTGCGTGTGAGCGATCCAAACCAAAAGCCAATTTCACTAACTCAAAACGAAAATGGCGAAAAAGAAAAGACGAATTTTACGCCGTTTATAATGATACTTTGCGTTTTGGTTTTGCTTGTTTTGGTCTATTTTTTGACAAAAAAATTTGCACGAAAAAAACCTAAAAAAAGCGTTGATGATACTTGGGACGCATTTGAAAATATCGATAATAACGCAACTATGGCTAAATTTGATGAGGTCAAAGACGAAAGTGTTGCGTTTAAGTCAAATGAGAAATTTGAAATTTTTGATGACTTAAATTTCGAGAAAAAAGAAGCCGAATTTAGCGAATTTGAGTATAAAGAAGAACCAAATTTAAACGATGATGAGCCTGAATTTATTTCTGAAAAACCGCAAGAAAAATTTGAAGAAAATAACAATAAATCAAGCAAAATTTCAAAAATTTTAGAAGAAGAAAGCGACGATAGCGAAAATTTTGGCGATGAAATAAAAGTCGTTTTAACCAAAAAAATAGACGATAATAAACTTGCCGTAGTGCTAAAACATGGCGAAAAAACTCATCTAGTCGTGCTTAAAAACTCAAATATGATTTCATAAATCCTGCTTTTTAGCAGGATTTTTTTAAATTAGAATTTGCAAATTTGCGGAATAAAAACAACCAAATTCTAAATTTAACCACTGGCGATTGCTTCGTTTTTTCTGCAAAAAAACTCGCAATGACAATGGAAGGCTTAGAATAACAAAAATTCTCATAATGATAATTATACGAAAAAGCAAATTTAAAATTCTAATGTCGACGATTTAGTATGATATTCTAAAATATTCAAGACAGATTGTGATTAGTTATTGAGATTTTTAGGCACTTGCAAGGAGATAAGGCTGTTTTGCCTATCGACGAAGCAAGTGCTAAAAAATCTCATTAAATAATTCCGATATGGGGAATTTTAAAACGCTACATGGTTTATTAGTGCTATCAAGCACAAAACCAACGCCAACGGCACATAAACAAATCTACCTATATAATACCACGCATTGCCGTATTTTTTCTTGCTTCCTGTGTTGATTTCATCGAGTAATTCTTCTTTTTTAAGTATCCAAAACCATGAAATCGCACCCAAAACAGCACCAATTGGGATAATATAAATCGACACTAAGTCCATCCAAGGTCCCCAGTTTGTGGTATTTATGGTAAATGCACTGCTTGCAGCTGCGATTTCTGCTGTCGGTGCGATTGTTTCCATATTTACGCCAAATCCAAAGCAAATCACGCAAAGAGCGATTAAAACCCAGCTTCTTTTTAAATTTGGAAATTTATGAAGCACAGATTCGGCAACCGCTTCGAACATATTTTGCAAAGATGAAATTCCGCCAAAAATAACAGCCGTAAATAAAATAATGGCAAAAATTTGACCGCCCGGCATATCTTGCAAAATTTTTGGCAAGGTTACAAAAAGAAGACCCGGACCTGCTGCTTGATCCATATTATAAGCAAAAAGCGCAGGTATCATTACAAACGCTGCTACAAGAGCTGCAATGGTATCAAAAAACGCCGTTTTCTTAGCAGAATCGACTATATCTTCTTTTTTGGATAGATACGCACCATAAACTAGCATTCCTGAACCCGTAATCGAGAGCGAGAAAAACGCCTGTCCCATAGCCGTAACCCAGACATTATAATCACTAAGTTTGCTCCAATCGGCACTTGCCATAAATTTATATCCGGCTCCTGAGCCATCCAGTGTCGCCACACGCACTGCTAAGATCGCAAACAAAATAAAAAATAACGGCATCATAATTTTGTTTGTTTTTTCGATACTTTTTGCCCCAAAAAACAGCGTTAGTAAAGTCCCTGCAACTACGATGAAATGGTATGGAATGACAGAATACGGACTAAAAGCAAACGAAGCAAACCAAGTGTTGGTATCAACGCTCATTAACGAGCCGGTGATCGCCTGAGTAAGGGCTTTTAGCACATAAGCGATGATGACAGCGTATCCGATAGCGATACACATTGATCCTGCTAGCGGAAGCCAACCTAAAATTTTGCCGATAACGCCAAGACGGCGAGAATTCCAAGCATATTCATAAGAGCCAAGAGTGCCTGTTCTTGCGCGTCTGCCGATAGCGTATTCGGCTGAGAGAGCGACATAAGAAAATAGAGCGATAAAAAATATGTAGATCAACAAAAACGCCCCGCCGCCGTTTGCGCCGAGTTTATACGGGAAGCCCCAGACATTTGCCATGCCCACAGCCGAGCCTACACAAGCTAGTATAAAAGCCCAACGACTGGTAAAACTTTTGTGTGAATTTTGCATTGTTGTCCTTTTTTTGAAAAATAAACTTTGTGATTATAGCGAATTTATTTATAATTTATTAAATTTTTGTATAAATTTTGACAAAAAGTAAATTTGATGAAATTTGGATAAAACAAAGAAATCTATGTGTGTAGATTTTACACACATAGATATTTAAATTTTTATATGCATTTTGCGACAGCTTCTTTTAGGTTGATAACATAACCTTCATCATCTGTTATAAGATCTCTATCACAGCAGTTTCGCACAGGCACTTGTTTGCAATCTTCCCCGACACATTGCTCTCTATAAACGCCTGTATCTTTGCAGTTTTTCCAGATGTAATGTTTAATATTATCATCGTCGATAAATGCGTTATCAGGGCGTCCCCAAGTCGATACAACCGTATTTATATGAAACATATTTTCTCTATCTTGCGGTTGTTCGATTTCAATTTGTGTTCCACCGATAGTTTGACCATCTTGCATGGTGTCTTCGGGTTTTACCGGTTCTTGGACTATGTCCGGAGTTTGAGTATTTTGACCGTTTTGAGTTGTAGGTTGGTTATTGATATTCCAGTTTGAGTAACCGCAACCGCCAAAAAACGCCATAATGCAGACTAAAAACAATACTTTTTTCATAAAACTTTCCTTACACAAAAAAATACTCCGTTATGGTAGCAAATTTAAAATTATTTTTAAATAAATTTGCCTAAAATAGGAGTTAATTCTTCTTATTTAATATTTTAATTTTGTAGATAAAATTTATCAATTTGTTTAAATTTTTAAGCGAAATTTTATTTAGTAAAATTTATAATTTGATTACAATTTATTTAAGGAGAGCGTAATGAAAATGAAATTTTTATTGCTTAGTTCAGTAGTTGTTGCAAGCACTATGTTTGCAGCTGATGATTTGGCAAAATTAGCCAAAGATAGCGGTTTGGTAGCACTTCCAAAAAGCCCGGCTGAAATAGCTAAACTTGCCGAAGCTTCTGCGCCAGATGCAAAAGAATTCCCAACAACTGAAAAAAGAGTTGAACTTGGTAAAAAATTGTATTTTGACCCAAGAATTTCAAGAAGCGGCATCATTAGCTGTAATACCTGCCACAACTTGGCAATCGGTGGAACTGACGGTGTTCCTGCTTCAACAGGTCACAAATGGACTCCAAACCCACACCATATAAATGCACCTACAACACTAAACTCAGTATTTAACTCAGCACAATTCTGGGATGGTCGTGCAGCTCACCTAGCTGAACAAGCAGCAGGTCCAGCAACAGCAGCACCTGAAATGGCTGCAACTCCTGAGAGTGTAGAACAACTATTAAATTCAATTCCTGGCTATGTTAAAGAATTCAAAGAAGCTTATGGTGAAAATACAAAAGTTACATTTGATTTATTTGCTACAACAGTAGGAATTTTTGAAAGAACTCTTGTAACTCCGTCAAGATATGATGATTTCCTAAACGGCGATGCAAACGCTCTTAGCGCAACAGAAAAAGAAGGTCTAAAAACATTTATCGATAAAGGTTGTGCAACTTGCCATAACGGAATCAACCTAGGTGGCACAATGCAACCGTTCGAAGTAGCAGGCAAATACGAATTCGCTAATGTTGGCGATTTCAAAGGCGATGCTAACGGTATGGTTAAAGCACCAGTTCTAAGAAATATTGTTGATACAGCTCCATATTTCCACAATGGCGCAATCTGGTCACTAAAAGACGCTGTTAAAGCAATGGGTAGCGTTCAACTTGGTATCGAAATCAGCGATGATGAAGCAAACAAAATCGTTACTTTCTTCAACGCTCTAAGCGGAAAACTACCTGAGTCAGCTCTAAAATACCCAGTATTGCCAGCTAGAACAGATGCTACACCAAAACCAGAACTTGACTACTAATAAGTTTTGATTTTGATAAATTCTCCTTTTGGCTCGTTCGAATTTTTCGAACGAGCTTTTTTATTGTTTAAATTTAGAAAATATCTACTTTTTATATAAAATATTCAAGACAGAGTGGGCGTAGTAAAGCGTAAATTTGAGTAATTTCAAGCGAAGCTACCTTTGTCGGTAGTGAGCGCAGGAATTACTCAAATTTACGCTTTAATTCGTAAGGTATGGGGAATTTAAGGCAATGTAGTTCAATTTGAAATACGCAAAACATAAGCTTAAATTTATAATTTTTTCAGTATAATCCACCTTTTACAACCAAAAACGGCTCCGTAAATTTTTAAATTTGTAAATTTAAAATGCCTTTTTGGACTACCAAATTTAAAGGAAAGCTTGATGTATGCTATCATCAAAAACGGCGGCAAGCAATACAAAGTAGAAGAAGGTAATTACCTAAATCTAGATCATTTTGCTGCTGAGCCAAAAAGCAAAGTCGAAGTTAGCGAAGTTTTGGCTATCAACGACGGCGAATTAAAGGTAGGCGCACCATTTGTTAAGGGTGCAAAAGTTGTCTTAGAAGTGGTAAATGAAGGTAAGGACAAAAAAGTCGTAATCTTCAAAAAACGCAGAAGAAAAGACTCAAAAGTAAAACGCGGTTTCAGACGCCAATACACTCGCGTCAAAGTCGTAAGCATAAACGCCTAAGGAGTAAAAAATGGCACACAAAAAAGGTCAAGGTTCAACCCAAAATAACCGTGATTCTATCGGACGCCGACTAGGTGTGAAAAAATTCGGCGGCGAGTTTGTTAGAGCGGGAAATATCATCATCCGCCAAAGAGGCACTGCTACGCATCCGGGCAACAATGTCGGTATGGGCGTAGATCATACGATTTTTGCTTTGATTGACGGCTTTGTTAAATTCGAACGCAAAGACAAAAACAGAAAAAAAGTCTCAGTTTATCCTGCGGCTTAAAACTTCGTGGTTGCCCGAATTTGGGCGACCTTTCTTCTTAAAATAATTCAAGGTCAAACAAAATGTTTGTCGATAATGTAAAATTTAGTGTAACTTCGGGAAAAGGCGGCGCGGGTTGCGTTAGTTTCAGACGGGAAAAATTTGTCATTTTAGGTGGTCCAGATGGCGGGGACGGCGGAAGAGGCGGCGATGTTTATGTAAAAGCCGACAAAAATACGCACACGCTTTCATTTTACAAAGGAAAAACCAAATTTAAGGCTGAAAACGGCGCACCAGGAGAGGGTCGCAAAAAAACGGGTAAAAGCGGTGAAGCGTTGTATCTTATCGTGCCGCCGGGAACTGCCGTGTATGATGACGAAACAAAAGAGCTTATTTTTGATTTGCTAAATGACGGCGAAGCAAAACTTTTGCTAAAAGGCGGAAAAGGCGGTCTTGGCAACACGCACTTTAAAAATTCGGTAAATCAACGCCCAGATTATGCGCAACCGGGTATAGCAGGTGAAGAAAAAAATATTCGCTTGGAGCTAAAACTCATCGCCGATGTAGGTCTTGTGGGATTTCCAAATGTCGGAAAATCTACGCTCATCTCAACCGTATCAAACGCAAAACCCGAAATCGCAAACTATGAATTTACTACGATTACGCCAAAGCTTGGCATTGTAAATGTCGATGAGTTTTCAAGTTTTGTAATGGCTGATATTCCGGGCATAATTGATGGTGCAAGTGAAGGCAAGGGGCTTGGAATCCAGTTTTTAAGGCATATCGAGCGAACAAAAATCTTGCTTTTTATGCTAGATACAATAAATTACCGAAGCCTTAGCGAACAGTTTTCCACGCTAAAATCGGAGCTAGCTAAATTTTCACCTATTTTAGCAGAGCGAAATTTTGCAATCGCACTTACAAAAGCCGAAGCTTGTGAGAATTTGGACGATACTATGAGCGAATTTTTAAATGAATTTGGCTTTGAAAAAATGCAAAATTTAGACGAATTTGACAAAAGCAAACCATATTTTGTTATGCCGATTTCAAGTGTAACAAATTTTGGTATAAAAGAGCTAAAATTTGCTCTTTTCGAGCTTTTAAAAGAGAATTTAAAAGGCGAAAAATGAAAAGAGTTGTCATAAAAGTGGGCTCTCATGTCCTAAGCGATGAAAACAAAATCAGTCAGGCAAGAATCGCAAATTTATGCGAATTTTTGGCACAATTAATGAGTAAATTTGAAGTTATTTTGGTAAGTTCAGGCGCGATAAATGCAGGAAGAATAAAATCAAATATCGAAAAAACTTCTGTGGTAAATCGCCAAATGCTTGCAGCCATCGGACAGCCGTATTTGATGGAAATTTACGAAAAATCAATGGCTAAATTTGGCATTTTGACGGCGCAAATTTTACTAACTGCAAGTGATTTTGACTCACGAAAAAGCACAAACTACGCCAAAGGGCTAATCGACGGACTTTTGCAAAATAAAATTTTACCTATTATAAATGAAAATGACGCCACAGGCATAGCAGAAATCGTCTTTGGTGATAACGACAGGCTAAGTGCGGGTGTGGCAAACTATTTTGGCGCTGATTTGCTCGTGATTTTAAGCGATATTGACGGATATTATGATAAAAATCCTAGCGTTTGTAAAGACGCAAAAATTAGAAGTGAAGTAAATTTTTTAAGCCCTGATGAACTTGCCGTGCCACAAAATGCAGGTTCAAAAATGGGAACGGGCGGCATTACGACAAAATTAAAAGCTGCAAATTTCTTGCTTGAAAACGGCAAAGAGATGTTTTTGGCAAGTGGATTTGATTTGAGCGTGGCAAAGGAATTTTTGCTTAATGGCAAACAAACGGGCGGCACGATTTTTCGCAAAAAGGCAAAATAATGAAAATCGTTTTTATGGGGACGCCTGATTATGCGACGCAGATTTTAAAGGGGCTTTTGGCGGCTAAATTTGAAATTTGCGCAGTTTTTACCCAGCCAGATAAGCCTGTGGGCAGAAAGCAGATTTTAACTCCGCCAAGCGTAAAACAATTTTTGCTTGATGAGAATTTGCAAATTCCTATTTTTCAGCCAAATTCGCTAAAAGAAGCCGGGATAAAAGAGCAAATTTGTGCTTTTAAGCCTGATTTTATCGTAGTTGCAGCATACGGGCAAATTTTGCCTAGCGATATTTTGGGTATCGCGCCTTGTATAAATTTACACGCTTCGATACTGCCTAAATACCGTGGTGCTAGTCCGATTCAAAGTGCGATTTTGTGTGGTGAAAAATTTAGCGGTGTAACGGCGATGAAAATGGGTGCCGGGCTTGATGACGGCGATATGCTCGGATTTTCGTTTTTGGATATAAGGGACTTAAAATCGAGCGAAATTTTTGATCAAATGGCAAAAATCGCTTCAAATTTAATAGTAAAAATCCTAAAAAATTATGAAAATTTAGCTCCGATTTCCCAAATTCACGCACTCTCAACCAAATGTTCTAAAATAAAAAAAGAGTTTGGTTTGATTAAATTTAGCGACGATATTGATGAAATTTTGCGTAAATTTAGGGCTTTTGATTTTTGGCCAAACATTTTTTTAGATGACGGCACAAAACTTTTGGAAGTGGCTAAATTTAGCGATAAAATTCATAGTAAGAGCGAATTTGGAAAAATCGTCGTGATAAATAAAAATAGTTTTGTCATTGCTGTGTGTGGTGGCGAATTAGAAATCACAAAAATCCAAGAAGTAGGCAAAAAACCGCTAAATGCAAATGATTTTATCAACGGCAAAAGGCTGAAAATTGACGATAGAATTTGTTGAGAGTTGCGATTCGACGCAGACTGGGATCATTTCAAATTTAAAGCTTGGCGTTATCAAACCGCCATATTGTTTGGTCGCAAATTCCCAAAGTGCAGGGCTTGGGAGCAGGGGAAATGCGTGGGAGAGCGTGAGCGGAAATCTATATTTTTCATTTTGCGTGAGCCAAAATGCCTTGCCAAGCGATTTACCGATAAATTCGGCTAGTATTTATTTTGCGTTTTTGATGAAAGAGTATTTGGCAAATTTAGGTTCAAAAATTTGGCTAAAATGGCCAAATGACTTTTATTTGAGCGAAAAAAAAATCGGCGGAGTAATCACAACAAAAATCAAAAATATTTTTATCTGCGGTATGGGTTTAAATTTAGCTCACGCGCCCGAATTTGCTGGGATTTTGGATATAAAAGTAGAGCGAAATAGCCTAATTTACGGCTTTTTTGAAATGTTAGAAAAAAAACCTTCATGGAAGCAAATTTTTAGCAAGTTTTCGCTAGAATTCCCTTTGTCGCAAAAATTCGGCACCCACAATGGGTGCGAGATAGCATCTCTCGAGAATGCCGTGCTTTGCGATGACGGTTCAATCCTAATAAACAACAAAAAGGTGTATAGTTTAAGATGAGTGAAGTAATCACAATTGCTAATCAAAAAGGCGGTGTCGGCAAGACGACAACCGCGATAAATTTGGCGGCAAGTTTGGCTATTGTCGGAAAAAAAGTTTTACTAATCGATCTTGATCCGCAGTCAAATACGACAACAGGGCTTGGTTTTAGTAGAAGTGATTATGAATTCAATATCTATCATGTTTTAACTGGTAGAAAAACAATATCTGAAATCACGCTCGAAACGGAAATTCCTGAACTTCATTTAGTTCCATCAAATATCGGTCTAGTTGGCATTGAGCAAGAATTTGCCGACAATGACAAAGATAGTAAAATGATTTTAAAAAGGAAAATTGCCAAAATTTCTTCAAAATATGATTATATCATTATTGATTCGCCACCTACTTTGGGAAATATCACCGTAAATGCACTAAGTGCAAGTGATAGTGTTATTGTGCCTGTTCAGTGTGAATTTTTGGCACTTGAAGGGCTAAGTTTGGTTTTAAATACTGTTAAAATTGTGAAAAAAAGCATAAATCCAAATCTTAAATTTAGAGGATTTTTGCCTACAATGTATAGCAAAAACAATATTTCAAAAGAGGTTTTAGCAAATCTTAAAGAGCATTTTGAAGATAAACTTTTCAAAAGCGACAGAGATGAAAACGGCTTTGTTATAATTCCTAGAAATGTAAAACTTGCAGAATGTCCAAGTTACGGCAAACCTGTGATTTTATATGATATAAAATCATCAGGAAGCGTTGCGTATCAGGATTTGGCAAATTCGATTATGGAGTAAATATGGCAAAAGTAAAAAAGAGTGCGTTAGGACGGGGACTTGGTGCCATTTTAGATGATGTTGAAAATGCTTACGCAAAAGAGCTAGAAAGCGGAAAAAAAGATTTAGTTTTAGAAATCGAAATTGATAAAATCAAACCAAATCCATATCAGCCAAGAAAAAAATTTGATGAAAATGCTTTAAAAGAGCTTAGCGAAAGTATCGCTAGACACGGGCTTATCCAGCCTATAATCGTTGTTGCGAAAAATGATGAGTATATGTTGATTGCCGGTGAGAGAAGATTTCGTGCTACAAAACTTTTGGGTGAAAAATATATCAAAGCCATAGTTGCTGATTTTGGCTCACAAAATTTAAGGGAATTAGCACTAATCGAAAATATCCAAAGAGAGAATTTAAATCCTATTGAACTTGCAAATTCATACAAAGAGTTGATTGATGAATACAAAATCACGCAAGAAGAATTGGCTGGAATCATCAAAAAATCGCGCACACAAATCACTAATACTTTAAGGCTTTTAAGCTTAACTAGCGAAGTTCAAAACGCCATTAGCGAAGATAGAATTTCACAAGGTCATGCAAAGGTCATAGTAGGACTTGATGAAAAAGATCAAATTTTGGTTTTAAATACGATAACAGGGCAAAAACTAAGCGTTAGAGAAACCGAGAATTTGGTAAAAAAAATAAAAGATAAAAAAGATAAAAAATCGACAAAAGAAAAGGTTGAAAAATTTGAAAATTTTGAGCCAAAACTTTTGGAATTGAAAGAAAAATTAGATAAATTTGGAAAAATAAAGATAAAAGATAGAAAAATTTCTGTTGAATTTGATGAAATTTCAAAAATTGATGAATTTATTAAGAAGTTAAACTGATTTTTTAATCTAAATTTTTAAATTTATATTGTAAAATATTAATTTATTTTGTAAAAATTAATAAGGAGGGTTAATGCTCGAAATTAGTTTGCCTGCTCTGATCTTCACTGTTATCGTATTTTTGGGGCTCATCTACATTTTGAATATCATGCTTTATAAACCACTGCTTTCTTTTATGGACAGCAGAGAAGCCATGATACAAAAAGATGCCGAAGAAGCCAAGCAAAATGCGCTAGATATCGATTCTGATAGAGTCGAGATAACAAAAATTCTAGATGAAGCAAGATCACAAGCAGCTAAAATCAAACAGCTATCTTTGGATAAAGCAAAAGAAGATTCCGAAGCAGTGATAGCGGCGAAAAAATCGGAGTTAGAAGCCGATTTTGGCAAATTTGTTGAAAAGCTTGGTAAAGAAAAAACTGAGCTTAAAAAAGATCTTCAAGATAAAATTCCTGAATTTAAGAGTAGCCTTAAAAGCGCTCTTGCCAAGATTTAAGGAGAAAAAATGAAAAAATATATATTTTTAACACTTTTTCCGATTTTGGCTCTTGCAGACGGACATGGCACAAACTATGACATAGTTTGGAGAACGATAAACTTTTTGATCTTTTTTGGGATAATGTATTATTTGCTAAAAGGTCCTTTAAAGGCTGCTTATGAAAATAGAATAAATTCGATAGCTTCTAGACTTGAAGCAAATCAAAATTTATTAAAAGAATCAAAAGAGCGAAAAGAACAGGCTAAAAAAGATGTAGCAACTGCTAAAATTCAAGGTGATTCTTTGGTAGAAACAGCCAAAAAAGAGGCAATTTTTGCAGAAGAAAAAGTTAAAAATGCTACCGAATTTGAGATAAAACAACTTCAAAAAGCGTTCGAAGAGCAAAAAGAATTTGAAACTAGAAAAGCGAAAAAAGATGTCGTAAATGAAATTTTAGAAGAAATTTTTGACAAAAATAGCATAAATTTAGATCAAAATGAACTTATCGACATAGTTCATAAAAAGGCTGTGTAATGATAGACAATACCGCTAAAAAATATGTTAAAGCTTTAATAGAAAGCTATAAACAAGATGAGCTAAAAGGCGTTTTGGAAATTTTCAAATCTCTATCTTTGGCTTTTGAAACTGAAAAATTTAACGATATTATCAACTCTCCTGCTATAAAAGATAATGCAAAAGTTGATTTGATTTTGTCTTTTATAAAAAAACCAGATGAAAAAATTTCAAATTTGATAAAGCTTTTGGCAAAAAATAGACGAATAAATTTAATTCCGCAAATTTTTGAAGGATTGCGAAGCAATATCGCAGCTGCAAACAACGAATTTTACGGAAAAATTTACTCTTCAAAAGAGATTGAAAAATCAAAACTTAAAGAGCTTGAAGCGCAAATTTCGAAAAAATTCAGTGCAAACATCAAATTAGAGCCGGTTATCGCTAACTACAACGGCGTTAAAATCGATGTTGAAGATTTGGGTTTTGAGATTAGTTTTTCTATTGATAGATTAAAAAATAAAATGAGCGAATATATATTAAAAGCAATTTAAAGGAGTAAAGCGTGAGTGCGAAAATTAAAGCAGACGAAATTAGTAGCATAATTAAAGAACGAATTGAAAGCTTTGATCTAAGCGTAGATGTCGAAGAAACAGGTAAAGTTGTATCTGTTGCCGACGGTGTTGCCAGCGTTTATGGCTTAAAAAATGTTATGGCTAACGAAATGGTTGAGTTCGATAACGGCGTAAAAGGTATCGCTCTTAACCTTGAAGAAAGCAGTGTCGGTGTTGTTATCTTAGGCGAAACAGCCGGTATCGTTGAAGGAAGTAGTGCAAAAAGACTTGGCAAACTTCTAAGAGTTCCTGTTGGGGACGCTATGATAGGACGCGTTGTAAATGCGCTTGGTGAGCCAATCGACGGCAAAGGACCAATCGAAGCGAGCGAAAGTAGATTCGTTGAAGAAAAAGCAAAAGGCATTATGGCTAGAAAATCAGTTCATGAGCCGCTTCAAACAGGTATTAAAGCAATCGACGCCCTTGTTCCAATCGGTAGAGGTCAAAGAGAGCTAATTATCGGCGATAGACAAACAGGTAAAACAACGGTTGCTGTCGATACTATCATCAACCAAAAAGGTCAAGATGTCGTCTGTATCTATGTTGCCGTAGGTCAAAAACAATCAACCGTAGCACAAGTTGTTAAAAAACTAGAAGAATACGGCGCTATGGAATACACTATCGTAGTTGCAGCTAATGCTAGTGAAGCGGCTGCTCTTCAATACCTTGCTCCATATTCAGGCTGCACAATGGGCGAGTATTTCAGAGATAACTCACGCCATGCTTTGATTATTTATGATGATTTAAGCAAACACGCTGTTGCTTACCGCGAAATGTCATTGATTTTAAGAAGACCACCGGGTCGTGAAGCTTATCCAGGCGATGTTTTTTATCTACACTCTCGCTTACTTGAAAGAGCTAGTAAGCTAAGCGATGCACTAGGAGCTGGTAGCCTAACAGCGCTTCCTATCATCGAAACACAAGCAGGCGATGTTTCGGCATATATCCCTACAAATGTTATTTCTATTACCGACGGACAAATTTTCCTTGAATCAGGTCTATTTAACTCAGGTATCCGCCCTGCAATCAATGTTGGTCTCTCAGTTAGCCGTGTTGGTGGTTCAGCGCAAATCAAAGCGATTAAAAAAGTTTCAGGCACACTTCGCCTTGACCTTGCCCAATACCGCGAACTTCAAGCGTTTGCTCAATTTGCAAGTGATTTGGACGAAAGCAGTAGAAAACAACTTGATCGTGGTCAAAGAATGGTTGAAGTTCTAAAACAACCACCTTACAGCCCACTTCCTGTTGAAAATCAAATTGTTATCATTTTTGCAGGTAGCAAAGGTTATTTGGACGATGTTGCGCCAAGTGCAATCGGTAAATTTGAAGCTGAGCTTTATCCGTTTATAGAAGCTAAATATCCTGAAATTTTCGAACAAATCAGAACCAAAAAATCTTTGGAAAAAGATATAGAAGAAAGTTTAGCAAAAGCATTAAATGACTTTAAAGCAACATTTTCAGCGCAGTAAGGCTAAATTATGGCAAATTTGAAAGATATTAAGTTAAAAATTAAAAGCGTCAAAAACACTGAAAAAACCACAAAAGCGATGAAGCTTGTGTCTAATGTAAAGCTTAAAAAAGCAAAAGATGCAGCTGTTCAATCAAGCGCTTATGCGATTAAAATCAATGAGGTTTTAAGTGAGATTGCGGCTAAAATTTCTGATAATATCTCAGATGTGCAAAATAATAAAATTTTCGATACAAAAAAAGAAGCAAAAATAGTTGATATTATTTTTGTTACTGCCGATAAGGGACTTTGTGGCGGATTTAATATTCACACAATCAAAAAAATAAAAAGTTTGATTGAAACTTATAAAAGCAAAGGAATTAAAATTCGTTTGCGTGGTGTTGGCAAAAAAGGTATCGAATACTTTAATTTTCAAGGTATGGAGCTTTTAGAAAAGCATGTCGGCGTTAGCTCATCTCCTACCTATGAAAAAGCACAAAATATTATCAAATCAGCCGTTGATAGCTTTTTAGCCGGTGAAACCGACAAAGTTATTTTGGTTCATAACGGATACAAAAATATGATTTCGCAAGAAATTCGCGTTAGCGATATTGTTCCTATTGAACCGCCCGTTGTTGATGAAAAGCATTTAGCAAATTTAGGTTCTGCTGTTGAATTTGAACCTGATGAAAATGCAAAAGCATTATTAGATGAACTTGTCAAAAAGTATTTAGAATACAGCATGTATTACTCTTTGATAGATTCACTAGCTGCCGAACATAGTGCTAGAATGAACGCTATGGAAAATGCGACAAATAACGCAAAAGAGCGCGTTAGACAGCTGAATTTAGAGTATAACAAAGCAAGACAAAGTTCTATTACCACTGAGCTTATAGAAATCATCAGTGGCGTTGAATCAATGAAGTAAAGAAATAAGTGAAAGGAAAATAGATGAAAGGAATAATTTCACAAGTAATGGGTCCTGTTGTTGATGTGGATTTTAAAGATTATTTGCCACAAATCAACGAAGCCCTAGAAGTTAAATTTGATGTCGAAGGCGATGCTAGACGACTTGTGCTAGAAGTTGCAGGTCATCTTGGCGATAACCGCGTTAGAACGATTGCTATGGATATGAGCGATGGTTTGACAAGAGGCTTAGAAGTAGTTGCACTTGGTGCGCCTATTAGCGTTCCGGTTGGCGAAAAAGTTTTAGGTAGAATTTTTAATGTTACAGGCGATTTGATTGACGAAGGCGAAGAAGAAAATTTCGAAACTCGCTGGTCAATCCATAGAGATCCGCCAAGTTTTGAAAACCAAAGCACAAAAAGCGAAATTTTCGAAACTGGTATTAAAGTTGTTGATTTGCTAGCCCCTTATGCAAAAGGTGGAAAAGTTGGTCTATTTGGCGGTGCTGGTGTTGGTAAAACCGTTATTATTATGGAGCTAATCCACAATGTTGCTTTCAAACACAGCGGTTACTCTGTATTTGCGGGCGTTGGTGAGCGAACAAGAGAGGGAAACGACCTTTATAACGAAATGAAGGAATCGGGCGTTTTGGATAAAGTTGCCTTAACCTATGGTCAAATGAACGAACCACCGGGAGCAAGAAATAGAATTGCTTTGACAGGTCTTACAATGGCTGAGTATTTCCGTGATGAGCTAGGACTAGATGTTTTGATGTTTATCGATAACATTTTTAGATTTTCTCAATCGGGTTCAGAGATGTCAGCGCTTCTAGGACGAATTCCAAGTGCCGTTGGTTACCAACCGACTTTGGCAAGCGAAATGGGAAAACTTCAAGAGAGAATTACATCGACTAAAAAAGGCTCAATTACATCAGTTCAAGCTGTTTATGTTCCGGCTGATGACTTAACTGACCCTGCTCCTGCAACGGTTTTTGCTCACCTTGATGCTACAACTGTTCTAAACAGAGCGATTGCAGAAAAAGGAATTTACCCTGCGGTTGATCCACTTGATTCAACTTCAAGAATGCTTGATCCTCAAATCATCGGCGAAGAGCATTATAAAGTAGCGCGTGGCGTTCAAGCTGTGCTTCAAAAATACAAAGATTTGCAAGATATTATCGCGATTTTAGGTATGGACGAGCTTAGCGAAGAAGATAAACTTGTGGTTGAACGAGCTAGAAAAGTTGAAAAATACCTTTCACAACCTTTCTTCGTTGCCGAAGTTTTCACAGGAAGCCCGGGCAAATATATCAGCCTTGAAGAAACTATCGCAGGATTTAAAGGAATTTTAGAGGGTAAATATGATGATTTACCTGAAAATGCTTTCTATATGGTAGGAAATATTGACGAGGTAGTGGCAAAAGCCGAAAAAATGAAGGCTTAAAAGGAAAAAATAATGGAAAAATTATTTTTAGAAATCGTTACGCCTGAGGGAAAAGTTTTCTCTGGCGAAGTTAAATCTGTTCAACTACCCGGAAGCGAAGGCGAATTAGGCGTTTTACCACGCCACGCCGCACTTGTAACGCTTTTAAGATCCGGTGTAATTGAAATAGTAAATTTAAACGATAAAAAAGAATTAGTAGCGATAAACTGGGGCTATTTGAAAGTTGATGAAGAAAAAACAACCGTTTTAGCAGACGGCGCTGTTGTCGTAGGCGGCGATAGCGAAGGTGCTATTGCAAAATCACTTCAAAAAGCAAAAGATTTAGTAGCTTCTATGAGTAGTGAAACATCTGCTTATGCCGCAACTATCGCCAAAATCGACGATCACGCAAGGCAAAAATAGAGTATGATTGATATTATTCTTAGTTATTTTTCAAGAAGCACATTTATTACGATATTTGTGCTTTCTTGGTTATCTTTTTATTTCATATTGACTTTTACGATTTTGATTTCTAGGTTTGTAGGGCTTTCTTCTTGGCAAAAAAAAGAAGAAAAAGCCCTAGAATCTATGTTAATGGGCGCAAGAATTACGAACACAAATTCTATTTTAAAGAAAAGTGCAAGCGGTAAAATCACAAAAGAAAAACTTGCTATTTCTCAAAGTATGGCTGAAAGAGATTCTACAAGCGGGCTAACTTGGCTGTCTATCATCGCTTCAACTTCGCCTTTTATAGGCCTTTTTGGAACGGTTGTTAGCATACTTGATACCTTTTCGAAAATGGGCGGGGGAAACGCTAGTATCGCTACGATTGCACCAGCCATTAGCGAAGCTTTGGTTGCTACGGGAGCCGGAATTTTCGTTGCGATTCCTGCTTATACATTTCACTTGCTAATAAGACGAAAATCTTATGAGATTATGAGTATTATCGGTAGAACTGCCGAAATTTTACTATATATGTCAAATGAAAATTCGTCAAATTTAAGAGCGGAAATAAGAAACAATGTATGATTATGAAGAAAAACCCGAGCTAAATATCACGCCTTTGGTTGATATTATGCTCGTGTTGCTTGCTATTTTGATGGTTGCAACCCCCGCGATAATCTATGAAGAAAAAATTCAGCTTCCGGATGGTTCAAAAACGCAAACTTCGCAGACCACAAAAGAGCTGATGATAGTTCGTATAACCGAAGATAAGCAAATTCATATCGATCAAAGCAAAATGAGTTTTGGCGAATTTGCCGATAATCTACTTTTATTAGCAAATTCGGGCAAATATGACAAGGATAAGCCCGTTTTTATCCAAGCCGATAAAAAGCTACTTTATGATGATGTTATGTATGTTTTAAAAACTTTAAAACAAACTGGTTATTTAAAAGTAGCACTTCAAACGAACGGATAGGCTTTGCGAAGTAGTTCGTATGTCGGCGTGAAATACGACAATTTCACTTCGTTTTTAATCTCTCTTTTGATCTATTTTAGTGCGGCATTTTTGTTGCTTTTTAACGCTATTAAAGATCACGAATTATCTCTAAAATATACAGATGATCCAAATGCTTATATGGATGTTATTGTTGATTGGGATATTGACGATAGTGCGCCAAAAGCACCTGATTTAGCCAAAGAAGTTCCTGTCGAGCCTGTGGAAGAAAAACCAAAAGAGATAGAAAAAACGGAAGAGCCAAAGCCTGAGCCACTGCCTGAACCAAAACCGGTTGAAACTCCGATTGAAGAGCCAAAACCGATTGAAGAGCCAAAACCGATTGAAGAGCCAAAGCCTGAACCAAAACCAAATTTAAACGATCTTTTTGCCGATACCACAAAAGATAATAAAAAACTTCAAGAAAGCACAGAAAAAAAAGAAGAAAAACAAGAAAGCGGTTCTAAAAATGCCGTTCAAAAAGATGATAAAAAATCAGGTAAATCGCAAATGACAGGTAAATTTGACGCTTTTAAAGGTGGCGTAGAAAAGAAACTTAAAATTTTATGGAGCAGATATTCTGCAAAGTCAAACGATGATGCTTTGGTAAGTATTACTATCGATGCAAACGGCAAAGTTATTGATTATGAAATTTTAATGCTTTCGTATAGTAGTGAATTTAATCAAAAACTTAGAGATTTTATGAGTAGCCTTGATATGCATGATTTTCCAAAACCGCCTGACGGAAAACCTTTTAAATTTGATAAAATAAATTTAAAAGATAAAATTTAAATTTACTAAATTTATCTATAATACAAAGTTGATTTTTTAAAATTTAAGGAGTATTGATGAAAAAACTATTTTTAATTTTTGCATTTTGTGTTGGTTTGTTTGCAAATGACGCAACAATGACAATCGTAAATGAAGGCGTAAGTTTGCCAAAAATCGTAGTGCAAAACGCTTCGGAGTTGCCAAATTCTGAATTTAACAACAAATTTTTTAAACTTATGGTTGGGGATTTAAAGGTCGGCGCTGTTTTTGAAGTAAGTGATGATTATTTAGAAAGCTCTTATGATGGCGATTATACTACAAATTTAGGCGTAAGCGGTGCTCCTGCTTTGATCGTTCGCTATGCAGTTAGCCCTCAGGGCTCACCTATGAATTTAAAAGCCAAAGTTTTAGACGCAAGTAACGGCAAAGTGGTTTATGAGAACGAATTTAGCATAGCAAACGGCGAAACATATCCGTTTTTAGCACACATGGCGGTTTCTGAAATCGTTAAAAATTTGGGCTATTCAAATGTCGATTGGATGAGACAGATGATTTTGCTTTCTCGCTATACTTCGACAAAACAAAGCGAAATTCTGGTCGCTGATTATACGCTAACTTATCAAAAAGTCGTAGTTAGCGGTGGTCTAAACATTTTCCCAAAATGGGCAAATAAAAATCAAACCGAATTTTACTATACATATTATGTAAATAAAAATACTCCTGCGATTTTTAAATATAATCTTTCTAGCGGTGCAAAAACCAAAATTTTAACAGGACAAGGCATGACAATAGCAAGTGATGTTAGTAGCGACGGACGAAAACTTCTTATCACAAATGCGCCAAAAGATCAGCCTGATATTTTTCTTTATGACTTAGCAAGTGGCAATATGAAGCAAGTTACCGATTATCCGGGCATTGATGTAAATGGAAATTTTGTAGATAACGATAGCAGAGTGGTTTTTGTAAGCGATAGACTTGGTTATCCAAATATTTTCGCTCAAAGTCTTGGTGGCGGTAATGTCGAGCAAATGGTTTTTCAAGGGAAAAATAACAACTCGATTACGACAAACGGAAGTTATATAGCTTATTCTAGTCGTGACGGCGGCGGAAGCTTTAATATCTATATGATTTCAACGCAAACAGATTTAGTTCGCCAACTCACAGCAGACGGGAAAAATATGTTTCCTAGATTTTCGCATGACGGCGGAACTATAATGTTTATAAAAAGCGGTAGTGCAGTCGGCATTATAAGGGTAAATGAGAACAGAAGTTTTCAATTTCCGTTAAAAATCGGTCAAATTCAATCACTTGATTGGTAAAAAATCAAATTTTTTATGCTATAATGCAAAAAATCTTATTTGGAAGGTGGAAAAATGAAACATTTAGTTTTAACATCAGTTGCAGTTGCTGCTCTACTTTTGAGCGGTTGTTCTAAAAAAAATCCTGAAATGGACGGAAGCGCAATGGGAGAAAGCTCTTTGGCTTCAAGAATTCAAAGCGAAGTTAGCAATGTTTATTTTGATTATGACAAATTTAACATTAGAGCTGATCAACAAGGTTCAATCAACAACAACGCTGCATTATTCAACCAAGCAGGTGCAGAAGCTTTGACAATCAAAGTTGAAGGTAACTGCGACGAGTGGGGTAGCGATCAATACAACTATGCTCTTGGTCTAAAAAGAGCAAAAGCTGCAAAAGATGCTTTGGTTAAACAAGGCGTAAGTGCAGATAGAATTTCTGTTGTAAGCTATGGCGAAAGCAACCTTGTTTGCACAAGCAAAACAAAAGAGTGCGACGCTCAAAATAGACGCGACGAATTCAAAGTTGGATTCTAATTTGATTAATAAAAAATTTATAGTTGCGGCGCTTTTTAGTGTCGCAACTTTTTTAAATGCCGAAGTTTCGGTTTTTGATGCCGGAAATGTAAATTCTGAAAATCCTTATGGTCTAACAGAAAACGAGCAGTTTTTGCTAAAAAATAGACAACAAGCAGATAGTATTCAAATGAATCTTGATGACACAAAAGAAAATGTCGAAGGTCTTAGAACTGTCCTAGAAGGCACAAATGCTCAAATTTCAAAACTTGAAAATAGGGTGGCAGATTTAGAGATTAGAACAAGTGGCAAAGCTCGTGGTAGTAGCGAACTAGATCAGATGAAAAAAGATATAGCTTGGCTAAAATCTCAAATCAACGAAATCAATAAAAAACTAGGTAACGGCGGAAGCGTAAAAAAAAACAGTGAAGTAGGCGCACCTGCGAAAACTTCAAACGCAAATTCTGCAAATTCTAGTTCAAATTCGTTCAAAGACAAGGATTTATCTGCTATTTTAAAAGAAGCCGATGAACTATTTGCCAAAAAAGATTACACAAATGCAAAAGAACGCTATGAATTTTTGGTTTCAAAAGGTCATAAACCGGCGAAATCTAGCTTCATGGTTGGCGAGAGTTTGTATTTTCAAGGTAAATATGGCGAAGCTATAAATTCATACAAAAAAAGCATTTCTTATAACGAAAACGGCGATTATACGCCAAAACTACTTTATCACACAGCGATTAGCTTCGATAAAATCGGCGATAAAGACAGCGGAACTAAGTTTTATAACGCTTTAAAAGCTTCTTATCCTGATTCCGAAGAAGCAAAAGCATCACCTAATAGAAATTAAATTTTATTTATGCTAAAATCCCTAGTTTAATTTAAAATTAGGAGAAAACTATGGCACAAAATCGTGTTATCAAAATGTATTATGAGCTAAAAGACGCTAAAAACGGCGAAATTTTAGAATCAAATTTTAACGCAAATCCGATTGCGTTTTTAAGCGGAAAAAATCAAATTTTACAAAAACTTGAAGATGAAGTTTTAAATTTGGGCGAAGGCGAAAGCAAAATCATTAAAATTTTACCGCAAGACGGCGTTGGCGAATATGACGAAAACGCAGTTCAAACGCTTCCAAAAGAGCAGTTTGCAGGGATTGATTTGCAAATAGGAATGGAGCTTTTTGGCGAGGGCGAAGACGGCTCTGTTGCAAGAGTTATAGTTAAAGAGATTACCGATGAAACCGTGAGTGTGGATTTTAATCACCCTTATGCAGGAAAAGAACTTGAATTTAATGTAAAAATTGTAGAAAATAGAGAAGCGACAGAAGATGAAATTTTAATGGGCGCACCTGAGGGCGAACATAGTTGTTGTTGTGCTGGACACGGCGAAGAATACGAGTGTTGCGGTGGCGGACATCACCACGATGATCACGAGTGCTGTGGCGGACACGGACACGGCGAAGACGGCGGTTGTTGCGGCAAACACAATCACTAAAATTTAAAAGAGAAAAACGATGAAATACGCATTTATTTTCCCAGGTCAGGGTTCGCAAAGTGTCGGTATGGGCAAGGAATTTTATGAAAATTTTGCCAGTGCCAAAAAACTTTTAGACGAAGCTAGCGAATTGTGCGGAATTGATTTTAAAGAACTTTTATTTGAAGCCAATGATAAGCTTAATATGTCCGAATTTACGCAACCTGCGATTGTGTTAAATTCATTTATGGCTTATTTGGCGTTAAATGAAAAACTAAATTTAAAGCCTGAATTTGCATTAGGACACTCTCTTGGCGAATTTAGCGCACTTGGCGTAAGTGGCGGAATCGAATTTAAAGAAGCGATAAAAATCGTAAATTTGCGTGGCAAACTTATGCAAAAGGACTGCCTTGGCAAAAATGCTTCTATGATGGTTGTTTTGGGGCTTGATGATGAAAAAGTAGAGCAAATTTGTTCTAACGCTAGAAACCAAAATAAGCAGGTTTGGGCAGCAAACTACAACTGCGACGGACAGATTGTGGTCGCAGGAAATAAAGATGATTTGGCTAGTTTGGAGAGCGAATTTAAGGATAACGGCGCAAAAAGAGCGATGTTGCTTAATATGAGCGTGGCTAGCCACTGCCCGATTTTGGAAAATGCAAGTAATGAGCTAGTAGTGGCGTTGCAAGATAAGCTAAATGATAGCTTTTCAGCCGTCATTGCAAATGCGACGGCTAAGGTATATTCTAGCAAAAATGAAGCCCTAAATTTGCTAAAATCGCAACTTGTAAGTCCAGTTTTATACAAACAAAGCATAAAATCAGTTGAGAGCAAAGTTGATTGTTTTGTCGAATTTGGCGCGGCTGTGCTAAAAGGGATAAATAAAAAAATCACCGAAAAACCAACTTTTAGCATAACAAATTTATCAAGCCTTGATGAATTTATAAATTTCGCAAAGGAAAACGCTTGAAAATCGCAATTTTAGGTGCAATGCCAGAAGAAATCGAACCGCTTTTAAAAGAGTTAAATCCAAAAAAAATAGAATTTGCGAACAACAAATTCTATTTTGCAAATTTTGCAAACCACGAGCTAATCATCGCCTACTCAAAAATCGGCAAAGTAAATTCAGCCCTAACTGCCACGCTGATGATAGAAAAATTTGGTGCGCAAAAATTGCTTTTTACAGGCGTTGCAGGTGCATTAAAAAACGGCTTTAAAATCGGCGACTTGCTGTATGCGACAAAAGTCGTCCAACACGACCTTGATATAACGGCGTTTGGGCACCCTTATGGCTTCGTGCCCGAAAGTCCAATTTTTGTGGAAACTGATGAAAATTTAAATAAAATCGCTGTGGGGGTGGCAGCAAATTTAGGCATAAATTTAAAAAGCGGCATAGTTGCAAGCGGAGATCAATTTGTCTGCGATGAGAGTCGTAAAAGCTGGATAGAGCAGACATTTGACGCAAGTGCCGTTGAAATGGAAGGCGCAAGTGTGGCGCAAGTCTGCCATGCCCTGCACACGCCATTTTTCATGCTTAGAGCTATTAGCGATGAAGCAGGAAGCAAGGCTGAGTTTGATTTTGACGAATTTATGGTAAAAAGTGCAGAAATAAGCGCAAAATTTGCCCTAAAAATGGTTGAAAATCTGTGATAGAAATCAGCAAAAAACTTTTGCGCGTGGTGGGTCAAACCAACGCAAAATATAAAATGTTCGAAGAAGGAGATAAAATTTTACTAGCCCTAAGCGGGGGAAAAGATAGTATGATTTTATCTCACATTTTAAAGCATTTTTCAAGTGTTAGCCCATTAAACTGGGAGTTTCACACCGTGACCGTAAGCTATGGCATAGGCGAAAATTTCACAGAACTTAAAAAGCACTTCGCCACGCACGGTATCACGCACGATGTCATCGATACAAAAATTTTTGAATTTGGCAAAGAAAAAATTCGTGCAAACACCACATTTTGCAGTTTTTGTTCTCGTATGAGACGAGGTTATTTATACACTTATGCTCTTGAAAACGGCTTTAATAAAATCGCCATAGCGCACCATTTAGACGATGCTGCGGAGAGTTTTTTTATGAATTTGACCTATAACGGCGCTTTGCGAACACTAGCACCAAAATATACAGCCGAAAACGGCATTGTGATTATTCGTCCGATGATTTTAGCCAGAGAACGCCAAATTAGGGATTGTGCTATTAGAAATGAAGTGCCTATAATGAACGAAGAAGAAAGTTGTCCTGCTAAACAATACACAGGCAAAGAACCACGCGCCAGAGCCGAAACTAAGGCGATGTTAGCGAATTTAGAAAGAGAAAATCCAAAATTTTTTATATCACTTCAATCAGCATTTGAAAATATCCACAAAGATACATTTTTTTAAAAATTTACCAATTAAATTTGACCGATTTAAAAAATAACAATATAATACAAAATCGATTCGAAAAAGTCGATCGAAAATAAAAATAGGAGTTTTGCATGAAAACTAATGCACCTAGAATGATAACTTGGGTTATCGCGGCTGTCCTTTTGATAATCGGACTTGTTGGTCAATTGACAAACACTATTCCGTTAATCGATAAATATGCTTTTTGGTGGGCATTTTCAGGCGGTGCTTTAAGCCTTTTATCAAGTTTATTCAAAGGTCTTTAATCCTAATTTAGCGGTTTTTTAACCGCTAAAACTCTTTATAACAATACAAAATTATAAATTTTTTGAATATTAAATTAAAAGTACAAATGCGTATTTTAAATTTGATATAATTCTCGTAATTTTTTATAAATTCAGGGCAAAAAAATGGATAAAGAGAGTTTTGTGATTTCTAAATTTGAGAATTCTTTTAACGGCGATGACGGCGCAGTGGTCGGAAAATGGGTATTTAGCAAAGATTTATTTTGCGAAAATGTCCATTTTAGGCGTGATTATATGAGTTTGCGTGAGATTGCCGTAAAATCGATGCTTGTAAATATTTCTGATGCGATTGCAATGAACGCAAAGCCTAAATTTGCGCTTTTGGGACTTACTCTGCCAAAAAATATAAAAGAGAGCGAAATTTGCGAACTTACAAGCGGTTTTAATGATACTGCGCGTAAATTTGGTATCAAAATCATCGGCGGGGATACGATTTGCGGCGAAAAAATAGACATTAGCGTAACCATAATCTCAAAAACAAAAAAAGCAATTTTTAGAAAAGGTGCGAAAAATGGCGATTTTATCGCATTTACGGGGAAGCTTGGAAGCGTAAAAAAAGAATTTGAGTATTTAGAAAATTTACGCGAAAAAGGGCTTAAATTTGATGAAATCAGAAGTGAATTTGATAAAAAATTTGCAAATTCAAAGTTTATAAAACCAAATTTGCGTGGAGATTTTTTTTATAAAAGTGCCAAATTTATTCGCTCGGCGATGGATCTAAGCGACGGGCTTGGTGTGGATTTGGATAGATTTTTACGCATAAATGCTCTTGGAATTTCGTTTTTAAAGGAAATTTCCAAAGGCGAATTCGCAAGCGGCGAAGAGTATGAAATTTTGTTTGCATTTTCGCCGAAAAATAGGGATAAAATTTTAAAAATCGCAAAAAAATGTGGCGTTGAAATCACTATTTTTGGGCATTTAGAAAAATTAAACGAAAAAACGAAATTTATAAATTCGTTTAAAAATCACCATTTTTAAAACCCTTGCAAAACGATATTATATAGCGAATTTATCATCTCGTCGTCCAAATTTGTCGTTTTTTTGGTAGAGAAAAGCTCTTTGATTTGATTTAGGTTAAAGCCGTTTTGATTTACACAATACTCGTGTGCAGGCAAAAAGGCTCTGCCAAGAGCGATAAAATCAGTAATCTCATCGTCGCAAATAAAGCAAATTGGCTCACTATGGAGCCTACCTTCAAATTCCAAAATTTGCAGATAGCTTTCGATGATTATGCGTTTTGGATTTTGTTTGCCAAATTTAACGGCGGCGTTTTCAAGCAGGTTAAAATAGAATTTATCGATAAATTCGGCATCTTTTAAGTGCGCGTGAAAAAGTCTGATAAATTGCTGCCAAAAAAGCAGTTTTTCTCTTTGCGTAAGCCACTCAAAGCCTAAATGTAACGCACCTCTAAGTTGCGGCAAAAAATTCATACTAGAAATTAGTTCAAAATCTATTTTATAACCTTGCGTGATATTTGAATGCCTTGCCCCATAAAAACGATACGCTTTAACCAAGCTTTCTCGCGTCAAAATATCGACTATGCAGTCCTCTTCTTTGACTTTTGTAATCTTTAAAATATAACCTTGCATTTGTGGATTTTACTAAATTTGAGTTTTACAATAGATAAAATTTGCTAAATTTTTACCAAAAATAAAATTTTATAAGGAAAAATAAGTTATAATCACAAGATTTACAAATATATTAAAAGGAAAAAATATGAATTTCGGTGATATTTTTTCAAAAATGCGACGCAAACAAGCAGATCCTAGCGAAGCACCTACGCATTGGGTGAAATGTCAGGGTTGTAACGCGCTTATGTATTATAAAGAAGTAGAATCGTGTTGCGAAGTATGCCCAAAATGTGGCTATCATATGCGAATTTTACCTATGGAAAGAATAAAATTAATTTGCGACGAAAATAGCTTTATTGAAGAAGATAATGCACTTGAACCGATAGATCCACTAAAATTTGTCGATAAAAAATCATATAAAAAGCGAATTTTAGAAGGCGAAGAAAAAACAGGCACTAAAAGTGCCGTCGTGGCAGGCGAGGGTAAAATAGACGGAAAAAGCGTCCAACTTGTGGTTTTTGATTTTCGTTTTATGGGCGGAAGTTTAGGCTCAGTCGAGGGCGAAAAAATAGTTAGAGCTGCAAACAGAGCTATAGAAAAAAAAGAACCTTTGATAATCATTAGCGCAAGTGGTGGTGCAAGAATGCAAGAAAGCACATTTTCGTTAATGCAAATGAGCAAAACAAGCGCAGCGATGAAAATGTTGGCAAATGCAAAAATTCCTTACATTTCGATTTTAACTGATCCGACTATGGGCGGTGTTTCTGCTTCGTTTGCGTGGCTTGGCGATATAATCATCGCTGAACCGGGCGCTTTAATCGGCTTTGCAGGGCAAAGAGTCATCAAACAAACCATCGGGGCTGATTTACCAGAAGGCTTTCAAACGGCTGAGTTTTTGCTAGAACATGGACTAATAGATGCTATCGTTCCACGAAGCGAACACAAAAAGTTTTTAAGCAATATGATAACCTATCTAACGCACAATGACAAAGTAAATATTGGCGAAGTAGGGGACGACATTATCAGCGAAGATTTGGAAGAAAAGGAAGAGTAGTGGTGCAAATTTTTGTAAATTCTATACAAAAAACGGCTGAATTTAAAGACGAAATAAACGAATATATAAAAATGTCTAGCAAATTTGCTGTTATAAAAGATGAAATTTACTTTAATTCTAGTGTCGCAAAAGCCCAAACGGCTTCAAGAGAACAGGCGTTAAAAGCCTATGATGAAATTTATGAAAATAAAGCGAAAGGATATTGCATAGCGCTCGATGAAAAGGGCGTTATGTGCGATAGCTTTGAATTTGCGAATTTGCTAAAATCAAATTCGCAAATTTCGTTTTTTATCGGCGGGGCGTATGGGCTAAGTGAAAATTTTAAGGCAAAAATGGATAAGGTTGTAAGTCTTACAAGGCTTACATTAGCACATAAAGTCGCAAAACTGGTGCTTTTTGAGCAAATTTTTCGTGCTTTGTGTATTAATGCAAGTCATCCATATCACAAATAAAGGAAGAAAATGAAAAAAAACGAGTTGAAATTTTTTAAGAAGCTTTTAGAAGAGAGAAAAGAGCAAATCATTAAAAATATAAATAAATCTGCTGATGAAATCGCAGAACTTCGCTCGAATGGCGCTGTTGATGATTTTGATGTGGCTAGTGTAAATACCGATTCAAATTTAGAATATGCCATTAGCTTAAAACAACGCATTGAATTTCAAAAGATTGAAAAAGCTTTGAAAAAAATAGAAAACGGAAATTATGGAATTTGCGAAGAGTGCGAAGAACAGATAAATTTAGAACGCCTAAAAGCAAAACCGCACGCTAGTCTTTGTATCTCATGCAGGGAAATTTCTGAAAAACGACAATAATTTAAGGAAGTAAAATGAAAACCAAGCAATTTTTTCTTTATTCGATTATTTTTATCGCAATTATCGCAGTTAGTGTATTTTCGCAAGTCAGCGGAAGCTATGCCTTAGATCTTTTTGGATTTGAGCTAAATTTGCCGATTGCGGCTTGGTTTGTTCTGCCGCTTGTGCTTTATATGCTTTTGACGATTTTTCATTTTGCATATCATAGTTTTTGTTTTTATCGCACAAAAAGGGCGATTTCAAAAGATTTAAGCACTTATGAAGCGATGAGTAAAGATGTTTTATTGGGACTTGATACAAATAAAGATTTTAAAACCGAATTCTTTAAAAACCCAAGTTCTATTACTAAGGTGCTTTCGCCGTGGTATGATAGTAGCGATATTGTGGTTGATAACCCTGAAATCAAGGCTATCATCGATACGATAGAAAAGGTTAAAAAAGGCGAAGTTGTGGATTTGAAAAAATTTAAACTTCCAAAAGACAACGGACTTTTCTTACAAAATGAGTTAAATCGCCTTGATACAGATCCAAAATATGCTCATGAAATTTTAAAAGCAAAAGGTGTTTATAGCCAAGATTTTATAAATAAAGCGTATAATGAGCTTTTGCAAAGCGAAACTTATTTAGAAATCAAAAAATACGGCATCCCAAGTGAGCTAAGTGAAGTAAATTTGGTAATAGATAGATATGTTAAAAAAGATATTGAAATTGCGACAAATGATCTATTTGAAATGCTAAATAATGAAAAATTTAGCGAAGCAGATTTTATAAATTTTGCAAAAAAACTTCAAGTCGTAATGGCGCCAGAGAGCTACAAAGCGTTTTTTGAACGACTTAAAAATGAGAATTCAAACGCAACCGAAGCCTATCTTTACGCACTTTATGAGCTTGGTATGATTGATGAGCTAAGAGAGCAAATCGGTCTAAGTGACGGCGATGAACACGAAAAATTTAATCTTTTGCTATTTTTAAAAGACAACGGCAAAAATGTCCCTGCTTCTTTGATTTTTTAATGTTTGAAAACAATCCTTTATTTTTAGCTCCGTTGGCGGGTTTTTCAGATCCGCCACTTCGGGGCGTTGTTAAACAATTTGGCTGCGATGTAACCATTAGCGAGATGATAAGCTCAAATGCGCTTGTTTTTGGCGGAGAAAAAACGCTAAAAATGCTAGAAAAAAACGAATTTGAAAGCCCCTTTATCGTCCAAATCGCAGGAAGCGATGAAGAAGTTATCAAAAAAGCAGTTTTGATTTTAAATGAGTTTGATGGCATCGACGGCATTGATTTAAACTGCGGCTGTCCCGTGCCAAAGGTCGTAAAGCAAAATGCTGGTTCGGCATTGCTACTAAATTTAGACAAGCTTTCACGACTAATCGAAACCATAAAAAAGCACTCAAATAAAAAATTCACAAGCGCAAAGGTGCGTTTGGGATTTGATGAAAAAATCCCTGAAATCGTGGCAAAAGCGGTAGAAAACGCAGGGGCTGATTTTATCGCTATGCACGGACGCACTCGCAAGGGCGGATACAGCGCAAAGGTTGATTACGAAGCGATTGCGTTGGCAAAAAAAGCCGTGAAAATTCCGTTAATCGCAAACGGAGATATAAATTCGCAAAACGCAGAGCAAATTTTCAAATTTACAAATGCTGATGCTTTGATGATAGGACGCGCAAGTATCGGCAAACCATGGGTTTTTTATGAGATAAAAACAGGCAAAAGTGTAGATAGCGATACTAAAAAAAAGATTATTTTATGTCATTTTGATGAGATGATAAAATACTACGGAACGCACGGCGTGGCGATATTTCGCAAACATTTACATGAGTATTCAAAGGGACATGAAAATGCCGCAAATTTTAGAGAAGAGATAAATCATATAAATTTGGGCGAAATTATGCGAGATAAAATTTGCGAATTTTTTTAAATTGTATTTCGAAATGACTTAATTCACAGCAAATTTAATATTAAATTTGCTGTGAATTTGGAGTTAAGAAAGCTTAAAATCTTGCACCGATATTAAATTCGAAACTATTTGTTTCGTCATTTGGTTTTTTATTTAATGGTTTAACTAGATATAGTTGAAGCGGTCCGATTGGCGTCATCCATTCCAAACCACCACCGGCACTATAACGAATTTCTTCATCCCAACTATCATTGCCTATCATACCATAGTCAAAAAATGCAACCAAACGCATTTTTAGCCTATCAATTAGCGGGAAGCTTAGTTCAAATGAGTTGTTAAAGCTTTGCATACCGCCTGTTTCGATAAATTTACACTGATTTGCGCCAATGCAGACTTCACTTTTTGGTATGCTTCTACTATCATAGCCTCTTATACTTTTCATACCGCCCAAAAATAGCTTTTCGTTAATCGGAAGTTTGCTTTTGTCATTATTCCAAATATAACCTGCTGCGGCTTTATACCTAAAAATAATATCCCAGTTGATATAATCTTTCATGCCAAAATACCAATTTAGATTTGCTCTTGCTTTGGTAAATTCTATGTCTCCGCCAAGTCCAGCGTATTCTAAACTAGCACTTGCAATTGCACCGCTTCTAGGTAAAAAATAATCATCTGTGTTATTAAATGTGATAGCAGGAGTTAAAGAGCTTTTTATAGTTTTTCCGTTTCTATAACCTGCCGCTGCGTAATAGGCGTCCAAACCTTCGATTTCAGTTCTTTCTAATATATATGTTAAACTAGCTTGTGTATATCGTCCAATTCTTCGACCAAGTGTGCCTGTAAAGCCGATTGATCTCTCGCTATAATCATCCCATTCATAATCATTTGCATAAATGGTTCCGCCAAGACTATATTCGCTATCAAAGATTCTAGGATTTGTTAGTCCAATGCGACCGCTAAGTGAATCTTCACTTTTTTCAATAGCAAATTCGCCTTTTAATCCTGTTCCGAATACATTTCTATCACTAATGCCGGCACTTAGTAAAACGCCGTCGCTACTACTATAACCCACACCGCCTGTGATGGAGCCAGTCGGAGCTTCTTTAACTGCGACTTCTAGGTCGATTTCATTATCGCCTACTCTTGTTTCTTTGATTTCAACATCTTCAAAATAGCCCGTTCGTTTTAGAGCATTTAGCGAATCTACATAGTCGCTTCTACTGTATAAATTTCCTTCTGTCAAATACATCTCGCGACGAACGACCTTATCCGCTGTTTTATCATTTCCTGAAATAGTAACATTTCGTATATAAACTTTTTGCTCAGGAATAACTACATATTTTATATCAACAATGCTATTTTCTGGATCTTGTCTAGTTTGAGGTAAAACCCTAACATAGGCAAAACCTTGATCGGCAACAGCTTCTTCAAGTTTTTTCATATCGCGGCGTAAGAATTCCGAATTCATTTTATCTCCGGATTCTAGTTTGAAACTTTTTATCATTTTTTCTTTATTGATTTCAACTTCATCTGGAGCTTCTATATCCACACTACCGACTTTATAACGATTTCCTTCTGTGATATAATATGTCAAATCAGCCGTGTAGCTATTTATATCGGCATTTAAAATCGGATTTGAAACTTCTGCATCTAAATAGCCTTTTTTGTAGTATTCTTCTTGAATTCTAGCTGCATCATTTGGAAGTTCAAAACTTTTGACTTTTCCGTCATTAAATCCCCAAAGCCAACCAAACACTTCTCTTTGTTTATTTGCAACCGCAGGTTCAATGTCGCCATAATCAAGTTTATCTGCGCCTACTAAATTTACCTTTTCTATGATGATATTTTCGCCACGATTTACCATAAATACGACTTGGACCGATTTTTGATTTTCATGCACAGGAAGTGCCTTTGTCTCTACAACCGTATCAAAAAAACCTTTTGCTTCGTAATATTGTTTAACCCTTTCTTTTGCTCTTGAAACGGCAACTTCATCATACATTTGTCCTGCTTTTATTCCTATTAGTTGTATGATTTGATCGCGATCGTTAGTAACGACATTTTCTATATCGACTTTTGCGATTGTAGGTTTTTCATCGACTACTATTGTTACATTTCCACCACTTTCTTTGACATAAATATCGTTAAAATAGCCTTGTGCGAATAAATTTGAAATGGCAGCGTTTGTATTTTCGCCTGTGATGACATCGCCGACTTTAAGTCCTGAAATATCCTGTGCAACCTTTTCGGACAAGTAGTTTAAACCTTCGAAATTTACGGATTTTATCTGTGTTGATAGTGACACAGAAACACTTGCTAGAAGTAAAAAAATATTTTTTTTCATACGATTACCTAAAAAAAAATTAATATAACTTGCGTATAATACCATAATTAATTTTAAATTTAAATAACTAAAAAGGGAAAAAATTTATGAAAATCGGTATCGTAGGTTTGGGTCTTATCGGCGGTTCTTTGGGGCTTTGTTTAAAAAGCACAAAAATCGTAAGTAGCGTTAGCGGCTTTGATTTATCAAAAGAAAACGAGCAGGCTGCCCTAAATTTAGGGCTTGTGCATGAAATTTTAAGTATCAATGAGATGAAGCAAAAATGCGATGTTATTTTTTTAGCAATCCCCGTTGAAGCCATTATCTCAACCTTGCAAAATTTAAAAGATTGCAAAAGTGATACTACGATTATCGATTTAGGTAGCACGAAATTTAAGATTTTAGAAAGTTGTCCGAGCGAAATTAGGTCAAATTTTATCGCTGCTCACCCTATGGCAGGAACGGAAAACTCAGGTCCAAAAGCTGCTTTTAAAGAGCTTTTAAAAGACGCCGTTGTAGTCATTTGCGATGATAAGGACGCCGGGGAAATGCATATGAAAAGAGCGGTTGAAATTTTCTCTTTTGTCGGTATGAAAATCGTATTTATGAACGCAAAAAGCCACGATCACCATGTAGGTCTAATATCGCATTTACCGCACGCCATAAGCTATTCGCTAGTCAATAGCGTTTTAAAAGAAGAAAATCGCAGAAATATCATAAATTTAGCAGGTGGAAGTTTTACAGGAATGGCAAGAATCGCTAAATCAAGCCCTGAAATGTGGGTTGATATTTTCAAGCAAAATAAATCAAATTTGTTAAATTCGATTGAAAATTTTGAAAAAGAGTTAAAAATTTGCACCGATATGATAAAAAATGAAAAATGGGACGATTTGCAAAAATGGATGTATGAAGCAAGAAAACTGCGAGATATTATCTAAATTTTTGCGAAAATTCACTAAATTTGGCACTTAAATTTGCCAAATTTACCGATAATTAAACTAAGTTTTGTAAAATCACACGATTAAAAAAATAAGGTATTTTTATGAGAAGAAGTTATAGACGAAATGACGGAAGTAAATTTAAATTTGTTGCGCTTTTGGCACTTTTAGGGTTGATTGTTTTTGGAATTTTTAAAATTTTTACTTCTCCTTTGTTGGAACAAAATCCGCCTAAAATCGAGCTTGAAAATCAAATTTATTGGAATTTGACTTCGCCTTTGAAATTTAAAGTTAGCGACGATACCGGCATAAAAAAAGTAGTTGTAAATTTGATAGATAATGATAAAAAAATCGCTTTAAAAGATGAAGAATACGGCATTGCGCAAAAAGAGTTAGAAATTTCGCTTGAATTTCCAAAAAATTTGATTTTAAATAATAATGCCAACTATGACCTAGAAGTCGCCGTTAGCGACATTAGCAAGTGGAATTTCACGCTTGGAAATGAAAGTAAGGCAACTTCAAAAATAATCGTCGATAATAAAAAACCGACAATCAGCGTTATAAACCAATCTTATAAAATCACCAAAGGCGGTGCTGCGGTCGTGGTTTTTAAGGCTGGCGATGAGATGTTAGATCGCGTTTTTGTGCGCACAAATTACGGAAAAGAATTTTCTGCCGTGCCTTTTGAAAAAGACGGATTTTACGCTACTTTGATAGCGTGGCCTGCAAATTTGGACGAATTTAGAGCAGATGTCGTTGCGACCGATAAAGCAGGAAATCTCTCAAATTCGCAAATTCACTATTTTTACCAAGATAAAAATTATAAGGTCTCAAACATAGCTTTAACGCAAAAATTTATTGACGGAAAAGTTAGCGAACTAGTAGAAATTTACGCACAAAATCCTAGCAAATTAGAAGGGATTGATAAATTTAAATTCGTAAATGAAGTTTTGCGTGAAGAAAACGGAAAACTCATAAAAAACGCAACTTCAAAGATCCATGAAGAAAAATTTGATAAATTTGAAATTAGAGCTTTTGCGCCGCTTAAAAATGCAGCAGCCGTGGCAAGTTACGGCGATCATAGAATTTACTCTTGGCAAGGGGAAAATTTAAGCGAATCGTGGCACATGGGGCTTGATCTTGCTAGCACGGCGGCAGCTCCTATCATAGAGAGTAATTACGGCGTGGTTGTAGAAACGACAGAAAACGGAATTTACGGGTTAAATATCGTTGTTTATTACGGATTTGGCTTGTATGGAATTTACGCACACTGCACAAATTCAAATGTCAGCATTGGCGATCAAGTAAAACCGGGCGATATTTTGGGAAATACCGGCGCAACAGGCTTTGCTTTTGGCGATCATTTGCATTTTGGAACTATCGTTCAAGGTGTTGAAACTAGACCGGAAGAGTGGATGGATCCAAAATGGATGAAAGATAATATTTTTGATATTTTAGAAAATGCCAAAAAAACTATAAAGGGCGAAAAATAATTTATTAACCAAATTTTGGTATAATGTTCGGCGAAATTTTTAAAAGGAAACGAAATTTGAAACAAATCACCATAGCTAAGCGAGTTGAAGGCGTTGGAATCGGTCTTCACAAAGGCGAACCTATAAAACTTATTCTTGAACCGCTCGAAGCTGATAGCGGAATTGTATTTTATAGAAGCGATTTGGGCGTTAGTTTCAAAGCCACACCCCAAAATGTCGTAAATACGCAAATGGCGACGGTCGTGGGAAATGAAAAAGGCTTCGTTTCGACTATCGAGCATATTTTAAGTGCGATAAATAGCTACGGAATCGACAACATAAGAATCATTGTCGATGCAAATGAAATCCCTGTTATGGACGGAAGTGCGATAAGTTTTTGTATGCTACTTGATGAAGCAGGAACGAAAAAGCTTGACGAAGATAAAAAAGCAATCATCATAAAACAAAGCGTAGAAGTAAGAGAAAATGATAAATTTGTTAGATTAAGTCCAAGCAAAAATCCTAAATTTGATTATACGATTGAATTTTCGCACCCGCTAATCGGAAGACAAAATTTCGTTTTTGAATTCGGCAAAAAAAATTATCTAAAAGAAATCGCAAGAGCTAGAACTTTCGGATTTTTAAAAGATGTTCAAATGCTTCGCTCGATGAATTTAGCACTTGGCGGAAGCCTAGAAAATGCCGTTGTTATCGATGATACAAGAATTTTAAACCCGGAAGGGTTGCGTTATGAAAACGAATTTGTCCGCCACAAAATTTTAGACGCGATCGGCGATTTATCTTTAATGGGCGCACCGATTTTGGGAGATTATACAGCTTACGCAGGAAGTCATGATTTAAATCACAAGCTTACAAAAGCCGTATTTAGCGACGCTAAAAACTACGAAATCGTAAGCCTAAATGAAGAAATCGTTAGAGCCTACTCAAAAGTTTTTGCATAAGGTCGCACTCATAAAACAAGTTGAAATTCTCGTTGTTGCCCTTACAACGCCCGTTTTGATTGGAATTTACGAAAACGGAGATTTAATCCAAAAATTTACTAGCGATGAAAACGAAAAAGCGGGAGATTTTCTAATCTCTAAATTTGATGAAATTTTGCAAATTTATGAGATTAAAAGCGTGATTTACGCAAACACTCCGGGTAGTTTTATGGGGATAAAACTAAGCTATGTCATCTTAAAGACACTCTCGACCGCGCTAAATTTTCCGTTATTTGCGATTAGCGGATTTGAATTAAATAATTTTAGCCCCATTAGAGCAAATAAAAATTTAAGTTTTGTATATCATAACGGCGAAATCGTGCTAGAAAAATGTGAGCCAAAAGCGTTTGATCTGCCACAAACTTTATCAAATTTAAATAAAAATAGTGATATACTACCAAATTACATTATCGGTGCCGTTTAGGAGAGAAATTGATTATCAAAATTCCAGCTACTAGTGCAAATTTAGGACCGGGATTTGACGCTCTTGGTCTTAGCTTAGAGCTTTTTAATGTCGTTGAAATTACCGAACAAAAGGTAACTTCGGTTTCACTTTGCGGAGAAGGAAGCGAGAAAATTTCGCTTAGAAAAAATAACTCTTTTTTGAATATTTTTAGAGAAATTTATTCAAAACTTTCGTCAAATCAGGCAAATTTTCGTTTTGTTTTTCAAAATAATATCCCATTTTCGCGTGGTCTTGGTTCAAGTTCAGCCGTGATCGTCGGAGCCATCGCAGCAGCACATGAAATGTGTGGATTTAGCGTAGATAGAAGTAAAATTTTAAATCTTGCCTTAGAATATGAAAACCACCCTGACAATATCGCTCCTGCCGTGCATGGTGGCTTTGTAAGCTCTATTGTTGATAACGGCAAAGTTTATTGCCAAAAATGCGAAATTTCACCAGATATAAAAGCGGTCGTGGTAATCCCAAATAAGCCTATGAGTACAAACGAATCTCGCACAAAATTGCCTAAAAATTACACGATGAAAGAGTGCGTTTCGAATTTAGCTCATGCTTCGTTTTTAACGGCTTGTTTTATGAAACAAGATTATAAAATGCTTCGCCTTGCCTGTATCGATAAAATGCACGAAGAAATTCGCATGGCTAGTTTGCCTGAGCTTTTTAAAGTGCGTGAAATCGCATATAAAAATGGCGCTTTGATGAGTTCGCTCTCAGGTAGCGGATCGTCGTTTTTAAATTTGACGCTTAAAGATAATGCAGATAGACTAAAAAAAGTTTTATCGGAAAATTTCACTGAATTTAGAGTTGAAATTTTGGATATTGATAACGGCGGATTTAAAATTAACTAAGAAAAAAAAAGATATAATTAATGTTTAAGGGTCATAAACCGATAAGAATGTGTGTGATTTGTAGAGTTAGGCTTGAAAAATCCGAGCTTAGCAAATTTGCTGTGAAAAAAGAAAGCGGTAGAAGTTTTTATATCTGCAACACATGTATAAATCAAAAAGACAAAAATAGTAAAAAAAGACTATCAAAATTTTTAAATTCGATAAATTTTGATGATGATGATTTGAAGGAGAAGCTTTTAAATGGGGAATGTTAAGATTTCAGTAATAGCTGATGAACTTGGATATGATTCAAAGGAAATCATACAAAAAGCTCAGGAAATGGGCTTTAAAAAGATAAAAGCCAAAACAAATGTCGTCTCAGACGAAGAAGCGGATGCGATTTATAAATATATCCAAACAGGGATTTTGCCACAAAGTGCCACAAAGCCAAAGGCGCCAAAAGCTGAAAAAAGTGCAAAACCAAAAGAAAAAACAGAAGAAAAAAGCACTAAAAAAAGCACAAAAGATGAAAAACCTGCAAAAGATAAGGCTGAAAAACCAAAAAAAGAAGAAAAGCCAAAAGAGAGCAAAAAAACGGCTAAATCTAGCCAAAAAGTTGCCAAAAAAGATGAAATCAAAGCAGAAAAAAAGGTCGAAAAAGTAGAAGAAATCCAAATTCCTAAACCGCAAACCCAAGAAAAAAAAGAACCCGAAATAACCCCTGAAATAAAAGCCCAAAAACCACAAATTCAAAAAGAAGAGCCAAAAATCGAGCCAAAACCAAAAGCCGACATTTTTGAAAAAGGCGAGAGCCTAGCTATGGAAAGTCTTAAAAAACGCCGTGGGCTAGTGATAGTAAAAAAGAAAAAAGATATTGAAGAAGAAAATCTTCCGTCAAAACAACCACAAAGTGCCGAAAAGCCAAAAGCTGAGAAAATCACTGCAAATTTAGAAGCGATTTTTTCAAATGCCGAGATGAATTTGAAGAAAAAGAAAAAAGAGAAAAAGCAAATTCAAGCCACAAAAAAAGAAGAAACACAAAAAATCGAGCTTGTAAGTGATCACGAACTAGCCGACATAGTCATCGATGATGATGAAGATATGGTAGTTTTGCCTGATCTTACGGTTAAGCCTATTCAAGTCGAAAACAAAACAAAAACCAAAAATCAACCAAATATCTACAAAGGTTCGCAAACGCAGTTTTACGGGAACGATACGGGTATTAGCCGTGGAAGTCGCAAAAAACATAAAAAAGTCGTCAAAAAAGATGATGAGCAGAGCGTAACTTCTGTAAATATCCCAAAAGAAATTCGTGTTTATGAATTTGCCGAAAAAATCAAAAAACAGCCTAGTGAAATCATTTCAAAGCTATTTTTGCTCGGTATGATGACGACCAAAAACGACTTTTTGGACGAAGATGCGATTGAGATTTTGGCAGAAGAATTTGGCATTGAGGTAAATATCGTAAATGAAGCCGAAGAATTCGACTATGTCAAGGCTTACGAAGATGAGGTTGTAGAAGAAAATTTAACCACAAGAGCGCCAGTAATTACCATTATGGGGCATGTCGATCACGGAAAGACAAGTTTGCTTGACTTTATACGCAACTCTCGTGTTGTCAGCGGCGAAGCAGGTGGTATCACTCAACATGTAGGTGCGTATATGGTCGAGAAAAACGGACGAAATATCACATTTATCGATACCCCGGGACACGAAGCATTTACATCTATGCGTGCGCGCGGTGCAGAAGTTACCGACATTGTTATCATTGTGGTGGCTGCTGATGATGGCGTAAAACCACAAACAAAAGAAGCCGTAAATCATGCGAAAGCTGCCGGTGTGCCGATAATCATCGCTATCAATAAAATGGATAAAGAAAACGCAAATCCTGATTTGGTAAAAACAGGACTTGCGGAACTTGATATAATGCCGACCGAGTGGGGCGGAAGCTATGAATTTGTGCCGATTTCAGCTAAAACAGGTATGGGAATTGAAGATTTGCTTGAAATCGTCTTGCTTCAAGCCGATTTGCTTGAATTAAAAGCCGACAAAACTCGCCAAGCAAAAGCAACCATTATAGAAAGCTCACTTCAAAAGGGTCGTGGTCCTGTCGCCACCGTCATTGTCCAAAACGGCACACTAAAAGTGGGTGATACGGTAGTTGCGGGTGTGGCGTATGGAAAGGTTAGAGCCCTAAATGATGATAAAGGCAAAAAGCTAAGCTCGATTGCTCCGGGTGAGTGTGGTGTCATCATTGGTCTTAGCGAAGTCCCGGAAGCCGGGGAAACGCTAATTGGCGTTGGAAGCGATAAAGAAGCAAGAGAGTATGCGAGCCGAATTTACGAGCACCAACGCCAAAAAGAGCTATCAAAATCGACAAAGGTTACAATCGACGAGCTAAGTGCAAAAATCGCAGAAGGCGAGTTAAAATCGCTTCCTGTTATCGTAAAAGCCGATGTGGTGGGCTCTCTTGAAGCCATTAAGGCAAGTTTAGAAAAACTTCGCAACGACGAAGTTAAGGTAAATATCATACACTCAGGCGTTGGCGGTATCACGCAAAACGATGTGGGGCTAGCAAGTGCGAGTGAAAACTGCGTGATTTTGGGCTTTAATATCCGCCCGACAGGCGAAGTCAAAGAAAAAGCCAAAGAACGCGGTGTAGAGATAAAAACTTACAATGTCATTTATAACTTGCTTGACGATGTTAAGGCGATTTTGGGTGGATTAATGAGTCCGATTATCAGAGAAGAAGACCTTGGTCAAGCTGAAATTCGCCAAGTCATAAATGTGCCAAAAATCGGACAGATTGCTGGTTGTATGGTTACAGAAGGCTCGATTCAAAGGGGAGCTAAAATCCGCGTAATCCGCGACGGCGTGGTGGTTTTCGAAGGAAACATAAGCTCACTAAAACGCTTTAAAGATGACGCAAAAGAGGTCGCTAAGGGCTTCGAGTGTGGTGTCGGTATCGACGGATACAACGATATGCGCGTTGGGGATTTCATCGAAAGCTTCAAAGAAAAAGAAGAACAAGCCACGCTATAAAGGTGATTTATGAACGCTCACGAAGTAAGACGACTACGAACCGCAAGTGTCCTAAAAGAGCTGATTCCACAGGCTTTATCGCAGCTTGATGATGAGTTTTTGCACGGGCTTTGCGTAACCGATGTCGAGTGCAAAAGAGGACGCTATGACGCCTTTGTTTATCTCGATAAAATGGGCTTAGACGAAAGGGAGCAAGAGCTAATCTTGGCAAAACTCAAAAAAGTAAGCCGTTTTATCCAAAACCACTGCATGGAAGCCGAGGGCTGGTTTCGCTCACCTGCGCTTCACTTTAAATTCGACGATAGGCTCGAATACCAAAACAAAATGGACGATTTGTTTGAAAAAATTAGTAAGGATTTAAATAAAAATGGTTGATTTAAACGCCCTTGCCAGCGAGTGTGGGCTGGAATTTTACGATTGCGAAACAGCTAGCGAAAACGGCAAAACGATTTATAGAGTTTTTGTGACTAAAACCGGTGGCGTGAGCTTAGAAGATTGCGAAAAACTAAGTCGCATTTTATCGCCGATTTTCGATGTCGAACCGCCTGTTAGCGGGGAGTATTTTTTAGAAGTATCGAGTCCTGGGTTGGAGAGAAAACTAAGCAAAATAGAGCATTTTAGCAAAAGCGTGGGCGAGTTAGTCAAAATAACCACGAGCGAAAAAGATAAAATTTGCGGAAAAATCCTTAAATTCGAAGATGAAAATTTATATTTAGATACTACTGACGGCGAAATTTGCATTAAATTTAGCGATATAAAAAAGGCGAAAACTTATATACAGTGGTAAATTTACTCAAATTTAAACAATCAATTTCAAGGGATTTAAATGAAAAAAATCATTTTATTTGTAATTGCATTTGTATTTATATTATTTTTGGGTAAAGAAAAACAAGCAATCATTTTTTGTTATTTAGGCAATGATGCTTCGTGCCATAATCTTGGTTATTATAACGAAATAGGTGATAAAAATAAAGAAATAAATTTAGAAAAAGCAAAAAAATATTATGAAAAAGCTTGCAATAAAGATTTTGTTGGAAGTTGTCACAATATGGGTTTGTTATTAAATCAAGAGAAAAATATTTTAACATCAAGACAATATTTTAAAAAGGGTTGTGATTTAGATTATTTGGGGAGCTGTGCTTCTTTGGCTGCAAGTTACTTAGAAAACGAACCAAAAGACAATGATAGAGCTATTAAAATATCACTAAAAATGTGTAATGAATTAAACGAAGTCAATGCGTGTTATGTTTTGGCTAATATTTATGCTGGTGTTGCTAACATTATAAAAAAAGATGAAATCGATGAAAAAAGAGCCATAAATTATCTTGAAAAAGCTTGCAATTTAGACCATAATGGAAGCTGTTATGGTTTGGGTAGAATTTATTCAGATTATGAAAAAAATTACGAAAAAGGCAATAAATACTATAAAAAAGCTTGTGATTTAAATAATAGCAACGCTTGTAATTCGGTAGGATTTCACTATGAAAACGGATTTGGTTTTGAAACAAATTTAAAAGAAGCGCATAAATTTTACACAAAAGCGTGTGAAAATTTCAAAAATAATTATGGTTGTGGTAGTTTGGGATATTTGTATTTGGTCGGAAATATGGCGAGTGATGTCCAAAATTCGCCCGAATTTTATGAAAAAAGTTGCAAATTTAACGACGGCGAAAATTGTGCAAATTTAGAAAATTTTCTTAAAAACTATGATTTTATTGATAGAGATTATAAAAAAGCAAAAGAGCTTTTAGAGTATTCTTGCGATGAAAAAGTCGCGCAAAGTTGCGGTGTTTTGGGAACTATGTATGAATTTGGAAAAGGCGCTTCGCAAGATATTTTTGTGGCAAAGGAAAATTATAAAAAAGCGTGCGATTTGGGTTATAAGCTTGGTTGTGATGAGCTAAAAAGACTGGAAAATGACTAACGAATTTTATATGCGCTTGGCTCTGAAAGAAGCGTGGAAGTATCAAATTTTAACCTTTCCAAATCCTGCTGTGGGGTGCGTAGTAGCCGATACGCACGGCAAAATTTTAAGCATAAATTCTCATAAAAAAGCTGGACTACTTCACGCCGAAGCAAACGCCGTTTTTGTCGCACTTTGCGAGATAAGCGATGAATTTTTAAATAAATTTTTGCAAATTTATGAAAACAAATTTGGCATAAATTTGAGCGAAATTTGCAAAAATCCGCAAAATCTCATCTACGGCGATTTTTTTGAAAATTTCGGCGTAGTATCCCCAAAATCACGCTTTGCAAATCAAATTTTAGAGTTCAAAAATCTAAATGCAAATTTCGTTTATGAATTTATCACGCAAAATCACGACAATTTACTTAAAAATACAACCGCTTTTGTTACTCTCGAACCCTGCGCCCATATCGGCAAAACGCCATCATGCGCGAATTTACTTAAAAATTTAGGCTTTAAAAAAGTCGTAATCGGCTCTGCGGATTTAAGCGAAAAAGCTAGTGGCGGCGGCGAAATCTTAGCGCAAAGTGGCGTAGAAGTGGAATTTGGCGTTTTAAAAGACGAGTGCGACGCACTTTTAAAGCCATTTTTGCAGTGGCAAAATGGCGGGAATTTTAGCTTTTTTAAACTCGCATTTTCTGCAAACGGCGTGATTACGGGCGAAATTTCAAACGCCAAATCTCGCACATTTTCGCACTATTTAAGAAGCGTTTGCGATAGCTTGATGATTGGCGGAAACACTGTGCGCACGGACCGCCCGAAGCTCGATACTAGGCTGATTGCGAATGGGAAAAATCCAGATATTTTCATCTATTCTAGGCAACGAGAGTTTGATAAAACTATCCCGCTTTTTAGCGTTGCGGACCGAAATGTGCAAATCACAAATGATTTGCAAACTGCCTTAAATTCAGGCTTAGTGATGATAGAAGGTGGGCAAAATTTGCTAAATGAAATCGCAAAAAGTGTAAATTTATTTCTGTTTTTTCGTTCAAACGAGCTCAAAAACGGGCAAAATTTCAGAAGCGTTCTAGAATTTAAACCACTTTTCACAGCTAAATTCGGTAGCGACGAATACGGCTGGTATGAGCTAATTCCCCATACCTGACGGATTAAATTAAAAAATTCCACGCCTTATAAGCTAACACACGAAAAGTGTGTTACGCTTAAAAGCGTAAAATTTTTTAAATTACTACGCCCACTCTGTCTTGAATATTTTTTAAAAATCACTTCGCCATTATTTTTGCGCTCAAAAGCGACCTTATCATCATTTCACCTTTGGCTGTGAGTTTATTTAGCATTTTTTCATACGGCGGCAGCTCCTGCCAAATCGGCAACGCAACACCGCTTAATTTTTCAAGTGCGATTTTTGCTTCTTTGTGGCTTGAAATTCCGTCAATCAAGCCCAAATGCAAAGCATCATCAGCCAAAAACACCCTTGCGTTCGCCCACTCGTCGCTTTTATTTGCGTCAAGTTTTCTAGCACTTGCCACTTCGCCAACGAAAAATTCATAGCTTTTATTAACCAAATTTTGCAAACTTTCGCGCTCTTTTTCGCTCCATTTTCGCATCATCGTTCCTGCTTCTTTAAACTCACCTGCCTTTACGACTTGTTCGCCGATACCGATTTTGTTAGCCAAATTTGAAATGTCAAATCCTTGCATAATCACGCCGATTGAGCCGATGAAACTTCCTTTGTTTGCATAAATTTTTTCTGACCAAATTCCACTTAGCAAACTACCACTTGCCATTGTCCCACTTGCGTAGGCTACGACTGGCTTTTGCGAATTTAGCGATTTTATCGCTTCTGAAATTTCTACGCTTGGACTTAGTGCGCCACCGGGACTATCGATATTTAGCAAAACGCCCTTTATAGCGTTATTTTCACTTGCTTCATCTATTTTTTCTAAAATTTCAGTAGCGTCGATAATTTCGCCTTTTAACTCAATCTCAACCAAATTTGCGTTTGAATTTTGAACGCTTTCGCCAGAAAAGAAAATGATATAGACAATCAATAAAAATAACAAAGCCTTAAAATGTTTGCCGATAAATGTGAGTGTCGCCGTAATCGGGGTGAAAATTTTCTTTAAAAATTGCATTTTTGTCCTTTAATAAATAGTTCTTTTGCGTTTTTGCTTTGTAAGATTAGTTGCAGTGGAAGTTGGCTTAAATTCGCCACTTCAAAGCCTTTAAAAACGGCAAAGTCTGCGATTTTACCTTTTTCGATACTACCTAAATTTAGTCCAAGAGCCTTTGCGCCACCGTTAGTGGCGCAGTAGAGCAAAATTCGCGCTAGTTTTTCAATGGCGATATTTTCGTGCATAAATAAATTTGCCCTTAACTCATCTAAAAAATTTAGGCTTAAATTTGAGCTAAGCCCGTCCGTGCCGATATTTAGGCTCAAATTTGAATTTAATATTTTACTTAAATTTACTCTTTTTTTACTAAGAAGTCTGTTTGAGCGAACGCAAGTCGTAACCGAGTGCAGGGCAGGGTCAAAATGCGAAAAATCATCAGCCCAAACGCAATGGGTAAAAAGCGTTCTAATGCCCTTAAAATGGGCGATAAATTCGCTAGGCGTATAAAATGGTTTTGGATTTTTGTTAAAATTTGAAAGCCATTTTTTAAATTCGCCCGTGCCGCTTTCAAGCCACTTTTTCTCGTGCGAACTCTCTAAAAAATGGGTTGAGATTACCAAATTTTCACGCCCAGCAAATTCGCAAACTTTTTTTGTCAGTTTTTCGTGTGTGGAGTAGGGCGAATGCACCGAAACAGCAGGAATAAACATATCGCTTTTAAATTTTTGCGAATTTTCAAATCTAGCCATAAAATTTGCAAAATTCGCTTCTACGACATTTTCATTTGCTCCCAAAACCTCATTAAAAAAGACAAATCTTGCCCCACTTTTAGCGCAAATTTCAGCCTCTATGCCAAAACTAGAAATCTCGCCGATAGTGCCCACACCGCTTTTTTGCATAATTTTTATTTGCTTTGCAATCAAATTTTGCGTTGCTTTTTTCGAAAGTTTTGAGCGACTTTTTATGATACTGCCGACCCATTTTATAAAATCGCCGTAAATCAAGGTCGTGGCGTTTGCGCTAAATTCTAAATGTGTGTGCGTGTTGATAAAAGCAGGAAGCACAATGTCATTTGAAAAATCGTAAATTTGCGAATTTGGATATTTTTTTAACGCTTCTTTAAATTCGCAAATTTCGACGATTTTTTCATCGAAAACGACTGATTTATCTTGTAAAATCGTAAATTTTTCATCGCATAAAAGTAAATATTTTGCTTTTAAAATTTTCATTTTTTACTCCAAATTGTGATTATAGCAAGAATTTAGTTAGCTTTGGCTATAATCGCAATAAATTTTTTCAAAAAAAGGACACAAAAATGAAAGTTATGGTAATTCAAGGACCAAATATCAATATGCTTGGGCTTAGAGAACCCGGAATCTACGGCAGAATGAAAATGGAGGATATTCACAAACAAATGAAAGCTGCCGCAGATCAAGCAGGGATTGAGATTGAATTTTTTCAAAGCAATTTCGAAGGCGAAATCGTGGATAAAATTCAAGAGTGCCTTGGCACGGCTGATGGTATTATCATAAATCCAGCTGCCTATACGCACACTTCAATCGCCATTAGAGATGCTATTTCTGCGGTTGCGCTTCCTACAATCGAAGTGCATATTTCAAATATCGCTAGAAGAGAAGAATTTAGAAAAGAAAGCCTTATCGCGCCTGTTACAGCAGGACAAATCATCGGCTTTGGGCCTGTTGGATACCACCTTGCGTTAATGGGAATGTTTCAAATTTTTGAACAAATAAAAGCACTTCAAGCTGCACAAAACGAAGAGAAATGAATTATATCTTAAAGGACGAAAACGCCGTATTTTACGAGTGCGGTTATAGTTGCGATAACGAAATTTTTTTGCGAGTGGGTGAAAAGGCGTTTTTTTTGACCGACGCAAGATACGGCATAGAAGCAAGAGAAAACATCGCTAATGCCGAAGTTATCGTAATAAATCGTCCTTTGATAAAAGAAGCTAGGTTTTTGCTTAGGCGTTTGGGTGTAAAAAGTTTAGTTTTTGATCCAAATGATTTTAGCTATGCTGATTTTAAACTTTTAAGCGAAAATTTGCATATAAAATTCACGCCAAAACCCTTTTTTAGCAAACAAAAACGCATTATCAAAAGTGCCGACGAAGTTGAAATTTTAAAAGAGGCGGCTAAATTTGGGGCAGAGTGTTTTGACGAATTTGCAAATTTTTTAAATTTACACGGCGAAAATTTAAGCGAAAAAGAGCTTTTTTACAATGCGAATTTGATTTTTACAAAAAAAGGCGAACTTGGGCTTTCTTTCGAGCCGATAATCGCTCTTAATAAAAACGCCGCAAAGGCTCACGCTTTGCCTTGCGGGGATACTTTGAAAAAAGGCGATTTGCTTTTGCTTGATGCGGGGGTTAAGTTTAAAAGATACTGCTCTGATCGAACTAGAACGGCTTTGTATGACGGAAATTTAGAATTCTCAAAAGAGCAGAAATTTACAAATTCAAAAATGCAAGAAGTTTATGAAATCGTCAAAGAAGCGCAAAACTTAGCCATAAAAGCGATAAGACCGGGAATTTTAGCTAACGAAGTGGATTTTGCCGCAAGAGAATTTATAAAAAAATGCGGATTTGAAAAAGAGTTTTTTCATAGCACGGGGCACGGCGTAGGTATCGATATACACGAATTTCCTGTGATAAATTCAAAAAGCAAGACTATTTTGCAAGAGGGCATGGTTTTTAGCGTAGAACCAGGGATTTATCTGCAAAATGAATTTGGCGTAAGAATCGAAGATGTCGTCGTGGTCACGAAAAATGGGTGCGAGATACTATGAATTTAACTATCAAAAATAACGATTTTTACGAATTTAGCGATGCGATTAAATTTATAAAAAGTTCGTTTTTCCCGTTTTTTAGGGCTAAAAAACGCTATTTTAAGGGCGAATTTGTGCTTGGAATCGGCGGAAATATCGGCAATGTAAAAAATAGATTTGAGAAATTTTTTATGAATTTAAAAAACGATAAGCGATTTTTTGTGACGCAAAACTCAGTGATTTTAAAAAACAGAGCTTTTGGCTACACTAAGCAAGATGATTTTTTAAACGCCGTTATGTTTGTGCAAACTTCGCTAAGCCCGAATACGACGCTAAAAATCATGCAACGATATGAGCTTAAATTTGGTCGCAAAAGAAGCTTTAAAAACGCTCCAAGAACGCTTGATTTAGATATTTTGTATTTTGATAAAAAGGTTAGAAAATCGCCAAGACTTATTTTACCGCATTATGGCGTAAATGAGCGAATAAGCGTAATTTTACCGCTAGGACTTATGAGATGACGAAAATAATAGCTTTAACAAGTGGCAAAGGCGGAGTCGGAAAAAGCCAAATAGCTGCAAATTTAGCTTACATTTTATCTGAAAATGGCTATAAAACGGCACTTTTGGAAGTTTCAGATTTGCCAAATTTAGACATAATAATAAACGCAAAAAGCGGGGCAAATTTGGCAAATTTTATAGGCGAAGAGTGCGGCATAGACGATTTGTTTAATGAAATCAATCAAAATTTGTATTTTATCGCAAGCGAAGGCAGTGAATTTGATAAATTTAGCGACGAATCTGTGCTTAAAGAAGTTTTTTCTGGTCTGAAAAATAGGGACTTTTTTGATTTTATCATTATTGATTGTGCTAACGGCAATTTTAATGCTTTGCAGAATATTATGAATAATGCAGATGAAAATATTATAGTTACAATACCCGAACCAGCTGCCATTAGCGGTGCTTACGCTATGATGAAATTATCTAGCAAGAGTGATTTTTTATTTATAGTAAATTTTGCAAAAGACGAAGAAGAAGCGGTTTTGATTTTCGAAAATATAAAAAAAGTAGCCAAAAACAATATAAAAACACCTTTAAATTTAAACCTTTTAGGCTTTATTAAAAAAAGTAGCATTGTGCCGATTTGCGCTCAAAAAAGGTCGTTAATGTGCGAAGAATTTGAGTATGCAAACCCAAGTTTTGAGTTAAAGCAAATCGCTTCTAGGTTGCTTATAAAAATGGGCCATAAAGGGCTTGATATAAGAAAATTAAAAGGCATAAAAGGTCTTTTGAATAAACTAAGCAATTTGGTATAGAAAGTTTAAAATGGAAGTAAAAAAAATTTTAAAAGATATAAAAAGCGTAAATGAAATTTTAGATTTTACGCACAAAAGTGTTACTATTTTCGGTTCTGCTAGGTTTGACGGACGAAATCGCTATTGCAAAGATGCTAGAAAGTTAGCAAGTGAATTTGCGAAGATGGATTATGCTGTTATGACCGGCGGCGGCGGCGGTATAATGGAAGCTGCCAATCGTGGCGCTCATGAAATTAACCCTGAGCTTAGTTATGGTTTAAATATATTTTTGCCGTTTGAACAAAGTAGCAATAAATATGCCACGAAAAATATCCAGTTTTCAGCTTTTGCGTTGCGAAAATATGCGCTTATGAATAAAAGCAAGATTTTCGTCATTTTTCCGGGCGGATTTGGGACGATGGATGAACTTTTTGAACTGCTAGTTTTGGTGCAGGTCGGCTTTAAAAGTAGGTGCAAAATTTATCTTTATGATAGCGATTTTTACGCACCTTTGGTCGAATTTTTCAAAAAGTCGTTTTTGAAACACAAAACCATAAGCGAAGAAAATTTAAAAATGTTTAAACTTTGCGATAGTGTTGATGAAATTATAGATGATGTGAAGTTGGCACGAAAAAAAGAAGAAATTTAATAAAATTTAAAGCTAAATAATTTTATTATTCTCAAATTTTTAATTTTAAAATATACTTAAAGTATCTATTTTAGACACTTTGCGTGATATAAAATATAAAATTTATATAGCAAATTTGATAAATTTTGTAAAACAAAAAGCAAAATATTTAATTGCAAATTCGCTATGCTTATGCCGACGATTTTGTGCAAATTTACAAAAAATTATAATAAAATCTAAGGCGAAGTATTTTTGAGCTATTTTTTTGAGCTGTGAGCGTAGTGCAAGTGAGACGGGCTGGTATGTCCCGTCGCAACGAAGCACAAGCGAAACTCTCAAAAAAAGAGCCAAAAAGACAAGCCGTAAAAATAAAGGAAAAAAAGTGAAAATTCTAGTTGCTCTTAGTGGCGGCGTCGATAGCTCTATCACTGCAAAAAAACTCCAAGACGCAGGTCATGAGATTGTGGGTGCCTATATGAAACTGCATAAAAATGAAGCTTACCACGAAAAAAATATCGCAAAAGTGCGAAAAGTGGGCGAATTTTTAGGGATAAAAACGCATATTTTGGATTTACAAGGGGAATTTGAAAAAAGCGTTTTTATGCCGTTTATCGAAGCGTATAAAAATGGCAAAACGCCAAATCCGTGTGCTTTGTGTAACCGCCACATAAAGCTTGGAAAACTTTTGGAATTTGCAAAATCCATTGGTTGCGAAAAACTAGCCACGGGGCATTATGCAAGGCTTGAAAACGGGCTTATTAAGGTTGCGTTTGATTTAACTAAGGATCAAAGCTATTTTTTGGCAAATGTTGATCCAAATGCCTTAAAATCGATGATTTTCCCGCTTGGAGAAAGCCTAAAAAGCGACATAAAAAACGAAGCCAGAAATTATCCCGAGCTTAGCGAAATCGCAGGAGCAAAGGAAAGTAGCGAAATTTGCTTTGTGGAAAATAGTTATATCTATATTTTAAAAGATTTTATGCAAACAGATTTGCCGGGCAGGGTTTTAAACTCAAATGGCGAAATCATCGGCACACATAGCGGCTATATGCACTATACTATCGGCAAAAGACGGGGTTTTCGCATTGACGGCGCACACGATCCGCATTTTGTTTTGGGGATTGACCCGCAAAAAAATGAAATCATCGTCGGCAAAAAAGAAGAGCTCGAAAGCCACGAATTTAGCACGATAAATTTCAATAACTTTTTAAGTATCGATGAAATTTTAAAAACCGATGAAATTTTCGTCAAAATTCGTTACCGAAGCCCTAAAATTCGTGCAAATTTGCAAATTTTGGGTAGCTGCGAAAACGGCGTAAAAGTTTATTTAAACGAACCTGCAAACGGCATCGCAAGTGGTCAGTTGGCGGTATTTTATGATAAATTTGACAGAGTCATCGCTAGTGGATTTATCGCGTAAAAAATTGAAAATTTTAAGAATTTATAAATGAAAAATTGTGTAAAATCCCAAAATATTTTTTCAAAAAAAAGGAAAAGCAATGGCTTGTCCCATGTTACAAGGCTGCAAAAGATTTTAATAAATTCGTTCGCTCAGGCGGAGTTTTTATAACCAAATTTGATTTTTTTATCTCACACATTTTCTTTGCACTTACGCTTGGCGGGGCATTTCACTGCAATTGTGTTTTCAAAAACCGCACTTTGGGCTGTTTAAGAAGACATAAAATTCCAAAAATTTCTGCATTTTCTTTTAATCATGCAAATTTAGAACCACCACTTTTATTCTACGAAATGCGTTTTTAAGCTTTTTACGGCTTGTCTTTTTTGCTCTTTTCAAGGAAACCTGCGACTGCGTCGCACCGCTTCGCTTGTTTTCCGAGAGTTCGCTAAAATCACGCTACGGCAGACTTTTATTGTCTAGCCTTGCGTGATTTTAGCTTCACAGCTCGAAAAATAGCTAAAAAATACTTCGCCTTAGATTTTTGTTTTTAAATTTGTGTAAATTTATGGTTTTTGCAAATGTTGTAAATTTGCAAATTTTATATACTAATGCCGACGATTTTGCGTGTTTTGCAGTAAATTTCGAGCGAGATAAGGCTGGTATGCCTATCGAGTGAGAAATTTACAAAATCACGCAAAAGCTAGGCTGATTTAATTTTTAAAGGAAATATTATGAAAAGTTATGTAACTGGCTTTCCTCGCATTGGCGAGCAACGAGAATTAAAAAAAGCATTAGAGAGTTTTTGGGCAGGAAAGTGCGAATTTGGCGCACTAGAAAAGGTAGCAGACGAACTAAAAGATCGCCACATAAAATACCAACTTGACGCATGGACGGGCTTAATTAGCGTAAATGATTTCTCGTTTTATGATTTAATGCTTGATAATAGCGTGCTTTTTGGTGCAGTGCCCCAAAGATTTGCATCTTTGAGTGGCGAAGAGCAGTATTTTGCGATGGCGCGTGGAAACAAAGACGCCGTGGCAATGGAAATGACAAAGTGGTTTAACACAAACTACCATTACATCGTGCCTGAAATCAGCAAAAACACAAAATTTAGCCTAAATGCAGACAAAATTCTAAACGAATACAAAGCCGCTAAAAACAACGATTTTAAGGATAGTTGCGCGTTAAAGATAAATTTAATCGGACCGATAACCTATCTAGCACTTTCAAAAAGCACGGATGGGGGCGAACCACTAGCCAAACTCGATGAGCTAGTAGAAAAATACGCCGAGCTTCTAGGCAAGATTTCAGCCCTTGATAGCGAAGTCGTCGTCCAAATCGACGAGCCGATTTTCGTAACCGATAGGGGCGTGGAGCTATGTGAAAAAATCGCACCTGTTTATAACAAGCTAAATTTGGTCGCAAATAACATTAAAATCGTATTTATGACATATTTTGAGCACGCCACAGAAGCTTTGAAAGAAGTTGTTAAAACGGACATTTGGGCTGTGGGATTAGACTTTGTCTATGCAAGTGCGCAAAATATCAAGTCTCAGCTTGAAATCTTAAAAGATGCGAAAACTACGCTATTTGCAGGGGTTATTGATGGACGAAATATTTGGAAAAGCGACATTGATAAAAAGCTAGAATTTTTGGAATTTGTCGCGCAATATGTCAGCAAAGATCGCCTTTATGTGGGAACTTCGTGTTCGCTTTTGCATGTGCCATTTACGCTAAAATATGAAGAAAAACTAAACCCTGAGATTAAATCGTGGCTAAGTTTTGCGTGTGAAAAACTCGAAGAAGTCTGCATTTTAACGCACCTTTTCTTTAAAATTCCAATCTGCGACAGCGGCATCAAAAAATATGAAGAAAATCGCAAATCTGCCAAAACACGCCTAAATTCGCCGTTGATCCATGATACGGCAGTGCAAAATCGCGTGAAAAATTTAACCAAATTTGAGCGAAGTGATAAATTTGAAGACCGCATTAAAATTCAGCGCGAAGCCCTTGCTTACGGTGATTTGCCGACCACGACGATAGGCTCTTTCCCGCAAACAACCGAACTTCGCCAAGTTCGCAACGCCTATAAAAAAGGACTAATTAGCAAGGAAGCCTACGAAAAAGATATAAAAGCCTATATCGATGAGTGTGTGGCGTTTCAAGAAGAGATTGGGCTTGATATTTTAGTCCATGGTGAGCCTGAGCGAAACGACATGGTTGAGTATTTTGGCGAACAACTCAAAGGCTACGCATTTAGCGCAAACGGCTGGGTGCAAAGCTACGGCAGTCGTTGCGTAAAACCGCCACTTTTATTTGGTGATGTAAGCCGTTCAAAGGCTATGACTGTGGAGTGGATAAAATACGCGCAAGGCAAAACAAGCAAGATTATGAAGGGTATGCTAACTGGTCCAGTAACCATTATGAATTGGTCGTTTGTGCGTGATGATAAGCCTAGAAGCGAGGTTGTCAAGCAACTAGCTTTGGCAATTAGTGATGAAATTTCTGATTTACAAGTTGCAGGGATTAAGATAATCCAAGTCGATGAAGCAGCCTTTAAAGAGGGCTATCCGCTTCGTAAGGAAAATATCAGCCAATACGAAAATTTCTCGGTGGGCGCGTTTAAACTCGCAGTTTCAAGTGCAAACGCTAAGACGCAAATTCACACTCACATGTGCTATTCTGAATTTAACGATATTATCAAAACGATTGAAGCAATGGACGCCGATGTTATCAGCATAGAAACGGCGCGTTCTGGCAACGAGCTACTTAAAATTTTTAAATCGGTCGGCTACAAACAAGAAGTAGGTCCTGGTGTGTATGATATACACAGCCCTCGCGTGCCAAGTGTAGAGGAAATGGTAGCGCAAATTAACGCACTTTTAGAAGTTTTGCCAAAATCTCAGCTTTGGATAAATCCTGATTGTGGGCTTAAAACTCGCAAATGGGAAGAGGTAAAACCAAGCCTAAAAAATATGGTAGAAGCCGTAAAAATCGTAAGAAACAGCTAATTGTTTGGGCTTAAAAGCCCAAACAAATTCCCCATACTTGACGGATTAAGGTGCAAATTTAGGCAATTCCTACGCTCATTACCGTCCATAGGTAACTTCGCTTGAAATTGCCTAAATTTGCACCTTACTACACCCACTCTGTCTTGAATATTTTTATAGAAAATCAAACAAATTTAAAAAATCGTAGTTTAAATTTGAAATTGAATTCAGTCTAGCTTTTGAAACAAATTTGCTCGAATAAACGAATTTAGTCTTATTTTTCGCAAATTTGCTTCAAAATCGTCGGCTTTTTTATTTAGACAAATTAAATTCGATTAAATTTTATCTCTCAAATGCAAATCCTGCCCAGCTTTGCGTTGTCGCCATAACTTCAAGCGAATTTATATTTACATGCGCGGGAAGCTTCGATAAATCCACGATAATTCGCGCTATATCATCTCCTGTAAGATATTTTGTGCCGTCATAAACCGCATCAGACTTTGCGCTATCGCCTTTAAAGCGAACGAGTGAAAATTCGGTTTTAGCAATGCCCGGCTCGATATTTGTAACGCGAATATTACTTCCTTTTATGTCGTTTCGTAAATTTAGGCTAAACTGCTTCACAAACGCCTTTGTTCCGCCATAGACATTTCCGCCCGGATACGGCCAGTTCCCCGCAACCGAGCCGATATTAAAAATATAGCCGCTTTTTTTCGCACTCATTATCGGTAAAACCGCCTTTGTAACATAAAGTAAGCCCTTGATATTTGTATCTATCATCGTTTCAAAATCGTCCAAATTTGCCTCTTCGACCCTTTCTTGTCCGAGCGCAAGTCCTGCGTTATTTACCAAAATTTCGATATTTTTAAACTCGTCTGGCAAATTTGCAACTTCGTCAAAAATGCGTTTTTTATCTCTGACATCGGCGGCAATTTTGTGAATTTTAACATTTTTGATAGTTTTTGCTAACTCGTCAAGTCGCTCTGCTCTGCGACCAAGAATAATTAAGTTATAACCTTTATTTGCAAAAGCTTTGGCAGTAGCCAAACCAAAACCGGAAGTCGCCCCTGTGATAAATGCTGTTTTACTCATATTTTTTCCTTTTTTGTGGAATTTTTTAAATTTATGAATTTTAGCAAATTTGATATAAACAACAAGTGAAATCTAAATTAAATTTTAATATTTAAGTTTAAATTCAGTAAATATTAAGGGGGGGGGGGGATATGATAAAGAAATTTTTTTAAGGATAAACAATGAAAAAAGTATTAATTTTTCTAGCCATTTGTTTTGCCATAAGTAGCGTATATGCAGATTCGCACAAAATTCCGTCTCTTACTTCTAGGGGGCAAAAGGTCATAGTAACAGAACATGCACCTAATGGTTGCAAGTCAATGGGTGAAGTCGAAGGTATTGATTATAGAAAAAATTATGAAAGTTTGGTTTCTTTTGATGTTTTAAAAAAAGGTGCAATAAACGACTTAAAAAACAAGGCTGCTAAAAAAACCACCGTAAGCAGACCAGTTATACAAATTATTGAAACAGGATATGTATGCGGTAAGAAAAAAAGCACAGAGCAAGGATACGAGTGTAGTTATGACAAAGCAAGAAGCGGAAAGCACTCACTATTTGCGGTAGGTTATAGGGCTATTGTTTATAGTTGTAATTAAATTTACTAGTTTAAATTTACAAAAAACAAAGCAGTGATTTAGTATTGGCGATTACTTCTTTTTTCTACGAAAAACTCGCAATGACAGATTTGCCGTCATTCTGAGCGAAGCAAGGCGAAGCGAAGAATCTCTTGTTTAAATTCAGAATTGAATTATTTTGTAAATTCGAATTTGAGATTCTTCGCTCCACTTCGTTCAGCTCAGAATGACGATAAAAAGCAAACTGTAAATTTAATCATTGGCGATTGCTTTGTTTTTCTACGAAAAACTCGCAATGACAAATTGAATTGAGATTCTTCGCTTCGCTCAGAATGACGAAAAAATAAATTCGAAAAAAGAATTTAACTTAAATTTGGTAACCAAATGCCGACGATTTGTGGGGCTTACGAGTGTTTGCGAGTGAGATAAGGCTGTTTGCCTATCGAACGAAGCAAACACGAAGCATCGCCACAAGGCTAGGCTCACTTCAATTTCCAAAAATCTAAAATCAAAGTCCGCCAAATAGGGCTTTTAGGTCTTTCAACCCCTCGCCAGATTTCTCAGCCTTATCGCTTTCGATTAGTTCGATTTCATATCCAGTTAGCGTGGTAGCTAGGCGAATATTTAAGCCGTTTTTGCCGATAGCTTTGCTTTTTTGGTCTGAATTTATATAAACAATCGCTTTGTTTCCGTCGATTTTAACCGAATTTGTAATCGCAGGGCTCATCGCGCGAGATACGAAAATTTCAGGCTTATTTGAGTATTCGATTGCGTCGATATTTTCATCACGCAACTCTTTGCTTATAGCATTTATGCGAACGCCTTTTGTGCCCACGGTCGCTCCGACAGGATCTACACTAGGGCTAAGGGCAGATAAAGCAATCTTTGCTCTTTGTCCCGGAATTCTAGCACACGCCTGAACTACAACACTTCCGTCGCGAATTTCAGGCACTTCCGAAATAAGCAAAGCTTCTAAAAATTTTGGGCTTGTGCGAGAAAGCTCCATTTTTATACCTTGATTTTTTTCGGTATAAACTCGCCTAATAACGGCTCTAACGGTGTCGCCGACTTTAAAGCTTTCGCCTTTTATACGATTTTTTCGTGGGATAAACGCCTTAAAATCTTCGATTTCTATAAAAGTTGTTTCTTCGTGGTCGATTTTTGTAACCGTGCCGTGGATCATCGTGCCGACTTTATCTGTGTAGTTTTGCAAAATTTTCTCTTCTAAAAGTCTTTGTATGTGGTAGTTTAGCTCCCTTGAAAGCACCATAGAAGCGGTTCTGCCGAGATTTTCGATATTTATGTCATAGCTGATTTCATCGCCGATTTCTATATTTTTATCGACTTCTTTTGCTTGTTTTAGGCTCATAAATTTGGCATTATCGCTTATTCGCTCATCGTCATCAGCGACAACTTGCACTTTTTGATAAAGTTTGATTTTTTTTGTTTGCGGATCGATAACCCCATCGTATAAATACTGCTCGCCAAAAAGCTGTTTTGCAGTTTGGATAAAAGCAAGTTTTACTCGCTCTTTTACTTCTTCGATTTCAAGTCCTTTTTCGTTTGCGATAGATTCGATAATATCGGTAACTTTTTCCATAAATTTTTTCCTTATTTTTAACAATACAAAATTTTGGGATTTTTAAAATTTTGAAAGTGGAAAATTATACTAAATTTACTCTTTTGTTTTGTTTAAACGAATTATTATGTAAATTTTGCTAAACTCACAAATTCTAAAATAAATTGAAAGGATTGGCATGGCAAAAAAATCATTATCGTTAAAACTTGCTAGAACAGAGCTTGGTAGCGAACCTGTGAGCATTGAGATTGATAAAATTGAAGAAGAAGTCAAAAAAAGCGGTCAAAAAATTTTTTATTTTGACAGAGATAATTCGCACAAAGATTTGATTGCTTTGGTTGAATTTTTTGAAAATAAAGGTCTAAGTGTCTATCATCGCCCCGTAAAATACGGACTTGGCGAAAACGAGTATATGTATGAGGTGCATATACTTTGAGCAAACTGCTTTTTATACAAACTCTTGGCTGTGCGATGAATGTGCGTGATAGCGAACATATCATCGCGGAGCTAAAAAAACAAGACTACGAAATCACACAAAATTTAGAAAATGCCGATCTAATTTTAATAAACACCTGTTCAGTGCGTGAAAAGCCTGTGCATAAGCTTTTTAGCGAAATCGGAGCGTTTGATAAGGTTCGCAAAAAAGGCTCTAAAATAGGAGTTTGCGGCTGCACGGCTTCGCATTTGGGAAGCGAAATTTTTAAAAAAGCGCCGTTTGTGGATTTTGTGCTGGGGGCTAGAAATGTCTCAAAAATCGGCATTGCGATAAATTCGCCAAAATTTATTAGCACCGACATAAACTACGATGAGAGCGAATACGCATTTGGCGAGTTTCGCACAAGTCCGTATAAGGCGTTTGTAAATATTATGATAGGTTGCGATAAAAAATGCTCTTACTGCATAGTTCCGCAAACTAGGGGCGATGAGATTTCGATCCCTGCCGATATTATTTTAAACGAAGCCAAAAAGGCGACACAAAATGGTGCAAAAGAGATATTTTTGCTCGGTCAAAATGTAAATAATTACGGAAAAAGATTTTCAAATTCATACGAAAAAATCGATTTTAGCGATTTATTAAACAAGCTTAGCGAAATTTCAGGTGTAGAGCGAATTCGCTTTACAAGCCCGCATCCGCTTCACATGGACGATAAATTTTTACGCACATTTGCCGAAAATCCAAAAATTTGCAAATCAATCCACATGCCTTTGCAAAGCGGTTCAACCAAAGTTTTACGCGATATGAAGCGAGGTTACACAAAAGAGTGGTATTTGGATCGTGCGTTAAGATTGCGTGAGCTTTGCCCGAATTTAAATATTTCTACTGATATAATCGTAGCGTATCCGACCGAGAGCGAAATTGATTTTAATGATACTATGGAAGTGGTTGAAAAGGTGCGATTTGAGCAAATTTTCTCTTTTAAATTTAGCCCACGACCTCTCACTCCTGCTGCAAATTTGCCGTTAATCGATGATAAAATTGCAAGTAGCAGACTAACGCACTTGCAATCTCGCCATAATGAAATTTTAGACGAGATAATGGCGGAGCAAAAGGGAAAAATTCACGAAGTTTATTTTGAAGAGTTGCGTGAAAACGGGCAGGTTGCAGGGCGAAGTTTTTCAAATTTTTTAGTAAGCGTTGATGGAAGCGAAGAATTACTTGGCAAAACGGCGAAAGTTTTGATAGAAAAAACGCAAAGAATGGTGCTTTATGGAAGAGTTATCGCTTAAAAAAAGAATTTTATTTCGCGTAGCAGAATACCTACTTTTGGGCATTTTGTGGTTTATTTTTTTAACCTGCAAAAAAAATTATAACGATAACAAACTCCCGCCTTATCCTTGTGAAGTGCTTTTTTGGCACAATCGCCTAGCCTTTATGTGCTTTGCGTATAAAAAATGGTGGAAGAGTGAGCGAAAAAGGGACGGCAAGGTTATCATATCAGATCACAAAGATGGCGAGATAATCACTCGCATAGTTAGCCACTTTGGTATCGGCGCGGTTCGCGGAAGTAGTTCAAAAGGCGCATTTAAGGCACTAAAAGGCGCATTTAACGAGATAAATAACGGAATTGATATTATTATCACACCGGATGGCCCACGCGGTCCGCTTCATAGCGTGGCTGACGGAGCAGTGGTAATAGCTCAAAAAAAAGATTTGGAAATTTATACGCTAACTTATGAAGCCGATCGATTTTGGGAATTTAATAGTTGGGATAAAATGCGACTACCAAAGCCGTTTTCAAGGGTAAATTTTGCAATAAGTAAGCCATTTAAAGTAACAGATATGGAACTTGAATTAGCAAAAGAAAAAATCAAAAACGAGCTTTTTAAGGCAGAAAATGATAACAAATTTTAATAAATTCAGTTTAAATTTGTTACAATTTTGAATTATTTTTTAGGAGAAAAAAATGGGGCTTTTCTCGCCTGTAAAATCATTTCTAAGCGTGGTTTTAAAAGATAATATATGTAAATTTTATTATAGAAAATTAAGTGGTAAAAAAGTCGTTGATGAAAAAGTCGAAAAAATCGATCTAAAAACGAGCGAAGAAGAGGCTAGTGCGATTTTGGCTAAATTTGCTAATCTTGGCGAAAAAAGGCTCACAACCAGCTTTTTAATCGACAGTAAAGAGCAAAAAGCGATTTTAGGCGAAGTGGAAATCAAAGAAAATTTTGTTTATCAAGAGGTCGATAAGGGCTTCACGGTCGAACTCCCGCAAGAAATCATAGAAAAAATGGACGAAAAATTCGGCATTAAATTTGATTCGCACACCAGCCTTTTTAAGGTTTTGTATTTTTTGATGAAAAATCAGCACTTTGGCGAAACTACGATGTTTGTGCTTAAATTTAGCGATAAAATCGCATTTATCGTCGGAAATCAAGAAAAGGTAGCTTACGCAAATATCGTTTCGATGAAAGATTATTTCGAAGTCGATCTTGGCGATGAAGATGAGATGTTTTATGAGATTTTAAAGGGCGAGATTGACAAATTTTACACAGAACATGAAAGCGACTTTATAAATAGCATTTTTATCTACAACGACGGAAGCCTTGGCAACGAGATCGGCTATGTGATTTTTAGCAGGATTTTTGTAAAAACGAGCTTGACATTTGTGGATTTTGTCGATTTTATCAATAAAATTTCCATTAAAGAAAGCGTTAGACGCAGGTAAATTCGCGCTCTTTTAAGATTTCTTGGTGGGCGTAAATATACGGACGCATGAGTGGTGGAATTTTTAAAATTCGGCATTTTTCTTTGAATTTTTTATCCATTTTTGCTTTCTCAAATGGTGCGACGAAGTAGAATTTTTCGTTTTTGCAAACGCAAATTTTGCCAGAAATGACGCAGTCTGTTTTTTGGATTTCTTTTCGTTGATTTTGGCTAAGAACGACGCCCAAAATTTTACACGCTTTATCTATTAAATTTAGGCTTTTTTGCGAATTTTCAAGCATAAAAAATTTATCTTTTTGATAGAGAAATTCGCCTAGCAAATTCGCTTTATCGAGCGATAAAAACTCAAAACTTTTGGCTAAATTTAAAGCGTATTTTTTTACGAATTTATCGCTAAATTCAGCTCTTACGGCGTTCCTTGCAAATTTGGTATTTTCGTTTGAAATGTCGTTAAAAAATTTGATTTTATTTTCGCTTAAAAAGTCCAAAATTTGCGTTTTGCCGACATTGTAAAAAGGTCGCACGAGTGTGAAATTTGTGCGATTTTCGATTTTTTCAAAGCCTAGCAGGTTTGCTAGACCCGCACCTCGCCCAAGTTGCATTAAAAACCACTCAAATTTATCGTTTAATTGGTGCGCTGTGATGAGATTTTCATAGCCAAATTTAGCGCAAATTTCATCAAAAAAATCGTAGCGAATTTTGCGCGCAGTATTTTCGAAATCGCCTGAATTTTCTAAATTTAGCGGAGCAGTTTTGACAAACAAATTCACGCCAAATTTATCGCAAAGCTCTTTTGCAGAAATTTCTTCTAAATCGCTATTTTCGCGGGTTTTGTAATTCACAAAGGCACAATCAAATTTAACGCCCAAATTTAAAAGCGTGTAAAAAAGCGCCGTGCTGTCGCTCCCATGCGAAAAGGCAAGTAAATTTTTCCTATCACGCAAAAAGTCCAAAATCTCGCTATCAATGTTTAAGGTTTTCAAATAATTATCCGTTTAATATTTCTATTAATTTATTCCATTTTTCTTTGTGTATAGCTTCTAATTCTTTGTCTTTTTCAACAATTCGTGAATATGTATAAATAAAACTACTTAAATTTTCTATTAGTCTTAAATAATATTTTAATGTAGGTAAAAGTCCATTTATAATAATTTGACAACCGTGTTTTACTTTTACTTCATCTACTATTTTTTGTATTTCAATACTATTGTTTTCGTTAATTCCTAAAACTGACAAGATATAATAGCGTTGTGGGTTCCATTTATATATTTTATCTTTTGCAATCATAACAATTTGAGTATCAATTTTTTTATCTAATTTTATTTCAATGGCTTCGAATAATTCATCATTTTTTTTAAAAATTTCAATATCGCCAGAAGCTTTATTTGTTTTATCACAAGCTGTTAAACTAGATAAATTTGCTAGTTTGCAGTCTTTATATCTAGATAATTCATTAATCAACGAAGTATATATTGCATAAAAAGCTAAAACTGGTAATTTTGCACCACCTTTCGTATGATAATTTGTTGTAAAATGCTCTTTGAGACATTTCATTATTAAATCTATTGTTAAATTATCACAATTTTTCAATGGTGTTATTGATACTACATTTAGATAAGTAGTTTTTTTAACTTCATTTAATAAAATACATAGACAATTGTATGACATATTGGGATTATTTTGTATGTATTCTAAAATGTATAGAAATGGCATTTTTAAATTTGTAGGTATAGCTCCTTTGTAATTCAAATCATAAGGATATGGTTGTTCTAAACTTCTTGTTAGCCAACCACTTTCTGCCATTGCTGGTAACCCTAGTTTCTTTAAAATAGGAGTTATATATTTTGTATCGTAACTTCTAGCAGAAAATCCATTTTCAAATTTTGTTTGAAATAATCGAATATCTTGTTTTGGTGTAATATATTTATAATAAAGTAAAGTTGTTAATACGGTATAAACCCCTTTTCTTTTAATACAATTTTTTCCTATAATTTTTACATAATCTTGTATTTCTTTCGGAATTTTCTCAGAAATTTCATTAGAATAGGGTTTGTTGTATATTTCTTCCAAAGTTTCCTTGTTTTCCATTGCTAAATCCTTGTTTTATTATTTCTTTTGAAATTTCTATAATCATTGGTATTACGACCGAATTTCCTATTTGTTTATATGCGTTTGCCAAGCTACTATCTATGATAAAGTTTTTTGGAAAACCCATTAATTTGTAGCATTCATTGATTGTTAATTTTCTTACCATATTTTTATCAGGGCTATATATCCAAAATCTACCAGAAGTTTCTTGTGAAGGAATAGTTGGATGCGTTCCATTGATGGAATATATGCGATTTGGTTGCCTATGACATCTTGATAGATGTTCTGTCCCTTCTCTGATACCTTTTTTCCACATACCTTTATTTCTATAACCGCAAAAAATTAATCCTGTTTTGGGTTGTTTATGTATCAATTCTTTATTTAATATAGTATAGTCTTGTGGTTTTAAAATTTCAAAATTACCTTCTTCATCTAATATATCTTTAAGATATTTATTTGGCAATTTTTTTATTTTTGAGAAATCAAAATATCCATTTTTTGTTGCTATTATAATAATTCTTTCTCTACTTTGCGGCACTCCAAAATCTTTTGAATTGAGTATTTTATAAGTAACATTGTAACCTAAATTTTCTAAATGATTATAAATTGTTTTAAATGTTTGTTTGTTATCGTGTGTAGTTAAATTTTTTACATTTTCTAAAAAAACAACAGCAGGTTTTTTGGCTTCTATTATTCTACATATATCAAAAAATAAACTACCCCTAATGTCATCAAAACCTTTTTTCTTACCACAAATACTAAATGGTTGGCACGGAAAACCAGCACACAATATATCAAAATCTGGTATTTGATTTTCTGAAATTTTTGTAATATCACCATTTGGTGTTTCGCCATAGTTATTTTTATAAACTTCTTTACAGTATTTATCTATTTCTGACGAAAAAACACATTCGCAACCACATTGCTCCAAGCTGTATCTAAAACCGCCTATCCCAGCAAATAAGTCTATAAATTTTATTTTTCTTTCCATTGATTTTCCCATATTAGTAATCTGATTAAATTATATCAAATTTTATTGATTTTCCGATTTTGCTTCAATGATAAATTTCACAAAATTACCAACCATATAGAATAAGAATTCCACTTCACTTTTTTGCATTTTATATTCTTTATTTACTTGTTTATGTTTTACAATTTGATTATTTAAATCTGTATATGTATTTACTAGTCCATGAAACATATTGGCAATTTCTTTACAAATATTATTATTTTTTAAATATCCACCCAAGATTTGTATTTGTTTTTCTAAACTTTTATCGTTGCAAAAATATTCTTTCAAAAATAATTCTAATGCCACTCTAATTTTATTTGCTATATCACTATAAGAAGTAGATTTTTTCACAAAATAAGATAATGCTTCTGCAAATTCCCTGTGTGCTTCTTTATAATCTTTTAAAAATTCCAAAACATCGTCAATAAGTTTTTTATCAAAAAGCTCAACTCCGCTTGGATAAAATTTATATCCGTCATCATACATTAATCTAACAGGTTTATTTGAAATAAACGCAATGTCATTAAATTTATTAATAAAATCTTTATTTTCAGAATTTAAACTTTCATTAAAAATTAGCTCCAATATTTCTATAAATTTTATAAAGTTGGTATCGTTAGATAATTCGCATAATAAGTCATATAATGAAGTATCGACAAATTTAATTTTTGACCCATTAAGCGATTTTTGGAAATTTTCCATTACGCCAATATTAATTGAAATTTCTTTTTTTGTATCAACTTTGCCAGCCAACTGATGAATTTTATGAGATAAATTTTTAAAACTTTGGCAATTTTCAATAATGTGTTCTACCAATTCTATACATCGTTCATAAAATTTATTATCTTGCAAATCTATATTCCAACGCTTCGAAAAATTTCTTTTGGTCTCAAAAAGCCAACTTCTATCAACTTTTATATCTACTAAATTTGAATTATTTTCTAAATTTCCCATTGATGATTACGCTTTTCCTATTATTTTCCCAATTAATTTTCCACCCACGAATTCGCTAATCTCGCACTCATATAGCTGTCCGATTTGCAAATTTTGTATCTCGCTTTCGTTGATTAAAATCTCGCCGTCGATGTCTTTATCCCATAGGGCAAGTTTTGCGCCGTAAAAAAACTCGCCTTCTGAGCTAATGCCTGTGATTTCCACGCTTTGTGTGGTGCCTACAAGCCCGGCAAAACTCTCACAAATCGCCTTATCCACGATTTTTTCGATTTTATTTAGCCGTTTTGTGATAACGCGAGTTGGAATTTGCTCCATTTCGTAACTCGCCGTATCTTCTTCTTTGGAGTAGGCAAAGGCTGAAATTCTATCAAATTTAAACTCGCTTAAAAACTCGCAAAGCTCGTTAAATTCGCTCTCGCTCTCACCCGGGTGTCCCACGATCACGCCGGTTCGCACAAACGAATTTGGCGCCAAACGCATTAAATTTAGCAAATTTAAAATTTCATTTTTAGCATTTCCGCGCTTCATGACTTTTAGCATTTTGTCATTTATGTGCTGGATTGGCATATCGAAATAATTCACAAAAACGGGTGAGCTTATGATAGTTTTAATCAAATTTTCGCTCGTCGTGGTCGGATAAAGATAAAGAATTCGCGCAAATTTCACGCCCTCAATCTTTTCAATGCGATTTATAAGCGCGATTAGCCCGTCTTTTTCGCCCCTATCTCGCCCATAGCTGCTCGTATCTTGCGCGATAAAGCTAAAATCATAAAATCCCTGTGCGACCAAATCCCTGACTTCGGCTTCGATGTCATCTAAACTGCGGCTTTTTAGTCGCCCTTTGAAGCTTGGAATAGCGCAAAAACTGCATTTTTGGTTGCACCCTTCGGCGATTTTAATGTAAGCGTGAAAATTCGAGCCAGTGATTACCCTTTTTTGCGTGGTTTGCAAGTAAGTATTGGGCGAAAATAGATTTTGTTTTTTAAGTATCATCTCATCTATCTTATCGTAGTCGCCAACACCGCTGAAAATATCGACTTCGGGAAGCTCACGCATAAGCTCGTCTTTGTAACGCTCCATAAGACAGCCAGTTACCACTAAAACGCCGTTTTTTTTCTTAAATTCGGCGAGTTCTAGGATCGTGCGGATACTCTCTTGCTTCGCCGAAGCGATAAATCCGCAGGTATTTACTATCATAACATCGGCGTTTTGGGGTTCGGAGACGATTTCGTAGTTTTGCAACCTACCTAGCATAATCTCGCTATCAACGAGATTTTTATTGCACCCAAGTGAGACTAAATAAAGTTTTGGCATTTTTACAACCAAATATTATCGATTAGGCGTGTTTTGCCGACATAAGCAGCGATTAGGATTATCGAATTTGAAAGCTCGATTTGCGAAATTTCGTTAAATTCGCGATCGACAAATGCGATATAATCGACTTTTAACGGCTCTAAAATGTTTAACATTTGTGGTTTTATCGATTTGACATCGAATTCGCTATCTTTTACTAGATTACTAGCTTTCAAAAGTGCGCGTGAAATTTTTAGTGCCATTAGTTTTTCTTCTTCGTCTAGATAAACATTTCGTGAGCTAAGAGCCAAGCCGTCGCTTTCTCTAACGATTTCGCAAGGCTCGATATGAATATCTAAAAACATTGATTTAACCATATTTTTAACGATTATTAGCTGTTGAGCGTCTTTTTTGCCCATATAGACATTTTTTGGGCGAACGATATTAAAAAATTTATTTAGCACGGTTAAAACGCCGTCAAAATGCCCAGGTCGTGTGGCACCTTCTAAAATGGTCGAAAGCTCTAACGGAGCTACGACTTTTGGCTCTATGCTAGTATAAATTTCATCTGCTTTTGGGATAAACATCGCATCAACGCCCAAGCTTTCGCAAATTTTAATGTCGGCTTCTTCGTTTTTTGGATATTTTTCAAAATCTTCGTTTGGCAAAAATTGCGTAGGATTTACAAAAGTTGAGACAAAAACGGCTTCGTTTTCTTCTCTACATTTTTTAATCAAACTCGCATGTCCTTCGTGCAACGCTCCCATAGTCGGCACAAAGCCAACGCGCGAATTTAAAGAGTTTCTATAAACTTTAAGATCTTTTATACTTCTAAAAATTTGCATGATTTTTCTCTCGCTTTGAAATTTTTTGAACTAAATTATAACTCAAAATTTCTGAATTTTAAATTTTCAAGTTTATTATAAAGGTTAAAATGCTATAATTTCGCCAAAAGGGGATAGATTTTGGATAATTACGAATACACCGAACTTTTAAAAGATTTAAAAAATAAGATTAACAATATAGCCTTGATTATCAAGCCTGATGAGATTATTTCGCGTTTAGATGAGATCGCAAAAATCGAAAGCGATCCTAGTTTTTGGGGCGATGTCAAAAAGGCTACTCAAATCGGCAAAGAAAAGACGAAAATTTCATCGATTTTAGACAAATTTAAAAAAGCAAAAGGCGAACTTGACGACGCTAGTGAAATTTACGATCTTGCAAATGAAGAAAATGACGAAGCTACGATAAACGATCTTTTTGATACTGCGCCGAATTTGCAAGAATATATCACAAACCTTGAACTTGCGATGATGTTAAACGGCGATGATGATAACAAAAACGCTATTATTACAATCCACCCAGGAGCCGGTGGCACTGAGAGCAATGACTGGGCGAGTATGCTTTATCGTATGTATTTGCGTTTTTGCGAACGAGAGGGTTTTAAGGTAGAAGTTTTGGATTTCCAAGAGGGCGAAGAAGCTGGTTTAAAAGATGTCAGTTTTATCGTCAAAGGCGAAAATGCTTATGGTTATTTAAAAGCCGAAAACGGCGTTCATCGCTTGGTGCGAACAAGCCCGTTTGATAGTGCAGGTAGAAGACATACAAGCTTTTCAAGCGTAGTTGTAAGCCCTGAGCTAAATGATGATATAGAGATAAGCGTAGAAGAAAAAGATCTTCGCATAGATGTTTATAGAGCTAGTGGCGCAGGTGGTCAGCATGTAAATAAAACAGAAAGTGCCGTTCGTATCACGCATATACCAACAGGCATTGTCGTGCAGTGTCAAAACGATAGAAATCAGCATAAAAACAAAGACACAGCGATGAAAGTGCTAAAATCAAGGCTTTATGAGTTAGAGCTTGAAAAACAGAGACAAGCCGATGAAAATGCACCAAAAAGCGAGATCGGCTGGGGTCATCAAATTCGCTCTTATGTGCTTTTCCCGTATCAGCAAGTAAAGGATTTGCGTAGTAATATCGCATATTCGCAAACGGATGCCATACTAGATGGCGATATTAAAAAAATAATTGAAGGTGTTTTGATTTCACAACAAAAATAAACTTTTATGAAAGGATAAGATATGAGTGAAGATGGAATTCTAATCGCACTTGGTTACAGCGTAAATGACGCCACTACGGCACAACTTAGAGGAATACTCTCAAAATGTGATTTTAACACAACGGAGTTAGATCATATAGTTACGCTAAATGACAAACTAAAAATTTACGGAGCTTACATAGCTATGTCAAATTCAAATCCGTTTTTTAAAATCAAAAATGAAGCTGCTACCGAAGAGAAAAGAGAAGCGGTTAGAGATATGATTTTTGGCTGGTCTGATAAATATAAACTTCGCCTTGAAAAGGTAAGCGGAAAAGAAACTTACTATATAAGTGGCAGATTTTAAGGGAATTTAAGATGAAAAAATTTATTTTGGCATTAAGCGTGTGTGCGTTTTTTGTGGGTTGTTCTGGCACTAGCGGGGGACCTGCTCCGACTGTTACGCAAACTTCAACTACAAGCATGGATAATAGAACATTTGATAGTATCCAAGCAGGAGTTAATGAACAAAGCAATATAGAAGGTAAAGCTGTCGTAAGCGATGCTTGTAAAAGCGGAAATGTTTCTATGTGTCGAAGCTTTGCGGATTCTATGTATTCAAAAGGCGATTTTGCTTCCGCGATTAATGCTTATAATATAAATTGCGCCCTAGCGCAAGATATTCCGTCATGTGTGCGTATGGCATATATGTTTGAAAAAGGCGAAGGCGTAGCAAAAAATATCAACAACGCAATCGATATTTTTATGAGAGCGTGTTATGGTGGTCATGCGCAAAGCTGCAAAGAAATGCGACGACTAGGCTACAAAGGTTAAATTTAAACGATAAATTTGCAAATTCTGCACCAAATTTTGCAGAATTTGCATTTTTTTTGTTTTATTATGAATTTATATAAATTTTTAAGCTTTCAAAGACTAAAATTTCATAAAATTTTTATAAGGACATAGAAATGAAAACTGGAATTTTAGGACTATCTATTGGTTGTGCGCTTTTGCTAGGTTTTGGCGGTTGTGCTTTAAATCAAACTAACGAGCCACCTAAAAAACAAGAAGTGATTATCGAAAAAGAACAACCTAAAAAAGTTGTAAAAACCAAACAGAAAAAACAAGCTAAACAAACTATAAAAGTAGGGCAAGATAAGGCTACGGTTCAAGCCGAGCCTATGCAAAATACCCAAAAAACAGATACAAATGAGTCGTATAAATATACGATAATCTTAGATTAATTAAATTAGTAAATTTGGCACCAAAAAGTGCCAAATTTACGCTTTTTGCCATAGAATTTATCTTTTTCTTAAAATTTATTTCAAATTTATTAAAAAACTCATCACAAAAATTTAACGCCGTGCGAATAAAATTCTCGTAACTTTTCATAAAGGATTGACAATGAAAACTAGAATTTTACAACTTTTTGCACTTTGTGTTGTCGGGCTTGGTTTTAGCGGTTGTGTTGTATCACACGGCACCCATGCGCATGTAAGTGGCGGAATTTATGCGACAAGCGGGGATTATTACGAAGATCGCTACTACCGCGTTCCAAGAGAACGAGTGGTTGTCGTCCCTAGGCAAAAAGTGGTCGTAGTGCCACAAAAAAGAGTTGTGCTCGCTCCACAAAAAAGGGTTGTCGTAGCGCGTCGTCCTGCTGTTCGCCCTGTTGCTAGGGTAGTGCCAAAACACGGCATAGAAGTTCCGCCACGCCGTGATATGAAACCACACCATAATTTTGTAAAAAAAGACGGCAAAATTCCGCCACGAGCAAGAGATAGAGTATTTTCATCACACCAAGTGAAAAATCAAAAAGTAGCACCGCCAAAACCGCATGGTGAGCGCGAAACCACAAAAAGATATGCAAGAAGTATGCGACCGCCACACGGATAATATAAATTCACTAAATTTAACCTAAATTTAGTGAATTTAAACATTAAATTTAGCAAATTTACCACTTCCAAATAACCCAAAGCGATTAAATATCGCTTTGGATATTTTCTTAACTTATAATTATTTATAAAAAAATCTTAAAATTTTCTCTGTGTGATATTTGCGAATTTTTTAGAGATTATGAGAAAATTTAGGCTAAATTTATCGCCTTATTCATAGATTTTAAAATCAAATTTTCATCAAATTCGTTGTCATAAAAGAGATTAAAAGCTAGTACTGCTTGATAAACTAGCATTTCTTTGCCGTCTTTGACTAAAAGTCCATTGTCTATTGCTAATTTTAAAAACGGCGTAATCTTGCCGTAAATGGCGTCAAACGCGAATTTTGCTTCCTTAAAAACAGTGTCTAGCATTTGGGTTGGAGCTGGCAAAAAGTCATCTTTAAGCCCTGCGCTTGTGGAATTTACGATTAGGTCGTATTTGGTGAATTTAAAATCATCGTAAGTATAGAAATTTTCGCATTTAAAATTCTTATCCGATTTATCGCTACGATTTAAAATATCGAATTTAACGCCGTTTTTATGCAAAATATAGCTCATGGCTCTTGTTGTGCCGCCGGCTCCTAAAATCAGAGCGTTTTTAATCTCGCCAAATTCGCAAATCGCCCTATAAAAGCCAAGCGCGTCGGTGTTATAGCCATAAAATTTGGAATTTTTATAAACAAGGGTATTAACCGAGCCGATTTCTTTGGCGCTTTGGCTCAAAATTTCGCTAGTTTCGTAAGCGTCAAGCTTAAAAGGCACGGTTATATTCGCCCCTTTTAAGCCTAAATTTAAAAATTTTTCTTTTAAATCATTTCCCTTTTCAAGCAAAACTCGCCCGTAAAATGCGTCTAATCCTAGCTCTTTTATCGCCAAGTTATGCAGTCTTGGCGAAACTGAGTGAGCTATCGGGTTGCCAAAAACGGCGAATTTATCCATTATTTTACCCGATAAACAAAAGCTTCATTGTTAAGCGTTTTGACATCGCTCATAGCTTTGCTTAACTCGTCGTTGTTTTTAAAAGGACCGATCAAAATGCGCGTTAGGTTGCCTGATTTATGCGCAATCGGTGTATAGCCCTTTTCGGATATTTTTTTGATACTAGGCGCATTTGGATTGTATTGTGAAAGGGCATGAACTTGGATATAAGTTCCACTGGCTAAATTTGCGACATCTTTTATATTGCCGCCTTTTGGTTGCGTTTTTGCAGGTTCGTTATTTTTAGGTTGTTCTTGTTTTTTAGGCTCTTCTTTTTTTGGTTCAGGTTTTTTGGTTTCTACCTTTGGTTGTTCCTTTTTAGGCTCAGGTTTTGGTTGAACTTTTGGCTCTGTTTTTTTAGGTTCTATTTTTTGAGCCGTTTTTACAGGTTCTGTTTTTGGTTGTTGAATTTCTACTTTTTTAGGTTCAGGCTGTTTTTGAACTTCTTGTGGTTTTGGTTGTTGAATTTCTACTTTTTTAGGTTCAGGCTGTTTTTGAACTTCTTGTGGTTTTGGTTCGTCTTTTATGACGATTTGCTCCACACTTTTTGGTTCTTCTTTTTTGATTTCTATTATTTGCTCTTTTACATCGACCTTTACTTCTTCTTTTTTGATTTCAAATTTAGCGTCGTTTTGCGGTTCGCTAGGCTCGATTTTTGGTTGCTCAGGCTTTTTTACTTCGACTTTTGGCTCTTCTTTTTTAGGCTCAGGTTTTGGAGTTATGACAATCGGTTCTAATTTTGGCGTTTGCTCTTTTTTTGCAAGTTCGGCTTCGCTTGGCATTTGCAAATTTGCGCTAGTATCAATATTACCTTTATTTATGAATTTCATTATAATCAAAACAATCAAAAATAAAATTATCAAAATCGCAATAGCAGTTAAGATTTTTTTTACACTTGCGCTTTTGTCATTTCCGTTTCGATTTAAAACTATATCATTAATGTCTTCCATACTGTATGGATTGTGATTCATAAAACTTCTCCTATAAATTCAAAATCTATTTTGCGAATTCTACCATAATAAAATTCGCAAAATAGATAAATTCGGGCAAATTTGCCCGAATTTTAATACATTGCTCTATCGTAAATGATAAATTTATGTGCTAAATCTGTAACTTCTTTTTTAACTTTTGCTTGAAGTTCGGTATTTGTTATATCATTTAGCACATCTGCGATTTTATTTGCGATAAACTCAAACTCAGCTTCCTTCATGCCACGAGCCGTTAAAGCAGGGCTTCCTACGCGAATACCGCTTGTGATAAACGGACTGCGAGTTTCGCCAGGAACTGTGTTTTTATTTACGGTAATTCCAGCGTTTCCTAGTGCTATATCAGCGTCTTTTCCGCTAAATTCTTTATTTAAAAAGCTTACTAAGATTAGGTGATTATCCGTGCCGCCGCTTACTAGATCAAAGCCCCTTTTTACCAAAGTTTCGCCTAAAATTTTTGCATTTGCTTTGACCTGTTTTGCATAAACTTTCCACTCATCGCTAAGGTTGTGTTTAAAGCCAACAGCCTTTCCTGCGATGACATGCATTAAAGGTCCGCCTTGAATGCCCGGGAAAATCGAACTATTGATTTTTTTAGCGAATTCTTCATCATTTGTCATAATTATGCCGCCTCTTGGGCCTCGAAGCGTTTTGTGAGTGGTAGAGCTTACTACATGGCAGTGTGGGAACGGATGAGCGTGCTCTCCTGCTACAACTAGCCCTGCGATATGAGCGACATCTGCGAACAAAAACGCACCCACGCTATCAGCGATTTCTCTAAATTTAGCAAAATCTATCTCTCTTGTATAGGCGCTCGCGCCACAAACTATCATTTTTGGTTTTACGATATTTGCTATGTCGGCTACGCGGTCGTAGTTTATGCGACCATCTAGCTCGACGCCGTATTCAAAGCTCTCATAATACTTTCCGCTACTTGAAACCTTTGCGCCGTGCGTTAGGTGTCCGCCGTGGCTTAAAGACATGCCCAAAATTTTATCGCCCGGTTTTAAAAACGCACCATAAACGCCTTGATTTGCTTGTGAGCCTGAATTTGGCTGAACATTTGCAAATTCGCAACCAAAAAGTTTTTTACAGCGATCAATTGCTATTTGTTCGATTTCATCGACAAATTCGCAACCGCCATAATATCTTTTGCCGGGATAACCTTCTGCGTATTTATTCGTTAAAATCGAACCCATAACAGCCATGACTTCTGGGTAAGTGAAGTTTTCACTTGCAATCATCTCCAAATGGTCGCATTGACGCGCCAACTCTTTGTTTGTTAAATCAAAAATTTCTTTATCAAAATTTTCTAACATTTTTATTCCTTTTCTGAATTTATCGGCTTCATAGCCGGAAATAAAATAACATCTCGAATCGATTTTTTATTTAGCAAAATCATCACAAGCCTATCCACGCCTAGCCCCCAGCCAACAGTCGGTGGCATAGCATAGCTTAGGGCTCTAACGAAATCTTCGTCCATTTCGTGAGCTTCATCATCACCTGCGTTTTTAGCGTCAATTTGCGCTTTAAAGCGTTCATATTGATCAAGCGGATCGTTTAGCTCGTTAAAAGCATTTGCTAGTTCGCGTCCTGCGATAAATAGCTCAAATCTCTCTGCGATCTCAGGGTTTTCGTCGCTTCTGCGTGAAAGTGGCGAAATCGAAATTGGAAAATCGATAACAAATGTCGGATTTATGAGCTTATGCTCGACATAGTTATCAAAAAGTTCGGCTTGCAAATGCCCTAAATCCAAATTCTCATTTGCTTCAAAATTATCGGCTTTGAGTTTTTCTATGATTTTTGCTTTATCGTTTATGATTTCGCTTGAAATTCCGCCGATTTGCGTGATAGCGTCAAGGTATTTTATGCGAGTAAATGGTTTTGAAAAATCCACGCTTACTTCGTCAAATTCGATAACTTTTGGCAAATTTAACTTTTGCAAAAGTGTCGCAAAAAGCTCTTCGGTTAAATCCATAGCGTCATTATAATTATGCCAAGTCCAGTAAAACTCAATGCTGGTAAATTCAGGATTGTGCGTTAAATCCATGCCTTCGTTTCGGAAATTTCTATTGATTTCAAAAACAGCTTCCATACCGCCTACGATTAGGCGTTTTAGATAAAGTTCAGGTGCGATTCGCAAAAATCTATCCACATCAAGAGCGTTGTGGTGAGTGATAAATGGTTTTGCGTTTGCGCCACCTGCGATTGGGTGCATCATTGGGGTTTCTACTTCCAAAAAGCCCTTTTTCTCAAAGAAATTTCTAATGGTGCTAATGATGATGGATCGTTTTATAAAGTCATCTCTAACTTCTGAATTCATTATCATATCAAGGTAGCGTTGGCGGTATCTCATTTCTATGTCGGTTAAGCCGTGAAATTTTTCAGGCAAAACTGAAATGGACTTTGAAGCAAGAGTTAGGCGGCTAACATGAATACTAAATTCGCCTGTTTGCGTAACAAATGCGTAGCCTTTGACTAGGATAATGTCGCCGACTTCAAGATTTTTCTTGAATTTAGCATAATCTTCTTCGCCGATACTATCGCGTGAATAATAAATTTGGATTTTTCCGCTTTCATCTTCGATATTTCCAAAAGTCGATTTTCCCGCAACTCGCTTAAATTTAAGGCGACCTGCTATACTAACTTCCTCTGTGGCTTTTTTCTCTTCCAAATCTTGTATAAAAGCAAATTTATCTCTAAATTCTTTTATACTCATATCCTTAACTAAAAAATGCGGATAAGGATTTACTCCTAAACTCCGCAATTCATTTGATTTTTCTATTTTTTGAATTTCAAGCTGGTTGTCAAACACTATTTATTTCCTTTTTTTAGCACAATCGTTGCAAATTCCGTAAAGTTGCATAAGATGTCCAGTGAGAGTAAAGCCGTTGGCTTTTGCTATATTTACCTGTTTTTTTTCTATGCTGTGATCTTCAAATTCAACGATTTTATTGCAGTTTTTGCATATAAGGTGATCGTGGTGATCTCTGTGAGCAAGTTCAAATTTTTTGCCTTGTGCGCCAAAAGAGATCGAAGTCGCCATACCTGAATCTTCAAGCAAATTTAGTGTTCTATAAACAGTTGCTATGCCGACATTTAGCTTTGGATATTTTGCTTTTACTTCGGCGTGTAGGGCTTCTGGTGTGAAGTGAAGATCGCTGTTGTAAAGAATTTCAAGCAAAACTTCTCGTTGCTTTGTGTATTTAAGCCCGTTTTCTCTAAGAGCTTTTTTAAATTCGTCCATTATCTGGTTGAAATTTAAATTTTGAATATTTGTTTTCATATTTCGTTTCCTTGCGTTTGATTTATATCGTTTAAATTTAATTCATTACTTAAATTTGAGTCTAAATTTAGACTGCTGTTTGTATCAGAAATTTTGTATTCAGGTTCGCTTATAGCTTCATTTATTGTCTCTTGCACGGCGTTTATATTTTCTTTTACGCTTGGGTCATCTTTCATTTGCATTATCCAGTCGCCGACATTTACTAAATGCGGATAAACTGCACTTGTGCTAAAAAATCCCTTTGTTTGTTCGTTTAATAAAGCAGAACCTTTTATCATCGTGGCAACTACGGCAAAGATTAAGAAAATTTTAGCCGAGCTAAAAATAAAACCGCCAAGTTTATCAACAAAACCTAAACCGCTCCATTTAAAGAATTTTGAAATTATCTCGCCTAAAATCAGACAAATAATCCAAGTTCCAAATAAAATAGCCAAAAATCCAGCTAAAAGTTCGGTAGAATCGCCACTTAAAACACTAGTTGCAGATTTTAGGTTGTAAATTTTTTCACTAATCCAAGCCCCTGCCATAGCCTTATATCGAACTGCCAAAATAAGACCGCCGATAAGCCCTAAAATTCCAAAAATTTCTTTTATAATGCCGTTTGCAAGACCGCGCAAACCAAAAAGCACAATCAAAGCGATAACAACAGCATCAAACCAATTTATACCTTCAAGCATCACTCACCTACTATACCGATTAGCTCTTGTAAATTTGTTGAATATCTAAGAGCATTTTCTTTTGATATGAAATTTGAGCGAATCGCTTTTACCATCGCTTGTGTTTGCGTAACCATACCAGTTTGTTGTTGGTTAAGTTGCATTTGTGAGTAAATTTGATGAACTTTGTTTTCGCGGATTAGGTTTGCAACGGCGTTGTTGTTTATCAAAATTTCATGTATCGCGATACGACCACCGCCAAGCTTTGGAAGCAAAGATTGCGAAATAACCGCAGTTAGCGAAACTGAAAGCATGTTTCTAACTTGAAGTTGTTCGCCGCCGTCAAAGCTATCGATGATACGGTTGATTGTTTGGATCGCTGAGTTTGTGTGAAGTGTTCCAAAAACCAAGTGTCCTGTTTCAGCCGCAGTAATGGCAATAGAAATGGTTTCACGATCCCGCATCTCACCGACTAGGATAATATCAGGGTCTTCACGAAGTGAGAATTTCAAAGCTTGTGCATAAGAGTGTGTATCTGTTCCTATGTTTCTGTGAGAAAATAGAGATTTTTTATTTTGATGCACGAACTCCACAGGGTCTTCAACCGTGATAATGTGTTTTCGCTCTTTTTCGTTGATTTCATTTAGCATAGCTGCTAGGGTTGTTGATTTACCGCTACCTGTCGGACCGGTAACAAGTATCATACCTTTTTCGCGTTTGACGACTTCTTTAAAAATATTTGGTGCTCTTAAATCATCAAGACTAGGAATATCGATAGGAATAATACGAAACGCAGCAGCCAAATCGCCGTTCATCGTATAGTAGTAGTTGCCCCGAAAGCGTCCGATATTTGGTAACTCGATTGCAAAGTCAAGCTCTTTGTTTTCTTCAAGTTCGCTTTTTTGCGCATCGGTGATTAACGCATAGCAGATATACTCAATATCTGTTCCTGTTAGCGGATCCATTGCCAAAGGACGCAAAGTTCCGTCAATGCGAATTTGCGGAGCACTTCTTGAAACTAGGTGTAAATCCGAAGCTTTGTTAAAAACAACGGTTTTTAACATCGTTTCGATGTCAATTAATTTTTTTTGATTCTCTTCCATAAAAACCTTCCTTATTCTATGATTTTAGGGACGACAAAATAGCTTCCGTCGCTGTCCGGTGCGTGTTTGATAATCGTATCAATCACATCGCTTTTGCTAGGCACATCTTCTCTAAACGGCGTCCCGCCCTTTAAAGTGGTGATAGCCACCTGAGTATCGTCCAAATTTAACTCATTTAAAATTTCGACGAAATCCACGATATTATTTAGTTGATTTTTAATCTCATCACGCTTGTTTTCAGGAATTTTTAAAGCGCTTAGTTTTTCAAGTTTGTTTAAAATGACATCGTCAATTATCATTGATTTCCTTTTTTTGATAAATAAAACGAGACATTATATCATAATTTATCTTGATATTAGTCGCTTTTAAATATTTTATGCTACAATTATGCGAAATTTAATTTTTAAAAAAGGATACAAAATTGGCTTTAAAGGACGATATTGCAGGTATCAAACAAGAAATAGGCACAGAAGAGCAGTTTTTGGAAAGTATCATCAAAAGCGAACTTTTCATTAAAAAATACAAAAAACCTTTGCTGGGACTTGTTGCAATTTTAGTTTTAGGGTTTGTGGGATATTATGGAAATTTGTTTTTTGAAAACAAACGCATTGACAGCGCAAATGCACTTTATAACGAACTTTTGAAAAATCCAAATGACAATGCAAAAAAAGATGAGTTAAAATCAAAAGATTTAAATTTATATGCAGTTTTTGAGCTAAAAAATTCGCTTAAAAACGGCGATAACGCAAAACTTGATGAGTTGGCAAATTCTAATATAGATCCGCTTTTAAAAGAGATTATAAATTTGCAAAACGGCAAACAAGGTGCTTTGCTAGAAGATTATAACAGTTTCATCAACGGATATGAGCTTTTAAAAAGCGGTAAATTTGATGCTGCCGAAGTTGAATTTAATAAAATTCCTGCCGATTCGCCGTTTAAACAAATGGTTGTAAATTTAAAACACTATAATGGATAAAAAAATGAAAAAATATGCACTTATTTTAACAATTTTGGTTTCAGTTTTTTTTGCAGGTTGTTCGACAAAAAGGCAATATTTCGAGCCGTTTGATGAAAATGTCGCAGGAAAAGTTAGTTTTGAAGGAAACCTGCCTTCAAAAATCATCGCTTCAAATTACAATGGTGCAACACTTGCTAACGGTAATGTTGTCTCTAAAATGGGCGTAAATTCAAATTTTAAACTAGCAAAAAATGAGAAATTTTTAGGCGAATTTGAAGGCAAATTTGTAAGTACAAACGAAAAAGGCGCGTTAAAAGTTAGCGATGAAAGCGGAAATTTATTACTTGATACATATATCGATACACAGGCTTTAAGTGCAGCTATAAACGGCGATGATTTGGCTGTTGTAGGCTCAAATAATACAATTTATCTAATCAAAATTTCATCAAATTCGGTTGTAATGAACCAAAAACTAAGACAAGCTTATGCAGTTGATTCTAGGGTTGCTTCGCCTGTTTTTGTCGAGCAACTTGTCGTCTATCCTAGCCTTGATGGGCTTTTGGTTATAGCAGATAGATACAACGGCCGTATTATACGAGATATGGTTATAAGCGATCAGCCGTTTTTTAACAACGCTATTGACTTAAAAGTTTTGGGCGATAATATGTATGCAACAACGGCTTCAAAAATCATGCTAATCTCTCCTATGGGAAATAAATCTTATAGTGGCGAAATTCGCTCCGTGCTTTTTGGAAATGACAGAATTTACGCATTTTTAAAAGACGGCGTGGTTGATATGCTAGATTTAAATTTAAACAAAATAAAATCTAAAAAATTCACATTTGCCCTGTTTGCAGGTGCCGGAATCGCAGGAAATTCGCTAAATATCGTTGAGAAAACCGGATATTTGATTAAAACGGATTTAAATTTAGAAAACGAGCAAATTTTTGAGTTAAATGACGAGATTGACGAGAAAACTTTTGTAAATTCTCACGCATTTTATCACGACGATAAATTTTTAAGTTTTAACTAAAATGCAAAAACAAATTTCGGAGCTTTTGCGTTCAAAAAAGCTCCTTTTAAAAAATTTCAAAACGCTAGATACCAAAGAATTTAGCAAAAAACGCTCGTATGAAATTTATTTTGGCATAGATTTGGACGGCTTTTTTACTTTGGTTTTCGTGCGAAATGCAAAAAGCAGATTTATAAGCAAAGACGCAAACGAGCTTTTAAGTTTAGATAAAATCGTGCAGGAAAAGCTAGGTAAAATCGTCAAAAAAAGAGTTTTATTTTACAACTCGCAAATGTGCAGTAAATCTAAAAAAATCTTAGAAGAAAGCGAATTTATATTTTATGACTTTGTGTGATATAGGCAATACTACGGCTAAATTTTATAAAGACGGCGTTGTTAGATATATGGAAAATTCGCAGTTTGAAAGCTACGAACCAAGCGAGCGAATTTATTTTATAAGCGTAAATGCCAAATTTAAAGAAAAACTTGAAAAAAACGAAAATTTTTTTGACTTAGAGCCGTTTTACGAGCTAGATACCGAATATAAAGGGCTCGGTATCGATAGGGTCGCAGCATGCACCGAGATCAAAGACGGCGTCATCGTCGATGCAGGAACGGCTATAACGCTTGATTTAATGGAAAATTCACGCCACAAAGGCGGCGTTATAATGCCCGGAATTTACACATTTTTAAATTCATACGCCGAGATTTCGCCACGCCTAAATGTCGTGCTAAATACGCAGATTGATTTAGAAAAACTGCCAAATCGCACGGTCGATGCGGTGAGTTATGGGCTTATTAAAAGTGTGATTTTGCTTATTAAAGATTTTTCAAAAGATAAAAAAATTTATTTTACGGGCGGAGACGGGCATTATTTGTCGCAGTTTTTTTCAAATTCGATTTACGATAGAAATTTGATTTTCCGTTCAATGCTAAATTTGCTAAAACAAAAGGATATAAAATGATAACCGTTGCACTTCCAAAAGGTCGCATTGCTGATGATACTTTGGCGATTTTTAGAAAAATTTTTGGACTTGATTTTAAATTTGAAGATAGAAAACTCATAATGAGCGAAGGAAATTTTAAATTCCTTTATGTGCGAAACCAAGATATACCGACTTATGTCGTCGGAGGGGCTGCTGACATCGGCGTGGTGGGGCTTGATGTGCTTGAAGAACACCGCCCGGATGTGCTAAGACTGCTTGATTTAAAAATCGGAAAATGCAAGGTTTGCGTTGGTATTAAAAACGAAACTGAGCTAAATTACGGGGTGCCCGGCATAAAAATCGCAACGAAAATGCCAAATATCGCAAGGGAGTATTTCGCTCAAAAGGCGATTGCGGTAAGCATTATCAAACTTTACGGCTCGATTGAACTTGCGCCTTTAATCGGTCTAGCGGACGCTATCGTCGATAATGTCGAAACCGGCACAACACTAAAACAAAACGGATTAAAAGTCGCCGAGACGATAATGGAAAGCTCAGCGCACTTAATCGCAAATCGAAATAGTTTTGTTATCAAACGAGATGAAATTCTTGACCTGCGAGAGAAGATTGCAAAAGAAATTGGTTTGTAAAATCAAACCAGCCTAGCTTTTTCGTCACGCGAACTCGGACAGACGAATTTGGTTAATCAAATGATTAAAAATGATAAATTTAATAAATGCAAAAAATTTGGTGGGCAAGGACGCCTACCATACGATACTTGGTGATTGATATTAAAAATTTGTTATGATAAATAAGTTACAATTCTAATAAAATAAAATGGGAATTGCGATGACGCTATGGAATATCTTAGAAATACTATTTATATTAATGATAGTAATACCAGTTACTTTGAATGACTACGACAAAGCGAAACGGCAGCGAGATAGAGAATTGGTTCGCAAAAAGCAGTTGGAGCGGTTAAATGACTTTGGGATACCCATAAAAGAATTATCTCGCGATGGGTATATTGAAACATTGAGAACATTAAGAATAATAGAAGCTTGGAAAAAAGAAAAAACTCCGAAACAACCTATTCGCAGTCCATATGCTGGATTGGCACCTTGGATAATATTAGATAGATTTATGGAAAAAAATTTAGATAAACCGGAAGTAATATTGCAAGAATTTAATCGTTTAAAGTTTATACAAGCAAAGCTAGACAAATCAAAACAAAATGATTATCAATGCTAGATAAAATTTAGTATCGTAGGGTGGGCATCCTTGCCCACCAAAAATAATATAAATATTACTCATTATATATAGATTAATTATTTCATTATCAATCAAACTTCTCTAATTAGCCACAAAAAGTATCATAAGATGGGCGTTCTTGCCCGTAAAATTTAACAAATATAAATATAATCTTAAAACCAAATTTGAAACCATAAAATAAACCATGTCAATAATTTACAGCTTTAAATTATCAAATAAAAAAGTTAAAATTCAAAGCAAGATTAAATTAAAGGATTTGTATTATGTCATTACTTAACAAATAAGAATTATATTTTTTAAATCTTGCTTTGATTTCATTAACTGCTCCGTATAGTGTCGCAGTAAATAGAATTAGCGATAGTAGTTTTTTATTGATTATCCTTTAATTTGCTACTGGTGTATTTATCGGTGCGACATTAAAATTTACTATCTTTTTACCACACGCTTTTAGGTAATTAACGATTGTTCCGTATTTCAAATTTAAACTACCGCTTTCAATCCTAGCAACTGCTGATTGTTTTACGCCCATTTTCTCTGCAAGTTGTGCTTGTGTGAGATTTGCTTCTTGTCTAGCATCTATAAGCGAGATTATAAGATTATACTCATCTTGCAACTCATCGTAAAGCTTTTTGACTTCTGCATTATTTTCCAAAATATCTTTTTTAACATCTTCAAATTTTAAAGATTTAGTTCCTATTCGCATCTTTCCACTCCTTTAACCTTTTTAACGCTAATTCGATTTTATCGTTTGGCGTTTTCTGTGTTTTCTTTACGAAGCTAGTTAAGATTATAATTTTCTTGCCTATTTCGTAAGCATAAAGACTTCTTGCTATATCGCTCTCTGCCCTTATGCGAATTTCAAATATTCCGTCCCTTAAAGGTTCGGTTATTTTACCCTTTGCGTTATTGCCTTTTTCTTTTAAGACATCTAAAAGCATAAGACCACGAGCTAATAAATGTGATGGTAGCTCATAGAATTCGCCTTTTGAATTATCATCGCTAAATATAATTTCCCACATAAAAAAACCTTAGAATTTCGTAAATTATAACATTGAAGTTATAAAAGCAAGTTTAAATTTGTTTGCTTACTATACTATAACAGCCGACAACTCTGCCTAAAATATCTATGTTTTCGGCTTCGTTGATTTCGATAGGTTCGTAGTCTTTATTGTCTGAAATAAGAGCAATTTTTGGTCGTTTGCGTAAGCGTTTAACGAATAACTCATCATCATAGCGACACACATAAATAGCTCCCTCGATTTGGCTAAAATCTTGTTGGAAAACGATTAAGTCGCCCTCTTTAATGGTCGGCTCCATTGAGTTACCGGCACAAGGGATTATACCTAGTTTTGATTTTGGATTTACATTAAACATAAGCTTTAAATCACTCTCTTTAAAAGGGATATAATCATAATCGCCTGTGTCGAAATTTAAAATGCCTTTTCTTGCACTCGCTAACCCGTCTTTGAAAAAGGGGACATAAATAGTATCAGGTTGCTTTTTATGTAATAAATAGTCTTGTTTAGTGGCTATATTATTGCTTTGAATTTCGCTTATTTCGGTTGTTGGCGAGTTCCCTTTTTTAGAAATAATGTGTTTTTTTGTTATAGGGACATCGTTAAAAAAATCATCAGTAGAACAATTAAAAATATTTGCAAGACACACGATTTTATCTATATTAGGCACTGCCCTTAGGTTATCATCATTTCTAAACCAAGATTTTATAGCGTTTATTGTTAGGTTACAGCCCTCTATTTTTAATAAAGCCAATAATCCTTCGTATGTTAAGTCGTTAGCAATTAGCAATCTTTTTAAAAACATATAATTAAATTTTTTATCCATAATACACCTCATTTCGGATGTATCTATATTGTTATCTACGCTTTTTTGTGTGATAAAAATATCTTGGCTAACTAACTTATCAAAAGGAATATCTAATATTTCTGAAATAGCCTTTGCTTTTTCTATCTCAGGCTTATTATTCTCATCTCTAAACCAATAATTAACCCCATTTAACGAAATATCTAATCCAGCGTCTGTTAATAATGTTGCTAATTGGTCCCTACTTATTTTTTTTTCTTTCATAACTCTTTTTAGTAGTTTTTTATTAAAATTGTAGTTCATTTTAAATTCTCCTATTAAAAATTGTAGAAATTATACGATAATTCATAAAATAAAAAAATATAGCAATGCCATAAAACAATATCTATCATTAATTAATTCCCAATAATCTTAGCCGTCTAGTCCTAGAATTTTCAATATCTTTTATAATCCTAACCACTTTTGCCATTTTTAGGTTGTCTAACATATCTCTATCGTTTGCTAAAATTGTCAGTGTCATAAAATTCGGGCTATGGTTTAATGGCTTAAATTGAGTATTATCTTGTTTATCTTTAATAAAAACCTTAATGGCGTTTTCTGCAAATAATTCATAATGCACTAAATCGCCATTTAAAATTTGAGCATTTGGATTACAAATAACAATGTCTCCATTTTCAATATCCGGTGACATACTATCTCCACTAGCCCTTATAGCATACATACCTTTTTCGTAAAAATCTTTTGGGACATAGGTAAATCCGCTCTCTTGGCAACCATTTGAAATTGGCAGCCCACAACTAGCTTCGCCTATTATCGGAATTTTAAAAATATCAACTTTTGAAAATCCGTCTAACGACTTTGGGCTGTCTATTAGTAAATTATCCAAAGGGATTTCAAAATAGTTGCTTAAAAAGACTATTTTTTGTAAGTCTGGGGTGTTTGGATTTGTTTTTCTAAACCAAAGCTTTATAGATGTTTCAACCAGTGGTATTCCGTGTTGATTAAAAATTTCGGCAAGTTTTGAATATGTGATTTTATTTTCTTTTAAAATACTCTTTAAAAGCTCTCTATTGATATTTAGCTTCATTTTTATACTCCTAGAAAATCCCTTGATTGTTAAAAACTAACCCTTTTGAAATATGAATTCTACCACAGACCTTGCCTAAAATTTCGAAATCATCATCGCTATTTAGAATAATATCGCCATAGCTTTTGTTTATAGAAATTAGCTTTACGCCACCTTTCGGCAAGAAATCAAGCTTTTTTATATAAATCGTTTCTTGCGTTCGCACGATATAAATACCTGCTATTTTAACGAAGTCATAGCGATGATTTACCATATCAATAATCGCCAAATCGCCCTCGTAAAATTCAGGCTCCATACTATCGCCTACGATTTCAACAACCTTTAAATTCGTAGGGTTTAGTTTGCCGATGATTTCACGGCTAACGCTTATGCTTTTATCGCTTTGAAGCAGTTCTATATCAAATACGCCCTCGCTACCGGCACCAGCTAAAATGTTTAATTTTGGTATTGTTACGATGTCCGTCGGAGTATTTGGAATATCAAACATATCTTGTTCTATTAGCTCGTCCGCTGGGATTTCTAATATTTCAGATAATGCCTTTATTTTTCTTAAATTTGGCGTTAAAGGGTTTGTTTTTACAAACCATTTTTTAATCGTAGGGACAGAAGTCGGTTCTCCATATTGTTCCAATAAATATGATAATGTTTGATAGCCTATCCCCTTGTTTGATAAATGTTTTTTTAAATTTATCGCATTAAATTGAATTCCTACCATAATCCGCCTCCTTATTTTAGGATATTGATTATATCCATTGTCTGCGGTAGTGATTGGATTATGTAAAGTATTTTCGCTGTCTAATAAAACAGACGGATTTATATTTAAAATTTTAGCAATAGCGATTATTTTATCTATTTTGGGGCGAACTGCTTGTTTTCCGCTCCCTTGTTTTGTCTCATATTGAACGATAAGTCCTTGCGTTACACCTAAACGATTAGCTAATTCTAGCTGCGTTAATCCTGCTTCTTTGCGATAAAATCGCAATTTTTCTGAGAATTCCATATTTTACTCCTTATTTTTATTGTAAATTTTACTATTTTAAAAAATAGTTTGCCTAATATTAGTATCGTAGGGTGGGCATCCTTGCCTACCAAAAATAACACAAATATTACTCATTATATAGATTAATTATTTCATTATCAATCAAACTTTCATAATTAGCCACAAAAAAGTATCATAAAATGGGCGTTCTTGCCCGTCAAATTTAACAAATATAAATATAATTTTAAAACCAAATTTGCCTAAATTTAGGCAAATTCATTTCTTTTTAGTTTTTCCAAAAACTCTTCGATATTGTATTTTGCGCGGTAGCGTTCGTCCATTAAGTGAATTATAATATCGCCCAAATCCACAACGCTCCACTCATCGCTACTTTCGATAGCCAAAAACTCTTCGCCCAAAGGTTTTAAAACGCTTTTTAACTCATCGATTAGTGCTAAGCCATGGCGACCTGTCAAAGTGGTAGCGATGACTACAAATTTAGCGATATAATCTTTCTCGCTCATATCGATGATTTCGACATTTTCGGCTTTTTTGTCATTTAAAATTTCTGCGATTTTTTCGGCTCGTTGTTTTGCTGAATTTTCACTCATTTTTTGATCTCCGTAAAATTTTATAACTTCATCTTTTATCAAATTTGGAATTTCGCCTTTCAAATTCGACCTAAAAAACGATGACGACATATTAACATTTAAATCCATTTTTTGCAAATTTACGCCGTGAATTTGGTTCGGAATTTTTACGCCATCACGAGCAAAAACCACAAATTTAACCAAATTTTTAAGCTCGTCAAATTTGTGCCATTTGTCTAAATTTGCCAAATTATCGGCTCCGATGATAAGATAAATTTCGCTTTTTGGATATTTTGAAAGCAAAAAATTTACACTTTTTATGCTTGGCACTTTTTCATTTTGCAAAATTTCAAAATCGCAAATTTGCACTTTTTCTAAATTTCCCCAAAGTTTTTCTACCCATTTTAGCCTTAAATTCGGCGGTGCAGAAAATTTTTCTTTAAACGGATTTAAAAATGTCGGCATTATAACAAGCAAATCGATATTTAAATTTGCTAAAATCGAGCGAACTATTTTCTCGTGTCCGGTGTGTGGCGGGTCGAAACTGCCGCCAAATAGTGCTATTTTCATATTTTTTACCCGTTTAACCTAATTTAAATTCCAAATTTAGTAAAATTGCGTGAATTATACCTAAAAGGATATTATATGGCACTAAAAGTTGCAATAAACGGCTTTGGACGAATCGGCAGGTGTGTGGCTAGAATCGCACTAAATAGAGATGATATAGAAGTTGTCGCTATCAACGATACCGCTAAACGGGAAGTTACAAGATACTTACTTCAATACGACACCGTGCATGGCGAATTTAATAAAAAAGTTGAGGTTATAGATGATGATTTTATCGCAGTTGATGGCAAAAAAATCAGAGTTTATAGCACAAGAGACGCAAATGAGCTTGATTACGCTGGACTAGGTGCCCAAGTTGTTTTAGAATGCACGGGAGCTTTTTTAACAACCGAAAAATGCCAACCATTTTTAAACAACGGCATTAAAAAAGTCGTTATGAGCGCACCTGCAAAAGACGACACTCCGACATTTGTAATGGGCGTAAATCACGAAACTTACGCAGGTCAGGCTATCATCTCAAATGCAAGTTGCACTACAAACTGCCTTGGGCCTATCGCAAAAGTTCTTGATGACGAACTTGGCATAGAAAAAGGCTTGATGACGACAATCCACGCTTACACAAACGGACAAAGCTTGGTTGATGTTAAATGCCGTGATTTCCGTAGAAGTAGAGCAGCAGCTTGTAATATAATCCCTACAACAACAGGTGCTGCAAAAGCCATAAATTTGGTGCTTCCGCAACTAAAAGGCAAAATGCACGGACAAAGCGTGAGAGTGCCTGTGCCAAATGTTTCTATGGTTGATTTAAATGTCGTTACCAAAAAAGAGACAACCGCTGCTGAGCTAAATGAAATTTTTAGAAAATACGCAAATGGCGCTATGAAAGGCATTTTGCTTGTTGATGATGATCAAAGAGTTTCGACTGATTTTTGCACTAGCGCATATTCGAGCATAGTTGCAAGTGATTTAACGCAAGTAATTTGTGGAAATTTGATAAAAGTTATGAGCTGGTATGATAATGAATGGGGTTATAGCCACCGACTAATCGACCTTGCAATGTATGCAGCTAAAAAATAAGGATTGCAAGATGAGCGAAATTCTATCAATCAAAGATTTAAAGCTAAAAGCAGGGGATAAGGTTTTTATTAGGTGCGATTTTAATGTGCCTATGGACGAGTTTTTAAATATCACGGACGATCGCCGAATTCGCTCGTCGATTCCTACGATAAAATACTGCTTGGACGAAGGTTGTAGCGTGATTTTGGCTAGTCATTTGGGTCGTCCAAAAAACGGCTTTGAAGAGAAATTTTCACTTCGTCCTGTGGCAAAAAGACTTTCAAGATTTTTGGATCGTGAAGTTAAATTTGTAAATGACATAGCAGGATATGACGCTAAAATGGCTGTGAATTCGCTAGAAAAGGGCGAAGTTTTGTTGCTTGATAACTTGCGATTTGAAAAAGGCGAAACCAAAAATGATGAAGAATTAGCCAAAAAACTTGCCGAATTTGCCGATTTTTACATAAATGACGCATTTGGCGTTTGCCACAGAGCGCACTCTTCTGTGGAAGCTATTACTAGATTTTTTGATAAAGAACACAAAGCAGCAGGATTTTTGCTGATGAAGGAAGTGCAGTTTGCAAGAGATCTTATCAAGCGACCTGCGCGTCCTTTCGTAGCTGTAACGGGCGGTAGCAAGGTAAGCGGAAAGCTTCAAGCTTTAAAAAATTTGCTACCAAAAGTCGATAAACTCATCATCGGCGGCGGTATGGCATTTACATTTTTAAAGGCTGTCGGATACGATATAGGAAATTCGCTTTTAGAAGAAGATTTGATTGAAGAAGCAAAAAATATTTTGCGAAAGGGCAAGGAATTGGGTGTTAAAATTTATATCCCTGTCGATGTCATCGCAGCTCAAAGTCCTTCGCAAGATGCAGTTATGCGTTTTGTAACCGTGCAAGAAATTCCAAGCGGTTGGATGGGGCTAGACATCGGTCCTGCAACCGTCGCACTTTTTAAAGAAGCGTTAGAAGACGCTCAAACTATTTGGTGGAACGGACCTATGGGTGTTTTTGAAATCGATAAATTTGCGCGCGGCAGTTTTAGGATAAGCCACGCAATCGCCGAAAGCCACGCTACGACGGTCGTTGGCGGTGGCGATACAGCCGATGTCGCCCAAAGAGCAGGGGACGCTGATGAGATGACATTTATCTCAACGGGCGGTGGAGCAAGTTTGGAGCTAATCGAAGGAAAAGAGCTTCCGGGCGTAAAAGTTTTAACAACGGAAGAATAAGATGATTTTCGCGGCAAATTTAAAGTGCAATCACACAAGGGCTAGTTTTGGCGAGTATTGCGAATTTTTAAATGCGAATTTGAGCAATGAAATTTTATCAAAGCACCAAATTGTGGTATTTCCGCCAAGTGTAGCTTTAAATTCGCAAAATCACAAATTCACGCAAGGCGCACAAAATTTCTATCCGTGCGAAAAAGGCAGTTTTACAGGCGAAATCGGCAAAGAAATGCTGGGTGAATTTGGCATAAATTGTGTTTTAATCGGACATAGCGAAAGACGCGAAATTTTGGGTGAAACAGACGAGCTAATCGCAAAAAAATTCGAATTTGCAAAATCGCAAGACTACATAATCATCTTTTGTATCGGCGAAAACGAGCAAATTTATAAAAACGGCATAACAAAGGAATTTTTAACTTCGCAACTGGCAAAAATCGATTTAGATTATGCAAATTTGGTTATCGCTTATGAGCCAATCTGGGCGATTGGCACGGGGAATACCGCAACTAGCGAAATCATAGATGAAATTCTAAGCTTTTTACGCACGAAAACGAAGGCGCCTTTGCTATATGGGGGAAGCGTAAATTTAAAAAACATAGCCGAAATTTCGCAAATTCCAAGTTGCGACGGCGTTTTAGTGGGAACTGCTAGTTGGAGCGCAGAAAATTTCATAAATCTAATCAAGGAAGCAAAATGATACTAAAAGGTAAAAAAGGGCTAATCGTCGGCGTTGCAAATAATAAATCTATCGCTTATGGCATTGCGAAAATTTGCCACGAGCAAGGAGCGGAGCTGGCTTTTACATTTTTAAATGACGCTCTTAAAAAGCGCGTCGAGCCGATTGCAAATGAGCTTGGAAGCGATAAAATTTACGAGTTAGATATTAACAACGACGAGCATTTGGCGAATTTGCGAACGAGTTTAGAAAAAGATTTTGGCAAATTTGATTTTGTGCTTCACGCTGTGGCATTTGCACCAAAAGAAGCACTTGATGGCAAATTTATCGATACTTCAAAAGAAGCTTTTAATATTGCCATGCAAACTTCGGTTTATTCGCTGATTGCTTTAACAAATGCGGTTGAACCTTTGCTAAATGACGGCGGAGCGATTTTGACTCTTAGCTACCTTGGCGGCGTGAAATTTGTGCCACATTACAATGTCATGGGCGTGGCAAAAGCAGCACTTGAAAGCTCTGTTAGATACCTAGCACACGATTTAGGCGTTCGTGGAATTCGCGTAAATGCGATTTCAGCAGGTCCAATCAAAACTCTCGCAGCTAGTGGAATCGGCGATTTTCGTATGATTTTGCGTTGGAACGAGCTAAATTCGCCGTTAAAGAAAAATGTGGATATTTTCGAAGTCGGCAAATCTGGCGCATATTTGCTTAGCGACTTTGCCAGCGCAGTTACGGGCGAGATTCACTATGTGGATTGCGGTTATAACATAATGGGCATGGGCGACATCGCCACAGATGAAAACGGGAATACCATTTTAGCGTGGGATAAAAAGTAGATTTATAAAATTGCTTGATAGGGCTGATTTATGAGCGAGTATATTTGCGTTTTTGATTGTGAAACTATCCCTGATGTAGAAACTCTTAGCAGAGTTTTAGATAAGAACGAATTTAGCGAGTGCTGGGAAGAAATTCCAAAAGAAAACACAGATAATCTTTTTGGCGATGAACTAGAAGCAAATGTGGTAAATGATGGTAAAAATTTGGAATTTGATAAAAACGCAGATTTAGGGCAAAATAGTGAAAAAAACATTAAATTTTGGGGCGAAAATAAAATTTATAGCGACGATAAAACAAAAATTTTAAATCCATTAAAGCTTAGCAAAAAGGCACAAGCGTTGCAAAAAGAAAAAACAGGGAGCGAATTTTTGCCCGTTTGTTTTCACAAAGTGGTCTGCATAAGTGCCGTTATGGCGGATAAATTTGGCAATTTTATGCGGGTTTCGACTCTGCAAGGCAAAAACGAAAAGGAAAAAATCGCTGAGTTTTTAAAATTTATAAATTCGCACAACCCTCGCCTTGTAAGCTTCAACGGACGAGGCTTTGACCTGCCGATGATTATGGTTAGGGCGATGAAGTATAATCTAGATGCTAATGCCTATTTTGAGACAAACGACCAAATCACAAACAAAAACAAATGGGAAAATTACCGAAGTCGCTATGACGGGCGTTTTCATTTGGATTTGCTTGATCACATTAGCGATTTTAGGGCTGTTAGTGGTTTGAAGCTAGATTATTTATGCGCGACTTTGGGGCTGCCCGGAAAATACGATGTTAGCGGCGATCAAGTGTTAGATTTGTATTATGCGAATAAGCAAGAAAAAATCGATGAGTATTGCGAAAGCGACACGCTAAATACCTACTGGCTTTTCCTAAAATACGAGCTTTTGCGTGGAAATTTGCAAATTGGCGATTATGCGAATTATTTGGCAAATATGCAAAAATTTCTAAACGAAAAGTGCGAAAATATGAGTTATACAGCAGTTTTTAGCAAATTTATTGACGATGAGATAAAAAGGCTTGATTTGTGATAAAACAGCTTGTTTTATTGATTTTACTTTTAAATTCTGCACTTTTTGGCAAAAACTTAAATCCCATGCTATTACAAATTTACAAAGGCGATGAAAATCTCACAGGCTGGGTTATCAGCGAAAAATTTGACGGGGTTAGAGCCATTTGGGACGGAGCAAATTTGTGTAGCCGAAACGGAAAAATCATAAACGCTCCAAAATTTTGGACGGAAAATTTTCCGCCGTTTGCGATTGACGGAGAACTTTGGACGAAGCGAGAAGATTTTGAAAATTTATACTCTATCGTCGCTGATAGTAAGCCAGGCGATGAGTGGAAAAGTGTTAAATTTTTGATTTTTGATGTGCCAAGTGTTAAAGGAAATTTGTTTTCTCGCCTTGCAAATTTGCGTGAATTTTTAAATAAAAATGAAGTAAAAAATATTGAAATCATCGAGCAAATTCCCATAAATTCGCATAAAGAAGTAAAAAAATTTTTAAATTCGGTTTTGGCTAAGGGTGGCGAAGGAGCGGTTATTAGAGATCCAAATTCGCCATATATAAACGGGCGAAGCGATAAAATTTTAAAAGTTAAAAAGTTTTTAGACAGCGAGTGTGAAGTTTTGCAAATTTATAACGGCAAAGGCAAATTTAAAGGCAAAATGGGCTCGCTTTTGTGCCGTGATATAAAAAGTGGCGTGGAATTTAGACTTGGGTCAGGTTTTGGCGATGAAATTCGAGCAAATCCGCCAAAAATCGGGCAAATTCTAACCTATAAATTCCAAAATCTCACAAAAAACGGCAAACCGAGATTTCCCGTTTTTATTCGATTTAAAAAAGAATTGTAGTATAATAATTAATTTTAAGGAGCAAAAAATGAAAATTTTAATCACAGGTGGGGCAGGTTATATCGGAAGCCATGTCGTAAAGGCACTTTTGGAAGAAGGCGGACACGACATAGTCGTAGTTGATAATCTTTGCAAAGGGACACAAAAAGCGATTGACGCTCTTAAAAGCGTGGGTGCGTTTGAGTTTATCCAAATGGATTTGGAAAATATAGCAAAAATGGACGAAATTTTTAAATTTAATAAATTTGACGCGATTATCCATTTTGCGGCGTTTATCGAAGTTTTTGAAAGCATGAGTAATCCTTTAAAATACTACCTAAACAACACGGCAAATGCGATAAATTTGATAGCACTTTGTCAAAAATACGGCGTGAAAAATTTCATTTTTAGTTCGACGGCGGCGACTTATGGGGAGCCTGAAACTGGCGTAGTTAGCGAAGAAAGCCCACAAAATCCGATAAATCCTTATGGTAGAAGCAAACTAATGACTGAGTGGGTTTTAAAAGACGCTGGGGCGGCAAATAGGGATTTTAAATACGGAATTTTGCGTTATTTTAATGTCGCAGGGGCTTCAAGCGACGGACTTATCGGACAAAACTATCCAAATGCAACGCATTTAGTCAAGGTTGCAACTCAAACGATAGTCGGAAAACGCGAAAAAATGAGCATTTTTGGAGATGATTATCCGACAAATGACGGAACTTGCGTAAGGGATTATATCCATGTGGAAGATTTGGCTCAGGCACATTTGTCGGTGCTTAGATATTTGCAAAATAACGATAGTAGCGTGTTTAATGTAGGTTATGGCACCGGTTTTAGCGTAAAAGAGGTTATAGAGTGTGCTAAAAAAGTAAGCGGGGTTGATTTTAAGGTTGAAAATGCACCGCGTAGGGACGGCGATCCAGCAAGGTTAATCTCAAATGCAGATAAATTAAAAGCTAAAACTGATTGGACGCCAAAACATAATAATTTAGAAGAAATTGTTCAAAGTGCGTTAAATTGGGAAAAGAAGAACTAAAAAATGGTATTAAATTCAAACAAATTTTTTAAATTTGTTTGAATTTTTTTAATTTAAAATTTTGGTAAATTTATGAATTTTTCTACTATTTTAAATTCTCCATCGCACTCACAGCGAAAATTTGGCGTAGTATTATCGTATATAAATATCTTTATTTCTACGATTTTAATGCTTGTTTATACGCCGTTTTTTTTGCGTATTATGGGACAGAGTGAGTATGGGTTGTATTCACTTGCCAGTAGCGTTATAGGCTATTTAGCGATTTTAGATTTGGGTTTTGGAAATGCGATTGTTGTCTATACTGCAAAATATATAGCTAGTGGCGAAATCGAAAAAGAAAAAAAACTTTATGGCACTGTTTTTAGTGTGTATTTATGTATGAGTGCAATCAGCCTTATAATCGGGCTTTTGCTTATATTTTTTACTCCGCAAATTTTTGGCGAAAAATTAAGCCTAGATGAAATTTCAAAACTTCAAATAATGTTATCCTTACTTACATTTAATTTTGTTCTAACCTTTCCATTTAGTATTTACTCATCAATCTTGACAGCTTATGAAGATTTTGTATTTTTAAAATTAATTGGGATTTTACGAACAATTTTATTACCAATTATTACTATTCCTATTTTATTTTTAGGGTATAGGGCGATTAGTATGGTAATTGTAGCAACTATCATAAATTTGGTAGCAATTTTTGTAATTTACTTTTTTTGCAAGAAAAAAATAAATCCAAAAATAAGCGTTAAAAGCTTTGATTTTAGCAGACTTAAAGAGATTTTTGCGTATTCGTTTTTTATATTTTTGGGTATGATTGTCGATCAGGTTAATTGGAGCGTGGATAATTTTATTTTAGGCGTAGTTGCAGGAACGACGGCGGTATCGCTGTATGCTGTTGCAAGCGGTGTAAATTCTATGTTTATAACTCTTTCTGTAACCATAAGCGGTGTAATGCTTCCAAAAATTTCAAAAATGGTTTCGGCAAATTCGACCAATGACGAACTTACAAATGAAATGATAAAAATCGGCAGGTTGCAATTTTATATCATTTTCTTTATATCTTCGGCTTTTATTCTATTTGGTAGAGATTTTATGATACTTTGGGCTGGGAAAAATTACGAAACAAGCTACTATGTAGCGATGATTTTAACAATTCCAATTAGCATACCTTTAATCCAAAATTTAGGCATTGCGATTTTACAAGCGAAAAATAAATTTAAATTTAAAGCCATTGCAACCTTTATAATGGCGTTTGTAAATATCGCCATTTCGATTCCACTTGCCAAAATTTACGGCAGTATCGGTGCTGCGTGTGGAACTGCGACGGCTTTGGTGGTTTTAAATATAATTGTTATGAATTTATATTATCACTATAAAATCGGCTTAAATATGTTAAAATTCTGGGCTAATATAGCTAAGATGTTTATTATTTCGCTTGGTTGCGTGATGATAATTTTACTGATAATTTATGCGTTAAATTTACACGGAGTTATCTATATTTTGGTTTGTGGTGGAATTTATGCGATAATTTTTGCTATTATTAGTTTTAAATTTATTATGAACGATTACGAAAGAGCGATTTTTAGCAATGCTTTTGCAAAGATAAGGAGCAAATTTTGAATATCATAGGTGAAGTTGTCGCAAAAGATAGATGTATCGGCTGTGGCGCGTGTGCCGGGCTGTGTCCATCAAAAGTGCTAAGTATGGATTTTAATAGCTTTGGTCATTACGAACCAAAAGAAATTCCAGGTTGCAACCCAAAATGCGATATTTGCTTAAAAGTTTGCCCTTTTTATGAAAAAGATTTAGCTGAAAATGAAATCTCAAATGAAATTTTTGATAGTAAAAATTCATATAAAGAAATAGGCAAATATGTTGGGAATTATGAATTTTTTATAAAAGATGAAAATGAACGCATAAATAGTGCCAGTGGCGGGGCTGGATACTACCTGCTAAGCGAACTTTTGAAACGAAAAATGGTCGGTAAAATCATCGCCGTTGCGCCGTGCGAAAATTCGGAAAAATTATTTAAATTTGATATTTTTGATAACGCAGAAAGCTTAAAAAACGCTAGAAAATCGGCATACTATCCAACTAATATGGAAGAAATTTTAAAATTTATATTAGCAAATGACGATACTTACGCAATAACTGCTTTGCCGTGCTTTGCAAAGGCTTTGCGACTTGCAATGAAAACCAACCCAAAACTTCGCAAACGCATAAAATATATGATCGGACTTGTTTGTGGTCAGGTCAAAAGCAAAAAATTTGCTCAATCGTTGGCAGATTTGAATTTCAGAGAACACAAAGAGCTTAAAAAGGTTGATTTTAGATACAAAATCAAAGATAGACCTAGTTCAAATTTCGCTTTTAAATTCTTGTCTGATGATGATTGCTCATCGATTAGAGATTGGTCGTCTGCTAACGAACACGCAACTTCACCAGTGACATTTTGGACAAGTAGAGCCTTTACGCCACTTGCTTGTAATAACTGCAACGATACTTTTGCGTTATGCGCAGACGCCGTGCTTATGGATGCGTGGCTTCCTAAATTTACACCCGATTGGCGCGGACATTCGCTTGTGATAACAAGAAATAACGAGCTTGATGAAATTTTTAAAAATGCAGATAAAAATGCCGTGCATTGCGAGAGTTTCGATATAGAGCAAATTTATACTTCACAGCGAGCCGTCGTGGCACAAAAAGCTGCGTATTTTTATAATAAATTAAATATTTTACAAAAGCAAAAACTAAAATTGCAAAGAAAAATTTATCGTGACGATATGAAGGCGATTAAATATATAAATGATTATGTAAAATTTGAAAAAGTGTTAGAAAAAATCAAATTCCCATTTTTGGTTTGTAAATATATCATTAGAAAAATAAAGGAAAAAATGTGAAAATAGCGATCCTGACTCTGCCTTTGATAAATAATTATGGCGGAATTTTACAAGCCTATGCCTTGCAAAAAACTTTGGAAAGTTATGGTTATGAAGCAAAAATTTTAAGAATAAAATACGATAATAACTATTTTTCTCTTGCTTATTGTAAATTTTTAGCTGCAAAAATTATTAAATTTAGAAAATATAAAGATGCAACATACGGATTAAAATATTTGAGAGATACTACAAAATTTATTAAAAAAAACATAAATATTACAAAAGATATTTTTGAGATAAAAGATTTTGAAAAAATTTTAAAAAATGAGAAATTTGACGGCATAGTTCTAGGTAGTGATCAGGTTTTGCGTCCTAAGTATTGGAGTTTTAAGGATTATGAAAAATGCATTTTAGGGCTTAGTGATGATTTGAAAAAAATCATCTACGCAGGAAGTTTTGGTTCAAAACAAGCTGAAAATTTAGAAAAATTAAAAAGCGTTTTTGATAAATTTAAGGTCGTATCTGTGCGTGAAAAAAGTGGCGTGGAGCTTTACAAAAAGCATTTTGGCGTAGAAGTAAAATGGGTGCTAGATCCTACACTTTTAGCCGATAAGCAAATTTATGAAAAATTTCTTTGCGAAACGAAAGCCGAAAATAAAATTTTTGCCTATATTTTAGATAGCAATGAAAAAACTAGCCAAATTTTACGAGAAGTTTCGGAGCGTGAAAATTTAGGCATTTGCGAAGTAAATGACACGGCTAATCGCATAAGTATAGAAAAGTGGATAAGCTCTATCGCAAAAGCGAAATTTGTCATCACAGATAGCTTTCATGGGTGCGTTTTTTCGATAATTTTTAATAAACCATTTTTTGCTTTTGTTAATGAAGCTAGGGGAAATGCTAGGCTTGAATCGCTTTTTGAAATGTTTGAGCTAAGCGGTAGAATTATAAATTCAAGTGGCGATATAAATTTGGATAAAAAAATAGATTACGAACGGGTAAATCAAATTTTGCTCAAACAAAAAGAATTTGCGAAAAATTTTATAATTTCGAACTTGGAAGAAAAATGAAAATTTTATTTGTAATCTCCACTTTGAGAAACGGCGGAGCCGAAAAGGTCATGGCGGTGTTATCGTCATATTTCGCGAATTTTCACGATGTAAGTTTAGCTAAATTCGAAAGCTTGGAGCCATTTTACGAGATAAGCGAAAAGGTAAAAATCATAAATTTAGATTACGGCGTCGATAATAAAGGTTTTTTTGCAAATTTAAAAAAACGATTTGGCAAAATTTTTGCCCTACGAAATTTGATAAAAAATGGCAAATTTGACTGCGTGATTTCCTTTATGGATAGCACAAATTTGCTTAGCATTATCGCTAAATTTGGTTTTAAAACGCCATTAATAATTTCTGAGCATTCAAACCACACCCTGCTTAGTAAAAAATGGCAAATTTTAAAAAGGCTTTTTTATCCCCTTGCAAACGGCTTAACCGTGCTAACAAATGATGATTTAAAGCATTATTTGTATGTCAAAAATAGAACTAAAATTTATAATCCCGTGTTTGCAGATGCGCAAAATTTTAGCCAAACACAAAAGGAAAATTTAATTATTTTCGTTGGTAGGCTTATCAAAATCAAAGGTTGTGATATATTTTTAAATGCTTTAAATTTGGTTGATTTAAACGGCTGGAAAATAGAAATTTTAGGCGATGGCGAAGAAATGCGAAATTTACAAAATTTAGCCAAAAATTTAAATTTAAACGCCGAATTTAAAGGGAGCGTGAAAAATGTCGATGAATATTATTCGCGTGCAAAAATCATCGTATCAAGCTCGCTAAATGAGTGTTTGCCAAATGTTTTGGTTGAAAGTATCAGATTTGACTGCGTTCGTGTCGCAACGCCTACGGTTGGGGCAAAAGAGCTTATAAAAGACGGCTTTGATGGTTTTATTAGCGATGATTTTAGAGCTGAAAATTTAGCAAAAAAAATAAAATTTGCTATGCAAAGCAACAACGAAATTTCGCAAAATGCAAATTTGCGAAAAGATGAGTTTAAAATAGAAAAAATTTATGGAAAATGGCTAGAATTTATAAATTCAACTTTGGAGAAAAATAATATATGAAAATTTTATTTGTAATTCCAAATATAGGTAAAGGTGGCGCTGAGCGTGTTTTGAGTATTTTGGCAAACTATCTTAATAATAAACATGAAATTGAAATTTTAAAATTTGATAATGATGAACCATTTTATGAAATTTCAAAAGATATTAAAATCACAAATGCAAATTTTAGTATTGGAAATTCTAGTCTTTTAGTGGAAATGTTAAGAAGAATTATATATTTAAGAAAAGCTTTTAAAAGTAGAAATCCAGATGTCATTATATCATTTTTAGACTATGTTAATATATTATCAAGCATTGCAAATTTTGGTCTCAAAAATAAACTTATCATAGCAGAACATAGTAATTATAATTTTCTACAAGGAAGAATTTGGAGATTTTTAAGGAAAATAACCTATCATTTTGCAGATGGCTTGACGGTTTTGACACGATACGACTCGAAGCATTACGCTTATGTGAAAAATGTAACAGTTATGCCTAATCCAATGTTTAAAATACCAAAAATTTCGGAATTTAAAAAAGAAAATATTATTTTGGCCGCCGGTCGTCTTATAGAGCTAAAAGGCTTTGATATATTTTTACAAGCTTTAAGTAAAATTGATAAAAATTTATTGGACACATGGAAAATAATTATCGTAGGCGATGGAACCGAAAGGCAAAATTTGCAAAATTTAGCAAAAGAGTTAAATTTGAGCATAGAATTTACCGGTTTTGTAAAAAATATCGATGAGTATTATAAAAAAGCTAAAATCGTGGTTGTAACTAGCAGAATAGAGGGATTTTGCAATATTTTAATGGAAAGCATCTATTTTGATATTGCTAGAATTTCGACTGATTGCATAGCAGGGCCTGGTGAGCTTATAGAAGATGGCAAAGACGGCTTTTTGTGCGAGGTCGATAATATAGATGAAATCGCTAAAAAACTAGAAATTTTAATGCGTGATGAAAATTTGAGAGAAGAATTTATAAAAAATGCAAATTTAAGGCGAGATGATTATAGCATAGAAACCATTGGCAAAAAATGGCTAGAATTTATAAATTTGATTGTGGAGAAAAAATGAAACTCAGCGTAATAATACCAACTTATAATCGTAAAAATTTACTAGAACTTGCATTAAAAAGCGTCTTGGAACAGGATTATAAAAATTTAGAAATAATAATAACGGATGATCATTCCACAGACGGAACCAAAGAACTTGTAGATGATTATATAAAAAAATATGGCAGTATATTTTATTTTTTAAATGAAAAATATGAAAAAGGGCCAAATGGGAACAAAAACAACGGTTTTGATAAGGCAACTGGCGAAGCTTTGGTTATATTAGACGATGATGATATTTTATTGCCAAATGCTCTTTCAAAAATGGTAGAAATTTTAAAACAAGGATATTGCAGTGTTTGGGCGCAATGCTATTATGAAATAGACGGCAAATTAACAGATAAATTTTCTGGTTTTGGCATAGATAAAAGCGGAGAAATAGATAAAGAAGATTATTATAATGGTAAAATTCAGGGTGAATTTTTGGTTATGTTTAGGCGTGAAATGCTTGGCAATAAAAGATTTGAGAGCGGATTATATGGAAATGAAAATACTCTTTGGATAGATTTTTTTGATTATAGGGCATATTATCTGCATGAAGCTGTGAGAATTTATAGGATTAAGCAAAATAATAGCGTGATGAGTAATGCTTTTAAGCATTCTGATAAAATTATAAAAGGATATGAGATATATATACAAAAGCTTTTACAAAAAAGCGATAATATTAATAAAAAGTATCTATCAAAATTATATTTTATATTAGCCCTGCACCATAAATCAAATGGAAATTTAGCGAAAATGTATAAAAATTTATTCCAAAGTTTATCGCTAAATTTTGATAAAAAGAGCTTTGTCTTGCTATTTTTAGGTCTTTTGCCAAGGCAAGTTTTTGTGTTTCTTATAAATAAAATAATGAGTGCAAAATGAAAATTTTATTTATTATAGCAAATATCGCAAATGGTGGTGCCGAGCGAGTTTTGCAGGTTTTAGCAAATTCTTTATCTAAAAAACATGAAGTAAAGATAGTGGTTTTATCGGACGATGAAAAAAAATATAAATTTGACGATAATATAAAATTTATCTATTTTAATCTAAATCAAAATAGTGGTAAATTTGATAAATATATACTTTTGAGAAAATATTTTAAAGCAGAAAATCCGAATTTGATAATTAGCTTTATGGATTGGACAAATGTGGCGTGTGTGATTGCAAATTTGGGATTAAATTATCCGCTTATCGCTACTGAACATGTTAATCATAATCTTTGCACATCGTCGCTTTTTGCAAAAATAAGAAATTACAGCTATAAATTTGTAGATTTTTTAACCGTTTTAAATAAAGAAGAACTAAAATATTATTCAAAATTTACAAAAAAATGTAAAATAATCTACAACCCTTATTTCGGTAAATTATTGCAAGACGATATACAAAAGAAAAATATTATTTTAAGTGTGGGACGATTAGAAAGCGTAAAAGGATACAATATTTATTTCAAAGCTTTAAGTTTGATTGATAAAAAATTATTAAGCAAGTATGAAATTCAAATCGCAGGAGACGGTTCACAAAGACAAAATTTGGAAAATTTAGCAAAAGAGTTAAATTTAAAAATTAATTTTTTAGGTCACCAAGAAAATATTTCTAAATTTTACGAAAAAGCTAAAATATTTACTATGTTTTCTTTAAGCGAGTGTTTGCCAAATGTTTTAATCGAAGCCGCATTTAACAAATGTGCTAGAATTTCTAGCGATACAACTGGTGCAAAAGAGCTTATAAATGACGGATTTGATGGAATTTTATTTAAAATAGGAGATGAAAAAGAGTTGGCGCAAAAACTTTCAAATTTAATGCAAGATGAAAATTTGCAAAAACAACTAATAAAAAACGCAGAAATTGGGCTAGATAAATTTAAAGTAGAAAATATAATTTTAAAATGGGAAAATTTGATTGAAAATATAGCAAAATAAATTTAAAAAAGGTTAGACGAATGGTTAAAGATCCGTTAATTTCAGTAATAATCCCTGTTTATAATGTTGAAAATTTTTTGCATGATTGCTTAAATTCTGTAATTTCGCAAACTTATACAAATTTAGAAATTATTTTAGTCGATGACGGAAGCACAGATAAAAGTGGCGAAATTTGCGATGAATTTGCTAAAAATGATACTCGCATAAAAGTGCTTCATCAAAAAAATTCAGGTCAAGCAGTAGCAAGAAATAATGCACTTGATATAATGCAAGGCGAATATTTAAGCTTTGTAGATAGCGATGATATAATCGATGAAAACTATATACAAATTCTTTTTGATTTGATTAAGAAATACAATACAAAAATTTCTATGGCAGGTTATAAAGAATTTAGCAAAAACGAGCAAATTCAAAGCTACAAAGAAGAGAATTTACAAAATAATGATGAAAAATTATTAGAGCCAAAAGATATATTTATCGGTAGTTGTGTTGGTAACGGTTATTTTATGACAGGAGTTTGTAGGATTCTATATTTTAAAGAAATATTTGCGAATTTGCGTTTTCCGGCTGGTGAAATTCATGAAGATGTGGCTATTTGGTTTGAAATTTTTAATAGCACACAAAAAATTGCAACAAATCAAAAAAATATCTATTTTTATAGAAAAAATCCAACTTCTACAACGCAAATTTTAAATGATAGATTTTTTTCTGTCATTAAAAATACACAAAAATTTACAAATCAATTTGAATTGGCATACCCGCAATATGCTAAATTTGCAAGATATAAAATTTGTTTAACAATGCTTGTTGTTGCAGAAAAAATACTTCAACCACAAAATGAAAAATATAAATTTAAAATCACAGAATTTCATAAATTTATTAGAAAAAATTTAGATTTAAATTTTATACTTAAAGATATAAAAAACAATTTTACAAATAAAATTTTATTTTTATTTTATATTCACCCTAAATTACCATATTTTTCGGTAAATTTTTACTCAAAATTTATAATGCCTATAAAAAATCTAATCAAAAAAGTGATTAAACGATGAAAAAACTAAGCGTATTTATTTATTCTATGACTGGTGGTGGGGCTGAGCGGGTCGTGAGCAACCTTTTACCCGAGCTTTGCAAGGCTTACGAAGTGCATTTGATTTTGATGAACGATACTATTGCTTATCAAATTCCAAATTCGGTGCAGGTGCATTTCATAGAAAAATCAGCCCCTTTTGAAAATGGCTTAAAAAAGCTAATTAAACTGCCATTTTTAGGGCTAAAATATAAAAATTTATGCAAAAGATTAGGCATTGATATTCACTTTGTCTGGATGAATCGACCTTGTTATGTGGCTGGTTTTGCGCGAATTTTTGGAGATAAAAAACCTTTGATAATCAACGAGTGTTCGACGCCAAGTGTGCTTTATAAAGAGCCGAATTTCAAATCGAAAATCAGCAAATTTTTACTTAGTTGGCTCTATCCGAAGGCCGATTTTATCTATCCAAATTCGCTTGGCAATTTGGCCGATTTGCGTGATAATTTTGGCATAAATCCCGCTAAAATGGGTGTTTTATACAATGCGCTAAATTTAGACGAAATAGCGCAAAAATCGCAAGAGAGCATAGAGCAAAAAAAGCCGTTTTTCCTAAGCGTTGGCAGACTTGATGCTGGGAAAAATCACGAGCTTTTGATTCGTGCTTATGCAAAGCTTAAAAATTGTGATAAAGATTTGCTGATTTTAGGCGATGGCGTGTTGCGTGAGAGTTTGCAAAATTTAATAAACGAGCTAAATTTAGCTAGTCGCGTAAAACTGCTCGGTTTTGATAATAATCCTTATAAATATATGTCAAAATGCTATGCTTTTGTTTTCGTTAGCCTTTTTGAGGGTTTTTCAAACGCGCTAATCGAAGCTTTGGCGTGTGGAAAACTCGTCATTTCTAGCGATCATCAAAGTGGCGCAAGAGAGCTTTTGGGTGATGATGAATGGGGCGTTTTAGTTGGCGTAAATGACGAAGAGGGCACCATAAAAGCTATGCAAAAAGCGATCGATGAGCCTGAATTTGTAAAAATTTATGAAAAAAAGGCTAAAATAAGAGCCGAATTTTTTAATAAAAATAAAATTGCAAAAGATTTGATAAAAGATTTAAAGGAAATTTATGCAAAAGGGTGAAAATTTAGCAAATTCGCAAAGCAAAAACTCGCAAAAAGAGCCAATTAACGGCTTTACTATCACGGAGCAAGAGAATTTGCAAACAAACAAATTTGATTTTAGTAAAATTTTTAAATTTATAAAAAACTACGAGCTTTCAAAACACCTGCTTTTGATGATTATTTTGGCGTTCATTTTTAGTGTTGGGCTTCGAATTTACTGGGTTTATTGGGCGAGTGATTATCCGCAGTTTTTTTGGAATAATCAGCTTATGATAAACACAAACGACGGATATGCCTTTGCCGAAGGGGCAAGGGATTATTTGGCAGGATTTCATCAACCAAATGATTTAAGTTACATTGATTTTCCACTAGCTAAGCTGACTGCGTGGCTGAAAATGATTTTGCCGTTTAGCTTTGAAAGCATTATTTTATATCTGCCTACGATTTTATCATCTTTAATCGTGGTGCCTATTTTGCTGATTTCATCTGAATTCAAATGCCTTAGAGCAGGATTTATCGGTGCTTTGGTTGCTTGTGTAGCCCATAGCTACTATAACCGCACGATGAGCGGATACTACGATACCGATATGCTAAATATTGTTTTTGCGATGTTTGTGTTATGGGGGCTTATTCGAATTTGCACCAAAGGCGATAAAATTTCGCTTATATTAACGCCTGTTTTTATTAGCATTTATCTTTGGTGGTATCCGTCAAGCTTTACGCTAAATTCGGCATTTTTAGGGATTTTTATAGTTTATTCGTTGATTTTTCAGCGAAAAAGAGTTGTAAATTATGAAGCAATGATTTTGCTAATTTTATCGATTACTTGGATTTCTATTTTCCTTAAATTTGGACTTATTTTTGCACTATTTTTCTTTTTTGTTTATAAAAAAGAGCTCGTAAATTGGCATATTTTAGGCATTATCGGCATTTTGGTTTTGGCACTTTTTATCATAAAAGGCGGATTAAATCCGATTTGGTTTAATCTTAGATTTTATATCTTGCGAGATGTCGCCGATAACGCACATAATGCAAGTGCGATTTTTCACTATTTCAATGTTAATCAAACGATTCAAGAATCTGGCATCGTTCCACCAAAAATCTTTATGGAACGCATTAGTTCGCACACTATCGTTTTTGTAATCGCGCTTTTTGGGTATGCGCTTTTATGTTTTAGGCATAAGGAATTTTTGCTTTCATTGCCACTTTTGGCACTTGGATTTTTGGCAAATAAAGCAGGTCTAAGATTTACCATTTACGCTGTTGGCGTTATGGGGCTAAGTTTTGGTTATATTTTGTATTTTGGTATTAAAAATTTAAATATGCCAAAATTTTTGCAAAGAATTTTGCTTTTTGGTGCGACACTAGCGGCGTTGTATCCTGCTTGGACGCATATTAAAGAGTATAAATCCGATACGGTGTTTTTTAGGAGCGAAGTTGAAATTTTGGATAAATTAAAAAATATCGCAGGTCGCGAAGATTATGTTTTAGCGTGGTGGGACTATGGCTATCCGATTAGATATTATAGTGATACCAAAACGCTAATCGACGGCGGAAAGCATCTAGGTGATGATAACTTTCCTGTTAGTTTTTCACTTTTTAAAGATCAAGTTAGCGCAGCAAATATGGCGCGTCTTGCCGTGGAATACACTGAGCGCAAATTTGAAGAGAAATTCGGTGGCGATATAATGCAAAAAGCGATTAAAGATTATGGTGTTAGCGACATTAATGACTTTTTACTATCTTTAAGATTTGAAGATTTTACTCCGCCAAAAGCTAGTAGAGATGTCTATTTTTATCTGCCTGATCGCATGAATAACATCTTTCCTGTTATTATGCAGTTTTCGAATTTGGACTTAAAAACTGGCAAAAAATTTGTTGATCCGCTATATTATAGTGGCGCATTTTATGGCAAAGATGAATATGGGGTGAATATCGGTGGCGGTGTCATGCTAAGAAACGATTTACTTGTTGCTAAAATTGGTGGCAAAGAGTATAGCATAAATACATTTTATGAAACAAGTTACGACGCAAACGGAAAATTAGTAGTCAAAGAAATTGCTATCGATAGTAGTGCCGGGCTTTTTGTAATTTTTATGAAAGATTATGGCAGATTTATTTTGCTTGATAATGGTGCCTTAAATTCGGCGTATGTTCAGCTTTTTATACTTGAAAAGTATGATAGAGAGCTTTTTGAACCTGTGATTTTAAATCCTGCTGCTAAAATTTATAAATTAAAAAGGTAAATTCGGTAGAATTTGATTTAAATTTGCAAATTTGTAAGGTTGATTAATGGCTAAATTTGGTTTCCTTTCGCACTCTGATATGAGTATTTATTTTTTCAGGGCGCCGATTATGCGTGAGCTTAAAAAACGCGGACACGAAGTTTATGCTATTGCCCCAAAAGGAAAATATACACCAAAGTTAGAAGAAGAATTTATTAGCGTTAATTATGATTTAGATAAAGCAAGTCTTAATCCTTTTAAAGTATCGCAAAATACAGCAAATTTGACAAAAGTTTTAAAAGAGCTAAATTTAGATTTTTTGCAAACTTCGGCCCATAAATCAAATGTTTTTGGCACAATTGCGGCTAAAAACGCAGGAATTCGGACGGTTATAAATCTTATTGAAGGTTTAGGAAGCTTTTATGTCGATAATGATTTAAAAAGCAGAGTCGTGAGATTTGTTATGGAAAAACTTTATAAAAAATCTTTTGCTCTTGCTAATGGCTGCATTTTTGTAAATCACTCCGATCCGCGCTATATGGTTGATAAAAATTTGATCACAATCGATAAGGTTTTTTGCATAAAAAGTGTAGGTGTGAATAGTAAGCTATTTGATGAAGAAAAATACCTTGACGCAAAAATGAGCCATAAAAAAGTGGTTTTGATGATAGGTAGGGCGCTTTGGCATAAAGGAATTCGCGAATTTTACGAAGCGGCGGATATTTTATCAAATCGCGATGATGTGCAGTTTGTATTTGCGGGAGATACTTTTGAAGGAAACAAAAGTTCGGCTAGTAAAGAATTCTTAAAAAATCCGAATGTCCTTTGGCTTGGCTGGTGCGAAGATGTTTTTTCGCTTTATAAAAGTGCGTATATGGTTGTTTTACCGACTTACTATAAAGAGGGTTTCCCGCGAACCATACTTGAAGCTATGTCTATGAGTCGCCCTTGCGTGGTAAGTAATGCAGATGGTTGTGTAGAAGCTGTCGAAGATGGGCACACGGGATTAATTTGCCAAATGAAAAGTTCGGTTGATTTAGCTAGAAAGATTAAAATTTTGCTAGATGATGAAAATTTAGCACGAAAAATGGGATATTACGGTAGAAAGGCAGTTTTAGAAAAATACGACGAGCCGATAATCACACAAAAATATTTGGACATTTATAGGCAGTTTTTATATGTATAAGGCGTTTTTTAAACGATTATTAGATATTTTGGGCGCTATAATTTTAATTATTTTAAGCCTACCTTTTATGATAGCAACTCATATTTTAATCAAAAAACACATTAGCAAGAGCACTATTTTTACGCAATCTCGCCCGGGTCTGAACGAAAAAATTTTTAAAATTTACAAATTTAAAACTATGAGTGACGAGCGGGACGCAAACGGCGAACTTTTAAGCGACGAACTGCGCCTAAATGAATACGGCAAAAAAATCCGCGCCCTAAGCCTTGATGAGCTTCCGCAACTTTTCAATGTCCTAAAAGGCGATATGAGTTTCATCGGACCTAGACCTTTGCTCGTAGAATACCTGCCACTTTACAGCGAAGAGCAAAAACTTCGCCACAGCGTGCGACCGGGCATAACGGGGTTGGCGCAAGTAAATGGGCGAAATGCCATTAGCTGGGGAAAAAAGTTTGAATTCGACACGCATTACGCTAAAAATTTAAGCTTTTTGCTAGATCTTAAAATCGCGTTTTTAACCATAAAAAAAGTTATCAAAAAAGACGGCGTTAATAAAGAAGGCATGGCGACAACGGAGAAATTCAATGGAAAAAACTAAACTCTACATTTACGGTGCAAGCGGTCACGGCAAGGTCGTGTGCGATGTCGCAAAAAGCGCAAGATACAAAGAAATCGTTTTTTTAGACGACAACGGCGAGTTAAAATTTAGCCCAGATTTACCGAAATTTCCCGTTATAATCGCAATCGGCGATAATAAAATTAGAGCAAATTTGCAAAAAAAAGTCAGCAAAGCAGGTTTTGAAATAGCTACACTTATCCATGAAACTGCCGTGATTTCGCCCACAGCTAAAATCGGGCGTGGCGTGGTTATCATGCCAAATGTCGTGGTAAATGCAGATGCGATTATCGGCGACGGGGTAATTTTAAATTCAGCTTGTGTAATCGAGCATGATTGTGTGATTGGCGAATTTTCGCATATTAGCCCAAATTCTGCCCTTGCAGGTGGCGTGGAAGTGGGCGAATTTAGCCATATCGGTTTGGGTTCGAGCGTAATTCAAAAGATTAAAATCGGTAAAAATTGCGTTATCGGTGCAGGTAGTGCAGTGATAAAAGATATAGAGAATTTTAGCCTAGCTGTGGGTGTTCCCGCGAAAGTTATAAAGAAAATTTAGCAAATTTACACAAAAGTGATAAAATACAAATTTTTAAATTTGCAATAGAACTGAGCCTAGCTTTTCCGAGTGTTCGCAAATTTCTCGTTCGATAGCCAAAACAGGCTTATCTCACTCGAAATTTGCTTCACAACTCGAAAAATCGTCGGCATAAGCAGTTCAAATTTGCAAAATTAACGACAAATTTATATTTAAACGGCTTTGCCGTTTGCTGGATTGCTTCGAATTTACTTCGTAAATTCTCGCAATGACATTTGATAGTAAATTTGATAAATTTATGCCGACGATTTTTCGCAGGGCGAACGACAGACTAGACTAAATTCGTCTGTCCGAGTTCGCCATGTGAAAAAGCTAGGCTTATATAATTTTAGAAAGAGTAAAAATGGGGAGAATTTTTTTAAGTTCACCAAATATGGGCGGTTCCGAGCTAGACTACATTAAACAAGTTTTTGAAAGCAACTATATCGCACCTTTGGGCGAATTTGTAAATAAATTTGAAAAAAGCGTTGAAGATTATTGTGGCGTTAAAAGGGCGTTGGCATTAAATTCCGGCACAGCAGGTCTGCATTTAGCATTGCGAGTTTTAGGCGTAAAGCAAGATGACATAGTGTTGGCTTCAAGCTTTACATTTATGGCTAGTGTTAATCCGATATTTTACGAAAAATGCACTCCGATTTTGATTGATTGTGATGAGAGTTGGAATCTAAGCCCGAATTTACTAAAAAAAGCGATAAAAATAGCTCCAAAAAAACCAAAAGCCTTGATCGTAACGCACCTTTACGGACAGGCTGCGAAAATGGACGAAATTTTAGAAATCTGTGAAAACGAAAATATCGCCGTCATCGAAGATGCAGCAGAGGCACTTGGCGGATTTTACAAAGGAAAAGCTCTTGGGGCTATCGCTAAATTGGGAGTTTTGAGCTTTAACGGAAATAAAATCATCACCACAAGTGGCGGTGGAATGCTAATTTCAAATGATGAAAATTTAATCGCAAAAGCTAGATTTTACAGCACACAAGCAAGAGAGCCGTTTTTGCACTACGAACACAACGACTACGGCTACAACTACCGACTTAGCAATGTCTTGGGAGCTATCGGTGTAGGACAAATGGAAGTGCTAGAAAAACGCGTCCAGCGAAAAAGAGAGATTTTCGCGCTTTATAGTGAGCTTTTGAAAGACTGCGCCGAATTTATGCCTGAAATTCCAAATTCGCGCGGAAATAGGTGGCTAACGACACTGCTTTTCAAAGAGAAAAACGCACATTTGCGCGTAATCGATGCACTAAATAAAGCCGACATCGAAAGCCGTCCTTTATGGAAACCGATGCACTTACAACCTGTTTTTAAAGGTGCATTAAGCGTAACGGACGGCACTAGCGAAGATTATTTTAATCGCGGAATTTGTCTGCCAAGCGGAAGCGATTTAGACGACGCAAATGTCGAAAAAGTAGCGAAAATTGTGAGAGAAAGTCTATGAATTTAAAGCCTACAAAATTTAAAAGATTTACATTTTTTCTTTTTGTGGATATTTTGATTTCCATATTTTCGGTTTATATCGCCTTTGTGTTGCGTTTTAGCGGCGATATTCCGAACGAATTTTACAAAGGGCTTTTGCTTAGCATTTTTTGTATAACTCTTATCAAAATTTGCTTGATTTGGTTTTTTAAGATTTATATGGTTCCGTGGCGGTTTTTTGGGCTTTATGAAGCCAAAAAACTATTTTACGCACACATTTTAACTATCATTGTTTTTGCAGGAATTTTTACCATTTTTGATGACATTTTAAATCCTTTTCCAAGAAGCGTTGTTTTTATCGACGCGGCGATTTCATATATTTTAATAGGAGCCGTGCGAATTGCAAAACGCATGTTTTTAAACGGCAATAAATTTATTTCAAACAACGAGCCGTGCATAGTTTTTGGCGCTACAAACAAAGCTGTCCATATCCTAAAAGGTATGCGCCAACAATACATAAATTATTATCCTGTTGCAGTTGTCGATGGAAGAGATGAGCTAGTAGGAACTTCGTTTGAGAATTTCACCGTCAAAGCAAAAAATAAAATTCCTGAAATCATAAAAGAAAGCGAAGCAAAAACCGCTATAATCGCACTTGCATTAGAGCCTAGCGATTTAAAAGAGCTTTATGACGAGCTTATTGCTTATGGGCTTAAAGATATAAAAATTTTCTCACTGCTTGAAAGTGAAAATGACAAAATTCGTAACATTTCTATCGAAGATTTACTCGCACGAAAGCCAAAAGACCTTGATAGTACGGCTGTTGAGCGATTTATCAAAGACAAAATCGTCCTTGTTACGGGAGCAGGTGGTACGATAGGAAGCGAAATTTGCAAACAATGTTTAAAATTTGGCGCAAAAAAGCTCATCATGGTAGAACACAGCGAATTTAATCTATATCAAATCAACGAAGCCACAAACGCAGACGCTAGAAATGAACTAAAAATGGTAAATATCGTTTATGAGAGCGAATTTGAAGCCGTTTTTAGCGAATTTAAACCACAAGTCGTCGTTCATGCAGCAGCCTACAAACATGTTCCGCTTTGCGAATATAATCCACATTTGGCAGTCAAAAATAATATTATAGGCACAAAAAATGTGGTTGATTTATCTAAAAAATATGGCGTGGAAAAAGTCGTTATTATCTCCACCGACAAAGCCGTCAGACCAACAAATATAATGGGGACAACAAAGCGAATTTGCGAACTTTACGGGCTAAATTCGAGCGATGAAAAAACGCAAATCGTCGCCGTTAGATTTGGTAATGTTTTAGGCAGCAGCGGAAGCGTAATACCAAAATTTAAACGCCTAATCGAAGAAAACAAGCCCCTAAGCGTAACGCACCCGGAAATCGTGCGTTATTTTATGCTAGTTAGCGAAGCTTGTCAGCTGGTTCTCCAAGCAGCTTCGATTGCCAAAGGCGGGGAGCTTTTCGTGCTTGATATGGGAAAACCTATTAAAATCGCAGATCTTGCTAAACGCATGTTGCAACTTGCTTCAAAAGAGCATTTAGGTATCGAATTCACAGGTCTTCGTCCCGGCGAAAAGCTTTACGAAGAGCTTTTGATAGATGAAAACGACAAAGGCACGGAGTATGAAAGTATCTTTGTAACGCACTCTGATAGCTATGATTTAAATTTGCTAAATCGTCAAATCGCCGAACTTTTAAGCGTTAGCGATGATGAAGTTGCAACTAAATTAAAAGAAATCGTGCCTGAATTTAACCATAACAAGGGATAAAATTTGATAGGAATTATTGATTATAACGCAGGAAATATAAGAAGCGTTAAAAACGCACTTAGCTTTTGTGGGGCAAAATTTGAGCTAGTTAGCACGCCTGAACAGGTTTTAAGAAGTGATAAAATTTTACTACCCGGAGTGGGAGCTTTTGGCGAAGCAATGGCTAAACTAAAATCGGCAAATTTAGACGAAGCGATAAAAGAATTTGTCGCAAGCGGGCGATATTTTTTGGGAATTTGTCTTGGCATGCAGCTTTTGTTTGATAAAAGCGAAGAATTTGGCAGTAGCGACGGGCTTGGGCTTATTAGCGGAAAAGTTATCAAATTTGATGAGAGCAAATTTGGTGCGAATTTAAAAATCCCGCACATGGGCTGGAACACGCTGGAATTTACAAGGCAAACACCGATAAATTCGGGGCTTGAAAGTTCGGTTTATGCTTATTTTGTTCATTCTTATCACGCTGTTTGCGACGATAAATTCGCCTTAGCAAAGACCACTTACGGGTATGAGTTTGTAAGCGGGGTTTGCAAGGATAATGTCTTTGGCTTTCAGCCACACCCTGAAAAAAGCCACGAGAACGGCATAAAAATAATTAAAAATTTTACGGAGTTATAATGGAAATTTTACCTGCGATTGATTTAAAAGACGGCGTTGCCGTGCGTTTAAGCAAAGGGCTAATGGATAGTGCAAAAATTTATTCAAAAACCCCTTGGGAGTTAGCCAAAAAATTTGAAGATATGGGAGCAAAATACCTGCATTTGGTGGATTTGGACGGAGCGTTTGCAGGGGAAGCGATAAATTTTAAAACGATAGAAAAAATCGTTAAAAGCACAAATTTAAAGGTCGAAGTGGGCGGGGGAATTCGCACCGAAGAGCGAATAAAAGAGTACCAAAATTTAGGCGTTTATAGATTTATTTTGGGTTCAGTTGCACTAAAAAATCCAAATTTCGTCCGTGAAGTAGCTCCAAAATACAATATCGTCGTTGGCATTGACGCCAAAGGCGGTATGGTCGCAACCGAGGGCTGGGCAGAAGTTTCAAATATAAAAGCCACCGAACTAGCCGCACTTTATGCCGACGCAGGAGTTGGGGCGATAATTTGCACCGACATTGAAAAAGACGGAATGCTTTGTGGCGTAAATGTCGAATTTACCGAAGCAATCGCCAAAGCAAGCAAAATCGATACAATAGCAAGTGGCGGAGTAAAGGATATTTCAGACATAATTGCTTGTAAAAATAGTGGGAAAATTGCAGGTGTTATTGTAGGGAAGGCATATTACGAAGGGACGCTAGACCTAAAAGAAGCGTTTAAATTAGTGTTGTAGGTTAAATTCAGCCTAGCGTTTAATTCCCCATACCTGACGGATTAAATTAAAAAATTTCACGCTTTATAAGCTCACGCACGAAAAAGTGCGCTACACTTAAAAGCCTGAAATTTTTTAAATTACTACGCCCGCTCTGTCTTGAATATTTTCAAATTTGTATTGAAATATTTTGTAAATTTAGTAAAAATCGTCGGCATTTGTTATTTAAATTTATCACCAATTGTCATTGCGAACGAGCGAAGCGAAGTGAAGCAATCGCCACTGTTTAATACACGATATAATTTAATCTTGTTATCTAAATATGAGAGCGTCAAAGCTTAAATTTATATCTTATTTATCTTTCATAAGCAAATTTTGAACTAATTTTTTGTAAAATAAAACTTTTTATATCCAAATTTAAAGGTTCAAAAAGGATTATGAAAGATTTTTTTTATGAAATGATTATCAAAACAAACGCAATAGAACTTTTTAAAGAATTTGCGTTTGAACTCGGTATTTCTTGTATCGAAGAGAGAGAAAATTCTTTTATTATCCGTGATGAAGATGATTTATCGGATTTTGAATTTGCCTTTTTGGAGTATAAAAAAGCGCTTGAAAATTCGCTAAAAACCAAGATAAATTTGGAAATTTCGGTTGAAAAAAAGCCAAATTTAGACTGGATAAATGAGTATAAAAAAGGCGTTGAGCCTATCGCTGTGGGGCGATTTTTCGTGCGACCTAGTTGGTGCGAAAAGGCTGATTTAAAAGACGAAAACGGGAAAGATTTGATTGACATTATCATTGACCCTGCACTTGCTTTTGGTTCGGGTCATCATGAAAGCACAAATATGTGTTTGAATTTGATCTCAAAATATGCCGATGTAAATTCGCAAAAAACTGCCCTTGATGTTGGGTGCGGAAGCGGAATTTTAAGCGTAGCCTTGGCTAAACTTGGCATAAAAGTTAGCTCTTGCGATACCGACGAACAAGCCGTTTATGCCACAGAGCAAAATGCGAAAAAAAATGGTGCAAAAATCGATGAAATTTGGGTCGGCTCGATTTCAAATTTAACTAATTCGTATGATTTGGTCGTGGCAAATATCATCGCTGATGTCATTTTAATGCTACAAAACGATTTGAAAAAAAGCGTTAAAAAAGGCGGAATTTTGATACTTTCAGGGATTTTGGAAAAATACCTTGACAGAATCAAAAACTCATTTAGCGAATTAAATTTGCTTGAAGTTAAGCAAAAAAATGAATGGGTAAGTTTGGTATTTAAAAAATAAGGAAAAAAATGGATTATAATCAAAACAATAGAAACAATCAAAACGGCGGTAACGGCGGCGGCGGAAACAATTTTTTTAATAAAAATCCGATTGGCGCGTTTATCATTTTTGCTTTGATTGTGATTGTGATTTTTAGGGCAATGTCGCCTAATGACGGCGGTTTTGGCGAAGGTATGATGAGTAATGGTGGTGTTGGCGAACTAAAAAGTATAAAATACTCTGAATTTAAAAAAGAGCTTGAAAGCGGACAAATTTCAAGCGTAAATATTGCTCAAAGCACCATAAAAGCGCAAGGAAACGGCGTTGTTTATACCGTAAAGAGAGTTGAAGACCCTGAACTCATACGAATTTTAGAAGCCAAAGGAATTCCTTACGGCGCATACAATGAAACAAATTTGTTAAGCGAAATCATTTTTAGCTATGTTTTGCCGTTAGCACTATTTTTTGGAATTTGGATGTTTTTGGTTAGCCGTATGCAAAAAGGTGCGACTAGCTTTTTGGGCGGTGGCACGAAAAAGCTTATAAATTCGGAAAAACCAAGCGTTAAATTTAGCGATGTTGCAGGAGCAGAAGAGGCAAAAGAAGAGGTTAAAGAGATTGTTGATTTCCTAAAAAACCCTGATCGCTATATCGCTTTGGGAGCAAAAATTCCAAAAGGTGTTTTGCTAGTGGGGCCTCCGGGAACCGGAAAAACGCTTTTAGCAAAAGCAGTTGCCGGTGAAGCAAATGTGCCGTTTTTCTCAGTCGCGGGATCTAGTTTTATCGAAATGTTTGTGGGCGTTGGCGCTAGCAGAGTAAGAGACCTTTTTGAAATGGCGAAAAAAGAAGCCCCTGCGATAGTTTTTATCGATGAAATCGACGCCATAGGAAAAAGCAGAGCAGCAGGGGGAATCGGCGGCGGAAATGATGAGCGAGAACAAACGCTAAATCAACTTTTAGCTGAAATGGACGGCTTTGATAGCGATAAAAGCCCTGTTATCGTCCTAGCAGCGACAAATCGCCCAGAAGTTTTAGACGCTGCGCTTTTGCGTCCTGGTCGTTTTGATAGACAGGTCGTTGTCGATAGACCTGATTTTGACGGACGGGTTGCGATTTTAAAAGTGCATATGCGAGATGTTAAATTTGCAAATGACATTGATATTGAAGAGATTGCCCGTTTGACCGTAGGTTTTGCAGGAGCTGATCTAGCCAATATCATAAATGAAGCTGCACTTTTAGCAGGGCGTGAAGCCAAAAAAGCAGTCGAGCAAAAAGATTTGCTTGAAGCCATTGAACGCGTGGCGATTGGTTTAGAGAAAAAATCGCGTCGAGTTAATCCGCTTGAAAAACGCATTGTGGCGTATCACGAAAGCGGTCATGCGTTATTAGCTGAGACGACAAAAGGGGCTTTGGCAGTTACGAAAGTTACCATTGTGCCGCGTGGCATAAGTGCTGCCGGTTATACGCTAAATTCGCCAGAAGAAAATCGCTTTTTAAAACAAAAACACGAGCTTATGGCAGAAGTCGATGTTTTACTAGCAGGCAGGGCAGCAGAAGAAATCTTTATAAAAGAGATTTCAACAGGTGCTAGTAATGATTTAGAGCGAGCAACGGATATTATCAAATATATGATTACGCAAGTGGGAATGACCGATGTAGCAGGACTTATGGTGTTAGAAAAACGCCAAAATTTATTCTTAACGGGCGGTCAGAGCTTAAAAGATTATAGCGAAGATATGGCGATTAAAATCGATACTTTTACAAAAGAGCTTTTAAATGAACGCTATAATGCCGTAAAAGAGCGGCTTCAAACTTATAGCGGTGCGATAGAAAATATGGTAAAAGCACTTTATGAAAAAGAGACGATTGAGGGCGAAAAGGTGCGAGAGATTATCGCTGAATTTGAAAAAGAAAATGATTTGCCAAGCCGTCTTACACGAAAATGTGCAAATGACGGTGAAAACGGCGAGAATTCGCAAGAACAAATTTAAAGAGTAAAAAATGAGCGAAGAAAGAGATAAATTAATTTACATTTTGCCAAATTTATTCACCGCAGCTAGTATATTTTTTGGCGTTATAAGCATTATTTCTACGCTTAATGGCAACTTTACAAAGGCGATTATTTTTATATTTTTGTCTTTGGTTTGCGATGGTCTAGACGGGCGTGTGGCAAGGCTAACAAATACGGCTAGTAAATTCGGCGTGGAATTTGATAGCTTGGCCGATATTATCGCATTTGGCGTGGCACCTGCGTTTTTGTTTTATATCGTTATTGGAAAAGAATTTGGACGCGTGGGTTCGCTTTTAACGGCGATTTATATCATTTTTGGAGCGATTAGACTAGCTAGATTTAATGTTACCACAGGCACTTACGATCCTAGCGTTTTTATAGGTTTGCCGATTCCTACGGCTGCGATTTGGCTTGCGGTTATGGTTGGTGTTTATTTAGAGTATTCGTTTTTTATGAATTTACAAGTGCTTTATTTGGTTGCTGTTGGTGTGATTTCGGTGCTTATGGTTAGCAATGTTAGATTTCCAAGCTTTAAAAAAATCAATCTTAAAAAGATGAATTTTTACAAAGTCTTAATTGTGCTTGTTATAATTTTTTCACTTTTATATATCAGACCACTTGAACTTACGGCTGTTTTGACAAGCGGTTATATTTTATATGGCATTGTAAGGGCGATTTATTATTTTTACGATAGAAAAATTCGAAAGAAAGTTAAGGATGAGCAATGAGTTTTGACGGGGTTATAAAGGCGATTAAATTTTTACCAAAAATAGAGATAAAAAACCTGCTACTGGGCAGTTTGAGTAAAACAAATTTGCAAATTAAAAGTCGGATTTGCAAATTTAAATTTGAACGACTTTGCGACGAATTTAAAATTCGGCAATTTAAAATTTAAAAAATAAAAAATAAAATGAAAGGCGAAGTATTTTGAGATGATTTTTTGAGTTGTGAGCGAAGTGCGAGTGAGACGGACTTTGTTGTCCGTCGCAACAAAGCACGAGCGAAACTCTCAAAAAAGCACTCAAAAGACAAGCCGAGCAAAGGAAAATTTAATGGATAAAAATAGAATTATTATATTTGACACTACTTTACGCGACGGCGAACAAAGCCCCGGCGCTTCTATGAACATAACCGAAAAGGTTACTCTTGCATTGCAGTTGGAGCGACTTGGTGTCGATGTCATCGAAGCAGGTTTTGCTGCGGCAAGCCCCGGTGATTTTGAGGCGATTGAAAAAATCGCAAACGCAACAAGCAAGGTTAGAGTTTGCTCTCTTGCAAGGGCAGTTGAAAATGACATAAAAGCCGCAGGTAACGCGATAAAATCTGCAAATTTTCAAAGAATTCACACATTTATCGCAACAAGCCCTATTCACATGGAATTTAAGCTAAAAATGAAACCAGATGAGGTCGTAAAAAGAGCAGTTGAAGCAGTAAAATATGCTAAAACTTTTTGCGAAGATGTTGAGTTTAGCTGCGAAGATGCAGGACGAAGCGATATTTCGTTTTTAAAAGAAATTTGCGATGCAGCCGTTAGTGCAGGGGCTACAACTATAAATTTACCAGATACCGTTGGTTACAGACTTCCAAACGAATTACAAAGTATGATAAAACAAATGGTTGAATTTTTAGGGGATCGCGCGATAATTTCAGTACATAATCACAATGACTTGGGACTTGCGGTAGCAAATACTCTATCTTGCATACAAGCAGGAGCAAGGCAAGTAGAATGCACCATAAACGGACTTGGAGAGCGAGCAGGAAATGCTTCTCTTGAAGAGATTGCTATGGCGATACGCACTAGAAATGACATTTTTGCGCCACTTTATACAGGCATAAATCACAAAGAAATTTATCCGTCAAGCCGTTTGGTGGCAAGTATCACAGGAATCGAGCCACAACCGAATAAAGCAATCGTAGGCAAAAATGCTTTTGCGCACGAAAGCGGAATTCATCAAGACGGCGTTTTAAAACATCAAGAAACTTACGAAATAATGAAAGCAGAAGACATCGGACTTGATAAAAATTCACTTGTCCTTGGCAAACACAGCGGACGCCATGCTTTTAAAGATAAGTTAAAATCCCTTGGATATGAGCTTGATGATGAAAAATTGCAAGTTGCATTTGAGAAATTTAAAGTTTTAGCCGATCACAAAAAAGAGGTTTTTGATGAGGATTTGCGTGAGTTGGTTGCCGAAAATATGACAAAAATTCAAAAAACCTTTGAGCTAGTTACGCTTAGTTCAAATACCTGCAACAAAGGGCATTTTAGCGCAGCTCTAAGCTTAAAACACAATGATGAGATTTTAAGCGATACGGCTCTTGGAAACGGCGCAGTAAATGCGATTTTAAAAGCTGTTGATCGCATTAGCGGGATTAATGGTGTGTTAAAAGATTATCAAGTCAAAGCCGTTTCACAAGGCAAAGACGCTCTTGCTAAGGTTATTGTAAAGGTTGAATTTGAAGGAAATTCCGCTATTATCGGACATGGACTTGATCTTGATACAATGCTTGCTACCGCAAAAGCGTATGTGGGTGCATTAAATAGCTATATGAGTATGAAAAAAGTTTAAAACAATCAAATTCGGCAGATTTTAAATTTGCCGAATTTGATAAATTTGCCTATATTCAACTAAATAAAAGCAAATTTCAGGTAAAATAACCAATTCGAAAACTTGTTTTAGTTTTGAAAAATCTTTAAAAGGAAGACTTTATGAAAAAAGTTCTTGTATTGTTTTTAGCTCTTGTAGGTGTAGCTTTCGCGGATGACGGTGCTACTCAAATCGCTTCTTTTTCGGCTCTTGGCGGTGGTTTGCTACTAGGTCTTGGAGCTCTTGGCGGCGCTATTGGTATGGGTCATGCTTCAAACGGTGCTATTACAGGTATCGCAAGAAACCCAAGCATTGCTAACAAATTAACAACAACTATGTTTATTTGTCTTGCGATGATTGAAGCACAAGTTATTTATACACTTGTTTTCCTATGCGTATTGCTATGGGCTAACCCACTATTAGGCTAATTTCTTTTTATAGTTGCGATAAATTCGCAACTATTTCTCTCTTTATTTTTTTATTTTTGCGACCATGGTGGAATTGGTAGACACGCTATCTTGAGGGGGTAGTGCGCTTCGCGTGTGCGAGTTCAAATCTCGCTGGTCGCACCATAAACAAAACAGGAAAATATATGAAAAATCTGATTTTATCGGCTTGTATCACGCTGGTTGCGGTGGTTTTGTTTTATTTGATAAATTTTAATCTGTTACAAAAAGAAAAAACGCTACACTCGCAAGAGACACAAAATTTACAAATTCAGGTAAAGAATTTGCAAGATAAAATAGCAAATTTAGAAGCAAATTTGCAAAATTCGCAAAATGAAAATCAAGAAATCAAAGTCAATGCAAACAAAGCAAAAAGCGAGATTAGTGATGAATTAAACAAAAAAATTTGGGATTTAGAAAACGAAAATCGCAACCTAAAACTTGAAAATATCACGCTAAAAGAAAGGCTAAATTTAGCCAAACCCAGCGATAGAAAATTCGAAAATCAAAGCCTAAGCATAGAGATAAATTGATGATTTGGATTTTTTTGACCACACTGATACTTTTTTTTCTAATTTTTTCGCTGTTAAATTCATTAAATTCAAAGGAAAAAATCGAGTTTGATTTTTCAAATTTGGATAAGCAGGTCGTATCGGGCGAAAGCGAAAATTCAAGCGAATTTGAAGATGAAATAGAAGAATTTATCGAATTTAGCGATGAAGAAAAGGGTTTAAATTTAGAAGAAATTTACAAACGAAACAAGCAAAAAGGCGACGAATACGAGTTTTTCGTGGCAAATCTCTACAAAGATGACGGCTATAAAATCTATATGAACGGCTACAACAATGGCGTCAAAGACGAGGGCATCGACATAATCGCCCACAGGGGAAATGAAGTATTACTAATCCAGTGCAAAAACTGGAAAAATTCGCCAAAACAGCGGGATTTGAAAGTTTTTATCGCAGATTGCGATTTATATATCCAAAAAAATCAAAAATATCTAAAAAACAAAAAAATTAGAAAAATTTTTGCGACAAGTTGCCCCCAAATGGACGGCGGCGTTGGCGTTTATCTTCAAAAATACAATGCCATGAATGCCGTAAAAATCGAGTATAAACAAATTTTGTATAATTCAAAGTTATAAAATGAAAAAATTTATAATAGCGATTTTAGCGATACTGGCGGCGATTTTTGCGGTTTTGTATTTTAGCAAGGAGCGAGTAAATTTAAGCCAAGGTGGCGATAACGGCGAAATTATCGGGCAAGAAAAATCAAATTTGAAAGAAAATTTGGAATATTACGGCAAAAAAATTATAAAAAAAGCTGATGAAAAATTTGACGAAGCAAAGCAAACCCTAAAAAACGAGCAAAAATACCACGAGCAGCTCAAAAGCGAAGCAAATCGTGATGTTAAAATTTTTGAGCCGATTTATAAAAATGAAAAAAATTTGCCAAATTCTAAGAAAAATCAAAATTCGCAAAATTCAGTGCAAATAGGTGGCAAAAATGTGCAAAATTCGCCAAATTCAGGGCAACAAAAATCACAAAATCCAAACCCACAAAACAAGAAAAAAATCGAAATCGAACTAAATTAACCTTATTTGATTAAATTTAAAAGTGATTTTTTGTATTATTTGGAAATTATTTTTCAAAAAAGGATTTCCTATGCAAGAAATTATGAAAAGTCGTTATAGTTGTCGCAAATTTAATGGCGAAAAAGTGGGCGATGAGGTTGTGCGAGAAATCGTGGATTTGACGCGATTAAGTCCTAGTTCGTGTGGTTTGGAGCCCTGGAAATTTATGGTTGTTTCTAACGGCGATGAGTTGCAAAAATTAGGCGAAATTTGTAATAACCAACCGCAGGTTAAAAATTGTTCTCATGCTGTGATTATCATCGCTAGAAATGATTTGAAAGTGGGCGAAGCATATTTGGATAAGTGCGTTCGCCGCCGTGCCACTACGAGCGAAAAATATGACGCTGCAATGGCGTATTTTAGGGATAAATTTAAAGATATGGACGAAAAAGCGATGACAAATTATGCTTCAAAGCAGTGTTATTTGGCGTGTGCAAATTTGGTAAATGTAGCTGAGAGCTTCGGTGTGAAAAGTTGTATTATAGCGGGGTTTGACGGCGAAAGACTTAGCGAATTTGTGCGAAGTGAAGCAAATTTAAATGAAAATTTTACGCCGATTTTAGTCGTCGCTCTTGGCAAAGGCGAAAATATTAAATTTCCACATACAAGGCACTCGCTTGAAGATGTTTTGATATGGAAGTAAGTTTTTAAATTTGCCGAATTTAGCTTAAATTTGGCAAATTTATTTAATTAAATCTTTATCTTTAAACCAAGATACAGATAGAAAAAATTTCTTTTCTACCTTATCTAAACTCTTGCCCGTTTTAACTAATAAATATTTTTTGATTTCATTGTATTGTTTATCTGAACTAATCATAAAATTAAAAAATTTGCCGTCTTTATCTTGTAGCCAAATGACATCGTAAAAACTATCTTTCAAACCACCATATTTGTGATGAATTATAAATTGCGGTAGATATACTGCACCAAATGCAAATGCCATTACAAATATAAAAGAAACAAGGCCTCCTGTGGCAACAAGAGCCATTAAATAAACAATCAATAAAACTAAACCCGAAAATAAAATAAGTTTTGTAATAAATGGGCTTAAATTAAAATTTGGAAGTGCAGAAGACATAGTTTTTGATATGCGATGAATATTGTTAGTTAAAATGGATTTTTGCAACCCATTTTCTAATTCTTTCGTTATTTTGTTTTCATAAAAATATATAGTCGAGTTACTTTCCAAATTTTTAAGCGAATTATTTATATTTATATATGTTAAAACTATTAAAATAACAGCTCTATCAATGCGATTCCTATCAAAAATCAATAAATAAATTATACAAGAAATCAACAATATAATCGTGATAATTATACTTGCAAATTTCGCATTTGATAATTCATCTTTCATAATTATCGGATTTTCATCATAATTTCGCAAATTTGCTTTTTTTGAGTTTTGATTATTTGCCAAATTTACTCCAAAACTTCGTCAAGGCGAATAAATTTAAATCCATTTTCTAAAAGCTCTTCTAAGCCCATAACTACGCCTTCGCCACTAGCTTTTTCAGGGTGATTTGCGTGAGCTATTATAATATCGCCGTTTTTTGCCGTGCGAAAAGCTTTTAGGACATTTTCCTTGCTTAAAGTCGCTCCAGCGTCGCCTAAAACGCTAAATCCCACAGGTGCAAAGCCCATATCATAAATTTGCGAAACGGCAAATTCGTCATAATATGCTGTGCCTGAGCGAAAAAATTTAGGGCGAGTGCCTGTGATTTTTTCTATCAAGTCTGCATTTTTCGCCACTTCGTCGTATAATTCGCTAGAATTTGCCGTGCCTTTTATGCCGTAAATTTCGGCACCATTTAGCGAAGCAGGGCGGTGCAAAAAGCCGTGATTTTCGATTTCAAAAAGCGGATTTTTATAAAGTCTTTCAAATTTAAGCGGAAATTTTTCTATCCAGCGAGAATTTACAAAAAAAGTCGCTTTTAGCCGTTTTTGTTCCAAAAATTCGACAATGCGTTCGTCTAAATCATCGCTTTTTGAGCCACACAAATCAAGCGTGAGTGCGACAACTTTTTGGCTAGTTTGAAAATTTTCAATCACGCCGTTTAAACTCTCGCCCCATTTTTGTGGTTTTGCGTTTTGGTATTTTTGCAAAATTTGCTCTTTTGTTAAAATTTGAGTTTGTAAATTTGGCAAATTTTCTGCCAAAAGAGTTGTGGTAAAGGCGCAAAAAAGCGATAAAAATATATTTTTCATAAATTTTTCTTTCCAAATTTTTTGAAAAATTATAGCCAAATTTATCGTCATTGAAGCAAATTTTTAAATTAAAAGTAAATATAAAGTTTTAAGATTAAATTTGATAATATTGCACGATTTTTTTAATTCGGGGAAAAATATGAACGAAAAATTTACTAAAATCGGTTTTATCTTAGCCGTCGCAGGAAGCGCGGTAGGTCTTGGAAATGCGTGGAAATTTCCAACTCTTGTAGGCGAAAACGGCGGAAGTGCCTTTATTTTGCTTTATCTGCTTTTGACGATGCTTTGCAGTTTTGTCATTTTTTTGGGCGAAATCGTCATCGGTCGTCTTGGTGAGTGCGATGCCGTTAGTGCGTATGAAAAACTGGCACCTAGCAATAAAAAATTGTGGAGAAATGCCGGATTTTTTATGATTAGCGCGTTGCTGATTTATTCATTTTACAGCGTTGTTATGGGTTGGATTTTAAAATACACGATTACAAGTGCGTTTGCTTTGCCAAGTTCGATAGAGCAAAGCGGTGCGGCGTTTGGGAATTTGCTTTCGCAAGAGATATTTGTAAGCATAATTTGCTACACAATCGCTTCGATTTTTTGTTTTTATATCATTTCAAAGGGCGTTAAAAACGGCATAGAAAAGCTAAATTTATGGATGATGCCAACGCTTTTCGTTTTGATTTTATTGATGGCGTTTTACTCGGCAGTGGCGTCAAATGCAGGTTTTGTGCAAAGTTTGAAATTTCTTTTAGTGCCTGATTTTAGCGCACTTAGCAGCGATAGCGTTTTAAAGGCTCTTGGATTAGCGTTTTTTACCCTTTCTTTGGGCGTTACGACCATCATCACTTACGCAGCAAGTCTTCCGCCAAAAACAAACATTTTAACTTCGAGCCTAAGTATCGTTTTTATAAATGTTTTAATCGGCGTTTTTATGGGACTAACCGTTTTTACATATATTTTCGAATTTGGCGCAGACCCTAGCCAACAAGGTCCGGGGCTGATTTTCGTTTCACTTACCGTGCTTTTTGGTAAGCTTGGCATTATCGGAAATATTTTAGCGTTTTGTTTTTTCTTGTCGCTTCTTTTTGCGGCGATCACATCGGCTGTATCGATGATAGAACCAAGCGTTTTTTATCTTGTAAATTCAAAAAATTTCTCACGCAAAAAAGCGTGTTTTGCGATTTTTATTTTCACTTATATTTTGGGAATTTTTTGCATTTTAGGATACTACGGCGCGACGGCTGATATTTTCAACTTTTTTGGCAATAGCTTTTTTGATTTGCTTGATTTTGTTACTTCAAATATTTTATTGCCGATAGGCGGAATCGTTGTTGCGATTTTTGTCGGTTTTGTGATAAAAAAAGAGCCTGTAAAAGAGCTTTTGGTGCCGTATATGGGCGAATTTGGATATAAAATTTGGCACAATGTGCTTTTAAGATTTGTTGCGCCACTCTTTGTGATAATAATTTTGCTTGATCAGTTTGGTATAAAAATTTTAGGCTAATAAATTCCTTATAACGGGCGGATTAAATTAAAAATTTCGCTATTTTAGGTTACACACGACAAGTGTGTTTCCTTATAATAGCGAAATTTTAAAAAAATAAATTTTGCGAATTTGAAGTTAAAATAAATGACAGAAAATGGTTAATTTGCAAAAAAATATATTCAAGACAGAACAGGCGTAGTTACGCACAAATTTAGGCAGTTTCGAGCGACGCTACCTTTGTCGGTAGTAAGCGATGAAATTGTCTAAATTTGTGCGTAAATCCGTCAGGTTTGGGGAATTAAAGCTAGGCTGATTTCAATTTAAAAATATTCCAAAACCTGCGTTATCTCTGTTGCATGAAATATTTTTAACCCTTGCGAATTTTGTGGCTTTATCGGAGCAATTGCGTTTTTAAATTTTTGCATACTAGCTTCTTTTAGCCTTGCTTCAAGGTTAAAAATCTCTCTAATCTCACCATTTAGGCTAACTTCGCCGATAAAAACGCTTTCTTTGCTTATCGGACGATTTTTAAAGCTACTTACAATCGCCGCTACAACAGCCAAATCGCACGCCGTTTCGGTGATTTTAACTCCGCCGATGACATTTACAAAAACATCGTATCCCCCAAGTCCTATTTCAAGCTTTCTATCCAAAAGCGCTAATAGCATATCTAGGCGGTTTTTATCATATCCTGTGGCTGAGCGTTTTGGATACGAACTAGGGCAGACAAGGGCTTGAATTTCAATAACTAACGCACGAGAGCCTTCCATTGTTATAGTGATTGCCGAGCCGCTGACGGCTTTTCCGCGAGTGAAAAATTTACTAGCTAGATTTTTTGCACTTACCAGCCCTGCGTTTGTCATCTCAAAAATTCCCACTTCGCTTGTGGCACCAAAACGATTTTTAAAACCACGCAAAATTCGCAGTTCCTTACTACTATCGCCTTCAAAATATAGCACCACATCAACCATGTGCTCTAAAATTCTAGGACCTGCTATCGAGCCTTCTTTTGTAATATGACCGATGATAAAAATGCAAATTCCTTTTTCTTTTGCAAGTCGCATTAGCTCAAAAGTTATCTCGCGCACCTGTGTAACCGAACCCGGAGCAGAAGCGATTTTATCGCTAAAAAGGGTTTGTATGCTATCTATTACGATGACTTTATAATCCCTTTTTTGTGTTTGCGCTAAGATATTTTCAAGGTTAATCTCGGTTAGCAAAAAAAGGTTTTCATTTACGGCATTTAGGCGGTCTGCTCGCATTTTTATCTGACTTGCGCTTTCTTCGCCACTTACATACAAAACGCTTCTTTGAGAACTAGCCAAATTTGAAGCTATTTTAAGCAAAAGCGTTGATTTGCCGATACCGGGACTTCCGCCGATTAAGACAAGTGAGCCTTCTACTATGCCACCACCTAAGACCAAATTTAGCTCATCGTCCCCGCAATCAATGCGTGAAATTTCTTCGATTTTTATCTCACTTATCGCCTTTGCGTCTAAATTTGGATTATCGCAAGTGATTTTTGAAATTTCTTTTAGCGTTTTGATTTGTTCGGCTTTTAGCTCTACAAAACTATTAAAAGCACCGCAATCAGGGCATTTACCAAGCCATTTAGTTTGCTGATTTCCGCAGTGTTGGCACTCAAAAAGTGTGGATTTTACTTTTGCCATTTTTTCTCCAAAATTCATAAATTTTAGTAGCAAAAAAACCTATGCAAATGCCGATAAAATCGGCAACTATATCCAAAAAAGAAAATTCTCTATTTGGCAAGAAGCTTTGCACGATTTCTATTTGCAAACCAAAAATAATCAACCAAAAAACTATCCAAATTTTGCGAATTTTAAAAGCAAAATTTGCCAAAATAAACAAAACAAAAAAAGCAAATGCGTGGTTTATTTTATCCCAAAATAGCCCATTTATCGCTACTTCCCTTGAAGTGGTAGCTAAAAATTCGATTACAATCAAACATGCAAAAAATGCAAATTTAAAAACATTTGGGCTAAAAATTTTAGGCATAAATTCCTTCTACTAGCGTATCTACAAACTCATCTGCCCTAAATTCGACCAAATCGTCCATATTTTCGCCTACGCCGATATATAAAATCGGAAGCTCCAAATCTCTTGCAATGCCAAATAACGCTCCGCCCTTTGGTGTTCCGTCAAGCTTTGTTATGATAATGCCATCTAGCCTAACGATTTCATTAAAAGCTTTTGCTTGGATTACGCTATTATTTCCTTGTGTGCCATCAAGCACGATGATTTTTCTATGTGGCGAATTTGGCATAGCGCGGTCGCAAATTCGCACGATTTTTTCAAGCTCGTTAGCGAGATTTTTTTGATTTTGAAGTCTTCCTGCTGTGTCGATTAAAACTCTATCGATTTTTTTTGCAATCGCCGAACTTACCGTGTCAAAAGCCACAGCCGCAGGGTCATGACCTTGCTCGGTGGCAATTATTGGGATTTCTACTTTTTGCGACCAGCGACGAAGCTGTTCAATAGCACCTGCTCTAAAAGTATCACACGCCCCAAAAATCACACTTTGCCCATTTTTCTTATACAAATTTGCTAGTTTTGCCACGGTTGTGGTTTTTCCTGCACCATTTACGCCTAAAATTAGCTCGACAAATGGCGAAACCTTTGGTAAAGGCTTGTTTTCATACATAAAATAAGTTTTTAAAACTCGCTTTAAATCATCTTTTTTAACTTCATTTTGTGGCGGCAGATAATACAAAATTTCTTCTACGATTTCATAACTTACATCGGCTTCAAGTAGCATTTCTTCCAAATTTTCTTTTGTGATTTTATTACCAGAATTTGCCGATTTCATCGCTTCGATTGTTTTATCAAAACCTTTTTTGAAAAAATTAAACATTAAAAAATCCTTTGAATTTCGGTTGTTAAAATTTCTTCTGGGATTACCCCGAAATATTGCGAAAAAAACTTTCCTTTTTCATCATAAATAACGATAAACGGGACTTCGCTAACGCCACCAAGTGCGTTTGCGAAAAAGTTATTTTCGCTTCCTTGCGAAATTTTATATGTTACATTATTATCAATCGCAAATACCTTTGCGTCGTCGTTTGTCAAATTTTCACCGACCAAAACGCCGACAACTTGGAGTTTTTCTTTAAAATTTTCTTGGATATTGTTTAAAATCGGAGATTGGACTTGGCACGGCGGACACCACGGCGAGAAAAATGCAAAAAGTGTCGCAGTGCCGTTGTTATCGATTTTAAAGCCGTTTTTATTTTTTTGCATATTTAAAATAGTTCCGTCCGTAAAATGCAAAGAAAACGGCGCAGTATAATCCTGCGTAAGAACGGTTTCTTTTTCCGTTTTTATATCTACTTTTTCTTCGTTATCGCTTTTTTTGTCGCAACCTGTTACGAAAAGTAACATAGTAATAAAAATAATAAAATTCACAAATTTCATACAAAATTCCCTAAAAAATATTTCAAAATTATACAAAAACTAGATAAAATAAGCGTTAAAAAAATAAAAGTGTGAAAATGGATAAGCAAATTTATCGCAAATTCGCTAAAAAGGCTTTGAAAGATGAAGCTAAATTTAGCGCCAAATGCAAACATTACGGCATTATTTCTAATATTATTAAACTCATAAAAATAACAAATTCGAAAAAAGTTTTGATTTTTATGCCGTTATCTTATGAGCCAAATTTACAAATTTTAAGACAAAAATTATCACATAAAATAGAATTTTTTGTTCCGTTTATGTTAGATGTTAGCTTTAAAATGGTAAAATTCAAGCGACCTTTTGTAAAGTCTAAATTTGGCGTTAAAGAGACGCTAAATCAAAACGAATTCAAAGGAAAAATTGACCTAGCCGTTGTTCCGGTTATCGGAGTAGATGGAAATATGGCTAGAATCGGGCATGGGAAAGGATTTTACGATATGTTTTTTTCAGCTCTAAATTATAAACCGATTATCGTTTTTGTTAGTATTAAAGATAATTTTACAAATTCAATAATATCTCAAAAACACGATATAATCGGTGATTTTTATTTTACTCCGAGCAAAAATTATTTTAAAAAGGGAAAATATGATAGATATTGTAGTAGCATTAGCAGAGGTCGCAGTCGGTGCGACAATAGGTTATTTTATCGCCAAAAAGATTAACAACGCAAATTTTGACATTTTTTTAGAACAGGCAAAAGCAAAGGCAAAAGCGATAGAATTTGAAGCAGAAAGTATTTTGAGAAACTCAAAAATCACGGTTCAAGAAGCCGAATTTGAAGCCAAGAAAAAATATGACGACAAATCAGCAAAACTTCAAAAAGAATACAATCAAAAATTTGATGAACTAACAAAAAAAGAGCAAACACTACTAAGCGAACAAGAAATTTTAAACGGAGCAAAAAGTGAGCTTGAAAAAAGCAAAGAAGAAGCCAAATTTATGTATGAAGAAGGCGTTTCGTTAAAGAAAAATTATGAAGAAAAACTCGCTGAGAGTTTGAAAGTTTTAGAGCGAGTTGCCGGTTTTACGCAAGATGAAGCTAGAAGCGAAGTTTTGCGAAAAGTAGAAGAAAAAAGCAGAGCAGACATCGCTCATATCGTGCGAAAATATGAAGAAGAAGCTAAAAAAGAGGGAAAACGAAGAGCAAATTATATCCTAGCACAGGCTACGACTAGATTTGCGGGTGAATTTGCAGCAGAACGCCTTATAAATGTCGTAAATATCAAAAATGACGAGCTAAAAGGCAGAATTATCGGTAAAGAAGGGCGAAATATAAAAACCCTTGAAATGGTGCTTGGCGTTGATGTTATCATTGACGATACGCCAAATGCGATTATTTTAAGCTCTCACAACCTTTACCGAAGAGCAATCGCAACAAGAGTAATCGAGCTTTTGGTTGAAGACGGACGAATTCAACCTGCTAGAATCGAAGATATTTACAAAAAAGTGTGCGACGAATTTGAAGCTAGTATCCAAGAAGAGGGCGAAAATGTCGTTATGGATTTAGGCTTAAATAAAATGCACCCTGAGATTATAAAACTAATCGGAAAACTTAAATTTAGGGCTAGTTACGGACAAAATGCGCTTATTCACAGCCTTGAAGTCGCTCACCTTGCAGCCATTATCGCAGCCGAGACTGGCGGGGATGAAAAACTAGCTAAAAGAGCAGGGCTTTTGCATGACATCGGCAAAGCTTTAACGCATGAATTTGAAGGAAGCCATGTGGATTTGGGCGGTGAAATTTGCAAACGATACAAAGAACACCCAGTCGTAATCAACGCTATTTACGCTCATCACGGACATGAAGAAGCGCTAAGCGTCGAAGCGGCGGCAGTTTGCGCAGCAGACGCTCTAAGTGCAGCTAGACCCGGAGCTAGAAGAGAAGTTTTAGAGAGCTTCTTAAAGCGAGTTAGCGACATAGAAAATATCGCCACTTCAAAACAAGGCATAAAACAAGCCTATGCGATAAACGCAGGACGCGAAATTCGCGTTATAGCTAATGCCAAGCTAATAAACGATGATGAAGCGGTTTTGGTAGCAAAAGAGATTGCCGAAGAAATTCAAGATAAAGTTCAGTATCCAGGCGAAATAAAAGTAAATGTCATAAGAGAGACTAGGGCGGTAAATTACGCCAAATAGGAGTTTTGCATGAAAAAAATTCTATTTTTATGTTTAATTATATTTGGTTTTGCAAATTTTGCAAATGCAAAAGACGAAACGATTTTAAAAAGTGCAAATGCCTTTGCCGTTGTTATGCGAGATAATCCAAATAAAGCGGCTTTGGTTGCAAACGCAAAGGCGATTTTGATTTTTCCAAGCGTGAAAAAGGTTGGTTTTGTCATCGGCGGAATGTATGGAAGCGGCGTTGCAGTCTATAAAAACGGCGAAAACTACACGATTAACGGCGCAGAAATCACTAATGCAAGTTTGGGTTTGCAAATCGGATATGAAGATAATTATCTAATAATTTTTGTAATGAGCGATAAAATCGTAGATAATATGCGAAAATCAGAAATCAAACTAGGCGGTGATGTAACGGCTCTGGCTGGAAATGCAAGTGCAAATTTAGGCACACTAAACGCATTTAGCAAAGATATGTATGTTTATACAAATAAAAGCGGCGTGTTTTTGGGTGCTAGTCTTGGCGGAGTGGTGCTTAGCTCAAATAACAGCGTGGTTTATGAACCGCACTCGTATGGATTTGAGAATTTGATTTCGGTTATAAATAAGGCAAATTAATGGAGGAAATGTTTAGCAAACTCTCCACTTATGGTTATTTGATACTATTTTTATATACTCTTGGCGGCGGTATGATAGCGCTAATCGCCGCCGGTATGCTTAGTTTTATCGGTAAAATGGACATTACGCTTTGTATCGTGGTTGCGACTATTTCAAATTTCATCGGCGATACGATTTTGTTTTGGCTCTCTCGTTACAATAAAAAAGAATTTAGCCCGTTTATCAAAAAACAACGGCGAAATTTAGCCCTGTCGCAAATTTTGTTTAAAAAATACGGCGATAGGATTATTTTGGTGCAAAAATTTATCTACGGACTAAAAACGCTAATTCCCATTGCGATTGGGCTTACGAAGTATTCATTTGCTAAATTTAGTTTTTTAAACGCTTTTAGCTCGGCGATTTGGGCGATAACGATTGGTTTAGTAAGCTACTTTGCGGGTGATTTTGTCTTGCAAATTTATGAAAAAATCAAAATTTATCCGTGGCTAACACCGCTCGTGCTAGGCGTGATCGTAGCTTTAATCGTGATTTATTTTAAATTCGCTACAAAACGCAGAATAAAAATGTAAATTTTTGTATCGAAATTTATAAATTTAACACCTATATTCGCCACCGACGAGTTTGATTTTATCTTTGTTTTTGGCGATATTTTTGATTGAGTTTATCAAATAATCAATATCATCTTTGCTATGCGAAAAATTTAGGCTAATTCGCAAAAATGCTGGTTTAAGACTTAAATTTATATCATTTGGCAAATTTAATAAATCTCTACCATAGCTTCCTGCACACGCACACCCTGCACGAACTTGGACGAGGTATTTTTTACTTAAAATTTCGGCGAAAATAAACGGGTCAAGTCCTTTTAAATTTATCGCAAAAATCGGCACTCTTGGCACTTGCAAATTGCCGTAAATTTCGATTTTATCTATTTTTGAAATTTCATTTAAAAAATATTCGCTAAGCTCATTTTCGTGTGATTTTATATTTTCAATGCCAAAATCATGCCTAAATTTGTAGGCTAGATAGCTCCTTAAAAACTGCGTAACGCCGGGCGTTCCTGCTTCTTGGGCGCGTTCAGGGTCAATATAAAATCTTTGAGTTTCATTATCGCTATATGCCAAAGTTCCCCCGCCCCCAAATGTCGGCTCATCGCAGGAAAAAAGCGAATTTTTTATCACCAAAATTCCACTGCCGCCGACACCGCCTAAGAATTTATGCGACGAAAAAACCGCCGCGTCGCAAAAGTTAAAATCAATCTCATCATGTGGCGCAAAAGCACAAGCGTCTAAAATCAGTCTTCCGCCGTGCGATTTTATCATCAAATAAAGCTTTTTATAGTCTGTTTTGACGCCTGTTAAATTTGAAGCCATGCTAAAAGAAGCGATTATTTCGCGTCCTTTATTTGTTTTTAGTAAATTTGCCAAAAAATCAAAATCAATCAATCCTTGCGAATTTAAGGGCGTTCGCACGACTTCGCAAAGGCAGTATCGAAGCGGAATTTCATTTGAGTGGTGTTCATAAGGAGAAACTATCACAAGGGGCAAATTTTTTAAGCTTTCTTTTTTTAAATTTAGCCTTTTTAAGCTCATCGGCGGGATATAAATGCCTAAAATTTCCCATAGTTTTTTCAAAGCCCAAGTCGCTCCAAAACCACAAGAAATAAGTGAAAATTTATCATCGACCCCTAGCAAATTTTTAAATTTAGCCCTAGCATTTTCGTAATAATTTTGCGTTGTAATGGAGTTTGAGCTGGTTTTTGAGTGCGTATTTGCGTAAGTTTGTAAAATTCGCAAAATCTCATTTTCAACGCTTTTTAACGCCAAAGCAGAAGCTGCAAAATCAAAATACTTTATGCCGTCTTGCAAAATAATATCATTTTTTAAATTTTCTAAATTTATCATAAACTCTCTTTGATTTTTTGGCAAAATTATATAAAAAATTTGGTAAAATTCGGCAAAAAAATAGGAGCAAAAAATTTTCACACTCAAAGATAGTGCTTACAAATTCGCAAATTTGCCGATTGACGAGCTTTTGAAATTTCATTTTGTCTTTGATGAAATCGAAATTTCAGCACATTATAACGACATTTTTGAAGCTATTGATAATGAAATTTTAAGAGATTTTGAAACATTTAGAGATAAATTTGCTTTTGATAGTCCTTATGAAAATGAAATCAAAAAAGCACTTATGAAATTTGCAAAATCAGATCGCAAAAAGCTTGGTATTTCAAAGATACTACCGCGTTTTAAGGCGCAAAAAGTGGTCGATGAGTTGCTTAAAATTCAGTTTTTAAAACTTGAAAAAAGTAGAGAAACAAAGCCAAAACCAAATCACAAAAACGAGAAATTGCCAAAAAATTTACGCCGTTATATAGTGCATGATAAAGTCCATTTCAAGAGCAATTTCGCAAGATTTTACTTCCGATTTATAGAGCCAAATTTACGCCGTTTGGAATTTGGCGAAAATGAAAAAGTGCTTGAAATCATAAAAGCCGATTTTGATAATTACGCTAGTTTGGGATTTGAAATTTTAAGCAAAGAACTTTTAGCAAAATACTTAAATATCGGCGTTAGCGAGATTAGCAGTTTTTGGAATAACGAAATAGAAATCGACATTTTTGCAAAATTTGAAGACTTTTGCGTTGTCGGCGAGTGCAAATACAAAGAGCGAAAAATTTGCAAAAGCGTTTTAAATTTGCTTCACTCAAAGTGCGAAAAAATCGCCTTAAAACCAAATTTAATCGCACTTTTTTCAAAAGGCGGATTTAGCGAAGAGCTTTTGAGTTTAAAAAACGAAAAAATTCTACTTTTTGACACTAACGATTTTGAAATTTTGCTAAATTAAAATTTAAATATTTTTTTGTTAAAATCATCTTTTTATTTATTTAAGGAGAAAATATGGCTTATTCAATGGGCGATCTTAAAAAAGGTCTTAAAATCGAGCTTGACGGCGTTCCGTTTAAAATCGTAGAGTATCAACATGTAAAACCGGGCAAAGGTGCGGCGTTTGTTCGCGTGAAAATCAAATCATACATTGACGGCAAAGTTTTGGAAAAAACTTTCCACGCAGGCGATAAATGCGAAGCTCCAAATTTGGTCGATAAACAAATGCAATATCTTTATGATGACGGCGAGTATTGCCAATTTATGGATGTCGAAACCTACGAACAAGTCGCTATCAGCGATGAAGAGGTCGGCGAAGCGAAAAAATGGATGCTAGATGGCACTATGGTCGATGTGCTTTTCCATAACGGCAAAGCTATCGGTATCGAAGTTCCGCAAGTTGTCGAGCTTAAAATCGTAGAAACTGCTCCAAACTTCCGCGGCGACACACAAGGAAGCAACAAAAAACCTGCCACACTCGAAACCGGCGCAGTGGTGCAAATTCCTTTCCATGTGCTTGAAGGCGAAGTTATCCGCGTAGATACGGTGCGTGGCGAGTATATCGAAAAAGCAAATAAATAATTTTAACTACATTTAAAAGCCCGAGTATTCGGGCTTTTTGCATAAATTTCAAATTTTTATCTCAAATTTGTTACAATAAGTAAAAATTTTTTACAAAGGATTTTTATGAAAAAAGTTGCCGTAATGTTAGCTAACGGATTTGAAGAAATCGAAGCTTTAAGCGTGATTGACATTTTACGCCGTGCGGGGGTCGAAGCACTTGGCGTAGGGCTAGAAAAACGCCTTGTTACAGGCGCTCACGGCGTTGAGATAAAAGCCGATATGGTGCTAGATGAGCTAAAAGTTGTCGAGTTTGATATGATAGTTTTACCGGGCGGCTTACCGGGAGCGCAGTATCTTGCGATGAGCGAAAAACTAGGCAAAGTTTTGCGTGATTTTGACGCAAATAACGCTAAAATCGGTGCGATTTGTGCTGCACCTTGGGCGCTTAGCACGGCAGGTGTGCTAAAAAATGCCTATACTTGCTATCCCGGATTTGAAGGCAAAGTCGCACATGCCGGATACCGCGCGGCAAATGTGGTAAAAGATCAAAATATCATAACTTCTGCTGGACCCGCAACGGCAATGGAATTCGCACTTGAAATCGTGCGTGAGATATGCGGGGAAGCGAAATATAACGAGATCAAAAACGGGCTTTTGTTTAAGAATTAGAATTTTCAAATTGAGTTCAACCTAGCTTTCGTGCGATGTTTGTAAATTTCAAGTTCGATAGCCAGACGGCTTATCTCACTTGAAATTTACTGCAAAACGCACGAAATCGTCGGCATAAGTCGTTTAAATTTAAGTTGAGTTTTGTTGTCATTCTGAGCGAAGCGAAGAATCTAAATTTGAGAAAATTTGGTGGGCAAGGATGCCCACCCTACGGTGCTGAATTTTATAAATTTAAAAATTCCATTAAAAAGTTAATAAAACAAATAATTTATCCATATAAAAGTATTGACAAAAATATTCTTTTTTTGCTAAAATCCTACTAAAAACGGAGATACAAATGATAACAAAAACACAAGATAATCTAGCCATAAAGATGAGTATTACGCTGGATAATTCTTTGAAAAAAGAGCTTGAAAATGTTGCAAAACAGCTTGGCAAAACGAAAAGTGGCATTATAGCAGAAGCATTAGAACACTATTTTGACACGATAGATTTGTTTTTAGCAGAAAAGAGAGCCAAAGACGATACTTCAAATTTTATATCACTATCTGAAATGGAAAAACGCATAAATGCAATGGCGGATTGATTTTCACAAAGAAGTTTATAAAGAATTTGAAAAAATAGGCAAGGTAGATTCTTTGTTTATTATCGATAAATTGAAAGAATTTGAGAAAAGTTATTCAGAAGAATTTGAAAAAGAACTAATCAAAATCAAAAAAATCAAAAAGCTAAAAACTAAAAGCAATATATATAGATTAAGGTTGCGAACATTTCGTGTATTGTATGCAAAAAACAATGGTATTTTAAGGCTTTTGGTTGTTAGAGTAAGACATAGAAAAAATGCTTATCAAAATTTAGAAACGCTGGATAACATAGTTGAAAATTTTGAAAATAAAATCGAACAAGAATAAAATACCAAATGTTAAATAACCAATTTGCAAATTTTCTCGTCATTCTGAGCGAAGCGAAGAATCTAAATTTGAGAAAATTTGGTGGGCAAGGATGCCTACCCTACGCAATAACGGGATTTGAATTTATTAATAAAATTTGAAAGAAAAAAAAAGTGAAAAAGAAAGTTATTAAGTATTTTTTTATATCCGTAGGCGTTGTTATTATTATCTTTATTTTGCCTATTATAGGATTTTTTGAGAAGCATTACAATAAATGGAAAATGCACCAAAATTTCGTTGAATTTAAAATAGAAAATCAAAACGATGAAATTGAAATCATAAATAAAGCTCTTACAATTTACCTTGATAAAATGCATAGTATTGAAAATTTTAAAATTTATGATTCTAAAAAAAGATATGATTTTTTCTATTATGATGATACACATGATTCGCATGTAGATATGGTTTATAGAAATTGCAATGGAGACAAAAAGCACGATGATAAATGTGAATTTAAGACATTTGATAAAAGACTAAATTTAGAATACTTAATGAAATTAGGAGAAAGAATTTGTATAAATGGCAATCCAATAGAAAACGCAGAAGAAATACTAAAAAACGATGAAATTTTACAAAACAAAAAGCTCTTTTATCCACAAGATGAAAAAGCACTTGTAGATGAAAATGGGAATTTTATAACTAACTTTTATTATCAATCAGAAATGTATAATCTATTTTATGGGAAAGCATTTTTGAGTGAAAAATATGATAATGCCCACACAAATAAAGATTTCGACATCATTATACCAATAGATGAAAATTTTAGAATTTTATTTTTAGATAGCGTAGCATTAGAATATCCATTAGGTTTTTGTCAAGAATATAATAAAATCATTACTTCAAAAGAAAGCAATGAAAAACTCAATTTTATTTTTATACCACTAAAATTAACCAAAAACGGAGCATACGATATTTTAACATTAGAAGATATATTTTATTATAGAAATATATATGAAGATACCAATAAGCCAAAAAGATACCCAGAATATGATAATACATACAATGAACACAACAATATATTCAATCAATACCAAACCCTAAAAAACAACAATTTTAATAAAAATCTAAATTTAAAAGGAGCTTTGTAGGGCGGGTATCCTTGCCCACCAAAAAAAGATAAAATAATTCAATAGTCAATTTAAATAAAGATTCTTCGCTTCGCAAACGCAACACTTGGAATGACGGGGTTAAAAAATTGAAAAGCGAATTTATAAATTTAAGCCACATTAAAGCTCAAATTTGGCGAATTTAAAGCCCGAATTTGATACAATTTTTCATTAAATTTTAATCCAAATTTACGAGAAAATTATGAGCGAATTTACACATTTACACCTGCATACCGAGTATTCACTGCTAGATGGCACAAACAAAGTCGGTGAGCTTGCCAAAGTCCTATCCGAACGCGGCACAAAAAGCGTGGCTATTACCGATCACGGAAATATGTTTGGGGCGATTGATTTTTATAAAACTATGCGAAAGCACGGTATTAAGCCAATCATCGGCATCGAAACCTACATTCACAACCACGACGAGATAAGCGATAAAAGCGACAAACAGCGATTTCACTTGATTTTACTAGCCAAAAACGAAGAGGGCTATAAAAATTTGATATATCTTAGCTCACAGGCGTATCTGCACGGATTTTACTACAACCCACGCATAAACAAAAAGCTCTTAAAAGAGCATAGTAAGGGTATTGTATGCTCGGCGGCATGCCTAGCAGGGGAAATCAGTTTTCATCTAAATCAAAGCGAGAGAAACCTAAAACGGGGCGCAAAAGGCTACGAAGCCGCAAAAGCTGCCGCCCTTGAATATAAAGAAATTTTTGGCGATGATTTTTATTTGGAGATTATGCGACACGGATTTGGCGATCAGCACAATATCGACAAGGATTTAATCAGGCTCTCCAAAGAAACAGGCATAAAGCTAGTTGCTACAAACGACGCCCACTACACCTACAAAGATCGCGCCGAAGCGCAGGACGCGTATATGTGTATCGCAACGGGCAAGTTGCTCGATGATAAAGATCGCTTAAAACACAGCGTTCATGAGCTTTATGTAAAAACCGATGATGAGATGAAAGCGATTTTCGCAGATATTCCAGAAGTCATCGCAAATACGCAAGAAATCGCAGATAAATGCAATCTAACATTTAAATTTGATGAAAAAGACTACGCGCCGACACCGCCGAATTTTAAATTTTCTATCGAATTTGCCAAAGAATTAGGCATAAATTTACCAAAACCTGACGATAGATATAATTTCGAAAATGACGATTTTGTTTTTGAGTATGCGTGTAGGGCAGGGCTTGAAAAAAGGCTTGAATTCGTTGATAAAGACAAACACGAAATTTACAAAAATCGCCTTGAAACAGAAATTCAAATCATCAAAAAAATGGGCTTTTCAGGCTATATGCTTATCGTGCAAGACTTCATAAACTGGGCGAAACGAAATGATATTCCCGTTGGTCCAGGGCGAGGTTCGGCAGCAGGAAGCTTGTGTGCGTATTCGCTTCGCATAACCGACATTGATCCGATACCTTATAACTTGCTTTTTGAGCGATTTTTAAATCCGTCAAGAATTTCCATGCCAGATATTGATGTGGATTTTTGCCAAGAAAAACGGGGCAAGGTCATCGAGTATGTAACAAATCAATACGGCAAAGACAATGTCGCACAAGTCGCAACATTTGGTAAGCTTCTTGCAAAGGGCGTCATACGCGATGTCGCAAGGGTTTGCGATATGCCGTTAAATCAAGCTGACGCTATGGCAAAGCTAATTCCCGATGTGCTAGGAATTTCGCTAAAAGAAGCTTATGAGTTAGAGCCAAAAATCGTAGAGCTTGTAAATTCGGACCCATTAGCGGCAAAAGTGTGGAAATATGCGCTAAATTTAGAAGGGCTAAATCGCAACACAGGCATGCACGCAGCAGGTGTGGTAATATCAAATGAACCGCTTTGGAATAAAGTTCCGCTTTTTAGACAAACCGCCAAAAAGGACAAAGAAGACGACAGCGGGCAGTATATAACGCAATACACAAAAGATTATCTCGAAGATGTCGATTTGATCAAATTTGACTTTTTGGGTTTAAAAAACCTTGACATCATCGATAGCACGATTAAACTTGTCAAAATGCGATACGGCGTGGATATAATGTGGGAAAATATCGATTTTAACGACCCGAAAACCTACAAGACTATCCAAGGCGGAAACACGCTTGGCATATTTCAAATCGAAAGCGGCGGTATGCAAGAGCTAGCAGCTAGTTTAAAGCCGGATTGCTTTGAAGATATTATTGCGATGATTGCGCTGTATCGCCCAGGTCCAATGGATCTAATCCCTGATTTTATCGCTAGAAAGCAAGGCAGGGCAAAAGTCGAGTATATGTTTGATGAGATAAAAGAGTATTTAGAAGCCACTTACGGCGTTATCGTTTATCAAGAGCAAGTTATGCAAATCGTGCAAAGAGTTGGCGGATTTTCTTTGGGGGACGCTGATTTGGTGCGTAGGGCTATGGGTAAAAAGGACGAGAAAAAACTCGACCACATGCGAACGCAGTATCTTGACGGCGCTAAAAATTTAGGCTTTGATGTCAAAAAAGCAGAAGAGCTTTTTGATATGATTATGAAATTTGCTTCGTATGGATTTAACAAATCCCACGCGGCGGCGTATTCGATGATTACATTTCAAACGGCGTATTTAAAAACATACTATCCGGCTGAGTTTATGGCGGCTTCGCTTTCATTTGAAGAAGGAAATGCAAAAAAAGTTGCGATTTATATCGATGAAGCAAAACGGCTTGGTGTGGGGCTTTTGCCACCTTCTATCAACGCTAGTTTAAGACAATTTAGCGTCGTCGAAGATAAAAATTCGCCCTCGGGCAAAGCCATTATTTACGGGCTTGGGGCGATAAAAGGCGTAGGTACGGGCGCAATCGATAATATCATCGCCCTTAGAAGCGAAAAAAAGTTTGAAAGCTTGGACGATTTTGCAAGTAGGGTGGATAATTTTCAAGTCAATAAAAAGGTCATCGAAGCCCTAAATTTCGCGGGTGCGCTTGATTGTTTAGGCAAAACTCGCCTAGCTATTATCCAAAATATCGAAAATATTCTTGAAACTATGAAAAAAATTGCCACGGTCAAAAAAGAAGCGGCAAATTCGCTATTTGGCGAAGATGAAACGACCGAGGGCATAGTGGTGGAATTTGTGGAAAATTCAGCCGAATATCCTACAAAAGAGCTTTTAAAACTTGAACTTGATAGCTTGGGAATTTACATTTCAGGGCACCCGTTGCAAGATTATAAAGATGAGATTGACGCTATTTCGCACATTAGTTCTAGCGATTTTGACGAGATTGAAGACAACAGCGAGATAATTTGTATCGGCAAAATCGAAGAGATAAAAACGATGATAACCAAAAAAGGCACCAAAATGGGGCGTTTAAAGATTTTGGATTTTGGCGGAAGTTTCGAAGCCGTCGCGTTTGACGCCTTTGCTAGTATCGATAAATTTAGCCAAGATGAGCTTGAAGCGCCACACGCTTTTAAGGCGAAATTTACCAGACGCGCAGAAGGCGGGGCGTATCAGCTAACCATTTATGATGTTTTTAGCCTTGAAGACGCTAAAAATGGGAATTTTAAAGCCAAAAGCGAAAGCAAATATCGCAGAAACGACAACGGAAATTTTAAAAACGGCAGTGGTTTTAATGGTAACGAAAACGGAAATTTTAATGGTGGTGGCTACAACGGCGGGTATAACGGCTCTCGCAAATTCGCAGAAAAAGAGAGCGAACGAAGCAAAAACGCAAGGGATTTTGAATTTGAGCTAAATTTAAACGAGCTAAATAAAGAAAAGATAAATTTAATCTACAATCTAGTTCATAACGAATTTAAAAATCCAAAGAATTTCAATCGCCTAATCTTGCGTGTCAGGGACGATTCGCAGGTGCTTGTCTATGAGACAGACTTTTTTGTGGGAGATGATTTTAACGCCAAAGTTAGCGAGATTTTATCGGCGTAGGGTTTTTGCAAATTTATTATTTTGGTGGGCGAAAAAGCCCACCATACGATTTGTTATAATTTCAAAAAAATAAAAGGCAGAAAAATGTTATCAAAATCCCAATATATCCGAGGTTTGCAGTGTCAAAAATCGCTTTGGTTATACAAATTTAAACCACAACTACAAAATCAAATGCAAGATGATGAGAGATTTCAAACGGGCACGGATGTCGGAAAACTAGCACAAAAGCTCTTTGACGGCGGAGTTGAGATAGAATTTAATCCAAGCGATTTTGGTTCGATGACAAAAAAGACAAATGAGCTTTTGCAAAACGACACAAAAATCATCTACGAAGCCACATTTATCAAAAACGGCATTTTTGCAATGGCTGATATTTTGGTAAAAAAAGACGACGGATACGAAATTTATGAAGTAAAATCAAGCACTAGCGTGAAAGATTATTATATCGATGATTTAAGCGTTCAGTGGTATTGTATAAGTTCTATTTTGCCGCTTACAAAAGCTTGTATAATTCATATAAACAACGCCTATGAAAAGATAGGAAAGTTAAATTTGCAAGAGCTTTTTTGCGTTGCAGATATTACCGAAGCAGTTATCCAAAAACAGCCTTTTGTAAGCGAAAATTTAGCAAATTTAGAAAATATGTTAAAAAATGAAGAACCGCAAATTTTATTTGGAACGCAATGTTTTGAGCCTTATGAGTGCAATTTTTCAGAATATTGTTTTAAAGATTGCGTTACGCCGTCAATTTTAAATTTGTATAGATTTAATAAAAAACAAGCCTATAAGCTATACCACGACGGAGTTATCACTTATGATGATATTTCAAATAGTGATTTGAAATTAACAGCCACGCAAAAACTTCAAATTTCTGTCAAAAACGAGCCACATATCGACAAGGCTGTTATAAGGAATTTTATTTCACAAGTAAAATATCCCGTAAATTTTTTTGATTTTGAAACATTTATGGATGCGGTTCCTAGATTTGATCATCAATGCCCATATATGCAAATTCCGTTTCAATACTCGCTTCATATCTTGCATGAAAACGGCATTTTAGAACACAAAGAATTTTTAGGCAACGGCATAGATGACCCAAGAGAAAATTTGGTAAAGCAGATGCTAAACGATATAACAAACAAAGGTAGTATCATCGCCTATAATATGTCGTTTGAAAAGGCAAGAATAAAAGAGTTATCACGGCTTTTTGCAGAATTTGAAAATGAGCTAAATTTGATAAATGAAAGGTTTTTGGATTTGATTGTTCCGTTTAGAGAACTTGGGTATTATGATGAAAATTTTCACGGAAGTTTTTCTATAAAAAGCGTTTTACCGGCACTATTTCCAAACGATAAAAATTTAAGCTATAAAGAACTAGAAATTCAAAACGGCGGCACGGCAAGTAGCGAATATGCAAATATCATAAATTTGAAAGATAGCTCCCAAAGTCAAAAGATTAGAGAAAATTTGCTAAAATACTGCAAACTTGATACGCTAGCTATGGTTGAGATATTTAAAAAGCTAAAAGAGCTTTGTTAGGGAGATATTATGCCATTAAATATAGATAAAAAAGAGAACAATAAAATAAATAGAATAAACAATATTTTTGAATTGCTTAAAAGCGGTTCATTTAGCACAAAAGAGTTAGCAGATATGTTTGGCGTTACTCCAAAAACTGTCACAAGAGATATGAAAATTTTGCAAACAAACGGAGTTAAAAAAAATAAAAACCACTGGGAACTTGATAAAAGTATGATACAAGACGGCTTAAACGGCGATGAGAGAGTGCTTTTAAATATATTGGATAACATAGCCAAAGGGATAGGTTCAAATTTTTATGCCAAAACTCATCCACTTTTAAAACAGCTTTCAATGCAGTTAAATCAGCCGTTTTTTGCCTTTTTAGGTAGCGAAGAACCCGATGAAGCTATGCTAAAAAATTTTGAAATCATACAACAAGCTATTGCAAATAAAAATATCATAAAATGCGATTACAAGAAGCATAAATTTGAAATAAAGCCCCTAAAAATCGCACTTTTTGAAGGATTTTGGTATTTGCTTTTGCTGGATTGCCACGCAGGGGATAAATTTAAGCGATTTTATTTCAAAGATATAAAAAATGTCGAAGTTACAAATGAAAAATTTAAAATCCCTGATAAATTTGAAAAACGGCTAGAATCGGCAAATTCTGTTTGGTTTGAGCTAGAAAATTCACACACTGCAAGGCTTTTGATAATGCCTATCGTAGCGAAATATTTCGAGCGAAAAAAATATATCAAAGGCGATATTATGTGCCGTAACAACGACGGCTCGATTGAAATTGAGTGCGAATTTAGCAACATAATGGAGATAAAACCGCTGATTTATTATTTTTTGCCACACATAAAAGTCATCGAACCTGCGTGGCTAAATGATGAGATAAAGGCGGAAATCGCGGGGTATCTAGGCGAGATAAGTTAGCTTTGCAAACTTTGCTTATCTCGCGATTATCACAAATAACCAGCTTCAAGTCTATCGTTTAGGTTGTCTAGCCTGTGTTCTAAATCAATTATTGCGTTTTTTAAAGTTACTATTTTGTCTTCTAAATTTGATAGTTTTCGTCTCTCAAAAACTGACTCGCCCTTCCGTAAATCGTCTATTGTGTTTTCTAAAAATACCATGTAGCGTTCTAAATCTGATATTCTTTCGTCCAAATCATTATTGTATGGCGAATAATCAGACATTTTTTTATCGCCAACTTTGAAATCCTTGATTATTTTTATAGCTTCTTCTTCATCTTTGACAATAAATGAGCCAAGATGAGCAGCTGGTGGTCTGACAAGAGCAAAACTAATTTTGTTCTCTTGCGGATAGATATGGCAAACCATCCCACGACCATCATTTAAAAATGTATTTGAACCTTGCTTTCTTTGTAAAGCACCGATTTCTAGCGGAAATTTGTCTAAATTTAGCATATCTTTATCCTTATGTGGCTTTGAAAAATTATCAAATTTTATCATTTAAAATAGACATTTTTTTGTCTAGCGTGGATAAATTTTTTGATATTATATATTGTATTGCAAAATATTGCTATGTTGGTTTTTGATATTAAGCTAAATTTGGCTTGAATTTTCAAGCCAAATTTTTTAGTAAATTTTGCACCTAAGATAAAATTTTAATCATATTGCGAATTTGTATTGATAAATTTATTAAATTCAGTATATATTTTTTCTACTCTATTCTCTAAATCTACTCCCTTTTCATCTTGAAAAATTTTAAATTCTTCTTCATTAATCATAAATTTATCGTTGAAAATTTTAATATATATATTTTTATCTTTTACTTTTAGATTATCGCCAGAGTAAGCATAATCGTCAAGCTCAAATTCTTCTTGATGTAATTGCCAAAGCGCATATTCAAAAGCTTTCCAGTTTTTTCCATTAAGTCTCTCCCGTGTGTGCATTATAAATATTTCATAAGGTTGTTTATCTTTATTTTCCCACCAATACATTCCATGAGTATCATAACGCATTTGTGGATATTTGACGAAATAGTATCGCCAATCCTTTTGAGTATTGGGATTATCCAAATATTCCGAAACGAATTTTTCCAAAAATGGCTGAAACTCAAAAGTATTTTCTGGCAATTTTGAAAGCAACTCATTTAAAATATTTGATGTATTTTGAAATCGATTGTTTTCATTTCTTTGCTTTGTCGGATGAAACAAGTCTTCCCAAACGGAATTTTTTGACTTTACTCCAAGTTGGGTTCTTAAACCAAGATTTTGAGAATAATCACCAATGCAAAGCATAGCCTTATTTATTAAATCCTTATCGCAGTTATCAAATAAAATTCTGAATTTCAAGAAATTATTTGGAGAATTTAATCCAACGATAGAAATCGTCCCTTTTAGCAGATTGTAATCTTCTAGTCTAAAAAGTTCTTCTTCAAATTGTTTATTTTCATTTAGCCACTCAAATTTTGCTTTTTCTTCTTTTTTTTGTAAGAGATTAAAACCCCTGTCTTCTGTCACAATATTGCCATTAATGATAATCTCGGATACATCGTTTAACAATCGTTGCATTTGATTGTTGCTTTGTTGGTCGTATTCGCGAATTTCATCCCCAGAATTCTCTGTAAGATTTCGAATAATTCTAATCCTCCGCTTAAATTCTTCTTCTGTAATAGAATTCTTATTTAATCTATATAATAACACCCCATAAAATAATAGCATACTATTCAAAGGAAATAAGCGATTTCTACCGTTATTTGCAAGTTCTCCATGATGATTACAACAATTTAAAAATAAATTTCTTGCTTCATTTTCTTTTAAAAATAATTTCGTTTTTCCGACTTCATAAGAATCTGTATAAAATATCGAGTCAAAAAATTCAGAAATATTAAGCCCGCACCAACAGTCAAATGCCGATTCTAAAAATTTTAAATTTGAAATAGAGTTTTTATTTTCTTTTGAATAAAGTTGTTTTGCCAATTCAAATTCATCATCTTCAATCGGTTTAATATATTGTTGATAACAAATAATACGGCTTATGAATTTGAAATATCTCATAAATTCATCGTCTATAATTTGATTTTCTCCGCGATAAGGAAAGAGCATATCTGTCCAATCAATATCAATTTTTTTGCTAAATTCTTTATATAAATTCTCGTCTTGCTCTTTTATAATTTCCAATAATTCAGCTTTAAAATGCTCAAAATCCGTCAAGGGTTTGCCGCGAGAATTCATTTTTATATATAATTCATCGCTTAATCCCATTTTTTCTAATGGTAAAAAATAAAATGAAATAAGACTTTCTTCGGTAAGTGCTTGCCATAAATTTTCAATATCAGAAAATTTCTTATTTATCGCATCAATCATAACTAGCATACTTTGTATTGTGGGATCATTTTTCCACTCAAACGGATACCAAGCTTGATTTTTTATTTCAGCAGAGATTTCTTCTGAGTTAAACGAAATTTCATTTTCTATTATCGCCTTGCAAAAACCCCTTGAACTAAATCTTGTGTCATAGGAAAAATGGTTCAAAAAACTATATTTGCTTTTTTCGATACGCTCTTTTTTGGCTGCATACCAATGAAGCAAAAAAAGCGTTGTAAGCCGTTGCTGTCCGTCTAATAATGTAAGTTTTCCATTTTCGATATCGCCATAAACAAAATCAAGCGTAATGGCTTTTTTATTTTGGATAGCTTCATGTAGGGCTGTTAGAAAACGCTCACGAACCTTGTTCTCGGAAATTCGCCCTTGTGCGTAATCTCTCTGAATACGAGGAATTATAATATCCTCTATTGTTACTGACTTTTCCCCGCTTATTGGAAAACTAGAACCGATTAAATTCTTAAAAGTATATAATTCTGGTATCATAATTCAATTTCCTTTTTATTTATTAAAAAATATGGTTTCAAAACATCATTCATATTTTCAATATATGCTTTTCTGTCAGCTTTACCCCAAAAGTGAAGTTGATTTTCGCTAGATTGCGTGTAGTATTTCAAGAAAACTCGCCTAGTGCAAACAGGAATATAATCGCCTCTCTTATCCATGTCGATTATTTTATTTCGCTTTACATCAAACGCGGAATTATTGAGCACCGCATTATCTTTTGCAGAGAGCAAAGCCATATTATTTAGTGTATGAAGCTCATTCTTCTCGTCTTTTTCTGATAAAGCAGATATAATTTTACTAAAAATGTTATCAAAAATCTCGCCTATATTTGATTTATCATCTTTATCTATCTTTGCAATCAAATCATTAATGCGTTCTATTAAATCATCCGAATTTTCATATTTAATATCAAGTAAAGATTTCTTGTGATCCACAAGCCACTCTTTTCTGGCTTCATTTGTATTTAAACCCACTGAGTGCTGAGCGTGGATATGCTCTAAACTCCATTTCTCTTTTTTGTGTCTCTCAAAAGGAAATCTCATAAACTCATCCCCCTTTTGCCGTATAGTTTCTACATTAAACAATAAGAGTAATCGCTCTATATAAGAGCAATCTCTCTTATTCTCATAGGATAATTCCAAATAATCTTTATCAAAATTGACACTTTTAGCAATTTTTTCATCTAATGATTGTTGAAAATCTGATTTTGTTTTATTTGACGATTCATTGAGTAACTCTTGCAATGAAATTGTTTGAGTTGCAATAAGATAGCCAACCTTATGATAAACTTCAAAATTTTCATACCATTCTTTTAATTTTTGATAATAACGCAAGATTTCTTGCCATACATCTGATTTATTTTTTTTAGCTTTTATTTTGTCATTGAAATAAAAAAATGTCCTAAATCTTTCTTTATCTCCTAGCGTTTTATTTGCCATAAGATTAAAAACAAGTTCTATTCTCGTAGCATAATTTTTAGCATTTTCGTTTGTTATAAAATACCAAAAATTATCATTTCGAAGCTCTTTTTCGATAATGTCCCATTCGGTTGCAATTTCAAGCTGTTTTGTATCATCAATACCACTCTTTCTGCTTAAAAACAACGCCTTTACAAGTTCTGCATTGGTAAGTGGAATTTTTCCAATATTCAAACGAGTAAAAAGTTGCATAGAATTTTCGCAAGAGTTGGCTTCATACCAGATGACATGGACTTTATTATTTAATTTGGTCTGAATATCATTTGCAGCGTCATCATCGCTGGTATATTTAGTTTCTGTTTCATTGTTAAATTTTTCAAACCATGTTTTTATAGTCTTTGCGGCTTCATTAATAAAATACTCGTCAATATTTTTAGGATTGTCATTTATATTATCAAAATCCAAATTCTCAAGAAAATTTTTGCTATCTTTTCTTGTTTCATAGGAAATTGTATATTTTATCTGTATCTTTGGGCGATAAATTTTTGTAAATTTTTGTATTAAATACAAAGTTGTAAGCCGTTGCTGTCCGTCGATTAATTCGAATTTATCGCCGACATTTTTAATAACAATCGGTTGCAAACAATAATTCTTTCCATCTTCAATCTCAGAAATATCGTTTAAAAGTCTTTCAACTTCTTCATTCCAGCGATAACCCCTTTGATAATCGGCTACAAAAAACTCTCCGCTAATATTTCCGATTAATTTTGTTTCCAATATTATTTCTTCCATGTTAATTACTACTAATCCTTTCACAAAATTCCGTTATTTTACCAAAAAAAACGATTTCAATAAAATTCTCAAACCTTGCTATCTGTTCTTTTAAAACTACCATTTCATTGCACAAACACGGGATTATAATTTATCAATAAGCCGTATTCGTTATATTTTTCAACTTTTGCCAAATTTTTCATCTTTACTCCTTTTCTTTTTTTGTGAATTTGAGTTTTACTAAACAAGCCCGATTTTTTTGGCGTTTGCCTTTTGGACTTTTTTATACGAAACTTCGTTTTGAAGTCTTGTCGCAAAATCGTTCGCATCGGCAAATGGCGAGAATTTGTGCGTTCGCAAAACAGCAGCGAAATCTCCCGGCGTAAGATACGGCGTAGTTAAGATTGTATTTTTTGCAGTTTCGCTAAATTTTAAATTCAAATTTTCGCACTCTTTTTCAAAAAGAGCTAACGCCATTTTACTAACCATAAAATCAAATTTGATTTTCATATCAAATCGCCTAATACAGGCTTCATCAAGGCTACCCATAAAATTTGTCGTGGCGATGAAAATGCCGTCGAAATTCTCCATTTGCGTTAGCATTTCGTTTGTTTGCGAGATTTCCCAGCTTCTTTGTGCCACGCTTCTATCTTGCAAAAATGTATCGACTTCGTCAAAAACAAGCACCGCTTTTTGTTTTTTGGCTTCACTAAATGCCATAGCGATATTTTGCTCAGTTCCCCCAACATAGGCATTTAGCAAGTCGCTTCCTTTTTTGATGATGAGTTTTTTATCTAGCTTTTTTGCCAAAAATTTAGCAAAAGCACTCTTGCCAGTTCCTGCCGGTCCATATATGCAAATTCGTGCATTTGGATTTGCCTGTATGCCCTTAGTTAAATTTTGCAAATTTAGCCCTGCGTTTATGTATTCTAGTTCATAAATTTGTGGCAATTTTATCTCGTCTTTTTTCTTTTTCTTTTTCTTTTTATCAAAATCAATGCTGTATTGTGCTTTTAGGTTGCAAAAAATATTATTTTTAAATGCGTTGTCTTTATCGGCTGGATTTGAGTTTAAAATCACTTTTGTGGCTTTTGAGATGAGACCTGGCGAGATGAGATTTATTTTGGATAGTTTTTTAGCCATTTTGTCGCTGATTTGGTTATCCGAGTATCGTTTGATAAATTCAAATCTCTTGTGTTTTGGCGGAATAATAAATTCAAAAACCATATCAAATCGCCTTATATAGGCGCTATCTATGTTGTGTATATTATTGCTTATCCAAATCGTAGGCACAGCGTTGCTTTCTAGTGTGCGATTTATCATAGCTTTTGAAATATCTTTTTCGTTAAATATATCTTCGACTTCATCAAACATTATCAAAGCGTTGCTAGATTTTAGGATATTATCAGCTAGTCTTAGCAGTCTAAATCTATCATCGCCTTTTACCGAATTCCGACCATTATAACGCCTTGATTTTTCCCCATAATCAATCTCGTATAGGCTTTTGTTTAAAGTCTCTGCTAGGACTTTTGCAAATTCCGTTTTGCCGGTTCCCGGGGCGCCGTATATCAATATATTTGTCCCTTGCAGATTTTTTGAGATATATTGCGTCAAAAGAGTTGTGTCGATTTTAAGGTAACTAAAATCATCAAAAGTAAGCTCACTGCAACTGCACTTTTGGAAGACATTTTCAAAAAGCTTTTCTATGGCACTAATGCTTTTTAACATTGCCATAGGAAATTCTTTATCTTGAAACTCAAATGTGTCGCAAAGTTCTCTATAATCAATATTTAGAATAAAACTTTGTGTTAGTTTTAAAAGTGCTTTGCTGACTTCGTTTGTGTCTAAATTTAAAATTTTTTCAAGTAAAAAAGGTAAATTTACAGGAGTTGCAATTCCGCCTATATACTCTGTTCTTAAAAATTCTTCGATATTTTCGTTGAAAACATTTACTAGTATGGCAAATTCAAGTATATCTCGCTCTGTTTTTCCAAAACCAAAAGTCTTGCAAACCATATCAAGGTTAATGCTTAAAATTTCATATGTTTTGATACGCTTTCTTTCGTATTTTTTTAGCATTTCTTGCAAAAAATTCTTATCAATTTCATCTAAATTTGATTTTTGCAAATTCAATCTATTATTTATATCTTCTTTATAATCATGGTAATCGGTTTTTGAAAGGATTTTATATCTGTTGATTTTATCTAAAATTCGCAAAATCCAAAGTTTTATCTTTTCATGTATCTCTTGTGATAACACATCTTGATTTGCAGTTTGTCGTCTCATATTTTGTCCTTTCAATGTAAATTTGAAAAGATTATATGAAATTTATTGGACACTTTTTTGTCCTTTGTGTGAAATCTGTAAATTTTGAAAAATATTAAAATTTTGTAAGCAAAATATAAAAGGGTCGGCAAAACGCTAACCTTATGGTGTTATGAAGCAGAAAATTTGTGTTTGTTGTTTTTGAAAATTCCCAAAATTTTGATTTGTTCTTTTGTGATACGAAAAACTATCGTATAACCTTTAAAAATCAAATTTCTAACATTTTCGTTATTTGCTTGTGTATTTTTGACATAGGCATAAGGCATATCGGAAATTTTATTTATTTTTTCTAATAACTCGTTTCTAAATTCAAGTGCTCTATTTACGCTATCGTTTGCGATGAAAACGATTATTTTGCCAAGTTCGATTTTAAAATTCTCACTATGGACTATTTTCATATATTTGCACCAAATTTTCGCAAAATCTCATTGGTGTATTCTATTATTTCATCTTGTGTATGAAATTTAAGTTCGCCTTTGTCATCTTTTTCGATAAGTTCAAGTAGTTTTGCACTATCTTCATTGCCTAAATCGCTCGGTTCATCGTAAGTCATCATAACGGCATTTGGGTCAAGCTTAGCTACCATAGCTTGTATAGCCTGTATCATAGAAGTATTATTTGTTTGGATACTCACGGTTTGCATTTTTTACCCTTTCTTTTTTGATTTATCACTTGATTTTAGCGAATTTGGACTATGAATTCAATAAATTAAGTGCAAATTTTTATCTTTCGTTTTACTTTGTCATTGCAAATTTAACCTTTGGCGATGACAAAGTGGCACTAAATTTGCAAATTCAAAAAATAAGAAAGTGCAAATTTGCGATTTACCTATAAATCCCCGTGGCGTTGCGAATTTTATCCATTAAATTTACGGCGTGAGCCTTAGCTTTATTTGCGCCAAGAGCCAAAATTTCGTCCAACTCGCCCTTGTGCGCCATGTAGTATTCAAATTTTTCTCTTGCTTCTTTGAAATATTCGCTAACAAGCTCATTTAGATACATTTTAAAGTGTCCATGACCTTCGCCGCCCTTTTCGTATCGCTCTTGCAAGGCTTTTTGCCCGTTTTCGTCTAAGAAAAGTTTTGCGATATTATAAACATTGCAAGATTTCCACTCTTTTGGGGCTTCAAGTGGCTCAGAAGTCGTTACGATCGAGCCGATTTGCTTTTTAAGCTCTTTTGGAGAGCTAAAAATATCAACGGTATTTCCGTAGCTTTTACTCATTTTTGCGCCGTCAGTGCCGGGGACTACGGCGACATTTTCATTAACTCTTGCTTGCGGAAGCGTTAAAATTTCGCCAAAAGCGTTATTGAATTTAATCGCAATATCACGCGCGATTTCGACATGCTGAATTTGATCTTTTCCCACAGGAACGACATTTGCAGAGTATAGCAAAATATCAGCCGCCATTAGCACCGGATAAGAAAACAAATCGTGCTTCGTTTCAAAGCCCTTTGCGACCTTGTCTTTATAAGCATGAGCGCGCTCTAACAGCCCCATTGGCGTGTATCCGCTTAAAATCCAGTAAAGCTCCAAAACTTCCTTCACATCGCTTTGCACCCAAAATGTGCTTTTATTTGGGTCAATCCCAAGCGATAAAAATGCAGCAGCTGCTTCGTAGGTCGAATTTCGCAGTTTTTCGCCGTCTCCGACAGATGTCATCGCATGGTAGTTTGCGATAAACATAAAAAGCTCTTCTCCTGCATTTTGCGCATCTACCATTTGTTTGATACTTGCAAAATAGTTGCCTAAATGCAGTTTGCCCGATGGTTGAAGTCCTGTTAGTGTTCTCATTTTTTACTCTCTTTTTTTATGATTTTTTGAATTTTTTTAACGATTTGTTCGGCGCTTAAATTTTCTACTTCCACGATAAAATCAGCCTTTTTAGCGTATTTTTCATCTCGCTGGGCGTGAAGAGATTTTGCTTTGTCTAAATCTTTTAAAAGCGGTCTTTTTGCGATTTTTTTCTGTGAATTTTCGCTTTTTGAAATTCTTTCATAAATCGCTTCAAAGCTTGATTTTAGGTAAATTACCGTGCCGATTTTATTTAAATTTTTAACGGCAAAAAAACCACCGCCTGTTGAGATTATGGCGTTTTGGACATTTTTTTCTAAAAATTTGGCCAGTTTTTTCTCTATTTTGCGAAATTCGCTTTCGCCGTCGTCGGCAAAAATTTGCTTTATTTTTTTGTTCGCATAACTTTCGATTAAATCATCACAATCTATGCAAAAAAGCCCTGTTTTTTTGGCTAACGCCCTTGCAACCGTGCCTTTGCCAACGCCCATAAAGCCGATTAGTATAAAATTATTTTTCTTCATTTTCCGAATTTTCTCCCCTAGGTCTAGGTAGTAACACAAGCGGTGTGCCAAGCAGGTCAAATCGCTCTCTTAGCTGATTTGCCAAATATCTTTTATAGCTAAAATGAAGCGCTTTTGGGCGGTTCATAATGAGCGCGATTTTTGGCGGCGCAAAGCCAAACTGCACGGCGTAGTAAATTTTTACGACCTTGCCCTTTTCGTGTGGCAATGGGTGGGCTTTTGTCGCTTCGGCGATAGCTTCGTTTAGCTTTGAAGTCTGAATTTTTTGCGTGAAATTTTTATAAACTTCTAAAATAAGCGGATAAATTTTGTGAATTCGCTTTCCGCCGGTAGCCGAAACGCTGATAATCGGCGCATAAGCAAGAAATTTAAATCTATCTCTGATTTGAAAAGCTAGTTTATCAAAATCTTCTTCGCTTTTGTCCCATTTATTTAGCACGATAATCACGCCAAGTTCGAATTTTGAAGCAAGACCCGCTATGCGTTCATCAAGTTCGCTAAACGGATCAGAACTATCTAAAACCAAAAGCGCAATGTCTGAATTTTCTAAAATTTTCTCCGTGCGATTAAGCGCGAATTTTTCTATTCCTTCGATTTTACCGCGTTTGCGAATTCCGGCTGTATCGACGAACTCAAAAATTCTATCTTCATAAACAAAGCTTTCATTTACAGGATCTATCGTCGTTCCTGCCACGCTACTAACCACTGAGCGATTTTCTTTGACAAGAGCGTTTAAAAGGCTTGATTTACCGACATTTACACGCCCTATGATACCGACTTTTATAGGTTTATTTTCAAAATCTTCTTCGCTTAGATTTTTTTCTTTTATAAATTCGCCGTTGTCGTCTAAATTTTCTAAAAAATCATCAAAACTTTCGTCATCGTCGCTTTTTAGCTCATCATCTAAAAATTTATAAATCCAGCTTTTTAGCTCGTCAATGCCGCTGTTATGGCTAACTGAAATGTTAAAACTTTGGCTTCCAAATTCGTTAAATTCCCAGCTTCGCTCTTCATCTTTTTTGCCGTCGATTTTATTTATGACAAGGGCTGTTGGCTTATCTAGCTTTAAAAGTGAGTAAAAAATTTGCCTATCTTTGGTATCAGGCATAAATTTGCCATCGACCATAAATACGATAATATCGGCGTTTTTAGCTTCCCCGAGCGTTTTTTCTTGCACTTTGGCAAAAAGCTCGGTTGTGTTATCTAGCCCACCGCTGTCGATTAAAACGGCGTTTCTATCAAAAATTTCAACTTGCGTTTTGTTTGTATCGCGCGTAGTGCCTGCAACTTCGCTAGTAATGGCAATGCGAGAATTTGCCAAGCGATTAAAAAGCGAACTTTTGCCGACATTTGGGCGACCGATTAAGATGATTTTTTTCACGAATTTCCTTTAAAAATGTTGATTATAACAAATTTTATATAAAATGAAAATTTTTTAAAATTTATTTCTCTTTTGCGATTAAAATTCCACTTATAATGATAACGCAAATTCCACAAAGTCCTAGCAAATTTGGCAGTTTATCGCCCAAAAGAAGTCCAAGAACTAAGCTAAATAAAATCTCGGTATAGCCTATGGCAGCCGGGATCCCAGCTTTTCTTGTGGCGGCGTAGGATTTTGTAAGATAAAGTTGAAACAAATATCCTCCAACGGCGATTAAGCCCATATAAAGCCAACCTTTGGCGCTTGGAAAGACGAATTTAACGGGCGTTATATCAAATTCGCCAAGTAAAAGCACAAGCCCCATTATAACGCTACCGCTTAGCATATATGAAAGCACGATTGTGTTTGCCGAGTAATATTTTCGCAGTTCATGGACACTAACTAGCGCTAAACCACTGCACAAACCGCCCACGATACCGACGATGTCGGTGGTTTTTATGCCAAATTGTGGTTGGACTATCATCGCAAAGCCGACAAAGCCTAAGATTATCGCAAACCACGCAAGATTGCTTAATTTTTCGCCGAAAAAATAGGCTGCTATTAACGCCGTCCAAACAGGTGCAGTTTTATAAAGCGAAAAAGCAGTTCCAAGATCGGTATTTGCGATATTGTAAAAAAATGCACTCATACCACAAAGCCCGATAACGCCACGAAAAATGAGAAAACCCAAATGTCCGCCGCTAAAAAAGTTGCAATCTTTTTGTTTAAAAAGCACCCAAATAACGATGATTAGCCCAAAAAAGTTACGAAAAAATACGATTTCAAAACTACTCATTTCAGAGCTTAAAAGTTTGCTAATAACACCGATGAGCGAGTTATAAAATGCCGCCATTAGCGAGAAATAAACGCACAAATGCGTTAAGAAAAAAGGGTTAAATTTGGTGCGTTTTTGTGGAAAAAATTTCATTATTTCTCTTTTGCGATTAAAAGTCCGCTAAAAATAATCGTCGCAATGCCCAAAAGCGCGACATTATTTGGCAACGCATCGCCAAGAAGTAGCCCCAAAATCATACTAAAAATAATATCCATATAGCTAATGGCAGCCGGAATTCCTGCTTTTTTAGTCGCAGCGTAGGCTTTTGTGAGATAAACTTGATAATAATACCCGCCAAGTCCCACAAGAGCAATCAAAACCCAGCCAAAAAGGTTTGGAAATACAAATTTAAACTCGCCAATGCCAAATTCGCCCAAAACAAGTAAAACACTCATCGTCAAAACGCCAAAAAACATAAACGATAAAATTATCATATTTGCAGAATAGTATTTGCGAAGCTCTCGCACACTTGTTAGCGCCATACCCATGCAAATTCCCCCGCCAATGCCGATGAGATCGTTTGCTGTAATACCGATATTTGGCTGAACCACTAACGCAATGCCGATAAATCCGAGTATAATCGCGCTCCAACCAAGCAGACTTAGTCTTTCTTTAAGCAAAAAATATGAAAATAGCGCGATATAAATCGGCGAAGTTTTTTGAAATGTAAAAGCCGTGCCAAGATCGATATGAGCGACATTGTAGAAAAATAGCAAAAGCCCAACCGAGCCGATAACGCCACGAAAAATAAGCAAAACAGGCTTTCCGCCGTGACCGAAATTTCTATCTTTATTTAGTGCGATTAAGATGATGATTAGACCGATTAGATTGCGAAAAAATACGATTTCAACGCTAGTCATTTGCTCGCTTAAAATTTTCGAAAGCGCCCCCAAAGTCGCAAAATGAAAACAAGCAAGCAACATAAAATAAATCGATAAATGTCGCATTATAAAGGGATTATAGGGCATAAATTTTTCCTGGAATTTGATAAATTTAAGCAGATATTCTATCACTTTTTTGTTTAAAGTTTTGTTTGGCGTTTTATTAAAGTAAATTTGGCTATAATCCCTAAAAAATTTTGTAAATTTAAAGGATAAAAAATGGTTTTAATAGCAGGTCCGTGCGTGATAGAAAGTCGTGAGCTAGTCTTTGCGGTGGCAGAAAAACTTCGCAAATTTAATGAAATGAGCGAAATCGATTTTTATTTTAAGAGCAGTTTTGACAAGGCAAATCGCACGAGCATTTCGAGCTTTCGTGGTCCGGGACTAAAAAAAGGTTGCGAGATACTAGCCGAAGTGAAAGAAAAATTTGGCTTTAAAATTTTAACAGATATTCACGAAAGCACCCAAGCTGCACCCGTTGCCGAAGTGGCTGATGCTTTGCAAATTCCAGCTTTTTTGTGCCGTCAGACCGATTTGCTTGTGGCTGCTGCCAAAACAAAGGCGATAGTAAATATCAAAAAAGGGCAATTTCTCTCGCCAAGTGCAATGAATCACAGCGTGAAAAAAGTCCTTGAAACGCGTGGCGTAAAAAGCTCAGGCTTTACGGCTGCCAAAGAAAACGGCGTGTGGCTGTGTGAAAGGGGAAGCACTTTTGGGTATGGAAATCTCGTCGTTGATATGCGAAGTTTTCCGATAATGCGTGAGTTTGCGCCTGTGATTTTTGACGCAACGCATAGCGTGCAAATGCCAAGCGCAAATGGTGCGACAAGTGGCGGAGACGCGAGATTTGTGCCGTATTTAGCAAGAGCGGCGGCGGCTGTGGGGGTCGATGGATTTTTTTACGAAACGCACCTAAATCCATGCGAAGCACTATGCGATGGTCCAAATATGCTAAATTTAGACGAATTAGAAAAAAATATAAATGAAATTTTGGCGATTAAAAAGGCTTTGGCGTAAAAACTGCGTCATTCTGAGCAAAACAAAGTGAAGCGAAGAATCTAAATTTAGAAAAATTTGCAAAATTTAAAACTATTTTTGCGATAAATTTATGCACCAAATTTCAAATTTAAAGGATAAAAAATGAAAGTTTTAATCATCTTAAACCACGCACCTTACGACGGAAGCGATGTGGCGTGGAACGCTCTTAGGCTTGGCGAAAAACTGCTTGAAAGCGGGGCAGAAGTGAAGTATTTTTTGATGAACGACGCTGTTGATTTGGCTAGGGAAAAATGTGTCAAGCCTGAAAATTACGATAATGATTTGGTTGCGATTTTAAAAAGCCTAATCGCAAAAGGCGTAGGCGTGGAAGTTTGTGGCACATGCCAAGCAAGGTGTGGAATTTACAAAAACGAGCCATACTACGCAGGTGCCGAAAAATCCACAATGCCGAATTTAGCAAATTTAATTCTAACTAGTGATAAGGTTTTGAGTTTTTAGATTGATAAATTTTTTAAAAAAGACTACTTTATTATAATATTTTAAATATGATTTTGATAGAATGATTAGTATATTTAAAGGAGTATTATGAAACAATATGATGATACTGAATATCAACAATATAGAAAAGCACAAATAAAAAAATGGATAACAAATGGAATGTCAGAAACTGATGCTGAACAATTAATGTATGAAAAAGAAAATGACTTGTATTCTGGCGATGATGATATGGATATTCCATATGATTATACTATTGTTGAAAGAGCAGAACCTTACGGCGGAATTGGTTTAACAGAAGAAGAGCTTGTAAAATATTCTTCCGATAACTAGTTTTTAAATATTTTCAATCTCTTATCAAAATTGGCGAATTTGAAAATTTAAATTCGCCAAATTTCGATAAATTTTTAATTATTTTTTTGCAGGTTTCATCTGCGGTAGTATCGCTCGGACGATGTCGTCTGACTTTATATTGTTAGCTTTGGCAAATTCATTTATGCTGAGATTTAAATTCGCATTAGTCAAATTTGCGTTTTGCAAAAATTCGCTAAATTTGGCTTCGTCTGTTTTAAAAGCCGTTTTGGCTTCGCTCACGCTTAAATTTAAAACCGCAGGATAGAGCATTTTCGCCACAGGAGCTTTGCCGTTGCCACCACCAAAACTCACAAAACAAAGGGCGATCAAAATCACGCTAAATGCAGTTATCAAAATGCCTTTTAAGCCTTTGAAATAGTTTGTAAAAGCCTTGAAATTTACGATTATATGAAGCACACAGGCGATTATCATCGCTGCTCCGACATATTCGTGGATTAGTTTTAGATTTCCGCCGCGAAGCCCAAAAAATAGTGCCGCACCACTAACAGCCATAACGGCAAATGTCGCCACCGTCGCACCCGTGCCAAAAGTTCTAAGATTTTTCATAATTTTTCCTTTTTAAAAAATAAACGCCGAATTATAAAAAATTCGAGTGAAATTTTGGTTAAATTTTTAAAATTTATTATTTAAAATTTACAAATTCTAAATTTAACTTTTGGCGATTGCCACGAAACGGCTAATGCCGTTTCTCGCAATGACAATTGAAGCAAAATTATTGCCAAAACAAAAATAAAGCAAAAATTTGGTAAATTTACAAGTTATTTAAATAAAAAAATTGCAAATTTTTAGCATTTTTGCGTAATTTTAAATTTATCACGGCGTATGCCGACGATTTTTCGTGTTGTGCCGTAAATTTCGAGCGAGATAAGGCTAAAACGCCTATCGAAGCGAGAAATTTACAAACTCACGAAAAAGCTAGGCTGGTTTGATTTTAAATTTGGTTACTAAAATGCTAAAAATGGAGCAAGGAAAAGGAAATTTAATATGAAAGTTATCGAAGGAAATTTAAATTTAAAAGGTAGCGAAAAAATCGCCATCATCGCAAGTCGCTTCAACCATATCATCACAGATCGCCTTGTCGAGGGCGCCAAAGACGCATTTTTACGACACGGCGGAGATGAAAAAAACCTAAGCCTAATCCTAGTCCCGGGAGCTTTTGAAATCCCAATGGCACTTCAAACTGCCTTAGAAAGCGCTAAATTTGACGCAGTTTGTTGCGTAGGAGCGGTCATAAGGGGCAGCACGCCGCACTTTGACTATGTGAGCGCAGAAACCACAAAAGGAATCGCTTCTATCACCCTAAAATACGGCAAACCTGTGGCTTTTGGCGTTCTTACAACCGACACTATCGAACAAGCAATCGAACGAGCAGGTTCAAAGGCGGGAAATAAGGGCTTCGAAGCGATGAATTCGGTTATTGAGATGATAAGTTTATACAAAAACTTAAAGGCATAAAAATGGCAACAAGACATCAAGCCAGAAGTGCGGTGGTATCGCTACTGTATGCTGGGGAAATGGGTAGCGAGATGAACGAATTTAAGCACGAATTCTTAGAAGAGAAAAAAATTCGTAACGAGCAAAAAAACTTTTCTTTGGGGCTGTTTGAGGGCGTAAATGCGAATTTAGAAGCGATAGATGAAAGACTTAACGAGCGATTAAACGAGCATAAACTTACCGAAATCGGCGCAATCGAAAGGGCGATTTTAAGGCTTGGGGCGTATGAGCTACTTTTTAGCGATACGGATAAAGCCGTCATCATCAACGAGTGCGTAAATTTGGCAAAAGAGCTAGCCAGCGATACTGCGCCGAAATTCATAAACGGCGTTTTGGAGAATTTAAAATGAAACTTTGCGTGGCACTTGATCTGCCAAGCCGCGATGAGTGCTTGAATTTGGCTCACAAACTAGCCCATTTTAAAGATTTATGGCTAAAAGTAGGGCTAAGGGCTTACTTGCGGGACGGAGCAAATTTTATCGATGAGCTTCGCAAAATAGGCGATTTTAAGATATTTTTGGATTTAAAAATTTACGACATACCAAACACAATGGCTGATGCGTGTGAAGTGATTTCTAGCGTGGGGGCGGATATGATAAACCTGCACGCAAGTAGCGGAAAACGCGCGATGAGCGAAGTTATGGGGCGTTTGGCAAATTTGCGTGAGCGACCTTTGGTTTTGGCAGTTTCTGCACTAACTAGCTTTGATGAAGCCGAATTTAAGGGCGTTTATAACGCTAATATCAACGAAGCCGTGCAAAAAATGAGCATGGAAGCTTTTGAAAGTGGGCTTGACGGCATGGTGTGTTCGGTTTTTGAAAGTAAGCTAATCAAATCTTGCACGAGTGAAAAATTTATCACGCTATGTCCTGGAATTCGTCCTTTTGGCGAGAGCATAGGAGATCAAAAAAGAGTAGCAAATTTGCAAACTGCAAAAGAAGCAAATGCTGATTTTATCGTGGTTGGGCGACCGATTTATAATGCAGTTAATCCAAGCGAAGTGGTTGAGAAAATTTTAAACGAAATTTAGTAAATTTATATGTCGCAAAAGGATAAATTTATTAAAAAATACACATAAAGTTTAAAGCTATGCTTATAAGTTTTTAAACAAACAAAATATTAAATTTAAAAAATTTCTTGGCAAATTTATAAAATTTGCCAAGAGTGAGTTTTAGTTATTTTCTATCCATTTTAGTGCTATTCGCACGGCGTTTGTAGCAGCTCCCACGCGAATTTGATCGGCACTGCACCACAAATGCAAGATTTTATCATCAAAGTTATCCCTGCGAATTCGCCCTACAAAAGTTTCGTTTGTATCGCTTGAAATGGTTGGCATCGGGTATTTTTTATTTTCAGGGTCATCAACCAAAACAACGCTTGGCGCAGTCGAAAGTATAGAGCGAACTTTGTCTAAATCAAAATCTTTGTTAAATTTGATTGTGATTGCTTCGCTGTGGCTTCGTAAAACCGGCACCCTAACGCAAGTTGCTGAAAGCGGGATATTTTTATGCAAAATTTTGCTTGTTTCATTTACCATTTTCATCTCTTCTTTTGTGTAGCCGTTTGGTTGAAAAACATCGATATGAGGTATTACATTCATAGCGATTTGGTGCGCAAAAACCTTTGGTTCGCATTCGTCAAGTTTGAAAGCAAAAAATGCTTGAAGTTGCTCGACTAGCTCAGTCATACCTTCTTTTCCTGCACCGCTTGTGGCTTGATATGTGCTAACATCGACACGCGCTATGTCAAAAGCGTCATCAAGCGGTTTTAAAATTTGCACCATTTGGATTGTCGAGCAGTTTGGATTTGCGATGATTCCTGTTTCTTTCCAGTGTTCTATGTCGCTTGGGTTGCACTCAGGCACGACTAACGGGACATTTTCTTGCATTCTAAAATGGCTTGTGTTGTCGATGACAACAGCTCCGCTAGCAGCAGCTAACGGCGCAAAGTGTGCTGAAATACTTCCACCTGCGCTAAAAAACGCAATGTCGATTTCATTTTCGTCAAATGTGCTATCGGTTAGCTCTTTTACGACAAATTCTTTGCCTCTAAATTCGATTTTTCCACCTGCGCTTCTTGAACTAGCTAGTAAAAGCAGGTCTTTTACCGGAAAATTTACTTCATCTAAAACATTTAAAATCTCTTCGCCAACTGCACCTGTGGCACCGACAATAGCTATATTATAACTATTCATTATTTTCTCCTTGTGAATTTTCATTATTTTCATTTTGCGAATTTTCTTCGCCCAAAAGCCCTAAATTTTCGCCGTTTTCTCGGGCTTCTTCGCTATTTTCTTCTACTTTTGGACAAAGGGCAATGCTAACGACTTCATCGTCTTTGCTTTCGACTTTGACGACGATGACGCCGCTTGTGTTGCGACCAGCTTTGCGTATGCTTTGAATATCGGTTCGTATCATCTTACCTGTCGTAGTTAGCGCCATAAGGTCGCTTTCTTCATCTACCATAACTACACCGATTAGATCGCCTGTTTTTGGCGTAAGTTTCATACAAATCACGCCTTTTCCGCCACGATTTGTCAAGCGATATTCGTTCGCTTCGGTTCGTTTGCCAATACCCTTTTGGCTAACGCTTAAAATCTCGTCAATATCGTTTTTGATAAACGCAGCACCGACTACTTCATCGCCTTTTTCTTTAAATTTAATGCCCGTTACGCCACGCGTTACTCTACCCATTTGGCGAATTTTTTCAAGCTTAAATTTGACACACATACCTTTTTTGGTAACGATTAGAAGCATATTTTCGTTGATTTGCTCTTCATCTGTATTTTCTTCTACTGCTTCAATAATTTCGTTTTCAATCACGCTGTTTTCAGCGTTTTCTGCATTTTCAGCGTTTTCATCGCTTGGGATAAAGACTTCATTTTCGCCGTTTGCAACGATTAGCGCAGTTACTAATTCATCATCTTCATCAAGCTTGATCGCTTTTACGCCGATTGAGCGGATATTTTTAAATTCGCTCAAATTTGTTCGTTTTACGATACCTTTTTTAGTGAAAAATGCCAAAGATTTGCTCTCACAAAAATCGCTAGTAGGTATTATCGCTTTGATTTTTTCGCCGTCTTGAAGCGAGATGAGATTCACAACTGCTTTGCCTTTTGCCGTGCGTGAGCCTTCCGGAATTTTATAGACTTTTAGCCAGTAAAGTTGTCCTTTATCTGTGATAAACATAAGCGTGTCGTGCGTGTTGCTAGTAAAGAAATTTTCGATGAAATCATCATCGTAGGTAGTTACTGCAACCTTGCCCTTGCCACCGCGTTTTTGTTTTTCGTAAGTTTTGCTAGGAACTCGCTTGATATATCCGCGGTGCGTGATAGTTACGACCATATTTTCATTTGGAATCAAGTCTTCAATGTCAATATCATCATAATCATCGACAATCTCGGTAATGCGTGGGCATTTAAATTTATCTTTGATTTCCAAAAGTTCGTCTTTAATGATTTTTTCTATCAATTCTTCGCTTTTTAAAATCGCGTCAAGGCGTTCGATTTCAGCTAAAATCGCTCTTAACTCTTCTTCGATTTTTTCGCGTTCTAAGCCTGTAAGTTTGCTTAGTCGCATATCCAAAATAGCGTTTGCTTGAAGCTCACTTAGACCAAATTTGCTCATCAAGCCGTCTCTTGCAGCAGTCGTGTCGGCTGAATTTTTGATAAGCTCGATAACTTCGTCTATGTTATCAAGTGCGATTTTTAGACCTTCTAAAATGTGAGCCCTGGCTCTTGCTTTTTGAAGTTCAAAAATCGTTCTGCGAATAATAACCGTTTTTCGGTGATTTAAGAATAAATTTAAAAGTTCAATTAGATTAAAAACTTTTGGTTCTTTATTTTCAATAGCTAACATAATAACGCCAAAAGTCGCTTCCATAGTGGTTTGCTTAAATAAATTATTTAAAACTATGTCGCTCATAGCGTCTCGTTTTAGCTCTATAACGACGCGAATTCCATCTCTATCGCTTTCATCTCTGACTTCGCTAATGCCTTCGATTTGCTTCTCTTTTACAAGTTCGGCAATTTGCTCTATAAGACGAGCTTTGTTGGTTTGATACGGAAGCTCGTCGATTACGATGACATCTTTGTTTGGTTTTTTCTCAATGTGAGTTTTTGCTCTTAGTTTTACTCTACCTCGACCTGTTTTATAAGCGTCAATTATCCCTTTTTTACCAAAAATAAGACCGCCGGTTGGGAAATCAGGACCTTTGATATAGTGCATAATCTCTTCAAGAGTTGCGTTTTTGTTATCAAGCAAAAGCAAAAGCCCATCAACTAGCTCATCAAGGCTGTGCGGTGGTATGTTTGTCGCCATACCAACGGCGATTCCGCTTGAACCATTTAGTAGCAAATTTGGCACACGAGCCGGCAAAACATCAGGTTCATTTAGACTTTCGTCATAATTTGGCACGAAATCAACCGTTTCTTTATCTAAATCTTCAAGCAATTCTTCTGCTAGTTTTGTCATTCTAGCTTCGGTATAACGCATAGCAGCAGCACCGTCGCCGTCTATTGAGCCAAAGTTTCCTTGACCATCGACAGCAGGAATTCGCATAGAAAAGCTTTGTGCCATACGAACCAAAGCGTCATAAACGGCGATATCGCCGTGTGGGTGGTATTTACCGATGACATCGCCCACAATACGAGCCGATTTTTTATATGGTTGGCGAGAGCCGACACCTAACTCGTTCATAGCGTATAAAATTCGCCTATGAACTGGCTTTAAGCCGTCTCTTGCATCAGGAAGCGCACGACCTATAATAACGCTCATTGAATAATCTAAATAGCTTGTTTTTATTGATTCTTCTACATCAATTTCAACGATTTCTTGATTGTCAAAAATACTATCTTGCATATTATTCCTTATTGCAAATTTAAACTTTTGATTATAGCAAAATAAACTTTTGCATTAGCTAAAATTACAGAATTATTTTTTCAAATAAAAACATTTCGTGGCAAATTTCATTTCCGTTTTCATCAAATTCGGCTTTGAAATTTGGGTCTTTGTTAAATTTATTATAAAATTCAATGATTTTAAAACCACAAGAGTGCAGGTAAAAATGGATATTTCGCTTTTCAAAATATGGTGTGCAAGTTTGCCAAATTTTAATCTCAGGGTGCATTTTTTCGATTTCTTGCCATGCCTTTTTGCCAATTCCTTTTGAGTGAAAATTTGGGCTTATAAATAAAAGCTCCAACTCGCCAAATTTTGCTTGTTTATCTATTTTTAGCACCACGCCGCCGACTTTTTTGTTTTCAAAAAATTATGCGATATGCCGTGCCGCTTTTAAGCGAATTTTCAATCGTTTCGCGCGAGATAATCTCTCCGTCTTCTTCGTAATGCTCGTCCCTTAGACCAAATTCGATCGTAGCTCCGTAAAGAAAAGCTTCTTGATTATCTTTTATAAACTGCTCTTTATCGCTGTTTTCAAGCGGTTTTAAGACTACTTTTTGCATATTTTTTTCCTTTAAATTTCTGCATTTGCCAAAACTAAACCAAATAAAACTTCAATGCCGTTTTTTTCGCAAATTTCTTTGGCTTCATTTAGACTGCAACCTGTCGTAACTATGTCATCGACTAATATTACAGGGCTTTTAACAGGCTTTAAAATTTCAAAATTTCTTTTGTTTTTAAGGCGAAATTCAAGCGTCTTTCCGCTATATTTTACCGAATTTTTTGCTTTTATAACGCCGAATTTGGGTTTTATAAATTCACTTTTTAATGCGTGAGCTAAAATAGCCGTATGCGAGTATTCGCCGTTATCGGTCGTATCATCTAGCCCCAAAGCAAGGCAAATTTCACTGAATTTAAACTCATTAGCAAATTTTTTAAAACTTAAATTTGCTAATCTTTTAAAGACAAATTGTCCGTATTCGTGGTGTTTTGAGTGGATTAAGTGTTTGATCTCGCTGTATCCGTAAAAATAATAAACGCTAAATTCGCCAAATTTTCGCTCACACAAGCGAAATTCGCTTAAAATTTTGGCACAATTTTTACAAATCATGCCAAATGAAAAAGCTTCGCAATTTACGCACTTCATTTTGCGAAATTCGGCGAATTTGCCAGTTTAAATTTGCAAATTTAGAGCGAATTTATGATTTGCTCGGCACTTTTTGCGACCAAGTCATTTAGTAACTCTTTTACAAACGGCGTCAATGCTCCGCCCGTGCGAATCGGTGCAAATTCGCTTTGAGTTTGTCTAACCTGTCTAGTAATCGTTTCATTACCTTTATAAATGGTTATAAAAATTTCGCCATAACCGCTCATATTTTCTTTTGAATATCCTTCGATTTGCGCCCTTAGTTTGCCGATTTCGATATTTACTTTGCTTTCGGCACTCTCATCGATACTTACGCCACGAGCGATAAGTTCTTGTTTTACGGCATCGCTAAACCACGCAGAAAGGCTGTTTTGAAGCGTTATGTATTCCATTACATTGCCGTTGCCGTCTTTGACCGTGGCGATTGTGCTTTTGTTTTCTCTTTTATCTTGGACACTGTTGATACTTACGCTGTTTGGATTTTTTGTTTTTATGCCGTGCGCCATGTATGGATCAAGTGTCAAAACACTGCTAGTTTGCGAACAGCCTACAAAAAATAGTGCCAAAATTGTCGTTAAAATGGTTTTTTTCATAAAAATTCCTTTGTTTTAAATTTGCTAAAAGCGTGATTTTAGCTAAATTTTGTAAATTTTTATTACATATATTTTTCTAAAACTTTTGGAATTTCGATAGTGCCATCGGCTCGTTGGTAGTTTTCCATCACAGCTATCAAAGTGCGCCCCACTGCCAAAGATGAGCCATTTAGCGTATGCACTAACGCATTTTTCTTATTTTCATCTTTATAACGGATTTTCGCGCGTCTTGCTTGAAAATCACGACAATTTGAAATCGAGCTAATCTCTCTATATTTATTTTGTCCCGGAAGCCAGACTTCAAGGTCGATAGTTTTAGCCGCACTAAATCCCAAATCTCCGCTACAAAGCACCATGTGGCGGTGTGGTAAGCGTAGGCTTGTCAGTAAATCACTAGCGCAAGATACCATTTCTTCTAGCATTTTTGCGCTATCTTCTGGCTTCGTAATCGCCACAAGCTCGACCTTTTCGAACTGATGCTGACGAATCATACCCCTAGTATCGCGCCCAGCACTCCCTGCCTCTTTGCGGAAGCAGTGGCTGTAACTCGTAAGCTTTATCGGCAAATTCGCGCTTTCGATAATCTCATCGTTGAATAAATTCGTCGCCGTAACTTCGCTAGTGGGTATGAGATAGAGATTTAGCTCGTCACTATCTACTTTATAAAGATCGTCTTTGAATTTGGGTAGCTGTCCTGTGCCGTAAAGTATCTCATCACGCACCAAAAATGGCATATTTACAAGCTCAAAACCACGGCTGTTGTTAAAATCAATCATGTAGTTAATCAGCGCCATATTTAGCTTCGCACCAAGCCCACGAAGTGCGGTAAAACGGCTACCGCTAAGCTTCACGCCACGAGCGAAATCTAGCCAACCAAGGCTTTCGCCAAGCTCGAAATGCTCTTTTGGCGTAAAGTCAAATTGCCTTGGTTCTAGCACGGTTTTTACGCATACATTTTCGTTTTCATCTGCACCAAATGGGACATCATCATCGATGATATTTGGCACGACGGCTGCGATAGTATTTAGCTTTTCTTCGCACTCGCTGACTACTGCGCCGAGTTCTGCGATTTTTGCCTTGTTTGCGTCAAGTTCGGCTTTTAGGGCTTTCATGTCGCCACCTTGTCTTGCGATGACGCCCATTTCTTTGCTTTTGGCGTTTTGCACAGCTTGCAAATTTTCTAAATTTGTCTTTTTTTCTTTTAACTCATTATAAGCGTCAAGTAGGCTTTTTAGAGTGTCTGCGGAGACTTTTTTGGCGATTAGTTTTTTATTAAATTCGTCAAAATTTGTTTCGATTAGTTTTAAATTTATCATTATTTTGCCTTGTAAATTTTTTAATAAACCTTAATTCTATCATAAATTTCCTTTAAGAAAATAAAATTTTTATTTTGATAATACGCAAAAATTTTAAGTAATAATTTAAATTTTTTTAGGCATAATTTCGTGGTAATATTTTTAATTAAAGGATAATAAATGAAAAAGAAATTTATGGTTGCAAGTTTGCTTTGTGCAAGTTTTGCATTTGCCCATTTTGGCGTGATTTTACCGAGTGAAAGCGTGGTTGAAGATGAAGCAAATACTAAGCTAAATTTAAAGCTTGAATTTACTCACCCATTTGAAAAAATGCCGATGAATTTAGAGCTTCCAAATGTAGCCGAAGCGGTCATTAATGGCGAGAAAAAATCGATTTTACAAAATTTAAAAGAGCAAAAAAACGGCGAAAATGCTTTTTACACAGCCGAATTTGAAGTAAAAGAGCCGGGAATGTATCAATTTTACTTCGATCCAAAACCATATTTTGAACCGGCAGAAGAGAAATTTATTCGCCATATCACAAAAACGATTGTCGATGCCTACGGATACGGCGATGGCTGGGACGAAGCGATTGGCACAAAGGCTGAGATTATCCCTTTAACTCGCCCGTTTGGTTTATACGCAGGAAATTTATTTAGCGCAAAAGTCCTTTATAAGGGAAAACCTGCCGCAAATGTTGAGGTTGAGGTTGAATTTTATAACGATAAAAATTTAAAAGCTCCAAGCGAAGATCATATCACACAGGTTGTCAAAACTAACGAAAATGGCGAATTTAGCTTTGTTATGCCACTTAGTGGCTGGTGGGGATTTGCCGCGTTAATCGACGATGATGAGAGTATCGAAAAAGACGGCAAAAAATACCCTGTCGAGCTTGGCGCGGTGATTTGGGTTGAAACGAAAGATTATTTAAAATAACAAATTTAAAATCGGAAAATTTAGTCTAAATTTTGAATTTTTTTGCTAAATTTTCCCTTTATTTTTGATTTTTCAAGGATTTTTATGCATATTAGCGAAGGGGTTTTAAAGCCTGAGATTTTGCTTCCGTGCTGGGTGGCGAGTGCCTGCGCGGTAGCGGTGATAACATACAAACTAAAAACCGAGCAAATCCCTAAAATAGCCTGTTTAAGTGCGATATTTTTTGTAGCTTCGTTTATTCATTTTCCATTAGGTCCTACTTCGATTCATCTAGTTTTAAGCGGATTTATCGGCGCTATTCTTGGCTTTGAAGCGATTTTGGCGATTTTTGTCGGACTATTTTTACAAGCGTTATTTTTTGGATACGGCGGACTTAGCGTTTTGGGCGTAAATACCGTAGTTATCGCATTTCCTGCGGTTTTAAGCTTTTATATTTTAAAACTGGTTTGCAAATTTCAAAAGCAAATTTCATTTTTTTTAGCAGGATTTGTGCCGATTTTGCTGTCGTCATTTTTGCTTTCGCTTGTTTTAGCACTAAACGGCGATGAATTTTTCAAAGTCGCTGTGTTGGCATTTGGCGTAAATGCAGGTTTAGCGCTCATCGAAGGCGTGATTTCGCTTTTTGGGCTTAGTTTTATCTATAAAGTAAAAAAGGAAATTTTGCCGTGATGAAAATTGTAGTTTTATGCCTATTTTGCGTGTTTGCCAACGCTCACTCACTAAAAGTTTTTGCCAAAGAAGAAAACGGCGTTGTAAATTTAAAGTCGTTTTTTTACGGAAATTCGCCCTGTAAAGAGTGCGAAGTTTCGCTGATAAAAAACGGCGAAATCATACAAACGCTAAAAACAGATGAAAACGGAAAAGCGAGTTTTAAAGTCATAGCCGATGAGTTTGAAATCCAAGTAGATGGTGGTTTGGGGCATGGAAAAAGTATAAATTTTAAAGCCCAAAAAAATGAAAACGAAAAAGAAAATTCGCAAGAAAATTCGCAAAATTTAGAGAAAAAAAGTAAAACAAAGGCTGAAAATTCATCAAATTTAAATGAAAATTCTACTCAAAATGAAAATGCCGTTTCAAAGGAAAATTCTACGCAAAACTCAGTAAATTCGTTAAAAGAAAATTCATCGCCAAATTTGGCGATTTCAAATGATTTGCAAGATGATGAAGCAGGGGAGAGCGAAATTTTAAAATTTGCCCTTTCGTTTTTGATAATATTTGTCTTTTTTGGCGTTTTGTATATGGTTAAAAAACGATGAAAAACTGCGCCATAATGCTACTTTGCTTTGCTATTTATAGCTTTGGCGTTGCGCTTTCTTCGCATATTTATTTTCTATTTTTTCTGCCTGTGGCAGTTCTTTTAGGCTTAAATTTTGATAAATTTAAAGAGATTTTCACAAGGCTTTTTTATCTAAATTTTTTCATTATTATTTTGGTTTTGGGTGTGGTTTTTGAAGGAAATTTCGCGCTTGGAATTTTGATTTTTTTGCGTTCAAATTTGATAATACTTTTTGGAATTTTACTTTTTATAAATTCGCAAACAAGCGATATTTCGCAAGGTTTTTATAATCTAAAATTCGGCAAAAAAATCCCTGCGTTAATCTATTTTTGCTTAAATTTTATAAATTCGCTAAAATTGGAGTTTGCAAGGCAAAAAAAAGTTTTACAAGTGCGTGGTTTCGTTCCGCAAACAACGATATTTACATATAAAATTTATGCAAATTTAATCGCACTTTTGTTTTTATTTGCCCTAAAAAAAGCAGAAGATTTGCGAAAAACTATGATAGTTCGTGGTTTTGACGGGATTTTTTATCACACGCAAAAAGAAAAAATCGCCAAAGCCGAAATCGCATTTTTGGCGATTGTGGCTTTTTGCGTTATCTTTAAATTCGGAGTTTTGATTTGAGTTGCAACCTAAAAATAACCAATCTTTGCGCTAAAATGGGCGAAAGGGTGCTTTTTGAGAATTTAAATTTAGAGCTTTCGCATAAACAAAAAGTCGCCATTATCGGACCAAACGGCTGCGGCAAGACCACAACGCTTGAAATTTTAGGCGGTTTGCGTGAGAAAAATGGCGGCGAGATCGAGATTTTTCATCACAAAATTTCAAATTTAAGCGAATTTGCCAAATTTAGGCGAGAAATCGGCTTTTTATTTCAAAATAGTTTTGAGCAATTCATCGCCCCAAAAGTCTTTGACGATGTCGCATTTGGGCTGTTTGCGCGAAACGAAGCCCTACAAAAAGAACGAAAAAATTCTAACAGCGAGAGCGAACTTGACAAACACTTACGAGAGCATCATTTTTTGAAACGAGAAATTTTAAGCAAAGATGAAATTTATGAAAAAACGCTTGTGATGCTTGAAAATTTGGGAATTTCGCACTTAAAAGATAAAATCGTTTTTCATCTCTCTGGTGGCGAGGCAAAGCTTGTCGCACTTGCCGGAGTGCTGGTTTGTGAGCCACAAATTTTGTTGCTAGATGAGCCGACCACTGGGCTTGATGAAAAAATGCAAGAAAACTTAGCAAAGATTTTAAAAGGGCTTGACCTTAGCCAAATCATTGTTTCGCACGATAAAGAATTTATTTCTAGTGTGGCAGACAAAATTTATTTTCTTACCCCAAAGGGGCTTTGTGAGTAGAATTTGCGCTAGACTTTGCGATACTGGCGAGCCTTGCACGATTCGAACGATGCGTTTCTGCATTGAGGATACAGCGTCCTGGGCCACTAGACGAAAGGCTCATAAAGGCGAAATTATAACATTTCAAAACAAAATTTTAAATAAAATTCGTATCTGTGGATACGACCTGCAAAAATAAAAAGTTTTGATTTTAAAATTCGTGGTGGTGGGCTCACCAGGACTCGAACCTGGGACCATCCGGTTATGAGCCGGATGCTCTAACCAACTGAGCTATGAGCCCGAAAGTTAAAAAAGAAATACAATTTTACTTAAATAATCTTAAAATGCGTTAAAATTCGGGAAATTTTGATTTTTATTAAAGTGAAATAGAATAATATTTTGCAAAATTTACAAATTTAGTAACCATAGAGTAGGTTTTTTTTGGCTCACTAAATTTTTGCATTTATTAAATTATTATTTTAATCCTTTATCAACTAATTATGGTGGGCAAGGATGCCCACCCTACGATACTCGATTTCTTCTTTTGTAAATCTTGCCATTTTTTACTCCTTTGTTTGGCTTTTTAAATTTTGGTTATTCCAATAATTTTCTACATCAAATTTTTTAGTGTTTTTTCCGTTTATAAGATAAATTAAAATCAATAAAAATAGGACAATCAACATAGGCTTATATGACAAAACATAATTTCTTATTGATTGTTGCCACTTATAGTCATATTCTTTTAGGATATTTCCTTTTTCATCTATAACTTTATCTGCAAAAGGTTTATAAAAATTTACAGGTAAAATATTAGAATATATTGTAATTTTTTTGCCTATTAAATTTTTATCGGCTAATTTCAAACCTTTTTTATAAATATAATAAAATCTTATAGTTTCATTATTATCGGTTAAAATGTGTATGCCACTAGTAGTAGTTCCACGAGTACCTGTATGCTCGTTAATATTGTTTTTTACAACAATGCCAGTGGTTTTATATAATTCACTATCAATTTTAGGCTTAACATCTGTTGTGTATGACATTATCATAAATAAAATCATCAATAAAATCCCATACAACATTACACTAATTGCACTTCTAGCAGTTCCCATTTTAAAAGGTCTATAAATCAATCTTTGATAAATTTGAGAATTCTTTATTTTATCTTTTAAATTTAATGAATTGTTTTCCAAATTTTCATTTTCCAATTTTAATCCTTTAAAATAAAATTTCCTTGCAAATTCAAATTCAGGTCGTATCGGTTATCTACGATACGAAATTCTTTAAATTTGCGATTTTGCAAATTTGTTATTTAACTTTTGCTCTGCTACGCTTCGCTACGCAAGAAACCTGCCACGCACTTTGTGCGTGTCATCGCTTCGCTTGTTTTGGCGATTGCTTCGTTTTTCTTAACGAAAAATTCGCAATGACAAATTAAGCAAATCTATAAAATAAAATTTGCAAATTCTCGTAATGACAATGGAAGCAAATTTATAAAATAAAATTACAAATTCTCGCTTTCTTGGTCGTATCCTAGCAAATTTTGCTCGTTCGAATTTAGCTCGGCGAATGCCTTTTTCATCGTAGGATTTTTATGCGTTAGTTTTTTGATTGTCAAATCTTCGCTAGATTTCCTATTTGCGGTATCTAGCCACTTCATCGACTTGATTAATTTATCTTTTGTATCTTGCAAATTTTTTATGGCTTTGTCGATTTCTTCGATAGCTCCGTCGAAATTTTTTGCTGCATTGTCGCAGTTTTTGGCAAAGCTATCTCTAAATTTGATGAGTTTTTCTTCAAAATTAGTAATGTCGATATTTCTATTTTTTTCAAATTCTAGCTCTTTTTTGGCTTTAAAACTCGATAAATTCGCACTTCGTAAAATGCTAATAAGCGGTATAAAAAACTGCGGACGAATAACAAACATTTTTTCATATCTATGCGAAATATCGACGATTCCTGCGTTATAATACTCATTATCAGGTTCTAGCACACTAACCAAAACCGCAAATTCGCAGTTTTTCTTTTTTCTATCTTTATCAAGCTTATCCAAAAAATCTTCATTTTTCTTTTTATTTGCACTTAAATCGGCTTCATTTTTCATCTCAAACATAATCGAAATCACTTCCACGCCACTTTCATCAAGCTCTCGGTAGATAAAATCGCCCTTAGTGCCGTCGATTATTTCATTATCTTTTTCAAAATAAACGCTCATCGGAAGCATACTTCTTACTTTGTTAAATTCTATCAAACAATGCTGTTCTAGGCTCTCGCCAAGAAGTTTTACGCTTTGTTTGGCTTTGAAATCTTTATAAAAATCAACTTCGCTTTGCTTTAAATTTACTTCGTTTTTCAAGCTTTCGATTTTGGCATTTAATGCAGTTTTTTCTTCGCTAAACTCGGCATTTAGTTCATTTTGAATTTGCAATTTTGCATTTTGAATTTCAACGCTTTTTAAATTTAATTCGCTTGATAATCTATTTTTCAAATTTGAAATCTCTTGCCTTAAATTTGCGATTTCATCGGCGTTTTGTTGCGTTATTTTTAGCTTTTCGTTTTCGATATTTGTATTCATTTGAGTTTGCAAATTCGCATTTTGGTTTTGCGAAATTTGCAAATCGTTTTTTAAATTTGATATTTGTTCGCTAAATTCGCTATTTAGCTTTGTTTTTTGCGAATTTAGCTTTTCTTGGAAAATGGCGTTTAAATTCGCTTTTTCGATTTCTAATCTTCTTTGAAGCTCATCTTTAAACGCTCCGTCTCGCAGTTGCGAAAAAATTCGATTAGCGTTATCATTATCTAGACTAAATTTTTCGCCACAATGCGGACAGATGATATTTTCCATAATTTTTCTCCAAATTTATTCGTTATTTCGCTTTTCCATTTTGTCAAATTCGGCACTTATGACTTGCGAATTTGGCTCGTCTGCCATTTTGTTTAAAACTGCGTTGTAGCGATTTACTAGCAAAATCGCAACGGCTGAGAAAACAAATCCCGGAAGCAGTTCATAAACAAAGCTTGAAAGCCCTGATAAAATCCACACGATGACGGTTATACCGCCTACTAACATACCGATTAGTGCTGAAAGCGCGCTCATATTTTTTGAATACAAACTAAATAAAAGCACGGCTCCAAAACTCGCGCCAAACCCAGCCCAAGCGTTGCCGACGACATTTAAAATGGTATCATTTGACATAAAAGCTAAAAAACTAGCCACGATCGCCACGACAACGACAGCCAAACGGCTAGAAAGGGCTTGTGTGCTAGGGCTAACTTCTTTTTTGTAAAATGCAAAAATAAAGTCTTTTGTAACTGAACTTGCACTTACTAAAAGTTGGCTTGAAATGGTGCTCATAATGGCAGCCAAAACAGCCGAAATAATCACGCCAACGACAAACGGATGAAAGAAAATTTTACCAAGCTCTAAAAATACCTTTTCAGGGTCGCTCAACGGAATTCCTTTTTGGTTAAAATATAAATACCCTATCATACCACTTGCCACAGCGCCAACAAGACCTAAAACCATCCACGAAATGCCGATTCGTCTAGCCTGATCTAGCTCTTTTGAACTGCGAATCGCCATAAAACGCACGATGATATGTGGCTGACCAAAGTAGCCCAAGCCCCACGCCATAAGCCCTAAAATGCCTAAAAAGCTTTGGTTATAAAAAAGGTCGAAGTGGTGGTCGCTAAATTTAGACATTTCAGCCACAAACGAGCTACCTGCTGGAATATCAAGCGCTAAATACGCAGAAATCGGTATTAACACAAGAACTAAAAACATTAGCGTTCCTTGAAAAGCATCTGTTATACAAACGGCTTTAAAACCGCCAAAAAATGTGTAAAAAACAACGATACAAATGGTCGCAATCGCCCCTGTGGTAAAGCTTAGCCCAAAAAAGCTTTCAAATGTTTTGCCCCCTGCGATGATACCGCTTGAAACATAAAGTGTGAAAAAAATCATAATCAAAAGCCCTGAAATAATGCGTAGGGCTTTGGTTTTGTCTTTAAAACGATTTTCTAAAAAATCAGGTATTGTGATACTATCACTCGCAACTTCTGTATAAATTCGAAGCCGTTTTGCTAAAAATTTGTAGTTGCACCACGCACCGATACTTAGCCCAATAGCTATCCAAATGCTACAAATTCCGGTTGCATAAAGCGCACCAGGAAGCCCAAGTAGCATCCAGCCACTCATATCACTTGCTCCTGCCGAAAGTGCCGTTACAAGCGGATTTAAGCGACGATTATCAAGTAGATACTCGCTCATATTTGCGTTTTTATTGTAATAATAACGCCCCACAAAAATCAAAAACAAAAAATACATAGCAATGGCAATATATGTCCAAACACTCATAAAAATTCCTTTTGTAAATTTAAAAAATAAACTCGCTATTTTACACTAAAAGATATAAAAATTCACTTTGTGTGAAGTTTGGTTTGGGGGATAAATTTGTAAATTTGTCGTCATTGCTGATATTGTAGGGTGGGCATCCTTGCCCACCGAAAAAAAGATAAAATAATTCAATAGTAAATTTAAATAAAGATTCTTCGCTTCGCTCAGAATGACGGCATTAAAACAAATTGGTTGATTAAAGGATAAAATGGTGGGCAAGGATACCTACACTACGATGCTACAAGATTGTTCAAAAAAAGTAAAATAATCGAAATTTGACATTTTATACATTTTTTAGTATTATTTTATATACTAAAAAGGATATAAAATGAAAACAATTTTAGCAACACAAACAGCAAGTATTTCGGAGCTTAAAAAGTCGCCCACGCAAGTCATCAAAGAAGCAAAAGATGAAGCGGTGGCGATTTTAGTGCATAATAAACCAAGTGCATATTTGGTGCCTAGCTCTCTTTATGAAAAAATGCTTGATATAATTGACGATTATCAACTATCAAAAGAAGTAGATAAGGCTTTAAAGAGCAAAGAAAAACCTATCAGAGTAAGTTTAGATGAGCTATGATTTAGAGTTTTTGCCGTCTGCTTTACGAGAGTGGAGAAAGCTAGATAATTCTATTAGAATTCAGCTCAAAAATAAACTAGCAGAGCGATTAAAAAATCCAAGAGTTGAAAAAGATAGATTATCAGGCTACAAAGATGTTTATAAGATAAAATTGCGAGATTTAGGTTATAGATTAGCGTATGAAGTAAAAGATAGCGAAGTAGTTGTTTTGGTGCTTGTTGTAGGTAAGCGAGAAAAGAATCAAGTCTATGAAATTTTAAAAGCCAGAATGACACAAAATTTTAATAACAACACAACTTCTGATGAAAATAAAAATTTAGAGTAACGCAGATAAAATTTTGCTAGTATCGTATGGTGGGTATCCTTGCCCACCAAAAAATATGCAAATTTGTAAATTTAAAACGCCTTACGGCGTTGTTGGATTGCCACGACTTTGCTATCGCAAAGTCTCGCAATGACACTATTCCGTCATTCTCACAGAAACCACCCGTCGCTTCGCTCGGGTCGCTACGCTGGTTTTCGTGGTCTCACAATGACAAATTTGCGTCATTCTGAGCGAAACACAGTGAAGCGAAGAATCTCTTGTTTAATTTGCGTTGAAATATTTTACAAATCATATTCTCTATTTTAAGCCCTTGTATTGTAAAATCAGAGCTTTAAAATAAAACAAAAATCAAAAGGTAAAAAATGAAAAATTTCATCATAGGTTTTATTGTTGTTATTATCGCTGTTTTGGCTTTAAATTCTGACTTTATGGGTGGTAGAAAAATAAAAACATTTTCAGTTACTGCCGATACAAATGTTTCACAAGTAAAAGGCTTATCAAAGTATGTAACCCAAGAAGAAGTTGATGGGTTTGCGTTTCGCTACTGGGACATAGACGCCGACAAGGTAATGAATAATGAAAAAATGGAAGCCTTACGACTACTTCTAAAATCAAAAAATACACAAGAAATTTTAGCTTATATGAAAGACAATAATATTAGAGTAGATGAGCCTTTGCATTATGGAGTAACGCCTTTAATGTATAGTGCATTTTATGATGATATAGATACTGCAAAAGAGCTTTTAAATTTAGGAGCTAATCCGCATTTATATGATAAATATAATCTTTGTGCTTTATCTTATGCCATACAAAATGAAAAAGTAGAAATGGTTAAATTCTTGCTAGAAAATGGAGTTAAATTTGAAGAAGCAAAAGTAGTGCAGGGGTATTTGGTTAGAGATTGGGAGTATATTTATAACCTAGACAACAATGTTATAGAACGAATTTATAGTGAGCCTTATGTTTTTAAACATGGTTTTACGGCTTATTATCCATTTTTTAGGAGCAATGTAGAAATTAAGAAAATAGCATTGGAAAGTGGTTTTAGACCTTATGCTTATGCTACTTTTAATGTTGATTATCCGAAAATTAAAGCAGGAAATAGTTTAGAAGAAATTTTAACAAAATCCGAGCTTGATTTATCAATAGATAACAAAAAGAAAAGTGGTAATGGTATAGGTGAATTTAATTTGGAATTAGCATTAGATGAAATGAAATACCAATATAGTGCATATCGCAGTTCCATGATGGATAAACAAGAGCTAGAATTATTGCTTGATTTTAATATCTCAGGACAACCTAGTCAAAAAGTTATGCGATATTTTTATAAAGGATGTTATCATAAATATAAAAGCTATGTTGCAAACAAGGCTAACTATATAATCGATATGAAAACAGGAACTGATTTGAAAAAAGAGCAAGAAATTTTTGATAAATACAAAGATGAATATGCAAAAAAAATTAGAAAAACAGAAAGTGTAAGTCCATATTCGGAAGTTCCTATATGGATGATAATGAACGCACTAGAAAAAGACGGTTTAATCGTAAGAACACCTATGGAGATAAAGCCTGAATTGGTTAATTTTTTTGATAAATCAATAGAATTATATAGTAAGTATTGTGGCGATAAAGATTTAGATTTTGATAAATTGATTTATTTGGATGAAAAAATTATTAAAGACAAAACGCAATATCATGCAGCATTTAATTATAGTAAAAAACAACTTGATGAAAATGCAAATTTTAAAGATGTTAAGAGTTTTTTAATGTATGTATTGGATAACAAAAATCGTGAGTATATTGATACTGCTATTGTAAAAAATATCAATATTACTCATAAAGATTATGTTAATGAACTAGTTCAAAAATATACGACAACAGAAAGCGAAAAAAATATATTTTACAGATATTATCGTGAATTTATTTAGTATCGTAGGGTGGGCATCATTGCCCACCACAAATTATTAAATTTTCTTTCCGTTGTCATTTTGATATTTGCCTACAAATTTTTTTACATTTATTAAATTTTATAATTTTTAATCCTTTTATTAATAATTATGGTGGGCGAGTATGCCCACCCTACGAAATTCACAATGACAAATCAAACAAATCGTTATTTAAATTTGTAGATTGCCACGACTTTGCTATCGCAAAGTCTCGCAATGACACCTTTGCCGTCATTCTGAGCCGATAGGCGAAGAATCTTTTATTTAAATTTTGAGTTAAATTATTTTTGTGAATTTAAATTTGAGATTCTTCGCTTCGCAAAGCTTCGCTCAAAACCAGCGTAGCGACCCGAGCAAAGCGACGGGTGGTTTCTGTGAGAATGACGAAGTGGTGCAATGCGAAAAACAAATGCCGATGATTTTACGGTGGGCAAGGATGCCCACCCTACGATAGTTCGTAAAATCTTTTAACTTTTAAGCAAAATAATATCAAAAATTTAGTATTCTTTTAGTTTGATTAAATTTAAGGTTGAAAAATTGAACGAAAAGGTTTTAAAAGTTCTTGTTTTCATTGTTATCATCTGCGTTGGGCTTTATTTTACTTACCCTGAAAATTTAAATGATGCTCGTAAAATGGCTTATGTCAAGGCTTACGGGACTACTTTGACGCTGACTTTGGGCGGTGTTTTAATCGGCATTATTTTGGGTTTTATTTTGGCATTTATCAAATTTTTAGGCATAAAACCACTAAATTTCATCATCGACGAATATATCGACATAATCCGCGGAACGCCGATAGTCATACAACTTATCATCTTTGTTTTTGTTATTTTTGCGACACTACCTGAAACGGCAAAGGCGATTATTTCGCTACTTGGGCTTTCTTCAATCCCGTCAATTGATAGTATTTTTGCAGCCATTATCGCACTTGGTTTAAATAGTTCAGCTTATGTCGCAGAGATCGTGCGAAGCGGAATAAATAGCGTAGATAAGGGGCAAATGGAAGCAGCAAGAGCTATGGGGTTGGATTATAAAACTTCGATGAAGGAAATCGTTTTTCCACAAGCGATAAAAAATATCTTACCTGCTTTGGCAAACGAATTTATCGTGCTTTTTAAAGAAACTTCCATCGTAGGAATGGTCGGCATAATGGATATAACGCAGTTTTCAAAAAGTTTGCAAGCTACGATGTATTCGGCTCAGCCGATACTTTTTGCGGCAGTCATTTACTATGCTAGTGTAAAATTCTTTTCGCTTTTGGCAAAATTGCTAGAAAAAAGGCTAAATAGACATGATTGAAGTTTCAAATTTAACCAAATTTTACGGAGATTTGCAGGTTTTAAACGACATTTCGGTTAAGGTTAATAAAGGCGATATTGTCGCAATCATAGGTCCTAGTGGCGGCGGAAAAAGCACATTTTTAAGATGTTTAAATTTGCTTGAAACTCCAAGCGGCGGGACTATTAAGATTGACGGAAAAGATATTTTACAAAAGGGCGTTGATATAAATAAAATTCGCCAAAAAGTTAGCATGGTTTTTCAGCATTTTAACCTTTTTGCAAATAAAAGCGTTTTGGATAATTTAATTTTGGCACCCGTAAAAACGGGACTTTGCAGCAAAGAAGAAGCCTTAGAAAATGCAAAAGTTTTATTAAAAAAAGTTGGGTTACTTGATAAAATCGATGCTTTCCCACACAAACTTTCAGGTGGTCAAAAGCAAAGAATAGCTATTGCAAGGGCATTAGCGATGAATCCGGAAGTGATTTTATTTGACGAGCCAACTTCTGCATTAGACCCTGAGATGATAGGCGAAGTGCTTGGCATTATGAAGGAAGTGGCTAAAGTTGGCATTACAATGCTAGTTGTTACCCATGAAATGGGATTTGCAAAAAATGTTGCAAATCGAATTTTCTTTATGGACGGCGGTAAAATAACCGTCGATGATACGCCAAATTCGGTATTTAGCCAACCAAAAAATGAGAGATTAAAAGAGTTTTTAAATAAGGTTTTAAACCACTAGGTAAAGGAGAATTAAAAATGAAATTTTTTAAATTTTTACTTGCGACTGCTTTAATGTTTGGCATTGCAAACGCAAAAGATGTTTTAGTTCTTGGCACAAATGCTGAGTATCCGCCGTTTGAATTTGTCGATGAAAATACGACTATTACGGGCTTTGATATGGAACTTGTGGCAGAACTTGCCAAAAGAGCCGATGTAAAATATGAGATTTTAAATATGAGTTTTGACGGGCTAATTCCTGCGTTAAAATCAGGCAAAATCGACTTTATCGCTTCTGCTATGAGCGCAACAGATGAACGCAGAAACGCGGTTGATTTTACAGATTCTTACTTTTTTACACAAAATTTATATATTAAAAAGAAAGATGATACAACCATAAATTCAAAAGACGATCTAAAAGGCAAAAAGGTTGCTGCTCAGCTTGGCACAGTCCAAGAAATGGCAGTTAGAGAGCAAAATTTAAATGTCATCACAAACGAAAACACAACTATTTTGGTAATGTCGCTAAAAAGTGGCAAGGTTGATGCGATTTGCACGGATTCTTCTGTCGGGTATGATTATTTAAGAAAAAATGATGATTTGGTCGAATTCGCCGTTGAACCAGATGGCAGCGAAGGCTTTTCATTTGCGTTTGATAAAGGCAAATACCCAGAAGTCATCGCTAAATTTAATGCCGCACTTGAAGAAGTCAAAAAAGACGGCACTTACGATAAACTTTTGGAAAAATATAATTTAAAATAATCTTTTTTGCGTTAAATTTGGTCAAATTTGACCGAATTTAACGCATTTTTTAAAGGAAATTTTTATGAAAAAATTTGTTTTTTTATTTTTTGCGATTTTTTTGGGAGTTACTTTTGGTGCTTCGAACGATAAAAATTTGCAAAAAGTTATGCAATTTACAAAATTTTTTGACGACAGATATTTTGCCTTTAAAATCAATCCTATAAAAGAAATCGCTTGTGAATTTAGCGATTTAAGCATTATTTCGATACAAAATAAACCAAGCTGTATAAGTGATAAAAAAGAGCTTGAAAAATTTGAAAAAGAGCATAAAAGTGCGGTTGAGCGAATTTTGCAACCGGGGCGAAATTATTTCATAAAAATTAACTCTGCAAAAAGCAAAGATCATTTTGGTTGTGACATTAGCACCGATAAAAAGAATTTTCGCCTAGTGCTAGTCAAAGAGGGCTTTGCCGTGCCAAGCAAAAACGCTCACAAGCTTTTACACGAAGCTTACGAAGACGCTGTTAAAAACAAAAAAGGTATGTTTAGTGCTAAATTTGAAAGCGTTACAGAGTGCATTTTGGGCAATTCCAAGAAAAAAGAAGAGATAAAAGAAGAGCCAAAAGTGCAAACACCACAAGCACCACAAAAAAGTGAAAATAAAATAGAGATAGAAATAAATTAATGAGCCAAATTTACGCATTAACCGATGATAATCTAACGCCAAATTCTACCATTTTTTCGCAAGTGCGTGAAATTTTAGATAGTGGCGTAAAAATCGTGCAGTATCGTTCTAAAATGGCGTTTCAAGATGAAAAAATAATTGCTTCGTTGATTTCACTTTGCGAAGATTTTAATGCAAATTTGATAATCAATGACAATGTGGAAATGGCAAAAAAACTGGGTGCGCATGGCGTTCATATCGGCAAAGACGACGGCGAAATAAAAAATGTGCGTGAATTTTTGGGGGCTGGTAAAATCATTGGCGTAACTTGTTATAGCGATTTAGAACGGGCAAAATTCGCACAAAATAATGGAGCTAGTTATGTCGGTTTTGGCGCAATGAGAGCAAGTCATACAAAACCAAACGCACCACTTTGCGAAGAGCAAATCATAATAAAAGCAAAAGAGATTTTGCAAATTCCGCTTTGCGTCATCGGTGGTATAAATGCCGAAAATTTAGCCGAAATTTTAGAGTTAAAGCCTGATTTTATCGCCCTTGTAGAAGCGATTTATAAGCCAAATTCGATTTCGCAAAACATTTCAAATTTAAAAGGTATAATAAATGAACGCATTTGACGCCGTGATTTTAGGCATAGTGGAAGGCTTGACAGAATTTTTGCCTGTTAGTTCAACAGGACATATGATTTTAGCGTCGCATTTTTTAGGCTTGGAGCAGACAGATGCGCTAAAATGCTTCGAGGTCGTAATTCAACTAGGCTCGATTTTAGCGGTAGTTTTTATGTTTTTTGAGCGACTTAAACAAGATTTTTCGCTTTGGGTTAAGCTAATGGTGGGATTTGTCCCCACAGCAATCATCGGATTTTTGATGTATAAGACGATAAAATCGCTATTTTCACCCGCTACGACAGCGTATATGCTTGTCATTTGGGGCGTGATTTTTATCGTGGTCGAGCTACTTCGCAAGAAAAATCCGCCTAAAAGCCAGAGCGAACATTTCAGCGAAATTTCATACAAACAAGCCTTTATAATCGGGCTTTCGCAGTGTTTTGCTATGGTGCCGGGGACTTCTAGATCGGGAGCGACCATCATCGCTGGGCTTCTTTGTGGGCTTAGCCGAAATTTAGCAGCCAGATTTAGCTTTTTACTAGCGATTCCTACGATGTTTGCGGCGACTTTGTATGATACTTACAAAAACCTTGACACCTTCGTGCAAAATTCGCAAAATATTTGGATTTTTCTGCTTGGTGGAGCGGTTGCCTTCGTGGTCGCGTTAATCGCAATCAAGCTGTTTTTGAGCTTTGTTAGCAAATTCGACTTTATCCCGTTTGGAATTTATCGCATAATTGTAGGAATTTTGTTTTTGGTTGTCATTTTATAGTAAATTTTGCTAAAAAATTAAATTAATTTAATAATAAAAATTCTTATTAAAGCCCATTTTTAGGGAACTCATTGTAACCATATCACATAAAAATTTGTAAAAATTATGATAGAATTCAAAAAAGAAAGTTAGTCATAACTTAAATTTTTTTATGCAAAGGAGAAAAAATGAGTGTTGCAAAATTTGCTACAAAATTAAGCGCAGTGGTTGCTTTAACTTCTTGTTTATTTGCTTTGGATTTACCACAAAACAAGGTTGTTGATGTCGAGTGGTTAAAAGCAAATTTAGCCGATAAAGATTTGGTTTTAATCGATCTTCAAGAGGGCGAAGGATATGCAGCAGGTCATATTAAAGGTGCGATTGCATGGAAAGAAGCTGATTTTAGAGAGGCAAGAGGTGAAATGCCAGGATTTATTGCTTCTCCGACAACAGTTGAGAGATTATTTCAAAAAAGCGGTATCAAAGATACTAGCGCGGTAGTTTTCTACAACGACGCAAAAGCGGCTCCTGATTATACTCTTTCGACTTTGGCAGTGTTTGTATCTGAATACTATGGCTTTACAAATACAGCTATATTAAATGGTGGTATTGATGCTTGGAAAAAAGCAGGTGGCGAACTAAGCACAGAGGCTAGCGCACCAGAAAAAAGCGATTTTAAAATCACTAAATTTAACACAGACATAGTTGCTTCTGTTTATCAAATAGATGAAGCTGTTGTTACAAATAATATGGCGTTAATCGATGCTAGAAATGACGCATTTTATAACGGCGAAAAAGCCCACCCAAAAGCCGATAAAGGCGGACATTTAGAAGGCGTTGATGGACAAATTTTTATCGGTAAAATTGCAAAAGAAAATGACGGAATTTTCTATATAAATACTGATAAAGATGCGCTTGGTGAAGTTTATAAAGGTGCAGGAGTTGATCCGATGGCACCGCAAATTTGGTATTGCAACACTGGTTGGCATGCAAGCGGCGGCTGGTTTGCGACAAAATATATCATGGGAAATGACAAAGTCAAAAACTATGAAGGTAGTATGGTCGAATACTCTAAACTTTCAAAAAGAAAAGTTTTAAAAGGCGATGAAAAATAATCAAACTTTGATTGATTGCCTAGATTTGTGCGCTGATTTGTTTGCTTTTCCGGAGCAGAATTGGTGCGAGAAATACTTTGAACTCGGTGAATTTGCAAACGGCGAATTTGCCGAGTTTTTTGACGAAAATTCAAATGTCAAATTTAAAGATTTAAAAGTGCCAAATTTAGATGAGATTATTAGTGATTATATAAATTTTTTTGACCTAAACTCAGCTAAATTTGGCACTTCATTAATGGCCGGAATTTGGCTAGATAAAAAAATGTTTGGCAAAAATCACGATGAAATTTGCAAATTTTATGAAATTTGTGGCTACAAAGTAGAAAAAAACTGCGATCATATATCAAATTTAATTGCATTTTGTGCTATTTTGGTTGAAAACGGCGAAACTCAAAAATTTAATGAATTTTGCAAATTTTTATCGTGGATTGGGAATTTAAGAGTAAATTTGGCAAATTTACCAAATTTAGTTTATTTTGAGTTTATTTTGTGTTTTTTTGAGTTTTTGATTGCGAATTTAAAGGACAAACAATGACAACAATCGCTAAAAACAAGGATTTTAGGCTTCTTTTTGTTGCACTGGCACTTTGCTGTATCGGGCTGGTCGGCATTGCATTGGTATTTTTCAACGGACAAGAAGCTAGTTATGGTGTAAGCAGGGAGATTCCGTTTGGGCTTTTGCTTATGGGATATGCCTTTTTTGTGGGCATTAGCGTAGGAGTTGCCACGATCGCTACGGCTGATCATCTATTTGGATTTCACGCATTTTCTAAAATTTCACGCCATTTACAGCTTTTGGCTATTGCTGCGCTTTTAGCGGCATTTTGGCTGATTTTTTGGGAGCTTGGAAGCCCTTTTAAACTGCAAGTTTTGCGTTTTGTAAGGTATTACTTTAATTTCGCGGTAGAAAGCCCGATTTGGTGGATGAGCACTTTTTATCTCATCGAAACTCCGCTTTTGATAATCGAGCTAATTTTAATGCTAAAAAACAGCGAAAAAGCTTCGTTTTACGCAGGAATTGTCGCATTTATAATGGGAATAATCGCTTTTAGCACACTTTCAATGGTCTTTGCCGTAAATTCAGCTAGACCGATTTGGCATACGCCAAGCTTTACTATTTCATTTATTTTTGGAGCCTTGATTTGCGGCATAAGCGTGATTTTTGTCTTTGTAAATTTAAGCAAAAAAGCCCTAAATGAGCGAATTTTGCGAAATTTGAATATTTTTATGTTTTTGCTACTTTTGGCTATTTTATTTATAAATTTTTGGGACATTGTGATTTCATCGTATGGAAGCGGAAGTTATCTAGCCAAAAATTTCGAAGTTTTTACAAACGGAAATTTGTCGTTTAATTTCTATTTTTTCGAAATTTGCATTGGGATTTTGCTTCCGATGATTTTGCTTATTTTGTCTAAATTTCAAAATTTAAAAATTTCATTTTTGGCTGGAATTTTAGCCATTATCGGCGTATTTTTTGCTAGGTTTGACGGTATTGTGGGCGGTCAGCTTGTGAGGGTTGAGAGCGAATTTTTAGGCAAGATAGAGTTTGGCTCATACTGCCCAAGCGTGGCAGAAATCACGATTTTTATCTCGGGCATTGGCGTAATGCTCTTTATTTACGCACTTGGAAAAACATTTTTAAATTTGGAGAGTGAAAAATGAGAGAGCTTAAAATAACAAGACGAAATTTCCTAAAAATGGCTTCTAGTGTCGCAGTTGCCGGCACAGCAGGTATCACAGGGCTTCCAAATCCACTAATGGCAAAAACGCACAAAAACTCGCCCGAGCTTTCAAATTTATTAGAATACGACGAAGGCGTAAAAACTCCAAATTACTGCGAAATGTGCTTTTGGAATTGTGGCGTAAATGTTTTTACAAGGGACGGCAAAATTCACAAAATCGAAGGAAACAAGCTAAATCCATACAATTACGGCACGATTTGCGCTAAGGGAAATGCGGGGGTTTATTCTACTTACGATCCAGATCGCTTAAAATACCCGATGATTAGAGTCGGCAAACGGGGCGAAGGCAAATGGAAAAAGGTCAGCTGGGACGAAGCGTTTGACTTCGTGCATGAAAATTTAGAAAAAATCATCGACAAATACGGCGCAAAAAGCATTGCAGCCTTTGCCCATGGAAGCTGTTCGAGCTATTTTCATAAATTTGCTAGCTTGCTTGGCACTCCAAATGTAAGCTACGCTTCATTTTCTGAGTGTCGTGGCAGTAGAGCGATTGGCTGGTCTTTGACATTTGGCGGTGGCGGTATCGGCGGACATGAAAACTACGATATGGCAAACACCAAATATATGATTTTATTTGGCAGAAATATGGCAGGAGCGATTCAAGTCAGAGAAGCAAGGGATTTTATGGAAGGCCTAGCAAATGGCGCAAAACTCGTCTATGTAGATCCACGCCAGAGCGAAAGTGCCGTTAGAGCGCACAAATGGCTTCGCATAAAACCTGGGTGCGATATGGCACTAGCACTAGCGCTAATCCATGTCATAATTAGAGATAATCTAGCAAATATGGAATTTATCAATAAATACTGCTACGGCTTTGATAAACTTGCCCGTCATGTCAAACAATACACCCCGAAATGGGCAGAAGAAATTTGCGGTATAAAGGCTGAAACTATTGAAGAAGTAGCGTGGGAATTTGCGAAGTTTGCCCCGCATGTCCTAGCTATCGCACCGCGTAGATTTTCAAGATACGCAAACGACACGCAAACAGCAAGAGCAATTGCGATATTAAATGCGATTATGGGAAATTACGGCGTAAAGGGCGGAACTTGGGTAAATCAAAGTATAAATCTAGCCAAGCTCCCAAAAGATGATGACGCACCAGCCGTAAATGAGCCAAGAGCTGACGGCGTTGGCACAAGGTGGCCGTTTAATCCGCCAAATTTAGGACTAACGGGCGAAATTTATCGCGCGACTTTAAGCGAACAGCCATATCCGATAAAAGCGTGGCTGACCTACGATACAAATCCGCTAGGACACACGGCAGTCGAAGCAAACGGCGTCATGAAATCAATCGAAAAGCTAGATTTTATCATGTCAATCGATACGCAGATGAACGATTTTTGCGCGTATTGCGACATAGTTTTGCCTGAAAGCACATATTTAGAAAAAGACGACGGCCCATATATCCAAAAATACGATGTGCCGTTTGTGGCTGTAAGAAAGGCTGCGATTAAACCGCTATACGATACCAAGCATGTTTTTGACATAGTGCGTGGGATTTGCAAACGCTTTGATATGGATGAGTATTTTACCATTTCGCCAAGTGATGCGATAAATAATTTCGTAAATTCGCTAAGCCCCGAAGATAAAGAAAAATTTGAAAAAGACGGCATTTTGTGCGATTATTTAGCCGATGCGTATCCGCAAAGTAGCGGTAAGCCACTAAGCTTTCCTACCAGAACGGGCAAAATTCATCTATACAACCCTGATATGGAAAAAATGTATGAAGAATACGGTGATGTCTGCGCACCACTGCCTACTTGGGTAGCACCGCCACAGCCAAAAGAAGGCGAGTTTAGATTGCTTTTTGGTAGAGGCCCCGCTCACTCACATGCAAGAAGCCAAAATAACAAGCTCTTACTTGAACTTGAAGATGATAGCCCGATTTGGATAAATCCTGATGACGCGGCAAATTTAGGTTTAAAAACTGGCGATAAAGTCATAATGATAAATGCTAAAACAGGGCTTAAATCAAAACCGCAAAATATAAAAATCACAAAGCGAATAACAGCCGGAAATGTCTTTATCCACCACGGCTTTGGGCATGTTAGCAAAGAGTGGAGTAACGGCTTTGATAAAGGCATTAGCGATGTTTATTTTTGTAGTAATGACATTGATCCGGTAAGTGGTTGTAGCGGCTTAAACAACGGCTTTGTTAGACTTGAAAGGGCGTAAGATGAACTCACTAATAAATAAAAATCACAAAAAAGAAAAAAACCTAGCTATGGTGATTATCGGCGATCGCTGTATCGGGTGCGATGCGTGTTATGTAGCGTGTAAAACCGAGTGGGAAGTGCCACTTTTCAAAGAAGCGTATCGCACAAGGGTTTTTGAAGTCGAAAACGAAGACAACGCAGGAAATCCGATTTTAAATTTCTTACCTGTGCTTTGTAACCACTGCGAAAATTCCCCGTGCGTGGCAGTTTGCCCGACAGAAGCTAGTTTCAAGCGTGAAAAAGACGGCATCGTCATCGTCGATCCCTCCCTTTGCATAGGCTGCAAAGCCTGTATGGTAGCCTGTCCTTACAACGCCAGATACTACGATGAACACAAACAAAGCGTCGATAAATGCACATTTTGCGCCCCAAGAGTGGATAAAGGTTTGCTTCCGGCTTGCGTAACCACCTGCGTGGGAAAATCGCGAAATTTTGGCGATTTAAATGACCCAAATAGTGATGTTTCGCAAATTTTGGCTAAGGCCACAAGTATAACTCGCCTAAAAGAGAGTGACGGGCTTGAACCAAATGTTTATTATGTAACGATAAATTCATAGGAGAAAATGATGAAAAAGATAATTTTAAGCATGGTTTTACTTTGCAGTTTTGGCTTTGCGGAGAATTTGCAAAGCTACAATACTTCAAAAGCGCAGGCGGAGCATTTTGTAAATCTCTCACGCGAAGCTGTGGCAAAAAATAATCTCACACTTGCTAGGGCATACGCAAAAAAGGCGATTCAAGCAGACGCTTACAACAAAAAAGCGTGGGAAAGCTATGACGATGTTATCCAACGCCTAGCCGATGAAGGTATGATAGACGAATTTGGTGCCAAAGCCGATGAAAGCGAAGTAAGCGCTCCAAAACCGACGGGCGGAGCGCAATTTGAAGGTTGCTAAGGGAATTTTAGCGATTTTGATTCTAAGCCTGTGCGTTTGGACGGGCTTAGAATTTTTTGATTTCAAATTTGCTTCACAAAACGCTTCAAATTTGATAAATTTGGCAAATTCTAGCGTTAAAAATCATAACTCAAATTTGCCAAATTTATCAAATTTATGCCTAGCTTGCCACGAAAATTTCACTTCCCCAAGCCCGTCGCATGATGATTTAAGCTGTATAGATTGCCATGATGGCGTAAATTCAAATAACGAAAAAATCGCTCATTTAAATTTGATAAAAAATCCCGCAAGCCTAGTAAATGCGAAAAAAAAATGCAACTTTTGCCATGCAAATCAAATAGCGCGAGTTTCGATTTCGCCGATGCAGTCGCAAAGCCCAATCCGAGCGAATTTAATCGAAGATTGGGTAGAAAAATCTACAAGCCATGATTTAAGCAAAGACGAGCTAAAAGCCCTAGCTAATAACCACTTTCAAAGGGCGTGTAATGCCTGTCATATCGATCAAAAAAGAGAAGTTTTTGAAAACAAAGATTTAGCCAAAGGCGGTGGTTGCATGGCGTGTCATGGCGTAAATTTGGCAAATTTAGAAAACTCAGTAAATTTAGAAAACCTGTCAAATTTAAACACTGCAAATTTAGAAAATTCGTCAAATTTAAAAGCTTCACACACTAAATTTACAACCCAAATTCCAAGTTCAAATTGTGTTCGCTGTCATAATCGTTCAGCTCGTATCGGGCTTTCGTATTTTGGCAAATTTGAAAGCGAAGGCGTAAAAGCGCCGTTTGACCATGCTCACACACTCGCTGACGGACGCCATTTTTACGAGCTTGAAGCTGATATTCACCACAAAAAAGTAGGGCTTGATTGCGTTGATTGCCACACGAGTTACGGCGTTATGGGCGATTTAAAGGCACACAAAAATATGCGAGAAGCTGTCGATATAAGTTGTGTTGATTGCCACGAGCCTAAATTTGACGCCCCGAACGAAACGGCAAAAAAACTAGCAAATTTAAATCCAAATTTGCAAATTTTTGATGAAATCGCCTATACTCGCAAGAAAAGCTCCCCACTTTACAATGTCGCAAAAAACGGCGATAAAACGCTCATTTATCGCAAAAAGGACGGCAAAAGCTATGAAATTGTGCCGCTATCAAATTTGCCTTATCACAAAAACGAAATCCACGAAAATCTAACCTGCCAAGCCTGTCATTCACGCACAATGCCAAGCTGTTATGGTTGCCACGAGCAGTATTTTGCCTCTTCTTCGCAATATAACTGGCATAGAAAGGAATTTGAAAAAGGCGAGTGGCAAGAAATGCGAAGTTTTTTGCGTTTTGAAAGCCCTGCACTTGGTGAGCGAAATGACGGCAAAATCGCACCTTTTGCACCCGGCTGTCAGGTTATAGGCACGGTATATGATAAAAATGTCAGCAAATTTCACTCTATGAGCATGGCTAGTTGGGATCCGCATACGACGGGGTCTGCAAAAACCTGCACAGAGTGCCATTTTAGCTCTACTGCACTTGGTTTTGGGCGTGGAAATTTGGAATTTGAAAACGGAAATTTGAAATTTAGCCCGTATTTTGAAGCAAATGCAACTAAATTTGGCTTTTCGTATTCGATTGATGCATTTGTGGAAGCAAATGGAACACAAAATCAACACGCTTCAAAAAATGATAAAGCTTTATCAAAAACGCAAATCCAAAAAATCGTAAATGCCTACAAATGCGTCATTTGCCACGATAAATGGGAAGATAAAATTTATGAAAATTTTGAGCTTTCAAAAGATAAATTTAATCAAGGGCTAACAAAATGTATGGATTAAATTTATTCAAATTTACTCTTTTTTGCGTGATTTTTAGCGTTTTTTTAAATGCAAATTGCACCGAGTGCCATGAAAAAATCGAAAAATTTGACGCAAAAAACCACGATTTTTCATGCCAAACTTGCCACCTAAAAAAAGCCGATATTTTAAGCACCGATCACGCTAAAATCGTAGCTCACCCGGCAAGTAATGAAAATATGAGTGAATTTTGTGGCGAGTGCCACGAAAGCCATATAAAATCCTACAAAAACTCAAATCACTTTACGCATAAAAACGAAATAAACACGATTTTAAAGGCATTTGGCATTGATAAAAATGCTAGTATTTTAGAATTTGCAAATTTACAAAAAGAAAATTTAGACGATACGCAAAAACTCGCCATTGAAATAATCTCTCAAAAATGTCTAAATTGCCATACGAGCGTTCAGGGTCAAAACGGCGCATTTAGGGGGCTAGGCTGCATGGCGTGCCATACGCACTATGCAGACAATGGGAAGTATCAAGGCAAAGACGAGTTTGCTGGGACAAACCTACACTCCAAAACGCACGAGCTAAAAAAGGCTGATAGCGGGGTTTGTCAAAGTTGCCACAATAAATTTTTTGTGGGGGCTGATTTTACGGGGCAATTTCCAATTGATGCTCACAAAGATTTTCGCACACCATTGGGTATTAACGGAAATTTTCCTAGTAAATCTAACGGAGATTTTTATCATCAATTAAGCCCTGATATTCACGCAAATTTAGGCTTTTCGTGTATTTCTTGCCACACTTCGCACAAGCAAAATTCTAGCGATAAATTTGACGAATTTTTTGCAAAAAAACAGAATGATTTTGAGCTAAAATCTTGCGAAAGTTGCCACAAAATAAAGCCAAATTTTGCTCACGCAAATTACCATGATAAGCTTTCTTGCGTCGCTTGTCATGCGAGCTGGCAAGGTAGTTTTTATGAGCTAAATTTGATAAAAGATGAGAGCAAAGACGAGAAAAAATGGCAAAATTTAATCGAATTTGATAAAAATACAAAAAAATATCACGCTGTTTTTTCGCTAAGTAGGTTTGAAAATTTGCTTTTGCTAAATGATTTAAATAGCGGTAAAATTGCAATTTCAAGACCGATTTTTCAGTATAATTTAATTCATTTTTCAAAAGACGGCAAGCAAATTTCGCCGTTAAAGAATAAAAAATTTGAGATTTTTGCTCCATTTAGCCCACACGCGATAGGCAAAAAGGCTAAAAACTGCGAACTTTGCCACGAAAATCCTTTGCAACTAGGCAAAAATTATGGCGGTATTAGCGAATTTTTTACACCAAGCAAAAATGCTAAATTTAATAATTCTACTCTGTTAAGCGAAGAACAATTAAATCGCCTAAATTCGCTATTTTATAAAAAAACAAGAGCCAAAATGATAATTAGGTAAGATAGTAAGATATTTTATAGAATTTGCTACTAGGCAAATTCTATAAATTTCAGATTAATTCATTTCAAACTTTTTTAGCTTTTGATAAAGATTCATGCTATGAAATTCTTTACAAACTTCTTTTTTGTGATTTAAATCCGTAGCTTCCATTACATATTTTGAGCCGTTTTGTTTCAAAGTTATCTGGGTGCACCATTCCATATTTCCTTTTGACTTTACGCCAACGCCAAATTTTATAGGTTTGCCGATTTCTATTTTCTCATCTAAAACACTATCTTCAAACTGCCTAACGGTCGTCATCGAACGAAGATCTCTAAATTCACCGCGTAGGAAAAAATCTTCTTTGATTTGTTTTAAAGCTGTTTCGAACTCTTGTGCATACGCTATGCCTATCGCTCCGTCTTTAACAGAGTTGATTTTCGGCATAACTACTTTAAAAAAAACAATAGCAATAATCGCTAAAAACACTATACCTCCGACACTAAAACCTTTTTTCATCTCTCTTCCTTTCCGCAACTTTTTTGCGTTTCTTTTTCAAATTCTTCAATTTCTTTTATTAAAGTAAAATTTTCGTAACTCTTTTGGATATATGCTTCTAAAAGCTCTCCTGCGTCTAAAAACTTTTCGCCCTTGCTTAGTCGTTCCCAATCTTTTTCAAAAATTTTGGCAAATTCATCTTCTAAATTGATAGTATAAGTTTTAGCAAGGGATTTGCCCGTAAATTGAACGACTATCTCTTTCATTACTCTTCCAAAACGCTTTGGATTTGTTGAAGTAGATCGTTTTCGCTTAAATTTGCCGCTGAAATTCCATCTTCAAGTTTGCTTAAATTCATACACAAAGCTTCATTTTGTGCCTTTAATTCGACTAATTCGTTTCTAAGCTCTTCATTTTGAATTCGTAAATCTCTATATCTTTTGATAAGTTCGCCGACTTTTTGGCTTAAAGCTGAATTTTGTCTAATCTCGTCCATTTTTACACCTTTTTTAATATAATTCTGCTATGCTAACATATTTACGCTTAAATTTAAAGGAAAGTTTTGAAAAAGTTTGAAATCAAAAGCAAATTTAGTCCAAGTCCGGATCAAAAAAACGCGATAGAAAAAATCGTGCAAGGCATTAAAAACGGCGAAAAATATCAAACACTGCTCGGTGTTACCGGAAGCGGAAAAACCTTTACCATGGCAAATATCATAGCAAATTTGCAAATTCCAACTCTCATAATGACGCACAACAAATCCCTTGCAGCGCAACTTTATAGCGAATTTAAGGGCTTTTTCCCGCAAAATCATGTCGAGTATTTTATCAGCTATTATGATTATTATCAGCCCGAAGCCTACATACCACGCCAAGACCTTTTTATCGAAAAAGATAGCTCCATAAATGACGAGTTAGAACGCCTTCGCCTCTCAGCCACGGCTAGTTTGCTTAGTTTTGACGATGTTATTACGATAGCTTCGGTTTCGGCAAACTACGGCTTGGGTGACCCTGCCGAATACAAAGGCATGGTGCTTCATTTGGAACTAGGGCAAAGTTTTTCTAGCAAATTTTTACTTCGCAAACTAGTTGATATGGGTTATAAACGCAATGATAACTTTTTTGATCGTGGCGATTTCCGCGCTAACGGCGATACGATCGACATTTATCCGGCGTATTTTAACGACGAAGCTATTCGTTTGGAATTTTTTGGCGACGAGCTTGAAGCGATGTATCATTTCGATGTTTTGGAAAATAAAAAAACAAAAAGCGTGGCTAAATTTATCCTTTATCCCACAAGTCAGTTTATCGTCGGCGAAAACCGCCTAAAAACGGCGATTAAAGGCATTGAAGAAGAGCTTGGCGAGAGATTAAAATTTTTTGAAAATGAAAATAAACTCGTCGAAGCCCAACGCCTAAAACAACGGGTCGAATTTGACCTTGAAATGATGAGCGCAACGGGTATTTGCAAAGGAATTGAAAATTATGCGAGATATTTAACAGGGCAAAACGCCGGAGAAACGCCGTATTCGCTGTTTGATTACTACGAGAGCAAGGGGCAAGATTACCTAGTCATCGTCGATGAAAGCCATGTTTCTTTGCCACAGTTTCGCGGTATGTTCGCAGGCGATCGAAGTCGTAAAGAAACACTCGTAGAATACGGCTTTCGCTTGCCTTCTGCGCTTGATAACCGACCTTTGATGTTTGATGAATTTATCAGCAAAAAAGGCAAATTTTTATTCGTTTCAGCCACGCCAAATGAATACGAAGTGAATTTAAGCGGCGGCAAAGTAGTAGAGCAAATTTTGCGTCCGACAGGGCTTTTAGACCCCGAAATTCTCATAAAAGATAGCGACAATCAAGTCGAAATTCTGCACGACATGGCAAAAAAGGTCATAGCTAGAAATGAGCGAATTTTAGTAACCGTGCTAACAAAAAAAATGGCAGAAGAGCTTAGCAAATACTACCTTGAACTCGGTATCAAGGTCAAATATATGCACTCAGACATCGACGCGATAGAGCGAAATGAGATAATTCGCGGGTTAAGAAGTGGCGAATTTGATATGCTAATCGGTATAAATTTGCTCCGTGAGGGGTTAGATTTGCCCGAAGTTAGTTTGATTGCGATTTTTGACGCCGACAAAGAGGGATTTTTGCGCTCGGAAACCAGCCTTATTCAGACTATGGGACGGGCTGCTAGGAATTTAAACGGGCAGGCTGTGATGTTTTGCAAAAAAATCACCCGCTCAATGCAAAGTGCTATCGATATAACCACGGCTAGGCGTAAATTCCAAGATGAATACAACCGCACTCACGGCATAACGCCACACTCGGCAAGTAGAAATATAGAAGAAAGCCTAAAAATTGATGATGGGGCTGAAATTTTAACCAAAGCGAAAAAATTAGAAAAAATGCCGGCAAATGAACGAGCCAAAATCATAAAAGAGCTTCGCAAACAAATGCTTGAAGCTGCTGCTGCGCTGGAATTCGAAAAAGCCGCTGCATTGCGTGATGAAATCGCAAAAATGAAAAATTTGTAAATTTTGGCTTAAAAATCTGCTTTAAAATATCAAATTTGAAGCTCCAAATTTTATCATTAGCGAAATAGTGATTAAAACGGCGATTCCTGCAAAAAATCCGGCTAGTATATCATCGCTCATAACGCCAAGTCCGCCTTTAACGCTTTTATCGACTCTGCCGATAATAGATGGTTTCCAAATGTCAAAAATTCTAAAATATACAACCGAAAGTATCACGCCAAGCCACGAAATTCCGTTAAATCCATCTATAAGTGGAGCAAAATTCAAAGAAAAAATCTCGCCTATCGAGCCTGAGATTGACATAGCTATCCAAACTCCTGCGATTTCGTCGATGACGATTTCTGAGTTATCATGTGAGCCACATTTTTTTTCATATTCGTTTATAATGCTAATTGAGATTAAAAAAAGCAAACAAGAAACCAAAAAAAGCGTATTTACGCCCAAAAATATCAAAATCGGCAGTGCGACAATAGCCCCTGCAATGCTTCCCCAAGTGCCAGGAGCCGGCCTTAAAAGTCCAACGCCAAAAAATGTTACAAAAAGTTTTTGCATAAATTTCCTTAAATTTTTAAATATCAAAAGTGCTATTATACTTAAATTTTTCAATGATTTTTACTATTTATTTTTATTGCAAATTTAAACTATTTTTTAAGGGGGAAGTGGGCTGACTTGCGAAGCGCCCCCTTCCCCCTTAACAACCCCCAACCCCTGCACGCTAGAAGTAGCAAATTTTGAAAAAGCTTTTGCTTTTTCAAAATTTGATTTTATAAAAATTTGCTTCGCAAATTTTTATATTGAATATTTTATGATTATTTAAATTTTATTTGAGTGAGCTTGTTTGATATAAATTCATAAGCTCTTCATAAAATTCTTTTTCATCGCGTGCTTCCAAGATGCCGTTATTTGGGAAAAGGTCGTTGTAAATTTTTTGCAAATTTTCAAAACGATTTGGAAAAAGTTCGCTCAAAATCATAGCTGAAATTTCCTTGCGCATAAAAATTGACGGCGGCATAATACCTTGCCTTAAAAGTGCTTTTAGCGTTTGTGTGTGGTATTTTGTGTGATGATGATGTCCGTGCGGACAGCTTTTGGTGCTAACAAGGGTTTTGCACTCGTTACAATATACAAACTCAGGCATTACTAAAATTTCCATATCGAAACTATTTTTGTAGCTATCTAAAATAGTGTGAATTTTATTTGAATCAAAAAACGCCCCGATATGCTCATGGTTTTGCCCCAAAACAAGCTTATTTGCTCCAAAATTCCTAGCGACGATACATTCTAGTTCAGGGAATTTATGCTCAGTAAAAATGTGCGTATTGTGAAGCGGGATGATAGATATGCGATTTGTCGGCAAAAATGTTTTTACAAAATATTCAAGCGTTTTTTGGCGAAGTTCATAAGGGAGCTTATCTGTTTTTTGACTTCGTATGAGAAAAATAATCACAAAATCAGCTTTGTCTATCGTTAGTCTAATAAGCCTTTCATGGACCCTGTGAAGCGGATCTGCGGTCAAAAAAAGCGCCGTTATTTTTTGAGCGTTAAGGTCGTTTTTGAGATTGTTTATGTTTTTGAGTGAATTTGCTAATTTATCTTCAAAAATGTTAAATTCGCCGCTAAGTGCTAGTTTGCCGTGAATTTTATTTGTCATTTTTTTTGGGTTACTAATATCAAAAATACTAACAATATCATCAAATTCTTTGGTTTCAAAAACAGTTTCGCAAATAATTTCGCCTATGATTTTTTTACCTAAATAAAGCGGAATTTTCTCATTTTTTTTGGCATTTTTTATCGTCTCTTGGCTAATTTCATCATTTGGCGCAAACATAAAAACAAACGGCATTGGTTCATTTTGAAATTTATTATCTATTATGCTTTGCGAAATTTGCTCTTTATTCATTAGTTTTGTAAATTTCCCCAAAGCACCGTTTTTTATAAGACAAAGTGTGCCAAAAATCTCTTGATTTAGGATTATTTTATTTTTTTCTTGCGATACCATATTTTTTTCTCTTTTCCCATAGTGATTTTCGTGTCATACCAAGCTTTTGCGATAGCTCGGTATCAGGAAGGACATTTTGGTATGTCGATATTACAAATTTGATATAACCATCAACGCTCATTATCTCTTTTAAACCAAAATCGGCTTCGCTAGAAGCGATATTTAGTGTTTCAAAGGGAAATGTATCTGTTAAATCTGTTGTCGAGATTATAACCATTTTTTTCGATATTAGATTAAAAAATTTTTCTCGCTCATTTGGCATGACTAACTGAAAATTTTGAAGATAAAGTGCTGACATATTGATTTTTTCTTTTATCAGTTCAAAAGCGTTTTCGTTATCCATAGATACAATACCAAAACTTCTATCAAATTCTTTCATCGTAGAAAATACAAATCCGTCGGCATAAATTTGCTTTGCAGTGCGTATTACAAGGGGAAATTTAAGCTTTTTTATATCGTAATTTGGGGTTTTTATGGCTGCGAAATTTGAATTTATATAATCCATACAGGTTTTATTCATTATTTTTAGGGCTTTAAATTCCTTAAAATGTTTGATTTTACGAACTAATTCTTCAATCATAAATGGTTTTTGTATATAATCATCGGCTCCTGCTTTTATCGGGTTTGAAACTGTGTCATTGCTGATATATGAAATGAGCAAAATGATAATCGAATTCTTAAATTTTTCGATAATCGGGTAGATATTTTGCCCGTTTAGACTAGTTGAAAGCAAAACCGCATCGATTGAATTTTTCGTATTTAGAGCGTCTTTTACATTGCTTACGATTTCGCACTCATAGCCTTCTTCGCCCAATTTACTAGCGATACTTTGGGCTAGATAAATTTCGTTTTCGACTATCAAAACTCGCATAATTTTTCCCAATCAAAATATTTTAAATTTACATTTGCTATGACGGCAATGCCCTCGCTTCGCCCTACAAAGCCTAGTTTTTCGGTTGTGGTCGCTTTGACATTTACCTTTTTTGTGCCTAAAATTTCGCACAAAGTTTTTCGCATTTGCTCTTTGTATGGGCTTAGTTTTGGTTTTTGTGCCATTATTGTAATGTCGGCATTTACGATTTCAAAGCCGTAAGAATTTATCTTACATGTTACTTTTTGTAACAAAATTTTTGAATCAATCCCTTTGTAGGCGTCGTCCGTGTCAGGGAAAAGTTCGCCTATATCGCCGATTCCTGCTGCCCCACACATTGCATCAATTAGGGCGTGAATCGCCACATCTCCGTCGCTATGAGCTATAAGCGAATACTCGCAAGGGATTTTTACGCCACAAAGTGTGATAAATTCGCCGTTTTGCATGGCATGGACATCAAAACCGTTTCCGCAAAAAATATCTTTTGAAGTAGGTGTAAAATCAAAATTTGCTAAATCCGAAATATGCGTAATCTTTCTAGCCGAAATTTCGCCTTTTACAAAGCCCAAGGTCCCGCCTACGCTTTTTATCGCAAGGCTATCATCTGTGAAAATTTTCTCGCTTTGTAAGGCTTTTTTTAACAAATTTGTGCGTGAAAGCTGTGGAGTTTGAATTAGCTTAATCTCATCTCTTTTTATCTCGTTTTCGCCCAAATACGCCGTATCATTTACGCTTAGATACGGGCTTACGCAATCAAATTTGCCTAAATTTTCAAGTAGTGAGTTTATCAAATTTGATGAAATCTCAGCCCTTGCAACATCGCTAACTAACACAAATTCGCTTTGCACTTTTTCAAGCGCATTTTTAAGCGAAATTTGGCGTAAATCACCACCGATAGCAAATTCAAATTCATCGCTAAATTTACGCATATAGTCTAAATCTGCTTCATTTGCGACGATTATGATTTTTGCGAAATTTGCTTTTTTTTGCAAATCTTTTGCGACATGTAACCAAAGTGGATTGTCTCCTATGCGTAGCCACTGCTTTTTTACGGGGCTAGCAAAGCGAGTTGAATTACCTGCTGCAAGTAAAACGAGTGATATTTTAGCCATTTTGTTTTCCTAAAATTTTTGAAAATGTTACGAAATTATACACTTTAAAACTAAAATCGTCATAAATTAATGCTAAATTTAAAATTTTTAAGTTTAAATTTAATATAAAAATTACAAATTTACATTTTTTTTAAAATTTTTTTTGAAACGATGTTACAGAAATAAACACAAAAAAAGAGTAAATTTTGGTTTTTTATTGTAGTATATCAACCGAAATTTTATAAAAGGTAAAAAATGGATTGGAAAGATAAAATCAAAAACGACAAAACGCCTACACAACTGTATTACGCAAAGCAAGGCGTAATCACTCCGCAAATGGAATTTGTAGCCAAAATCGAAGGCTTGGAAGCTGAATTTATTCGCTCACAAATCGCACATGGAAAACTCATAATCCCTGCAAATATAAACCACGCAAATCTTGTTCCCATGGGCATTGGCAGGGCATTAAAATGCAAAATCAACTCAAATATCGGCTCATCGGCCCTAGCTAGCGATATAAACGAAGAGATTGAAAAATTAAAAATCTCTATCAAATACGGTGCAGATACGGTTATGGATCTAAGCACGGGCGGGGATTTAGATGAAATTCGCCGTGCGATTATCGCAAATTCTACCGTTCCTATCGGCACGGTGCCGATTTATCAAATTATCCATGATATTAAGGATTTAGATAATCTAACGCCGCAAATTATGCTTGATTGTATCGAAAAACAAGCTCGTCAAGGCGTTGATTATTTCACTATTCACGCTGGATTTTTGCTTAAATTTATGCCGCTTGTCGCTAAACGCAAAATGGGAATAGTAAGTAGAGGCGGCTCACTGATGGCTAGTTGGATGATGAAACACCACAAAGAAAATCCGTTTTACGAAAATTTTGACGCCATTTGCGATATTTGCGCTAAATACGATGTTTCGCTCTCACTGGGCGATAGTTTGCGACCGGGTTGTTTGTATGATGCCACAGACGAAGCCCAAATGAGCGAACTTGCCGAGCTTGGCAAACTTGCAATTAGAGCAAACGCAAAAAATGTTCAAGTTATGATAGAAGGCCCCGGTCATGTGCCGTTTAATCAGATTGAATTTAATATGAAAGAAGAGCAAAGACTTTGCAACGACGCTCCGTTTTACATACTTGGACCGCTTCCGACAGACATCGGCGCAGGGTATGATCATATCACAAGTGCGATTGGCGGGACAATGGCAGCCTTTCACGGGGCTAGCATGCTTTGCTATGTTACGCCAAAAGAGCATTTGGGTTTGCCAAACGCAAAAGATGTTAGAGATGGCATAATCGCTCATAAAATCGCAGCCCATGCAGCAGATGTCGCACTTGGTAGGGTTGGAGCGATCGAGCGAGATCACGCTATGAGCGATGCTAGGTATAAATTTGACTGGAACAAGCAGTTTGAACTAGCACTTGACCCTGAAAAAGCACGAGAGCTTCACGATGAAAGCCTTCCGCAAGAAGTTTTCAAAGAAGCTGAGTTTTGCTCTATGTGTGGGCCAAAATTTTGTGCTTACAAGATTTCAAAACAAATCGCAGAGCAAAATTGCGAACACTTTCCAAAAGAGAATAAATGAATAAAACTGCCTTAATTACGGGAGCTAGTAGCGGTTTGGGGCGCGAATTTGCGTGGATTTGTGCCGAGAGCGGATATGATTTGGTTATTACGGCACGAAATTTAGCAAATTTAAATGCCCTAAAAAGCGAAATCGAAGCTAAATTTGGTGTGAGAGTTTTTGTGATAGGGGCAGATTTAGCTAAATCCCAAAGCGTGGAGCAAATTTGCAAATTTTGCAAAGAAAACGACCTAAAAATTGACATTTTGATAAATAATGCAGGTTTTGGCGACCACGACGAATTTAGCAAATGTGACATAAAAAAACAAAACGAAATGATAGCCGTGAATATAACAAGTTTGCTAAATTTAACGCACTATTTTTTAAATTTAATGCTAAATAATGGCGGTGGAAAAATCCTAAATATCGCTTCTGCCGCTTCGCTTACGGCTGGTCCAAAAATGAGCGTGTATTACGCAAGTAAGGCATTTGTGCGAAATTTCTCGGTCGCACTTGCCGAAGAGTTGCGTGAAAAAAATATCAGCGTAACGGCGTTTTGCCCTGGACCGGTTGCCACAAATTTTGGCGAAAGGGCAAATGTAAAAAATGCTAAAATTTTTGCACGAAGCGATGACGCTAACGCCGTAGCAAAAAGGGCTTTTGAAGCCATGCAAAAGGGAAAAACGCTAGTGTATGACGGCAGATTTATGTGGCTAGCAAATTTGCTAACTAGGCTCGTGCCAAGCACTTTTTCAGCCAAAGTTACTGGCTATTTAAACGGCTAAAATTGGCGTAAAAATTTATAAATTTATAATATAATTGCGAGAAAAATTTAACAAAAAAGGTCAAAAATGAACAAAAACGAAGTTTTAGAAAAACTCAAAAGCGTGATTTATCCGGGCTTTGAAAAAAGCATTGTGGATTTTGGTTTTGTTAAAAATGTCGAAGTCGGCGATAGGGTTTTTGTGGAAATTGAAATTCCAAGTTCAAATCCACAAATAGCAAACACGCTAAAAAGTGATATTTCAAAGGTTCTAATCGAGTGTGAAATCGTCATAAAAACGCCAAAAATCCCGGAAGAACGAAGCAACTCACGAAGTGGAAAAAATATCGCTCCGCAAATCAAACATTTTGTGATGATAAGTAGCGGCAAAGGTGGCGTTGGTAAAAGCACGACTACGCTAAATTTAGCGATTAGTGCAGCTAAATTGGGTAAAAAAGTGGGCGTTTTAGATGCCGATATTTACGGACCAAATATGCCACGAATGCTAGGCGAAGAAAACACACAACCAACAATCATCGGACAACGCTTAAATCCTATTTTAACTCACGGCGTTGAGATGATGAGCATGGGCGTTTTGATTGAAGCAGGACAAGGCTTAATCTGGCGAGGTGCTATGATAATGAAGGCAATCGAGCAACTTTTAAAAGATGTTGCGTGGAGCGATTTGGATATTTTATTTATCGATATGCCACCAGGAACCGGCGATGCGCAAATCACACTAGCTCAAAGCGTTCCGGTAAGTGCAGGAATTTGCGTAACCACGCCACAAATCGTAGCACTTGATGATAGCGCTAGAAGCCTTGATATGTTTGAAAAACTACATATTCCGATTGCTGGAATCATCGAAAATATGAGCGGATTTATCTGCCCTGATAACGGCAAAGAATACGATATTTTCGGTCGTGGCGGTGCGGCGGAGTTAGCTAAAAAATACAAAACCGAAGTAATAGGGGAAATTCCAATCGAAATCGCAATCCGTGAAGGCGGCGACAAGGGCAAACCAATCAGCTTTTATGAGCCAAATTCGGTTAGCTCAAAACGCTACGAACAGGCTGCAAGAGCATTAATATCGGCATTAGAAAAAATCGAAAGAGAAAATTTAGCTGACAACTCCGCAATTCAACCGCAAATGTAAATTTAACCAAACGGCGAATTTTTCGCCGTTTGCGTAAGATAAAGGATAAAAATGCCACTTATAAATGTAAAAATGACGATCGAAGATGGCGGTTTGAGCGTGGAACAAAAGCAAAATTTAGCTAGGGAATTAACAAACGCTTTTGTGAAAGTCGTCGGCCGTGGTGAGAAAACCTGCGTCGTCATCATCGATGAGCTTAGCACCGATAACTACGCAATCGGCGGCGAGACGATAACGAATATTCGAAAAAAGCAAATTTGATTAAATTTGGCATAAATTTAGTTGATTTGGCAATGATAAATTTAAAAACAAAACTTAGCAAAACCGAGTTAAAAAAGATAAAAACGCTTTATAAGCGTTCTTTTCCAAAATGCGAGAGAAAGCCGTTTGCGATGATTTTGCGATCATGTGCCGAGCAAAAGGGCGAAATTTATGCCGTTTATAAAAATGCCAAATTTGTAGGGCTTTGTGTTAGTTTGATTTCGCCTGGTGCTGTGTTGATTGATTATTTGGCGATTTTACCAAAATTCAAAGCACAAAAAATCGGTGGGACAGTTTTAGCAAATTTAATGCAAATTTATGAAAATAAAACTATATTTTGCGAAATAGAAAGCACTGAAAATTTAGAAAATTTTGAAAAGTCAAACAAATTTAGGCGCAAAAGATTTTATCTTAAAAACGGATTATTTGACACAGGCATAAAAATCAGCCTTTGGGGCGTAAAAATGGAGCTTTTAAGCAACCGCAAAAATGCCAAATTTGATGAATATTTTAAAATTTATACCTACGCTTATGGGGCGAATTTTAATCCAAAAATCAAGCAAATTTAAATTTTACTTTATCAAATTTAAGATATTTTTGATAAAATCACTAAAAAAATTTAAGGAAAATAGGTGCAAATCCCTGAAAAGATTATCAGCCGAGATAAGATTATCTTAAAAACAAGCATTATCGGCATTATTACAAATGTGATTTTATCGGCGTTTAAGGGTGCGATTGGATTTTTTACAAATTCGATTGCGATTATGGTTGATGCTATAAATAACATAAGCGACGCTCTAAGCTCAGTGATTACGATTATCGGGCTTAAACTTGCCGGGAAAAAGCCAGACAAAGACCACCCTTACGGACATGGTAGAATCGAGTATCTCACGGCTCTAACTATCGGCATGATTATCCTATATACGGGCTTTACGGCGGTTATTAGTTCGGTGAAAAAAATTATTTCGCCGGAGCTTCCTGAATATGATAATGTTTCACTTATTATCATCGCTGTGGCGGTGGTTGTGAAGCTATTTTTAGGAATTTATACGCAGAAAATGGGCGTTAGAGCAAATTCAGATTCGCTAATCGCTAGTGGCCTTGAAGCTAAATTTGATACTTTGGTTTCATTTTCTACGCTAGTGGCTGCTTTTATTTTTATATTTTTTGGCGTGAGTTTGGAAGCGTATTTGGGCGTGGTAATTTCGCTACTGCTTATCAAAACGGCAGCCGAAATCTTAAAAGACACGATAAATAAAATTCTCGGCACTCGTCCGAATTTGGAAACTATCAAGGCGATTTATAAAGAAATTCGCTCCATTAATGGCGTTTTGGGTGCGTATGATTTGATGTTTCACGACTATGGTCCTGATAAAATGCTAGGAAGCGTTCATATCGAAGTGGCAGAAGATATGACCGCAGGTGAAATAGATACGCTTATTAGGCGAATCCAAAGAGAAATTTTTACCAAATTTAGCGTTGTGATTGACGCGGTTGGTATTTATGCGATAAATCTTAAAAATCCGCAAATCAAAAGCATTCACACGGCGATTAAAAAACTTGTTTTTAGCGATAAATTCGTGCTTCAAATGCACGGATTTTATGTGAATTTGGACGAAAAAATCATTAGTTTTGATATGATTATCGACTTTGACGCACCAAGTAGAGACGAGCTATATCGTCAAATCGTAGCAAAAGTGGCAAATGAATTTAGCGACTATGAAGTCTTAATCGCGTTGGATAATGATTATAGTGGATAAGTAGGAAATTTTAGCCTTTTTTTGTATAATTAAGATTTTAAATTTCAAAAGGACAAAAATGATAGAAATTAAAGATTTGACGCATAGATTTGGCAAACAGCTTTTGTTTGAAAATGTAAATTTAGGCCTTGATAGGTCGCACAGATACGGGCTTATCGGCGCAAACGGCGCAGGAAAATCGACTTTCCTTAAAATTTTAAGTGGCGAAGTCGAACACACAAGCGGCGAAATCGCCGTCGATAGTGGCCTTAAAATCGGAGTTTTGGGGCAAGATCAGTTTGCATTTGAAGAATTTACGCTAAAAGATGCCGTGCTTTATGGCAACAAACGCCTTTACAACGCCGTCAAAGAAAAAGAAAAACTCTACGAAAGCACCGAATTTACCGACGAAATCAACAATCGCTTGGCTGAGCTTGAAATGATATGCGCCGAAGAAGACCCAAGCTACGAATATGAAATCAGGATTGAAAAAATCCTTAGCTCACTGGGGCTAAATGAATTTGACAAAAAAATGAGCGAGGCCGAAACTAGCGATAAATTCAAGGTCTTACTCGCGCAAGTTTTATTCCCAAAACCTGACATTTTGTTTTTGGACGAGCCGACAAACAACCTTGATATTGAAGCGATTTCGTGGCTAGAATTTGAATTAAACCGCCATGATGGCACTCTCGTGGTCATCAGTCACGACCGCCACTTCCTAAACCGCGTTTGCACGGACATTTTAGATGTTGATTTTCGCAAAATTCGCAAATTTAGCGGAAACTACGACGACTGGTATATCGCGGCAAATTTGCTAACCAAACAAGCCCAAATGGAGCGAGACAAACAGCTTAAAGAAAAGGCTGAGTTAGAGAAATTTATCGCTCGTTTTAGCGCAAACGCAAGCAAAGCCAAACAAGCCACTTCAAGGCAAAAACTACTCGAAAAGCTCGATATTAGCGAGATTGCGACTTCAAGTCGTAGGGATCCGAGCATTTTGTTTAAGCTGGGTCGCGAGATCGGCAACGAAATTTTGGAGCTTAAAGGGATAAATAAAAAATTTGGCGAAACGATAATTTGTAAGGATTTTGATTTTAAACTCGAAAAAGGCGATAAGGTCGCTATCATCGGCAAAAACGGCGTGGGCAAAACGACACTTTGTCGCATGATAGTGGGTGAAATGGGGCAAGATAGCGGCACGATTCATATCGGAGCGACTATTGAGAGCGGCTATTTCGCACAAGATACGAATAACAAAATTAAGGGCGATTTGAAGCTTTATGAGTATTTGCAAGACGCCAAAAACAAGGATTTAGACGAAATTCGCAAGTGCCTTGGGCGAATGCTTTTTAGCGGAGCTGAGCAAGAAAAAAGCGTGGGTGCGTTAAGCGGTGGCGAAAAGCACCGCGTAATGCTAAGCAAACTAATGCTAACTAAGCCAAATTTTTTGGTGCTTGATGAGCCAAACAACCACCTTGATTTGGAGGCGATTATTGCTCTTGGCGAAGCACTTTATAACTTCGCAGGAAGCGTGATTTGCGTTAGCCACGACCGCGAGTTAATTGACGCTTTTGCGAACCGAATTTTGCACCTTAAAGGGGGCGGCGAGATTGTGGATTTTCGTGGGACTTACGAAGAATACAGAGCGAGTTTGGGAGAAGAGTGATGATAAAAGTGCGTATAAATGGGCGTGAGTGCGAATTTGACGCTGATATGAGCGTGGAAGAATTTTTGATTTCATATGGTTTTAATTTGCGTTTTATCGCCGTGGAAGCTGACGGAGAGATTTTGAAAAAAGATTTATGGAAAAGTTCGCAAATTTCAGATTTTAAAATTTATGAAATAGTTGAATTTGTGGGCGGTGGATGATGAATTTAAAAAACGAAAGCGAATTTAGAGCTGAAATTTTCACGCGAAATCCGCGTGGTGTGAGTGAAATTTTATCACGCGCACGAGTTTGCATACTAGGAGCAGGCGGGCTTGGCTCAAATGTTGCTATAATGCTAACTCGCGCTGGGGTAGGCGAGTTTTTTATTATCGATTTTGACATTGTCGAGCCATCAAATTTAAATCGCCAACACTATTTTTTAAAGCATTTAGGAAGCCAAAAAATAGAAGCTTTAAAAGAGCAAATTTTGGGTATTAACCCTTATGCGAAAGTGCAAATTTGTGGCGAAAAAATCACTAGTGAAAATGTGCGTGAAATTTTACGGGACGAAAAAATCATCTGCGAGTGCTTCGACGGAGCCGAAAATAAGGCGATGATAGCAAATTTATCGGCTGAGTATAAAGATAAAATTTTTGTTTGCGCTTCGGGTATGGCTGGTCTTGGGGAGGCAAATTCTATTCAAACTCGCAAATTTGGGGCGAATTTATATCTTTGTGGCGACGGCAAAAGCGATATGAGTGCAGGGCTTATCGCACCCCATGTCATAACCTGCGCCGCCCATCAAGCAAACGCCGTGATAACGGCGATTTTGAATAAAATTTAGAATTTAAAAATTTAACTGATAGCAAAAAAATTAGGAAGGAAATAATAAAATGCCAAATAGCTATAAGTTTGTTTTGTTTGTTCTTTTTCTTGTGATAGGGGGGATTTTACTAAATTTTACAAAAAATTCTAAAATCGGAGATGACTTTAAATTTTTAGTTATATCTCATAGAGGCGCTAGTGGTTATTTGCCGGAACATACGCTTGAAGCAAAAGCTCTTGCGGTAGGTTTGGGTGCTGATTTTTTAGAACAAGATATACACATGAGTAGTGATGATGGATTGATAGTAGCTCATGAATTTGAGTTAGTGAGTGATGTCCGTGCAAAATATCCACAAAAAATTCGACAAAATAATAAATTTGAACCGATTGATTTTACGCTAGATGAAATAAAATCTTTAACTGTTACGAGCGAGTTTAAAAAAGATAATCCAAATTTACCACAATACAAAGACAGATTTCCGCTTTATAAATCGAACTTTAAATTTCATACTTTTGAGGAAGAAATTGAATTTATACAAGGGCTTGAAAAATCAATGGGTAAAAAAATAGGAATTTACCCAGAGATTAAGCGACCTAGCTTTTATAGAAAAAACGGAAAAGATATAAGCTTGGCTGTTTTGCAAATTCTTAAAAAATACGGATACAAAAATAAAAATGATTTAATTTTTTTACAAACCTTTGAACTTAATGAGCTTAGACGAATAAAAACGGAATTATTTCCAAAATTAGATATGGATTTACCTTTGGTATTTTTAATATCTGGTTGTGGCAGTGAAGCCAAAAATTATAAAAATAAACTTTGTGCAGATATTGATAATATACGGGAAATCACTGATATTGTCGGAGTTGATATTAATTCTTTGATAAATTTTGAAACAAAACAACCAACTGAATTTGCCAAAAATTTGCAGAAAAAAAATATGAAAATTCATGTTTGGACTATAAAAAAAGATACCTTGCCAAAAAATATTAATAACACAAATGAATTATTAAATTTGCTAAAAAATATTGGAGTTAGTGCTATTTTTACAGATTTTGTAGATGATGTAATAAAATTTAATGAACGGACTTTAAAAGAAATTATGTTGAAAAATTAAAATAGTATTTTTTCCATTGTCATTGCGAGAAACTGCGTAGCAGTTTCGTGGCAATCGCCAAATTTTGAATAACCCACAAGCAAATTTACATTTAGGTAATTTTAATTTTGGCGATTGCTTCGCCGACTTCATCGTCTCGCAATGACAAAAAAGAGTTTTTAAAACCACCAAACACCCCAAATTTAGCCCATTTTACCAAGCCTTACAATGAATTCAGATTTTCTTTGTATAATTTCACATAAAAATCAACAAAAAATCAAAAGGAAAACTCAAATGGATAAATTGATTTTAGGTGGCAAGGAATTTTCGTCTCGCTTCATAATGGGTTCTGGCAAATTCGACCATGAGATGATAGAAGCCTGTGTCCATAATGCCGGGTGTGAGATCGTAACCTTAGCGCTTCGTAGAGTAAGCGAGAGCAAAGAGAGAAATATTTTAAATTTCATACCAAAAAGCGTTACGCTTTTGCCAAATACAAGCGGTGCTAGAAACGCAGAAGAAGCCGTGCGTATCGCAAGACTAGCCCGTGAGCTAGGCTGTGGGGACTTCGTCAAAATCGAGATTATCACAGATAGCAAATTTTTATTCCCCGATAATTACGAAACCATTAAAGCGACCGAAATTCTAGCAAATGACGGATTTATCGTGCTTCCGTATATGCACGCTGATTTAAATGTGGCTCGTAGCCTAAAAAACGCAGGAGCAGCCGCTGTAATGCCGCTTGGTGCGCCAATCGGCTCAAATCGTGGGCTTATGATGAGAGATATGATTGAAATTTTAGTTAGCGAAGTGGATTTGCCAATCATCGTCGATGCCGGTATTGGTCGCCCAAGCCAAGCGTGTGAAGCTATGGAAATGGGGTGTGCGGCTGTCATGGTAAATACCGCAATCGCCACTTCTAGCGATTTAGTCCAAATGGCAAAAGCCTTTGCAAATGCGATAAATGCGGGGCGAGACGCCTATAATGCCAAATTTGGCTCCGTGCGAAATACTGCTGTGGCAAGTTCTCCGCTAACAGGCTTTTTAAGGGATTAAAATGGAAAAAATAGACCACATGAAATACCTAGAACACATGCAGGTTATAGATGATAGCTTAATGCAAAAAGTGCTAAATTTAAGGCAAAATTACGACCCAAACGCTTATAATGAAGCCGATGTTTTAAGGGCGATAGAGAAAAAAAATAGAAATTTAGACGATTTTGGCGCACTTCTAAGCGTAGTCGGGGCTAAATTTTTAGAAGAGTTAGCAAGGGCGAGTATGAGTGAAACTAGGGCGAAATTTGGCAATAATATCTCGCTTTTTACGCCGATTTACATTTCAAATTATTGCGATAATAACTGCGTGTATTGCGGATTTAGCAAAAAAAATCAAATTAAAAGAGCCAAGCTTAGCGATGATGAGCTAATAGCCGAATACGAAGCGATAAAAAAGAGCGGACTTGAAGAGCTTTTGGTGCTAACAGGCGAAAGCAGGGTTGATAGCGATGTGAGTTATATCGCCCATGCGTGTGAAATCGCCAAAAAATATTTCAAGGTCGTAGGCGTGGAGATTTATCCTTTAAATTCCGATGAATACGCTATCTTGCATAACTCAGGCGTGGATTTTGTAACCGTTTTCCAAGAGACATACAACACGGAAAAATACGCAAAACTGCATTTAGAAGGCAATAAGCGAATTTTCCCGTATCGTTTCAATGCCCAAGAAAGGGCGATAATGGGCGGTATGCGCGGAGTGGGCTTTGCGGCACTTTTAGGTCTTGATGATTTTCGCAAGGACGCCTTTGCTACGGGCGCGCACGCGTATTTGTTGCAACAAAAATACCCGCACGCCGAGATCGCCTTTTCAGTCCCAAGACTGCGACCGATAATAAATAATAATAAAATCAATCCGCGAGATGTCCATGAAAAGGAGCTTTTGCAGGTGATTACAGCATATCGCCTACTAATCTCTAGTGCGAATATTACGATTTCGACGCGCGAAAGAGCTGGTTTTAGAGATGAAGCGATTAAAATCGCCACAAATAAAATTTCAGCAGGAGTTAGTGTCGGTATCGGCGGACACAGCCAAAAAAAGGGCGACGAGCAGTTTGAGATAGATGACGCCAGAAGCGTGGCTGAGGTTTGTGCTGCGATTAGGGGTGCGGGGTTAGCGCCACTGATGAGCGAGTATATTTATCTGTAAATTTGCGAAATTTGGAGCGAAAAAGTGAAAATCACGGCGATTTCAAATTTAGAGCTTTGTGGCGGAAAAGAAGCGTTGAAAGAGAAAATTTCACGCCTTTGCGAAGCCGGGATTAGCGAAATAATCTTGCGTGAGAAAAATTTGAACGAGAGCGAATACTGCGCACTTTTTTGCGAAGTTTTGCAAATTTGCAACCATTTTGGCGTTCGTCTTTTTTTGCATAATTTTTTGGATTTAGCTTTTAAAATGAAGTATAAATTTGTGTGGCTTCCTTTGCAAATTTTAGAGCAAAATTCTAATCAAAATTTAGCCAAATTTGAAAAAATCGTAATCTCAGTTCATAGCATAGATGAAGCTAAACTTGCCCTAAATTTGGGTGCAAATGCACTTTGTTTAAGCCATATTTTTCCGACAGATTGCAAAGCAAATTTAGAGCCAAAGGGGCTAGGTTTAATTCGCAATGTGCGTGAGTTTTACCGCGGCGAAATTTACGCCCTTGGCGGGATAAATTCTAGTAATTTCCACTTTGCGATTGAAAGCGGAGCCGATAATATCGCCATTATGAGCGAAGCGATGAAGTGCGAAAACGAAAAAGAATTTGTGAAAAAATTTAAAATTTAATTCCATTATTAATTCGAACATATAAAACAAAATTTTTTTATTTAAGCATATATACATATATATATCGGTAAAATCCTAAGATTATTTTAGAAATTTTAGGATTGCAATGGAAAAATCAGAAGAAGGAATGTATTCAAAATTTAAGGCTTTAGAATATAACAAAAATGATGATTTTTGCAGTTTTTGGGCTAAAAAATCAAATTGCTATTTTAGAGAAATTTTAGAAAATTCTACTCTTATTGCCAAAAAATTTGGAGAGCTAAATGATGTCGATGAGTGTAGTTATGAATTTGAAAATTTACAATTAGACATAGAAAAAATATATTCCACGAAAAATAACAAGGTAATTTGTGCTTTTACTGACGCAAATAACAACAATGATTTAATGTGGGCACACTATGCAAATGGTTCAACGGGTGTTAAGATTGATTTTTATGTCGATGAAAAATTTGAAAAATTTATAAAGCAAGTCGAGTATAAACCAAATAGAGATTGTGTTTGCGATACTAGCGAAAATACAATTACAAAAATAATGTGTAGAAAAAATAAAATTTGGTCTTATGAGAGAGAACGCAGGGCGATTTTTGATAGCGATAGTGATGAATTTAAGGAATTTATTTTAGATGGAAATAACTTTTTCCCTATTAATATAAGCAAAATAACTTTGGGTAGAAAATTTTGTTTATCTCCAAATTGCAGAGTTTATGACCCAAATTCAGAAAAAGATAGAGAATTTGATAGCAATGTCATAAAAGTGGCACGATTTATATATAGAGTTTTGAAAAACAATAAAAAATACTCATTAAAAATGCCTGAAATTCGGGCTTACAAAACAAAATATTCACCAGAAGCATTTGAGATTACGGAAAATTTATTAGAAAATTTGGCTTAATGGTCAAAATTTTTTAAGATAAAAAGGAAAATTAGTATGATTGTTGAACTTATGATTTCTGATGAAAAGTTAGAGAACTTAAAAAGAGAAACTCAGTCCTTATATACTGAATTGATTAAAGATAAAGAAAATATAGTAAAAAATTTTGAAAAATATCTTACGATAAATGTGCAATATACCAGTGGTACAACACGCTTTGTGTTGGCACTTTTATTAATGTGGCTCGGGTCTGCTGTGGTGTTTGGGTTTTTTAAAGATCCAAATTTGGTTGTTTTTTAGGTCTATTATTGTTATGTTTATTCTGTGGCTTTTATATTATGTTCCTGTTAAAATATCTGATAGAAATTATAGTAAAAATCTAAAAAAACATAATTTAGCAAAGCAAGCTTTACATATAGTTTCGTAGGGTGGGCATCCTTGCCCACCAAAATTTACAAAAAAATTCTAAAATAAAATTTAACTAAAATTCGGAATTTCGCTAAATTTAACGCTTTCGTTTTGTAGGTTTTGGATAAATTCGTTTAAATTTGCAAATTCATTTTTTGTGATTTCGCCTTTGAAATTTGCGCCAAGGTCGTTAAATTCGGCATTAAATTTTAAATTTTGTTTTGAAAAAAAGTGTTCAAATTTTGAAATCAAACTAAACGGCACAAAAAATTCGCAAGATTTTTTAAATTCAAAAGGCGTAAGTGTTGCCGAATTTATCGCTAAATTCACGCTTGAAGCATACGCTCTAACAAGTCCGCCTGTGCCTAGCTTTATCCCGCCAAAATACCGCACGACTAAAACCGCAGTATTTATAAGCTCTGCTCCACGCAAAGCATTTAAACAAGGCGTTCCGCTTGTGCCTTTTGGTTCGCCATCATCTGATTGATTTTCCACGATTTGATTAAATTCGTTTAAAATTCGATACGCCCAAACGATATGCGCTGCTTTTGGATGCTCGTTTTTTAAACGCGATAAAAGTGCGTCAAATTCGCTAAACGGCGTTAAAAATGCGATAAATTTGGATTTTTTAACTTCGTTTGAAATTTCAAAAATTTGCGTTATTTGTTGCACTTTTTACCTTTTGCAAAATATTTTTTTGATATAATACAAAAATTTTGATTAAATTTAAGGATTTAAAATGATACAAACTTGTCTTTTTCCTGCTGCCGGTTATGGCACGAGATTTTTACCTGCGACAAAATCTTTGCCAAAAGAGATGTTGCCGATTTTAACGAAGCCTTTGATTCACTACGGCGTTGATGAAGCCTTAGAGGCCGGTATGACAAATATGGCGTTTGTCAGTGGTCGCGGAAAAAGGGCGTTGGAAGATTATTTTGATATTAGCTATGAGTTAGAACACCAAATTTCTGGCTCTTCAAAAGAGTATTTGTTGCAAGAAATTAGAGATTTGATGAATACTTGCACATTTTCTTTTACTAGGCAACGCCAGATGAAAGGTCTTGGTCATGCCATTTATACAGGCAGAACGCTTGTCAGAGATGAGCCATTTGGCGTGGTTTTGGCTGATGATTTATGCGTAAATGAAAATGGCGAGGGCGTTTTAGCGCAAATGGTGAAAGTTTATGAAAAATATCGCTGTTCGGTTGTTGCCGTTATGGAAGTCGAACCTAGCCAAGTTTCAAGCTACGGCGTGGTTAGTGGCAAATTTATAGAAGATGACTTGATGATGGTTAGCGATATGGTCGAAAAACCCGCACCTGACGAGGCTCCATCAAATTTGGCAATCATCGGTCGCTATATCCTAACGCCTGATATTTTTGAGATTTTAGAGCATACCGCGCCCGGTAAAAACGGCGAAATTCAAATCACTGACGCGCTTTTAAATCAAGCCAAAAACGGCGTTGTAATCGCGTATAAATTTAAAGGCAAACGCTTTGATTGTGGTTCTGTTGATGGTTATGTCGAAGCGACAAAATATTTTTACGAGATGATGAAAAATGGTAAAAAATAGTCTTTTTTTTAAAAAAGCCGAATTTAGCGAGATAAAATCCTACGCAAAACGCTTAAATAGCGAGAGCGAGAGTGGCGAAATCGGGTATTATGATTTGCCGAATTTTGGCGATGAGATCATCAAAGAAGCCGAAGAATTTTTCAAAGACAAAATTTACGACAATATCGTGCTAGTTGGAATCGGCGGTTCAAGCGTGGGCGTGAGAGCCATTTTAAGGGCTTTAAGAGCCAAAAAAATGCGAGCAAGACTTCGAATTTTAGATAATATCGACGGATTTAGATTTGATACGATTACGCAAAGTATCGAATTTGATAAGACGATTTTTATAATCTCGTCCAAATCAGGCACGACGGTTGAGACGATTTCGATCTTTAAGGCGATTTTGGATTTTTACAAGCCTAGTGATATTAGCAAAAATTTTATTTTTATCACCGATAACGGCTCAAAACTCGAAAAATTCGCAAACCAAAACAATGCAAAGGTTTTTAATATCCCAAAAAATGTCGGCGGAAGATTTAGCATTTTAAGTGCGATTGGGCTTGTGCCTATGGTAGCGCTAGGACTTGATGCAAAGGCGCTTTTGCAAGGTGGCGCCCAGTGCAAGGCTGATTTTTTCGATGAAAAAGATGATACTCTTTTGCAAAAAGCCTATCATTATGCCACGCACAAATACGCCAAAATAAATGTTTTATTTAGCTATTGCGATCGTTTGGCAGGACTAAATGACTGGTATGTTCAGCTTTGGGCTGAAAGTTTGGGCAAAAAGCTTGGTCATACGCGTTTTGGGCTAACGCCGATAGGGCTAGTAGGAAGCAAAGATCAGCACTCATTTTTACAGCTCATAATGGACGGCACACGCGATAAAACAGTATCCTTCATAAAAATTTTAGATCAAAACAGCGAGAAAAAAGTTCCAAATTTAAGCCTTGAAAATTTAGATGATTTGGATTTTGCAAACGGCATTTGCATGAGCGAAATCATAAATTTGCAATGTGATGCGACCATGCACGCGCTCATAAATGAAGGAATTAGTGTCGATTTGATCGAAGTTAGCGAGTTAAATGAGCGAAATTTAGGATATTTGTTTTATTATTTTGAGCTTTTAACTAGTGCTGTTGGCATTATGTTTGGCGTAAATACTTACGATCAGCCGGGCGTGGAAATCGGTAAAAGAATTTTAAAATCTTTGATTTTAAAAGAGCAAATTTGAGACTTAACGATTTCTTTATGAAATAAAACTATAATTTTTCAAATTTTTTCTTAAAGGATAAAAGATGAAAAAGGTAATTTTAAGCTTAGCATTAGCCTGTGCTACGGCGTTTGCCGCTAACGGCGGTTTTGCCGGTGCAGAACAAAACCACTCACAAAAAGGCGGTTTCGTCGATAACGCAAAAATTTCAGTTATGAGCGTGAAAGAAGCACTAAATGCAAGAGATGACACAAGGGCGGTTTTACGCGGAAAAATCGTGCGTGAAATAAAACACGAGAAGTATGAATTTACAGACGGAAAAAGTCGAATTTTAGCTGAAATCGATGATAAAATTTGGCAAGGCTTAGTCGTAACTCCAAATGATTTTGTCGAAATTGAAGGCTATATCGACAATGATCCGTTTGAGCGGACAGAAATCGAAGTTTATCGCATTATTAAATTAAAATAACAAAAATCACTTCTTGGCGATTTCATTATAAAAATCGCCAAATTTTTATAATTTTTATTAAATAATAAAAATTATTAATTAAAATAATTTATTTTTAAGTTTCATTTGCTATAATTTCATAAATTATTTCATAAGGAGAACAAAATGAAAAAGGTTATCGAACAATTAAACAAGCTCCAAGCTGACGCTCATGCGTTATTTGTTGCATTTCACGATTATCACTGGAATGTAAAAGGTATGGATTTTTATCAAATTCACGCCTACACAGAAAAAGCTTATGAAAACATGGCGACTTTATTTGATGATATGGCAGAAAGAGCGTTGCAACTTGGCGGAAAGGCAGTTGTAAAGGTCGATGAGCTTACAAAACTAGCAAAAGCTCCGACTATAAGCAAAGCAAGTTACAAAGGCGAAGAAGTGTTAAAAGCTGTATTAAAAGCAGATGAATATCTAATCGCTGAGTTTAAAAAACTTGAAAGCGAAGCTGAAAAAGCAGGCGATGCTACAACCGTCGCAATCGCACAAGGCGAGTATGCTAAACTTGAAAAAGAAGTTTGGATGCTAAAAAATACTTTGGCGAAATAGTTACAACGCTATTTTGCAATACTTTGGTGCGGAGCTTTCCGCACCTTTTATTTTATAGCTATTTTGTAATTTATTCTATATTTTGGTATTACAAAATTTTGTATAGCTAGACCTTATGATAACTTTAATCCAATTTCTTAAAATACACAACAAAAGAAGTGATAATTCCAAAAATAGCACCTAAAATAGTAATAAAAAGCCAAATAAATCCAAAACCATAAAAAATTCCAAAGATAAAAAAATCCAAATTTTCTAATTTTGGAATTTCTGAGCTATTGAAATAACCTTTTTTGTTTTTTATTTCTATAAGATTATAGCACATAAGCAGGAAAAAAGATAACGAAACCAAAAAAAGAAATCTATTTTTAATGAGCAAACCCGAAAATTCGTGTGGTCGTAAAATCAAAGTGACAAGTTGGTCTGGGGCGGATTTGTTTTCGTGTAAAAATATGCTGGGGTCATCTACTCTTTTGCATTTTATCCAAAAATCATAATGAAAACCCAGAAAATAAATAGCATAAATGAAGCAACAAACGCCATAAATTAGACCGAGTAGGCTCGTTTCGCATAGATAAAATGTAACAAAAGTCGGCAAATTTTCGTATGAATAATTTACGATTTCAAAATGAGATTTCATAAAATTTATAAACTCATTTAAAATAGGAAATTTTTCCACAATATCGTTTGGTAAGATAAAAATTTGCAACGAAACTAGCAGTGTAAAAATCAAAAAATAGCAGTTGTATTTTTTGATTTTTTTATGCAAATTTAGCAATTTCGTCTCTTTATTTTCCATTGATAGCCTTTTTCTTTAAAAGCAAATTAAAACATATTTTTACTTAAAATTACCAATAAATATAAAATAGATTTCTAGCTTAATATTGCAATATTTTGTAATTATAAAATAAATTTAAAATGAAAAGAATTCGCCACTCAGCGAATTCTTGCGATAAGGTTAGCTAAAATTTATTTAAAAATTATCTTTTGTATTTGGGTCTCTAAAATGCCCCCATGCGAGTTTTGTGCCGCCTAAAATGTGAAAATGTAAATGCGGAACTTCCTGTCCGCCGTTTTCGCCACAGTTTGAGATAAGTCTATATCCAGTTTTATCTAGCCCCATTGTTTTGGCGACTTCTTGGATAAATTTTGTCATCTCGCCCATAAGCTCGGCGTCCATTACCTGAAAGCTTTCATAACATTTTTTTGGGATTGCTAAAATGTGGATTGGCGCTTTTGGATTTATATCGTGAAAAGCTAGGAATTTATCGGTTTCAAGGACTTTGTTGCATGGAATTTCACCTGCGACTATTTTTTCGAAAATTGTCATTTTTTGCTCCTAAATTTTAAGATATTTTGTGCGTGAAAATTATACTAAAATTTGCTAAATTCTAGGCAAATTTTTTAAATTTTACCTTGTTTTTATCATTTTTTTTATACAATCTAGCGAAAATTTTTACTAAGGATTAGACTTTGCAAGAGTATGAAGCGAAAATCAAAAATGCCGAAAGCCTTGATGAGATTGAAAAAATCAGACTTGAACTTTTTGGCAAAAAAGGGCTCATAACCGAGCTTTTTAATAATCTCAAAAATGTTCCAAACGAACAAAAAAGAGAATTTGCACAAAACGCAAACAAACAAAGAGATTTTTTTGGCGAGTTAATCAGCGAAAAAAAGGCGATTTTAGAAACAAAAGCGCAAAAAGAAGCGATGAAAGCAGAAGCCATCGATGTTACTATGTTTAACGAAAACGCTGCAAACGGCGCATTGCACCCTGTAATGGCGACTATGGATAAGATTATCGAATATTTTATCTCACAAAATTTTAGCGTCGAAACAGGGCCGCTTATCGAAGATGATTTTCATAATTTCGAAGCGTTAAATTTACCAAAATACCACCCAGCGCGCGATATGCAAGATACATTTTATCTAAATAATTCAAATTTGCTTCGCACCCATACAAGCGGCGTTCAAATTCGCACAATGGAGAAATTTGGCAAACCGCCGATTCGCATGATAGCACCGGGTGCTGTTTTTAGACGAGATTTAGACTTAACACACACGCCTATGTTTCATCAGGTTGAAGGTCTTGTGGTAGAAGAAGGCGACAAAGTAAGCTTTGCAAATTTAAAAGATATTTTGCAAAAATTTTTAGTTTATATGTTTGGCGATGTCAAGGTTCGATTTCGACCTAGCTTTTTCCCATTTACGGAGCCTAGCACCGAAGTTGATATTAGTTGTATTTTCTGTAAAGGTGCAGGTTGTAGGGTTTGCAAACAAACAGGTTGGCTTGAAGTGCTAGGAAGCGGCGTGGTTGATCCAAATGTTTTTAAAGCTGTGGGCTGGAAAAATGTCAGCGGATACGCTTTTGGGCTTGGCGTGGAGCGTTTTGCAATGCTACTTCACCGCATACCTGACTTGCGTTCATTATTTGAAGGCGATATTAGATTATTGGAGCAATTTAAATGATAGTTACAAGAGAGTGGTTACAAGAGTGGATTGATATTTCAGGCATTAGCACCGATGAGCTTTTAAAAACGCTAAATTCGATAGGCCTAGAAGTTGATAGTTATCGCAAGATTGAAATCCCAAAAAAGGTCGTGGTTGGCTTTGTAAAAAGCAGAAAAGCTCATGAAAACTCCGATCATCTAAGCGTTTGCGAAGTTGATATTGGAAGCGAAGTTTTGCAAATCGTATGTGGTGCAAAAAATGTCGCAGCAGGGCAGTTTGTGGCTGTGAGTCTAGTCGGAGCCGTACTTCCAAACGGACTAGAAATAAAACCTGCCAAACTTCGTGGCGTAGAAAGCTATGGTATGATTTGCTCGGCAACTGAGCTAAATTTGCCAAAGCTAAATGACGGCATAATGGTGCTTGATAGCAGTATGGGCGAACTAACTCTTGGCAAAGAACTTTGCGAATTTAAAGCTTTTAGCGATGATGTTATCGAAGTCGATCTTACGCCAAATAGAAGCGATTGTCTAAGCATTAGGGGCGTTGCAAGAGATTTAAGCGCTGCGCTTGATTTGCCGTTAAAAGATAGAAAAATTTACGAAGAACAAGACGGGCTTTTAGGCATCGGAAGGTTGCTTTCGCTTCACAGCGACGATAAAATAAATGCCAAATTTGCGTATCGTGCGTTTGAGATAAAAGAAAAAGTTTCGTTTGATTTGTTGCGTTCGCTTCGTTTGGGTTTTGCGGATTTATTAGGTGCAAATTTTATCGCAAATTTGATAAATTATGCCGTGCATACAACGGGGGTTTTAATAAGGGCTTATGATTATAATAAAATTTGCGAAAAATGCGATAAAATCGCACTTAAAATCAATCAAGAAAAATATGGAAATTGCGGAATTTATTGCTGTGATAAGCAAATTTCCTTAGCAGGAATTTCGCAAAATGCCGAATTCAAGGCTGATGAAAACACAAAAACCGTCTTGCTCGAAGCAAACTACACACGCCCTGAAATCATCGCAACAGCAACAGGCGAAGATAAAAGCCTAAAAGGCGACGAGCAACTTTATCGCTCGGTCAGGGGTAGTGAGCCAAATTTAGAGCTAGGACTTGATTTGATTTTTGCAAATTTGGCAAAAAACGAAAGCATAAATTTGTATGCAGGAACGCAAAAAATCGCCCCGCAAAGCGAAGCAAATATAGTTAGCTTTACAAATAATGAAATCAATAAAAAAGCCGGAATGGAAATTTCGCCAAGCGACATTGTAAAAATTCTAAAAAGGCTTGGGTTTGAGATAAATTCGCAAGGCGATTTAATCAGCGTAAAAGTGCCTGAATTTAGGCATGACATCGCCAATTCGCAAGATATTTGTGAAGAGATTGTGCGAATAATCGGCATTGATAATATTCAGGCAAAACCGCTTGAATTTGTTGAGAGCAACCGATTAAATCAAACATTTTTTGATTATAAAAATGCAAAAAATTTACGCCAAAGAGCAGCCGATAACGGCTTTTTTGAGTGCGTTCATTATGTTTTTGACGATAAAGAAAAACTAAGCGAATTTGGCTATGCACCTTGTAAAATCGAAATTTTAAATCCGATAAATAACGAGCTAAATACGCTAAGACCGACACTTATAAATCATTTATTAAGCAGTGCCGAGCGAAATACGAAAAATTCAAAAAGAGCGATTAAGCTTTTTGAGCTTGGAAGCGTTTTTGACGCTAATGGCGTTCAAAGCCAAAAAATTTCATTTATCGCCAGTGGTCTAAAAAACGAGCAATCGCTTTTAAATTCGGCAAAACCTGCGAGTGTTGATTTTATATATTTTGCAAATTTGATCCAAAATATCATCGGCAAATTTAGTTGCGAAGTTCCGCAAACGCTTGTGCCTTTCCTAAGCGAATTTGAACAAGCTAACATCGTGCAAAACGGCGTTAAAGTGGGCTTTATCGGCAGAGTTGATAATGCTTTTGAAGCTAAGCGAGATTTGGCTAAAACTTATGTTTGCGAGATTGATTTTTCTGCTTTGAAATTTGAAAAAATCGAAGCAAAAGCATATTCAAAATTTCCAAGCATTAGTAGAGATTTAAGCCTAGTCGTGCCAAAATCTATGCGTTTTGAAGAGATTAAAAAATGTATAAATTCGCTAGAAATTGCGAATTTAAAGGAATTCTTGCCGATTGATATTTACAAAGATGAGAATTTAAAAGATAGCATTTCTTTGACAATCAAATTCAATTTCCAAGATATGGAAAAAACGCTTGAAGATGATGATATAGCTGCCATTATGGATAAAATTTTAAAAGCATTAAATGAAAAATTAGGACTAAATTTAAGATGAAAATTTATGCTCAAAGCTCTGCTTTTAAGGCAGAGATTTCAAATATCGCTTCGGATAAATCGATTTCGCACAGAGCGGCGATTTTTTCGCTACTCTCAGGCGGAACGACGAAAATCAAAAACTATCTTTTCGCCGAAGATACAAAATGCACTCTAAAAATCGTTGAAAATTTGGGTGCAAAGGTTGAAATCAAGGACGATTGCGTTTGTATCATGCCGCCTGAAAAACCAAAAGAGCCAAACTGCATACTCGAATGTGGAAATTCAGGCACCGCTATGCGCCTTTTTATGGGACTTTTAGCTAGTTTGGACGGCTTTTTTGTGCTAAGCGGCGATAAATATCTAAACGAAAGACCGATGAAGCGAGTAGGCGATCCTTTGGCAAAAGTCGGAGCTAAAATTTACGGACGAAACGGCGGCGATAAGGCTCCATTAGCCATACAAGGCGGAAAGCTAGAATATTTTGAATATGAGAGCAAAATTTCATCAGCGCAGGTTAAAACTGCCCTTATTTTAGCAGGCCTTAACGGCAATGGTTGCAAATTTAGTGAGCCTGAGCTTAGTAGAGATCATACAGAGCGAATGCTAAAAGGCATGGGAGCTGAAATTAGCGGGGACGGGCTAACTCTAAGCGTGAAACCTTTGCAAAAACCACTCAAACCGCTTGAAATTTTTGTGCCAAATGACCCAAGTTCGGCGTTTTTCTATGCCGTGGCAGCGTGTATTATTCCAAATTCAAAAATTGTTTTAAAAAATATGCTTTTAAACAAAACTCGCACTTACGCTTATGAAATTTTACGCCAAATGGGAGCCGATATAAAATTTAAAAAAACTAGCGAAATTTACGAAGAAATCGGCGATATAGAAGTTAGCTATGCTCCGTTAAAAGCTGTGAGTGTTAGCGAAAATATTCCGTGGCTGATCGATGAAGCCCCTGCCTTAGCGATTGCATTTGCATGTGCGAACGGAAAAAGTAGCCTAAGAAACGCAAAAGAGCTTCGCGTGAAAGAGTGCGATAGAATCAGCGTTATGGTTAAGGGGCTAAAAACTTGTGGCGTGGAAGTAGTGGAGTTTGAAGACGGCTTTGAAATCACGGGTGGTTGCGGGTTGCAACCTGCCATCATCACACCACACGGCGATCACCGAATTGCGATGAGTTTTGCGATTTTGGGCTTAAAAAGTGGTATGATTATCGAAGATGACGAGTGTATCGCTACTTCATTTCCAAATTTCAAAGATATTTTAAGACAAATCGGAGCAAAAGTTGAAGATTGAGCTTGCTAGTAGTTGTGGATTTTGTTTTGGCGTAAAAAGAGCCATAAAAATGGCTGAGAGTGCAGGAACTGCCGCAACTATCGGCGAACTAATCCACAACGCAGAAGAGATAAAACGGCTAAAAGATAAATTTGGCGTCAAAACCCTTAGTGGAATTTCTGAAATTACCGATGAAAATAAGTTAATCATACGCACACACGGCATCACAAAGGACGATTTGGAAATTTTAAAATCACAAAATAAAGAGCTAATCGACGCAACATGTCCCTTTGTAACCAAACCACAACAAATCGTAGAAGAGATGAGCGAAAACGGCTATGATATAGTCATTTTTGGAGATACTAACCACCCCGAAGTAAAAGGTGTGAAATCTTACGGCAAAGACCAAAGCAGGGTATTTGTGGTTTTAGATGAGAGTGGGCTTGAAAATATCAAATTTAAAAGCAAGGTTGCCGTTGTTTCGCAAACGACCAAAAAAATAGAAAATTTTATGAAAATAGTTGATTTTTTAGTTAAAAAAGTCCGTGAAGTTCGCGTTTTTAACACGATTTGTAACGCTACGCTTGAAAACCAAGAAGCCGCCAAAGAACTAGCCGAAAGAGCCGATATAATGATAATCATAGGCGGAAAAAATTCATCAAACACAAAGCAGCTTTTTTTGATTTCGCAAAAATTTTGCAAAGATAGCTACCTAATAGAAAATGAAAATGAGCTAGAAATTTCGTGGTTTGAAAATAAAAATTTGTGTGGGATTAGTGCAGGGGCTAGCACACCGGATTGGATTATTCAAAAAGTCATCGCAAAAATAGAAAATTTTAATCTTTAAATTTTGACTTGAAATCAGCCTAGCTTTTTCAAGTGTTCGCAAATTTCTCCTTCGATAGGCATACTAGCCTTATCTCAGTCGAAATTTGCTTCACAGCTCGAAAAATCGTCGGCATTTGGTTACCAAATTTAGATTGAATTACTTTGTAAATCCAAATTTCTTTCCATTGTCATTGCGAGAATTTGCCGTTAGGCAAATTTGAAGCAATCGCCAATGTTTAAATTTACAAAACAACTCAATATAAAATTTTAGAATATCATCATAAAATTTAGCCATTTCTTTTTATAAAACATAAAGTAAATTTGCAATATAATTATAAATCGTGCTTTTTTTAAAAGCACAAATTATTTTAAAAGGAATACGATGCCTAAGGTGAACGAAAAAGTTCAAGAAAACGCAGAATTCGAAAACGAAGATTTTGCGGCAATGTTGGAAGAGTCTTACAAAAAGACTGAAAGAGATGAAGTTGGTGAGGGTAGAATCGTCGCTATTAAAGACAGCGAAGTGTTTGTCGATGTCGGTAGAAAGTCAGAAGGCGTTTTAGAGATTTCTGAAATCACTGACGAAAACGGCAATTTGCTTTTCAAAGAAGGCGATTCTATAAAAGTTGCTATTACAGGTAGCAGAAACGGTCGTCCGCTAGTGTCATACAAAAAAGCACTTAAAAAAGAAAAAGTCAAAGAATTTATCGCAAATTTTGACGAAAATGCGGAAAATATCTATGATGTTAAAATCGTTTCTTTTAACAAAGGCGGTTATGTATGCGTAAATTCCGACAGCGTTGAATTTTTTATGCCTCGTTCGCAAAGTGTATTTAAACACTCAAATTCAGTAATCGGCAAATCATATAAAGTAAAAGTTATCAAAATCGACAAAGACGAGCAAAGCGTGGTTGTTTCTCGCAAAAAACTTTTAGATGAAGACAGAAAAGTCAAAAAAGAAGCGATTTCAAAAATCGTTGAAAATGACGGCGTCATCGAAGGTGTCGTTAAAAAAATCACAACTTATGGTATGTTTGTTGATGTCGGTGGCGTAGATGGGCTAGTTCATTACAGCGAAATTAGCTACAAAGGCCCTGTTAATCCAAATTCGCTTTACAAAGAAGGCGACAAGGTTCCTGTAAAAGTCATCAAATATGACAACGACAAAAGACATTTATCACTTTCAATCAAAGGCGCAATGCCTGATCCATGGGACGAAATCAAAGATAGCTTAGAAGTAGGCGATACTATCCAAGTAACAGTTAGCAACATAGAGCCTTATGGTGCGTTTGTTGATTTGGGAAATGATATTGAAGGCTTTTTGCATATCAGCGAAATTTCTTGGGACAAAAATATCAAAAATCCAAAAGATTTCATTTCAGAAGGCGATGAAATCGATGTCGAAGTCGTTGAAATCAACGCAGCAGAAAGAAGATTAAGAGTAAGCCTTAAAAATTTATTAGCTAAACCATTTGACGAATTTAACGAAGCTTACAAAGTAGGCGATGTCGTCAAAGGCGTAGTTACGACTATCACAAATTTTGGTGCGTTTATTAAAATCGGAAGCGTTGAAGGTCTTTTGCATAATGAAGATGCTTCTTGGGATAGAAATGAAAAATGCAAAAATTTATTCAAAGTCGGCGATGAAGTAGAAGTAAAAATCATCAAAATCGATAACGAAACCCAAAAAATCTCTCTAAATCGCAAAGATTTAGCCGACAGCCCTGTAAATGAGTATGCGAAATCTCACGCACAAGGTAGTATCGTAAAAGGTAAAATTCGCGATATTAAAGATTTTGGTGTGTTTGTCGAACTTGGCGATAATGTCGATGCACTAATCCGCAAAGAAGATTTAGGCGCGATTGATCCTGCGAATTTGAAAGTAGGCGATGAAATCGAAGCTGCGATTGCATTTATCGATGAAAAGAAAAATAGAATTCGCCTAAGCATTAAACGCCTTGCAAAACAAAAAGAGCGTGAAGATTTAGATAAATTTAACAGCGAAAGCGACGATAAAATGACGCTTGGCGATCTTATCAAAGATCAACTTGCAAATTAAATTTAAAGCCCGTAAATTCGGGCTTTTCTCCCTTTAAAGGATACTTTATGAAAACTATTATAGTATGCGATGCAATTCATAATATTGGTTTTGAAATTTTAGGTAAAGAAAAAGATATTAAAGTGATTGACGCTTCAAGCGTGGAAAAAGACGAGCTTTTAGGTATGCTTGGCGATGCCGATGTCGCTATCACAAGAAGCCCGACGCCTGTTGATGAAAAATTTCTTGAAGCAGGAAAAAATCTAAAAGCCGTCGTTAGAGCTGGGGTTGGTGTCGATAACTGCGACATTGACGCTTGTTCAAAACGGGGAATTATTTTGATGAATGTCCCTACGGCAAATACCATTGCCGCTGTTGAGATGACTATGTGTCATCTGATAAATTCGGCACGAAAATATGTAAATGCTTGTAATGATTTAAAAATCAACCGAATTTGGAAACGCGAAAAATGGTATGGCATAGAGCTTTATAAAAAAACGCTTGGTATTATTGGTTTTGGAAATATCGGCTCTCGCGTTGGCGTTAGAGCGCTTGGCTTTGGTATGAATGTCATCGCGTATGACCCTTATATCGACCCGTCAAAAGCGACAAATGTCGGCGTGAAATATACAACGAATTTCGAAGATATTTTATCTTGCGATTTTATTACGATTCATACGCCAAAAAACAAAGAAACTATAAATATGATTGATGAGCCTGAAATAGCTAAAATGAAGGATGGCGTTCGTTTGATAAATGTCGCTCGTGGCGGACTTTATAACGAAAATGCACTTATAAATAACCTTAAAAACGGCAAAATCGCATATCTTGGTATCGATGTATTTGATAAAGAACCGGCAAATAACCACCCGTTTTTGGATTTCGAAAATGTAACCGCGACGGCGCATTTAGGGGCTAATACGCTTGAATCTCAAAGCAATATCGCAGTTGAGGCCGCCGAAGCAGCCATAAATGCAGCTCGCGGAATTTGCTATCCAAATGCGCTAAATTTACCGATTCGCACAGAAAATTTGCCACAAGAGATTGAGCCTTATATAAATTTGATTTCAAAAATGGCGTATTTTGCTGCGCAAATCAACAAAGGCGCGATAAAATCAATCAAACTTGAAGGTAGCGGTAAAATCGTAGAATATCTAAATTCTATGCTAATTTTTGCGATTGTAGGTGCCTTGCGTGATAGTGCAGGGGATTTGATAAATTATGTAAATGCAAAATTTATCGCCGACGAAAAGGGTATAGTTTGCGAAGCTAACGAAATTCACAGCACAAGTATTAAAAACAAAGTTCGAGTTAAAATCGTAACCGACAAAGATGTCGCGACTATCGACGGAACGGTTTTTGATGAGAGCGAAGGTCGCATTATCAACATAAACGGCTTTAAAACTGACTTCAAGCCAAAAGGCAAAATGATAGTTTTCAAAAATACCGATGTTCCAGGCGTTATCGCTAACATTAGCCGAATTTTGGCTGATGCGAAAATCAATATCGCTGATTTCCGTTTAGGTCGTGGCGAAGACGGCAACGCATTGGCTGTTATCTTGGTTGATCAAGATATAACAAAAGAGATACTAGATAAGCTTGGTGCGTTAGAAGCGTGTTTGATGGTTCAATATGCTGTTTTATAATCTTAAATTTGCCGAATTTAGTAACAAATTCGGCAAATTCTTTTAATATAAATTTACAACTTTAAATTTATAGTTGATTATAATTTTCCAGTCTTTCATAGTTTTTGCAACCATTGTCATCATCTAAAATACAACTTTTATAGTATAGTTCTTTTGCTTTTTCGTAATTTTGTTCTACACCCAAGCCTTTTTCATATAAATTTCCTAAAATATCACATGCTGTGGTATCTAATAAATTACAAGCTTTTTCATAAAATTTATTTGCTTTTTGATAATCTTGTTTGACATCTTTTCCAAGTAAATATAAATTTCCTATTTTTAAACAACTTACAATATTATTCTTTTGACATTCGTTTTCTAATTTTGTAATTGAGTAGTCGCCAGTTTCTAGCATATTGGTTAATAACATATCTTTTTTGTTGCAACCTTTTTCGCTATTAAATTTGCAACCCTTTTTGTATAATTTTAATGCTTCATTAAATGATTGTTCTACGCCATAACCTTTTTCATACAAATATCCCAAATTAGCACAACCAAGTCCAATAAGATTATTACAAGCTAGTTCATAAAATTCTTTTGCTTTTTTATAGTCTTTTTCAACACTGTATCCATATTCATATAAATATCCCATATTGTTGCAACCCATATAATCTTTATGCTCGCACCCTAATTCGTATAGTTCTTTGGCTTTATTATAATTTTTTTCCACATTGTCATAAATAAAACCAAGATCGGTGCAGCCTTGATATATTTCATTATCACATGCCATTTTATAAAATTCTTTTGCCATTTCATAATCTTCATCTTTTTTATATAAATAAGCAAGATTTTGGCAGCCTAAATAATTTTTACCAATGCAACCTAGTTTATAAAATATTTTTGCTTTGTCATAGTTTATTGTTGTCTCTTTTCCTTGTTCGTATATCCAGCCAAGATTTGTGCATGATTTTGCATTTCCTAACTCGCATCCTTTCCGATATGCTTCTTTTGCTTTATTATAATTTTGTCTAACATAATGATTTCCCTTCCCTTTTTCATATAGTAATCCAAGTTCAAAACAGCTATCGGCATTATTTTTTACATTGCATTCATTTTTGTAATCAAAAAAATCTTTTTTAGCATTGGCAAAATTATAAAAGTTAAAAAGTAGAAAAAAGCAGAGCAATCTTTTTATCATATTGCTTCCTTTGATTTAGGCTATATAAAAACCCCTTGCGAATTTGAAAATTCACAAGGGTTATGAGATTAAGTTCGTAATTATTTTCTAAGTTCTTTGATTTTAGCAGCTTTACCGCGTCTTTCGCGTAGATAGAATAGTTTTGAGCGTCTAACGCGACCTCTTCTTAGCACTTCGATACCTTCGATACTTTCGCTAAAAATAGGAAAAATTCTCTCAACGCCGACATTGTTTGCGCCGATTTTGCGGATAATAAATGTTTCGCCTACGCCACTTCCGCGTCTAGCTATACAAACGCCTTCAAAATTTTGAACTCTGCTTTTGTCTCCTTCTTTGATGCGAAGTGCGACTTTTAGCGTATCTCCTGCACGAAATTCAGGCACAGACTTACTAGCGATTTGAGCGTTTTCAAATGCTTCGATGTATTTGTTTCTCATAGTTTTCCTTTTTGGCGATACTTGATTTTGCGGAACATATCGGGGCGAAAGAACCTTGTTTTTGAGTTCGCCATACTAAATTTCAAAGCTTGTATTTTAGCGTGATTTCCCTTTAAAAACTCTGAAATTATATGTAAATTTTCAAAATTATCGGGTTTTGCAAACGACGGAGCTTCTAAAAGTTCGTTTTCAAAACTTTCGATTTCAAGCGAACTTTCATTTCCCAAAACGCCTTTTATGTTTCTTGCGATACTATCGCACATACAAAGTGCGGGTAACTCGCCGCCCGTTAGCACAAAATCGCCTATGCAAAAAACTTCATTTACATATTTTTCGATAATGCGTTCATCGATGCCTTCATAACGCCCACAAATAAAGCATAAATTTTGCTCCTTGCTTAGCCGTTTTGCGTCATTTTGAGTAAATTTTTTACCCACAGGCGTAAGATATATGAATTTTACATTTTCAAATTTGGTTTTTACTTTTTCAATCGTATTCGCCAAAGGTTCGCACTGCATTAATAACCCTGCACCGCCGCCGATCATATACTCATCGACTTTTTTATATCTGTTTGCGGTAAATTCGCGTGGGTTAAAAAAATGTGTTGAAATCAAATTTTTTTCACACGCCCTTTTTAAAATAGAATCCCCAAAGTAGGGCTTTACAAGATTTTCAAAAAGTGTGATAAAGATAAAATTCATGAATTTTCTAAAATCGCTTTTGCGTTTTTGGTATAAATTTTGCCTTCATCAAGGCAAATTTTTTCGACAAAATTATCGATATAAGGGACAAAAAAAGTTTTTGGCAAACCATTTTGGGTCAAATTTTGCGAAGTGGTTACTTCAAAAAGATAGTTTGCGCCGGTTTCTATTATATCGCTAACAACACCTAAAATTTGAGAATTTTCGCAAATTTCAAGCCCCATAATATCAAAATAAAAAAACTCATCTTTGTTTAGTTTGCACGATTTTTTTGTAGCTTCTTTACTTTGATAAAGTGTTTGATTTACGAGCATTTGCGACTTTTCGATACTATCAAAGCCGACAAAGATAACGCTAGAATTTGCACTAGAAAAAGATAGAATTTCTAAAATTTCGCCTGTGCTAAGAAAAAATTTAGCACCTTTTTTAAACTGCTTAGGGAAGTCGCTTTTATCGTGGAGCTTTAAAGCTCCTTTTAGACCGATAGTTTTGCCGATTTTAGCGACTTCTAAAAGCTCATCAGGCATCTGCTGCTTTGACCGTGATTTTGTATTGAGTAGGATCTTTGGCTTTGTAGCCTAAAATAACCGTTTTTATGGCGTTTATCATTTTGCCGTCTTTGCCTATGAGTTTGCCTGTGTCGGCTTTATCGGCATAGATAATAATTTCTGTAAATTCTTCACTCACATTTTTTTCTGTGCGAACAGAATTTGGATAATCCGCAATCATTATTGCGTATTGTTTTAAAAAATTTTCAACCATAATTATTTACTTGTGATTTGAGCAACTCTTTGGCTAAGTTTAGCACCTACGCTTTTCCAGTAAGCTAGTCTTTGGGCATCAAATTTAACATCAACGCCTTCGCTCATAGGATTGTAAAAGCCGATAGTTTCGATGAAACCGCCGTCTCTTCTTTTTCTGCTATCTGTAACAACTATACGATAAAAAGGTCTTTTTTTGCGACCGATTCTTGTTAGTCTAACAACTGTCATTTTTTTCTCCTTAAAAATGTTTAAATTTAAAGTTTTAAAATGTCCGCCGATACAGACATTTTAAAGCCCTAAACTTAGTTAGGGTAGCCTTTTGGCACGATTGAGGCTAAGCCTTGCATACCGCCTTTGGCTGAAAATTTCTTAGCTAATTTAGCAGCGTTGCTAAATTGCTTTAAGAAATGATTTACTTCTACTTGCGAAAGCCCTGCACCCTGAGCTAGTCGGCGTTTGCGTGAATTGTTTAACAAATCAGGGTTTTCTCGCTCTTTTGGCGTCATAGAATTTATCATCGCCTTAATGTGAATAATCTCTTTTGAGTTATCCAAATCAATGTCATTTATTTTATTTGCCATGCCTGAAAGTCCCGGAATCATACCGATTAAATTCTTCATATTTCCGAGTTTTTTAACGCTTTCAAGCTGATTTATAAAATCGTTAAAGTTAAATTGACCTTTTTTGATCTTTTTATTCAAAATTTTTGCTTCTTTTTCATCAAATACGGCTGCTGTTTTTTCAACCAAAGTCGCCAAATCGCCTTCGCCCATAATGCGACTAACCACGCGATCAGGGATAAAACCTTCTAAATCAGCCACTTTTTCGCCTGTTCCTATGAAGCGAAGCGGTATATTTAGCTGTTTTGCGATACCAAATGCAACACCGCCTTTTGTATCGGCGTCAAATTTAGATAAAATCACGCCTGTAATGCCCAAAACTTCGTTAAAAGCTCCTGCTGATTTCACACCGTCTTGACCACTCATCGCATCGGCTACATAGAAAATTTCATGCGGGTTAATAGCTTTTTTAATCTCGCTAATTTGATTCATCAACGCTTCATCTATGGCAAGTCGTCCGGCAGTATCGACTAGTAAAACATCGTATAAACCAGAATTTGCTTTATTTAAGGCTTCTTTTGCCACTTTTATCGGATCGCTTTCGCCGTCAATGCTAAAAAGTTCAAGCTCGTTTGCCGCACAAAGCTGTTTTAGTTGCTCGACGGCTGCTAGGCGTTGCAAGTCGCAAGCTGCGATTAAAACCTTTTTTTTGCGAAGTTTTAGATAGTTTGCTAGTTTTACTGTTGTGGTTGATTTACCGCTACCTTGCAAACCTGCCATTAGCACAACGGTCGGGTTTTTATCGGCAAATACAAAGCCTTGATTTCCGGGAGCCGTTAAAATCGTGGTTAAATTTGATTTTATAGCGTCTAAAAATTGTTTTTGTCCGATTCCTGTGGCTTTTAGTTCAAGTTCGACTAAATTTAAAAATTCTTTTGTTACTTTGTGATGAACATCAGCTTTTAAAAGTGCTTTTTTTAGGGTATCAAGCGCATTTTTAAGCGCTTTTTCATCATCTATGATTCTAAGTTTATTAACGGCACTTTTAAACGATTCGCTTATAACTTCAAACACTTTTAAGCCTTTCTAAATTAAATTCTAACAAAACGCTTATATTAGCAAAAAGTATCTTAAAACTCATTGAATTAAATATTTTTTGGCACTTCAAAGCCAAATTCGTTAAAACTTTTATCCAAATTTGCTTTAAATTTAAGCCCCAAAATTTCGGTTTCATAAGCATGTAAAAACATTCTTTTGTTGCGATTTTTTCCATATTTTTCATCACCGACGACGGCGTGATTAATGCTTGCTAAATGAACGCGAATTTGATGAGTTCTGCCTGTTTGGATATTTATTTTTACAAGCGACTTTTTACCGCTTACCATAAGCGGAAAAACTTCCGTAATCGCCGTTTTGCCGTCTTTTGAGATTTTCGAAATCGCTCCTGTTTTAGTTTTTAGCGTTAAAATCGGACTATCGATTACAATCTCTTCGCTTACAATTCCATTAACAATCGCCAAATAGGTCTTTTTGACTTTCATATTTTTAAACTCTTTTATCGCAATTTCCCTAAATTCGTCATTTTTGTAAAGCAAAATCACACCGCTTGTCTCTTTGTCAAGTCGGTTTAACAAATTTGCGTTAAAAATTTTCTCTAAACTCTCGCTGGTTACGAAGTTTGGCTTATTTACGGCGATTAAATTTTCATCTTCGTAAATTTTCACAGGCTTTGCTATTTTTTGCACGACGAATTTTGTATTTTCGCTCATAAGCTCTCTTGCAACTTTGATTTTAACGCCCTTTGCACTTACAAGTCCGTCGTCTATGAGCGCCTTTGCTTCGTTGTTTGAGATATTTTCTTGAATCGCCAAAAGTTTATAAGCTTTTTCTTGCATTAGATTTTTTCCTTTAATAAATTTATGATTTTTTCTAAATCACAAATTTGCGTGATTTTTGTCGGTTTTGGGTTTTTAAAATGCGAATTTATTTCGCCGGCTTTGCAAATTTGCAAATTTTCAACCAAATTATAAAGTGCTTTTTGATTGTGAAAATATTCACCGCTTATGATAGGAATGCCAAATTGTGCTATTTCTATCGGATTGTGTCCGCCGATTTTAGGCACAAAACTACCGCCTAAAATCACAATATCTGAAATAGCGTAAAAATTTATAAGTTCGCCTAGTGTATCAAGGACGATAAAATCGCTTTTTAAGCCTAAATTTTGACTAAATTTTTCAAAACTTAGATTATGTTTTTTTGCGTAAATTTGACAAATTTCAGCCACTTTGCTAAATCGTTCAGGGTGGCGTGGAGCAAGGATATATTTGCAATTTTTTTCAGGCATTAAATTTGCCAAAATCAGCTCTTCTTCGCCATCGTGTGTGCTAGCGATTGTGATTAGTTTTTTATCAAATTTTGCATAATTTTTGTTTGGTTTGGCCAAATTTGCACTTTTTATATTTCCGCAAATTTGGATATTTTTAGCTCCAAGCTCGGCTAAACGAGTGGCGTCTGTTTGGCTTTGAGCTAAAACCAAATCAATATTTGAAAAAATCATTTTGTAATAAAATTTAAATCTTAGATAATTTTTATAAGAATTATCAGAAATTCGTGCATTTAATAAAACGACAAAAGAGCCGTTTTTCTTTGCGTAACGAACCAAATTTAGCCAAAGCTCTGCTTCAAAAATAACGCAAATTTTTGACTTTTCTAGCCAAAAAGGAAGTAAATTTTCAAACGGCAAAAAACGCGAATTTGGCGTGATTTTTTTTGCCGCCGCAAAACCTGTCGCCGTCGTCGTGGTGATGGCGACACTTTCAAATTTACTCACCAAATTTGAAATCGCATTTACTTCGCCAAGGCTACAAGCGTGAAAATGTATGTCGCAAGGTGCAAATTTGGGATTTTTAAATAAAAAAAACCTAGCAGGTAGGCTTTTTGTGTATTTTGATTTAAAGCTTAAAATAAAAATAAACGGCAAGGATAAAATCCAAGCCGTCCAAGCTAAAAGATTGTAAATCACTCAGCTTCTTTGTATAAAATTCTACCGCAATACGGGCATGTTACGATGTCATCGCTTCTAATAACCGATGAATATGTTTTGTCGTTTAGTTTCATAAAACAGCCATAACATGCTTGTTTTTTCACAGGGATTACTGCCGTATTTCCTGCCCACTTGCGAATTTTTTCGTAAAATGAAAGCATTTTTTGGTTCATGCCGACGACTAGTTTGTCTCTTTTTGCGTAAATTTCAGAGCGTTCTTTTTCGATTTCTTCGATTTGAGTTTTTAGACTTGCTTCAAGCTCGTTAAATTCTCCATTTAGTGCTTTTTCTTTTTCTTGTAACTCTTTTTGAGTTTGCTCTTTGTTTGCAACGATTTTTTCAAGTCTTTCGATTTCATCGTTTGCGGCTTCTAGGCTCTCTTTTGCGATTTCTTCTTCGACGCTTAGAGCTTTTATCTCTTTTTCGGTTTTTGCGGCACTGCTTTTTTTGCTTGAACTTTTGATTTTTGATGAAAAGTTGCTGATATGAGCGTTTGTTTGCGAAATTTGAGATTTAAGTTCGGCGATTTCACCAGTTAAATTTGCGATTTCAGCCGATACGCTTGAAATTTCATCTTTTTTTGAATTTAGACTTTTCTCTACACTAGCGATTTTTGGTTTAAAGCTATCAAGTTGCTTGTCATATTCGCTAAGCTCAACAAGTTGTGTAAGATATTTATTCATTTTTTTCCTTTTTCTAATAATACTTAAATGGATTTATTGAATTTGTTATTATAACTTCAATTTGATTTTTTTGCAAGAAAGGTTGCAATGAAGCCCCAAAATAGCGTTCGCTCTCAAAGTGGTTAATGTCTATCAAACTGACATTATTTTCAAAATTTTCTAACGCCGTGTGGTATTTGACATCGCCTGTTAAAAAACAATCCACGCCTAAATTTGAAGCAAATTCGCTACCGCTTCCCGTGCAAAGTGCGATAGTTTTGATATTTTCTTTGGTTTTTACGGCTCTTAAATTTGAAATTTGCAGTTTTTCTTTAATATCCTTTGCCAAATCATCAAATTTCATATTGATTTTCATAAAAACAATAAAATCTTTAATATCCGTAATCTCGTATTTTAGGACATTTTCGGCTACAAATTTATTTAAAATATGCTTGTCGTAATTTGTATGAAGCGAAATCAAAGATATATTTTTTTGCACCATTTTATAGATTAAATTCGCAGGATACAAACTCGGATTTAGCGATTTTAAACCTTTAAAAATGAGCGGGTGGTGCGTGATAAAAAGCGAATTTGGTCTTGCCTTTTCCACCAAGGCACTATCTAAATCAAGGCTAAGATAAATTCGTTCAAATTCGCTCTTAAAATCTCCCAAAATAAGCCCAGAGTTATCCCAACTTTCTTGGTCGCAAAATGGTGCGATTTCGTCTAAAATGGCGTAAATTTCAGATATTTTCATAAGCTCTCTTTATAGGCTAACGCACAACTTTTAGCTAACTCGCGGATTTTTAAGATATAATCTTGCCTTTGCGTTACGCTGATTGCACCACGCGCGTCAAGGACATTAAAAGTATGAGCCGCAAGCATACAATAATCATAAGCAGGAAGCGCTAAAAGCGTTTTGCTTTTGCCGCTTTCAAATTCGCTTCGTCCCTTTTCAAGGATATTTTTGCACTCGTCAAAGGCGTTTTGAAATTGATTAAAAAGCATTTTTGTATCGGCGATTTCAAAATTATATTTTGAAAATTCATACTCGCTTTGTTTATGAACATCGCCGTAAGTGGTAACTTGCCCATCTTTTTCGTCCCAAATAATGTCATAAACATCATCTTTGCTTTGCAGATACATTGCCAATCGTTCAAGCCCGTAAGTAATCTCGCCGCTGATTAACTCGCACGGAATTCCACCTACTTGCTGAAAATATGTAAATTGTGTTACTTCCATACCATCAAGCCAAACTTCCCAGCCAAGCCCCCAAGCACCAAGCGTAGGGCTTTCCCAGTTGTCTTCAACAAAGCGAATATCGTGTTTTTTAAGATCTAAGCCCAAAACTTCAAGGCTTTTTAGATAAAGCTCTTGGATATTTTTTGGGCTTGGTTTTAAAATCACTTGAAATTGATAATACGAACCTAAGCGATTTGGGTTTTCGCCGTATCTGCCGTCAGTAGGGCGACGACTAGGGGCTACATACGCCACGCTCCAAGGCTTATCGCCCAAGCTTCGTAAAAATGTCGCTTGATGATAAGTTCCAGCCCCTGCTGGCATATCGTAAGGTTGCACTAGCAAACAGCCTTGCTCGTGCCAGTAGTTTTGAAGTGCCAAAATAATCTCTGAAAATGTCATTATTTTCCCTTTTTTACAAATTTTATTAAAACCTTGAATTTAACCATAAATTTTTAAATTTGGCAAGGTTTGCAGGTTATTAAATGCGAAAATTTAAAATTCCATTGTCATTGCGAGAATTTGCCGTAAGGCAAATTCGAAGCAATCGCCAATAGTAAATTCGCTACTTGTTTTTTTGCAAATTTGGTTAATTTTATTAAATTTTTCATTTTAAATTTTGTCTATATTTATATTTAATCTACTTAAAAAATACTCTTTAAGTTCGTTGTATTCGTTATTGTTTGCAATTACGACAAAAATGACTTCATCTTGTGTTTGAATTTCAAGCGTATCATTTAGCCAGTTTTTCAAGCCACCACTTTTAATATGGTAAATAAATTGTGGAAGTAGAAAATATATAATTATAAAAATTAGTATTGAAAAGATTATCAATAAGCCAAAAGGGTCTTTTCTTACAACTAACAATCCAAAAACATATATGAAAATAATCAAAGAAATTCCTACGATAGCAAATATTTTTCCAAAAGTTCCACTTAATAAATTTCCTTGTTTTTGTCCGTAAAATGTTCTTCTTGCATCTTCATTAAATATTTGTTTTATTTTTTTGATTTCCAAAATTTGATATAAATTGATTTTTATATTGATATTTCCGTCATTTGTCTGCCTTATAAAATCTTTTGAAAATATGAATTTGCTGTTTTTATGGGTTTTATAGCGTGTAAGGCTGGATTGCAAAAATGGCAACCAAAATATTATGGCATATAGTTTTGAGTGCCAATTATCAATAGGGACAATAAGGTTTATCACAATAAATACAATTATGCTAGTAGCTCTGATAAATTCGATACTCACATCGTGGTTTAATAAAACAATCGGTTCTAAATCGTAGTTTCTTTTAGCATTTAAATTTTTATCAAATTTCTTTTTATTCCAATTTTCAAAGTTTTCCACATTTAACCCTTTATTTCTTGTTATTGCAAGATTTACGAAGTCAAAAGGAATAACCAAATAACGCATGGTAGCGTTTTTTGGATTTGCAAATTTTCAGAGCAAAACTTCGATTTCTTTTGAATCTTTTTCAAGTGAAATTATCGCTTCTTCTCGTATGTCAAGCAGTTTTTTTGCGATTTTTTCATCTGAGAGAGCCAAAATTTGCATTGCCAAAAATGCCGCGTTTTTTGCTCCTGCCTTGCCGATAGCAAGGGTCGCAACAGGCATACCGCTTGGCATTTGCACAGTCGAATACAACGCATCAACGCCGCCGCTTACGCCGCCGCTCATAGGGATTCCGATGACGGGTTTAGTCGTATTTGCAGCCACAGCACCTGCAAGGTGAGCTGCCATACCTGCTGCACAAATGAAAACTTGCGCTCCCTTTTTTTCGGCATTTGCGACATATTCGCTTGTGCGTTTTGGGCTTCTGTGGGCTGAACTTATTATCATTTCATACGCAACGCCGTTTTCTTTTAGGATTTTTGCCGTTTCATTTACGACTTCAAAATCGCTTTTTGAGCCCATTATGATTGATACAAATTTCATTTTATTTCCTTTCGCAAAAAGCTAAATTCAGGCAAATTCGCAGGGAGTTTGATTTCGTTTAAATTTCCGCTGTGAATTTCACTAAATTCTTTATTTGTTTTTGATAATAATTTTTTAAATTTAAGGCAAAATTTGCCGTTATTTTCATAAATTTGTCCGATTTCATTATCGCAAATTTCAATTTTCGAATTTAACGGAGCAAAAATCTCAAATTCGTCATTTGGAGCGATTTTATCTTTTACGCTTATAAATTCGCCATCATTTGAAATAGCGCTTACTTGGTGCGTTCCGTCACTTATGCTAGTATCTAAATTCTGCGTGTTATCTCGCTCGTAAGGCTTGTGAATCAAATATCCGTCGGTAAAACCGCGACTTTTTAGCGTATTTAGTTCGCTTTCATAAATTTCAGCCCTAAATTTGCCACTTATGGCATCATCAATCGCCATGCGATAAGTTCGCGTTGCACACGCTGCGTAATATTCGCTTTTTGTGCGACCTTCGATTTTAAAACTATCAATCGCCCCTGTGGCGATGATTTTTTCGATATGAGAGCTTAAATTCAAATCTTTTGAATTCATTATATAAGTGCCGTCGTTTTCCTTTTCTTCAAGGCGAAAAAGTGCGCCGTTTTCTTCATTTTTAGCATAAAGTTCATATTTAAAACGGCAGTCGTTCGCACAGCTTCCGCGATTGCTAAAACGCCCACTTTGCACCGCCGAAATCAAGCACCTACCGCTATAAGCAAAACACATTGAGCCATGCACAAAAATTTCGATTTCTAAATTTGGCAAATGCTCTTTTATCAAAATGGCGTCTTTTAGGGTCATTTCACGGGCTGCGACTATGCGAGTTGCGCCTAAGTTTTGATAAATTTCAGCGTCCATATAATTTAGCACATTTGCTTGGGTTGAAATGTGGATTGGGATTTCTGGGGCGATTTTTTTGGCTAGGCTCATTACGCTTGGAGTTGCGATGATAAAGCCATCGACACCGACTTCTTTTAAAAATTTAATGTGGCGTTCGGTGGGTTCTAGTTGAGCGTTAGTTAAAAAGCCGTTTATGGTCGCATAGAGCTTTTTGCCGAATTTATGGGCATAAGCGACACCTTCGGCGAAGCTATCTTTGTCAAATTCTTTCGCACTTCTTTGGCGAAGCGAAAATGAGCCAAGACTGGCATAAACTGCGTCTGCTCCGTAATTAACAGCGATTTTTAGTTTTGTTAGGTTTCCTGCCGGGCTTAAAAGTTCTGGTTTTCTCAAAAAACATTTCCATAAATTTAAAATTTTTAAGCGTGATTTTACTAAAATTATCCTAAAAAAGAGTTTTAAAGGATTAAAATGGTTGATTTGCACAATCACACATATCTTTGTAACCACGCCACAGGCACGGCAATGCAATACGCAAAAAAGGCTTATGAAAACGGCATTAAAATTTACGGATTTTCAGATCATAATCCTATGAATTTTGATGAAAAATATCGTATGGATTTTTCGCAAATGGATTTTTATGAAGATATGATAAATGAAGTAAAAGCCGAATTTAAGGGCAAAATGGAAATTTTGCTAGGCTATGAAGTCGATTTTTTAGAAAATTTTATGAGCGATGAAATTTTTAAGCGAAAAGTTGATTATTTTATCGGTTCGGTGCATTTTTTAGATGGCTGGGGTTTTGATAACCCTGAATTTATCGGCGAGTGGAAAAATAGAGCAGTAGATGATACTTACGCTGAATATTTTGAAAAAATCGCCTTGCTTTGTAAAAGCGGAAAATTTCAAATTTTAGGGCATTTTGATTTGATAAAGGTTTTTAAATTTTTACCGAAAAAAGATGTGCGAGTGTTGGCTAAAAATGCCTTAAAAGCGATAAAAGAAAGCGGTATCGTGGTTGAGTTAAACTCAGCAGGTCTTAGAAAACCCGTGGGCGAAATTTATCCAAGCGATATTTTACTTGAAGAAATCGCAAATTTAGGCATAAATATCACGCTTTCTAGTGACGCTCACAGCGTGGAGCAGGTTACGCAAAACTACGAAAAATTGCTAGAAAAAGCAAAATTTTTTGGATACTCAAAAGTTGCATATTTTAGGCAAAAAGATATTGAATTTATGAATTTGGATTAAAAATTTAGTAAAAAGGGCGAATTTGCCCTTTTTACCGAGTGTTTTTATATTTTTTGTGGAGTTCTTAACATTACTCTTTTGCGATAAATGTTTGAAACTTCCGTTGCATCGCCGACAAGTAGTGCATTTGTGCAGCAAATAGCAGCACACATAGGCACTTTACCTTCTGCGATACGATTTTGTCCGTAAAGCTCCCGTTCGGTGTGAGAATTTGTCTCTTCCGGACCGCCTGCGCACATTGTGCATTTATCCATAGCGCCTTTTATACCAAAAGCACCATTTCGTGGGAATTGTGGCGCACCAAACGGACAAGCATATAGACAGTAGCCGCAGCCGATACATTTGTTTTTATCGTGCAATACAATTCCGTCGTCACGGATATAAAAGCAATCTACCGGACAAACTTGCGAACAAGGCGCGTCCGTGCAGTGTTGGCATGCAAGCGTGCTAGCAAATTCTTTCCCTTCAACACCTTCGTTTATGATGACGACTTTTCGGCGATTTACGCCAACAGGGACTTCATGTGCATTTGAACATGCTACTTGGCAGCCGTAACATGCTATACATCTATCATTATCTACAAAAAATTTCATTCTAGCCATATCTTACCCCTTATGCCTTTTCCAATCTACAAAGACCAGCGTTAAACTCAGAAATTTGAGTGTTAATGTCAAAGCCGTAGTTTGTGATGATATTTGAGCTTTCGCCGATAGTATAAGGCTTGGTGCCTTCCGGATAGCGATCGCTTAAATCAACGCCTTGGAAAATTCCTGCAAAGTTATAAGGTAGCACGATACGATCAGGCGTAACCGAATGCGAGTAAATACATTTTACTTTGATTTTTGTGCCTTGCGGGGCGTGTATCCACATCATTTCGCCGTCTTTTATGCCGTGATCTGCTGCTAAGCTTGGATTTACATGAGCAAACATTTCAGGCGTGATAGCTGCAAGATATTTGCTAGTTCGCTCTAACATACCTGCACCACTTAAATTTACAACCCGAAGCGAACTCATGATAGTCGGGAATTCTTTGCTCCAATCTTTCTCTTGTTGTTCGCTTTTGAATTTTGTAGCAACACGGAAATTTCGTGCTTGATCGTCAAATGACGGATATTTTTGCACTAAATCCCAACGCGGAGAGTGGATAGGCTCTCTGTGAAGCGGAATCGGATCTGCAAATTCCCATACTTTCGCCCTTGCTCTTGCGTTTCCACACGGACAAATTCCAAATTCTCTACATTTTTGGTTGATAATACCGCTGTAATCATCGCTCCAAGATGAGCCGATTTTTGCCTTTTCTTCTTCGCTTAAAGTAATACCTAGAATTTGCTCGATATTATCTTTTGTGATTTGAGCGTGACCGCCTTTGACCTTTGAATTCGGCAAAGTTATGCTTTCATCGGCAAGTTGTGAAACGCCGTTGTGCTCTAATCCAAAGCGATTTCTAAATCCCATACCACCTTTTTCATAAGGTTTAGTCAAATCATACATAATCGGCGTTCCAGGGTGTTTTGTATCCCAGCACGGCCATGGAAGTCCGTAGTATTCGCCCTTGACATCTCCGCCGATTCCCATAAGCGTATCAGGGTCAAAGTTATGCCAGTTGGCTTGATGACGGCGAAGTCGCTCTGCTGTTCTACCTTGATTTCCGATACTATGTCCGCATCTAGCGATCTCATCTGTCGCATCATCAGGCCATACAAAATCATCTTTGACTTGTTTTAACTCGCCATCGACGATTCCCATTTTCATACCCTTGACATACTCATCGTAAAAACCAAATTTTTTAGCAAACATAAACATAATCTCTTGATCTTCTTTGCTTTCAAAAAGTGGTTTTATGACTTGTGTTCGCCATTGAGCCGAGCGGTTTGTAGCTGTTACATAGCCTTCGCTTTCAAACTGAGTGCAAGCTGGAAGCACATAAATTCCGTCTTTTCTGTCGCTTAAAATGGCAACTTCGTTTAAGAAAGGCTCAACCACAACAAGCATATCAAGTTTATCTACGGCTTCTTTGATTTTGGTTTGATGAGCCATAGATGTGATTCCTGTTCCTTGAACCCAAAGAACGCGTAAATTTCCGCTTGTGTAGGTTTTTTCTTCTTTTAGCACACCTTGCCACCATTTAGCTAGTGAAAAGCCCTTTTCGTTTCGCCAATTTCTATCTTCTGGATTATTTGCATCGTGGTAGAAATACTCTTTGAAATTCGTTCCTTTTACTGCTTCGCCGAGTTTTTCTCTTGGTTCTTTAACAGAAGTTGCAAATCGTTTTACAAATTCGTCAAATTCAACGCCCCAGCCCTTGCAGTAGTGTTTCCAAGCGCCATCAGCCAAACCATAATACATAGGCAAGGTATCGGCTAGGTTACCCATATCTGTTGAGCCTTGAACATTGTCATGTCCGCGGATAATGTTTGTTCCGCCGCCCGGTTTGCCCATATTTCCTAAAACTAGTTGTAGGATTGAAAGAATTCTTGTATTTGAGCTACCGACTGAGTGTTGAGTGATACCAAGCGCCCAAATCAAAGTAGCAGGTTTAGTCGTAGCAAACATTTGCGTAAATTGGATTAGCAAATCTTTATCACAGCCAGTTACATCGGCAGTTACTTCCGGTGTCCATTTTTCGGCTTCTGCTCTAATGTCTTCGATTGCGTAGCTTTGAGTTTCGATGACTTTTTTATCTTCCCAGCCGTTTTTGAAAATCAAATGTAGCATACCATAGACAAATGCAATATCCGTTCCCGGCCGAATTCTAATATATAAATCAGCTTTTGCCGCAGTTCTAGTGTAGTTTGGATCTACAACTACGATTTTTGCGCCGTTTCTATCTCTGGCTTGAAGTCCGTGTTTCATGCCACCCACAGGGTTTGCAACGGCTGAATTTGCACCTATATAAAGAATCATTTTAGAATTTGCTGCCATATCGCCAAAGTGATTTGTCATAGCACCATAACCCCAAGTATTCGCCACACCGGCGACTGTTGCGCTATGTCAAATTCTAGCTACATGGTCGATATTATTCGTGCCCCAAAAAGCCGCAAATTTTCTAAAATAAAATGATTGTTGGTTTGAAAATTTAGCCGAACCTAAAAATTCAACACTATCAGGACCGTCTTCTTCACGAATTTTCAGCATTTTTTCTGAAATTTCATTGACGGCAGTTTCCCAGCTTATTCTTTCCCACTTGCCATTAACCTTTTTAAGTGGGTATTTTAGACGCATTTTTGATTTTGTAAGATCGATTTGATCGATACCTTTACAGCAGTGACTACCTTGTGAAATAGGGTGGTCAATCGCCATATCTTGTCTTATCCAAGTATTTGTGCTTTCATCAACTTCTGCTACAATACCGCAACCAGCCGAGCAAATAGAACAAATGGTTCTTTTTTTGACCGAATTTGGAAACGGATTTTTAACTTCATCGGCACTAGCATCTCGCAATGTTTCGTTATTGCCAAATGCGCTAACGCTAGTTGCGCCAAGAGCAGCAAGTTTCAGAAAGCTTCGTCTTCCTATTTGGCTCATCTTAGCTCCTAATATACCGTTTTGTAATATTTTTCCCAAGCTTCACTTTTTTTGTAAAGCACCTCTTTTTTCTTTGATTTTCCCTTTGCAACACCATTTGATGAGCTAACTTCATCGTTGGCTAAAATGGTAGTAGCGCCGACAACTGCTGTGGTTGCGGCAGTGAGTTTAAGAGATTTTTTTAAAAAATCCCTGCGATTTGTCTCCATAATTTTTCCTTCACTAGGCAAAATTTTCTACTTAAAATCTAGGGATTTGGGCAACCTTGCCCCTTGATAGACTTTAAATCCTTTGAATTTTATCAAAAATATAATAAATTGAATATTTAAAATAAAAGTTTCTTAAAAAATTTTAGTTTATTTTAAGAAACTTAGCAAAATGCGTTATTATGTTCTATATTAAAATATATAACCTAATAATATTTTATAACATTTATCAAATATCAAATTTTTATTTATCAAGTTTAAAAACATTTTTTGGGTTTTTAAAACGATTTTCATACGGAAGTCTTGCCAAAGCTTCTTTTGCGACACTTTTTTCAAATTTAGGCGCATCTACGGCTAAAAGCGATCTTTCCAAAGCAAAAAAACTTTTCATTAAATTTGCTAAATTTTTAAAAAAGTTTGTGCCTTTGTGTTCTAATAAAAGAGATATAAATTCATCTATAAATTTATTTATTACATTGACAAAAAGCTCGGTAGAAAGGAAGTTTGAACCGCGTTGCAACTCATCTTTTAAAAGCGAACTCATAAAATAAAAAATAAATCCGATGAAATCTTCGCTATCTTTGCAAAATTCATTATTTCGTCTAAATTTACTCTTTTTAAGAGTATTTAAAACCAGAATTTTCATCGCCCCTTCGTCTCTGCCTTCATCATAAAACGACGCACTTAGTGGAACATTTGCGTAAGAAAAATCAAACAAAGCCGTGTTTTGTTCTGTTTTAAACTCATCAAAACTAAATTTTTCCAAATTTGCAAAAAATTCACTATCTTCTGGCGTTATAGCTGAATTTTTAAGCACAGCAAGCTGGTCTTTCCAAACTTCAAATTTAGTTTCATTTTCATAGAAAAAAAACGGAATCGCAAAAAATTCGTAATAATAACTTCTAGCTTTTATGATATTAATATCCATTTATATATCCTTTTGTTCGTGCATTTTTTGTATCATTATTTTTGCCTTGCAATCTCCACAACAATATAGCGTTTTTTGCGTAATGGGATCTGAAATTTTACTCATCATCATCTCGGCGATTTTCATAACTGCCTTGCTTGGAGCAAATTCTTTGCCACACTCGATACAGGCAAATAGGCTATCTTTGGCTAAAATTTGGTGAGAAAAATATTCAGGTTTTAGCTCGATTTGCCCGATTTGCAAATTTATCGTATCTTTTTCGGCGCAACTTTTCACGCAGTATCCACACGCCGTGCAAAGCGAAGCGTTGTATTTGAGCGAATTATCATTTGCATCGGCAAAAAGTGCGCCTATATTACACGCACCTGCACAGCTTAAACAAAGCGTGCAAGAGTTTTCGTTTATAGAAATTTTGCCGTGAGTTATAAATTTACCGCTTTTTACCACGCCTAAATTTTCATTTCCTACCAAAAATGATAGTCTTTTTGAGAAAATTTCTAGTTTTGAAAGATTTGCTTCTACAAGGTTAAATTTGGAATTTTCGATAAATTGCAAATTTGATAAAGCACTTTCAAGCTCGTTTTGGTTTTGTATAAGCGATACTGCGCGAGTTTTGAATTTAAGCTCATAAATTTGATTTATAATATCAATACTTTCGCAAAGTGGCCCATCTGCGCTATTTTGCGGATCAAAAATCGCCAAATTTGCACCGCTTGTTTGCAAAAGCGTTAAAAAGTGCGTTAGGCTTAAAAAATTTAGCGCATAAAGGCTTAAAACAAGCGTATTTTGTGGAAATTTTACGCTTAAATCCCGCAAATCCAAATCCTGCGGAATTATCAAAATCTTTTTATTTTCATAAAGTTTTGCGACTTGCAAAAAGGCGTTTCGTGGCATTTTTGCACTATCAATCGCACCTGTGGGGCAAATTCCTACACACCTGCCACAGCCGATACAATCGATATGTGAAAAAACAAGCTCTTTATTTTCATCGTCTTTTAAAATAGCAACTGTGGGGCAAATTTCAGAGCATTTAGCACAAATTTCATCTCGTCTATGATGATAATCGCAAATTTGAGAATCGTAAGTTATGTTGTTTTTATATCTAAATTCAGGCGAATTTTGGGTTAAAATTTGCAAAATTTGTTCATCGCTTAAATTTGCGATTTCATAACAGCCACTTTGGCGAAGCATAAAATCTTTTGCGTTTTCTATGAGCGCAAAATCAGCCGTAACTTCGATTTCTTCGTTATTTTGCAAAATTTGCACTACGATTTCGCCAACTTGCCCGTAAAGAAAATTAATTTCGCTATGATTCAGTAAAATTACCTTAAATTCGTGCTTTTTTAACAAATTTGCTAAATTTTCTCTTTTTTCATCGCTTATTAAAATGATATTTTTGCCAACGCTTTTTTGATAATCCAAATCCTTTGCCAAATCAAAGCAAACCGCCCTTGCTTCATACATTAAACTCACGCTTTTTGATTTTTGCAAAAAATCATCGCTTGAATTTTTTATATAAAAATCGATTTCAGGGGCATAAATTTGAGCCTTGATTTTTGGCGAATTTGATACCAAAAAAGTCGGTAAATTTTCCGGAATACAATCATCAAAAATTTCGATTTCATCGCCTAAGACGGCATCTTTTGTATCGCCTTTATAAAATGCAAATTCTTTCATTTTTTACCTTAAATTTTTTTAAACGGCAAATTATATCAAATTTTGTTTTTTTATTTCTAAATTTTTACTTTAAATTATTATTAAATTTTTTTTATTCATATTAAAATTTAGCAAATTTTTAAACGCACAAAGGTATAATATTAAGTTTTAAAATTAACCAAAATTTAAAGGTATTTTATGAAAAAATTTTTACTTTTCCTAGCCTGTTTTGGCTTAGCAAATGCCCAAAACTACGCAGACATAGTTCAAAAAAGTTCGAATAATATTTGGGGAAATGCAAGATTTGAAAATGCAGGACAAACTTACGAAAGTGGATTTGCGCCGACTTTTATGTATATGCAAAGCAATGATTATTTTGCATGGCTTGCAGCATTTGCCATTATGGCAGTAGTTTTTGCGTTTGTGTTGCATTATGTCATCGTCGGTCCAAAGCACTTTTCGCACGCTCACGGCAAGATTTTAGCGTTTAATAAATTTGAGAGATTATTTCACTTAGTAGCTGCTATCTCGTGGGTGATTTTGGTTCCAACTGGTCTTATAATGATGTTTGGCGATGTCTTTGGTGGCGGATTTTTTGTAAGAGTTTGTAAAAATTTACACGGGCTTGCGACTGTAACATTTGCTTTTAGTGTCCTTCCTATGCTATTTTGCTGGTTTTATAGAATGCTACCTGCACTTTATGATATAAAATGGATGATGATTGTGGGTGGTTATTTAAGCAAGAAAAAACGAGCGATTCCGGCAGGTAAATTTAATGCAGGTCAAAAAGCGTGGTTTTGGATAGCAACACTTGGTGGTCTTGTGATGATAATCACAGGTGCTGCGATGTATTTTCTTGATTTTAGCGCGATTAATGCTAGTGCGATTTTTGGCATTTCTCAAATCGAGTTCTTACGCGCAAGTGTCATCGTGCATAATGTGCTGGGTGCGGTTTGTGCAGTATTTTTATGTGTCCATATCTATATGGCAGTTTTTGCGATAAAAGGTGCGATTCATTCTATGATTTCAGGTTACAAAGAAGAAGAAGAGGTTTATGTTTTGCACCACTACTGGTATCGCGAGTTATTAGATAAAAAGAAAATCGAAAAATCAGAATTTGAAGAAAAATACGAAAGATTATAAAAAAACGGGGCAAATTTAACAGAATTTGCCCTTTAAATTTAGCTTTGAGGTTCAAAGATACTTTAAATTTAAGGAAATACAATGCAAGTTGATTGTAGAAATTTAGCTTGTCCCGCACCTGTTATCAAAACAAAAGAGGCTTTAAAAAGTGCTAAAATAGGCGAAAGCATAGAAATCATTTTAAACGAAACGGCTGCGATAGAAAATGTCAAAAGATTTTTGCAGACAAACGGATACGAACCTAGTATCACGCAAAACGGCAGTGAAGCGACTTTTAAAATCCAAAAAACAGGCGATTTGAAAAACGAAAATGCAGAGGATTTTTGCGACATAAACCATAAGAAATCAAAAGTTGTTTTTTTAAATGAAGAAAGTTGTGGAAGTGGCGCAGTAGGCAAAAGTTTGCTTAGTAAATTTTTAGGTTCCATCGCAAATTTACAAGATAAACCAAAAATGATAATTTGCGTAAATAACGCCGTTTTTATGACGACAAATAGATCTCACGAAAGTTTTGGGGTGCTTAAAAATTTGGAAAATTTAGGCATAGAAATTCTTAGTTGTGGAAGCTGCTTGGAAGCCTATAAACTTGTCGATAAGCTTGCAATCGGTCGCATGTCAAATGCACTTGAAATCATGGAAATTTTGAGCGAAAACGAAGCGATAAAGCTATGAATTATCGTAATTTTAGCCTTACAAAATTTGCTTCATCATCTGGCTGTGCTGCCAAGCTAGAACCTAGCGCAATCGATAAAAATTTAGCAAATTTGATCGAACCACACCCAAATTTGCTCTCATCAATTACCAGCAACGAAGATGCGGGAGTTTTTAAGGTAAATGATGAATTTGCGCTTGTACAAACGCTTGATTTTATGACGCCATTGGTTGATGATCCTTACATTTTCGGTCAAATCGCTGCTGCAAATGCTCTTGGCGATGTTTTTGCTATGGGCGGTGAAGCGATAAGTGCGATGAATATCGTTGGATTTGATAACTTTCATTTTAGCGATGAAATTTTGGTTGAAATTTTAGAAGGCGGAAAGAGCAAAATCGCCGAAAGTGGTGCAGTCCTAGTTGGTGGTCATACGATAAAAACGCCTGAAATTTACTATGGGCTTAGCGTTACGGGCAAGGTTAGCCCAAATAATTTTTGGAGCAATAATACAGCACAAATCGGCGATGTTTTGATTTTAACAAAACCACTTGGCACGGGGATAATATCAACTGCGATTAAAGCTGATTTTTTGGAATTTAGCGAATTTAAGGAAGCATTAGAACAGATTAAAATGCTAAATTTATATGCAACCAGAGCTGTGCGTGATTTACAAATTCACGCAGCCACCGATATAACAGGCTTTGGGCTTTTAGGACATGCTAGTGAGATGATAAATGATAGCATTTCGTTTAAATTTTATGCAGATAAAATTCCATTTTTCGAAAATGTGCAAAAATGCGTTGATAACGGGCTAATACCTGCCGGAAGCTATAAGAATTTGGAATTTACAAAGAAAAATGTAAATATAACGCCTGATATTAAATTTTGCGATGCGCAAACCAACGGCGGACTTCTTTTATCCGTCAGCGAAAAAGATGCTGATATTGCCATAACTCGCTTAAAAGATGCAGGTTATAAACACGCTAGTATCATCGCAGAAGTCATAAAAAAAGATGAGTTTAAAATTTATATTTAGCAAATTTGTTAATTTTAATAGTATTTTGATACAATACAGAGTTTGGAGAGTATGACGACTTGGTAGCGTCCGCGGACTTCAAATCCGATGAAAGTGCGATTGATCGTGCTTTGGAAGGTTCGATTCCTTCACTCTCTCGCCATAAATTAAAAGGACTTAGTTAAAGTCAAACGCAAAGGTATAAAATGGAAATCTCTTTACCAAAAATCGATAAAATCGCAAATTTGAAAGAATTTGCTAGTTGCAATAAAAACAAAATTTTATCACTTGCAAAAGAAATTATCGCAAAAGAGCGAAGAAAAGCTATGCAAAACAAGCCATATTTAGGCGAAAATGAGATTATTCAAAAAATCAAAAATGAGTATGAAAAATTTGAAAATCTTGCCTTAAAACCACTTATAAATGCAACAGGCGTGGTGATTCACACAAATCTTGGCAGAAGCGTGATTTCGGCTGAAATTTTAAAACGAAGTGAAAAAAATATCACAAATTATTCGAATTTAGAATTTGATTTAAACACAGGCAAACGGGGCAATCGCTACGATTTCATCGGGGCAAGATTAGCGAATTTTTTTGGATTTGAAGATGCGCTTGTAGTAAATAATAACGCAAGTGCCGTATTTTTGGTATTTAACACTTTTGCAAAAGGATTTGAAGCCATTGTTAGCAGGGGCGAACTAGTCGAAATCGGTGGTAGTTTTAGGGTGCCGGAAGTCATGGCTAGTTCGGGTGCGATTTTAAGGGAAGTTGGCACTACAAATAAAACAAAAATTTCAGATTACGAAGCAAATTTAAATGAAAATACAAAAATGCTGGTTAAAATTCATCGCTCAAATTTCGATATTGTCGGATTTAGCGAAGAAACGGACATTTTTGAAATTTCAAATTTGGCTAAAAAACACAAGTTGATTGATTATTTTGATTTAGGAAGTGCAGCTGCGCTAAATTTAGGCAAACTTAGCAAAAACGAAATAAATATCAAAAAACTAGCCAAAAGTGGGGTTTCGCTTGTTAGTTTTAGTGGCGATAAGCTTTTTGGCTCGGTTCAGTGTGGCATCATTTTAGGCAAAAAAAAGTTGGTTTCGCAACTTCGCAAAAATCAGCTTCTTAGAATGCTAAGAGTTGATAAAATTACCATTTCACTGTTAGATGAGTGTATAAATGCTTATGAAAATGGCGAAATAAGGCTAATACCAACTGTTTTTCAAATTCAAAAAAGTATAAATGAGCTTAAAAAAAGTGCCGAATTTGTTCAAAAAAATATCAAATTTAAAACGCAAATTTTGCCTTCGAAATCTTTTGTCGGCGGTGGTAGCTTACCAAATGTAAGCTACGATACAGTAGTTTTGGCTTTTTGCGTTGATAAAAGGGCTACTATTTTGCAAAGCGAATTTAGAAAATTAGGAATTATCGGTCGCATTGAAGATGATAAATTTTGCCTTGATTTTCGCTCGATTTTTGATAAAGATTTGCAAATTTTAGTTGAAAAAATCAACTCTTTACAAGGATAAGTATTGCAAACTGTTATAATAGGCACCTCTGGACACATAGATCACGGAAAAACAGCGTTAATAAGGGCGTTAAACGGCTTTGAAGGCGACGAACTGCAAGATGAAAAAGAACGGGGCATTACCATAAATTTAAGTTTTTCAAATTTAAAGGGTGGCGAAAACAATATCGCATTTATCGATGTTCCGGGTCATGAAAATCTCGTTAAAACGATGATTAGTGGGGCGTATGGTTTTGATGTTTGTATGCTTGTTGTAAGTTGCGATGACGGACTTATGCCACAGAGTAAAGAGCATATTGCGATTTTGTCGCTTCTTGGTATCAAAAGCATTATTTTGTGTATCACAAAGTGCGATTTATGCGATACTGCACGGGCAAATGAAGTTTTAAAAGAGTGTGAAAATTTCATCAAAAATTTCTCAAATTTGCAAATTTTAAACTCATTTTTTCTAAGTATAAAAGATCAAAACAGCATAAATGAGCTAAAAAACTACCTTTTTACACTAAATCCAAAACCAAGAAATGCCGATGGGATTTTTCGTTATTATATCGATAGGGTTTTTTCTATTGACGGGGCAGGAACTATCGTAACTGGGAGCTTAATCAGTGGTCAAATCGCAAAAAACGATAAGATTTATAATTGCGATTTGGACGAAATTTACGGCGTTAAAAATATCCAAATTCACGATGAAAATGCCGAATTTGCAACCTCTCCAAATAGAGTAGCGCTAAATTTAAGCGGTGCAGATAAAGCTAGGTTAAAATCCGGGCAAATTTTAACTAAAAAAGGTTTTTTTAGGGGATTTAATAGCGTTGATTGCAAATTTTTTGGCGATATTTCGCATAACGAAAGTGTCCTATTTTGCGTAGGTTCAAAGCAAATTTCGGCAAAATGTTTGATTTTAAAAGATAATAAAGCTAAATTCGAAGAAAATTTTGATTTTTCAACCCCAAAAATTGTTTCGTTTAAATTTGAAAAACCTGTGTTTTTGATGTTTGATGAGCCTTTTGTTGTGCTTAAAAATTCCCGTTTGTGTGGTGGCGGAACTATCTTAAACTCGGTTAGCGAACCATTAAAAAAAGAGCCAAAACTCTCTCTTTTAAAATCGCTTTTAAATGGCGATTTTTTGGAAGCATTTAAAATTTTAAGCTCATTTCATAAGCACGGATTTGGGCTTTATTCGTCTTATCAAAGATTTGGAATTTCGTGTGAAGATGCCCTGCAAATAGCACGAAATTTAAAAGGCGTTTTTTTGGACGAAGAGAATTTTTGCGTTTATGATTTAGGGGCTATTAGCGACATAAAAGAATTTGTTAAATTTATTATTTCTAAAAACAATCTTGCCGTATTTTCCGGCGCAAGTATCGCTTTAAAACTTCCTTGGGCAAGTGAAAATTTGGCAAATTTTGCGCTAAATGAGTTAGCAAATGACGGTATTATTGCTAAATTTGGCGGGGTTTATATCAAAAACGGGATTGATTACGAGCAGTTGTCGCAAAATTTGGAAAATCGAATTTTTGAAATTTTGCAAAAAGGTGGTATTGCACCGCTTGCGCCGTATAACATTTATGACGAGCTTGAAATCGATCGCAGTAGTGGCGATAGTGCGCTAAAAAAACTTACAAAGGCAAAAAAGGTTATTCGCTTGGAGCATAATCTTTTTATAACTTCATTTAACCTTGATTTGGTTGTGAAAAAATTTTATGAAATTATTAAAAATGATGGATTTATCGATGTCGCAAGTGTAAAAAATCATTTTGGATTAAGCCGTAAATTTGCCGTTTGTTACCTTGAATATTTGGATAAATTTGGCGATATTGAAAATATCGAAAATAAAAGATTTTTGAAAAAATAATCGGCGTTAAATTTGAACTAAATTTAACGCCAAAATTTGTTAAGCTTTTCGTTGTTTAAGTCCCACAAAAACACAGAAAACAAAGCCCAAAGCAAGAGCATAAGGTGCGTAAGGCGTTATGCCTTTTGCCGAACTTGCTAGTAAAAAGTTATGTGCTATGGCTGCGCCACACGCCATGCCCATGACAAAAATGGCTGAGCTTAAATTCCCTGCACCTGTTTGGATTAGGTGTTTTCCCGGACAACCCTCAGCTAACGAAAAACAAAAGCCAGAAAGTGCCATGCCAAGGAAATTCCAAAGCATTTGATTGTGAGCGATTGGTTGGTTTTCAAAGCCGAAGTTGTATTGAGAAAATGCCAAATTTGCGATAGTCGCACTTGCTACGACTGCAACTATACCAAAAAACATAGTAAAATCTTTATCCAAAATTCGGCTCAAAGCTCCGACTGAGCAGAATTTTGAGCGTTGCATAGCGATGCCTATGATGATTGCTAGTCCAAGCGAGATAAAGATATTTGCGTGTTTTGAGCCAGGACCCTCGGTTGAGCTAAACAAAGGCGCATTTTCGCCGAGTTTAAGCCCAAAAATCAAAGCGCACAAAAGCAAAATAGCGATGATTAAAGGTAGGGCTGAAATTGCCTTATTTACGCTTTTTGCTTCTTCGAGAGCATAACCTTTTGATTTAAAAAATCTACCACAAAGCACACCGGCAAAAAGTCCTAAAACGCCAAGAAGTGCCGTCATATCGCCACCACCTAGTCGTAAAAACGCCCGCCAAGGACAACCCAAAAACACCAAAGCACCAATCATAGCAAAAATTCCTAAGAAAAATCGCACAAACGGCGATGAACCGCTAGTTGGTTTGTATTCTTTTGCAAATAAAGAAGCGATAAATCCGCCGATAATCAAACCGATGATTTCAGGGCGGACATACTGCACGATGGCAGCTCTATGAAAGCCAAGCGCTCCGACCGTATCACGCAAAAAACAAGCAGCGCAAACGCCCATATTTGCAGGATTTCCAAAATAAACTAAAACGGCACCAAAAAGCCCCAGACAAACGCCTGAGATGATATTTAATGTAAGTTTAGACATAAAATTTCCTAAATTTCGTAATAATCCACACGGGATTCTAAAAAACGAGCGAAATTCTAGCAAAAAAATTTTTTAAATTTGCTAAATTCCAGCGTTAAATTTAGCAAATTTATATATTTTTATTAGGCAGAAAATTTTGTTTTAAAAAGCCCAAATTTAGGTTAAATTTGCATTTTTATCAAATCTTAATGCGAAAAATACTAAAATCCTTAAATTTTATTTTTTTAAAAATCACAAGGAGATAAAAAAATGGGTAAATTTGTTAGCAGTGTTGATGAATTTTTCAAATTTTGCGATGAACACGAAGTTGCGTTTGTGGATTTTAGATTTACGGATTTAAAAGGCACTTGGCACCACATGTCTTATAACTACAAAAGGCTTGATAAAGATTTTGCAAACGGAATTCCATTTGACGGCAGCAGCGTCGATGCGTGGCAGCCGATTGATAAATCAGATATGATGTTAAAGCCTGATGTCGATACGACCTTCTTAGACCCATTTACAGCTGATGTTACGGCTGTGGTGATTTGCGATGTTTATGACATTTACAAAAACGAACTTTACGAAAAATGCCCTAGATCGATAGCAAAAAAAGCAGAAGCTTTCTTAAAAACAACAGGTCTAGGTGATACCTGCTATTTTGGTGCAGAAAACGAATTTTTCGTATTTGACGATGTTAAAATCGTCGATAGCATGAACTGCGCTATGTATGATGTAGATACCGAAGAAGGCTCATGGAATAGCGGTAAAAAATACAAAGACGGCTTTAACTCGGGTCATCGCCCTGGCATAAAAGGCGGTTATTTCCCTGTTGCGCCGATCGATAGCATGGTTGATTTAAGGGCTGAAATGCTTCAAGTTTTAGAGCAAGTTGGGTTAGAGACTTTCATTTGCCACCACGAAGTAGGTCAAGGTCAAGGCGAAATCGGCGTTAAATTTGGCACACTAGTCGAAGCAGCCGATAATGTGCAAATTTACAAATATGTCGTAAAAATGGTCGCTCACCTAAACGGCAAAACGGCTACTTTCATGCCAAAACCACTTTACGGCGAAAACGGAAGCGGTATGCATGTGCATCAATCAATCTGGAAAAACGGCAAAAATATATTTTACGGCAAGGGCGGTTACGCGAATTTAAGCGATGAAGCTAGATGGTATATCGGCGGCGTTTTAAAACACGCTAGAAGCGTTGCCGCTTTTACAAACCCAAGCACAAACTCATACAAACGCTTGATTCCGGGCTTTGAAGCGCCAAGCATTTTAACTTATTCGAGCCAAAATCGCTCGGCTTCGATTCGAATTCCTTACGGAAGCGGCGAAAAATCAGTTAGAGCTGAAATGAGATTTCCTGATAGCACAGCTTGTCCATATCTAGCGTTTGCGGCTATGCTAATGGCAGGGATTGACGGCATAAAAAATAAATTTGAACCGGTCGGACCAATGGATGAAGATTTGTTTAAACTTCATTTGGACGAAATTAGAGAGCGGGGCATAGAGCAACTTCCGCACACTTTGCGTGGTTCGCTTGAAGCGGTCATTCGCGATAATGCGTATTTGAAGCCGATTATGACTGACGAATTTATACAAACTTATCAACATTTTAAATTTGAAACGCAGGTGTGGCCGTATGAGTGCAGACCGACGCCGTTTGAATTTGCTACTTGCTATTCTTGTTAATTAAATGAGCCTAGCTTTTGCGTGATTCGTCGCACTCATTAAGCTCGACGCACAGCAAGTGCAGTCTCGCTTATTCGTGCTCGAAAACACGCAAAATCGTCGGCATTTGCAGCTCAAATTTAAGTTGAGTTATTTCTTTGCAAATTTGTTAAATTTGTTATTGCTATACGGAGTAGAAAGTGTTACTAGACTTCGCTTGTCAAAAAGATTTTTTCTATCTTTATTTAAAAGAAAGCGAATTTAGATATAATACAAAAATCAATAAAGAGAATTTATATAAAGTTTTACTAAAATTAGTAGAAAAATCAAATTTGCTTTCTTGATTCATTGTAATTGATGTAAATTAAGGAATTTATATGCTAAAAAGTATAGAGATTGAAAATTTTCGTGGCATAAAAAGTCTTAAAATAGATGATTTTAGCAAAAATGTTAATGTTTTTATAGGTGGTGCAAATATCGGCAAAACTTCTATTTTAGAAGCTATTTATATTGTTTTAAAACAGACCAAACAAATGGCTTTGGTGATTCAAAATATAATGATAAATAGAGAAATGGTGATTGAAGATGATTCGTTTAATTCATTATTTTATGATTATAAAGATGACAATAAAATAAATATCAAAGCCAATGTTGATGCTGATAAAATAGAGCTCGGTGTTGAAAAAAAATTAGCAAATACAGAAACTTTAATAATTGATAATAATCAAAGTCATTTAAATAGTATAAAATTATTATTAAAAATAAATGAAAAAAAAGTGGTTGATTCTACTATAATTAGAAGAAAGATAAATAATAGTCAAATAGAATTTAATACGCAAGAAACTAATTATTTGGAAACATTTCAAGATGTTGAGTTTGTCAAGCGAAGTGTTTTTGAAAATAATTTATCATTGATAAATTCTAATGCAGATAAAAAAAAGGAATTTAAAAAATGTTATCAAGAGCTTGATTTGGATATAGAGACGATAGAATTTATAAAAAATTCTATATATGTTCAGATAAAAAATCTTGAAAATTTTGTAAATATCAAATCTATGGGAAATGGTTTTCAGAATTATTTGACAATCATTTCGTCTATTTTAACTGGTAAAAAATATATAATTATAGATGAAATAGAAAATGGAATGCATTTTGAGATGATTGAAAATTTGATAAAAAACATATTTGAATTATCTCTTAAATTTGATTTACAATTTTTTATAACTACGCATAGTGAAGAATTTTTAAAAGTTATTTCTAAGATTTTACAAGAGAATAAAAATTTCGATGTTGGCATATTTAGTACCTATAAAAACGAAGAAAAAAATATTTGTGTTTCGAAATATAATAAAGAAAATTTTATTTTTTTGATGGAAAATAAAAATGAAATTAGATGGTAAAACATTTATTTTTGTTGAAGGCAAGAGCGATAAATATTTTTTAGAAAAGTATGTGAATTTTTTAAATTCACAAAAAACTTGCAATATAGAAACTAATATAGAAACTTGTAATGGGAAAGATAATCTTAAAATGCATCTACCAACAATAGAAAATGTTATAAATCGTCAAAAAGTGGTTATTATTTTTGACGCAGATGATGATTTAAATAAAGCAAAGGCAAATATAAAAAAACAACTTGGTGATTATTTTGATAAGGTTGAAATTTTTCTTTTTCCGAATAATAAAAAGGTAGGCTGCTTGGAAGATTTGATAGAAAAAATAGCTACAAAAAAAGAAAATATCGATTGCTTTAAAAAATATTTGGATTGTATAAAACAAAAAAATCAACAAATAGATTTAAAAAATGTTAAAAAATCAACTATTTATGCATATTTAGAAGCTGTTGGTGTAAAAGATTATAAAAGGGTCGATTTTAATAACCAAAATTATTTTGATTTAAGTTGCGGTTTTTTAAAACCTTTGAAAAAATTTTTGGAAAATTTATAATAATTTTTGGTCAATTTAACTTAATTGAGATTTACATTTCTTACAACACTATGTAAAAACGAACAATCAAGCCAAAGCTAGGCTGGATTTAATTCTCTAATTGCGTTAATGCAAATTCCTTCCCTAAGCCCGTCATCGACTACTATAAATTCGGTTTTCGCAAAATCCTGCAAAAGCGATTTTAACAGCATAATCCCAGCAATCATCAAATCTTTGCGATTTTCGCCAAGCTTCAAAACAGCCTCTGTTTCGCTAAAATTTAAAATCCTTTCAAGCCAAAAATCAAATTCGCCAAACTTCAAAATCTCGCCGTTAATCAAATCGCTTTGGTAACTTTCATACGAGAGATTTTTACGCAGTGCGACCATAGTCGTCGGCACTCCCGAAGTAAGAATAATCCTATCAAATTTAAGCGAATTTATAAAATTTCTAGCTTCGCTCACAACCAAATTTGCATTTTTCATTTTATCGTTAAATTCGCTAAATTCGTTACAAAAACGCACAATGCCAAATTTAAAACTTTTTGAGCGTTCGTTATTTGAAATCTCGGTGCTAGCCCCGCCAAGATCGATACAAAGCGGATTTTTCGCATTTAAATTTAAAAGTTTTAAACGATTTAAAATTCCCAAACGCACAAATTTCGCTTCATCATCTCCGCCTATGATTTTAAATTCTACACCGAATTCACGCCAAATTTCATCAAAAAATTCAGCCGAATTTTTTGCCATACGAAAGGCTTCTGTCGCCACGCAGACGGAATTTTCACACGATTTAAAATCAAAAATTTTATCCATTTTTTTTAATGCCGATTTTATGCGAGTAATCGCGTCAGGGTCAAGATCGCCGCCAGCTTGCAAATTTCTAGCACTTCCTACGATAAATTCGGCACTTTTAACGATTTCGCCATTTTTGTTCATCAAAACGCCACGCAAGGTATTTGAGCCAAGGTCAATCCCAAAAATCATATTTTTTCCTTTGCTAAATTTAGCTATAATTTTACCAAAAAATTCTAAGGAGAGAAAATGTTACTTGGCGTAAATATCGACCATATCGCTGTTTTAAGGGAAGCTAGAAGGGTAAATGACCCAGACATTTTATTTGCAATGTATGAAGCTATTTCAGCAGGAGCCGATCAAATCACAATCCATTTGCGAGAAGATCGCCGTCATATCAACGAAAATGACGCAAAAGACATTATCGCTCACTCGAAAGTGCCTGTAAATTTGGAGTGTTCGATAGATGAAGAGATAATCGACTTAGTTTGCAAATTTAAACCCTCTCGCGCCACGCTAGTGCCTGAAAAAAGGGAAGAGCTGACAACCGAAGGGGGGTTAAATTTAGAAAACGAAGGTGTAAAAAATGCTATCGAGAAGCTTCAAGACAGCGGGATTGCCGTTTCGCTTTTTATCGATCCAAGTAGAGAAAATATCGATTTAAGCGCAAAACTTGGGGCGAAATTCGTCGAGCTTCACACGGGGGCGTATTCGAATATGTTTGCAATGCTAAATTCGAATTTAGCCAAAACCTGCTACGCTGTGAAAGAATTTGACAAACCGCAGGAAAAACTAAGCGCAATGCTAAAAGATGAAATCACGCGAATTCGCCATACAAGTGCCTATGCAAAGGGACTTGGACTAGCCGTTGCAGCAGGGCATGGACTAAACTATCAAAATGTCTCAGCTGTCATTAAAAATTCAGAAATTTTTGAGCTAAATATCGGGCAAAGTATCGTTGCAAGAGCCGTTTTTGTGGGGCTTAAAAATGCTATTAAAGAAATGAAAGAGCTAATAAATTTATAAATTTAAGGCGAAAAAATGGGTAAAAAAAATAGAAAAAATTTGCAACACCAAAGCGTAAAAGAAAATCAAAATTCAGGCGAAAAAAGTGCCGAAAATAACCCTAAAATCGCCGTTAGTATCGGTGATATAAACGGAGTAGGGCTTGAAATCGCCCTAAAATCGCACGAGCAAATTTGCAAAATCTGCGAGCCGATTTATTTTATCAACGAAGAGCTTTTAAAGCAGGGCGCAAATTTACTAAATTTGAGCGTTCCAAAGGATTTTAAATGCGTAAGTGTGGGTGAGAGTTTTGAAATTCGTCCCGGTAAAGTCGGCAAAAAAAGCGGTAAATTTTCGTTTTTATCCTTTGTAAATGCCCTAAATTTCGTCGCTGCCAAAAAAGCTGTCGCGGTCGTAACCCTGCCTGTAAATAAAGAAGCGTGGAAGAAAGCTAAGATTAAATATGTCGGTCATACCGAAGTTTTAAGTGATTTTTTCAAAAAAAAGGCGATTATGATGCTTGGTTGCGAAAAGCTTTTTGTCGCACTTTTTACCGATCATATCGCACTTAGTAAGGTCAGCAAAAAAATAAAATCAAAGCCTTTGAGCGAATTTTTGCAAAATTTGCATAAAAGTTCAGGTTTTTCTCGTGTCGGCGTTTTGGGCTTTAACCCACATGCTAGTGATAACGGCGTCATCGGCGGAAGCGAAGAAAAACAGATAAAAAAAGCGATAAATTTGGCAAATTTGGCTTTGAAAAAAGAAGTTTTCTTTGGTCCTTTGGTGCCTGATGTCGCATTTAACCCTATCTCGCTAAAAAACTGCAACAGGCTTGTTGCGATGAACCATGACGCGGGACTTGCGCCTTTAAAAGCGTTATATTTTGATGAGAGCATAAATGTAAGCCTAAATTTGCCGATAGTCCGCACAAGCGTGGATCACGGCACGGCGTATGACATCGCTTACAAGGGCATTGCAGAAACAAAAAGCTATATAAATGCCGTTAAATCGGCACTTGAATTTGCAAGTGTTAAATTTGGTAAAAATTTAGAAACCAAAAAATGATTTTACATATTGATTTGGATTGCTTTTTTGTCGCGGCGGCTAGGATAAAAAATCCTAGCCTAAATGGCAAAAAAGTCGCCGTCGTGGGTGGTGGAAGCAGAGCTATTTTCGATGAATCAAATACACAAAATAGTCTGAATTTGCAAAAAAATCAAAATTCGCAAAATCAATCAAATTTGAAAAAAAATCAAAATTCACAAAAAGGCGTGATTTTAAGCGCAAGTTATGAAGCAAGAAAATTTGGTGTCAAAGCTCCAATGCCCGTAAAAACGGCATTGGAGCTTTGCCCTGATTTAACGCTTGTGCCTAGTGAGCATAGATTTTACTCTGAGCTTTCAAACTCGCTTTATAAATTTTTATATACTTTTACGCCGAGCATTGAAAGATTTAGCATTGATGAGTTTTTTTTGGATTTAAAAGGGACGAAATTTGATGAAAACCCGTTTGAATTTGCTAAATTCTTGCAAAGTGAAGTTTTAAAAAGATTAAATTTGCCGTGCAGTATCGGAATTTGCAAAGCTAAATTTATCGCAAAACTTGCAACAGATTTGGCAAAACCATTTGGAATTCGCTGTATTTTCGATATAGAAAACGAGCTAAAAAGCGTTGAAATTTCTAAATTTGCAGGAATTGGTAAATCTACACAAAAAACGCTTGAAAAATACGCTATTTTCACTATCGGCGATGCATTAAAACATAAAGAAATTTTTGAAAAACTAGGCAAAAACGGCGAAAAACTTTTTGCAAGATTAAGCGGCGAAGCAGATGATAAAGTCGAAATAACTAGCAAACGCAAGAGTATCGGCTTTGGACGGACATTTTCGCCATGTGCAAACAGGGACGAGATAAAACGCAAAATTTTGATAATGTGTCGCCATTTGACACACGACACACTAAATTTAGGACTAAATCCGACAAGCTATGAGCTAAAAATTCGCTACCGAACAAGAGCCGAGAGTTCTAAAAGAAAAACGCTAGATAGGGATTTTTCTTTAAATTTGCTAAGCGAAGTTATGGCAGAGCTTTTTGAGAATTGCGATATTCATAAGGATTTTGAAATCATTCATATTAGCCTAAATTTGACGAATTTCAAAGACGGAAAAGAGTGCGAAAATTCGCTTTTTTCCTTAAATGAAGATAAAAAACAACATAAACTTGATAAAACAATCAATAAAATTTGGGAAAAATTTGGACTAGATAAACTAAAAAAAGCAACGGAGATTTAGATATTTGGAAATCGAATTTGCAAATTTCGCAAATTCAATTTTTTATAACTCAGGTGCATTTTCCTGGACGATAACTGGCTATTCATTTGGCAAGGGCGAAGTGCGCGTGTAATATTCGCTTTTTCCTGCGTAATTACGCGTATAAACTCCGCTTGGAACGCTAAATGTGCGTTTTGTTTGCGGGTATTCTTCGATATAGCTTTCTAAAAATTTAGCAAACACAGGTGCAGCCGTTCGTCCGCCTTGCTCAACACTTCGCATAGGCTTATAATCGTCATTTCCATACCAAACAATCGCCTGAATTTCAGGCGTAAAACCGCAAAACCAAACATCGATGCTATCGTTTGAAGTGCCTGTTTTACCTGCGATTTCTATGCCTTTTACGCGCGCTCTTGTGCCGGTTCCTGCACTTACGATATTTTTCATAAGTGTTGTCATAAGATAGGCTTGTTCAGGCTGTAAAATGCGTTTTCGTTGAGGTTGGAAAACAAGCGTTTTGCCGTTTTTATCTGTGATTGAGTTTATAAATTTAGACTTTGTGCTAACTCCAAGTCCTGCAAAAACAGAATAAATACTAGAATATTCAAGCGGCGAAATACCATAGCTTCCAACCGCGATTGAAAGTGCAGGCGGGACATCTTTAAAGCCAAATTCGTTTAATTTATTTAATGCTCTTTGAAGTCCGATTGCGTGTAAAAGGTTGATTGAAGCGAGATTTCGCGATTTTTGCAAGGCTTCTTTTAAGGTTATGTAACCTGTAAAAGTTTTATCAAAATTCTTTGGCGTCCATGATTTGTTGCTTCCGTCATCAAATTCTCTTGCGACATCTGGAATTTCGCTCATAGTTGAATACCCCATATCAAGGGCGATTTGATAAATAAATGGCTTAAAACTAGATCCTGTTTGGCGTTTTGATTGTGTGGCTCTGTTAAAGTTGCTTTTAGCATAATCAACCCCGCCCACAAGTGCTAAAACCTCGCCATTTAGCGGATTTGTAACGACGATTGCACCATTTAGATTACTAGCATTTGCGTCTTTGTCTCGTTTTAAAATTTCATTATAACCAAAATTTAGTGCTTCATTTGCCAATTCTTGCGTTTTTAAATCCACGCTAGTTTCGATCGTATAACCGCCTGTTTTTATATCTGGAAAAATTTTTGTAGCTTCTTTGACGACTTCATCGACGACATAAGGGGCTTTATTTTGCGTTAGTGTTTCGTTATAAACAACCGGTGTTTCTGCCATTGCGATTTCATATTCGCCTTTATTTATCCAGCCTAGCTCATACATTCTAGATACGACATTATTTGCACGACTTAATGACAAATTTAGATTGCGCGTAGGATCAAACTGGCTTGGAGCTTTTGGCAAACCAACCAAAATAGCTGTTTCTTTTAAGCTTAGCTCGTCTAATTCTTTTTTGAAATATCCCATAGCTGCGGTTTTTATGCCGTAGTATTGGTGTCCAAAATATACTTCATTAAAATACCTTTCCAAAATTTGCTCTTTGGTGAGTGCATTTTCGATTTTTAACGCCATAATCATCTCTTTAATCTTTCGATCTATCTTTTTTTCACTCGTTAAAATCATATTTTTGATAAGTTGTTGAGTTATGGTAGAAGCACCTTCGACAAATGCCATAGCCTTTATATCTTTTACCAAAGCTCTAAAAATAGCTTCTAAATTTATCCCGTCATGCTCGAAAAATGCAGTATCTTCGATAGCTACAAGTGCTTCGATGATACGACCCGGAATATCTTCGTATTTAACAAAAACTCTGTTTTCTTCATCAAAAATATTTGCGACTAAATTTCCGTTTCTATCGTAAATTCTAGTGGTTAATTTTGGTTTATATTCGATAATGCTGTTAGATTCTATGCTAACTTGCGAATAAAAATATAAAAAAACTCCACCTGCTGCAAAAATGCAAAGTGTCAAAAAGCTAAATAAAACTCTTACCATAAATACCTCTTTAAAATTTCAACGCTTAGTCCCATAGCTGTGCTTGTAAAACCGCTTTGAGAGATGATATATTTTTTATTAAAACCTTCTATCGTCATAGCTCCTGCTTTGCCGACATAATCTTTTTTGGCGATGTATTCACGCAAATCATCATCGCTAAATTTAGCAAATTTATATGTTGTAATAGCTGAATTTACAAAATTTATCTTTTTTGAAACAAAAATCATCGCCGTAACAACGCTTGAAAAGTTATCGCTTTGTGCTTTTAGCATAGCGTAAGCCTCATCATCACTACTAGCTTTACCAAAAATTTGGTTATTTACCACAACGGCACTATCGGCAAATAGCACTCTATCAATATCTTTATAAATTTTAAAAAACTGCTCTTTTTTAGCGTTTGCTACTTTGTAAGCATAGGTATAAGGGTTGCTAAAATCAATACCGCTTTCATCAAATTTAGCACAAATTTGCTCAAATTTAATGCCGTGATTTTTCAAAATAAGCGCTCTTGTTGGTGAAGATGAAGCTAGATAAATCATCAAAACTCACTTATAGTAACGCCTAAATAAACGCAAATCAGCGATATTGCGATATTTAGCGGAATAAAATATTTTAAAATTATAATTAAATGCTCGTTTGCTTCGATTTCGTTTTTAGCTAAAACCGCCTTTTGAAACGATAAAATTTTGTAGTGAATATAGACAAAATTTAGCAAAATAAACATCGAAGCAGCCCAAAGCGTCGTTATGATGCCTGTTATCATAGGATCTGCAAATTTATAGTCATTTCCGATGGAAATAAGATAGCCGCTAATGATAATAACGGCAAAATATAACAAAAAAAAGCGTTCATATCTGCTAAAATGCGACTTTATTTTATCGCAGTTTTCGCAAATATTTTCGCTTTTTTTGTAAATTCTAATGATATAAACACAGCAAATTTGGGCATTTATAAAAAAAATAACTGCCAAAATGTGAAGTAAGGGCAAAATTTGCGTTGCCCTTGCAAAACCAAATTCGTTCAAATTTCGCTCCTAAATTTGCAAATTTTACTTTTCGAATTTGTTTGTTTTATCATCAAATTTTCGCCTTTATAAATTCATTTGCAAATTCAATCGCTTGGCTGATTTTGCTTATATCTTTTCCGCCGGCTGTGGCGAAATCGTCCCTGCCGCCGCCTCCGCCGCCAAGAATTTTTGCTACTTCTTTGACGATTTCTCCTGCTTTTGCGTTTGCACCCTTTACGCCACAAGCGATTTGGACTTTTTCGTTTTCTGGTTTGAAAAATAGGGCGATGATTTTTTCATTTTGATTTTTTAGCTCATCGATTTTGGCTTTTATATCGCCGTCAAATTCGCTGATTGCGACTTTTACGCCATTAATTTCGTTTAATTCGATAGCTTTATTGCTGCTAGCCTTGCTAAGCTCGGTTTTTAGTGATTTTATCTCATCTTTTAGCTTTTTAATCGCCGCTATCGGCTCATTTGTTTTGAGATTTTCATTGATTTGAGCAAGTTGCAAACGCAAATTTTTGGCATAATTTAACGCAGATTTTGAGCAAATCGCTTCGATTCTACGCACTCCTGCGCTTACGCCACTTTCTTTTACGATAAAAAAGCTTCCGATTTCGCCTGTATTTTTGACATGTGTCCCGCCACAAAGCTCTTTGCTATCGCCTATGCTTACTACGCGGACATTATCGGCATATTTTTCGCCAAAAAGTGCCACAGCACCGCTATTTTTGGCATCATCAATATTCATAATATCGGTTTTTGTGGAATTAGCGCGAGAGATTTGATCATTTACAAAATTTTCTACTTTTTCGATTTGTTCGCTACTCATCGCCTTTGGATATGTAAAGTCAAATCTAAGACGAGTGGCTTCCACAAGGCTTCCTGCTTGACTTACCATATCGCCCAAAACCCTGCGAAGTCCTAAATGAAGTAGGTGAGTCGCACTATGGTGTCTTGCAATTTCGCTTCTCTCGCTACTTACTTCGCATTCCACTTCATCGCCGATTTTCAAGTCCAAACTAGCTTCGACTTGGCTTAAATTTAGCCCAAAAAACTTTTGCGTATCTAAAACGCTACTAGTTTTATTTATCATGCCTGTGTCGTTGCATTGACCACCACTTGTAGCGTAAAATGGAGTTTTATCAAGTAAAATCCAGCCGATATTTCCTGCTTTTAATTCTGAAATTTCTTTAAATTCATCGTTTAAAATGGCTAAAATTTTGCTTTTGCTTTGCGTAAATTCATATCCGATAAACTCATTTTCGCCAAATTTTTCAAGCAAAGCCTTAAAATCGCCGATAGCAGTAGCTTTATCGCCACTTCCTTTCCACGCGGCTTTGGCTCTTTGGCGTTGTTCGCTCATAAGCTCATCAAATTTTTTCTCATCGATTTTGATATTTTTTTCACGCAACATATCAGCAGTCAGATCAAGCGGAAAGCCGTAAGTATCGTATAATTTAAAAGCAACTTCGCCGCTAAAAATATCTTTTGTTTTTTCTAGTTCGTCGTTGAATAAATTTAGACCTGCTGAAATAGTCGCAAAAAAGCGTTCTTCTTCAAGCTTGATTAGCTCTTTTATATTTTCTTTTTTCTCATTTAAATAGCCGTAATGTCCGCCCATGACTTCGCACAAGACTTCCACAAGTTTGTGCATAAACGGCTCTTTTATGCCTAGTAAATATCCGTGGCGAACGGCTCTGCGGAGAATTCTGCGTAAAACATAACCGCGTCCTTCTTTGTCAAAATTTACGCCCTGAGCTAATAAAAACGAAACCGAGCGAATATGATCTGCGATTACTCGGTAACTTGCTCCGCTTTCATAAGCATAAGCTTTGCCACATAATTTTGCAACTTCGTTGATGATTGGCATAAAAAGCGAACTATCGTAATTGCTAAATTTACCTTCTTTTATCGCTACAACGCGTTCTAAACCCATGCCAGTGTCGATTGAAGGCTTTGGAAGCGGCGTTAGTTTGCCATCAACTGAGCGTTCGTATTGCATAAAAACTAAATTCCAAATCTCTAAAAAGCGATCGCCGTCGCCACCCATATAGTCTTCTTCGCCACTAAAATGCTCTTGCCCTTGATCGTAAAAAATCTCGCTACATGGCCCACAAGGTCCAGTATCGCCCATAGCCCAAAAGTTATCTTTATCGCCAAAGCGGTAAATTCGCTCTTTTGCGATATGTTGCTGCCAAATCTCATACGCTTCATCGTCGCTTGTATGAACCGTAACATAGAGTTTTTCTTTTGGAAGTTTTAAAATCTCGGTTACAAACTCCCACGCATACGCAATCGCTTCTTTTTTGAAATACTCGCCAAAGCTAAAATTCCCAAGCATTTCAAAAAATGTGTGGTGGCGCGCTGTGTAGCCGACATTGTCAAGATCGTTGTGTTTGCCACCGGCTCTTATGCAGGTTTGACAACTAGTGCGAATAGGCGGATTTGGGCGTGGCACCGCACCTGTAAAAATGCTTTTAAACGGCACCATTCCTGCGTTTGTAAATAAAAGTGTCGCATCATCAGGCACTAAGGGTGATGAAGCGATAATCTCATGACCTTTTGAAGCAAAAAAATCCAAATAGGCTTGTCTAATATCCATTTTTTTTTTCCTAAAATTTCGTAAATTTAAGGGTTGATTTTATCCAAAATTTTGTTTAAAACTTCTGAATTTTTGCAAATTTATAGATTTTGAAAATAAATTTGTAAAGAATTTTTAACAATATCTAGCATTTCAAAGCGTTTTTTATACATTGAGCGTTTTTTGCTTTGAATTTCTTCTAAACTTTTTCGTTCGATATTAAGCGGAATTTCGTAGTATTTTTCGCCAAATTTCCCGCCGTTTTCACGCCAAAATTCATCATAATCAAAAAGCAATCGCGAGTGGTCGTTTCGCCTAAATTTGGCTTGATTTTCCTTTGGAATTCCAAGTAGCGAAAAATTTTTAATCTCGCAAATCATCTTAAAAACATTAACAATCATAAAAGCTGGGCGAATTCCGTGCATTTGCTTTGTGGCTTGTTTGATGAGATCTGGTGTGTTTGGCTCATTTGAGCCTTGCATAGAAGAGATCAAAAGCGAATTTGGAGCAACAAAACTAAACGAAGCATCATAAATTTTTTCATCTTTGGTTTGTATATTTATCGAAAAAAAGCCTTCTAGCGGGTCGATATTGTTTATATTTAGATAAAGAAACAAATTTTCATCAAATTTAAAAAGTAAAATTTTCTTTTTTTCTAGCAGTTCATTAAGTTTTTTTTCGCCTAAAAAAGTTTTTGCTAAATTGAAATTTTGAATTATCATTTCTAGGCGTTCTTTTTCGTTTAGTCGATTGTCGCAGTATCTGTATAAAATCGTATTTGCGCGGTAAAAATTCGAGCTGAATAATTTTTCCCAAATAAGATTTTTATTTATAAAATTTTCAAATTCTTTAATTTCGTTTTTGCATATATTTGTCGCAAGATGATAACGAAAATACTGACGAAATCGCTTTAATGTGCGGATTTCATCTTTATACATTTGCTTAAAAGACGGAAATTTAAACAAAACGAAAGACCTCTTAAATTTGAAATTTGGCGTAATTTTATCTAAAATATTTTTGAAAATATATAAATTTTGGATAAAAAATAACTGAAAAATAACTTTCAGCATATATTTGATATAATGGCGGCGATTAATTAAATTTTTAAGGTTCGTTTATGTTTTCTGAGAAGAAAAAGATTGGGATTATCGGTATGAGTGAGCTTGGGCACAAGCATTTTAGCGAATTACGAAGAAGCGATTTTTTTGAATTAGTAGGAATTTATGATGAAAAAAGTAACGAAAATTTCGGTAAAGTAGAACTTTATAGAGATTTAGAAGAGCTTTTTGATAAAGCTAAACCGCAAGCCGTTGTTATCACAAGTTCGCAAAAAAATCATAAAAATCTTATTTTAAAAGCTTCAAAATATGTTCAAAATATCCTTATAGACGCACCTCTTGCTCTAAATCTTGAAGAAAGTAGAGAGATAAGATATAGCCTTGCCAATAACGATACAAATTTAGCGATTTTTTATAAAAATAGATTTAATGCAACTATAAATTCGCTATTACGGGAGTTTTCAAAAGGCGATCAAATTTATACTATGAATTTCATAAACGGCAAAAATAGTGAAAATAGTTGCGATATAATGCAAAATTTACTTTTAAAAGAGCTTGATTTAGCAAGAATTTTGTGCGGTAGCGATATTTCGTCATTTTCTAGCAAAACCGTAACTGCCCCAAACAGCAAAGAGATAATCGCACTTTCGGCTCTTGGCAAAAGTAAAAATGATATTTTGCTAACTTTTGTTTGTTCAAATGTTTATCCGACATTGCGACATACGATACAAATATCCACAAGTAGCGGTGTTTATATAGCAGATCTTTTAAATTTCACTCTTCATAAAATCGCTCCAAGCGGCAATATAAATCTAAAAGTTGATAATGAAGATTATTGTTGTAGAAACGGATATAAAGAATTTGCCGAATTTTGTAGTGGCGGTATGCTAAAACGCCTTGCAAGCATCGATGAATCCATAAAAATAAGAGAAATTTTACAATGAGTTATGATAATAAAAATTCTAGCCAAAATTCGGCTAAAAAAGTGATTTTGCTTTTGAATATGGGCGGACCAAATGATTTAAGCGAAGTTAGTGTTTTTTTAAAAAATATGTTTAACGATCCTTATATTTTGAGTGTAAAACCGGATTTTTTGCGAAAAATTTTAGCAAATTTAATAACAAAAATGCGAACAAATTCGGCAACGCAAAACTACATCAAACTTGGCGGAAAATCGCCGATTAATAATATTACAAAATCTTTATGTGAAAAAACTAAAAAATTTGCTAACGAGCAAATTTGCGTTGATTTTATTATGAATTACACTCCGCCTTTTGCCGATGAAGTGGTGCAAAAATATGCCAAATTTGATGAGATTTTTTTGCTTCCTTTGTATCCGCATTTTTCGCAAACAACGGTAAAATCGAGTTTAGAAAGCACCGAAATCTCCCTAAAAAAACACGGCATAAAAAATTATAAAATTTTGGATATTTTTTATCAAAACGGGCAATATAATGAGATTATTTTAAATTTAATTAAAGAAAAAATTGCAAATTTAAACAAAGATGAAATTTCGCAGATTTCTTTGATTTTTTCGGCTCACTCGCTTCCGCAAAAAATCATCGATAATGGCGATCCTTACGAAGCGCAAATGAAAGAACACGCGCAAATTTTATCAAATTTGCTCGAACAAAACGGCATTAAATTTAAAGAGATTATCTTAGCGTATCAATCCCGTTTAGGACCTGTAAAGTGGCTTGGACCAAATACGGCAGAAGTTTTGGAAAATTTAATGGGCAAAAAAGCTTTGATTTTTCCGATTGCATTTTGTGTGGATAACTCTGAAACTGACTTCGAGCTTAGCATTTTATATAAAGAGTTAGCACAAGAAAAAGGATTTGAGTATTACGAAGTTTGCCGTTGCCCAAACGATAGCGACGAATTTGCTAAATTTATTTTGGATTATGCAAAATAGAGAGAAAATTTTAAATTCGTTTCAAAAAATTTTTAATCCTTAATCTCGTCTAATTTTTCATCTTTGATGACGACTTTTTCTTCGCTGTTTGGCGTTAGATAGTCGTTTTCTACCAAAATATCAACTACTTTTTTAAAAACAGGCAAGGCGTTTTGTGCGGCATAAAAACTGCCTTGTTTTGGCTCTCTAACAAAAACGCCGATTGTGTAGCTATTTTTTTCATCGTTTGCAAAACCAAAAAACGAGCTATTATACGCTTCAACATAAACGCCTTTTTTGGCGATTCTAGCCGTTCCTGTTTTGCCGCCTACTTCAAGACCTGCTGTTCTAGCTTTTTTTCCTGTTCCTTCCCTGACCGTTTGGATTAAAATTTCTTTCATTATATCTGCTGTTTCTTTGCTTATGACGCTTTTTGCTTCGCTTTGGCTTGTTTTATAAAATTTCCCGTTAAGCTCTAAATTTTGCAAAATTTTTGGTTGAAGCATTATTCCGTCGTTATTAAATACGCTGTAAGCACTTAACATCTGAATAAAAGTGGCTTGAAAGCCGTATCCGTAGCTCAAAACGGCCTTATTTGTCGGATTTGCCAAAGTGCGGGTATTAGGTAAATTTCCCCTTTGCTCGTAAGGCAAATCAATACCTGTTGGTTGTGCTAGTCCAAATTTTAGCAAACCTTCACGCAATAAATTTGCTTCTAAATTTTTTGAAATTTCTATCATGCCGATATTTGAAGAATGCATTATAACTTCTGTTGCGCTCATTGAAGCTGCCGGGTGGGTATCTTTTATGGTTCTACTAGCAAGTTTGTATGCGCCGTTATGCGTGTTTATTATATCTTTTGGTTTGACTTTTCCGGCCTCATAAGCCACAGACCAAACAAGCGGTTTTATGATTGAGCCCGTTTCATAGGCATACTCGGTGGCACTTAAATTCAAATTTGAAAAATCTTTTTTTCTTATTTCGTTTGGATTGTATCTTGCATTGGTTACCAAAGAGAGAATTTGCCCTGTTTTTGAGTTCATTATCCCTACGACAATCTCTTTTGCATCATAGGCTTTGGCGCGTTCATCAACCATTGTTTCTATCGTTTTTTGAAGTCTTAAAGGGATACTGATGTGCAGGTTGTATCCGTCTGTGCGAACGCTTTTTTTGCTAGTTTTTTCTAAAATTATATTTCCGCCGATGTCGCGAGAGCCTTTTATCATCTCGTCATTTACCGGATTTAGGTAGTATTCATAAAATTTTTCCACGCCCTTTACGCCGCTTACTCTTGTGATGCCATTTACTTCATTTTTTTTGATATAACCGATTATCGGGGTTAATGAATTTTCTGCTGAATATGTGCGTTTTTCGCCACTTTGAGTTACGCTCATACGAATCGGCGGATTTGATTTGCCGTTTGGGCTTTTAAAAGATATAAAAACTTTTTTCAAATTTAGTTTTCTTGATAGCTCTTTTAGATGAACGGCAGTTTTGGCATCTATGTTGTATGATAAAACAATCGTTCCTTTTTCATCTTTCATAGCTTCCTTAATACTTGCTTTTACTCTTTTTTCGCTATCGCCTGTGTAAATGCAGTAAAGTTTAACAAAAAGATCAAGTTTATGCTTGTCAATGCTTCTTGAATCGATACTTACTTTATAAAGTTTGGTTGAATTTGATACGATATATTCATCTTGTGTGATGATTGCGCCACGAATTGCGCTGTTTGTTTCGGTTGTATATAGTCGTGGCAGCTTTCTATCGGTATTTGCCCAGTGATACACGGCGCCCAAAAATATAGCTAGCAAAATAGGTGCAAAAATAAAAATAATAAAAACCGAGCTTATTTTAGTATCTTTTTTCTTGTTTTTCATTATTTTATTAAATCCTTAAATTCGCTAAAACCGCTATTTTGTGCCGATAAATTTGCAAAAATTTGCAAGAAAGTATCTCGCGAAATCTCTTTTGCACCCATAAATTTCAAATGATCGTTGAAAACTTGACAATCAATCAAAAAGCCAAATTTATCCAAAACTTCGCAAAGCATGATTAAAGCGACTTTTGAAGCGTTTGGTTTTATACTAATCATACTTTCGCCACAAAAAACTTTTCCAAAAATCAGCCCGTAAAGTCCGCCGATAAGCTCGTCATTTTCATAGACTTCCACGCTATGAGCTATGCCAAGATCGGCTAAATTTGTATAGGCTTCTACGATTTCATCGCTTAGCCACGAGCCTTCTTTTTGGCGTTCAATTTTACATAAATTTATGAAATTTGCAAAATCGTTATCGAATTTTACGCAATATCTGCGTAAAAACGGCTTTATGCTTTTATGAATTTTGATTTCATTTGGAAATAAAACAGCGCGCGGGTTTGGCGACCACCACAAAATGGGCTCTCCTTGCATAAACCAAGGAAAAATTCCCTTTTTATACGCACTTATTAGGCATTCCGTGCTTAAATCTCCGCCCATACAAAGCGGTGCAAAATCGGGTGCGTGGCGTGGGTCAGGGAATTTATATAACATTATTTTTTCATCTTAAAATTTTCAAATTTATCATTTGAATTTTTTAAATTTGAAATTTGTGAATTATTGTTTTTCGAATTTAAATTTATAAATTCAAATTTCAAATTTTCACCATCAAATTCAACATTTACGATGCCACCGTTTTTGAGTTTGCCAAAAAGTATCTCGCTACTTAGGTTGTCTGAAATTTCAGAATTTATCACTCGTTTTAAATTTCTTGCGCCGAATTCGGCACTATAACCTTTTTTTATCAAAAATTCTTTTGCGTTTTTGCTTAAATTTATAGTTATGTTTTCTAGTTTATTTTCCGATTCGCTCACGCTTTTATCCACGATTTTTTCTAAAATTTCGTTATTTAGCGGGTTAAAATTTATGATTTTGTCAAGGCGATTTCTAAATTCTGGTGCAAAAAAGCTTTTGACGGCGTTATCGATTTTATAGCTTTCATCTTTTTGAAAGCCGATTTGTGGGGCTTCTTTGGTGCCTAAATTTGATGTCATTATGATGATTGTATTTTTAAAATCCGCACTTTGCCCTGTGTTGTCGCTTAGAGTCGCGTTATCAAAAATGCCTAAAAATATATTCATCAAATTTTTGTTTGCTTTTTCGATTTCATCAAATAAAATCACGCTATAAGGGTGTTTGCGAACACTATTTGTTAAAATTCCACCATTTTCAAAGCCGACATATCCGGGCGCTGAGCCGATTAGCTTTGAGACGCTGTATTCTTCCATATATTCGCTCATATCGTATCTATCAAAATACACGCCAAGATTTTTTGCTAATACTTTGGCAAGTTCGGTTTTGCCCACACCGCTACTGCCGGTAAATAAAAACACGCCGATTGGGCTGGTGTCGTTTTTAAGTCCTGCATAAGAGCGAAATAACGCTTTGCAAAGGCTTTGCACTGCTTCGTCTTGTCCAAAAATTTCTTTTTTTATGTTGGCTTCTAAATTTAAAAGCAAAGTTTGATTATCTTCATTTTGAGCCAAATTTGAGATATTTGCGATTTCGCCAAGCGTGTTTAAAAGGTCATCTTTGCTAACTTCGACCCGTTTTTCATTTTTTATCCAAAAACTAGCTCCCGTCTCATCAATCAAATCAATCGCGCTATCTGGCAAAAATTTATCGCTAATATAGCGTTTGGCTAAAACCACAGCTTCATGCAAAATTTCATCGCTAAATTTAACGGCGTGAAAATCTTCATAATGCCCCGCAACTCCTTTTAAAATTTCAACACTCTCTTCGATACTAGGCTCGGAAATATCGACTTTTGAAAAGCGTCGCATTAAGGCTTTGTCTTTTTCAAATTTGCGAAATTCGGCGTAAGTGGTTGCGCCTATGCAAGAAATTTCGCCATTTGCAAGAGCTGGTTTTATTATACTAGCTAAATCACTAGCACCGCCTTCGCTATCTCCTAAGCCCATTATGGTGTGAATTTCATCGATAAAAACGATTGCGTTATCTTGATTTTTTAGCCAATCAATCGCAGCTTTTGCTCGCTCTTCAAACATTCCCCTTAGCGTAGTTCCTGCTATGAGCGCTCCCGTATCAAGAGCGTAAATAACCTTGCCTTGCAGTTTTGCCGGGACTTTATTTTCTACTAATTTTAGAGCTAGTCCTTCGACGATAGCCGTTTTTCCTACACCTGCTTCGCCAAGGAGCATAGGATTATTTTTCTTTCTGCGACAAAGTGTTTGAAGCGTTTTTGCCGTCTCTTTTTCGCGTCCGATTAACTTATCAAATTTGCCTTTTTTAGCCTTTTCGTTTAAATTTATCAAATATTCATTTGGATTTATCTCGTTTTGTGCTTCGTTTGTTTGGTTCCAGTCGTCAGATATTTTTTGGGCAAATTCTTGTGCTTCTTCATCGCTAAGTGGCTGTGGAGCGTATAAATATGTTTGTTCGCCTTGCAAGAGTTGTGGAACTCTGTTGTAGCTGATTAAAAAATCTTTTCTAATAATGCCGTTATTTTTAAAAATCATAACATAATCTTCTAGCGACAATTTCCCAAATGGCGAAATATCGACATCGCCGTTTTCACTAGCAAAAACCGTGCGAGAAAGTAAATCAAGCGAACCTAAAACAGACATACTGTCGTTTAAAAATTTTTCTATATTTTCCATATCGTCGCTGAGTGTGGGCTGAAAGTATTTAGACATATATTCGATAAATTCATCAATACTATCAAATTCGTTTCCTTCTAAATCATCGACAAATTTTCCGTTTTCGTTTTTAAATGGGTAGTAATCAGGCGTCCAATCCCCGGCACACATACAAACATAGTCTTTTAAATCTTTTATAATGCCACCAAGCTCCATTTTACCGCTTTCCCAGATGGCATCGACATTTCCTTCTTCGTCGAATTCTTCTTTGACGACCTTTGTAAATTTATTAAAAAAATCATGCACGATTTTGTCATTTTGCAAAATTTCAATAAGTAAATGCCCAAAAATGCAGTATTCGTTTTTATAGCTTTTTGCTAATTTTATGGCGTTAAAAAAGTGATTTTTAAGTGCAATATCAACCATAATTTATTCCTCTTCTAATATGCATTGTAGCGGAAAACCTGCTTCTTTTGCTGCATTTATAACAGCATTTTGCTTTGTTTTTGCGATTTCTTTTATGTAAATTCCAGCAACCCCGCTTCCTGTTTTATGAATTTTAAACATTATATCTACTGCATCTTGAACTGATTTTTCAAAAATTTTAACTAAAATAGCAACGACAAAATCCATCGTCGTAACATCGTCATTTAACAAAATAACCTTATAAAACTTCGGGCGAAACGGCTCTTTTTTGATCTCGGTTTTGATTTGGGTTTTAGTTGCCATTTTGAATCCTATCAAAATCTTTTGTGATAACGGCGGTAGAAACCTGCCCAAGATAGTATTTTACACCTTTTGGATCATTATCATTTATGTCGGTTAAAGTTTGATAAACTCCGTCTTTAAAGACCACTTTAAAGGGAATCGATAAAGCTCTTTTGTAATCAATATCGCTTAGAATTTGCTTTACAATGCGTTCATTTTGGTTTGAATTCGCGATGAAATAATAAGCGTTATATTTTTTTACGAAATTTTCTATTATCTCTTTATCGGTGATATTTTCAAAGTGAATTAGCCCTACAAGCATAAAATTTTCACTATTTTTCATACTAAAATCCATAAGGTGTGGCGCTTCTGCCTTACATGGTTCGCAGTAGGTGCCAAAAATATCAAGCATTAAAATTTTATTACTTCCGTCGAGCTTAAAGCCTTTTTCAGTGCGAACTAGCGTGATTTCATTTCCGACAACGCTTTTTAAAACGATTTTTTCGCCTGATTTAAAAGGCTCAAATTTAGCCGATTCTACGACGCTTTTTTGTTCATCGCCACAACCAGCCACAAAAAAGCTTAAAACAACTGCTAAAATAAATTTAATAAATTTCATATTTTTCCCTTTTAAATATACTTTTTCATCGCACTTCTAGCTTCTCTGTCGGCATCTTTGCGTTTTAAAGCTTCCCTTTTGTCGTGCAAATTTTTACCCTTTGCCAAAGCGATACTTGCTTTTACGATATTTTTATCATTTAGATAAAGCGATAAAACCACGAGTGTAAGCCCTTCTTTGGTTACGCTTCCAAGAAGCTTATCTATTTGTTTTCGGTGCATTAAAAGTTTTCTCGCAGCCCGTTCATTTGGGCGAAAGTGTGAATTTGTCGTCTCCAAATAGCTAATGTGCGCATTTAGCAAAAAAAGCTCACCTTTAATCACACGGCAAAAGCTATCTTTTAAATTCGCTCTTCCGGCGCGAAGCGACTTTACTTCGCTACCTTTTAGCACGATTCCTGCTTCAAATTTTTCTAAAATCGTAAAATCGTGATAAGCTTTTTTATTTCTAGCTAACTCTTTCATTTTGCCACCTTAAAACACGAACTTCCGCTTCCACTTAAAAACTCGTCTTTGCAAATTTGCAAATTTGGATACAAGCTCAAACACGGACGAAGCAGGTCGTTTAACTCATAATTTTCAAACTCGTTTAGAATATCGCAACTTTTTAAATTTAAAAGCGAATTTGCAAATTTTGTATCGAATTTTAAGAAATTTGCCCTAAATTCGCCATAAACTTTTGCCGTATCGCAAGAGATATTTTTAAGCACAAGCTTAAAATTTGGAACTTTATCATCAAATTCAGTGATTTTTTCGCCGATTCCTGCGACATTTGCAGCTTTAAATTCGCTTAAAAAAAACGGCACATCCGCACCGATTTTAGCTCCGATTTGTAGCAAATTTTGGCTGTTTATTTTTAAATTTGCTTCTTCGTTTATCATTTTTAAAAAGGTAGCCCCGTTTGAGCTACCGCCACCTAAACCGCCACCCATAGGGATATTTTTTTCTAAATTCACAAAATGGTTTGCAAAAAATTCTTTTAACTCGTTTTTAAAACCTGCTTCGCAAAGTTTGTCATAGGCTTTTTCGATGATATTTTTGCCTTTTATCTCTTTATTTGAGCGAATTTGCAAACTCTCATCGCCGTTAAATTTAACAAATTCAATCTCATCATAAATATTTTCTAACAAAACAAAACGAGAAGCCAGTTCGTGGTAGTTCTGGCGAAGTCCTGTGATTTTTAAAAATACATTTATCTTTGCAAAACTTTTCAAATTTTAACCTTGTTTAAAAGATATTTTACGCCACTTTCGTCAAATTCTAAAATAGCAAATTCATTTTCCAAATGCACGATATAGCGTCCAAATTCGCTAAATTTAAAATCGTGCGAATTTAATTTTTTGCCAAATTTTATATCGCTAATTTCGCCGTTATAAAAATTTTCTTTCAAATTTAGATAAATAAGCGGATTTAAGGCTTTTTCGTTTTGGAATTTAAACTCGCCTTCACTTAGTCTTTCTAGTGCCGAAAGTGTGGCTTTTACGCCTAAATTTTTGGCCAAAGTTTGCCCAAAAGAGCGGATATATCCGCCTTCGCTAACGGCGATTTCAAAAGTCAAAAACGGGTGTGCGTAGCTTAAAATTTTACACGAAAAAACCTGCATTTTTTGCGTTTTTAGCTCGAATTCCACGCCGTTTCGTGCCATTTCATAAGCTCTTTTTCCGTTAATTTTTTTAGCACTAAATTTTGGCGGTGTGTAGGTTATCTCGCCAACTAAATTTGAAATTTGTTCTTTTAAAAAACTCTCGTCAAATTTGCTTAAAACTTCCACATTATCGATATTTTCGTTATCTCCGCTAATGCAACTTGCCCCCAACCACAAAGTCGCCCTATAAACTTTTGGCTCTTTTTTAAAAAAGCGAAAGAAACGCGTAAAACTTCCAAAAGCCACAACCAAAACGCCACTTGCAAAAGGATCAAGTGTGCCGCTAAAACCGGCACTTTTAACGCCGTATTTGCGTTTTAATTTTCCTAAGAAGTGATTTGAACTAATACCGCTTGGCTTATATGCGACAAAAAGTCTATTTGAATTTTCGCCCAAATTTGCCGAATTTTTCGAATTTGCTAAATTTACAGAATTTTCGCCATCCAAAACAACGCCCCTTAAACGGCTTTGGAAACAAAATTTGACATAATCTCGCGTTCGATTCCGCCAAAATTTATTTTTAGCTTCTGCTCGTTTCGCACCTTGGTAACGCTTATGACGCGTCCGATACCAAAAAGCTTATGTTTGATTAAATCGCCTTTTTTGTATTCGCTTTTGCTTTGGATAACCAAAGCACCGTCACTCACGCCGATTTCGTTTAAAAATCTACTTTTTTCAAGCCGTTCTCTTTTACCTTTGTAAAATCTGCTTTCTACTCTGCTTAAACTTAGGCTTTTTTTGGCTCTTGTAAGTGCTACATACGCCAATCTGCGTTCTTCTTCTATGTCGGTGCCGTCTCCGATGAGTGGGAAAAAGCCCTCTTCAAGTCCGATGACAAAAAGGTGTTCAAACTCCAAGCCTTTACTCGCATGAACGCTCATTATGGAGATACTTTCGCCGCTTATGCCGTCTTGTTCGCTAAGTAGCGTGGTTTCGTTTAAAAACTCTTCCAAATCAAAATTTTCTTTATTTAAAGCTTCGTCTTTTAAAAGTGCGTAAAATTCGTTAAGGTTTGCGATTCTTTCGCTTCCGTCAGGCAAACTTTCGTAATAATCTTTCAAGCCAAAAGCCTTGTCAAATTCGTTTAAAATATTATAAATTCCGTCCATTTGCCTAGTTTCTTTTAACGAATTTGCAAATTTTAAAAGCTCAGCGTGGCTTTTTTTGCTAATATCGCCGCTACTTAGCAAATTTATGGCACTAACTAGGCTGATTTTGTTATCATAGGCGATTTTTTCGAGTTTAGCTAGACCTACCTTACCTAAGCCCCTTTTTGGGCGATTTATAATGCGACGAAGTGAAAAATCGTCATTTTCGTTTAATATTAGACGCAAATATGCGATCGCATCTTTGATTTCGGCTCGTTCGTAGAATTTTACTCCGCCGACCATTTTGTATGGAATTTTGGCTTTATTTAGTCCTTCTTCGATACTGCGTGAGAGTGCATTTACGCGGTATAAAATGGCGATTTCGCTAGGATTTACACCTTGCGAGATAAGAAGCTGAATTTTGGCTGAAATTTTATTTGCTTCGTAAGTTTCATCGCCTGATTCCATTAGCTCTATCTCGTCGCCGTCGCCTTTAACGCTTTTTAGATTTTTACCTAAGCGATTTCGGTTGTGATCGATTAGCTCGTTTGCGGCGGCTAAAATTTGAGTTGTCGAGCGATAATTTTCTTCAAGGCGAATTACCTTTACGCTTTCAAACTGATCTTTGAAATTTAAGATATTTTCCACTTTTGCACCACGCCAACCATAAATACTTTGATCATCATCGCCAACAACGACCAAATTTTCGTGGCATTTACAAAGAAGTTTTAAAATTTTAAACTGAATATCGTTTGTGTCTTGATATTCATCGACCGTGATATATTGATAACGGCGTGAAACTTCATCGCATAAAGCTTCATTTTTTTCTAAAATTTTATAGGTTAAAACAAGTAAATCATCAAAATCGACTAGATTATTTGTTTTTAAATACTCTTCATATTTTTTGTAAATTTCAGCCGTTTTTAGGTAAAAACCTTGCGAAATTTTGCCGATTTCTTCTGCGATTAAATTTGCATTTTGCAAGACATCTTCGTAATCTAGGAGCGAATTTTTGTATTTTGAGATTTCATTTGCGAGTGTGGAAGTAGGCAAATCGCTCTCAAATGACTTTATAATGCGTTTTTTATCGTCCGTATCGATGACAGAGAAGTTATTTTTGCGACCAAGTTCGTTAATGTGAAATTTTAAAAATAAAAGCCCAAATTTGTGAAATGTGCATAAAAGCGGCGTTGTGCTAAGGTTTAAATTTTTTATCAAATTTAAGGCTCTTTGACGCATTTCGTTTGCGGCTTTATTTGTAAAAGTGAGCGTCAAAGTCGAAGCCGGATCAATGCCGTTTGCTAGTAAATATGCAAGGCGAGTTGTGATGGTTTTGGTTTTTCCGCTACCGGCTCCTGCTAAAATCAGCATCGCTCCGTCTATGTGCGTGGCGGCTTTTTTTTGACTAGGATTTAAATCGTTTAAAATTTCCATGTTCTCTCTTTGGCAAAATTTAAAGCTAGATTTTACCAAAATGGTTATAAAAATTTGATTAACAGTGGAAAAGTAGCCTAAAATAGGGTATTTTATTACTGAGAGTTTTTTTTAAAGCAAAAACAACAAAAAATTCAATTCGAAAATTTGCGTTAGCAAATTTTTTCATAAAAATTCGCAAATTTAAAAAAGCAACGCTTTTTAAATTTGCCACGATAGAGCGTGCAGGGTATGGGGGTTGTTAAGGGGGAAAGGGGCGCTTCGCAAGTCAGCCCCTTTCCCCCTTAAAAGCAATTTATAAAAATGATTAAATTTTTAAATTTGTTTGCAATTCAATTAAATTTTTAAATTTGCGAATTTTTTATTATTTACTAAAGATATTTTTCGATTTTTCTCTTTTCATTTTTTCGGTATCAGGGATACTAAAATTTATTAAAATCGGCATATTTTCAAGTGTTATTTGAATTATCGCAAAAAGCGGAATACTAACGGTTGAAGGAAAATTTTCTTCGCCAAAACCTGCTTCAAAGCAAAGTGTGTTATTTTCGATTTTTGCACTTTGAAGCGTGTAATTTGCAAGTTCAAATAAAATCACTTCACTTTTAAAATTTTGGGTTATGTGCTTTGGCAGGGCAGGGTTAAATTCGGTGTATTTCAAATTTGATAAAATGCCAAATTCAACGCCTTTTTCAAACAAAAAATTTATGCACTCATTGATATTTTTTATCATCATTTTATTAAAATTTTCATCTTTTAAAATCAAATCTTTCATAATTTAATCCTTTAAAAATTCATCTACAAGAGCGCGAATTTCATATATGCCGATTTGCCAAAATTCGCTGTTTTCGATGTCTAAGCCAAATTTGGCTACCATTTTTTTTGGTTCCATACTTCCGCCAAGGCTTAAAAATTCAGTATAAATTTGCACGAAATTTTCGCATTTTCCGCTTTTATAAAGCCCGTATAAAGCCAAAACCAAAAGCTGAGCGTATCCGTAAGAGTAGCAGTAAAACGGGCTATGTATGAAATGCGGTATATAGCTCCACCAAATTTTGTAATAATCGTTTAAAATGAGCTTTCCGTCAAACATTTTTGCCGATTCTTCTAACCAAATTTGATTTATTTCGTCTGTCGATAGCTCGTCTTTTGCGGCGTGAATTCGGCGTTCAAAGGTTGTGAAATTTATCTGGCGATAAAGTGTGGCAAAAATGTCTTCTATTTTGGCTGCTAACATTGGTTTTAAATCGCCGCCGCCGTTTTTTCGCATATAATCAAAAACTAACATTTCACAAAAAACAGAAGCCGTCTCAGCCGTCGTTAGCGGCGTAAATGAGTTAAAAAATCCCGCTTCGTAGGCTAAATACTGATGAATCGCATGTCCTAGCTCGTGAGCGAGAGTAAAAACATCTCTACGCCTTGAAGTGAAATTTAAAAGCACAAACGGGTGCGTGTCGCTACTAGCTGAGTGCGAAAAAGCCCCGCTTTGCTTATGTTCTGCCGGAAAAACATCGATCCAATTTTGGCTAAAAGCTTTTGTGGCGATTTCGCCAAATTTAGGGCTAAACTCATAAAATGCTTTTAGCACGATTTCCTTTGCTTCATCAAAACTAAACTCGCTATTATCGGCATTTAACGGAGCGTATCTATCATAATCATAAAGTTTTTCGTAACCTAAAATTTCTCGCTTTTTCTCATAAAATTTGCCGACAATGTCAAAATTCTGTTCGGTTGCCTTAATCAACGCATCGACGCTGGATTTTGAAATTTGGTTATTTTGGTGCATTATCTCTTCGCCAAGCTCGTAATTTCGCAGTTCGCACGAAATTCGCAAATCGGTTTTAATCATATTGTAAATAAATCCAAGCAAATGCAGATTTTTTTCAAGCGTAGCACTTAGGCTAAGAGCTGCTTTTTTACGCACTTCACGATCGCTGTCGTGGAGTTTGCTTAAAATTTGCTCTTCGCTTAAAAACTCGCCGTCAAATTCAAATTTTAAATTTGCCATAGTTTCATCAAATAGCCTTGAAAAGGCACTTCCGCTTACAGGTGAAGTTTTTAGCAAAATTCGTTCTTCTAAAAAACTTAGCTGGTGAGATTTTTGTTTTTTAAGTTGTGTTAAATAATACTCAAATTTGTGCGAATTTGCGATAAATTCGTCTTGTTTTGCACTTTCAAGCTCATTAAATTCAAGTTCAAAAAATAGCAAATTTTCTGAAATTTCGTTGCAAAGAAGTTCGATTTTGGCTAAATTTGCCCCTTTTGTCGTATTTACGGCAAAATCCAAATGCGTAAAAGATAAAATTTTTGAAATTTGCTCGTTGATTTTTTCGTAAGTTTTTAGGCTTTGCAAAAATTCGTCTGCATTTAAATTTGCTAGTTTGCCCTTGAATTTAGCGTTAAATTCGATACTTTGTTTTTTTGTTTTTTCGCAAAATTCGTTAAATTCTGCTTCATTTTTAAAAAATTCATTTAAATTCCAAGTCATAAATTTCCTTTAAAAATTTTTTCGTAAGTGTAGCAAAAAATATTAAAACGCAGTTAAATTTTGCTATTGCAGTCATTTTTATGGATTAATCATTATTGTAAGCTGTTTTTTAAGGGGGAAAGGGGCTGACTTGCGAAGCACCCCTTTCCCCCTTAACAACCCCCATACCCTGCACGCTTCTATCGTGGCAAATTTAGAAAAAAGTTTGCAACTTTTTTCTAAATTTGATTTTACAATAAAATTTGCTAACGCAAATTTTTGGGTCGGATTGTTTTATTCTTTGATTGCGATATATACACCAAATATTAAATCGAAAAAGGCTATTAGCATAATTATTAGGACTAAAATTTCCTTATTTTCCATAGGCTATATTTTTCCTATTTCTTCTATTTTTTTACGAATTTTAATATTTATAATAAAGAAAATAATTGAAAGTAACAATTCAACAATAATACACACATATAATTCATTTATACTTAATCCATCGTATTTTGTCATAGCAAGAGCAGTTATCCCAAAAATGCAAATTATTATCATAAGCAAACAATATTTTAGAATGTCTATTTGCATTTTTAGGATATATAATTTCAAAATTTAAGCCTTTTTGAGTTTCTTGAAAATTTCTACTCCATCGAGCTTCTCCCACGGATAGCTCGGATTTCCTACTTGTCCTAGTGCTGCAACATTTGCGTAAAGAAAAGTTTCACTACTTGGCTTATCAAGATTAAATTTATTGATTATCCATTTTGGCGTAAGAGCGAAATTTTCCATTACGAAATTTGATAGCATTTCATCGTCGATTCCGTCGGCGTAAGTGCCCATAGTATCGACACTCACAGAAGTTGGCTTTGCAACGCCTATTGCATAGCTTAGCTGAACTACGCATTTTTTCGCTAGTCCTGCTGCGACTATATTTTTAGCTATCCAACGCCCCGCATAAAGCCCAGAGCGATCTACCTTTGTGTAGTCTTTGCTTGATTGTGCGCCGCCGCCGATCGGAGAGTATCCACCAAAACTATCTACGATTAGTTTGCGTCCGGTTAAACCGCTATCGTGCAGTGAGCTGTGATTTACATAGCGACCTGTCGGATTGATATAAATTATCGTTTTTTCTTTGTTGTATAAATTTGCAGGAAGTCCTGCTTCATCGATTAATCTGCCGATTAAAGCACGAACTGTATTTATATCCATGCTCTCCACACAAGGTGCGCTAACTACGATAGTGTGTATGCTTTGTGGGAGACAATTTTCGAAGTTGTCTTTCGTGCCGTAATCAATCGTAACTTGCGTTTTAATATCCACGCCAAGTTCGTGCGGATTTGCCTTAGCGTAGGCATAAACTTTATCGCAAAGAAGCCTTGCGTAAGTAATGGCTGCTGGCATTAAATTTTCGCATTCCGAGCTTGCAAAACCAAACATTATACCTTGATCACCTGCGCCGATTTCGCCGCTTTCTTGATCTACGCCTTGATTGATGTCGGGGCTTTGTTGATTTACAAAAACATCGACTTGTAAGTCTTGCGGGTGCAAACACTGCTCTCTTGTGAAATATGGATTGTCAAAATAGCCAATCTCGGCGAGTGCGTTTTTGACGATATGGCGATAATCATCATGCGTAAAATCTACTTTGGCATTGACTTCGCCGCCGATGACGATGTGTTTTCCTGCTACGAAAACTTCTGTGGCAACTCTGCCGTTTGAATCTTGCATTAAAATTTTATCGACTATGCTATCTGCGATAATATCGGCACATTTATCAGGGTGACCGGGACTCACAACTTCGCTTGTAAATAAATACATAAATTTTTCCTTTGTTTTTTAAAAATTCTTTGCAATTTTAGCATTTAACTTTTAAATTCGGATAAAATTTAAAAGCAAATTTTAAAAATTTAATGTCAAATTTAAATAAAACTTTAACCAAATTTTGATATATTTCAAACCGAATTTTTTCTAAATAAGGACACATTATGAATATGAAAAAAATGTTCGATAGTTATAAGGATAAAAGCCTTATAATGCGTATTATCGTCGGTTTGGTTTTAGGCGCTATTCTTGGCGTTGTGGCACAAGGTGCTAGTAGTTCGTTTTTAAACGCCCTTGTAGGTTTTGCAGGGCTTTTAGGAAATCTATTTGTAGGTGCGTTAAAAGCCGTCGCGCCGATTTTAGTTTTTATCTTAATTTTAAGTGCGATTATAAATAAAGAATTTAGTTCAGGTGCAACAGGACTTAAAAAAGTAGTTGTTTTATATATCGTAGGAACTCTTTTAGCTTCTGCTACGGGCGTTGCGTTTAGTTTTATGTTTCCGACAGAACTTGCACTTAGTGGTATCGAAGGGGCAGATAGACCTGCGCCTGTGAGCGTTTTGGTTGTGCTTAAAGATTTGCTTTTTAAAATCGTTGATAATCCTTTAAATGCGATTGTAAATGGCAATTATATCGGCATTATTGCTTGGGCTGTGGGACTTGGAGTTACATTAAGATATGCAAAAGGCGAAACAAAAAAATTCTTTGGCGATATAAGCGAAGCACTTACAAAAATCGTGCAATTTATAATCCAACTTGCTCCGTTTGGAATTTTTGGTTTGGTTACTACTACCGTGTATGAAACAGGCTTACAAGCCCTAGCGGGATACGCTAGAATCGTAGTTGTTTTGGTTGCTGCTATGGCTTTTGTAGCTCTTGTTATAAATCCGCTCATAGTATTTGTAATGACAAAGAAAAATCCTTATCCATTGGTTTTAACCTGCCTTAAAGAAAGTGGAATTACGGCATTTTTCACTAGAAGTTCGGCTGCAAATATACCTGTAAATTTAAACCTTTGCAAAAAACTAGGCATTAATGAAGAGCTTTATCCGATTTCTATACCTTTGGGTGCGACTATAAACATGGGTGGGGCTGCGGTTGTTATCGCTATAATGGCACTAGCTGCTGCAAATACTCTTGGTATTACGCCTGATTTTGGAACGGCACTTTTGCTTTGTGTTGTAGGAGCATTAGGAGCTTGTGGGGCTAGTGGAGTGCCCGGCGGTTCGCTTTTGCTTATTCCGTTAGCGTGTGGGCTTTTTGGAATTTCAAATGATATTGCTATGCAAGTTGTTGCGATTGGCTTTATTATCGGTGTAATTCAAGATTCAGTCGAAACTGCGATAAATAGCTCAACCGATGTTGTTTTTAGTGCTGTTGCGTCAGGGGTTAGCGAACCGAATTTAGAAAAATAAAAAGAGCCTAGTTTTCGCACTAAATCGCAACGATAATAAATTTATGCGAATTTGGTGCGAAATCGTCGGTATTTGATTGGCAAATTTAAGTTGAATTTATGAATATAATTTTTTAAATTTAGTTTGAAATATTAAGGAATTTTATGAATATTGCGATTGCTACGGATAATTTTAAGCCATCGGGCGGAATGGAACGCTATGTTTTTGATTTGGTGCAGGGTTTTTTAGCCAAACAAATCACGCCAAGCGTTTTTAGTATGAAAATTTCGCCTGAATTTGCCAAGTTGTGTCCTACGCATAAAATTTCACAATTTCCAATTTCGCAACTAAGATATGCTGTTTTTAATGCTATTTTGCAAAAAAAATTACCAAAAAATCATAAATTAATCGCCACGAGTTTAGTTGATAATGCAGATATTTTATTTTGTGGCGGAAATCATTTAGGCTTTTTAAAAGGCACTAAGCGAAGGGCTACGATAAAAGATAAAATGACGATTAAACGCGGATTTTCTGCTTATAAAAGTGCAAAAAAAATCGTCGCTCACTCGCAAAAAATGGCAGATGAGTTGGTAGAATTTTATGGCGTAGAAAAGGATAAAATTTTTACGATTTACCCACCTGTGGATACTGAAAAATTTTATCCAATGTCAGATGAAAAACGAGCAGAATTGCGTAAAAAATTTGGCTTTAAAGATAATGAAAATATACTGCTTTTTCCGTCAGGAGATCATCAAAGAAAAGGTTTGCCATTTATTTTAGAAGCTGTTAAAATCGCCAATTTAAAGCTAAATTACAAGATAAAAATCGCTGTTTGTGGAAATAAAAAAGTGCAAAATGATAGCGTTATAAATTTGGGCTTTATAAAAAATATGCCAGATCTTTACAATGCTGTTGATTTTTCTATTTTAGCTTCTCTTTATGAGCCTTTTGGGTTAGTTGGTGTTGAAAGCATTTTGTGTGGAACAAAAATTATTTTTGCAAATAGCTGTGGTTGTTGCGAGATTATTAAAGATAGCGATGGTCTGTTTTTTGATAAAAATAATTTAGAAAGCCTTATAAATTCGCTTATCTTAGCCGATAAAATGAAATCAAGTAATCAACATAAAATCAATAACCCGCAAGAATATATTGCATATAATCCAAAACTTGCTTATCATATCGATGAGTTATTAAAATTATTAGACTAATTTTTACCGTGTTTTAGCTCATAAAACCGTGCGTATTTTGTCATCGTATAAAGATAATGATTTACCGATAAAATCCAGCCGATTTTGCCGTCTAAAAATCCTAGTTGAATAACATAAACCTTAAAAAACGCCCAAATAGGACGGATAATAATATCTCTAAAAAAATTAACCGATTTGTTTTCATCTTTATATCTAATAGCTGATAATTTAGTATATTTATCAAATTTACGCCAATATGCGTCCCAATCATCGTAAGTATAGTGAAGCATATAATTTTTGAGATTTTGCTCAGGGTATGGATAATGTAGTTTTGGATGAACTTGCCCTGTGAGATAAAAATCTTTTTTTGGTAAAAGTCTAGTTACGAAATCTGGGTGCAATACTCCAAAACGCACTATTTTGCGATTAAAGTGATTAAGGCGTTTTATGCGATAAGCGATTAATTCATCGCTTTGAAGCTTTTGCTTAATTTCTTGCGCGAGTTCTGGCGTGATTCTTTCATCAGCATCTATCAGTAAAACCCAATCATGCGTAGCTTTTTCGATAGAGAAATTTTGTTGCGCACTCCAATCGCCGTTCATTGCTCTTTGAAATACTTTTGCACCCAAAGAAGTGGCTATTTCTACGGTTTTATCAGTAGAATAATCATCAATCACAATGATTTCATCGGAAAATTCAACGCTTTTTATGCACTCTTTGATATTTTTTTCTTCATTTTTTGCGACAATCAAAGTAGATAATTTATTCATTTTAGTCCTTTTTTACTACTTTGTTTATTTACTTACAAACCGACTTATCCATACTAAACTGAAAATATTTATTGCCGTTTCGAAGTTCAAAATTATAGTTAAATGTAGCTCCTGCATTTAGTAAATCTCGGCTCATTTCAGAAGCACAAAGCGAATTTTTGACATTTGTTTTAATGTCATTTAAAAATTTATCCTTGTGATCTTTTTTAAATTTGCTAAGCACAAAATCTTCATCATCGTTTAAAATATAATAATATTTTAGAATATTTCCCTTAGAAGTGGCTCTATCAAAAATAGTTACAAAATCCAAGCGTTGTGGCAGTGTCGAATTTGTCGCCATTGCGAGTTGAGCAAGTGCGATATGGATATTTTCAGGAGTTATCGGAACACTTTGTGTGGCATTGGTTTGATTTTGGTTATTATTTATGGTTACGGTTTGGCTAGGTGTTTGTGCCAACAAAAGTATTGCTCCGATACACAAAACTGAGATTACCTTTTTCATTATTTAATCCTTAAAATAAAAATTTGACTTCAAATTCTATCTGAATTTAGCTAATGCTTTGCTTATCCAAAACTCTTTTGGCGTGATTATTTCGCTTTTGCTTCCATTTACAGCGTGATATATCGTAGCTCCGCTAAGCGTGGCGTAGTATCGTATCAAAAGTCTTTGCAAATTTGGTTCATTTGACGGGACAAACCAGCCGTTATTTGAAATAGCTACCACGATTTTTGGAGCGTTTTTGTAAATTTCCGGTCTTGTGGCTTCGTAGCAAATCGCATTTACGATTTTTACGCCGTCAATTTCATATTCGCTGTAATTTTGTGCCTTTGAAAAATCCTTTGCACCACCTAAAAATGTGTTATTTATAACATCTTTTGCGAAATTTGGAAGCGGAACTTCTTCGCCAAAAGGAACTAAAATAAATTTATCAAATCTTTGCATTTCTCCGTTTTTAAAAAGATACGCCGAGTTATAAAATTCGCCATTTTCTTGGGCTTCTGAGCCAAGCAAAATAGTGATTTGCTTGGATTTTTCTTTTAGATGATTTATCAAATTTGGTTGCAAATTTAACCTTAGCGCAAACGCGCTTTCCGGGAAGATTATAAATTTTTTATTTTCGGCTATGGCTGTGTCGATTTTTTCTAAATTTGCATTTATTTGCGAAAATATTTTTTCTTGTTGCCAAACATCGTGTTGTGAAATTTGCGAATTTACGATTTCGGTTTCAAAAGGCAAAAAATTTGGCTCATTTTGCGAAAACTGCAAACCAAAAATCAAAAATATAAAAAAGAAAGCTTTTTTATAATATTCCAAATGATAATATGCCAAAATTCCTGCCATTACGGCGATTAACGCCCGTAAATTCGGCTCAAAAATGCCGTAAGAAAAAATCAAATTTAAATTTAGCCAGTTAAACGAAAACGGGTGGATAAAATTTATAAAAATCAACAAAAATGCTTTTAAAAATTTATTATCGCTGATAGCACAAATTCGAAATAAAATTCCGTAAAAAAATGCAATTCCTAAAATTTCAAACGGAATTAGATAGCTTAAATCAAAATAAATAAGGCTAAAACTTATCCAGTAAAACCAAAATAATCCTACAAAAAATCCGCACCAAAAAAACACCTGTTTAGTTTCTTTTATCAACAAAAAAAGTCCATAAATAGCCACAAACGGCGAGATAAATTCTAAAAATAAATTTGGCGCAAACGATACAAAAATAAAATTTGATAAAAAAAACGCACAACAAAAGCCTTTATTTATATAATTTAAGGTAAAATACTCATTTGTTAAATTTTTTACAAAGGATTTATATGGAACAAAGTGCTTTTGGAACATTACTACCCCTTATCGTTATGATTGCGATTTTTTATTTTTTACTTATAAGACCGCAACAAAAACAAGCAAAAGAGCATAAAGCTATGGTCGATGCACTTGCAAAAGGCGATGTTATAGTTACCAACGGTGGCTTAAAATGCACGGTTGTAAAATCAAACGATGATTTTATCACAGTTAAGCTTAATGATGAGACTTTGGTCGAGCTAGATAAAAGATTTGTGGCTAGAAAATTAGATGCGTAGTAAAATTTCATTTAAACTTATTGCTTTTATTATCGCAGCAGCGTTTGGGCTTATATTTTCTGCGCCGTCACTTTTTCAGAGCGAAAGCGGAAGCAAGATAAATTTAGGACTTGACTTACAAGGTGGTCTTCACATGCTACTTGAAGTCGAAAGCGACGAAGCGATTGCTTCTAAAATCAAATCGATTGCTTCAAGTGTGAATTATTCGGCAAAAAAAGATGATTTGTTTGTAGAAAAATTTAGAATAGAAAAAAATCACTTCGAATTTAGCATACTTGACCCTGATGAGGCGCCTAAATTTGACGCTATTTTAAATGCGATTCCTGGAATTGAGATAAAAAAAGATGCTCAAAAATACATGGTAAATTTAACAGCCGAAGAAGAAGCTTCAACAAAAGAGTATGCCATTTCTCAGGCAGTTGAGACCATTAGAAACCGTCTTGATCAGTTTGGTTTAGCAGAGCCAACCGTGGCTAGGCAGGGAAAAGAGTATATTTTGGTTGAGCTTCCGGGCGTTAAAAGTCAAGAAGATGAGCAAAGAGCCAAAGATTTGATTGCAAAGGCTGCTCATTTGCAACTTATGGCACTTGATGAGGTTAGACAAGATAGGGCTCAGATTATGAGTGAAGCCGAAGCTAAAAGCTACGGCGATGTTATTTACCCTGATGTAAAACAGCCTGAATTTAAGTATTTAATCAATGAAATTCCGGTGCTTGATGGAAGTATGCTAATCGACGCAAAGGTTGCATTTGATCCAAATACAAATCAACCAATAATAAATTTCACGCTAAATTCAGAAGGTGCGAAAATTTTTGGCGATTTTACAGGCGAAAATGTCGGCAAACGCCTTGCTATCGTGCTTGACGGACAGGTTTATTCTGCTCCAAGAATAAATGAGCGAATCGGTGGTGGAAGCGGACAAATCAGCGGTGGATTTAGCATAAATGAAGCCCACGATGTGGCTATTGCTCTAAGAAGTGGAGCATTACTAGCGCCTGTAAAAATGTCAGAAACTAGAAGCATAGGACCAAGCCTAGGACAAGATAGTATCGACAAAAGTATGAAAGCTTTGATTGCTTCTGCTATTGCGATACTTATTTTTATGGTATTTTACTACGGTATGGCGGGTGTTTTTGCGGATTTAGCTCTAATCGTAAATATTTTGTTTTTGATAGCTTGTATGGCTTTGTTTGGGGCGACCTTGACCCTGCCCGGTATGGCTGGTATTGTCTTAACCGTCGGTATGGCAGTCGATGCAAATGTTATTATAAATGAGCGGATTAGGGAAGTTTTGCGAACGGGCGCTAGTATAAAGCAGAGTATCCAAAAAGGCTATGATAACGCTATGAGCGCTATTATCGATGCAAACATAACAACACTTATAACTTCGGCGGCACTCTATGCTTACGGAACAGGTCCTGTTAAAGGCTTTGCCGTAACTATGAGTATCGGCATTATCGCTTCGATGATAACGGCGATTTTAGGCACACACGGAATGTTTGAACTTTTTGTAGATAAAATCGAAAAGAGCAAAAATACGCCGTTTTGGTTTGGTTATAAAGTAAGAAAGGGCAAATAATGCAAATTTTTGATAAAGATAAAATTTATGAATTTATGAAATTTAGGTATATTGCATTTGCCGTTTCGCTTATTTTGGTGGTTGGTTCTTTGTTTTTGTTTTTTTACAAAGGGTTTAATTACGGCATTGATTTTAGCGGCGGAACGCTTATTCAGGTTAAATACGACCAAAAAGCACCGCTTGATGTAATTAGGGCTAAATTTAATGAAACGGGCAAATTTACGGGCGTAAATGTAACCGAATTTGGAAGCGATAGCGAAGTTACGATTAGATATTCTAGTGCAACTAGTTCGCTTGGCGAAAGCCCGGGGCTAATGGCACAAGAGATTTTAAAAGGCACCGGAAATTTTGAAATTCGAAAAGTCGATATCGTCGGTCCAAAAGTCGGCGACGAACTTCGTCAAAAGGGCATTATGGCAGTAACTATTTCATTTATTTTGATTTTGATTTATATCGCTGTTCGCTTTGAGTGGAGATTTGCCTTAGCTGCTATTGTCTCCGAATTCCACGATATTATCATTGCGGTTGGAGCTATAATCTTATTTCAAGTCGATTTTAACCTTGAAATTTTAGCCGCACTTCTTACGATTTTGGGTTATTCGCTAAATGATACCATTGTTGTTTTCGATAGAATTCGAGAAGGCGTTCGCACTTCAAAGGCAACCGAAGTCGCAAAAGTAATAGACGAATCTATCTCACATACGCTTTCAAGGACACTTCTTACATCTTTTACAACCTTACTTGTTGTAATAATTTTATTTGTTTGGGGTGGCGAGATGATACATGGATTTAGCCTTGTTATGCTTGTTGGCGTAATAGTAGGAACTTATAGTTCTATTTTTATTGCTGCACCACTGCTAATTTTCTTTAAATTTGATGTTGTAAAATATAGAAATTTCTTAGCCGAAAAACAAAGACGAGCAAGAGAAAAAGAAAAAATTCGCGCTATGTATGAAAAAGGCGCAGTGTAAGGAGTTTTTATGAACTGGGGAAAGGTAGCTTATATATTTTTCGCTCTTATGAGTTTGACTACGATTGCCGGTTTTTTATACGAAAGAAGCGAAATTTTGCTTTTTATAGCAGCAAGTGTAAATGCGATTACTACGCTTTTAAAAGTTGGTGTTAGAAATATATTTTCAGCCGAACTTTTTGCAAGTTCTTTGGTGGCAGATTTGCACTTGATTCCTGCTTTTATTTTAATGCTCGTAAAACCGGGTGATCTTTCAATCATAACTTCACTTGCAATCGGAGCAGCCATTGCAAATGTATTTTCACTTGTTTTGATTGTGGTTGAATCAGCAAAAAGCAAAGATGAATTTTAAGGAATTTAAATGTCTTATGATAGTAAGGAAATAGAACTAAAATGGCAAAAAAATTGGGATAATGAAAACGCTTACGAGCCAAAAGATGACTATTCTTTGCCAAAAAAATATATTTTATCAATGTTTCCATATCCAAGTGGGCGAATTCACATGGGGCATGTGCGAAACTACGCTATTAGCGATGCATTAGCTAGATATTATAGAAAAGAAAATTTTAATGTCCTACACCCAATCGGCTTTGATAGCTTTGGAATGCCAGCAGAAAATGCAGCCATAAAGCATAAAACTCACCCAAAAAGCTGGACTTATGAAAATATCGATTATATGACAAATGAGCTTTATCGCTTAGGGTTTTCATTTTCACGCCGTAGAATGCTTGCTACTTCCGATCCGCTTTATACAAAATGGGAGCAGGAATTTTTCATCAAAATGTATGAAAAAGGCTTGATTTACCGAAAATCTGCGATTGTGAATTGGTGCGAACATGACGGCACTGTTTTAGCTAACGAGCAGGTTGAAGAGGGTAAGTGTTGGCGTTGCAGTAACGAAGTCGTGCAAAAAGAAATGCCCGGATATTACCTAAAAATCACAGCTTACGCACAGGAACTTCTTGATTGTTTAAAAGATTTAGAAGGCAATTGGCCAAATCAAGTCTTAACCATGCAAGAAAACTGGATTGGGCGAAGCGAAGGTTTGGAGTTTAGCTTTAAATTTGATGATGAAAGCTCTGCTAAACTTGACGGCATGGACGGATTTAGCGTATTTACGACGCGACCTGATACGATTTATGGTATGAGCTATGCAGCCGTCGCGCCAGAACACGCAGTTGTCAAAAAACTTTTGGAAAAAAATTTACTTGATGCTAAAACCACAGAAAAAATCAAAGAAATACTAAATCAAAGCCCAAGAGAACGCCAAGCCAAAGACAAAGAAGGCGTAAATTTAGGTGTTTTTGTTTTGCATCCATTAACGGGTGAGAAAATTCCTGTTTGGATGGCAAATTTTGTTTTGGCTGAATACGGCGGCGGCGCTGTTATGGCGGTTCCTGCACACGATGAAAGAGATTATGAATTTGCCAAAAAATTTAATCTTGCCATTAAACAAAGTATCGCACCAAAAGACGGCAATGCAAATTTAGAAAATGCCGCCTACACAGAAGGCGGAATTTTAGTAAATTCGCACGAATTTAACGGACTTGATAATGAAATAGCAAAAACCAAAATCATTGAAAAATTTGAAAATGAAAAAATCGGCAAAAGAGTTGTAAATTTCAAACTTCGCGACTGGGGGGTTTCACGCCAACGCTACTGGGGAGCGCCGATTCCTATGGTGCATTGTGATAGTTGCGGTTTGGTTTGTGAAAATTTATCAAATTTGCCGGTTAGTTTGCCTGATGATGTGCAAATCACAGGACTTGGAAATCCGCTTGATAAACACCCAAGCTGGAAGCACTGCACCTGCCCAAAATGTGGTAAAAATGCCGTGCGTGAAACAGATACGCTTGATACTTTTTTTGAAAGTAGTTGGTATTTTGCAAGATATGCAAGCGATGAAAAATCGTGGGAGCAAAAGGCGTTTGACAAACAAAGCGTAGATTATTGGATGAGCGTAGATCAGTATATCGGCGGTATCGAACATGCCATTTTGCACCTACTTTATGCTAGATTTTTCCAAAAAGCATTAAGAGATTTGGGCTATTTGCGCGATAACGAGCCGTTTGCTAGACTTTTGACACAAGGCATGGTCTTAAAAGACGGCGCAAAAATGAGCAAATCAAAAGGCAACACGGTCGATCCTGATGATATTATCGCTAAATACGGCGCCGATACGGCTAGACTTTTTATTTTATTTGCTGCACCGCCGCAAAAAGAGTTGGAGTGGAACGATAGTGCAGTCGAGGGCGCTTATAAATTTTTAAATCGTCTTTATGATAGAAGTGAAAGTGTTCTTAAAACTACGCAAATTCCGCAAATTTCGCACGAAAATTTGAATAAAGATGAAAAATATGCAAGACTTAAAGTTTATGAAGCGCTTAAAAAATCGCACGAAGTTTATACAAAAACTTTTGCTTTCAATACCTTAATAGCTGCGTGTATGGAAGCCTTAAATGCGCTAAATTCGCAAAATAATAAAGAAGTTTTTACGGAAGGCTATTTTGTGATTTTAAATTTGCTTGAACCAATCGTGCCGCACATTGCTAGTGAATTAAGCGAAAATTTATTCAAAAGAGCAAATTTTACAAAAATTAAAATTTGCGAAGAAGTTTTTGTAAAAGATAGCATTGTCTTAGCCGTTACGGTTAATGGCAAAAAACGCTCTGAAATCGAAGTTGGAGCTGATTTAAGCGAAGATGAAATTTTAAAAACTGCCAAAGAAAGCGTGGCAAAATGGCTTGAAAATAAGAGCATAATAAAAGAAATTTATGTCAAAAATAAACTTGTAAATTTGGTTATCAAGTAGGAAAAAATGAGAAAAATTTTAACTATTTTTTGTTTGGTTTTCGTTGTAGGTTGCGGTTATAAGCCGACTTCAAAGATAGTTAATGACATTATGCCAAATTCCGTTTTTGTCGATGTTGTTATGAGTAAAACCGATCCACAAAATACGGTTGCGATCAAAGATGCCGTTAAGACAGGTATCGTGCAGCGACTAGGGCGAAATTTGGCTGATAAAAAAAGTGCCGATACGCAAATCATAGCTAGTATTAAAAAACTCTCTTTTTCTGCTTTGGCTTACGATCAATTTGGCTATATTACGACATTTCGCACAAATTTAACGCTAAATTTTAAAACAACGCTATCTAACGGCGAAATTTTTAGCAAAGATTGCGTTGGGGATTACGATTTTAAGGTTAGCAAACTTGTAAAATCATCGCGCGATACGATGAGCGTTATTAGCGATAAAGATCGCTATGAAGCGATTGAAAATTCATCTCGCCAAGCATTTGATGAGTTTATTTCGGCTTTGGCGGTAAAGGGCTTAAATATTGCAAAAACTAGATAACTATCTAAAAAACAAACCGATTTTTTACAAAAAGATTGATTATGCTAGGTTTCCAAGAGCTTTTGAAAGCGTAAAAGAGCATTTAAGCCTAAAAAATGTCGTGCAGGTTGTAGGAACTAACGGCAAAGGAAGCACGGGCAGGTTTTTAGCGCAAATTTTAGAAACCACCGGCGCAAAAGTAGGGCATTATACAAGTCCGCACATTTTTAAATTTAACGAGCGATTTTATCTAAATGGTCGCGATGCGACAGATGCCGAGCTAGAAAACGCTCACAAAGTTTTGCAAGAAATTTTAAGCGATGAATTTAAAACTAGTTTATCGTATTTTGAGTATGCTACTTTGTTAGCGGGAATTTTGTTTAAAGAGTGCGATTATTGCATATTTGAAGCGGGTATGGGGGCAGAATTTGACGCCACTTCGCAGTTTAATAAAAAACTTTCGCTTTTTACGCCGATCGGCACCGATCATATCCCAATGCTTGGGTCAAATTTAGAAGAAATTTCACACACAAAACTGATAAATATGGCAAAAAATGCTATTTTAAACGATGATATGAACGAAGTTTCAGCTAAAATAGCAAAACAAATCGCCGAAAAAAACGGAGCAAATTTGAAATTCGCCACCGAATTTTTAAGCAAATTTGATAAAAATGAAGTTAAAAAATATATCAAAAAACAAGGATATGCCGATTTTCAAATTTCAAATTTAACCCTTGCTTATGCAGGAGCAAAGTTTTTTGATAAAAATATAAATTTAGCAAATTTAGAAAAACTAAAAATGCACGGCAGACTTGAAAAAATCACCCCAAATTTAACTATCGATGTAGGACATAATGAACTAGCTGCCGAAGCGATTTTAAAGGAGTTTGCAGGACAAAAAGTAGTGCTAATCTACAACGCTTTTGCCGATAAAGATATAAAAGCGATTTTTGAGATTTTAAAACCTATCGTAAAAAGGGTTGAAATTTTTGATTATGATAGTGATGAGCGCGAACTTGGCGGCGAAAAAATCACTGAGATTTTAGATGAATTTAAAATCCAGCACACAAAATTTACAAATTTGCAAAAAGATGAAAATTATCTCGTTTTTGGCTCGTTTTATCTAGTAGAAAATTTTTTAAAATTCTATAAAAAAGGTAAATTTTGAAAAAAACAAAGATAACTTATAGCGGAGTAGGCGGCAAAAAAACTTATAGTTTTTCCGAAAATTTCGGCTTTCAGATTAAAATTTTGATTGCTTTTTTTGTCTTTTTTTTGATAATTTTAATCTATGCAATTTTTAATTTATATTCAAAAAACAAAGAACTTTCAGAACTAGCAAAAACTTTGTTTGCCCAAAATACCGAGCTTTCAGCACAAAATTTAAAACTTCAAAGCGAAGGTAGTGAAATCATAAAATCGCTTGATGAAAATAATGAAAAAATAGCAAATTTGCAGATTATGGCGGCTTTAAATGAAGCCAAAAACGAACTTGCAGCTAAAAAAACAGCAAATTTAAATATAGCCACAAATCAAATCGATTTTATTTTAAGTGCCGTTCCTAACGGGCTTCCGATAAAATATAAAGGTGTTACAAGCCAATACGGAAATAGAATTCACCCAATCAGCAAAACCGAAAAAATGCACCACGGCATTGATTTAAGAGCTAGTGTGGGGACTGAAATTTACGCAACCGCCGACGGATTTGTCGAATTTGCAGGAAATTCAGGCACGGGATACGGACATTTGGTCATTATTTCGCACAACTACGGCTTTAAGACCTATTACGGGCATTTATACGCTCAAAGCGTTGTAAGTGCAGGAAAATGGGTCAGAAAGGGCGAGATTATCGGTTTTAGCGGAAATACGGGTTATAGCACGGGTCCGCATTTGCACTATGAAGTAAGATTCCTAGGTCGCACGGTAAATCCTGCAAATTTTATGGCGTGGAATAAAAATAATTTTAGCACAATCTCATCTCTTGAACCGACCGTCTCATGGCAAGAACTAGCCAACGCAACGGCTAAAATAGGCAGATAATGCAAGATAAAGTTTTTGAATATTTTAGTTTAAATTTCAAACAAATTTTGGTTTGCGATGATGACAAAGAAGCCTTTTTATGTGGAGAAGTTACCAAATTTTTAGGCTTTAATACCTACATTTTGCCTGATTTTCGTGCAAATTTTGGCGATGATTTGCGAAGTTTTTATGACGAATTGGTTCAAATCAGCAGTGTATTATCTAGCTTTTACAAAGATAAAAGCGATAAAAAAATCATTATTTCTCCCATTAGAACGCTTTTAAACAAGCTTCCAAGCGCACAGCATTTAAAATCATTTAGCATAAAATTCGGCGATGAAATCGAACTAAATGCAGTGCAAGATGAGATTTTACGGCTTGGTTATAGTATCGTTGAAATCACTAGCACAAAAGGCGAAGCAAGTTTTCGTGGCGAAATCATCGATATTTTTCCGTTAAATTCGGAATTTGGTGTGAGAATTTTGCTCGATGATAATTTGGTTGAAAGTATTAGATATTTTGATCCGCTAACTCAAAAAAGCGAAAAAGATGAGTTAGAAAGTATCGAAATAACGCCGTTTTTGGCGAATTTAAACGGGAGTGAATTTGAAAAAGTCGGCGAGAAAATCGCAAATTTTAAAAGCGATAATCTAATAAATGATTTAAATTCGCTAGGATTTTGGTTTATTGACGGATTTATCGATTATTTCGAAGTTTTCGAGTGCATTTTAACTCGCAAATTTGACGAAAACGAGATTTTTACCGAGCGAAATTTAGATTTTTTAAAAAGCTTAGCGATACTGCCTGAGCCTAAAAAATACAAAAATTTAAGCATTACGCCAAGCAATGAATTTTTTGAATTTCACAAAAATACAAAAATCAAACTAATCGCACGAAATCAAGCACTAATTGAACCTTTCGAAATCAAAAAATATGAAAATATCGAGATTATAAACGCTGAGTATATACTAAATTTAATCTCGCCTGATGAAATCATCATTTCGCTAAACAAACAGGGTGCTAAAAAGCGAATTCGCAAATCAAATTTAGTCATCGATGAGCTTAATATCGGCGATTTTGTCGTGCATGAAGACTACGGTATTGGCAAATTTGCAGGACTTGAACTAATCACCGTGCTAGGGCGAAGTAGGGAGTTTGTAAGCATTATTTACCAAAATGACGATAAGCTTTTGCTTCCTGTGGAGCATTTAGATAAGATAGACCGCTATATCGCCAGTGGTGGCATTATAAGTGTAGATAGGCTTGGTAAGGCAAGTTTTGCCAAAATCAAAGAAAAAGTGCGTGAAAAACTTTTTGTAATCGCTTCGAAAATTATCCAAATGGCGGCAAAACGCGAGCTAGTCAAGGGCGTAGTTATAAAAAATAATGATGAAAATTACGCAAATTTTATTGCTAAAAGCGGTTTTGAATACACAAAAGACCAAGAAAAAGCCGTTAGCGACATTTTTACCGATTTAAAAAGTGGGAAAGTTATGGATAGACTGCTTAGCGGCGATGTTGGTTTTGGCAAAACAGAAGTTGCTATGAACGCCATTTTTGCTACCATTAAAAGTGGCTATTCTGCGTTATTTTTCGTGCCGACGACTTTGCTTAGTTCGCAACATTATGCGACACTAAGCGCTAGATTTAAAGAATTTGATATTCCTGTTTTTAAACTTGATCGCTTCACAACCACAAAACAAAAAAGCGAAATTTTAAAAAAAATTAGCGAAAAAGAGCCGTTAGTTTGCGTCGGAACACACTCACTTTTAAATGTAAATCCTGCAAATTTAGGGCTTGTTATCATCGACGAAGAGCATAAATTTGGCGTTAAACAAAAAGAAAAATTAAAAGAAAAATCGCTAAATTCGCACCTTTTATCAATGTCGGCAACCCCGATTCCTAGAAGCCTAAATATGGCTTTAAGTAAGATTAAAACTTATAGCACACTTCTTACGCCGCCACTTGATAGGCAAGATATTAGAACTTTTGTAAAAGAATATGACGAAAAAATCATCAAAGAAGCCGTTACTAGGGAGCTTCGTCGTGGCGGTCAGGTCTTTTTCGTGCATAATCACATAGCAACGATTGAAAAAACAAAAAAAGAGCTTTTAAAAATTCTGCCGAATTTGCGAATTTTGGTGCTTCACTCAAAGATTGACGCTAAAACGACCGAAGATGAAATTCTTAAATTTATGGATAAAAAATATGATTTAATGCTTTGCACCAGTATCGTAGAAAGCGGAATTCACATGCCAAGCGTTAATACGATTATCATCGAAAGTGCGAATAAATTTGGTATTGCCGACTTGCACCAGCTTCGTGGCAGGGTCGGACGAAGCGATAAGCAGGGCTTTTGCTACTTTTTGATTGATGATAAATCTGAGCTTAGCTCGGACGCGCTTAAACGCCTTGTGGCATTAGAGAGCAACTCGTTTTTAGGAAGCGGTTCGGTTCTAGCCTACCACGACCTTGAAATCAGGGGCGGCGGAAACCTAGTAGGCGAAGCGCAAAGCGGACATATCGAAGCTATCGGATACAGCTTATATCTAAAAATGCTCGAAGATGAGATAAATAAGCTAATGAACCAAAAAAATGTGGCTAGTGAAGTTGAGCTTAAAATTTCGGTAAATGCCTTTTTAAATTCGGATTTTATCCCGCACGATAGGCTTCGCCTTGACATTTATCGTCGTCTTAGTAAGTGCGAAGATACGGTAAGTGTGTATGAAATTTTTGGCGAGATTGAAGATAGATTTGGTAGGGCTGACATTTATACTAAACAATTTATAGATTTGATGGTGATTAAGGTTTTAGCTCAAAACTGCGGTATAAAGGCGATTTCGAGCATGGACGAAAATATTTTAATCACGCAAAGTAACGGCGAGAAAATTCGCTTAAAGGCTAGGACGCGCGATGATGATGATGTTTTGGATGAGATCCTTAGTTATCTGCGAAAGTGTGAAAAAAGCGTTTTGAATAAAATTTAGATTTTGGTTTTCTTTTTGTAGATTGAAATAAGCCTAGCTTTCGCACCAAATTTGCAACGATAGACGAAATAAGTCTTATCTTATGCAAATTTGGTGCGAAATCGTCGGCATACGCCGTTCAAATTCAGATTGAATTGTTTTGTAAATTCAAATTTGTTTCCATTGTCATTGCGAGAATTTTTGCGATAGCAAAAATTCGTGGCAATCGCCAGTGATTAAATTTAAAAAAAAATCAATCCAAATTTAATATACAAAAGGCAAAAAATTAGGATTGATTTTCTCTGCAATTATGAATTAAATTTTTATCCAAATAATGCTAAAATGCGTAAATTTAAAACAAAAAAGGCAAAAAATGTTAAATTTAAAAATCGATTGGAAAAATACCAAAGCAGCGGCATTTCGCTCGAATTCAAATTCGCTAAAAGCTATTAGTGACATCGATTTTGTAGCTCTAAATTCACTCGTTGGCATTGATTTTCAAAAAAACGCACTTTTGAAAAACACTGAGAATTTTTTGGCTGATAAAGGCGGAAACCACGCGCTTTTGTGGGGCGAGAGAGGGTGCGGGAAATCTAGTCTTTGCAAGGCTATTTTCACCGAATTTTTTGATAAAAAGCTGCGTGTGATTGAGATTTCAAAAGGCGATTTGCAGTTTTTGGTCGATATACTCGATGAAATTCGCAAAATTCCGTTTAAATTTATCATTTTTTGCGATGATTTGAGCTTCGAAAACGGCGATGATAGCTACAAATACTTAAAACCAATGCTAGAAGGAAGCCTAGAAAAAGCCCCTACAAACGCGCTTATGTATGCCACTTCAAACCGCCGTCATCTACTAAGCGAGTATGTCAAAGACAACCAAGAAGTAAGTATCACGCAAGATGAAATCCACTACGGCGATGCCGTAAATGAGCGAATTTCGCTAAGCGATCGCTTTGGGCTTCAACTTAGTTTTTATCAGGGCAATTTTGATGATTATTTGCAAATTGTGGATAATTATTTTAGCGAATTTAAAGGCGATCGGACTGCCCTGCACGAGAGCGCAAAGCAGTTTTCTATGCTTCGTGCAAGTAGAAGCGGTCGGGTCGCAAAGCAGTTTTATCTAGCTTATAAAAGCGAGTTTTTGTGATGACTAGCACCGAGCTTTTTGGGGCACTTTTTGATTGCACCGAATTTAGCGATTTTCGCTGGTGGAAAGGTTTTGGTGAATTTGAAGTCGTCGTTGGAGCGATTTTAATCCAAAATACAAACTGGAAAAATGCCGAACTCGCACTTGAAAATTTAAGGAAATTTGGGCTTTTGGATTTGCAAAAAATTGCAAATTTAGAAGTGGCAAATTTGGCAGAAATTATCAAATCAAGCGGATTTTATAATCAAAAAGCAAAACGCTTAAATTCGCTTTGCAAGGCGATTTTAGATGATTTTGGCGACTTTGAGAGCTTTAAATTTGGTGTTAGCAGAGAGTGGCTGATACGCCAAAAAGGCATAGGCGCGGAAACTTGCGATGATATTTTATGCTATGCGTGTGAAAAACCCGTAATGGTCGTCGATAGCTATACGCTTCGAATTTTAGGGTATTTTGACTATGAATTTGAGTGTTATGACGAGTGCAAAGAGTGGTTGGAAAGCCTAAACTTTGGCGAAGTTTTTGAACTAGCAAATTCTCGCTATGAGAATTTTTCAAACGATGAAAACGGCGCATTTGCTCTTTTTCATGGACTGATAGTTGAGTTTTGCAAAGCACATTTAAAAGGCAAAAAATTCGATGAATTTGCGATAAATTTGTTTGAGAAGTTGAAGTGAATTTCTTAAATTTTCTACATAGCTTTTGGTTAAATATTTTGATAATAAATTTATAAAAAATAGAAAAATCATAATAAATAGAAAACTCTAAATTTTACAAAATATGTAAAATTTACTTGACAAAAAATGTAAAATTAATTATAATTCACATAATTTTTGATAGGATTAAATATGTTATTAAGTGAAAGATTAAAAAATATAGGATTTCATCTTATAGATTTGGCTGAATTTTTAAAAATTTCTCGTCCAACTTTATACAAATTTATAAATTTATATGAAATCGGTCAAAAAGATAATATTGACGGAAAAATTCTTAAATTTTTTGATTTAGTGTGCAATAACGAAAATATAACAAAAATAGAAGCAATGGCTTTTGTTTTAAATAACACTATTTTAGTAGAAGCTCCAAAAGACAGAGTGGCACATATTGGAAAACTATTAAAAAAGGAAAACAAAGTGAAAATTGATTTTATAGACAAAATATCAAAAAGTGATATTTTTGATCCTATTTTGGAGTATTTGTTGGAATGCGAAAAAATTTGTTCCAAAAAAAGAACTCTAAGCAAAAATGATATAGAAAAAATAGAGCCATTAAGAAAATTTTACTTAGAATTGGGTTTTAAACTAAATTTTAAAGGAGAAAAAAATGCGTAAAATTTCCGTAGAAAGTTTTAGGAATTTAGGCGTAGGCGATGAACCTGCTAAATTGTATTTGCCAGATAACGGCTTACTTATGGTTTTAGGTGAAAATAATATAGGCAAAAGCAATCTACTTGATGCGATAAATGTTTTAAATACAAAAACATTGATAGCAGATGATATACCGAATTTTTACAATCATACTAAAAAACCAAAAATTAGTTTTCAAACCGATTTAATAATAAAAGCTGACGACGCTTCTCTATCTCATTCGCAATTAGAAACATTTAATGGCAAACTTTTTGCTATTAGGCTAACAAAAGGCAGCCTTGACAAAATTAAAAAAGATAAAAATATCAAAGATGATTTAGAGATTTTAAAAATACTAAATAATGAATTTAAAAATTCTGAAATTTTTGCCCTTTATGATTTAGATGTAAATAGCGAAAACAAAAGATATGAAATCAGACTTATACTTGAAAATTTAAATAAAGTTTATCTATGTAGCACTACTAGGGGTGGAAATATTTTAGAGAGTTTTGGTGGTTTTGATAAAGAAAAAAACCAAGTTAAAAATCATAAAAATGCATTAAGGCTTGAATGCAAATTTGAATTTGTGTTAAATAATGATGACTTCAATGACAAATTTAGCGATGCAAAAGAGCTGAGAGAGTATTTAAAATCCCAGTATGAAGAAATTGAAGAAAAAAATAGCCAAAATCAACAAGATAAATTAGAGTGCTCTTTTTTGTTAGATGAATTAGATGAAAATGATAAAACTATTGTTAATTCAAATTCTACCGATACAAGTGAAATCAAAAATGAGATAGGAGAAATATGTGAGTTTATTTTAAAGCTGAAATCAATAGAAAATACATCTTATGATGATGAATATGATAAAAAATTTTTAAAAATAATGCAAGAAATAGATATAAATCTGAAAAATAAAAATATTAGTTTTGTGGTAAAAAATTATGAAAAATTACTTGAATTAACCAAAGAATGTTTTAAAAATATGAAAAAAGATTATAAACAAGAGTTGCCAGAATATCGTAAAAATTTTATGGAGAAATATAGGACGAATAATTGGAATAGCAGTTACAACTACAATAGTGCATTGCAAGAGGTTAGCGAATTGATAGATTGGTATGATAAAAATTACAAAAAAAGTAATTTAAAATTAGAAAATAAAATCAATGAAGCAATAAAAGATATACAATCATCATTAAAAAATCATCAATCTGGTTATGTTCAAACAGAATATAATACACTATACGAATTTTTAGAACAAATAGAAAATTCAATAACTCTACCGACAATATTTAATAAATTCCCGGCATTTAAAAATTTAACCTTGCCTATGAATTTTTTACCGACCGTTACATATTACAAAGAAGTAGCTTTATCAAATGATGATTTAAGCGTAAAACCAAGCGAAGTAGAAAAATCAGAGTTTTTTAAGGCGTTATTTAAGGCTATTGATACTGATTTTATAGCAACTAAAAATGCTTATGAACAATTTAAAAAAGAAAAAAGTTCATCATTTTATAAAAATGTAGAAAAAAGGATCAATGCTTTGATTAAAGAAAAAATAAATATGAGATTTAACGAACTTTATTATCAAAAAAATGATGAAATTTATGAATTTGAGCTAAATTTAGAAAGCGAACTAATAGCACTAAATCTTAGCAAAAACGGTGAAGCTATTTCGCTAAGTAAGCAAAGTGTCGGTTTTAAAAAGTTTTTTAATCTATTTTTTAATTTTTTATATAGAGACGATAGAAAAAATGGAGATATTGTCTTGATAGATGAGCTTGAAAATAGTCTAAGTATCCCAGCGAAAAAAGAAATTCGCAAATTTCTAAAAGAATTTGGAGAGAAAAATAATATTTTATTTATTATTTCTACGCAGTCGCCAAATTTATTAGATATTCGCCATTTAGATGAAATTGTAATTGTAAAAAAAGATAGCAATGCAGGAGCTACTATCTGCAACGATTTTTCCATTTTACCAAAAGATGATGATGTTGATACTCTGTCTGAAATTATAAAAGCACTTGGTGGCGGATATTTTTCACTCGTAGATAACAAAGATAAAATAGTTTTTGTAGAAGGTATAAGCGATTATCATTATTTGACTTGCTTTAATAAACTTTATGAAAAAGAAAAAAACAAAGAGACAAAACTAGTATTTTTGCCAATAGGTGGTATTGGAAAGTCAAATTTGGATAATGAATGTCAAAAATCTATTGCCGATAAACTCCGCCAACTTGGCGAAAATTTAAAAGAACGATATGTAACTTTACTACTGGATGGTGATAAAGCAGGAAAAGATTTTAAAAATTTGCTGAAAAATGACAGTATAAAGGCAGATACAATCGATGAAATTTTGTATAATCAAGATAAGAAAGAGATAGAAGACCTATTTAGTGATGAATTAAAAGAAAAATTTAACATTAATGATAAAGGTCTAAAAAAAGGACTAAAAGCTTTGAAATTTAAATGCCAGTTTGATAAAATAGAAATTGATGACAATACAAAACAGAATTTCTTTAAACTTTTAGAGTATTGTGAGTGCATTAAATAAGGATTAAATATGAAAAATATTATTATTTCATTGATATTTGCAAGTTTGGCATTTGGTGTAGATTTAGAACCTACGAAATCAAAAAGCGTAATGGATATTTATAATGATTTGAAATCAGACTTAAAAGAAGTTGAAGCAGGAAGCGATGATTATAAAATTTTGCTAGGTATGTTGTGTAATATAGAAGCATTTCATAACGAAGCCATAAAAGAAAATTTTGATTTAGAAAAAGATGGAACAAAAGAGTGCAAAAGTAGCATTTTTGAGCCGTCAAAAGTCAAAGGTAGCATTTATTCATTTACTGCGGATTTGGACGCCAAGTATTATAGCGAAGATGGAATTCAAGATGATTTTCCAAGCGAACCGGAGTTAATTGAGACAAATGATTGTCTTTATGGCGATGATTATCATCGATATATGAACGGTTGTATGTTATCTGGTTTGCCACGATATGGATTAAAATTACAGCAAAAAATCAACGGAGATTTTATTTTTAGATTTATCTATTTGCATAATTATAGTCACAATGTTTTGGCTAGTGTAGACGAAAAATTTTTAAAAAAGATTGATGAAAATTCAATCGCTTTTTCTGAAAAATTTCAAGAAAAATATTTAATGCAAAATAGCAAATATGTAGGTGAAAAAATTTCAAAAGAACAGGCAGTGGAATTTTTAAATTTATTAGCAGAAAATGTTGATTTTTTGGAAGATTTTAATTACGCTAGGGGTTATTGGCATTTTGTTCCTAAAATTCAAAATGTCTATGGGGATAAATTTTATATTTCAGATAAAGCGTGTTTAAATTTGAATAAAGAAATCAGCGATGAAGGTGCGGGAACTTCTTATCATTTAAAATTTGAAAACGGAGCGGATTACGATAGTAAAGAGTGTAGCGAAATATTTAAAGATACTCAAATACAAGAATTTTTGACAAGATTAAATGAAACACCAAATCGTTTTATGTTAAAAGTGAATTGGATAGATTCTGATACGATAAATTTAAATTTGGCTGATTATTCAAGTGGCATAGTTTGCGATTTTGGAACAGGCATTCCAAGAGAGCTTCAAAATTTTTATAAACCAGAAGAATATAAAGAACTATTTTCAGATAAATTGATTTTTAGGATATTTGATGACGACGACGATGACAATGATGTAGAAGGCTATTTGGGACAAAATTTCAAAGTTGCTATTTTTTCAAGTGATGAGCTTGGCATACGAAAAGGTAAATACAATACGGGGATTATGTTTGGCGATGAAGAATTAATAGTAAATGTTACAGAAAAAGGGGTAAAGAAATTATTTGAAAAACCAAATGAAAATAAAAAATCTCCAAAAATTCGTTGCCAAATAATAGGACATTAGGATAAATTTATTCTTCTATCGGCAGAGTCTTTGGTAAAACCACTGACTTTGCCGTTTTGCTAAATTGGATTAAATCGGTAGTGGTTTGCACGCTCCACGGGATTTGCGTTAGGGCGTGTTTGAAAATTTCATAGCACGAAACGGCGTCGCTGTAAGCCCTGTGGTGCGTATTTTGCACGCCTAAAAGCTCTTTTAACGCACTTAATCCGTATCTCTGTGACGGAATCGTCCGTCTAGCTAAATCAATCGTGCAAATTCGTAAATTTAGAAGCATTCCAAAGCCCAATTTTTCAAGGCTGTGGCTAATAAATCCGTAATCAAATTTCGCATTGTGCGCTACGAAAACTGCTTCGCCCAAAAACAGCCTAAAACTCTCCAAAACACTTGCTAAATTCGGCGCGCCTGCTACATCTTCAAGCGTAATGCCCGTTAGCTCGGTTATGTTTTGGGGTATCGCTTCGGCTCGGACAAAGGTTTCAAATTCGCCGATTATATCGCCGCCACGCACTTTTAAAGCACCGATTTCGATGATTTGCCCGTCTTTTGTGCCGCCCGTGGTCTCAATATCGACAAAACAAAATGTCTCATCGCAAATGTCCGTTTCACGGCTTTTTAGCGTAATTTTGCCGTTGTCAAGCTTCATCACAGGAAGCCCTAGCGTGTGCCATATAGAAAAATCTTTTGGATCAAAAAGGTTTTTTATATCATCAATTCCGTTTGCAATGCCGATAAAATCGTGATAATTTATGCTTTTTGAAGCGATTAAATTTATCAAATTTTCTATTTTTTGGTTCAAATTTGCTCTTTCGCTCAAATTTTTAACGCTTTTATCGCTTCGGCGTAGTCATTTGATGAAAAAATGTAGTTTCCTGCCACCACGATGTCGGCTCCTGCTTCATCGATTTCAGCGATATTTAAGCCGGTTACGCCACCATCGACTTCGATCATACATTTTGAATTTGTTTTTTCTATCAAATTTCTAAGTTCTGAAATTTTTCGCAAGACTGACGGGATAAATTTTTGCCCCCCAAAGCCCGGATTTACGCTCATTAAAAGCACCATATCGACTTCATTTATAATGTATTCTAGGCTAGAAACGCTTGTGTGCGGATTTAGCACGATGGCTGGACTTACCCCGTTTTTACGAATATAATCAATCAAGCGAAGCGGGTGTTTTTCTTCTTCGATATGAAAGCTTAAAAATTTAGGTTTTAACGGCAAAAAAAGCTCGGCAAAAAAAGTGTTATTTTGCACCATTAAGTGAATATCAAGTGGCTTAGTTGCGACTTTGGCGACTGATTTTACCACAAGCGGTCCGATTGTGAGATTTGGCACAAAATGCCCATCCATAACATCGACATGGATAAGGTCGGCTCCTGCTTCGCAAACTTTTGTAATCTCTTCGTTTAATCTCCCAAAATCAGCCGATAAAATGCTAGGAGCTACATACATAAAATTTCCTTTTTTAAATTTTTTAGGCAATTTTACCTTTACAAGGCATAAAATTCAATAAAATTGAATAAGTTTAAATTTGTAAATTTGAAATTGTAAATAAATTTGTTAATTTAGTTATTTTGAAATTTTCTTTTAAGGGGGAAAGGGGCTGACTTGCGAAGCGCCCCTTTCCCCCTTAACAACCCCCATACCCTGCACGCTTCTATCGTAGCAAATTTAAAAAAGCTTTCGCTTTTTTAAATTTGGTTTTACTGACGGCTTCGCCGTCTTGTCGTGTAATTAAAATTTATGTTTATTACCATTTAAGTAAATTTTGAACTTTTTTTGGCTATAATCTCCGTTTAACTTAAATTCAAAAGGAAAATATCATGGCAAGAAGATGTGCTATCACAGGAAAAGGCGCGCAAGTAGGCAACAGCGTAAGCCACGCAAACAATAGAACAAAAAAGAAATTCCAAGTAAATTTACGCACAATCCGCGTAACTTTGGAAGACGGAACAACAAAAAGAATTAAAGTTGCTGCATCGACTTTAAGAACGATGAAAAAACAATCTAAATAGTGCAAAAAAGAGGAAACTATGTCTTTTGCAGACAAAGTTAAAAAATTCCTCAACTGGTCCGGCTCTACTAAGCCGGACATTGACTTAAATTCAGAAATTTACGACCAATTAAAAGCTTTTAGACTACCTTTAATCCTTATAATCTTAATGATGTTAATCGGAACTTTGGGTTATATTTTTATCGCAGGGTTTTCGTTAGCAGACGCTTTTTATCAAGCAGGTATGACATTTACAACCGTTGGTTTTACCGAAGTCGCTCCGATTTCAAATGCAGGGCGAATTTTTACCATAGTTTTTATTTTAATGGGCTTTGGGACTTTTACATTTTGTCTGGGTGTCGTTGTTGAGGTTATCCAAAAGGGAATACTTTTAAACTTAATTAGGGAGAGAAATATGATAAATAATATCGCAAGGCTAAAAAATCATTTTATCATCTGCTATGACAATATCTATTCTGCTGAGCTTGCAAAAGAATTTAGAGCAAATCATATTCCTTTTGTGGTAATTGATAATAATCCAAATTTGGCGCAAATCGCCGAAGAAAACAACTATCCGTATTTTATCATCGGCGAGCCACACATGGAAAATACGCTTTTAAAAGCTCACCTTTCAAGTGCAAAATGTGTCATAACTCTAAGTCCAAATTTAGCCGATAATATCGCTATAATCTCGGTTGTTAGGCTTTATGAAAAAGAGCTTGGCAGGACGCCGTATTTCATAATGACTAGTGCAGATACGCAAAATGATATAGAAAAACTTAAAAAACTTGGTGCAAATTCGGTCGTATCGCCGTCAAAACTAGCCGCACAACGCCTTTCGGCTGTTAGCGTTCGCCCGGATATGGAAAATATTTTGGAGAGATTTTTGTATCAAAAAGATTCGCCGATTGATATTGAAGAGATCGAAATTCCTGAATATTCGTGGATTCGCTTTAAACGCTTAAAAGAAACAAAACTTAGAGAGATGACAAATGCCGATGTCGTTGGCATTAAAGAGCCAAATAATAAATTTACGCCTATGCCAAACGGGGATTATTTGATTGGGACAGGTGTGAAGTTTTTAGTTATCGGCACGGCTGAGGGCATTATGGCGACAAAAAAACTCATAAACAGCAAGTATAAACCGCAGGAGATGAAATATGTTTGATATAATTTCGCTAAAAGGGGGGCTTGAAAATGTGCAGGGCTTCTTTTTTGACGGCGTAAATTCAGGCTTTAAAAAAGAAGGAAACGATTTAGGATTTATTCGCTCTGACGAGCCTTTTAGCGTGAGTGCGATTTTTACGAGCAATAAATTTGCCGCTGCGCCAATCAAACATTTTAGAAAATATCCAAAAAATTTCAAATCAAATTTTATTTTACTAAATTCAAAAAATGCAAACGCAATGACAGGCGAAAACGGAGTTAGCGACATCGACGAGCTTTTTGCAAATTTGGAAAAAAAGATAAATTTAATCAATCCGATTATGAGTTCAACGGGCGTTATCGGTTATAGACTAAAAAAAGATAAAATCATCGCCGCGTTTGATAAATTCGATTTTAACGCACGAAATTCGCATAATGTAGCCACTGCGATAATGACAACCGATACTTTCAAAAAAGAACTCGCTTTTAGCGTGGAGCTTAAAAACAAAGAGAAATTTTGTATAGCAGGAATTTGCAAAGGAGCAGGTATGATAAACCCGGCTCTTGCTACGATGCTTTGCTATATCGCAACAGATGCTAAAATCCCACAAAGCGATATGGACGAGCTTTTGCGTGAAGCAGTTGAACAAAGCTTTAACTGCGTAAGTGTAGATGGCGATACTAGCACAAACGACACTGTTATGCTGCTTTCAAGCGGCGTTAAAAGTTACGATAAAACGGCATTTAAAACAGCTTTAAATATGATTACAAAAGAGCTTTCTTTGATGTTAGTCAAAGACGGCGAAGGGGCTAATAAAGTCGTTTGCTTTGAAGTAAGCGGTGCAAAAGATGACAATGAAGCAAGAATTGCTGCAAAAGCGTTATCAAATTCGCCGCTTGTTAAAACTGCCATTTTTGGCGAAGATCCAAACTGGGGGCGAATCGCTTCTACAATAGGGGCTAGTGGTGTAGAGTGTGATGAGCTAAAACTAGTTATAAAATACGATGATGTGTTAGTCTATGATAAATTTAATACCGAGCTTACGGCTGAAAGGGAAGAACAAGCACACAAAGTTATGCAAAAAGATAGTTTTAAAATAAGCTGTGATTTGGGCATAGGGCAGGGCAAATTTAGTGCTTACGGGTGCGATTTGAGCTATGATTATGTCAAAATCAACGCAGATTACCGCTCATAACTATCTTTTAAGTGCAAATTGGATAAAATAAGTCAAATTTAATGAAAGGATAAAAAAAATGTTACACGAATACAGAGATTTAATCACTGAACTAAAAGGCAAAGACGCGCACTTTGACGCACTTTTTAAAAGACACGACGAGCTTGATCACAAAGTTGCCGACATAGCAGAAGGCAGACTTCATGTTAGCGATTTTGAATACGATTCGTTAAAAAAAGAAAAATTGCGTGTAAAAGATGAAATTCATGCATATTTAGCAAAATACAGAGCTGAAAATAGCAAATAAATTTACAAATTCTAAAAACAAAAAAAGGCGAAGTGATTTTTTAAATACACTGCGCCTTTTTTAAATTTTTTAAATAATAAAATCAACCTTGAAATTTATCCACATCTAGACTGTGAAGTCTTTGAAGTCCTATTTTTAGGTATTCGTTCATTTTGTCGTTTATGGTTGTCAAATCTTTATAATAAGACTTCGCTTTTTCTAAATCGACTTGGCTCGGTTCAATAAATTTGATTTTTTTGCCAAAAAGTCCGCTACTTACCACAAAAAAAGTATCGTAAATTCTTTGACATTTTGATAAGCCGTCTTGTGCGTAGCTTAAAATACTATTATAGGTTAAAGTTCCAAGCAGATTTAAAAGATTGTTTTCCGGTGATTTTAAAAATTCAATAAATTGTTCAAACGGCACTAAAATTTGATCCAAGTTTTTTGCTCCGTCATCAAAAACTCCTTTTTTAATGCGAAGCATAAGCATATCTTGCGAATTCATAAATTTTTCAACCGTTCGTATCGTCGTATCTTTTGTCAAAGCGGGCCTCCTCTTACGACTGATAAAAGTATCCTTGAATTTTAGCATACTTTTATAAAAATATGCTAAAATTGCGACGAAAAATTTATTTACATAATAAAAATTACAAGGAGTTTTTTATGGTAAGACCGCAGCCTAAAAATGAAGAGATTAAGCTTGATCCAAAAAAGATTATTATCTCCAAAACTGACGATAAAGGCATTATCACATATGCAAATGACTATTTTAGCGAAGTTTGCGGCTATTCAAATGAAGAGTTAATGAATCAGCCACATAATATAGTTCGCCATCCAGATATGCCAAAAATCGCATTTAAGCTGATGTGGGATCGCATAAGCGATGGAAATAATTTTAAAGCAGTTGTGAAAAATTTGGCAAAAGATGGCAGATATTACTGGGTTATTACCGATTTTGAGCCACATTATGACCGTGCAACAGGTAAAATCATAGAGCATACTGCATATCGTATGCCAGCTCCTAGAAAAGCAATCGAAGCAATGGAGCCAATCTATGCAAAACTGCTTGAAATCGAAAAAGAACAAGGTATGGACGCTAGTTTGGTATATTTAAAAGGATTTCTTGAAGCAAATAATATTACTTACGATGAATTTGTGCAAAAACTTTACGAAAGTGCAGGAGTTTGGACTAAAATTTATCAAGCACTGAAAAAAGTTTTTGGTAAAAAAATATTCTAATTATATTTTAATTAAAAAATACGCTCTTAAACAAGAGCGTATTTTAATACATCTTCGATTTTTTCTACCGGGTAAATTTTCATTTCATCTTTTACTTCACTTGGAATTTCGTCCAAATCTCGCTCGAAATTTTTCCTTGGGATTAAAACTTCTTTAATTTTTGCTTTATGCGCTGCAATCAATTTTTCTTTTAAACCGCCTATGGCTAAGACTTTTCCGCTAAGTGTGATTTCGCCGGTCATGGCTAAATTTGCTTTTACTTTTCGTCCGGTTAAAATGGACGCAATTGCCGTTGTCATGGTGATACCCGCACTTGGTCCGTCTTTTGGCGTAGCGCCTTCTGGGACATGCAAATGTATATCAAATTCATTGTAAATTTGCTCTTTTTTATCTTGCGAATTTGCAAATTTGATTTTTTTGTTATCAAGCAAAACCTTTGTTACGCTAAATGCGATTTGGGCTGATTCCTTCATAACATCGCCCAAATGTCCTGTTAGCGTCAAGCTTCCTTTGCCTTTGATTTTTATCGCTTCGATTTTTAGGACATCACCACCGACGCTTGTCCATGCTAAGCCGTTTGCGATACCGATTTCATCGTGTTTTGATACTTCATCGATCTCAAAAACTTTTTTATCTAAAAATTCGCCCAAATTTTTAGTTGTAACCGTAAATTTTATAAATTCCTTTTCTTTTAGAATTTTCACAGCGATTTTACGGAAAATATTTGCGATTTGGCGTCGCAAATTTCGCACTCCACTTTCGCGTGTATATTCTTGTATGATTAGTTGCAAGGCTGATGCGTTTATCGTAGCTTCGCTAGGTTTTAGTCCGTGTTTTTGCAACTCTTGCGGAATCAAATAGTTTTTTGCGATTTGAAATTTCTCTTGTGGCGTATAAGAACTAAGCTCGATAAATTCCATTCTATCGCGCAAAGCAGGGGGGATTGATGAAATATCATTTGCTGTTGCTATAAAAACGATTTTGCTTAAATCGATATTGAAATTCAAATAATAATCTCTAAAATTTGAGTTTTGCTCAGGATCTAAAATTTCAAGCAAAACTGCCGTCGGGTCGCCTTTATACGAAGTTGAAACCTTATCGATTTCATCAAGCACCATAACAGGGTTCATCTGTTTTGCTTCGATTAATCCCTGCACTATGCGTCCTGGCATCGCACCTATGTAGGTTCGTCTGTGTCCCCGAAGTTCATTTACATCTTCCAATCCGCCAAGAGCGATACGGATAAGCTCCCTTTTTAAGGCAACTGCAATCGAATTTGCTAGACTTGTTTTTCCCACGCCCGGTGGTCCATAAAAGCACAAAATCGCACCATTGTTGATTTTTTTATCTATTCCGCGCATTTCAAGCAGTTCTTTTAAAGCAAAATACTCTTCAATGCGTTCTTTTGGCTTTTCAAGCGAATAGTGATCTTTATTTAGCTGTTTGCTAACATCTTCGATAGAAAGTTTTTTAGCTGAAAGCTTTTCAAACGGCACTTCCAAAGCCCAGTCAAGGTAGCTTTGCGAAACTCCCGCGTCAGCAGAATCAGGATGAACTCTTGCAAATTTATCGATTTGTTTTTTTATTTCTTTATAGGCTTCGTCGTTTAAAAATTTCTTTTTTGCTTCGAGTTTATTGCGATATTCTTCGATTTCGACTTCTCTATCGGCGTCTGAACCTAGCTCTTTTTGAATTTGCCTTAACTGCTCTTTTAAAAAATACTCTTTGTTGTTTTTGTCGATTTTAGAATGAACTTTGCTTTTTATCTCTTTTTCTAGGCGATGAGTTTCGATTTCATCGTTAATGTAGTCAATCAGGCTAAAAATTCGTTTATCTAAATCTTTTTCTACAAAAAAAGTGTAAGCAACTTGCTTTTTAAGGCGTAATGCACTGCAAATCAAATCGCAAATTCGCACAGCGTCGCTGCTTTCTTCGATAGTTTTAAGCAAATCATTTGGAAAAAAATGAGTAAGCGTTGATAGTGTTTTTGTTTTTTCTTTTAAAACGCTTAAAAGTGCGTCGATTTGCTGATCGCTTGGTCTTTTTTCGTGTATTATATCAACGGTCGCTATGAGTGGATTTATGCCGATAGGAGCTAGAATTCTACCTTTTGATGCCCCTTGAAATAAAATTTTAATTCTCCCGTCAGGTAGAGAAACTTTTCTTATGATATTTCCGATAACACCGGCATCATAAATTCCGTCAAAGTTTCTTTGTCCCTTAAATTCGGATTTTGAGCTAACTATCATAACCATAGTTTTGTTTGACATAGCATAATCAAGCGCATCTGCGTTTTTATCATCGTTAATAAAAATCGGTGCTATCATAAACGGATATAAAAAAATGTCATCTTCGACTATAATAGGCAAATCAGTCGGAAAATTTTGACTTGTTTTGATTTCCATTTAGGCTCCTACTCGAAAATTTCGCGATACCAAGGAAGTTTAGCACCAATCATATCGGTATCATCTAGACCTGAATTTTCTATTTTTTGAGCATAAATTTCAGCCGAATCGTCCCTACCTGTGCGTTCGTAAAGTTTTTTTATCTCTTTATTTAGTTTATGTTCGGCTAGTTTTAGTTTAACTAGCATAGTATCGGCTAGGGGTCGATACTGCGATCTTGGATATTCAAAAATAAATTTTTGAAGCTCTCTTATGCTATTTTGCATCAGTTTTTGATTGCGATTTGGTTTTGAAAAAGAGTCAAAATTTGCTTTTATTTTTAAAAATTTAGCATATTCGATTTTTTCTTCGGTGCCGTATCGGCGGATATATTCGTCCAAATATAAATTTGCTTGTGTATATTTTTCTTCATCGACATTTGCTTGTGCTAAAATCAGTGTGATTTCTTCTAAAAGTGGTGAAGCGATATGTTCGCTAGAAAACGAAATATAGTGTTTATCGGCTTCTTCTAGGTCGGCATCTTTTATGTCAGCGATGATTTGTGAATACCACGCCTGTGGGCTAAGATTAAAAAGTTCGTCGCTTTTTTTTGTGCTACAACCGCTAATCATCGCCGTAAATGCTAAAACTGCGATAAATTTATAAAATTTACTCATTTTTATTCCTTTAATTTTGATTTTTAAACCAAATATTTTATATGATTTTCGTAAATAAATGACAATTTTAACGCAAATTTGATTAAAACAAGCCAAAAAATGGTAAAATCATAGAAAAATTTAAAGGAAAAAAATGCAAATTTATATACTCGGAAACGGCGCAATGGCAAGTGCTATGGCGATTGGATTAAAAGATAAATTCGAAGTTATCGTCGTAGGACGAAGTGAGAAAAAGCTAGAAAATTTAGCAAATTTAGGTTTTAAAACTGAAATTTATGGCAGTTCGTATGACATAAGCAATAAAAATATAATTTTGGCTTTTAAGCCTTATGCTTTGGGCGATATGGCAAAAATTTTGCATGGTAAAGCTAGAATTTGCATTAGCGTTTTAGCGATGAGTAATTTAGAAAAACTAAGCGTTATAAATAGTGAAAAAACCTGCGTTTGTATGCCAAATATCGCCGCTAAATTTAAAAGCTCTGTTACGCCGTATTTTAGCGAATGTAACGGCAAATTCGATGATGAAATTTATGAAATTTTAAGCACATTTGGAAAAGCCGTAAGAGTAGAAAATGAAAAAGATATGGCGTGTGCCGGGGTGTTAAGTGGCTGTGCGCCTGCGTTTTTGGCTATGGTGGCTGAAAGCTTAGGAAATGGCGGCGTAAAATGTGGATTAAAAAAAGAAATCGCTTCAAATTTGGTAAGCGGAGTTTTTGAAAGTTCGGCAAAACTCTTGGAAAATATGCACCCAAGTTTGCTAAAAGAGAGCGTTTGTTCGCCTGCCGGGACGACCATAGAAGGTGTTTTAGAGCTTGAAAAGCACGGCATTAGGTCGGCTTTTGCTAGTGCCGTTATAAAAAGTTTTGAAAAAAGTGTGAAATAAATTTTTAATTTAAGTTTAATAATAGTATAATTTAGCGAAATAATGGCGTGAAATGAGTTTATGCCGTTTTAAAAAAACAACAAAAGGAGAGCTCATGAAAAATGGTTTTACTTTGATTGAACTTATTTTCACCATAGTTATCCTAGCGATTACGACTATGGCGATACCGCGTATGGTGGCACAAACGGCAGAGCTAAATATACTTGCCATACAGCAAGAGCTAGTTGCAAATGCAAAAACTGTTGTCGTTCAGGTCTCAAAAGCTCCGTGGGATAGCAATGGGTTAAGTCATAATGAACTTCCAAGGATTTATGATATTGCAACGGATGGTGCAGATGTTTTTGTTCCTGGTGGTATTGCTGGTAAGATTGCTGTTGATAATAAAAAAGTAAATGCCGGTGTTGCCCCTACGCCAAAGGCAAATTTTGGTTCCGGTGGTACTGGTTTATTTGCCGATATTGATGATTATGCAGATTTTAATAGAACGATTGTTCCTAGTTCTTTAAGTGCAGGTAATACATCTGGTGATTTTATATTAAACACAAAAGTAACAGTTGCAGTTAATTATCTTAGAGAACCCAATGTTAATTTTGTAAATGCTGCTGTTATCAATGGTGTAAATTTGGATTTTGATGCAGTAAACATAGTTAATACTCCTACAAATATAAAACTTATTGAGATTACGGCCAATGAAACTAATTTAAATAAAAATGTTATATTGAGATATTATGCGTTCAATATAGGCACATCTATGCCTACCGTGAGATAAGGATTATAATATGAATAAAAATGGTTTTACACTTTTAGAGTTAATTTTCGTCATAGTTGTATTTGGTATTATATCTATGTTTGGGGCTGATTTATATACTAAAATTTACAGCTCTTACGCTCACACTAGGGCAGTTAATCAGCTTGAAGCAAGAACGATGAATGCCATTACTATCATATCGTCACGATTAGAAGACCGTATTAAAGGAACTGTTATAGCTAGACAATCAGGCGTTAATACTTTTGTCGATATTCGTTCTGCTACTCAAAATCACGACATAATAGAATGGATAGGTCAGAGTGTCGAGAGCAAAAATTTAGTGATGCCAACAGGTGGCGACCCAGCAGATAGCGTAGGTTGGAGTGGATTTGCAGATATCGATGCTGTTGCTTTGCCGATACCGGCGAATTTTGATCTTACATCGCAAGGAAGTCATTTTAATAATATGATGACAGTTATTCAAAATCTTAGAAATGATGCTGTTGATGCCACTTTTGGCATAGTTTTCAAAAGTAGAGTTGCGATAGATGATGTACAGTTGGCATATGGATACAATGCAGCTAATAGTAACAATTATGTAGGGGTAGCAACAGTAACTGCTGATGAAACTATGAATATTAATTATCCAATTAGAAATCCAGCCGTAACAAGTAATCCAGGTATTTCAGACCAATACTATTTAGCGCACTCTGCTTATGCCATTGTGCCTACAAATTTGAGTGAACCTTACAATGGACCTAGCGGAAACCAAGTGGCACAGTGGAATTTTGACTTAGCGTTGCATTATAATTACGAACCATGGAATAGCGAAGCATATAATGGTGCCAATACGCCTACTGCCATTATGGTAAGAGATGTTAGCTTGTTTAGGTTTAGAAATGATGATGGTGCGATAGCTTTAAAATTGTGTCTAAGAGATGCCGGTAGAAACTTTAACCCGGAAGAACTAGACCTTATAGTATGTAAATCACAGGTGGTGTATTGATGAAAAAGAGAGGATTTGCCTTAGTAGCAGCGATATTTTTTATAATTATAGTCGCAACGATAGCTGTTACTACACTATCTACTGCGACTATGACGGGAAGAGATACTGTAAATTTGCACGCCAAAGAACAAGCATTTCTTTTAGCCCAAAGTGCGACAGAATTTGCTATTATGGCTATGCAGACACATCATTATCCGGATATAATAGTTGGTGGTGTTGCTGGCGCAAACTGCTTAGAAAGGATAACTTTGGCTTATCCTAACACAGCTACACCACTGTATAACATAACGGTTGATTTATATTATCTAAATGCTAATTTGGGTTGCACTGCTAATCGCATAATAGGCACAACAAATTTAACTAATATTGTAAATTCTAGTGGTCGTCACATGGCATTAGTCGATGTAACCGTAGCATCTACCGCCGCCTTAGGTGGTATCCCTATAAGATACAATCGTAGAACTTTACAAAAACCATAATTATGAAAGGAAAAATATGAACATAAGTATAGTTGGAAAGCAATTTGAACTAACCGATTCTATCAAAAACTATATCGAAGAGGCTTTCGAGAATTTAAAAAAATACAATCTCGATTTAATCGCCGGTAGATGCGTGGTATCTGCTGATGAAAAGCAAGGCAGAAAGGGATTTGTAGTTGATTTTTCGCTAAATTTGGCTAAAAAAGATACGATTGTCATCAAACACAAAGATAAAGATTTATACGCTGCGATAGACAGCATAGTAGATCGTGCGTCAAAAGTTTTGCGTAGATACCATGATAAAATGACTACGCACAAAAACAAAGATGACAAAAAACAAAATGCACTTGATGATATTTTAGAGAGCGATTCGCCGAATTTAAACAGCATAGATGAGATAGTTCCTACCGAGCTTGATATTTATAAGCCACTTGAAATCGATGAAGCTTTGGCGAAGTTAAAAGAAAGCACGGATCAGTTCTTGGTCTTTAACGATATGGACGCTAAAATGCGCGTTTTATATAAACGAAAAGACGGAAAATTTGGTCTATTTTAGTTTTTTGTTTTTAAATTTAGTGTTTTAAATTTAGTTTTTATTTTGATTTTGGCGAGTTGGAAATTCCTTAACTCGCCTTTTTTCTTTTTTATTGTTATTTCCAAATTTGTATTTTTTTTCTTACTTTGTTTTGTTTTTCTTACAACCACTTCGTGTCTGGTGATGACAGTGGAAAGGTTTGCGATTTGCGTATCTATTGTCATTGCGAGAGCCGACAGGCTCGAAGCAATCGCCAAAGTTAAAATAACGAAAACAAGCGAAGCGTTTTTTCGCAAAGCGAAAAATGTTTCCTTGAAAATGTAAATTTGCAGAATTTAAAGAATTTAAAAAATTCAAAATCAAACAAATTTTATAAATTTTTGATAAAAACCGAATTTATAAATTCAACCATTGGCGATTGCTTCGTCGCTTCGCTTCTCGCAATGACAATGGATAGACAATTGCTTCGTTTTGCTTTGCAAAAACTCGCAATGACAATGGAAGCGATTTTCTTTCTACTTCGTCATTCTGAGCCGATAGGCGAATAATCTCAAATTTTCAAAATAAAAATTTAAACGGAGATTCTTCGCTACGCTCAGAATGACAGTGGAAGCGAATTCGCAAATTTTATTTCCATTGTCATTGCGAGAGCCGATAGGCTCGAAGCAATCGCCAGTGTTAAAATGACAAAAATGCAAATTTGCAGAATTTAAAAAATTCAAAAACAACCAAATTTTATAAATTTTTCCAAAAACCGAATTTATAAATTCAACCATTGGCGATTGCTTCGTCGCTTCGCTTCTCGCAATGACAATGGATAGATAATTGCTTCGTTTTTGCTTTGCAAAAACTCGCAATAACAGTGGAAGCGAATTTGCAAAAAAAAGTAAATTTTTACCATTAACTTAAAAAATAGAATTTTTCATAAATTTTTTGTTAAATTTAGCTACTTTTTTGAGTGCGATTTAGAATTTCATGCATAAAAAATTTTTAAATTCAGTTTTATATAAGTTCCAAAAATTGGTATTTTTAACGCAAATTTGCAAATTTTTTGAATTCTGCGAAAATTTCTTTTTAATTTTCATTTAAATTTATAAATTCTTTAAGGAATTTAGTAATAAAATAGATAAAATTTGTATAATCATAACCTGACGGAGGTCGTATTATGAAAGGGAAAGATTTATTTTGCAGAGCTTTTTCTGCCATTGTGGTTTTATTTGGGGTTGCGACATATAGTTTCGCAGCTGGAGCTTGTGATTATACAGAGTATGATTGTCTTGATCTTAGTGTTTATGACGATTCACACCCTGCTGTAAAACCGATAGATCCTACTAGTGAAAACAATAAACCAAGAGATAATGAAATTCCAAACAACGGAATGATTCCTAAAAGTCTTGGGGATATATTTGATAATAAAAAGCAACTAATCAATTTCAGCAAAATTGATGTTTTAGATATAGAAAATCAACAAAAGAGCCTTGATGTTAGATTTGGTGGGAGAGGGACTTATGTATTTGGTGATATAGTAACAGCAGGAAACCCTGTTATTGAGTCTATGAATAAAGGTAATAGTGGTACGCTTGGTGATAATGCAAATAAAGGTTGGATTGGTGATTTTATCCGCGATGGTGGCATAAGTGGAGCTTTGAATAGCTCAGCAGATACAATCAATCTTCCAAAGGGTGTAACAAAAGATGATATAATTTTTGCCAGGCTGTATTGGTATGGTTTTTTATATACTAACGAGGGATTGAAAAATTCTTGGGATAGTAATGATATTCTTGAAATACCAGAAATAGCTGGTTATCAAGATGTAAAATTAAAGTTAAAAGATAATACCTATAATATTCATAGAAATATTTGTCAAGGACTATTTGCCTATAACTCGGAGAGAAATTTAAATGGCATTACTCATGCTTCAACAAATCAAAAAAGATACAATCTACAATACACTTGTTCTACTGATATTATAGATAAGATAAAATTAAATTTTAACGACTATGAAGAAGAAATAAAAATAGCAGTTGGGGATATAAAAACTACCGAAAAGAGTGCAAGATATGGCACTATAAATGCCAATCGTATATATGCAAGTAACCAAATTTATAGGATTGCTGATGCAACACAAAAAGGAAAGAAGACTGGAAATAAAGCCGCAGGATTTATGGACACCCAAGCTCCACTTTTGCCGTTCGGGGGTTGGTATGTAGTTTTAGTTTATGATAAATCTATGAAGTCACAGGCTGAGTTAATGGGACTTGATTTTCCTAAAAAAGATGTAAATAATGCTGATATACCAGATAATGTAAAATATGCCAAAGCAAGAAGCATTGGTATAAAAGGTGATGTTAAAGAATACATAGAGAATGTATTTAAGCCAAAAAATGTTACTTTGTATGATGGGTATTTATCGTTAGAACCACCTAGCAGCGGTGCAACAAGTATTATTGCTGATTTTGATATAAAAGGTTTTGTTACTCCTAAAAAAGGTAAAGTTCAAGGCAAGTTGGTAGTGGGTGGTTTTGGTTCTAACTATGGTATAACTCCAAATAAACAAGAAGGTATTTTTGTATCAAAAGATAGAACAGATATAGATAAGAATAGATTAGAATTAGTAGCACCTTATCATACAAACGATAAAAAAAATAGAGACACTTTCTTTAATGGTTCAAAATCTTATCTAACAGTAGATAATGACGGAAATTATGTATATAATGGTGGCAAAAAAGAATATTATCAAGGCTATGACTTAGATGAATTTGATATTTCAAATAGACTAGAACACAACCAATCTACTCTAGCAGTAAGACTTGGTGAAGTTGTTTTGCCGGGTCTAAATGGAAGTAACCGTGTTAATATTCCGTTTATGGGTGTTTCAATCGATCTTTATGTTCCAAAACTATGTTACGAACAAAAAATGTATGATACAAAAGGCTGGCTTGGCTTTTATAATCTAGACGGAACTCCTAAAACAGGCGTTGCAGAGCCAGAAGATGTAAAGGTAGTAACTGGAGAGAGATTATACTACCGAACAGAAATCAGAAACAAAGACGAACTCAGTGGAGATGATGCAACTAAGGTATGGGTCAAAGTAAATACAGGTAGAAGCAATAGCTATACAGCAAATTCATCAGGTATAGATAATAGACTTACACTAAAAGGCTTAGACGGTATAAATGATGCCGAATTTGTATATCTACAAGATGATACTCAGGGTGTTTTTGCTACACAGGCTGATAGGGCAAGTGGTAAAAATAAAGATGTAGGTGTAGATAAAATTTACAAGGGCAAAAAGTTTAACACTTTTAAAGAGGGTGAGTTAAAATTCTATGTAGGTAAAAACGCAGGAATAGTAGGAAGTAGTGGTGAGCCAGAAGGTGGTGATTTAGAAAAAGGCGAATCTGCATATTTAGAATTTAACGCGACAATAAATAATACATTCGTTTATACGCCTATTAAATATACGGTCGGTTATGCTATGGACCTTGGAGATCTAGTAGTGCAAGGACCAACGAGCATTATGGAGCGTTGTGTGCCAAAAGATGATAATGTAACAATCTCGCTTTTAAACGGACTTAAAGTAGTAAATCAAAATTTTAAAGATTACGGTGATACTGCTACCGATAAAAACAAAACCTTATCGCAAGATGATAGGCTATTTACGCAGGTTGCCGAACTTCCGTTTAATGTAAATGTTATTTTTAAACCGGATATAAATGATGTATTTAAAAGATACTGTGTCGAAAAAAATAGCAAAGGCGAGTGCTATTATCACTCAGATAAATTTGATATATGCGAGAACTATTCTGGAATTTTTGTAAAAACAACTGACGGCAAGTGCAAAGCAAAATATTATAAAAAACTACCTGATGGAACATGGGGGATTAAATATTTAGTAGAAGGCAAAGAAAAATTTGACGGCACACTTCAAGATTTTCCGTTACCGGGTAAGTTATATCTTTCTGCCATTAGAACTGGAAGTGGTTGTAAATATATAGATGATAAATATAAGCTTCCATTTAGAGTCGATGGCACACGATATATGAACTATGATACAGAATTTATGGATTATCAAGCAAGTGAAAAAGAAAAGGTTATGCCTATTAAAAAAGTAGAGTTAGAAGATGCTTTTGACGGTGTAACATTTATGTTTAGTTATTTTCCAAGAGGTTTAACTTCTCCTGATACAAATACCACTTTGTATGCAGGGGATTGGAATAAAACTAATGCTGTCGGAGAGTATAATAGAGATACAGGCGAATGGAGCGATGTGGAATTTGATCCAGCAGATGAAAATGCTACGCAAAGACATTATGTTTTATTACAAACTGAAATGTTGTATAAGAAGTATGTTACAGGATATAGTCTATCGCTTTCAAAAGATGATAAAAGAGAGCTTATCGAAAAATTCTTTGAAAAAGACAAAGCAACGGGAGAATTTATCAATGCAGATAAGATTAAAAAATTTGATGAAGAATTAGAAGCGATAAAAAATGAAATCAACGAAGCTAATACTTTCTTTGGAACGGAGATGTCGCCTGACGGGTCGTTCCATATTTGCGATAGCGATAGCTTTGTCGTGCGGCCGGCGTATTTTACGGTAGATATGGATTCTGCTGATAAATATGTCAAGCTTATAGATATGAACAAAACTGATTTAAAAGATGATTTAACCGACGGAAGCCTTACTAAACACGAGGGAAATTATCGTGTAGGTGGAGATTATGGCGAAAATATCGATGTTTTAAGTAAAATGCTTTATGCTTCGAGTAATAAAGGAAACCCTGTTCCTAACTACTATGCCGTTATCGGTGGGGATTTGGGAAGTTTTAGATTTCGCCAAAGAAAAAGTTATGATTTAAATTCTTTAAGCATAAAAGGTATGGAAGATAATGCAACTCTTGTTGAAACTGCATATAGGGAAGTTAAGACATATTTGAAACCTTTTATATCAAATCAATGTTATAGCGGCATACAAAATCAGGCTTTTTATATAGAAAGGGACTTGAAAAAACGAAAAGATGATAGTGTTTATAGCACATTAGGAACTTGTGCAAATACGCCTACTCCTTATAATGGATTTAAATTCGAAAATGGCGGATATGTAGTAGATAAAACTGACGATATAACACAAGATGGCAACAGAACCCAACGAGAACTATTTGGAAAGTATGTGGAAAGTTGTAAGATAGGTAGTAAAGTTTTTGATGTGGAATATAGAAAAATTTGGGATAAAAATGCCATTAGTTTGAGTGCTGATTTTGGTCTTAAAAAGATAGATATACTAGAAGACGGCTATGCTCAATTAAATAGATTTTCTCCAAATGAGTTAATAGCACAAGGTCTTTTAGAGCCAAAAGATAAAGAAAAGGTTCCGGCAGCTCTTTATACAGCTATGTTGGTTAAAGACCTTGACGCTCCACCTTTGGGTGCCATTTTTAACTACTACAATGTAGGTGATGTTTTAGTGAGTATTTATGATAACTCATGGACAGATAACCGCGGCGATCAAACTTTCGATGAACGAAAAGGACCGGATGGCAAATACTGGGGCAGCACTTGCGTTATCAACTCAACCAGCAACAAACCTGATGAATTTGGTAAAGTAGGTTGCGATGTAGGTATGGAAAAAGATCAATATATCGTCCTTAGATATTTGCCTGAGAAAATAGAAGTCGCGATAGCAGGACTTAATAACTCTCAAAGAAATATCGGTTCTGATGAAAATGGAACTATATTTGGTAGCGAAAATATCAAAGGTGGTTTTGCTTTTACATATTTTAACCAACCGGATGTCGCTGACTCTGCATATGGTCTTAAAAATCAAGCTCTTTTGAATGCAGGTCAGTTGCAAAATTTAGCTCCACTAAACATAAGTGCCGATGCGTATATTTCAGGTAAAGTTTATAAAAATGTCATTGCTACACTTTATGACGGTAGAAAAGTAGATGTCGATGGAACAGCAGTAGCAAGGTGTGGTTTTGCAAATGAATTTAATTTAAATGTAGGCTTTAATTTTGATTGTAGCAATGCTACTTTCAGTGGCGATTTAAGATGTGCTGATCGTAATGTAACGACGCTAAATGCTGAAAAAATATCCGCGTATAGCTATGAGCCATTTAGGCATAAGTTAGGAGAAGGAAATTATTCTATTCCTATTCCCGATACTACGCAGATGATTACAGAAGATGCTTGTAGAGATAACAGTTTTGGTTTTGATAGTAGATGTTTTAAGATAAACACTAGAGATGTTAATTCTGAATATTTCAAAAATCAAAGACCTTTGCCACTTAGATATGCTATGAATATTTATTCAGACATTAGTGGTGATAGCGGTGTGATAAATTTGGAGGATAGTTCATCAGGGCTTTATAATCCAAAAGCAGATATTTTCAAAATTTTAGCAACTGCATTTAACCAAGGCAGAACTGTTACTCATAGTGCGCCTGGTAGTGGTGCTAGCTTGGCTAGGGTATATGTGAATTTTGACAGAATGCAAAAAAAACCACATAGACCGGTTTTGATACAAAATACAGACTTTGATATTACAAATGTTTCTGATTTAAATAAAACTATAACACCAGCTAGCTTTAATGCAAACTATGAATTATTAAAGAGTGAAAATGCCGAAACTCACTCAGAAGACATTAGCATAGCTACTATGTCTCATGACGAGTATAGAAATAAAATCATTACTGAGCATGGCTTAGATACTTATAATGCCATAGGAAAGAGTGCATATTTTGTCTATGGTAAAGTAAATGAAATTTCAGACGGTGGAACAGCCAAAAGTAGGTCAATAAATACTCCTATACCTGTTGATATACGAAGTATGATTTATTGCGGTCAAAGAGACGGTTGTACAAACTTGCCATCTGGTGTGGCTACTTTGTTTAATGGTATAAAAGCAGACGAAGATGATATAAGAGCAAACAATGGGTTTATCACAAATGATTACGATGTTTATAATGCAGCTAACATAGCTAATGGATTTGCAAGAGAGTATAAACTAGATAAACCTAGAATAACCGGCACAAGAGCAAATATGACAGTAGTTGGAGTAGAAGCTACTAGTTATCTTTCTGCTGAAGCCACAAGTAGCATAGTTAGAGTTATAACTCATCCATGGTTTATATATTCACCAAAGGATGCAGATACAGGTAGCGAAACCGATAAAATATATATAGACAGTATTAACGGCTATGGAGTGGGAGTGCCACAACCATATAACCAGTTTAAAATTGTGTTTAGGCTGCAAGGTACTTGGGGTGGCCATGGAGGAAGAAAGTCTGATGGAGATATTGTAGGTAATTTTATAATTTCAGAACAGGATTTGAATTCTACTGCGATATCTGATAAAGAAACTGATATAAAAGGATACGGTAGTGGTCGTATGGACTGGTAAATTTATATTTGCTCGTTTTAGCTGTTAAATTTATCAACAAATTTTAAGCCTATCCGAGAAATCGGGTAGGCTTTTTTATTGTTTAAATTTTTTTTGTATGAATAATTTTTGTTGTAAATTTATCTCTATCATCAGTGTGAGAAATCGTTAAATTTGTTTTCATTGTTATTTATAAGAAGCAATTTTGTTGTTATTTTTTTTATGTTTCAATTGCTATCGTAAGAACCAAGGCAAATTGTTAGAATTTCTATTGTCATTGCGAGTGAGTGAAACGAACGAAGCAATCGCCAGAGCTGAAACAACCAAAATATAAATTTGTAAAATTCAAAAATCCAAAAAACATCAAATTTTATAAATTTTCCAAAAAACCGAATTTTAAATTTAACCATTGGCGATTGTTTCGAATTTCAAGGAAACATCGGCTATGCCGAACGCTTCGCTTGTTTTACTACGCAAATTCTCGCAATGACAAATTAAACAAATTTGCAAATCATCGCAATGACAACGGAACGAAATTTGCAAAAAAACTAGCAATGGCAATGGAAATAGTATTGAAATTTACGGATTGCCACGGTGGCGTCTGGTTGTTTCACAATGACAAATATTTGAATAATAAAAAAACCAGCGTTTTGCGAAGTGGCAAAAGGCTGGTTTGGGTTTGAAATTTGTTGAAATTTAAACTTATTTTGAGTTTAAATTTTATAGATTTTCAAAAGGGTTTGTAACTACATCTTTTCTATCAACGATGTAAGGGATAAGTGCTGCTTGGCGCGCTCTTTTGATAGCTTTTTCTACCATTTCTTGGTATTTTTTGCTAGTGCCTGTTAAGCGGCGTGGCATGATTTTAAATCTTTCACTTAGACAATTTTTCAAAAGTGCAGTGTCCTTGTAATCGATAAACTCTATTTTAGCTTCTGTAAATTTGCAGTATTTTCTTGAATATTTTCTTTTATCTGCCATAGTTTTTTCCTTTTAAATTTAAAATGGTATAGTCTCATCGCCGTCGTATTTGTCGGCATCGACATCTACTTCTGGGATATTTTCACTATAATCTGCTTCTTTTGGCTTAGCATAATTCTCATTTGGTTTTTGGCTTTGCGAATTTGCATTGCCGTATGAGCCGTAGCTATTTTGCGAATTTTGATTTCCGTAGGAATTGTAGCTGTTTTGGTTGTAGCTATTTGCATAGCCATTTTGATTGTAACCGCCGCCATTTCCGTAAGAATTTCCGCCGCCATTGTAGCCGTTTGAGCCATAGTTAGAATTTGGATTATTTTGATAATTTCCGCCTTGTTGTGAAGGAGAATTTAGCATTTCCATATTTTCTACGCTAATGCTATGTTTTGATCTGTTTTGTCCGTTTTGATCTTGCCATTGATCAAATTTTAATCTACCTTCAATAAGAACTTTTGAACCTTTGTGCAAATATTGATTTGCTACTTCTGCGGTTCTGCCAAAAAAATCAATGTCAATAAAGCATGTTTCTTCTTTTCTCTCGCCGTTTGCACCGCTATATTTTCTAGTAACGGCGATACCGCACTTGCCGATAGCTGTGCCACTTTGCAAATATCTTAACTCAATGTCTCTTGTTAAATTTCCTACCAAAACTACTTTATTAAACATTTTTTAGCCTTTTATTCTTGATTTTCTTCCTTAGCTTCTGTATTTTCTACTTCTGCAACTTTTTCTACTTTTTCAGCTTTTTCGCGTGGTTCTCGTGGCTCTCTTGGTTTTCTAGCAGGAGAAAGTTTCATGCCTTTGCTTAGTTTTTCCCAAGCACCAATCTCTTTTTTGTTTTCGTATTTAACTGTTAAAAATCTTATAATATCTTCGTTATATCGTAGATTTCTAACAAGTTCAGCGATTAAATTTGGCTCAGCTTTGAAATAGATTACAAAATAAACGCCTCTTTCGTATTTGTCGATTTTGTAAGCTAGTTTTCTAGCACCCATTTCAATAACAGAAGCGATTTCGCCGCCGTTTTTAGTAATGATTTCTTTAACGAAATCAACTTTTGTTTTGATTTCATCTTCTGTAAGCGTAGGCTTAACGATGAATAAAACCTCGTAATGTCTCATATAGTCTCCTTGTGGATTTATAGCTTGTAAGTAAAATTTTACAAGCAAGGATTTTGCATAAAAATGCAACTTGTGATTTTATTTAAAATTTACTTAATATTTGCTTTTATTCTTTTGCATATCGGCTAAAATTCGCTGAAATTTCAAAAGCGAAGCAAGTAAAAACTCTGTTTTTTCGATACTTTTTTTGGTTTTTAGTTCAAATTCGATTAAATTTAAATTTTTAAAAATTTCAAAAAATCCGTGCGTATCAAATGCTAACGCTAATGCCGACATTTTATTTTGCAAATTTATCGGCGGAGCGTAGCCGAAAATCTTTTTAAAATCTGGTGCGCCGTAATTTTTGATATAGCTGTGAATTTTAAAAATTCGATATATATTTCTGTAAAAATTATTTATTAATTCGATTTCGTTGTAAATTCCGTTTTGAGTGAGAGCAAAGAATTTAGCTTTAAAATTATCATTGTTGCGTTTTAGCGAGAAAACTTCGTCAAAAAGCTCGTCATAGCTTACTTCGCTAAGCCCTGTTACAAGGTTTTTTACATTATCTAAATTTAATTCGACCTGCAAATTTGCAAATTTTTCAATCTCATTTGCACTTAAATTTAAATTTTCGTTATGCAAACTATAAATTTTTTCAAGCGCAGCCGTATTTGGAAAAACTCCGCACATTTGGCATTTTTGCACGAGCAAATTTATCGCTTCGTTTGTGTTATTTGGTTTAAAAAATCTCACATCGTTTGAACCAAATGCACTAGTAAAATCCTTTGCGGCAGATTTTTCTTCTTCGTTTAGTTCGTAAATTAGGCGATTTGCGCTATCTTTTTGGCACATTGAAATTAGCACTTTAAGCTCATCTTTTTTGATTTGCGAATTTGTTTTGATATAAAGCGTGTTTTCGCCGCCGAACAAAGACGGCTCGAAAAAGCTTTTTGCCACTTCAAAATCAAATTCGCTAAAATATAAACTCATAAAATTTTCGCTTTGCCAATACTCAATCAACCTTTTTGCGTAAAGCTCATTTTGGAAATCGTCCTGTCCGCGAAGCAAGATGAAATTTGGAACTTTTTTGTTAAAAATTAGTGCATCTAAATCTTTTTTATACATCGAGTTTTTTTACCACTTTCCCTAAAATCGTGCCGCTTGCAATATTTGCTTCTGTGATTTGCACTAAAACAGGCGTTAAAATCTCAGCCGTGAAGTTTAAAATATAAATTTTTGCCCCTTTAAATTTATCATCAAGCTTAGCAGTTACAGCATTTGCGTTTTCATCTATATAGCAGCGAACCACTTTGCCTAGATTTTCCGCTGCCCACCTAGCAAATTTGCGATCCATAAAATCAAACGCGACTTTGTCGGCTTCTCGCTCTAAAACATTTAAATTTTCGCAAGTTTCTTCAATATTTAAAAGCAAATAGTTGTAAAATTTGGTGTCGCCTGACATATCGGCTTTTAAAAGCCTATGTAAAATCAAATCCGAATACCGCCTAATCGGACTTGTAAAATGCGTATAATGCTCAAATCCAAGCCCATAATGCCCCAAAGGCTCTACGCCGTATTCGGCGCGTTTTTGCGCTTTGATGATGAGTTTATCGACTTGCTCTCTAACGCCCAAATCATCAGCCAAAGCTTGAATTTTGCTAACCATTTTTGCTATATCACTTTCATAAGCGACATCTATCCCAAAAAGCGCTAAATCATCAAGCAAATTTGCTATTTTTTTAAGATCTGCTGTGCCGTGATTTCTAAAAACGCCCTTGCTAATGCGTTTTGCGGCGGCTTTATTTGCTAGAAGCATACAATCTTCGATTAGCTTGTGAGATGGCGTATCGGTTTCAAACCTTGTGCTTTTTAAAAGTCCCATTTCATCGATACTCATACGCAGTTCTTGTGTGCGAAAATCAAAACCCTTTTTAAGGCGAATTTTGCGTAAATTTTGTGTTAATTTATCTAGCGGTAACAGCCACGATAAAATTTCATCTTCGCACTCTTTTTTGCCTTGCAAAATTTCATCGACTTCGTCGTAGTTAAAACGGCGCTTTGAAACGATTATGGCTTCAAAAAGCTCTTCTTTCTCGGCATCTAAATTTTCATCTAATGAAATTTTAAAAACAAATGCAAGTCGCGGTAAATTCGGCTTTAATGAGCAGATGTTTTCGCTTAAAGCGCGTGGAAGCATAGGCACACTTTTGTGTGGAAAATATATGGAAAATCCACGAATTTTTGCTTCCTTATCTATGGGCGAATACTCGCTGACATACTCGCTGACATCAGCGATTGCGACATAGACTTCGTTTTTTTCTTTGTCATAATAAACAGCATCGTCAAAGTCTTTTGCGTCGATTGGATCGATGGTAACAAATGGCAAATGGCTTAAATTTACGCGATTAGGATACATTGAAATATCAACGCTATCGCCAAAGCTTGTGGCTTGCTCCTCGCAAACATCGCTAAATTCGTCGTTTTTATTGTAAATTGCAAGTGAAATTTTCTCATCTACCCACGGATCTTCAAGGTTTCCTAAAACTTCCACGATTTCGTTTTTAAGGTTATCGATTTTTAAAAGTGTGTTTGGAAGTAGCTGTTTTAGGGACTTTTGCGTGGCTGCTAAATTTGAAGCTAGACCTGTTTTTACATTTACGCCTAGTATTTCATTTCCAAATTTTTTGGTAAAAACAACGCTTGTTAAATTCGCAGGAACAACGCACATTAGCACTTTTGCGTGAATTCTTGCTTTTTTTGTGTTTATTATTTTTGCTAGGACTATATCGCCAAAGTGTGCTGCGTTTATGTGCTTATTTTCGATAATCAAATCTTGTTTAAATTTTTCATCAAATGCCGATAAATAGCCAGTTCCGCCTTGCGAAATATCAAGTTTGCCAAATACAAAACTATCATTTAGATAAAATTTGCCTTTGTGGTTGCTAATGGCGCCGATATTTTGCAAATTTCGCATTAACTCTTTTTGTTTTGAGTTTAAATTTTTCTCATCAACGCCTAAATTTAGGGATTTTAAAAACTCTTTCATTGTGCTATCTTTTTAACTGAATTTAAAAATGCTTCTTGTTCAAAACCAAATTCAACAAGCAAATTTAGCGTATGATCTATGCTTGTTTCATCGACTCTGTGGTAGATATTTACGACCGTTTTGACGACTTTTATCATAGCGCACGGAATTTTTATATCAAAATCTGCATCATCGATTAAGCTAGAAAATCTCGCTAAATACGCCATTTCATCAAGTCCTAAATGCAAAAAAATCTTGCTTATAACGCTTTCTCTGTCGGCACTTGTGAATTCTTGCTCGACATCGGTGAAATCTTGCGGATACACGCAAGTTTTAACAAGAGATAAAAATTCATACTCTTTTTTATTTTTTTGCAAAAGCTCATCGATGAAAATTCGTCCAAATTCCATCAAAATAACAATGCTAAGTATGATTTTTGGGACATTTGGATATGATTTTATCCACTCGTGCATTATTAAATTTCGCATAAGTGAAATCTCAATAAAGTGTTCGCTTGAAATTTTGTAACTTTTTAAACCTGTCGGCAGTATTTCGCAAAAAATGCAAAATAAAAAAAATGCCTTTATTTCGTCTTTTCCATAAAATTCAAAGGCTTCGTTTAAATTTGAAAATTTTGTTTTTATAAATTTGTTGTTTGCGATTTTTAAAATTTTTTCATCGAATTTTTTATATGACAATTTTTTGCAAATTTTTTCATCACCAAATTTGTCAAAAGCTTCCAAAATTTCGACTATTTCATCATCAAATTTAGGCAAAGATTTTATTTTTTCACTTATAGTTTTATTCATTTTTTTATAAATTTCCTTGAAAAATTTTTGTATCATAGCAAATTTTGGCTTAACCTTAAAATTTTTCTTTTTTATAAAAAATGTGAGCAAAATGTTTTTTATTTACATTGATATTACTAATAAAATTTTAATAATACTTTAATAATAATTATTGCATAATACGAAGTTTTTTTTAATATTACCATAAAGGATTTTTATGAAAACAAAATTTTTGTCTTTTTTGGCTTTGAGTTGCCTTTTAGCAACAAATTCGTTCGCACATGATTTGATTATCACCAAAAGCGGTGAAAACAAATTTGAGGCAAAGTTTGGACATTTACCCGATAAATTTAACGAGTATAATCCTAAACAACTTTTAAATGCAACCGCATTTGACGAAACCGGCGAGATGATAAAAACCGGTATCAATTATAAATTTGATAATAATATCTCGCAAGAAATCGTAACCGAAAAAGCTCCCGCTGTTTTAATCGGCGTGTATAGCTCAGGTGGCACGATTTTTAGCGACGATAAAAAGCGCCACAAAAATGCCGACAAATCGGAAGTTAAAGGAACGATTTTTGCGGCTACAAAAAGCGTTTCTATAAACAAAAACTATTTTGTTTGGAGCGAGAATTTAATAAAACCTTTGGGGTTAAAATTGGAACTAGTCGCACTTGCAAATCCTTTTAAATTGAGCGTTGGAGATACTTTGCCTGTGCTTGTCTTAAAAGACGGAAAGGCTGCTAAAAATATTCGCTTTTATACCGCAAAAGACGAACCAAAAATTTTCTCAGATGAATTTGGAATAGCTCTTTTGCCTATCAAAAAAGCTGGTATTCAAAATTTTTCAGCTTACACGCAAGAACAAATTTTTGAAGAAAATGCAAATTCGCTAAATATAAATACTTCAATATCTTTTGAAATCAGATGAAAAAGCTAATTTTACTGATATTTGCTTGTAGTTTTGCCTTTTCGCACGGCATTAGTTACTCAGTAAAAGAAGATAAAGCACTTATCATAAGTGCTTTTTTTTCGCAAAATGATCCCGTAAGCTACGGCGAAGTTAAAGTATTTTACGAAAATTCCGCCATAGCTATGCAAAACGGACAAACCGATGAATTCGGTAAATTTGCATTTTTGCCGCCAAAAGCTGGAATGTATCGTATCGAAATCATCGGTGATACAGACCACGGCGAACATAAAAGCGAATTTAGCATAGAGGTAAATTCTGATTTTAGCATAAGTAAATATGATGAGCTAGCTTTTGCAAAATATCAAGGAATTTTAAGTGTGATAGGCATTATTTTTGGGCTTTTTGGCGTAATTATAATGATAAAAAATCGTAAAAAAGATTAAATTTACAAATTTTAATAAGGAAAAATATGAAAAAAATAAATTTGGCACTTAGTGCTTGTGTGGCACTTTGTGGTGTGGTTTTTGCAGATGAAAATGCAAAAGCTTACGAGTTAGAAACCATCGTGGTTAGTTCTCAAATAAGCGGTGTAAATTCGCAAATCGATAGTGATAAAATCAGCGTTAGAAACGCAGGATTGCTTAGAGATATTTTGCGAGATGTTCCGGGTGTTTATGTTGGCGGAACAAATTCGGTTCACCAAAAAATTTATATGCGAGGTACTAGCGAGAGAGGTTTAAATGTTACCATTGACGGAGCTAGACAAAGGGGCGCCGTGTTTCATCACGCAGGAGATTTGTATTTAGATCCCGACATTATAAAATCGGTTGATATTGGATTTAGTGCAAACTCAGTCGTAGGAAACTCTGGTTCATTAGCAGGAAGTGTTGCTTTTAAAACAATAGATGCAAAAGATTTATTAGGAGATGAGAGTTTTGGAGGAAAAATCAAAGGCGGATATGCAAGTAATAATAAAGAGTGGCAAGAAAGCTTAATGCTTTATGGAAAACCGCTTGAAAATGTCGATATTTTAGGCTATATAAATCATCGCGGATATAAACAAGGCAAAGACGGCTACGGCGAAAAAATCGGCGGCGATAATGCAAAAAATTTAAACTATTTGCTAAAAATGGGAATTGATGTAAATGATTATTCAAGATTAACGCTAAGTGGCGAAAAAATGAGTATTAAGGGTGATTTTAGAAGATTACCTGAGCGAACTATAAGCGGAGATTTAACGCCGACACAAGCTACAAGAGAAACTTATGCTATTATGTTTAATTCAAATCCAAACGATTTTGTAAATTTAGAAACAAATTTATATTTTACAGATCATAAATTTGAGAGTGATTTTCTCACATACGATTATCTTAGCGGAAAACCGGCAACCAAATCATACGGCGGAAAAGTTATAAATAAAACATTTTTTGGAACCACAGACGGATTGAGTCAAACATTTGTTTATGGCAGCGAATATTATATTACAAAAGGTTATAATAAATCTGATAATCCGCCTTCAAACGGAAAGGGCGAAAAGGTAAATAGTCTATCATTTTTCCTTGAAGACCAAATTCGCTACGGCGGATTTACTTTTACTCCCGGAATTCGCTATGATTATCACAAATTAAGCACACTTGATGATTCGTCTTATTCTTGGAACGCATTTAGCCCCGGCGTTAGTTTGGATTACCAATTTGAAAATGGCTTTGGTGCTTATACAAGTTGGGCAAAAACATTTAGGGGACCAGAAGTTTCCGAAGCCGAGCAGTATCAATACAATGCGGCAAGTATTATTCATAACCCAGATTTAAAACCTGAAAAAGGAGACGCTTTTGAGGGCGGAATTCGCTATTTGGCACAAATTTCAAATAACCAAAGCCTTAGTTTTGCGGCGAAATATTTTTATAACGATTATGAAAATTTGATTTTAGACTATTTTAGATATAGTAGTGGCAGCAGAGCCAAACAAAATGTAGGAAATGCCAGTGTTAAAGGTTTTGAGCTAAGTGCAAAATATAACATAGAAAATTTAAGCCTATCTGCTAGTTATTCAAGAGCTAGAACAGATTATAAGGATTCACTAGGCACAAATTTGACAAATTCAACTCTTGCTTATAGTGACAGCGGTGATAAATTTGGATTTAATGCAGAGTATTTTATAAGCGGATTAAATACCCTAATCGGCTATAACTTAATCGCATTTAATAAAATCGATACCAAAACAAGCACAGGAACGCAAATTCACAAACCGGGATATGCAGTAAATGACTTATATTTATCGTGGATACCAAGCGGTAAATTTGACGGACTTGAAGTGAATTTTGGGATTTATAATATATTTGATAAAGGCTACTGGTCTCATGCACAAAAAGCTAATACAGATAGAGCAACCGGTAAATTTATCGGTCCTATCGAATACGAACCCGGTAGAAATATAAAAGCTAGTATTAGTTATAAATTCTAACTTTTCAGATAAATTTGCAAATTTTTAAAATTTGCAAATTTATATTTTTAAATCTGATTTAAATTTTACACAATATGATTGTTATTTTCAAAAAAGGTAAATGAATATGGAATTTTTAAAATCATACACAGATTTTATAATCATCGGAATTTTAGCTTTTATGAGCTTTTTGGTTGTTTGGTTTAGCATAGAAAGGGTGCTTTTTTACGCTAAGGTTAGCCAAAAAGATTATAAAAATAAAACACTTTATGAAGAAGCTTTGACAAAAAATTTAACAACGCTTTACATAATATATTCAAATGCGCCTTATATCGGGCTTTTAGGCACGGTTTGTGGGATTATGATTACATTTTATGATATGGGTGTAAGTGGTGGAATCGATACAAAATCTATTATGATAGGGCTTTCTTTGGCTTTAAAAGCCACTGCTTTGGGGCTTGTTGTTGCAATTCCAACTCTTATTATTTACAACGCATTTTTACGCAAAGTTGATGTTTTGTTGAATAAATACGATGAGATTTAGATGATGAGACTACCTAGAAAAGATGGGCTAAATATAGTGCCTTTTATAGATATTATGCTTGTTTTACTTGCAATTGTGCTTAGTGTTTCAACTTTCATCGCACAAGGGCTTATCAAAGTCGATTTGCCAAATTCTAAAAACTCAACCCAAATGCAAGAGATGATAAAAACAACGATAAAAGTAGATAAAGATTCTCAAATTTTTATTGATGATAATTCCGTAAAAAGGGAAGAGTTAGAGATAAAATTAAAAAGTGTAGAAAAAGAAAATTTGGTTTTATTGCAGTTAGATAAAGATAGTAAATTTGATGATTTTATCTTTATCATCGATATTTTAAAAGAGATAAAACACGAAAATTTCTCGATTGTTACGAAAAAAGAGCAATGAAAAATAATATCATAGGTTTTAGCATATCATTACTGCTACATATAGCTTTATTTGTCGCTTTTTTTGCAAATTTTAAAAATAATTTTGAGACAAAACAAGAAAGCGTAAGCATAACGCTAAATAATTTTATATTAGAAGAAAACGCAGGACAAAACAGCGACGCCAATGAGATTAAAAAAGAAGAAGTCGTAGAACAAGAGATTATCCAAGAAGAAAAAGTTGAAGAAGCAAAAGAAGAAATCGTAGAAGAAAAACCACAAGAGATTGTAGAAGAAAAACCTGCTGTTGTGGTAAAAAAACCAAAAAAAACTAAAAAAATAGATAAAGTTGCTCCAAAGGTTGTAAAAAACGACGCTGTTAAAGAAAATGACGGCATTGCAGGCAAAAACGCAAGTGCAATAGGAAATAGCCAAATGGCAGTGAGCACAAATTCGCAAGATGAAAATATTTTGGCTAAAATCCGCCAAATCATCGCAAGTTATGCAAAAGAGCATTATCCTACAAATGCAAAAAAAAGAAGACAACAAGGCATAGTTAGTGTCGAATTTACTTACCATAAAAATGGAAGTGTAAGTGGATTAAAAATAGTAAAAAGTTCAAATTCATCTTACCTTGACGAAGGGGCATTAAAGGTCATAGAAAAGACAAAATCTCGATTCCCAAAACTAAGTGATAAAGAGTCTATGACTATAAAAGTTCCTATCGAATTTAAATTACATTAACATAAATTGATTTTTAAAGTTAGAAAATTCATTTTATCTAAGATTTATAAGAATTTGGCTAAAATCAGCAGAAATTTTTTCAAAAAGGACATAAAATGGCAATTACCGTTTATTATGACAAAGACTGCGATTTGAGCTTAATCAAATCAAAAAAAGTCGCTATGATCGGCTTTGGCTCACAAGGTCATGCTCACGCTGAAAATTTAAGAGATAGCGGAGTTGAAGTTATAGTAGGTCTTCGCAAAGGCGGAAGTAGCTGGAAAAAAGCCGAAGATAAAGGCTTTAAGGTTATGGAAGTAGGAGAAGCCACAAAAGCAGCAGATCTTATTATGATTTTAACTCCCGATGAGCTTCAAAGCGAAATTTTTAAAGCTGAAATCGAGCCAAATTTAAGCGAGGGCAAAGCAATCGCTTTTGGTCACGGATTTAATATTCATTTTGGTCAAATCGTGCCTCCAAAAGGCGTAGATTGCATTATGATCGCTCCAAAAGCTCCGGGTCATACAGTTAGAAATGAATTTGTAAATGGCGGTGGGATTCCTGATTTAATCGCAGTCGCACAAGATGCCACAGGCAAAGCAAAAGATTTGGCTCTTAGCTACGCTAGTGCCATAGGCGGCGGCAGAAGCGGTATTATTGAAACTACTTTCAAAGCAGAAACCGAAACTGACCTTTTTGGCGAACAAGCAGTTTTGTGTGGCGGTTTGTGCGCACTTATTAACGCTGGATTTGAAACGCTAGTTGAAGCTGGATACGAGCCTGAAATGGCGTATTTTGAGTGCCAACACGAAATGAAACTAATCGTAGATTTGATTTTCCAAGGCGGAATGGCAGATATGAGATATTCTATTTCAAATACTGCTGAATTTGGCGATTATGTAAGCGGACCACGCGTCATCAACGAACAATCAAAAGCCGAAATGAAAAAAATCTTAAAAGAAATCCAAGACGGAACTTTTGCTAAAAATTTCATTTTGGAGCGAAAAGCAGGTTATGTCAAAATGAACGCAGAACGCAATATCACAGCAAATTCACTGCTTTCAAAAACAGGCGAAAAACTTCGCGCTATGATGCCTTGGATCGCAAAAGGCAGACTTGTAAATAAAGATAAAAACTAATCTTTAATGGCTACAAAAAAGACTACAAAGGGACGCTCTAAAAAGCGTCCCGATTACGCTAAATTCGCTTTTATCGTTGTGCTTTGTTTTTTAAGCGGGGCTTTTTCGTATGGCGTTTTGGATTTGATTTTTTCAAAAAAACAGAATTTAGCCGAAGTTTCGATACCACAAGAAAAAGTGCAGAATTTGCCGAATTCACAAAATAAAAACGAAAAAACTAAACAAATTTCACAAAAACCAAAGCAAAACGATACAAAAAGCGAAGCAAATTTGACATTTTTGACTTCAAATATACCAAATTTGCAGAACAAACCTTTAAATTCAGAAAATCATGCATTAAATTTAGAGCCAAAACAAGAAGAAATTTCAAATACTACTTTGCCGATAAAACCACCATTTGACGGGAAAAAACCAAAACTTGCGATTATAATGGACGACATTAGCGAAGCAGGTCAAATCGCAAAAATCAAAAAGTTACCCGTCGCCGTTACCCCGTCGATTTTCCCGCCAAGTGCAAAAAATCCGCACACTCCAAATCTAAGCAAAGGCTTTAAGAGCTTTTCTATACATTTGCCGCTTGAAGCGTTAAATTACACTGATAATCTAAAAACTATAAAAACAAACGCGAGTTACGAAGAAATCGAACAAGCGGTTGCAAAATTAAGAGAAGATTTTCCAAATGCAAAATTTATAAATAATCACACAGGAAGCAAATTTACAGGCGATGAAAACGCCATGAATTTGCTAATTCGCGCACTTTTTAGATATGATTTTTATTTTATTGATTCTCGCACGATAGGCAAAACGGCAGTTAAAGGCGTTGTGGGACGATACCATATGCGCTATGCTTACCGCGACATTTTTTTAGATAATATCGATAGCGTAGCAGAAGTGCGAATAAAACTAAAAGAAGCCGTGCAAATCGCAAAGAAAAAAGGCTATGCCATCGCAATCGGGCACCCAAAAAATGCAACATTTGGAGCATTGGCAAATTCAGGCGATATTTTGGACGAAGTCGAAGTTGTTTATTTGGACGAAATTTACGAGTATTACAAATGATAGAAAATTTGCTAAATTTAGATGAAATAATCGAATTTAAAAAATTAAAAAATTTGCCAAAAAAACTATATTTTAAGGGCGATTTATCGCTTTTAAAAAAACGAAAAATTTCAGTTGTTGGCTCACGCAAAATGAGTTTTTATACCAAAAATTTGATTTTAAATTTAACGCGTGAGATAACAAAAACGGGTGAGTTTTGCGTGGTTAGTGGGGCAGCGCTTGGGTGTGATATAACGGCTCACACAGGAGCTTTTCCAAATACAATCGCGATTTTTGGAAACGGGCTAGATCAAATTTATCCAAAAGAAAATGAAAAAATGATAAATCAAATTTATGAAAACGCTCTTGCCATAAGCGAATACAAACCTAATCAAATGCCTACAAAATGGAGCTTTTTAGAGCGAAATCGCCTTGTGGTGGCTCTGGGCGAAGTTTTGATCGTGGCACAAGCTGACTTGCGAAGTGGTTCGCTTCAAAGTGCAAGACTGGCTAACGAGCTAGGAATTCCTGTTTTTGTCTTTCCACAAAAAATAAACGAAAGCAAAGGAACAAATCTGCTTTTATCGCAAAATAAGGCAAATTTGATTTATGATATAAATGAATTTTGTGCTAAATTTTTGGGCGAAAATGGGAAAAATTTACCAAATTTACAAAATGATGAAATTTTAAATTTTATTATGCAAAATGATGATTTTAACGCAGTTTTCGCCAAATTTGGCGATAGAGTTTATGAATACGAACTAGACGGCAAAATCGAAATTTTTGGCACGAAAGTGGTTGTAAAATGAGTGAAACGATAGTCGCTATCGATGTTGGACTTAAACGCATAGGCGTAGCAATCTCGCCTGATAGTAAAATCGCACTTCCTAGCACTCCTGTGCTTCGTAAAAATCGCAATCAGGCTGCAAGCGAAATCTCGCAAATTTTAAAAACGAAAAATGCAAAAACGCTGGTTGTGGGTATCCCAAAGGGTGGCAGTAGCGAAGAAGAGATGAGCCGAAGAATTCGCCACTTTGTTTCGCTTTTGGAATTTGAGGGCGAAATCAAATTTATCGACGAAAGCTTTTCAAGCTTCGAAGCTGACGAACTTAGAGAGTTTTCATCTCGCAAAAAAGACGGCAAACTTGATAGCCTTTCTGCGATGATAATTTTGCAAAGATATTTGGAAATTTTATAAAGCAAATTTAAAAAGCGTTATTGTTTAAATTTACAAATTTTTATGATTATTTTGTCGTCGCATTAATTTTTATGTAAAATTCTTAATCAAAATCGTTTAAATTTCCGCTTTGTTTAGCTCTTGAAATGATTTCGCAAAGTGCGTAAATATCGTCATAAAGATATGGCATTTTTAGTTTAAAAGCTTTAAAATTTATCCGTTTCATAAATTTAAAATCTGATTTGTTTCGCAAAATAAACACAAAAAATGCTTTTTTGTGTTTTTGAATATTATTTAGATATTCGACATCTTTTTGATTTCTCAGGATTTCAGCGCTAATAAAAACAAGGTCAGGCTTGTAGATAAAATCGTCCAAATGCTTTTTGATATTCGCCCAGGTCGAATTCGGTGCAACGGCACAGCCCATTTGAGCGAACAAAAGCGTCAAATCGTCAAAAATATTTGCGTTATTTTCGCAGATTAAAATATTGTAGTCATATTTATTTTTGATAAAACCAAAGCGGTTTGATTTATAAAAAACCAAATTTGAGCTAAAATCTATTGCAATTTTATTATTATCAGCTTCAAAATGCAAAAAAGCTCCGATTTTTTCGGCACTTTCTTTTGCTTTTATTAAATTTATATCATCGAAATTTTGTTTGTTGTCTAAAAAATTTTTAATTGAAAGAATTCTGCTTTGACTTAGAAATTTATCCGAATTTACCGATATATGCAAAAGAATTTTATTTTCGCTGACACGAAGCGATGAAAAATTTATACTTATGGTTGTTTTTTGGAATTCAAAAGCAAAAAATTTGCAAATATGATTTACGGTTTGTAAGACTCCGCTAACGGAGTTATCATAAATTCTAGGCAACGATTTTGAAAAATTTACAAAAATCGTGTTATCAAATCTAGCACACTCTTCAAATAAAATTTCGCTTTGAAGCTTTAAAAGTTCAAACAAATCGATAATCCCTGCTTTTATCTCTTTTTGTTTTAGTTCTTTTTTTGGCGTGGGTGTTTGTGAAATTTGCGTGTTGTTTTCTTTTTTTGATTTAAAAAATAGCAGTGCTAAAACAGCCAAAATTATCGTTAAAATCGTTATTAAAGCAAAAATTGCATTCATATTATCAGCATTCCATCGCCATAAGAGTAAAAGCGATATTTTTGTTCTACGGCGATTTTATAAATTTCAAGCGTCCTATCAAGTCCGATAAAACTCGCAACCAGCATTATTAGCGTTGATTTTGGCAAGTGAAAATTTGTAAGTAGATAATTTTGGCGAATTGGTTTATTATTTGGGTGCAAAAATAGCGTGCAAATTCCATCTCTTTCGCCGTTTCTAGCGTAGTTTTCAACCACCCTTGTAACTGTCGTTCCTACGCCTAAAATAGGCTTTTTGCTCTCTAAAAGCCCTGCCGTTTCATTTGGAATAGAATAAATCTCGCCGTGCATTTTGTGATCATAGATGTTTTCGCACTCTACGCCTTTAAAAGTTCCTGCTCCAACATGAAGCGTAAGATAGTGAATTTTGTGCGATTTTTCTAACTCTTTTACCATTTTATCATCAAAATGCAAACTAGCAGTGGGAGCTGCAACCGCGCCTTGATATTTGGCAAAAATGCTTTGATACCAGCCTACATCTTCTCTCATATCGGCTCTTTTTATGTATGGCGGTAACGGCACATGCCCGATAGAGTTAAAAATATCAAAAATTTCATTTGTAGAGAGTTTTTTGCCGTTTTGGGTAAATTTAACCACTCTTAGCCCGTCGTCAAAAAGCTCACAAACTTCGGCTTTCAAGTCGTTTGCAAATTCTAAATTTGTTCCTTTTTTAACGCTTCCTTTGATATAAACACTAAATTTATTATCATTTAACGGCGAATTTAGTAAAAGCTCTATTTTTCCGCCACTATCTTTTTGTCCGTAAATTCGAGCTTTGACAACCTTTGTATCATTAAAAATAATATCACAAGGCGGTAAAATATCGGCCAAATTTGCAAATTTCAGGTGCGAAATTTTACCAGTATTTCGCTCATAAACTAACAATCTTGCATTTTGTTTTGGCATGATTGGCGAATTTGCGATTAGTTCGCTAGGAAGTTCATAATCATAGCTTGAAACCAAATTTAACTTATTCATCGCCTTTACTTTCTTCTTTTTCGTCGTCGTCTTTTGTGGCAGGATTTACCATTTTTGCGATATAAATCGAAAATCCGTAAAGCACGATTAACGGCACGGCTAGTAAAAACTGACTTAATATATCAGGCGGTGTCATAACGGCTGCAAATATGAAAATAACGACGATTGCGTATCTAAAAAAGCCTTTTAAGCTTGCGTCCGTGACAAGACCGATTTTAGCTAGAAAAAATGTAACAATCGGAAGCTCAAAACTTATGCCAAAGGCTACAACTAGTTTTGTAAAAAATCCGACATATTCGCCGATTTTAGGCATCGCAACAAACTGCGAACCGCCGAAATTTATCAAAAAATTATAAGCAATCGGAATTACAAAAAAGTAGCAAAACGCAGCACCTAAAAAAAACATTACACTTGCACTTAGCACAAATGGAATTACATATTTTTTTTCGTTGTCATAAAGTCCGGGTGCCACAAAAAGCCATGCCTGCCAAAAAATAATCGGCATAGAAATCAAAAGTGAAGCGAAAAATGAAACTTTCATCGCCGTAAAAAAGGCTTCGGCGACTTGTGTAAAAATGACTTCGCTTCCTTGCGGCAGAACCTTTATGAGTGGTGCAGTCATAAAATTTAAGATAATTTCCCAAAATCCAAAGCAAATCACAAAAAGCACAAGTAGGCTCAAAACACAGATAATCAGGCGTTTTCGCAGTTCAGCAAGATGGGGTTTAAGTTCTTCAAACATCTTTTTTATCTTTCAAATTTGGATTTTCTTGCTCTTGCGAGAGTGTGTCGGCTTGAATTTCGGTTTGCGAATTTTGCGTTTCATCGTCAAAATTTGCCGAATTTAGCTTATCGATTGCGCTTTGATTTTGTGAAACTTCTTTTTTTTCTTGCGAATTTTGGCTAGTTTTATCTGAATTTGCTTTTTTATCGGTTGAAGTAGCCGCATTTAGGTCATTTTGCAGATCGCTTAGACCTTTATTTAGGCTATCTTTTGCTGAATTTAGATTTTTTTTGATTTCATCGAGCTCTTCAAATGTAAGCTTTTTGCGAACGCTATTTGTTGCATTTTCGATACTGTCTCTGTATTTTTTCGCATCTTCTTTGAGTTCTGCAATTTTGACCTCTTGTTCGAAATTTGATTTTGCGTCATTGACTGCTTTTTTTATCACTTTAAAATATTTTGCTATCTCGACTAAGGCTTTTGGGAGTTTTTCAGGCCCCAACGCGATAACAGCGATAACCAAGATGAGAGTCATCTCGGGAAAACTAATGCCAAACATTAAAAATCCTAAAATAAAATTAAGGGATAATTTTAGCAAATTTAAATTTAACTTGTGATAAAAAGGGCGATTTCATCGGCAAGTAAATAGTTTTGATTGTAAAATATTTTTCCGTCAAATTTTAGTTTTTTATTTTTTGTTAGAATCCCAGCTTTTTCTAGTTCGTTTTGGTTTAAAATTTGAGAATTTATGCCGACGATTGATCTTGCTCCAAGAAATATCGCTTCATTTTTTTTATCAAATTTGCTTAAATTTTCAACTCTTTTTTTAAGTGGATTTTTGATATACTCGTTTAAATTTTGCGCTGAATAAAGCCTTTTTAAGCCGTTTGTGCCGACACTAAATGCACCAAAACCTGCGTAATCTTTTCCTTGCCAATAAGCAAGATTGTGTTTGCAAATTTTATTTTTTTTGGCGAAATTCGAGATTTCGTATTGAAAAAAGCCTAAATTTGCTAATTTTTCAAAAAGAAAATTTGCCAAACGAACGCTATCTTTTTTGAAATTTTCCTTTCCAAAAAAGGGCGTTTTTTCTTCCAACGACAAAGAATACGCGCTCACATGCGAAATTTGCAGTTTTTCTAAATTTGAGATTTCAAATTCGATATTTTTTTTATCATCAAATTTGCTGCCGTAAATCAAATCTAAATTTATATTTTTAAACCCCGCTAAATTCGCATTTTGAACTGCTTTGTGAATTTGAGCCGAGTTATGAATTCGCCCTAAAAATTTAAGTTTTTTTTCACTAAAACTTTGTGCGCCAAAACTTATGCGATTTAGCCCAAACTCACGCATTTGTTTAAGCCATTTTAAATTTGCCGAATTTGGATTTGCTTCGCTTGTGATTTCTGCAAATTTAGTGAATTTTGGTTTTAAAATTTCAAAAATTTTAGCGTAAAATTCGGCACCAACGCTACTTGGAGTTCCGCCGCCAAAAAAAAGAGTGGAAATTTTTAAATTCGGGTTATTTTGCAAAAAATTTGAAATTTCAAATTCCAAAGCGTTAAAATATTTTTGAACTAAGTCAAATTTATCGGTATATGAACCAAAGGCGCAATACGGACATTTGCTTTCGCAAAATGGAATATGAATATAAATATGCAACGCTTTTTCCTTGCTTAAAATGTGATAAATTTAGCAAAAAATTCTAAAAATTTAGATAAAAATTTGACTCATTAATGTAGCTTTTAATTGTTTTTTGGTAGTATTTGCAGAATTTATTTAAAACAAAAAGCAAGGCAATGCAAGAAGAGAAAAAATATAGACCAAATGTCGCAGCTATCGTGCTTTCGCCGTCGTATCCATTTAACTGCGAAGTCTTTATCGCTCAAAGAAGCGATATAAAAGGCGCTTGGCAGTTTCCGCAAGGCGGAATCGACAAAGGCGAAACGCCAAAAGTTGCGATTTTAAGGGAACTAAAAGAAGAAATTGGAACCGATAAAGTAGAAATCATCGCCGAATGCCCACACTGGCATAGTTACGATTTCCCGCAAGCGGTGGCTACAAAAATGAAGCCTTATGACGGACAGACGCAAAAATATTTTTTAGTGCGTCTAAAAAAGCTTGAAAATTTGGATATAAATACCAAAAAACCTGAATTTGATAGCTTTAAATTTGTTAATATCAACGAAGTTTTAAGCCATGTAAATCATTTCAAACGCCCGATTTACAGCGCTGTTATAAAATATTTTAAAGAGGAAGGATATATTTAATGCTAATCGTTCAAAAATACGGCGGAACAAGCGTAGGAACGCTTGAACGCATAGACAATGTCGCTGAACGCGTCATAAAAAGCAAAAAAGAAGGACACGATTTAGTCGTCATCGTTTCAGCTATGAGCGGTGTTACAAATAGACTTATCGAATACGCTGAGCATTTTTCTAAAAACCCTAGCACTCGTGAAATGGATTTGCTTTTAAGCTCCGGTGAGCGTGTAACAAGTGCGCTTTTGGCGATCGCTCTAACCGAAAAAGGCTATCCTGCGATTGCATTTTCAGGTCGCCAAGCAGGGCTTATAACCGATACTTTTCACACAAAAGCTAGAATAGCTTCGATTGAGCCAAAATTTATGCAAGATGCCTTAAAAGAAGGCAAAATCGTAGTTGTAGCAGGTTTTCAAGGTGTTGGTTTAGATGGAGATGTAACGACTTTGGGGCGAGGCGGAAGCGATTTAAGTGCAGTTGCCGTTGCAGGGGCGTTACAGGCTGATATTTGTGAAATTTATACAGATGTCGATGGCGTTTATACGACTGATCCACGCATTGAGCCAAAGGCGAAAAAACTAGATAAAATCAGCTATGATGAAATGCTAGAACTTGCCAGTATGGGGGCGAAAGTTTTACAAAATAGAAGCGTTGAGTTAGCCAAAAAATTAAATGTAAATTTGGTAACTAGAAGCAGTTTTAATTATAACGAAGGAACACTAATAACAGGAGAAGCAAATATGCAAGATATGGAACAAGCGTTAATCAGCGGTATAGCACTAGATAAAAATCAAGCAAGAGTAACTATTCGTGGCGTGGTTGATAAACCGGGCGTTGCGGCAAATATTTTTGGAAAACTAGCCGATGAAAATATAAATGTTGATATGATTATTCAAAACAACTCAAAAGAAGACGGCACTACAAGTATCGGTTTTACCGTTCCACAAAATGAAGCCGAAAAAGCAAAAAATGTAGTTTCATCTTTGGCAAAATCAGTCGATGTCGATAATGATGTAGTTAAAGTTAGCATCGTAGGCGTAGGTATGAAAAGCCACTCGGGAGTAGCTAGTTTAGCTTTTGCTACACTAGCAAATGAAGGAATTAATATCCAAATGATCTCAACAAGTGAGATTAAAATTTCAGTTATCGTCGAAGCAAAATACGGCGAATTAGCAGTTAGAGCATTACATAAAGCTTATAATTTGGATAAATAATGCTCGATTTATTTAAGTGGAATTTAGAGCTTATAAGAACTCAGCCTTGTATGTCGTGGCTAGAAGATAGACGCGAAGAATGGACGCCGCTTCTAGCTTCTAGGCTTAAATTTTTACTTGACGGACGGGCTTTTGTGATTATTTGCGATGACGAGACAGAGTGGTTTGGTAACTATATAGTTTCAAAAGTCAATCATACTGCAAATTCTCGTCCGCTACTTCCATTTTTTACACTAAAATCGCTTTATAAAAATTATTCAAATATATCGACTATCGAAGAGATGAAGCTAGTCGATGATATGCTAAATTTATCTTTTGCGAACGGCATTGTCTATTTTTATATCGGTAAGGGCGATTGTAGGCGTTCGCAAATCGCGAAAAACCACGAAGATAGCTATATGTGGCTAATCGATGAAAGAGCGCAAAATAGTTTTTATCTTAGCGGACAAGATGAAATGCTAGATATGAAACTTATCCAACTTTTTTGGATATTTAACAAAAGCATTGATGCGGTGCTTTTTAACGAAGTCGTGCTATAAAAATGCAACGAATTAGTCAAATTATTTTAACAAACGATTATGAAAGCTTAAAAGAAAATTTGATTAACGAATTTGGCGTAAAAAATTTGCGTTTTTTTGAAAATGATGACTTCAAAGTCGAAGATGCAAAAGCCGTCATAAACGAAGCATATATCGCAGAAAATTCGACTAAATTTATCGTCATAAAGGCTGAAAAATTCGGCGATGAAGCGCAAAATTCGCTTTTAAAAATTCTTGAAGAACCGCCACGAAATATGGTTTTTTTTATCGTCGCAAGTTCAAAAAATTTGCTTTTACCGACGATTCGTTCTCGTTTGATGAGCCAAAATTTACTAGAAAAAAAAGAGCAAACAAAAACAGGCATAAACTGGCAAAAGCTTGATTTAAAGACACTTAGCGAATTCGTCGATAGCAAAATCGCATTAGAACGCACTGGCGAATTTGATAAATTTCGCTTAAAAGAGTTGATATGCGTTATCACAAAAGAGTGTTTGGCGCAAGGCGTAAAATTTAGCGAATTTGAGCTATCTTACATAAACAAGCTTGTTGTTTTATGCGAACTAAACGCCAAATCCCACGCGGTTTTACTGCCGCTTTTACTGATGATAAGTGAGAAAAAATGAAAATTTTTAAAATTAATGCAGATACCGATTTTAACGCACTTTGCGACGATATAAAACCGCAAATCGCAGGCCGAAAAATAATGCAAAAAAAATCAAATTTGCACTTTTTTTATCTAAAAGATATAAAAGCTCCTGCTGCAAATATCTTAAAGCAAGATGCCCTTAGTGTGGGTGCTGAGCTGGTTTGCAACGATAGCGTGATTTTGGGGCAGGGCGTATCAAATGCACTTTTAATCGCAAATGATAAACAAGTGGAACTTTTAGCCAAAAAAGAGGCCTTGCAAGATTTTGAGCTAAAAAATTTGGCGAAATTTTTAAATTTAAAATTCAAAAAACCAAAAAAACCAGAACTTATGGGCGTTTTAAACATAAATGATGACAGCTTTAACGCTTCTTCGCGCATAAATTTAAATGACGGAATTTCTCGCATTGAAGCGATGATTGAAAATGGTGCCGATATTATCGATCTTGGCGGAGTTTCAAGCCGTCCGGGAAGCGAGTATTGTGGCGAAAAAGTAGAATTTGAACGCATTGAAAAGATTATTAGCGAAATTTATCGCCTAAATTTGCACGAAAAGGTTAAATTTAGCCTTGATACTTTTAGCGGATACTGTGCTGAATTTGCCCTAAATCACGGCTTTTGCATTATAAATGATATTGCCGCGAATTTAGAACTTTGCAAAATCGTGAAGCGATACGGGGCAACTTATGTTTTAATGCACATGCAAGGAAATCCAAAAACCATGCAAAATTCGCCTACTTACAGCGATTTGATTTTCCAAATCGATGAATTTTTTGCTTCAAATTTGGCTAAAATCGCCGAATTTGAGTTAGAAAATGTTGTTTTGGATGTCGGTATCGGTTTTGGTAAAACGCCAAATCAAAATTTACTTTTAATCAAACATTTAGAACACTTTTTGCACTTTGAAAAACCGCTTTTGGTCGGAGCTAGCAGGAAGAGTGTGATTAATTTTTATAGCCCAAGTAGCGTTGAAAATCGCCTTGCAGGAAGCCTTTATTTACACCTTAAAGCGTTCGAAAACGGCGCAAGTATCATCAGAACTCACGATGTAAGGGAACATAAACAGCTTTTTGCATTAAATCGCGCAATGCAAAATATTAGTGTGTGGTAAATTTAAGTTGAAATCAGCCTAGCTTTGACTTGATTATTCGAAAAACTCGCTCGAATAGGCATTTAAAGCCTTATTCTTCGCTCGTTTTTCTCTAAAACAAGCCAAATCGTCGGCATACGCAGTCCAAATTTGATATTGAATGTGCTTTTGTCATTTTGTATCCTTCTTGTCAAACAAATTTTTACATAAATTCTTGCAATGACAAATTTATTTTTGGTCGTGTTATGCCGACGATTTTTTCACAGAAACCTGCCACTTCGTGGCACCGCTTTGCTGGTTTTGTGTGGCGAACGAAAGACTAGACTAAATTCGTCTGTCCAAATTTGCCACACAAAAAAGCTAGGCTGAATTAATTTTTAAATTTAGTGACTAAAATTCTTGCAAAATTTGCGTTAGTTTTGCCTTATCTTTGTCGCTTTCGTAACCTGAAATTTTGAGATTTTTTAGCTCTTTCCCGTTTTCGAAAAACATTAAAACAGGCGGAGAAAAAACGCTAAATTCTTTTTTTATTTCGGTATTTTGTGCGTTCGGATTTGTTAAATCGACCTTGATGAGTTCAAATTTGGCTAAATTTGAAGCGATTTTTTCATCGTTAAAGTCGCTTTCAAGCTCTTTGCATGTTTTGCACCAACTAGCCCAAAAATCCACTAAAACAGGCTTTTTGGCTGAATTTATAATTTCGTTTAATTCTTTCAAATTTGATACTTTTTTAAATTTGTCGGCCGCCACAAATTCGTTAGAAAAATTTTCTTTTGCGATAGAAAAGTTTTCAAGTGGCTTAGCAAAGTCTTTTGCGCCACTTGCAAAGCCGATTAAAAGTAAGATTGAATATAACAAAACAAAAAGCGAAATACCTTTTTTAAGCAAATTTGCACTTTTATCAAAAAGTCCCAAAAATACGGCAAAAACGCACCCCAACGCCCCATAAAGCAAAAGTGCAAAATTTTCGCCAAAAGCGCGTGAGCCAAGCCAAATCGCCATAAATAAAAGTAAAAATCCAAATATTTTTGATACAAAATTCATCCACTCGCCGGGTCTTGGTAGGCTAAGCCCAAGCCCGATAGCAAGTAGCAAAACGCCGCTTCCAAGCCCAAGTGAGAAAAGCGCACTAGTGCCAAGTGCGACATTTCCGCTAGTGGCGATATAAAGCAAGGCACCTGCTAAAACTGCACTTGCGCACGGAGAGACGATAAGCACGGATAAAAATCCCATTATAAAAACATCGATAATACCGCCGTTTGTGTCTGTTTTATTTTTTAAAATTTGCGGAATTTTAATCTCAAAAAAGCCAAACATCGATAACGCTAAAATCACAAAAATCGCGCAAAACGCTAAAATAACGACCGGAATTTGCAAATAATCAGCCAAATTCGCACCAAAAAATCCCACACTAGCCCCGATTATAGCGTAAGCTAGTGCCATTGCAAAAACATAAACAAGGCTTATAAAAAAGCTTTTTTTGGTGTCGTTTTTTTGAGCTGTTTTTGCTACGATAATGCTTGAAAGTATCGGTATAAGCGGGAAAACGCAAGGCGTTAAAGAGAGTAAAACTCCATACCCAAAAAATAGCAAAATCACGCCAAAAAAGCTTTTTTGCGAAAACGAATTTGCGATTTTTTCTTCTTGCGAAAATTCGTCAAATTCGGCGTTAAAATTCGATATATTTTTTTTGATTTTTAAAATTTGATATGTTTGATTTGACTTTGTAAATTTAAACTCAAAACTTTGTGGCTCGTAGCAAAACCCGTCAAAGGTGCAGGCGTTAAATGAATTTTGTATTTCGAAATTTTCTAAATTTCCGCCGTTTCCGACAACTACGCCAAGCGGGATAAAAACGCTAAATTCGCCGTTGTAAATTTGATAATGCTTATGTGGTTTTGGGGTTGGCAGATTTAAAATCGGCGTTATATCGCTATTTCCAAATTTAAATTTAATCTCATCTGCGTATAAATAAGTGCTTTCATCAACGCTAAATTTAAACTCGATTTGCGAATTTGAGACACTTGGTGTGATTTTAACGGCTTCATCGACACTCAAAGGCTCGGCAAAAATTTGAGTTAAAAAAATAAAAAAAACGATAAAAAATCTCAAAATAAAATCCTAAATAAAAACTCGCCAAATTTTAACAACAAAAGATAAATTTTGCATAAATTTGCAAAAAAATATTTGTTTTTAAAGTAAATTAGAATAAAATAATCTTTTTATTATTTTTTCAGGAGGAAGAGATGGAAGAAAAAAAGATGAAAGCTGACGGCGAGAGCGTCGTTAAGGACGAAAAAGTAAAAGAAAAGGATAAAAAGAAAAAGGATAAAATGCCTTTAAAAGAGTATGAAGAAGAACTAGTCAAGCTCCAAATTGAACTATTAAAACTTCAAAACTATGTCAAAGAAAAAGGTTTAAAAATCCTACTTATTATGGAGGGTCGTGATGCAGCAGGTAAGGGCGGAACGATAAAACGCCTAACAGAACACCTAAATCCTCGTGGCTGTCGTGTGGTCGCGCTTGAAAAGCCGAGCAATGTCGAGCAAACTCAGTGGTATTTCCAACGCTATGTATCGCACTTGCCAAGCGGCGGCGAGATAGCGATTTTCGATAGAAGCTGGTACAATAGAGCAATGGTCGAGCCTGTAATGGGATTTTGCACACACCAACAACACAAAGATTTTTTACGCCAAGTGCCAAATTTTGAAGAAATGCTTGTAAATTCTGGCATAATTTTATTTAAATTTTATTTTTCGGTTTCAAAAGCAGAGCAAAAACGCCGTTTTGACAGCCGTAAAAACGACCCGCTAAAACAATACAAACTCTCTCCTGTCGATCAAAAATCGCAAGAGCTTTGGGAGCAATATACTTTGGCGAAATACTCAATGCTGCTAGCTTCAAATGCCGAATTTGCGCCATGGACGATACTAGTGAGCGATGATAAAAAACGAGCAAGATTAAATGCATTTAAGTGCATACTTTCACGCATTGATTATCCAAATAAAATCGACGCAAAAGAGCTTGCGGTCGATCCAAACTGGGTGCGAAGCGGTTCGGAAGAGATTATTTTGATGGAAGAAAATCTCAAAAAAGAGGGACTTCGCAAAATGGAAAAACAAAACAAAAAAGATAAGAAAAAAGAAGAAAAGAAACAAAAAGAGCCAAATAACGAAAAAAAGTAGTTCGTAAATTTTGAGCTTGAAAATTACTTGATTTTTTACAAATTTGCCTCTTTGTTGCAAATTTGCTAGATACTTCGCCGAATTTGTGAATTTTTGATTTGCAAATTCGGTTTTTTATTTCCAAATTTTTGACATTTAAATTTTTTAGATTTTAAAAACAGGTAGTATCAAGTAGTGGCGGTATCTGCAACGCAAAAGCAATGCAAATACCACAAATTCGCGATAAAAGAATTATTTATCTCTTAAATTTAATTCGCTTACAAGTTTTGTATAACTTGCATAGTTGGTATTTTTAAGATATTTCATCATTCTTTTTCTTTGACCGACTAGTTTAAGCAAACCTAATCTTGATGAAAAATCTTTCGGATTTGCTTTGATGTGATCTGTAAGATAAGAAATTCTGTTGCTTAGTAGAGCAATTTGAACTTCTGGGGAACCTGTATCTTTTTCTCCCCTAGCGAATTTCGCAACTATTTGTGCCTTTTGAGCCGAATCCAAAGCCATAATTGACCTCCTGACTGGTAAGATTAAAGTTTGCAATTATACTGAAATTTCCTTTTAAGCTACTTAAATTTAAATTTGGAAATAAAAAATTTCAAAAAGATAGCAGTTTAAGCTATTAAATAGCAAAACTTTTATACAATAAAAAGTTAAAAATTAAGATAAGGACTAAAATGCTCTTTACAAAAGCGAGTGAATATGCACTAGTTGCAATGATATGTATAGCCAAAAAATGCTGCTCTTGCGATGTCGATACTTTGGCAAATGAACTTGGAATTCCAAAAAGTTTTTTGGCAAAAATTCTACAAAATTTAGCAAAAGCAAAACTTCTAAATTCTTTTAAAGGCGCAAAAGGCGGTTTTACGCTTGTAAAAACTCCTGATAAAATCACGCTCAATGAAATCATAACGGGTGCTGAAAAACGCCAAACTGCGGTTTTTGAATGCTCTATCGAAGGCAGTATCTGCCCGAGCGGAAAAGGCGATATTTGCCAAATTCGTTGCATTTTTGAAAGCTTACAAGATAAAGTCGATAATTTTTTAGATAGTATCACGCTAGAAGATATAATGAAAAGCAAAGTCTAAAAATGGCGATTTTTCATCTTAGCCATACCGATTTGGACGGCTATGGCGCTCAATTTGTTACAAATTTTTATTTTGATAATATCAAATTTTTTAACTCAAATTACGGCAAAGAGATAAACGAAAAATTCGCCCAAATTTTAAATTTAATCGACACCGAATTTGCAAATGAAACAAATTTGATTTTAATCACAGATTTGAATTTGACCTTGTCTCAGTGCTTGGAATTCCAAAATTTAGCCAGTGAAAAAAATGCAAGAGTTTTGCTACTTGACCACCACCAAAGCGGTGAAGAGTGCGCTAAAAAGCACGGCTGGTATCTGCTTGACTCATCAAGGTGCGCGACAAAAATCACCTATGACTTTTTTAGCGACCTTTACGGCAAAAACGAAACGCTTGATAAATTCGTGCGGGTTGTAAATGCCGTTGATATTTGGCTAGATAAAGATAGCGAATTTGAGCTTGGAAAGGTCTGTTTGGGGCTTGTTTCTGGTGCAAAAGAGATAAACAAAGTTATGTTTGAAAAGGAAAGTTTTAGCTATATTCAGTTTTTAATTTCTGCTATTCCAAACTTTTTTGATATAGAAAATTCGCACATCGCCCTTGATAACGCGATCCACGGACTAAAAAAAGAATTTTTTAAAACCGAAAAAGATGATACACTAAGCAATCTTATTTCGAATTTTGTCGTTGGCAAACTAAGCGCTCAAAAAGATAAATTTATCATCAAATTTGGCGAAAAGACGGGCATTTTGACCTATAATATCGGCAACACTTCTGTCATCGGAAACGACTTTTTGGTAAAAAACCCTGATGTGGATTTTTTCATCGATGTAACTTCGAAAAAAACACTAAGTTTTCGTGCTAACGGCAACGCAAATGTCAGCGAAATGGCGAAAATTCTTGTCGGCGGTGGCGGTCATATAAACGCAAGCGGGGGTATGTTTGCAGGATTTAAAGATAGCAATTCGTATGAAAATATCAAAACGCAAATCATAAATTTGATAGATAAAAAACTAAGCGAAACTAAGGAAAATCAAAATGAAAAATAACGCAAATTTCAAAAATAACGGACACCAAAACGGAAAAAATTTTAATAAAAATTCTAATAAAAACAGCGAATTTGACTTCGAAGAAATGGCGTATGAAGTAAGCGTTTTGCTCGAAGGAATGCTCTATTTTGCGGGAGTTAAAAGAGCAAATTTAGAAAAAGCAGCTGAAATTTATATAGAAAATATCGATGAAATTTTAGAAAATTCCGACCTTGATGGCGTCGATGAGCCAATCGCCGTCGTAGAATACTTAAAGAAAAATCATAAAGAGTTGTTTGAGTAAGATTAAAAGTTAAATTTGAAATGAAAAATAAAATTTCAAAACCAAATGTCTATTCGCTCGAAAAGATTGAGAAGTTAAGGCTAGAAACGCTAAGAGATATTGAAACATTAAAGAAAAAAACTTTATATTTATTGATTTTTATTTTCATTGTGCTTGATATATTAAGCATTTATTTTATGTATCTAAATTTAAAATTAGAGCATTTATATTTTGGCTATATAACCTTTGCTGTTTTAATTAGTGGTTTTTTATATATAAAATCAAATTTAACTTTATTTATAGCTTTTTTGGCAAATATAGGCACTGCCTATGTTTTATTGAATTTTTTTAAATTTGAATTTTATCCTGTTATATTTATTGTAATGTCACCTTTTAGTGTTTTTCTGTTTTACACTATCATTGCAAAAAGTATAGTAAAAAGTAAAGAAAAACTTTTTAAATTTATATTCAAACAAAATTTTATAAAACCACATATACGAAATTTAGGTTACAATTACGACAGCAATCGTTCAATCACAGATAATGAAATAAAATTTAGTAGATTATATGGCGATAATTTTATAAAACAAGGCGGAAACGACAGAATTAGTGGTCAAAAAGATGGTGTAGATTTTGTTTTTAGTGATATAAATATAAGTGTGAATAATAATGGATATTTTCCGTCTAATGGAATTTTTTTCTATGCAGATTTTAATAAATTTATCGCTTCAAATACGCTGATATTTTCTACCGATTTTATACCATTTCAACTAGATAGAAAATTAATCAAAATGGACAATGTAGAATTTAATAAAATTTTCAAGGTTTTTACGGATAAACCAAAAAATGCAGCGTATCTTTTAAGTCCGTTATTAATGCAACAACTGCTTGAATTGCATAAAATATTTAAATGTCCTATAAATATCAGTTTTAGAAGAACTAAAATTTGTATCGCTATTTTAAGAGATTTTGATAGCTTTGAACCTGATATTAATCAAAGCGTTTTAACGCATAATCCGATACACTACATAGAGCAAGATTTAAATAAAATCTTTGAAATAATCGAAACATTGCGGTTAAATCGCAAAATTTGGAGCGTATAAAAATAAAAAAAGCCGAATTTGAAAATTAAAATTCGCAAATTTGGCGTAGTTATCAAAAAAAGCTAATTTTTTATAAAAATAGGCAAAAAATAAACGCAAATTCGCACCAAATTTAGCACAAATTCACTCACAAAACTGCAACCAAGCCTAAGTCGCAGTCAAAATCAACTAAAAACCAAAAAGCTTTCTCAAAAATTCTCTAAATTTCGATTTTTTGGCACAAACAACTGAAAAAACCATGTCCAACTCATTTCGCTCTTGCGTAGTGAAGCGTTGCATAATCACTCTCCTATCAGTTTTTTTATTTTACTCAAAACAAATGAGGCGTCGTCGCTATCAAGCTCACAAAGCATTTGAAACACGGCAAGCGCAGCCTGTGGCTTTGTCGTGCCTAAACGCCAGTCTTGATAGGTTCGCATAGAAACTCCCAGCTTTTTTGCCATTGTCGCATGGGAGATCTTTTTCCCCATATATTTGGATTCCACAGCATTGTGGAGAATATTAAAAATGTCGTTTGTTTCTACCATGATGAAATTATACAAATTCTTTCATTAACTATACATTAAATCGTATAAATATACAAGATTTTGTATAACTTATAATTAAAAATGGTTAAACAATCACTTTTAATGTTGAAATTATACAGATTTTTGCATAAAACGAACATTAAAAATTATAAAAAAAGCAAAAAATTTTATAAGGAAAATGGGTAAAATTTCGCCAAATTTACCTGTTTTTTATAAAAATTTGAGAAAATATTATAAATTTTAAAAGTAGAATTTATAAATTTTGTAAATTTTGAGCTATGCACCTAAATTTTTATTTTTTAAATTTTTGAACGCTGTCATCAAACACTGCCTAAATTCGCCAAATTTTGCCAAAAATTAAATTTTTATATAAAAAACCTTGACATTAATGCACTCAATATTGTATAATTCTTAGCAATTAAAATGAAAGAGTGCTAAAAAATGAAAATGAATAAACGAGATTTGATTTTGGAATCAATCATTTCGGCTTACCTTGATGACAACACGCCGATTGGCTCGTCTGAGCTTGGTTCGAGAATGCAAATTTCGATTCCGGCTTCGACAATTCGGGTTTATTTTAAAAAGCTAAGCGACGAAGGCGCTATCACGCAACTTCATGTCAGTGGCGGTCGTATCCCCACAGTCGCGACTATGCAAGAGTATTGGCAAAGCAAACTTCGCTTTGACAATGTTTTGCAAATCTCAAATTTGGAAAATTTAGCGCTTATTTTAAAGGAATTTGAGATTTATTGTATGATTTTTAGCTCTGATAATGAGCTTTTGCGTGAAGTCTTAAACTACAATAATCGCTTCATCGTGCTTGTTTTTGACGAAGATGAGATTATTATGAAATTTGAGCCTAGAATTTACAAATTTTTGCTGAATTTGGTCGGAATTTCGCTAAAAGATTTGGAAATGGCGAGTATTCAGGTTGGGCTTTCGGGGCTTCGCTCAAAGATAAAGGAACTAAAAAATTCAAAAATCGAGTTTTTGGCAAACGAGGTCGTGGCGTATAAAATTTTCAAAGATGAGAGATTTAAAATCCTTTTAAATCCGTCGATTGCCGTAAATTTTGGCAAAAATTTGATTTTTTCGCCGTATTTTGAAAGCGGTTTTATGGGTATCAAACGCGCCGTCAAACTCGGCGAAAAAGACGCAACGATGATTTGCGCAGGAAGCGTGTATGAAGACTATGATAAATTTTTTAATTATATAACGGAGGCAGCATGAACGAAGAGAAAGAAAATTCGCAAAACGCCGAATTTGACGAAAACAAAGGTTGTGGTTGTGGCGGCGGCTGCGGGTGCGAAAGCCCGTTAGCAGACGACGGCGACGAATTCGCAGATGAGCTAGAAAACGAGCAAGAAAATTCTTGCGAGTGCGAAAATTCGCAAGATGACGAAATCGCAAATTTGCAACGCCAGCTAAATGAAATAACCGATAAATTTTATCGTGCAAATGCCGATTTTGACAATATCAAAAAGCGTTTGGAGCGAGAAAAAAGCACGGCGGTCGAATATGCAGCCGAAAAATTTGCAAAAGATCTCTTGCCGATAATCGACGCGCTTGAAGAAGCCGCTAAAATCGACATTGAAGGCAACGAGCTAGCCGATAAAATCGAAGAAGGCGTGAAGCAGTGCATAAATTTATTTCTAAAAACATTTGAAAAATACGGCATTACGCCGATTTCAACGGACGATGGCTACGAGAGCGAAAGCGGTAAATTTTACCCAATCCAACTCGTAGAAAAAGATGGCGCAAAAACGAACGAAATCGTTCAAGTTTTGCAAAAAGGTTACCTTTACAAAGAGCGAATTTTACGCCCTGTAATGGTTATTTTAGCGAAGTAGATTAATTCGCAAATTTACAAAATTTAGAAAAAAATTTAATAAAAAGGATAAAAAATGGGAAAAGTAATTGGAATTGACCTTGGCACAACAAATTCATGTGTCAGTATCTTTGAAAGGGGCGAAAGCAAGATTATTCCTAACAAAGAAGGAAAAAACACAACTCCGTCAGTTGTCGCATTTACCGACAAAGGCGAAGTTTTAGTCGGCGACAGCGCAAAACGCCAAGCTGTTACAAACCCTGAAAAAACGATTTATTCAATCAAAAGAATTATGGGTTTGATGATGAACGAGAAAAACGCACAAGAAGCCAAAAAGCGACTTCCTTACAAGATAGTCGATAGAAACGGCGCTTGTGCGGTTGAAATCGCGGGCAAAGTCTATACTCCGCAAGAAATTTCGGCAAAAGTTTTGATGAAACTAAAAGAAGACGCTGAAAGCTTCCTTGGAGAGCCAGTTGTCGATGCGGTTATCACGGTTCCTGCGTATTTTAACGACAGCCAAAGAAAAGCGACAAAAGAAGCAGGAACAATCGCAGGGCTAAATGTGCTTCGTATCATAAACGAACCAACGGCTGCTGCGTTAGCGTATGGGCTAGATAAAAAAGAAGCCGAAAAAATCGTGGTTTATGATTTGGGTGGCGGAACATTTGATGTTACCGTGCTAGAAACAGGCGATAGCGTGGTTGAAGTGCTTTCAACAGGTGGAAATGCTTTCTTGGGTGGCGATGATTTTGATAATAGAGTGATTGATTTCTTGCTAAGCGAATTTAAAGCAGAGAGCGGAATCGACCTTAAAAACGATGTTATGGCTATGCAACGCTTAAAAGAAGCAGCAGAAAACGCCAAAAAAGAGCTTTCAAGTGCTATGGAAACGACTATAAATTTACCTTTCATCACAGCAGACGCCACAGGCCCTAAACACCTTATGAAAACGCTAACAAGGGCTAAATTTGAAAGTATGATTGATGATTTGGTCGATGAGACTATCGATACTCTTAACCGCGTTGCCAAAGAAGCAGGGCTAAATATGAGCGAAATCAAAGAAGTCGTTATGGTCGGTGGCTCGACTCGCGTTCCTTTGGTGCAAGAGCAGGTCAAAAAAGCGTTTGGCAAAGATTTAAATAAAAGCGTAAATCCTGACGAAGTCGTCGCAATCGGTGCTAGTGTGCAAGGCGCTGTTATCAAAGGCGATGTAAAAGATGTGCTTTTGCTTGATGTTACGCCACTTTCGCTTGGTATCGAAACACTAGGCGGCGTTATGACAAAGATTATCGATAAAGGCACGACAATCCCAACCAAAAAATCGCAAGTTTTCTCAACAGCAGAAGATAACCAATCTGCCGTTACAATCAATGTCTTGCAGGGCGAGAGAGAATTCGCAAGAGATAATAAAACTTTGGGTAACTTTAACCTAGAAGGCATTATGCCAGCCCCACGCGGTGTGCCACAAATCGAAGTTGAGTTTGACATCGACGCAAACGGCATTTTAACCGTTTCGGCAAAAGACAAAGCCACAGGCAAGGCGACCGACATTCGCATTACAGGTTCAAGCGGATTGAGCGATGCTGAAATCGATAAAATGGTAAAAGATGCCGAGCTTCACAAAGAAGATGACAAAAAACGCAAAGAAGGCGTCGAAGCAAGAAACCAAGCCGACGGAATCGCTCATCAAACAGAAAAAACGCTAAATGAAATGGGCGAGAAAATCCCGGCTGAGCTAAGAGCAAACATAGAAAGCGCATTAAATGACCTAAAAGCCGTGCTAAAAGATGAAAACGCCACAAAAGAGCAAATCAACGCAAAGGTTGAAGCCCTAAGCAAGGCAGCTGAGCAAATGTATAAACAAGCTTCGGCAAATCAAGGTGGCGCTAACGGCGGTTCGCAAAACGGCTCTGGCAACGCTGGCGGCAAAAAAGCAGATGACGATGTCATCGACGCAGAAGTAGAGTAAAACATTAGCTTTTTGGCAAATTTTGGCGAATTGAACTTAAAAAATTCGCCAAAATTTTAAATTCAAAAATCCTTTCTGGTAACTTCGCAATGTAGGTTTAAAATTTTTAAGCCTACATTGATTTTTTAAATTTTATTGAAATTCTTAATTTTAGTTGTTTTTATCGCAAATTCATTGTAAAATTTGGTGTTTATAAAATTTTGAAGGATAAAAAATGCGTAAAATCGGTTTTGACATTGGGATTTCAAGTATCGGCTGGGCGGTAGTTGATACAGGCGAAAGCGATAATGAATTTGAGATTATTGATTGTGGTGTGAGAATTTTTGAAAAGGCCGAAAATCCAAAAGACGGTTCATCTCTTGCTTTGCCTAGGCGCGAAGCAAGAAGCGCAAGGCGTCGTCTTGCAAGGCGAAAAGCAAGATTAAATGCTGTCAAAAGGCTACTTTGCAAAGAATTTGATATTAAATTTAACGATTTTATTATGCAGGGCGAAAATTTGCCGAAGATTTTCGCTACTGATAAAAACACGCTAAACCCGTGGCAACTTCGCAAATTTGCGTTGGAGCGAAAACTAGATAAATTTGAACTTGCAAGAGTGATTTTGCATATCGCAAAACACCGCGGATATGATGATTTGCGGTATTTTGGCGATAGTGATGACGCAGATAGTAAAAAAGTCTTAGGTGCTATTTCAAAAAATAAAAAATTTACTGAGCGTGGTTTTAAAACGGCTTCTAATATGCTTTTAAACGATTTTGAAAAAAAGGAAATTTCAAGTATTCGCAATCGCGACAAAGACGGCGTGTGGAATTATGAAAATTCAATTCCGCAAAGTCTAAACAAAGAAGAACTTACGCTAATTTTAGAAAAACAAGCCGAATTTGGCTATAAATTTAGCGAAAATTTTGCACAAAATCTCATACAAAAGGTCTTTTACTCTCGTCCATTAAAAGACTTTGAAAATAAAGTTGGCAAATGTATTTTTTACGAAAAAGAAAAAAGAGTGGCAAAATTTACGCCATTGGCACAAGAATTTATCGCTTTAACTAAGATTATAAATACGCTTATAAATATCTACAAAGACACAGGCGAAATTTTGCAACAAGAAAAAATTATAGAAATTTTAAATCTTGCAAAATCAAAAGGCGAATTTAAATACAAGGATTTGGCAAAAGCACTGAATTTGCAAAATTACAAAATTAAAGGCTCAAAAAAAGATGATTTAAGCGATACTTTTATAGATTTTAAAAAATATAAAAAATTTACTCAAATTTGCTCTGCTAAATTTGGCGGTGAATTTTGCGATGTTTTTAATGATAAATTTAATGATATTGCACGAATTTGCACCTATAAAAAGGATTTTGACAGCCTTAAAATCGCTCTTAGTAAGTATGAATTTGATGACGAGCAGATAAACGAACTTTTAAAACTAAAATTTAGCACAAATATCGAGCTAAGCGAAAAAGCGTTAAGGCAAATTTTGCCTTTGATGATGAGTGGCAAACGATATGACGAGGCGTGTAAAGAAGCAAATTTAACTCTAAAAATTCGTGAAAAAAGCGAAAAATTACCACCGCTTTGCGACACGCCACACGGAGCAAGTCTAACAAATCCGGTCGTAGCAAGGGCTGTAAGCGAATATCGAAAAGTTTTAAATTCTATTATCAAAAAGCACGGAGCTGTTCATCAAATTTATTTTGAGCTTACGCGCGAAGTCGGTAAAAATTTCGCTAGCAGAAACGAAGCGATAAAAAAACAAAACGAAAATTTTGCCAAAAATGAAGCCGCGAAAAATCGTTTAGAACAATACGGACTTGAAATAAACAGCGCAAATATCCTAAAAATGAAGCTTTTCATCGAGCAAAATGAGTTTTGCGCTTACAGCGGAGAAAAAATCACGCGTGAAGATTTATTAGATCCCAAAAGGCTTGAAGTTGATCATATTTTGCCGTATTCTAGGAGTTTTGACGATAGCCAGAGTAATAAAGTTTTGGTTTTTATTTCGCAAAATCAAGAGAAGAAAAACCGCACGCCTTTTGAGTGCTGGGGAAATACGCCAAAATGGGAATTTATCAAAAATTTTGCCGAAATTCACTACAAAAAGGCAAATCCAGCCAAATTTAAAAAGCTTTTAAACAGTGATTTTAAAAGCCGTGAGCAGGGTTTTCGTGCGAGCAACTTAAACGATACTTCTTATTTAAATCGCCTTATTATGAACTATACGAAAGATTATCTGAAATTTTTGCCGTTAAAATCCGAAAATTCTCGTCATGTTTATTCGATAAACGGCGGTTTTACTACGCCACTTCGTAGATTTTTAGGGCTTGAAGAAAAAAATCGCAACACTCATTTGCACCACGCACAAGATGCCCTTATAGTCGCACTTTGCAACGAAAAAATGAATAAAGCGTTTAATGAATTTATGAGCCGTATCGAAACCAAAAAACTTTTAGAGAGTTCAAAAGATGAATTTAGCGATTTTGACAAAGAAAAATATAAAGAAATTTTGCAAAATAGGCTCGATAAAGATGAGCGAACAAAGAAAAAACTTCGCCTTGATGATTTTATTCATTTAGAAAATTTTAGAAAAAATGTTGAAAATGCACTTAGTAAAATTTTCGTTTCCAAACCACCGCGAAAAAAGGTTACAGGGGCATTACACGAAGAAACTATTTATGATAAAGAAAAATATATTTTGAAAGTCTTGTATCCTAAAAATAAAGATAATATTGTAACTTATGAAATGGAATTAGAATTTGATAAACTATTAAAATTTGGTCGAATAATAGAAATAAATAGTGGTTATGTTACTGCTAAAAGTATTGTTAGAACCGATGTGTTTATTAGAAATGACAAATTCTATTTAGTTCCAATTTATGCTATACATTTTGCGAAAGGTATATTGCCAAATTTGGCTATTTCTGGCGAAAAAAAGAATAAAAAAACTAAAATCACAACAATAGATGAAAGTTTTGAATATTGTTTTTCATTATTTAAAAATGACCTTGTGGAAATTAAAACTAATAAAATGGATAAATCTATTATGGCTTATTTTAAGGCACCAAATAGTAGTAGTGGTGGATTGCTTGAATATGAAATGCCACTAAATGATGAAAAATTTACACCGCTTATTTCTACTATAACAAAAATTAAAAAACTAAAAGTTTCGCCTTTGGGCGAGATTAGCGAGTGTGAATTTGAGCCAAGACAAGAAGCGAGATTAAAATCATCACCGAAAAACAAAAAGGCATAAATTTGCAAATTTAATTAAAGGAGCGAAAATGGCAGGGTTTGATGAGAGTTTTAGAAGCTTGATGATAGGAAGTTCTGCTAAGCTTTCTTTGAAAAACGCAAATTTGCTAATAGAGCGCCCCGAAAAAGGAAGCGTTAGTGTTGCATTAAGCGATATACACACTATTATTTTAGAAAGCCCCGCCATTACGCTGACTTCGGCGTTGCTTTGCGCTTTGGCTGAGCATAAAATCGTCCTTTTGTGCTGCGACGCTTCGCACTCGCCAAACGGCGTTTTTATGCCGTATCTTACGCATTATCAAAGCAACGCCGTCATAAAATCGCAAATCGCCCAAACCAAACAGCACAAGGCGATTTTATGGCAATATATCATAAAAACAAAAATCCAAAATCAAGCAAATTTAGCTCGTAAATTTGATAAAAAAGTAAGCGAAGAGCTAGTAAATTTAAGCAAAAAAGTCGTTTTGGGCGATACTAAAAACTGCGAAGGAATTGCGGCGGCAAAGTATTTTAAAGCTATTTTTGGTAGTGAATTTAGCCGTGATGAGCCGATTTGGATAAATTCGGCACTTAATTATGTCTATGCGATAATTCGCTCGTGCGTGGTGCGAAATATCGTCGCAAGTGGTCTTTTGCCGATTTTTGGCGTGGGACACGATAATATTTTTAACAATTTCAACCTAGCAGATGATTTAATGGAGCCGTATCGTCCCTTTGGCGATGAGCTTGTTTTGGAGCTCTTTGATGAGAGCAAAGATACATTTTTAAGCGTAAAAGATAAGGCGAATTTGGCTGAAATCTTAGAAGTTTCTACGAAAATAAACGGTAAAAAATTTAGCCTTGCTATGGCTATTGCTAAAACCGTGCAAAGCTATAAAAATAGCCTTGCAAGCGGCGTTTGTGAGCTAGAATTTGCTGGGTTGTAAATGGAAAATTTTATGAGAGTTTTGGTTATGTTTGATGTGCCAGTCGCTACAAAAGACGAGCGAAAAAAGGCGACAAAATTTCGCAACAACTTGCTAAAACAAGGCTTTTTTATGATGCAATTTTCTGTTTATATGCGGGTTGTGCGTGGGCTTACGGCGGCAAATTCTGTCGTAGAACGCCTTAAAAAAATACTTCCTCCAAAGGGCAATATTCGCTCACTTATCATCACCGAAAAGCAGTTTGACAAAATGCAACTTTTGTTAGGCGAAAATGATGAACAGATGAAAAAATCAAAACCAAAACAACTTACACTTTTTGATGATTTGGAAGATTTTTAAATTTGCATTGTAAAAGAAAGAAAATTTGGCAAATTTTATAAATTTGTCAAAATAAAAAATTCGGTTTTTCTAAGGGATTTAAACCCTGCGGGAGACCGAAAACTCCCTTATTTTAGGCTCTTCTTAAATTCGTTTGTCAATTATACCAAAATTTAGATATTTTTGGCATAAAATTTGCGTTTTTTTGCTTTTAAATCGGCTTTTGCTATTGGGCTATTATAGCAAAAACGAATTTAAGAAGAGCCTAAAACCATTTATTTTAATTCGCATTTTGCATTTTGATTATAGCAAAAACGAATTTAAGAAGAGCCTAAAACGGAGAATGTTGGTGTAAATGCTAAAAGTCCATTATAGCAAAAACGAATTTAAGAAGAGCCTAAAACTAATTATAATGGACAAGTAATATATGATTTATTATAGCAAAAACGAATTTAAGAAGAGCCTAAAACTATCGCCTATTAAGTTATGAGCCATTGTTGATTATAGCAAAAACGAATTTAAGAAGAGCCTAAAACCATGGGATTTATATTATGACGATAATGGCGATTATAGCAAAAACGAATTTAAGAAGAGCCTAAAACTAATGAAATATTTTATCATAAAAATGGTGCATTATAGCAAAAACGAATTTAAGAAGAGCCTAAAACTATATCCGTTATTTTGATTATATCCGCCATATTATAGCAAAAACGAATTTAAGAAGAGCCTAAAACTTGTCGCACTAACAAAATCATCCCAATATTATTATAGCAAAAACGAATTTAAGAAGAGCCTAAAACTTGAGTTTGTCTTCTTGTTCTTTTTCTTGTATTATAGCAAAAACGAATTTAAGAAGAGCCTAAAACGAATACTTTTTGGCATTAGCATCGGCTAAGATTATAGCAAAAACGAATTTAAGAAGAGCCTAAAACAATATCGTGTAGCCTATATAATCGCCGTTTATTATAGCAAAAACGAATTTAAGAAGAGCCTAAAACCTTACTTGCGGTTGTGTAAAATACCCGCCGATTATAGCAAAAACGAATTTAAGAAGAGCCTAAAACCTTAAGATTCAAGAGTGGGTAGGCAAATGCTATTATAGCAAAAACGAATTTAAGAAGAGCCTAAAACCATAATATTCGGTCATAGCGCCTAATGTAAATTATAGCAAAAACGAATTTAAGAAGAGCCTAAAACCTTAAGATTCAAGAGTGGGTAGGCAAATGCTATTATAGCAAAAACGAATTTAAGAAGAGCCTAAAACCATAATATTCGGTCATAGCGCCTAATGTAAATTATAGCAAAAACGAATTTAAGAAGAGCCTAAAATCAGAGTTTGAACCGATAACGCTTATATTTGATTATAGCAAAAACGAATTTAAGAAGAGCCTAAAACCCCGTCCTTTATCAATAGCCGCTAAATCTAATTATAGCAAAAACGAATTTAAGAAGAGCCTAAAACCAAGCGGTTCGAGCGTAGCGAAAACTGCTTAGACAAAAATTTTTCTTTAAATTTAGTTAATAAATTCTACTTTTAAAATGTTTGAGCGATACTTTTGGATACAAAGCAGATGAATTTGTCGCAAATGAATTTGAGATTATATAGGTAGATTTAGTTGATTTTAATTTTAAATTTAATATACTTTATATAAACATTACAAAGGATAGAAAATGGAAGCAACACTGAGTAAATGGGGAAATTCTTTGGCGATTAGAATACCAAATTATATTTTAAAAAAGTTAAATTTGGTAGAAAATTCGCCTATGAATATCGATGTGGTTGCTGGTAAAATCGTTTTGTCAAAACAAAAAAACAGATTAGAAACTCTATGTTCGGCTATCACAGAAGAAAATCTAAATATAGATGATAGTTTTGACGATACAAAGGGCAATGAATGGTAAAATATGTCCCGGAAAAAGGCGATATAGTATGGTTGGAATTTGACCCACAAAGCGGACATGAGCAAAAAGGTCTTCGTCCAGCACTTGCTATCAGCCCTAAAATTTACAATGAAAAATCAGGTTTGTGTCTATTTGTGCCGATAACTACAAAAATAAAAGGTTATCCGTTTGAAGTAGCGATAAACTGCGACAAAATTCACGGCGTAGCACTAAGTGATCAAGTCAAAAGCTTGGATTTCGTAGCTAGAAATGCTAAATTTTGCGATAAAATCGATGCTAAAATCTTTGATAGAATTGTAGAAAAGATAGCACTACTAATCGAAAAAAATTGATTTATGATTTTAAATTGCGATTATATAATAAAACGCACTCGGTTTGGAACCAAGCACTTTTAGCGTAGCAGAAAACTACTTGGTAGAATTTTTTATTTAAGATTATTTTTACTAAAATCAAAAACTTTTACAAATTCAGAGAAAGTTTTTAAAGTATTTTTTTAGAAAATTTACTTCCTAGCCAAAAATACAGCGAAATTCGCCCATTTAAAGATAGTTTCTACGCTTTTAAAACCTGAATTTAAAGCCAAAGTTTTGTTTTCATCTTCGGTGTAGGGTATTAGCACATTTTCTAGTGCCTTGCGTTTTTCGGCGATTTCGTATTTTGAGTAACCCTGATTTTCTTTGTAATCTTCATAAATCTCAATCATCTCTTTGCTAAGCGTTTTATCGCTATATACGAGCTTTTCGCTAAAAATAAAAACGCCGTTGTCGCTTAAATTTTCGCAAATTTTTTGCATAAATTCAGCCCGTTTTATCGGACGGATAAACTGCAAAGTGTAGTTTAAAATCACGCAATCAGCGCCCTTAAAATCGCACTCTAATATATCTTCGCAAGAAAAATTTATTTTTGCGCCGTAAGCTGTGGCTTTTGCGGCGGCGATTTCTAGCATTGAAGGCGAATTATCCACGCCAAAAAGGTTTAAATCGTCTCTTTTTTGGTGCAAATTTAATAAAAGTTCAGCCGTCGAACAGCCCAAATCAACGCACTTTGCGTTCTGTGATAAAATGCGAGATAAAAGCTTGCAAATCAAATTTGAGCTTTCTTTATAAAACGGCACCGAACGGCTTATCATATCATCAAAAACACTCGCCACGCTTTTGTCAAATTCAAACTGTTTTTTTATGGGTTCTTTAAAAATTTCATCTTTCATTTTTCGCCTTTAAATTTGCTTTTTTCAAATCGTTTCGTTTTCAAGTGCCTTATTTGCGTTTTCGATGTCGATTAGGATTTGTTGTTTTAGCTCTGTTAAGTCGTGGAATTTTTTATTTTCACGCAAAAATTTAACAAAATAAATAGTTGCGAATTTGAAATTTTCTTCGTTAAAATTGCCAAAAATGTGGCTCTCGACTGCAAATTCGCCATCAGCCGAAACTCGGTGTCCTATAAAAGAGACGCTTTTGTAAATTTTTTCATTGACACGCGTAAAAGTCGCATACACGCCATCGCACGGCAGAAAATATTGTCCTGTTTGCAAATTTATTGTTGCGACCAAATCTTTTTTGCCGATACCCTGACCGCTTACGACTTTGCCTGAGATTTCGTATTTTCGTCCTAAAAATCGGTTTGCCGAAACTATATTTCCGTTTCGCAAAAATATCTTAATGACGGTCGTATGCACTCCCGTGCCGTCAATACAGACTTCGTCGATGATGGTTGTCGTGCCTTTGAAGCGATTTTTCAAAAACTCGGTATCAAATTTACGATCCTTACCGAATTTAAAATCATCTCCGACTACGATTTTAGTTAAATTTGGAAATTTATTGCGTAAAAGTGCGACAAATTCGTCGCCTTCAAGGTTTTTTATGTCGTGCAAATCAAAATAAAAAATCGGCAAATCTGTAAATTTTTCCCTTGCACGAAACGGAGTTAGCTTATAATAATCTTTCAAAATTACCACAGCTGCGCCATTTTCGCCGATATTTGCAAAAAGTTTTTTATGCCCTAGATGAATTCCGTCGAAGTTGCCAAGCGCAACGGTTGTGATATTTGCAGGATTTGCCGTTTGGATCTCGTCAAATTTGCCCTTGTAGCTCTCATACGGCAATAAAAGTTCGCAAAAATTATCTTCTTTTATCATTCGTGTGTCGTCCAAACGATTTTATCTGTATTATAGCCCATTTTAGCGGCATAGCTGGTATAAACTGCCTTTATCATCTCAGGCATAGTTTTTGTGCGCGAAAGCATATAAAGTTCGCTCGTATCGTCACCAAAAATGAGCGCATACTTATACTCATCATCGATTTTTACGATATTGTGAAATTTGTCTTTGATTTTCATCGAAGCTGTGTTATTTAAATCAACGCGTTTTAGCTCATAAATTTCGTTAAAATCTTTATCATTTGTAAATTTGCCGTTTTTCATCAAATTTATCGTGCCGTTTTTATCGACAAAATACTCGTATGTAGTGTTATTTAGCGTAGCTTCAAACGGACTTTTCATTTTGCCGATTTCATACCAAAGTCCTGTGAATTTTTCGATTTGAAAATTTTGCGGATTTTGCAAATTTGACGGCAGTTTTGTGGCAATACAACCGCCCAAAAACGCACCTAAAATCACTAAAAATAAAACTTTTTTATACATTTAAATCTCCGAATTTGGTTTTTCGTAAAGGTAAAAAAACTCTTGGTTTCCGTTTTTACCTTTGATTTGACACTCTTTAAAAGCTAGTTTGATTAGCCCCATTTTAGCGCAGTTTAGCTCGAAATTTGCTACCGATTTTTTGATAGCTTTTTCATCTTTTACTACGCCTTTTTTGTCTCTTTTTGCGTTAATGCCCACTTCAAATTGTGGTTTGAAAAGCAAAATTATATATTTTTTTGCTAAATGAAAAATATTTTCTAAAATGGAATTTAGCGAAATAAAACTCACATCGCAGGTTATTAAATCAAATTTTTCGCTTTTAAATTCCCTTATATCGGTATTTTCGCAGACTTTTACCCTTGCGTCGTCTCGCAAAATTTCGCTAAGCTGCATTGAACCAACATCAAGAGCCGTTACGCTTCCCGCGCCATTTTCAAGCAAAATTTGCACAAATCCGCCTGTGGAAGAGCCAATATCAAGGGCGTTTAAGCCAGTTATATCAAAGCTAAATTCATCTTTTAACTCACGCAAAAAGCCTTTTAATTTTAATGCCCCACGACTTACATAAATTTCACTAGCCACCGAAATTTCGCCGTTTTCGACATTTTTCGCCGTATCATTGCAAATTTCATTATCAAGCAAAATTTTTTCATTTTTTATTAGCTCACTGGCTTGATTTCGGCTGATATTAAGCTTCTCGGCGACAAATTTATCAAATCTCAAAGTAACGCCTTAAATTCATCTTCGCTTAGCGTTTTCACACCAAGAGCGTTTGCTTTTTCTAGTTTGCTTCCTGCTTCTTCGCCGTAAATCACAAAATCGGTTTTAGCTGAAACTGAACTAGCCACCTTTGCACCCATTTTAAGCAAATCGTTTTTGACTTCATCTCGTGAGCGAGATAGCGTTCCTGTGATGACGACGGTTTTGCCTGTAAAGGCGTTTTGGATAATCTCCAAATTTAGGGATTTTGGCGTGATTATATTGATTAAATTTAAGATTTTTTCTCTATTTACTTCGCAAAATTCGCAAAAGCTTTTTGCCATAGCTTCGCCAAATCCGTCCAAGCTTAAAACTTCGTCAAAACTTGCTTCAAGCCACTTTTCGCCAAATGCAAGGGCGATTTTTCGTGCCGCGACTTCGCCGATATGCTCGATTCCAAGCGAAGTGATAAATCTATCAAGTGGCGAATTTTTGCTGTTTTGGATTGAAGTTAGCAAATTTGCGATTTTTTTCTCTTTAAAGCCGTCCAAATCGCTTAAATCATCAGCTTTTAAAGCGTAAATATCGGCGACAGAAGCGATTTTGCCTTTTTCGTAAAGCAAATTTATTATCGATTCGCCAAGTCCGTCGATATTCATACATTTTTTTGAAGCAAAATAAATCAGCGAATTTATCGCTCTTGCCTTGCAGTCGATATTTTGGCAACGGATAAAAATGTCGTCATTTAGCACCTTTTGCCCACACACGGGGCAGGTTTGCGGTCTTAAAATTTCGCTTTGAGTGCCATCTCTACGCTCTTTGAAAACGCCCGTGATTTTTGGGATTACATCGCCGCTTCGTATGATGCCCACAAAATCGTTTTTCATTAACCCAAGTCTAGCGATTTCATCGAAATTATGAAGCGTAGCGTTTCGCACGATTGCTCCGTCTATATTTACGGCTTCGACGACCGCCACAGGCGTTATCACGCCTGTCCTGCCAACTTGCAAATTTATATCAACTAGCCTTGTGATTTTTTCGATGGCTGGAAATTTATACGCCACCATAAAACGCGGAAATTTAACGGTATAGCCCAAATTTTCGCACTTTGCGAGTGAATTTACACGCACGACCATGCCGTCCATTAAAATATCTTTTTGATTTCTAAGCTCGTGCAGGTCATTATAAGCCCCACGAATTTCATCTAAATTCGCACAAATTCGTTTAAAATCATCTTGCAAAAACCCCAAATTTCGCACAAATTCCATAATCTCGCTATGGTTTTTAAATTCAAGCGAATTTGCACCCACGCCCCACGGGATAAACTGCAACGGGCGATTTGCTACGATTTTGCTATCTAGTTGCCTAAGGCTTCCTGCGGCTGCGTTTCTTGGATTTGAAAATAGGCTTTCGCCTTTTAATGCTCTTTGTTCGTTTAATGCGTCAAAATCGCTTTTTGAGATGACGACTTCGCCGCGAATTTCGATTTTTTTGTTATATGGAATTTGAAGCGGGATTGATTTTATAACTTTTGCATTTTGCGTTACATTTTCGCCGATTTTGCCGTCTCCACGCGTGGTGGCTGTTTTTAAAATGCCATTTTCGTAGGTTAAATTCAAACTTGCTCCGTCAAATTTTGGCTCACAATAAATTTCAAATTCGCTTTTTTCGCCACGCCCAAGCCACGCTATAAGCTCGTTGTCATCGAAAATGTCTTCCATAGACCACATGGCACTTTCGTGGGCTAATTTTTCAAAACCCTCGCTTATCTCGCCGCCGACCCTTAGTGTCGGCGAATATGCTAAAATTTCGCTTGGATTTTCTTTTTCGTAAGCCAGCACTTTATGATAAAGCTCATCATACTCTTCATCTGTCGCGATGGGGCTATCATCGGTATAATAAGCTTTTGCCCATAAATTCAGGGTTTCAACGCTTTTTTTATATTCAAATTTGTCCATAAAATCGCCTATAAAAATGTTTTTATCGCTTTTTCGTAATCGCTTTGCGTATCAATGCCGATACTTTTGGTTGAAATTTCTAGCATTGCGATTTTTTCGCCGTTTGATAAAGCTCTTAGCTGTTCTAATTTTTCCACATTTTCTAAAATGCTAGGCTTAAATTTGCAAAATTTAGCCAAATTTTTAACGCTATAAGCATAAATTCCAATATGCCCCAAATAGTCCTTAAAATCGCTTCTAGGATACGGAATTAGCGATCTTGAAAAATAAATCGCATCGCTAAAATCATCTAAAACAACTTTAACTAAATTTGGATCAAGGGCTGAGAGTTCGCTAATTTTTTTGTAGCAACTTGCCATAAATTTGCCGTCCCCAGAGATTTGAAATTCGGCAAATTCTCTGAATTTCGCCAAATTTTCGCTCTCAAAAAATGGCTCGTCGGCTTGAACATTTATAATGATTTCATTTTCATCTAAGCCAAAATTTTTAACTGCTTCGTTTATTCGGTCAGTTCCGCTTTGATGATTTGGATTTGTTAAAACCGCGTCAAAACCATACTCTTTTGCGATTTTTAGCACCTTTTCATCATCGACGGCGATTAAAACTCTATCTGTTTTTGAAGCGTTTTTTGCGGTTGCAATAAACATAGGCACACCGCCAATGTCGCATAAAATTTTGTTTTCAAACCTTGTTGAAGCTAGTCTGGCAGGAATCACTATCATTTTTTTATCCAATTTATGATTTCATTTTTGATTTCATCTTTTTCGACTACGCTTTTATGGATCGCTTCTGTTTCAAAAAGCCTTGAAATGCTCATTGGAACGGGGCTATTAAATTCCTTTGAAAGTGCGATCATTTCGTCTTTTTCGCCTAGTTTCATTTCGCCTTTGATTGCTTTTACCATTGACGGAGTAAATTTGATCCATTTTGCCGTTGAAACTACCAAATTCGTTGAATTTTCATCAATCATTTTAAAGCAAGTCGCCGTGTGCGGGTCGATTAAAACGCCTTTATCACTAGCATTTTTTATAAATTTAGCGCACTTCTCATCATCGCAAAAATTTGCTTCAAATTCGCATTGCAAGGCATTTAGCTCATTTTGCGTGAGTTTATAAAATTTATTTTCATTTAGGCTTTGCATTAACTCTTTTGTGCGAACATCGCCAAATTTATCAAAAAGCAATCTTTCCACATTTGAGCTAATCAAAATATCCATTGCAGGGCTAATTGTATTTATTAGCGTTTTATTTCGCAAATCATAAATTCCTTTTGTGAAAAGCTCGGTTAAAATGTTATTTGAATTTGAAGCGATTTTGATTTTAGCGATATTAGCGCCCATTTTTTTAGCATAATACGCCCCCAAAGCATTGCCGAAATTTCCGCTAGGCACGATGACGGCGAATTTTTTAACGCCCATTTTAGCAAAATAGACATTTGCGTAGATATAATAGATTATTTGAAATAAAATTCGCCCAAAATTCACCGAATTTGCTGCACTCAAACTTAAATCATTTTTGGCTAACTCATCTTTAAATTCATCATTTGCCAAAAGCGTTTTTAAGGCTCTTTGAGCGTCGTCAAAGTTTCCTTTTATGCCGATAGTTTTAAGATTTTTCGCTTCCACATTTACCATTTGTCGGCGTTGAATTTCGCTTGTGCCACCACTTGGATAAAGGCAGACAACCTTGATATTATCAGCATTTGCAAAGGTTTCAAGGGTGGCTGGACCCGTATCGCCGCTTGTAGCGCACATTATTAGATAATTTTTATTTTGTTTTTTTGCTAATGCGCTTAAAATTTCACCAAAAGGTTGAAGCGCCATATCTTTAAAAGCCAAAGTCGGTCCGTGATAAAGCTCTAAAATGTATGAGTTTTGCCCAAATTTTGTAAAATTTACAGGGCAGTTTTTATCATCAAATCGCTCATATCGTTTCAAAGCATTTATAAAAATTTCATCTTCAATATCAAATTCAAAGCTTTTTATCACTTTTAAAGCAATCTCTTTATAACTCAAATTCTCGCATTCGCTCCAAAATTTTTCATCAAAATTTGGTAAGCGTTCAGGGCAAAACAACCCGCCAAAATTCGCACTTGGATTTAGCAGAGCATAGCTTAAATCTACTTTTTGGTTTTTATCTCTTGTTGAAATTAGTTGCATATTTTTCCTTTAAAATTTCTCTTTTATCAAACTTCCGATTCCATCGTCTGTGAAAAGTTCAAGTAGCAGTGAGTGTGGAATTTTGCCGTTTATGATATGAGCTGAGAGCGCTCCTGCTTTAACACACTCTAAACAAGCATCCATTTTTGGGATCATTCCGCCGCTAATGGTGCCGTCTTTTTTAAATTTGTTTATCAGTTTTTCATCTAGTTTGCTGATTAGTTTTCCTTCTTTATCTAAAACGCCGTCAATGTCGCTTAAAAATATCACTTTGTCTGCTTTTAGCGCACTTGCGACTTTACTAGCACAAAGATCGGCATTTATGTTATAGCTTATGCCGTTTTCATCGGTTGCAAGTGGAGCGATAACCGGCAAATAGCCTTTTTCAAGTAAATCATTTATGAAATTTGTATTGACTTCATCTATCACGCCGACAAAGCCGTATTTTTTCTCATCTAAAAATTTAGCTCTTAGCAAATCGCCGTCTTTTCCACTAATGCCGATTGACGGGGCTCCATTTTGATTTAAAAGTGCGGTGATTTCTTTATTGACTAAACCGCTTAAAACCATTTCGGTTACTTCAACGCACTCTTTGCTTGTAACTCTAAGTCCGTCTTTAAATTCGCTTGTAATGCCGATTTTATCAAGTGTTTCGTTGATTTTTTTGCCACCGCCATGCACGACGATAATCTTAATGCCAACCATGTGCAAAAGCACAATATCTCGTGCAAAATTTGCTTTTAAATTTTCATCTATTTGGGCTGCGCCACCGTATTTGATGACAAAAATCTTGTCTCTAAATTTGCGTATGTATGGGAGAGCTGAGATGATGATCTCTGCTGTTCTACTCTTTCTTATCATAATTTTTCCTTAATTTTTAACAAAAGAATTATTTTATCAAATTTTGCTTTATATAGCTTTTAATTTTGTCTTTAAAATTCTCACTTAGAGTTAAATTTAGCCTTATTATCGAAGTTGGCAAATCAAAATTTTTTATTTTTGTGTAGTCTTTTTCGGTGATTAAAAGGCTTGTGGCGTTGTGAATTTTTAGCAAATTTTCAAGTTCGGCTTTTTTAAAATCATAGTGATCTGGGTAAAAAATTTGAGCTTTTGTATGAGCGAAAAACTCTTTTAAACGCCATGGTTTAGCGATGGCTGAAACCAAAATCATATTTTTTGTAGGATTTAAAATTTGCGAATTTGCAAAAATATCGCCTGTTTGTGGGATAAAATTTGCAAATTTAGCAAAAAACAGCGGATAACGATATGCTGAGCTTGGAATAGTAAAAGGAAGCGTCGGCAAAGGGCATGGCAAAAGTAAAATATCAAATTTTAAAATATCAAATTTGCCAAATCCGTCATCAAACAAAATCAAATTTGCCCCCATTTGCTTAGCTTTTTCAATGGCGATTTTGCGATCTTCGCTAACTATGACATTTGCGTTTTTTAAGCTTAGGGCATATTCCATTGCTTCATCGCCACTTTGGGTCGTATCGCACAGAATTTCGCCGTTATCGCAAACCAAAATCATACCTTTGCTTTTTCGTGCGTATCCGCGCAAAATAATAAAAATTTTGTATTCGCTAGAAAATTCGTTAAAAATCGCCTTGCATAGTGGCGTTTTGCCGCTTCCGCCAAGTGTGAGATTTCCAACACTTATAATAGGAATTTTAAAATCCTGCGGTTTGGCAAAAAGCTTTTTTAGGCAAACTATTAAGCTATAAAGTGCCGAAAACGGAAGCAAAAAAATCGCCAAAACCACACCAAATGGGCTTGGTTTCCAAAGAAATTTCTCAATGCCAAGAGCGATTTTATTAAACACGATTGACTGCTATTTCTTTTATTTTTTTGCAAATATAATAGACTTCATCGTCGCTTAAAGCTGCATATATCGGGAGCGATAGAATTTGCTGATAAACTTTTAGGGCATTTGGAAATTCATTTACTTTGTAACCATATTTTTTCTTATAATAACTAAGCAAGTGAATCGGTATATAATGAAGCGATACATTTATGCCGTTTTTTATCATTTCTCTGGCGAAATCATCGCGGTTTTTATCAACTTTGATGATATATTGCGAATAAATATGCTCGTCATTTCCGACAGGAAGCGTGATGTGTGGGGTATCGCAAAGCTCATTTTGATAAATTTGAGCTATTTCTTTGCGACGAGCTATAAATTTAGCCGTTTTTTTAAGCTGAGATTTTGCGTAAGCTGCATTTATGGCGTTTAAGTCGTATTTAAGTCCTACATCTTCTATGTCATAAACATAGGTGATATTGCCGCTTTTATCAAATCCTTCTGAAATAATGCCGTTATCTCGCAAAAGCACAGCTCTTTTGGCGATTTCTTCGTCGTTTGTAGTGAAAAATCCAGCCGAGCTTACGGCATTTTTTACTTGCGGATTTATCTGAAAACATGAAATCGCGGATTCTTTAATCGAGCCTAGTTTTTTACCTTTATAGGTTGCACCCATAGCTCTACTTGCGTCATCGATTATTTGAACGCCGTATTTTTTTGCAATGTCATAAATGGCGTCCATATCGGCACTTTTACCTGCGATATGCGTGATAAAGGCGCATTTTAGGTGTTTGTGATTGCCGTTTTTTAAGATTTTTTCGAATTCATCGACATTTATATTAAAATCATCTGTGTTTATATCACATAAAACAGGCGTTGCGCTTAACGCACAAATCGCACCGGCAATGTGCGGAAAGGAATTTACCGAACAAATTACTTTATTTGCTTTTTTAACTCCTAATGCACAAAGTGCCAGATAAATTGCCGCTGCGCCGTTGTTTGTGGAAACTGCGCATTTTGTGTCGAAATATTTTTTTATATCAGTTTCAAAAGAATTTACAAATTTGCCTTCATTGTCGCTTAGTGCTTCTAAAAGCAGCTCTTCTTCTTTTTTATCCGTCCATGCTTTAAAAAACGAAATTTCACGCATTATTCGTCCTTAAATTTTTTCTTATTTTTGCTATTTTTGGTTGAATTAGTTTAAATTTATTTGTTCTTATTCGAGTGGTTACAAAATTTACCAAATTTTCGCCAAATTTGGCTTTTAAGTCATCTAAATTTGCATTTTTATCATAAATTTCTGCTAAAACTTTATCTAAATTTTTATATGAATACCCAAGATCTTTTTCATCGCTTTGACCGTCCCAAAGGTCGGCACTCGGGGCTTTTTTGATGATTTTGTTATCTATTTTTAAAAATTTAGCAAATTCAAAAATTTCAGTTTTAAAAATTTCACCTATTGGATTAAAAGCACACGCCATATCGCCGTAAATCGTGCCATAACCTAGCAATCGCTCACTTAGATTGCTTGTTCCTACGACCACACCGTGGTTTTTCGCACTATAATCAAAAAGTAAATTCATACGAATTCTAGCCGTAAAATTGCCGATTTCAAGTTTGGTTGAGTTTGGCTGAATTTTTAAAAATTCATCGATAAATGGCTGAATTTGAATAATTTCAAATGGAATTTTAAATTTATCGCAATGCCTAGTTGCATCGTCTAAATTTTTTGAATTTGAATATTTGGTAGGCATTATAACCCCAAGCGTTTTTGCGCCTTTAACTTTTGCACAAAGTGCGCTAACAACGGCACTATCAAGTCCTCCGCTAATACCGATGATAAAGTTTTTTTGCTTTGTTTTTTTTAGAGATTTTTCTAAAAATTCTACAAGCTTATATTCTAAATTTTTGTAATCCATATTTTTTTCCGTAAAATCTAAGAATTTTAGCTCTTTTTTGATAAAATACTCATAAATTTAAAGGAAAAATTTATGGAAATTTTAAGCAAACCTTGTGGCGATTTTATGACAAATTGCTACATTTTAAAAGGAAAAAGTGGAGAAATCGTAATCGATCCGGGTCAGGGTAGTTTTGCGTGGATAAAACAAAACACTAAAAAAATTTTAGCTGTTTTTAACACACACGGGCATTTTGATCACACATTTGATGATGAAAATTTGCAAATTTTAGGGCATAAAATTTATATACACGAAAAAGACGCATTTTTTTTAGAAAAAGATCCATTTGGGTATCTTGCAAACTGCGTAACGCCTGATATTTTGATAAAAGATGAAAACGAGTTTTTTCTTGGCGAAAATGATGAATTTAATGTTAAATTCTTGCATTTTCCAGGACACACGCCAGGAAGTTGTATGATAGAGATTAACGGCGTTATTTTTAGCGGAGATGTGCTATTTAAGGGAAGTATCGGCAGATATGACTTTCCATATTCAAACGCAGATGATATGAAAAACTCGCTTTTAAAAATTTTGCAAATCAAAGAAAATTTTGAAATTTATCCCGGACACGGACAAAAATCAAATTTAAACGATGAACGAAAAACTATTGAGTATTTTTTGAGATTTTTTAGATAAAAAAATATCCGTGCCAAAACAAATTTGACACGGATTTATAAATTTTTAAGTTCTTGTATTTTTTAATTAAATGATTTTGACGCCATTATTCTTCGTGCAAAACTCTTTCATAAGTTTTACAAGCTTTTTCGTGACCGCCGTCACAAGCTTTTTTTAGCCAAAGCAGGGCTTTATCGTGATCGTGTTCTGCGCCTTGGCCGACAGCATAAAAAAGTCCTGCCCTATAACAACCATTTAGATTATGTCCTGTTTCACAAGCATTTTCGTAAAGTTGGTGTGCTTTTTCATGATCTTTTTCTAATCCGTCTTGACCACGATAATATTTCATACCTAGCTCAACACACTTTTCCCAATCCCCGCCGTCACAGGCTGCTTGAAGTTCTGCGTTTGCAAAAACCGCACTTAAACTTGCTGCACAAAATGCTGCAATCAAAAACATTTTTTTCATTTTTAATCCTTTCGCATTTTTTGGATTTAACTTTTTAAATGCGAGTGCATTATACTCTGAATTTTTAAATATATATTTACTTTTTAATTTATTGATAATTTCTATATGATATATCGTAAAAGTATAATTTAAATTTGCGTCCAAATTTACGGACGCAAACTTGTCTTTTATTATTCTTCTTCGTGCAAAACTCTATCATACATTTTGCATGCTTTTTCGTGATTTCCGTCACAAGCTTTTTTTAGCCAAAGTAGGGCTTTATCATGATCATGTTCTGCACCCTGACCGATAGCATAAAATGCTCCCGCTCTAAAACAACCATTTATATTATGTCCTGTTTCGCACGCTTTTTCATAAAGTTGGTGTGATTTTTCGTGGTCTTTTTCTACGCCGTCGCCCTTGTAGTATTTTATGCCAAGTTCGACACATTTGTCCCAATCTCCGCCGTCACATGCCTTTTGCAACTCTTCGCTAGCAAACAAACTTGCAGTCCCTAACAACGCTAAGAAAACTAATTTTTTCATAACCTTGCTCCTTTTAAACAAAAAATTCCTCTTTTCAAAGGCGCAATTATACTCCAAATTTTTAATTTTGGAGCAAATTTTTTATAAATTTTTTGTTTTTTTACCTAGTTTTTTTATAAAAATTATAAGATATTCTAAATCTGCCCTGTTTTAGGCATAAATTTATAAATTTAAATGAATTTTTTTTGAATTTTTTACTAAATTTAAACCGAAATTCTCACATAAACTCGTTTTGGTGCGGGGTAGTTTTCGATCGTCAAATTTGGATTATTTGGATTTAGAAAATTTTCTAAACTTTGCCCTAAAATCCAATCCGTTTTGCGTTGTTCGTTTAAATCGGTTTGCTTAGTTTCTAGCACTTCAAAACTGCTAAATTTGGCTCTTTCGCACCAGTTTTGTAAAGCGTTTATGGTAGGCACGAAATAGATATTTGGAATTTTTGAGTAGGTATTTTTTGGCGTAAGCGCAAATTCGCCGTCCCCGTCGATATACATAGTATCTAAAAAAACTTCACCACCATTATTTAGGCTCTGTTTTAAATCTTTGAGCATTTTTATCGGATCGCTTCTGTGATAAATCACTCCTAGACAAAAAATCGTGTCAAATTTATGCTCGTAATTACTCAAATCTTCCACGCCTTTAAGCTCATAAATAATGCCCGTTTTAGCGAATTTATTTAGGAATTTAAACTGCAAAAATGTCCGCACGCTCGGATCAAATCCGACTAGCTTTTTGGGCGAGTGTTCTAGCATACGAAACATATAATACCCGTTATTGCACCCGACATCTGCTACGACCTTACCTTGCAAATTTAGATATGGTTTTAGGATATTGAATTTAATCTGGCTTTGCCACTCGCTGTCGATAAATGTCTCAAAAATTTCAAATGGACCCTTTCGCCAAGGGCGTAAATCCATTGCTAAATCATAAATTTGCTTTTTAAACTCGCTATCTGCGTTTTGATTAAAAATTCGCACGACATCGCCAAAATCCAAATTTGCGTCTAAATTTGGTAAATTTTCAATCTGTTTTAAAAGTTCGGTGCTGATTTTGTCAAAATTCATAAATTTATCCTAAAATTTTTGTGTTATACTAGCGTTTTTTAAATTCCAAAAAGGTTAAAAATGCAAAAAGTTATGAGTTATTTTAGGCAAATTTGCGAGATTCCGCACCTTAGCTATGAAACGGAAAAATTGCGAGATTTTTTAGTGGAATTTGCAAAAAAGCACGAATTTAGCGTGGAAGTTGATAGTGCCGGAAATATTTATGCCATAAAAGGTGAGCCAAAAATTTGCCTGCAAGCGCATTATGATATGGTTGGCGTGGGACTTGCGCCGCAAATCGAGCTAGTGGAGCAAGATGGCTTTTTAAGTGCAAAAAACTCATCTTTGGGGGCTGATAATGGAATCGGTGTAGCAATTATAATGGCGATGATGAGCGAGTTTGAGAACTTCGAAGCAGTTTGGACAAATAACGAAGAAGTGGGGCTCTGGGGCGTTAGGGAATTTAACGGCACTATAAAAAGCAAAAAAATGCTAAATTTAGACAGCGAAGATGAAAACGAAGTCATAATCGGGTGCGCAGGAAGTGCCGAAATTCGCGCTCTTTGCGATACTACGCGCGAGAAAAAAAGTGGCTTTTGCTATGAGATTTTTATCGATGATTTCCCGGGCGGTCATAGTGGAATCGAAATTCATAAAAACCTGCCAAATGCGATTAAATTTTTAGCCGAATTTATCGCTAAAAACGGCGGTAAAATCGCCGAATTTAGCGGTGGCGAAAGGGCAAATTCAATCCCTGCAAAAGCTAGTGCGACTGCAATTTTTAAAAATGAAATTTCAAATTTTCCAAATTTTATTAAACATAAATTTTTAGGGTTTAAAGAGTGCGAAATTTATGAAAATTCGGACAATATTTTAAATCTCATTTGCGAATTTAAACAAGGCGTTAGGGATTTTAACGATGAGTTAAATTTGCCCGGGACTAGCATAAATTTATCTTTGGCTGGTGAAAAAAACGGCAAATTTGAGCTTTTGTTTTATGCTAGATCGATGAGCGAAAAGGGCTTAAAAGGTGTGAAATATCAAACCAAAATGTCGGCTGAAAATTTTGGCTTGGAGTGCGTTTTTGGCGAAACGAGTGAGCCGTGGCAACCACAAATTAGCGAGTTTAGCGAATTTATCTTAAAAAAATTGCAAAAATTTGTGCCTAGCGCGAAGCTTGGTGCCGTTCATGCTGGGTTAGAGTGTGGCGTTTTTATCACAAAAGATTCTAACATTATGGCATGTTCTATTGGTCCAAATATCACTTCACCACACAGCACGCATGAAAAAGTCGAGCTAAAATCGGTCGAAAAAATCCTAAATGCCGTGCGAGAGATAATCTCTGGCGTGCAAAATTTATAAAATTTTATCCTTGCTTTTGCAAAGGTGTGCTAAAAAGCACTCTTTGCAATTTGGCTTTACGGCTTTGCAAGTGTATCGTCCAAATAGCACCAAAGCTTGGTGCAGGTAGTTTAGGTCGCTTACAAATGCCTTTGTAAGGTCGTTTTCGGTTAGTTCTGGCGTTTTTGCGCTTGAAAGTCCAAGTCTATGTGATACGCGAAAAACATGCGTATCCACGGCGATAAAATTCGCCCCACAATGCTCGATTAACACGACATGGGCTGTCTTTTGCCCGACCCCTGCAAGGCTTTTTAAATCCTTTTCATTTAGCGGGATTTCGCCGCCGAAATTTTCCACCACAGACTTTGCCATTTTGATTAAATTTTGCGCTTTGTTATTAAAAAAACTGCACGAATTTATTAGCATTTTAACTGCGCCCAAATTTGCATTTGCGAGCGAGTGTATGTCAGGAAACTCCCTAAATAGCGCAGGTGTGATTAAATTTACCCGTTTGTCGGTGCATTGGGCTGAGAGCATAACGCAAACGATAAGTTCGTATAAATTCCTAAATTTAAGCTCACTTGTCGGTTCGCCGAAATTTTCTAACAACAAATTTTTGATTTCTAAAATATCTTTTTTCGTTCTCATGGGCGGTATTTTACACTAAAAATTTAAAAATCTAATTTAATTATTAACCACATTTAGCTATAATTTTCGCGAAAATTTTTTTATTAAGGAATGTAAATGAAAAAGATTGTTTTTTCTGCACTTAGTTTGGCTGTGGCTGTAAGCCTAAATGCGACCGTTTTTGCAACCGTAAATGGCAAAAATATCACTGAAAATGAACTTATTCCGATGTTAGCAGGTAGTGGTATAGCTCCAAACGAACTTGCTAATATGCCAGCAACTGCCAAAAAAGAGATACTTGATAGAGTTATTACTCAGCAACTTTTAGTCGATCAAGCTAAAAAATCAGGCGTAACAAATGACGAACTTTATAAAAAAGAGCTTGAAGTTCAAAAAGATATTTTGGCTGTGCGTGTTTGGCAGGCAAAGCAAGCAAATAACATAAAAATAAGCGATAGCGAAGTTCAAAATTTTTATAACAAAAATAAAAGTAAATTCGTTGAACCGCCTTTGGTTCAAGTTCGCCACATTTTGGTTAAAACAGAAGCCGAAGCAAAAGGACTTATCGGCGAGTTAAAAGCTTTAAATGGCGCTGCTCTTACTCAAAAATTTGCTGAAACTGCTGCTGCTAAATCAATCGAACCAGCTGCTAAGCAAACAGGTGGTGCATTGCCTCCGTTCCCAAAAGAAGGCGCTATGGTTAAACCTTTTGCGGACGCAGCTTTTGCTATGAAAAAAGGCGAAATCTCAAAAAATCCTGTTAAAACTGAGTTTGGTTATCATGTAATCTTAAAAGAAGATGAAAGAGCGCAAAGACAAGTGCCTGTAAATGAAGCAAAACCTATTATCGAGGGTGTGATTCGCCAAGAAAAAGCAGCTGCAAATTTACAAAAAACAGCACAAGATTTGTTTAAAAAAGCAAAAATCGAATATAAATAATAAATTTAGGAGGTTGGGCTATGGGAGTTTTAGATATTGTAAAGCCCGGAGTTTTATTTGGCGATGATGTTAGTAAGCTTTATAAATACGCACAAAGCGAGGGTTTTGCGATCCCTGCTGTAAATGTTGTCGGAAGTCACTCTGTAAATGCTGTTTTAGAAAGCGCAAAAAAAGCTGGTTCGCCTGTGATTATCCAGTTTAGTAATGGCGGAGCGAGCTATTATGCTGGTAAAGAGTGCGAAAACGGCGCGATTATGGGTGCAGTTAGTGGGGCTATGCAGGTTCATTTATTAGCTAAATATTACGGCGTGGCGGTAGTTTTACACACAGATCACGCCGCAAGAAAACTGCTTCCTTGGATAGATGGCTTACTTGAAGCTAGTAAAAACTATAAAAAAGCTCACGGAGTGCCGCTGTTTAGCTCTCACATGCTAGATCTTAGCGAAGAGAGTTTGGAAGAAAATTTAAGCACTTGCGAAGAGTATCTAAAAAAAATGAGTGAGCTAGGAATTTCCCTAGAAATCGAGCTTGGCGTAACAGGCGGCGAAGAAGACGGCGTGGATAATACAGGCGTGGATAACGCACTTTTATATACGCAACCAGAAGATGTCGCTTTGGCTTATGAAAGGCTTTTAAAGATTAGTTCAAATTTTAGCATCGCAGCTAGTTTTGGTAATGTGCATGGCGTTTATAAACCTGGAAATGTCGTGCTTCGCCCTGAAATTTTGCGAAATTCGCAAAAATTTGTAAAGGAAAAATTTGGTTTAAATGACGAAAAACCTGTAAATTTCGTTTTTCACGGCGGAAGCGGTAGCGAGATAAAAGACATTAAAGATGCCGTTAGTTATGGCGTTGTTAAGATGAATATCGACACTGATACGCAGTGGGCATTTTGGGACGGCGTGAGAGAGTATGAGCTAAAAAATAGGGCATACTTGCAAGGTCAAATCGGAAACCCGGAAGGCGAAGATAAACCAAATAAAAAATACTACGATCCACGCAAATGGCTAAGATGTGGCGAAGAAAGTATGGTAAAAAGGCTTTTAACGGCGTTTGAAAATTTAAATTGTATAAATAAAAACTAAGGCAAATTTCATGGAAAACAGAAGTAGCGAAGTTTTGGATTTAACACTGCCCGAAAACAACGAACGCTCCCAAATAGGAGTTTATCTAAAAATTGTTTTCGTGCCGATTGCGATTTTTGTGGTATTTTTGCTCGGATTTTTAAAAGTTATCGATTTTAAGGTTGAGCTTCACTCGATTGTGATGATGGCGGTTTTGCTTGTCATCGCGCTTATTTTGGCGCGTCATAACGCAGAATACGGCTGTTGCGCATTTGAAAGCAGGATCGATAATTTCAAAAAAGAGCTTAAAGAGTTCATTATGTCGCACCTTTTAGTCATCGCAGGTAAGAAAAAAAGCGACGCTAAATTTGAAGATTTTAGCGATGAATACGCGCTAAATTTGCGAAATCCAAACTATGCTTCTGTTGCAGCTGGAATTTTCCCAATGCTAGGAATTTTAGGAACCTTTATCAGTATTGCCATTTCTATGCCGCAGTTTTCTTCAAGCGATATAAATTCGCTCGAAAAAGAGATTGCTCAGCTTCTTGGCGGCGTTGGAACGGCTTTTTATGTCTCTATTTATGGTATTTTTCTTGCACTTTGGTGGATTTATTTTGAGAAAAAAGGCATTAGCAAATACCAAAATTTGGTTACAAAATACAAATTCGCTACAAGAAACTTTTTTTGGCATAAAGATGAGATTATGCAAAGCTATTTGCAAGAAATTTTGGATAAAAACGAAAAGGTAGCAAAGCACTTCGAAAGTATGGCAAGTGGCGAATTTAACGAAAAACTTAGCAGGTCGATTGAAGAAAAATTCCAAAATTTCCAAAAGATTGTAAGCTTAGAAGAAGAAACACTAAAACTTACTTCTGCCGAGCTTGAAAAATCAAACGAAATGCTTGTAAATTCGAATATCACGCAAAAAAGAGTAAGCGAAAGCTACGCTGAGATTATTTCGATTTTAAAATCCGTTTCGCAAAATTTAGCCTATATCCAAAAGGGCGTTGCCGACGAGCAGGTCAAATTTGCAAATTTTACCACGCAAAAAACTGATAAATTTGAAAATATCGCAAATTCGTTATCACAAGAGTTAAAAAATTTGCAAAGTTCGCTTGGTTCGCTAAATTCTCAAATTTTGCAAAATAAAGAAATTTTAAATCAAAGCGTCAAAAGCGAAATAAAAACAATAGTCGATGATTTTAAACAAATTTTTAAAGACGAAAATATCGGTAAATTCGACAACTCCGACATTATCGAAGAGCTTAAAAAATCCCTTGCCGATATTGATTTAAAAGAAAAAGAAAATGAAAACTAACAACGAAGAAAGCTCATTTTGGGTCGTTTATGCAGACTTGATGGCTGGTTTGCTTTTTGTTTTTGTTTTGCTTGTGGGTGGGATTATCGTTAAATATTTTTTAACTCAAACTAGCCTAGAAAGCACCGAAAGCGCGCTAGAACAGCAAAAAAAAGATTTTGCAAGTGCGATTTTAAGTCTGCAAAATGAAGAGAAAAAAACCGCCGAGCTAGAAGCGTTAAATAAAATTTTCAACGAACGACTTGAAGAGCTAAATGTCGAAAATGTCGATTTGCGTAAGCAAAACTCGATATATTTTATTCAAATCGAAGATCTCACCGAAATGGCAGAAAAGCTGAAAAAAGAGAATTTCGATATGAACGAAATTTTGCGAAACCTAGAAGCACAAAAAAACGAAGCAAACGCGACAATCACACAAAACGAGCTTAAAATCGCATTTTTGCTCGATCAACTCAGCCAAAAAGAGAGCGACTTCAACCAAATTTTGCGTGATTTAAATGTTACAAAAAACCGAATTCGCAACTTAACGGGTATGAAAGTTAAGGTCATAGCCGACATAAAAGAGAAACTTAGCGATAAAATCAGCATTGACGAAGAAAGTGGCGCGATAAAACTTTCGTCCCAAGTGCTTTTTGACAAGGGCGAAGCAGTCTTAAAAGATGAGATTAAAGATGAGCTTGAAACCACGCTGAAAAGCTACTTTGAAACGCTTTTAAACAACGATGAGATTAGAGCAAATTTAGACCAAATCATCATCGAAGGGCACACTGACAGCGACGGCGAGTATCTTTATAACCTTAAATTATCGCAAAATAGGGCATTGGAAGTGATGAATTTCATAAATTCATGGAACACCGACGAGCGACTTCGAAAATATCTCATCGCTAGCGGTAGAAGCTTTATGTCGCCTGTGCTAACTGGTGGCGTCGAAGATAAAGACGCTAGCAGGCGGATTGAGATCAAATTTACGCTTTCAAATAAAGAAGCGATGGAAGAAATTCGCAAATTTTTAGAATATGACGGAAACAAAACAGCAAACTAGCCTAAATTTCGGCACTTTGCACGACCATGCCTTTGAATTTGAAAATCCAAAAATAGAGCAAATTTGCATTGACGGCTTTAAATTTTGGCTTTTGCGGGACGACCTGCTCGGGCTTTTTAACGGTAACAAAGCCAGAAAACTGCACTACTATCTAAACGCCGATTTAAGCAAATTTAAAAAAATCATCAGCTACGGCTCATCTCAGTCAAATGCGATGTATTCATTAAGCGTTTTTGCTAGGCTAAAAGGGCTTGATTTCGAGTTTGTAGTTGATCACATAAGCGAAAATTTAAGGCAAAATCCGTGTGGAAATTTCAAATTCTCGCTTAAAAATGGTATGAAAATTTATGAAAACAAAAATCGCCGCCAATTTGCGCTTAGTCTTTGCGATGAGAGTGCGATTTTTATCGAAGAGGGCGTTGCGCAGAGTGAAGCTGAGTTTGGTTTTGTCGTGCAGGGCGAATTTATCGACAGATTTGCCACCACGCATGAAAAAGAATTTGACATATTTTTGCCAAGCGGAACGGGGGCGAGTGCGTGTTATCTAGCCAAACATACCAAATTTAGCGTTTTTACCACACCTTGCGTAGGCGACAGGGCGTATCTAAAAGAGCAAATACTCGCCCTAGATAAAACTTCAAAAGTGCAAATTTTGCCACCACCACGCAAATTTCACTTTGCAAAACCTTACGCCGAACTTTATGAAATTTGGCATAAAGCAAAAACGCAAACAGGCATAGAATTTGATCTCATCTATGACCCCGTGGGACTTCTCACGCTTTTAGAAAATCGCGAAAAATTCGCAAACGAAGTCCTGTATATCCACCAAGGCGGAATTCTCGGCAATATCTCGCAACTGCAAAGATACAAATATAAATTTAAAAATTTATAAATTTACGCTTTCCGTTTTTTTAAACGAAATTTAGCTAAAATTTGTGTTTTTAAATTTATCAAGTTTGTCTAGTTTAAAAATTTCAAAGGATTTGTGGTGATAAAACAAAAAATTTTTATTATTTTGTTTATGACTTATCTGAATTTATACGCTTATGAAACGCTAAAAAATCCAGTTTGGGAAATGAATTCAAAAGAACTTTATGATTGGTGTGTAAGCCACAGTTTTGTAACTAATGAGATGATTTTGACCGGTTGTAAATGGGGTTCGCAAGGCAAATTTGCTTTTATAAATAAAAATGGATTTTTAATCAATCGTATCTCGCTAGTAGATGATAGGCTTAATGGCACAGTAGCCCAAACAAAATCGCATTTGATTTTGGGTAATTACATATTTGATAAATTTGAAAGTAGAGATAATTTAAAAATTATAAAAACACTACCTTATAAATTTAGGCATATTTTAGTTTTAGGATACGATTTTATCGCAACTGACAGCCAAAATGTGGTGCGATATTTTGATAGAAATTTAAATATAAAATACGAAATTTATCAAACTGACGAAATAAAAAGTATCCTTAAAAAAGATGAAACACTTCTGGTTTTGGTGGAAAATGAAGGGCTTTATAAATACGATTTAAAGGGCAATTTTATAGATAAAAAAGAGATAAATGTCAAATTTATAGATTTTTTAGCTTTTGATGATTTCTTTTTTACATTAGAAGAAAAATATTTTTATCAAAATTTTCAAACAACAAGAGAGATAAAATTGATAAAATATGATTATGACGGACATAAAATTTTTGAAAAAATCGTAAGTTCGGATTCTAATAGAAATGAAGTTAAAATCGTTAAATTTAATGAGAATTTACTATTTATAACAAGTAATGAAAATGGAATAAATTTGATTGAATTTAATCAAAACGGCGATGAAATAGATAAAAATATTGCTTATGGTTATTCAAAAGAAACCATGATAAATACAGCTGTGAAATTAGATAGCGGCGATATTTTGCTTGGCGGAACAATAAATTATAACGCATTATTTATCAAGATTTCAGCCGATTTGCCACTTGGAAAACAAAAAATACGACCATTTGACGAATAGTTTATGAGACAATAGACTGCGATAATTTGTTTCTACTATCATTGCGAAAATTTGCCTAATCTGTCATCGTCAGACCACGAAGTGCTCAAAGCAATCGCCAGTGGTAAAATAATCAGTTTGCAAATTTGCAAATTTTATTAAATTCAAAACTAAATTATGCTATAAACTAAAATTTATAAAAAATTTAAAGGGTCAAAATATGAAAATTTTAAAATCAAACGAAGCAGGTTTTAAAGCCGAATTTAAAAAGCTTGTCAATCGCTCCGATATGGATATGAAAAGCGTTATGCCGATAGTTACGGGCATTATCGACGATATAAAATCTCGTGGCGATGAAGCCTTAAATGAGCAAATCGCCAAATTTGACAAATGGGAAGTTAAGGGAAATCTCGCTATCACACAAGACGAGATGAAAAAGGCTTTTGATGAGCTCTCAAACGAGCTAAAAAATGCCTTACAAGTGGCTTATGAACGAATTTTTGCCTACCACGAAAAGCAACTCGAAAAAAGCTGGATCGAATTTGGCAAATACGGCGAAATGCTAGGACAAAAAATCACGCCTGTTGATCGTGCAGGGCTTTATGTGCCGGGCGGAAAGGCGGCGTATCCGAGTTCGCTTTTGATGAACGCAATCCCTGCAATCGTCGCAGGCGTGAGCGATATAACCGTCTGCACCCCTGCTGTGGGCGGAAGCGTAAATTCACTGCTTCTTGCCGCCATGCATGTGCTAAAAATCAAAAAAGCCTACAAGGTTGGCGGCGCAAGTGCCGTTGCGGCGATGGCGTATGGCACAGAAACGATAGAAAAGGTCGATGCCATAACAGGTCCCGGAAATATCTTTGTCGCGACGGCTAAAAAACTAGTTTTTGGCGATGTAAATATCGATATGATCGCAGGTCCTAGCGAAGTGGGCGTCCTAGCCGACGGCTCGGCAGACGCCTATCACACGGCTGTTGATTTGCTTAGCCAAGCCGAACACGACGAAATCGCAAGTAGCATAATGGTTACAGATGATGAAAAATTTGCCCTTGCCGTGAAAGATGAAATTTATAAAATTTTGCCTACATTAGAGCGCGAGAGTATCGCTAGAAAGAGCATTGACGATAAAGCGGCGATTATCATCGCTAAAAATTTTGACGAAGCGATAGATTTGATGAACGACCTAGCTGTCGAGCACCTTGAAATCGCCACCGACAACGCTTATGAGATACTACCACGCATAAAACACGCAGGGGCGATTTTCTTAGGACACTATACGCCAGAAGCTTTGGGGGATTATTTAGCTGGTCCAAACCACACGCTGCCGACGGGCGGCAGTGCGAGATTTTTCTCGCCGCTTGGGGTTTATCACTTTATCAAACGAAGCTCTATCATAGCGATGAATAAAAAAAGTGTCGATGAGCTGGGCGCAGCTTGTATGGCGTTAGCCGAAGCAGAGGGCTTAACGGCACATAAAAAGTCGGTGGAAATTCGTTATAAAAAATAAAAATTTAAATTTCGCATTTTATTAATAATTATTAAAATGCGAAATTTTAAGTTTTATCATTGTAATTCGCTATCAAATTTAAAATTATCACCAAGATAGTATTTTCGCACATTTTCATCGTTTGCGACCTGTTTGGCTGTGCCGCTAGTGAGCAACTCGCCGTCTTTTATGACATAAGCTCTATCGCAAATCGCCAAAGTTTCGCGGACATTGTGGTCGGTTATCAAAATCCCGATGTCAAGCTCTTTTAGGCTTCGCACGATGTTTTGTATGTCGCTAACTGCGATAGGATCGACCCCCGCAAACGGCTCATCAAGTAATAAAAATTTCGGCGTTATCATTAGACTTCGCGCGATTTCGCAACGCCTTCTCTCGCCACCGCTTAGGCTCACGCCTTTTCGCTCCCTTATTGGCTCGATATTTAGCAAATTTAGCATTTCATCGACTTTCTCGGCAGCTGTTTTTTTGTCTTTATAGGTGATTTCAGCGGCAAGCATTAAATTTTCTTCTACGCTTAAATCCTTAAAAATGCTACTTTCTTGCGGCAGGTAACCAATGCCAAGTTTGGCGCGTTTGTGAAGCGGGACATTGCTAATGTCCTTAAAATCAAGAAAAATCGCACCGCTCGTGCTAGAAATAAGCCCACAAATCATATAAAATGTCGTTGTTTTTCCTGCGCCATTTGGTCCTAGCAAGCCCACGACTTCGCCGTTTTGCACTTCGAGCGAAACGCCTTTTATGATTTGCGTTTTTTTTATCGTTTTTGTTAAATTTTTAACTTCTAGTATATGCATTATTTACCTCGTATTTGCGTTTGTTGCCGTTGATTTCGATTTTTACGATACAAAAATCAAGCAAATATTTTTTTAACAGCTCGATTAAATTTTCATCTGCCCACTCGACGATATGAAGCCCCTCTTCAAAAAAATTCTCAAAAAGACCGTTTTTAAGTAGTCCTGACGAGCCGTCATTGTAAATGTCATAATGATAAATTTGCCCATATTTTTGCATAATCGAAAATGTCGGCGAATTTACGATTTTTTCGTCTATGCCGTGAAATTTGGCGATTGTCTTAACTAGCGTTGTTTTGCCACTAGCTAAATCGCCCATAAGCAGTATTATCCCTTTTTTTGGCAAAATTTCTGCGATTTGCGAAATTTCGCTAAGGCTAAGGACAAATTCGAACTTCTTTGACATATTTTTCTTGCTCACTTTTTGGCGTGTTTTTTGTAGTCGGAAAGCTCAAAACTTGATAACTTTTATCTTTTTCTAAAAATTTTATTGTGATGACATCGCCGATTTTAAGCATTTTACTAGCTTTTGCTAAAACGCCGTTTATATAGACAACGCCACTTTTACACATATCTTCGCTGACGGCTCTGCGTTTTGTGATATTTACTGAATTTAAAAATTTATCTACTCTCATAGGCGTTATAATACTAAATTTCATCTTATATTTTGCCAAATTTAGGTAGAATTTGGAGTTTTTAGTTTTTCAAAATGGGGAGATAAAATGGCTAGTGATAGAGAATTATTAAAATTCACACAAGAACAAAGAGAAATTTTAAAATCTGCTGTAAGTGAATTTGTAAGGATAATTGATAATCGTAAGGAAACAGATAAAACAACAGGAATACCACAACAAATAGAACCAATAAAAGAAAATTTGAAAACAAAATTTGATAATATTGTAGTGGATATTGGTGTTGGTAGCGGTAAGTTAAGTAAAACTCCAAATATTTGTTTTTGTAGAAAAGATATTTTGCAAAAATATTTGGTAAATACAGATAATTTCACTCAAAAAAAAGGATTTTATGTAATTTTAATATATAATCATAATGATAAAAAATTCTATACTATGATAGGTGGAGCAATAGCAAACGATATATATTGCAATGCTTATAATTTATTAAACCAACGAGATAAAAAAGAAAATTTCAAAGGTAAAAGAACGGCTTGGTATCAAAAAGAATTTAATGAAATATCAGATGATATGATTACAGAATTAGAAAATTTAATAAATATTTTTAATGAATTTAGTGTTGATGATTTTAGACCGATACAAAATACTAATCAAAATTTAAAAATACAACCAAATAGTGAAAATAAAGGGGAGAAAATGAAATTCCCACTAAATCAAATTCTTTACGGACCTCCGGGGACTGGTAAGACTTATGAAGTTGTAAATTTGGCTTTACAAATTTTGGGCGAAAGTCCTTCCGAAAATAGAAAGGCTAAATTTGATAAATATCGCCAAAACGGACAAATCGAGTTCATAACTTTTCATCAAAGTTATGGCTATGAAGAGTTTGTCGAAGGCATAAAGCCTGTGTTTGATGATAAAAATTCCCAAAGCGGCGAGTTAAAATACGAGATAAAAAACGGAATTTTTAAAGAAATTTGCGAAAGGGCAAATTCTATACAAAATTTAGACAAAGAAAAAACTTTATGGAGACTTTATACGCTTCCTAACGGCGAAAAAGAAAATGATTATTTTGATGAGTGTATAGAAAATAAGTATGTTTATACTTTCAAGAATTATGGCTATGATGAACTTAAAAATTCGGCTCAAAATGGACATTATATAGTTATCCCAACTTCTACAAATGGCAAAAGTAAAACAATACGAGCATTTGGCATTATAGAAAATATTATAAAAGAAGAAAAGGAAAAAATTTATAGAAAAATTAAGTGGCTTTGGTATGCAAAAGATACGGATAGCTATATAAAATTCGATGAAGTTAATTTTGGCATAAAAACATTTCAACAAGTAAAAACAAATAAAAATTTAATTATCGAAGCCATACAAAGAATTAAACAAGAGCCATATATCCTAATCATAGACGAAATCAATCGCGGAAATATCTCAAAGATTTTTGGCGAGTTGATTACGCTGATAGAAGAAAGCAAACGCATAAAAAATCCCGAAGAATTAAGGGTTGCGTTGCCGTATAGTGGCAAAAAATTTGATAACGGCAAAGGTTTTGGAGTGCCAAAAAATCTTTATATAATCGGCACTATGAATACAGCGGACCGCTCTATCGCCTTAATCGATACCGCTCTTAGAAGACGATTTGAGTTTGTGGAGATGATGCCAAAAGCTGAAAATTTAAGCGAAAATATCGACGGCGTAAATTTGCAAAAGCTTTTAAATGCGATTAACGAAAGAATAGAATTTTTGCTCGATAGAGAGCATACAATCGGTCATGCTTATTTTATCGGCGTTGCGAATTTAAGCGATTTGCGAAAAGCCTTTAAAAATAAAATTATTCCGCTTTTGCAAGAATATTTTTATGATGATTATGAAAAAATTCGAGCTGTTTTGAACGATAATGGTATGATAACCGACAAACCAAAGCCTAAATTTAACGGAGAATTTAGCTTTATCGATGATGGTAAAATGGTTTATCAAATTTGCAAATTTGATGAATTAAATGATGAAAAATTTATAGAAATTTGTAAAAATATTTATGAATAGTTTGCAAATTGCCGAGTGGCAAAGATTTGGCGAAAATGAAATATCTGGCGTAATTGGAAGCGAAAAAGCTAAAAAAGCCTTTGCTGAGCTTGTGGATTTCGCTCACGGCTACGGCAACGATAAATTTATCGGTTTTGTAAATTCGCATACCTTAAAAGCTAAAAATTTCGTCGGCTTAATCCAAACCAAAAGCGGTTTTGTTTTGGAGATTTTGCCAAAAATTTTTGAAAAAGATGATGAATTTGATAGCAAAAAATCCCGAGATTTGCTTTTTAAAATGCTAAAAACGCTTAAAAATTCGCCGTTTAAACGGACACAAATGGCAAATTTAAAAGCCAAAAACTTTCCGCTCTTAGAAATTTTTGCAATTATGTTCTTAGATGAACTTGATATAATCATAAAAAGTGGTATCAAAAACAACTATGTCGAAATCAGCCAAAACAGGCACTTTTTAAAAGGAAAATTACTTTTTAACGAGCATTTAAAGGCAAATTTAATCCACAAAGAGAGATTTTATACAAACGCCGATGAATTTATAGCAAATATACCTGAAAATCGCATTATCGTAAGTGCGTTAAATTTGCTTTTTAAATTTGGTTTTAGCGCTAAAACAACGGCAAGATTAGCAAATGCGAAATTTGTTTTTTCTGATATTTTAGAGAGCAAAAATTTAAGCGCAGATTTCTCAAAATGCCAAAGCTCACGCCATTTTAGCAGATATGAAATCGCCCTTGCGTGGTGCAAAATTTTCCTAAAAAACGAAAGTTTTACGCAGTATAGCGGAAGCGATAAGGCTTTTGCCCTGCTTTTTGATATGAATTTGCTTTTTGAGAGCTTTGTGGCGGACTATTTTAAAAAACATAGCGAATTTGAGATAAAAACGCAAAATTCGAGTAAGTATCTTTTGGCGGATAACGGCGGAGAGAATTTGTTTAAAATGCGACCCGATATTTTGGCGATTAAAGGCGAAAATACTATAATTTTGGATACAAAATGGAAAATCATAAAAAGCATAAAAGATGATATTTCGCAGAGCGATTTGTATCAGATTTTTGCTTATGCCGAAAAATATAAAAGTCAAAAAAATGTTTTGATTTATCCAAAAATAGGGAAAAAAGATGATTTAAAATACTTTTATAAAGCAAATAAAAAGGAATTGCAAATTTTGTTTTTTGAAATTTTTGATGAAAATGCGATAAATTCACAGATACAAAAAATTTTAAATACAGAAAAAATGTAAAAATTCCAATATTAATAAATTTCAGAAGTTTTAAACAAAATTTTGGCTAAAATAAGCAGTTAAATTTACTTAAAAGGTTTAAAAATGGCAGAAAAAAATAGCGTAAAAAAGGTAGTTTTGGCATATTCCGGTGGGCTAGATACTAGCATTATTTTAAAATGGCTTGGCGATAACTATGGTTGCGAAGTGGTTACTTTCACAGCAGACATCGGTCAGAACGAAGACCTAGCGCCCGTAAAAGACAAAGCCCTAAAACTAGGCATAAAAGCAGAAAATATTTTTATCGAAGATTTGCGAGAAGAATTCGTCCGCGACTATGTTTTCCCTATGTTTAGGGCAAATGCGATTTATGAGGGCGAGTATCTGCTAGGAACTAGTATCGCTAGACCGCTTATTGCAAAAAGACTTGTCGAAATCGCAAATAAAACAGGGGCTGATGCTATCAGCCACGGAGCTACCGGCAAAGGAAACGACCAAGTCCGCTTTGAGCTTGGAGCTTATGCGTTAAAACCTGATATAAAGGTTATCGCACCATGGCGTGAGTGGGATTTAAATAGTCGTGAAAAACTTTTAGCATACGCTAGCAAACATGGCATAGAAATCGTAAAAAAAGCAGGAAAATCGCCGTATTCGATGGATGCAAATTTGCTTCATATTTCGTATGAAGGACTAGTTTTAGAAGATCCAAACCACGCCCCGGAAGATGATATGTGGCGATGGACAACCGATCCTAAAAAAGCACCAAATGAGAGTGAAATCATCGAAATCGAGTATAAAAATGGCGATCCTGTCGCATTAAACGGCAAAAAACTAAAACCACACGAAATGCTAAATGAGCTAAATAATCTTGGTGCAAAACACGGCATAGGCAGACTTGACATCGTCGAAAATCGCTTCGTCGGTATGAAAAGCAGGGGTTGTTACGAAACTCCGGGCGGAACGATAATGCTAAAAGCTCACAGAGCGATTGAAAGTATTACGATTGATAGAGGTGCCGCTCACCTAAAAGACGAACTTATGCCAAAATATGCCGAGTTAATCTACAACGGCTTTTGGTTTAGCCCTGAACGCATTATGCTTCAAGCTTTGATAGATAAATCGCAAGAGTGCGTAAATGGCACCGTTAGGCTTGAACTTTACAAAGGAAGCGTAAGCGTAATAGGCAGAGAAAGCAAAAGTGATAGTCTTTTCAATGTCGATTTTAGCACATTTGAAGAAGATGCAGTTTATAACCAAAAAGACGCAGAAGGCTTTATCAAACTAAATGCTTTGCGTTTTATCATCGCAGGAAAAAGCGGTCGAAAATTCTAAATTTAAAAGGAAAATTTGATGAAAGTTTTACTTATAAAAGATGTCAAAGGGCTTGGAAAAGCAGGGGAAATCAAAGAAGTAAAAGACGGATACGGAAATAATTTTTTAATCGGAAAAGGCTTTGCACTGGCTGCTACAACCGAAGTTTTGCGTAAATTTGAAGCAGGAAAAAGAAAAGAAGCCGAGCTTAAACAAAGTGAAATCGAAACACTAAATTTGCTAAAAACTCAGCTTGAAAAAGTGCGTGTAAAGGTGGCAAAACAAGTCGGCGAAAATGGCGGACTTTTTGGAGCTGTTACCAAAGATGACATCGCAAATGCCCTAAAAGAGCAAAAAGGCTTTGAAGTCGATAAAAAAATCTTGGAATTTGGCACTATCAAAACCACAGGAATTTACGATGTGAGTGCTAAATTTAAACACGGCATAAGTGCTAAATTTGAAATCGAAGTGGTAGGTTTGTAATGTTTGAAGCTACAACCATACTTGCCTACAAAGGCAAAAATGCTTCTGTTATCGGCGGAGACGGGCAGGTTACATTTGGAAACACCGTTTTAAAAGGAAAAGCGACCAAAATTCGCAAAATAGGCAAAGATGAGAGCGTTTTAGCAGGGTTTGCAGGAAGCACGGCTGATGCGTTTAATCTTTTTGATATGTTTGAAAAATGCCTTGATAACGCAAAAGGCGAACTTTTAAAAGCCGTTGTCGAATTTAGCAAAGAGTGGCGAAAAGATAAATATTTGCGAAAACTTGAAGCCATGATGATAGTTATCGATAGAAAGCATATTTTCTTACTAAGCGGCACGGGCGATGTCGTCGAACCGGATGACGGAAAAATCGTCGCAATCGGAAGCGGTGGAAACTACGCTTTAAGCGCAGCTAGGGCTTTAGATAAATTTGGAAATTTAAATGAAGAAGAACTAGTCAAAGAGAGCCTAAAAATAGCGGCTGAAATTTGCATTTATACAAATGAAAACATTAAAACTTATGCAATCTGGGACAATAAATAAATGATGACACCAAGAGAAATAGTAAAAAATTTAGACGATTATGTAATCGGTCAAAGTAAAGCCAAAAAGGTTATCGCAGTAGCACTTCGCAATCGCTATCGCCGAATGCAACTAGATGATGAGATGAAAAATGAGATAATCCCAAAAAATATCTTAATGATAGGCTCGACGGGCGTTGGAAAAACTGAAATAGCGCGAAGACTTTCAAAGATGTTTGGTTTGCCTTTTATCAAAGTCGAAGCTAGCAAATACACAGAAGTCGGCTTTGTGGGACGAGATGTCGAATCTATGGTTAGGGATTTGGTAAGTGCAGCTATAAATTTGGTGCGAAGCGAAGAATTTGAAAAAAACAAAGAAAAAATCGATGAATATATAGAAAAGAAAATTTTAGAAAAACTTCTTCCGCCACTACCGCGTGGAGCAAGTGAAGAAAAAAACGCTGATTATGCTAAAAGTTATGAAAAAATGGCAACTAAATTTAAAAACGGCGATTTAGATGATTTGATGATTGAGATTGAAATCAGCGAAAATACATTTGAAGCAAATTCAAATTTACCGCCTGAAATGGCAAATATGCAAGAAAGTTTTATCAAAGTCATCGGTATAAGCAGTAAAAAAAGCAAAAAAGAGATGAAAATCAAAGACGCAAAAGTGGCTCTTAGAAACGAAGCAAGTGATAAAATTTTAGATATAGAGCGCATAAAGGCAGAAGCCGTGCGAAGAAGCGAAAATGAAGGTATTATTTTTATCGACGAGATCGATAAAGTCGCTGTAAGTGCAAATTCAGGCTCTCGCCAAGATCCTAGCAAAGAGGGCGTTCAAAGAGATTTGCTCCCGATAGTCGAGGGTTCAAGTGTCAGCACGAAATACGGAAATATAGACACAGATCACATTTTATTTATCGCAGCGGGGGCATTTCATATAAGCAAACCAAGCGATTTGATTCCTGAGCTTCAAGGTAGATTTCCTTTGCGTGTAGAGCTTGATAGTTTGGACGAAAATGCGCTTTGTGAAATTTTAACAAAACCAAAAAATTCGTTAATCAAGCAATATATCTCTCTTCTTGCCACAGAAGGTGTCGAGCTTGAATTTAGCGATAGCGGAATAAAAGCGATTGCAAAAAATGCCGCAAAAACAAACGAAAAAGTCGAAGATATAGGCGCTAGAAGACTGCATACGGTAATGGAAAAAGTGCTTGAAGACATTAGCTATGAAGCCGACGGATTTAAAGGTCAAAAAGTGGTAATCGATGATAAATTTGTCGATGAAAAGCTTGATGAAATCGTCAAAGACGAAGATTTAGCGAAGTATATATTATAATGAAAAGTGGATTTGTTAGTCTAATCGGTCGCACAAATGCAGGGAAAAGCTCGTTTTTAAACTACATTTTGGGCGAAAAAATTTCGCTTGTGTCGCACAAAGTAAATGCAACGCGCCGTAAAATCAATGGCATAGTTATGCACAGGGAAGATCAAATTATATTTGTCGATACGCCGGGACTGCATGAGAGCAATAAAATGATGAACAAAATCATGGTTGAGGTTGCGCTAAATGCGATTGGGGATAGCGATTTGGTGCTATTTTTAGCACCAATCCACGATAGCACCGAAATTTATGAAAAGTTTTTAAATTTGCATAATGGTGTAAATCATATCGTGCTTTTAACTAAGATTGATGAAGCAAATGACGAAAAAATCGTGAAAAAACTAAGTGAATATCAAAAATTCCAAGATAAATTTGGCGCAATAATACCTATAAATATCAAAAAAAATGTTTTCAAACGCCAAATTTTAGATGAAATTTGCAAATTTTTGCCAGAACATGAGTATTTTTATGACCCTGAACTCATAAGTAGCACGAATTTAAGGGATATTTATAGGGATTTTATACTTGAAAGTATCTTTGAAAACACAAACGGCGAACTTCCGTATTCGACAGATGTTATCATAGAAAAAGTAAATGAAACTCCAAATTTAATTTCAATTTATGCCAAAATTATAACTGATACGCAATCTCATAAACAGATTTTAATCGGTAAAAACGGCGATACAATCAAGCGAATAGGCATAAAATCGAAAAAGTTAATTTCAGCTTTTTCTAAGGTTAAAATTTATGTCAAATTAAGCGTTTTTGTTAAAAAATCGTGGAAAAGCGACGAAAATAGCATAAAAAGCCATTTTATCTATTGACATTTTGTTTGTTTTTGATTAAACTATAAGCAAATTTCTTTATAAAGTGGATGAAGATGGCTAAAAATAGTAGTAATGCAAACTCTATAGTTGCAATTAACAAGGTCACACAGACCATATTTGGGTTAAGTGGCAACGAGATCTTTGAACACGATTTCGGAAGATCTAGCCGAGCAAAAGAGACCTATATCTCTTATATTCCTTTTAAAGACATTATAACGACAACCGTCGAGATTCCGCGATCTGTTGAAGATGCAGATTTGTTGGATGCTATCGTTATTAAGGTCTATGAAGAGCTTGGGCTTGATGCTACTTTGGATTACAAGATTACATATCTTGAAGTTGTCGGTGCAAGTAGCGACGAGAGAGCATTTAATGTTTTCGTCGTCGATAACCAACTTTTAAATACTCAGTTTGATGCGATTGCGGCACGAACTGGTTATCTTGATTATGTTGCGATTGCGCCTTTCTTGTATGAAAGTCTATATAGCAGAGGGCTTTTGACAAAAGAAGGGACAGATTGTTTTATCTATTTGCAACGAGATGATGCGTTTTTGGTTGTGTATCAAAACGGCGAATATTTCCAATCTCGCCAACTAAGATATAATCTTAAATTCTTAAATGATAAATTTGCAGAATTAACTGGAAGTAAGCTTGAAGAAAACACATTTAATATGATGTTATCTACTTACGGTGCAAATTTGGAAAGTCCAGCTGAACGAGATTATATGATTCAAATTTTTGATGATATGTTCTATTATATTAACGATATTATCAATTCTTTGAATAAAATTTATAATATCAGAATACAAAATATATATTTTGGTAGTGATGTTGGTAAGATTCCGGGTATTGAAGTTTTTGTAGAAAATACGCTAAATTTAACATATAAAGAATTTAATTTTAGTGTTGCAAAAAATGCCAAAGAATTTGAGCTTACACAGCTTGATACTTTGATGTTTTTAACAGCTCAAAATTTCCTTGCCAATAAAGACGAAGAGCATAACTACTCTCCATTTAAGCGACCGCCACCTATAACACAAAGAACTAGTGGTAAGCTTTTTGGTTATATCGCACTTGGCCTGTTGCTTGGTGCGGCTTATCCTTTGTATCAATATGGTCATGGGTACTACAATAGCTTGATTTCAGATCAAAAAGAAGCAGAGTATGCGCAAGTAAATGCTGAACTTAATAAAGTCAAGGGTATTGATGAAAATTTAAATAAACAAATTACGCAAACAAGAGAAGATTTTGCAAGAGAAAATAAAATATTGACAGATAGGCTTAGTTTGTTGGATGGAATTTTTGATAAAAAGATAAATTATGCGATGAAGGCAATTGCTATTCATGATTTATCGAATATGGTTGTTGGTAGTCAAGGCAATATTCAAAGCATCAAAACAGATGATAGAAACTTAACGGTAAATGTCAATACTAGAAATGATAAACAAATGACTGAGCTTTTGAAGAATATTAGTGAGACTAGACCATATTCTGTTTATACTAGATCCATTATTTTAAATGAAAACGAACAAACAGTTGTTTATGATAGTAATGTCAGTGTGGAGGTAGAGTAATGAGAAAACAAACTACACTCGATAAGATTGATTCTTGGTTTGAGAGTAAAGGGAGTAGTGCAAATACTTATCTAGTGTTAGCTTTATTGCTTTCTGGTGGTCTTGCTTATTTGGCATTATCTCCTAGCGCACAAGAGTATTTTGATAATGAGCAAAGCAGATTAAATAAAGCTACACAAAATCTAAATGATGCTACAAATGGCTTAAATGCCTTTGGCCCATTGGGAAACGGAACTTATAGTCAAATAAAAAACAAAGAGATAGCCTTAAAGGGCGAACAAACAAGACTTAATGAAACAATTGATTCAAATGAGTATGTTGATAATAAGCTTCGCGAAGTCTCCAATGTAACATACAATAGAGAAAATTGGGCTGAATTTTTGGATAGTTTAACAGAAATGGCTGTAAAAAGTAATGTCAAAGTTTTTGCTATAACTAGCGAAGAAAAAAATATAGATCAAAATAAATTAGTCCTAGAACCACAGGCTATGCTTGATGTAGGCGTTGTAATGGAAGGAAGTTATCATAATGTTTTGCGCTATATCAATGCCATTGAAGAATCCAAAATGGTGGTTGATGTAAATAAACTGGATGTTAATAAATCTACGACTGACGGTAAGATTGGTGGAACTATCGGAATATCTATATGGGGGGGTAAGATATCAATGAAAAAGATAATTTTATTTTCTCTTTTTTCTGTATTATTGTGTAATGCAGAAGGTATTGATAAAAAACTATATGATGATAAATTTAATACATTGGGTAAGCCAAGAATCGGTTTGTCTGATGATAAAATTACGGCGCTTAAAGATCCCTTTTATCCGTTAAAACCAAAAGCAAAAGAAGGTGAAGCCCAAGTTGTTGTAGATAAAACATTTGATTTACAACTTCGTGGAATTTTAGGCGACAAGGTTAAACTAAATGAAGCTTGGTATGAAATTGGCGATTATATCGGATCATATCAAGTCGTTGAGATAAAAGAAAATAGTGTTTTGGTTGCAGATGGCGACAATAAAATTGAACTAAAAATGAATCAAGGAAAGAAAAATGTCATTATTTCATATAAGTAAAAAAGTTAGTATAGCGGCATTGCTTGCTTTATCGATGACAGCATCTAGTTTAGTTGCAGCACCTGCAACTTCTTCGGATTGTGAAAGAAGGGCTCTTAATATCAAAGTTAATGATACTGTTACACTAAATGAGATGTTATCTCAGCTTTCTGATATGTGTAAATTTTCTTTTGTTGCAAAAGATGCTATGGCTTCAGAAGAACTTAATAAAGAGCTTCAAGGTATAAGCATAAAAGATATGTCTTTAAGAGAAGTGTTTAATCTTTTGGTTTCAGAAAATAATTTAGATTACGAGTACTCAAATGGAATTTTAAAAGTTTCTGCTTTAAATACTAAAACTTTTAAAGTTGATTATATAACTTCTGTTAGAGAGGGAACTGCTATTACTAAATCAAGTGTAGATTCAGCTCCTATTGAAGTTGGTAATGATATAGATGATGAAAAATTACAAGAAAATATGATTAAAACACAAGAAAAATTTGATTTTTGGGAAAAGATTAGTGAAGAAATTACTCTAATTTTAAATAACGGAACAGAAAAATATGTTGCCGTTGCTCCTATTATAAATCAAAATGCGGGTTTGGTAACAGTAACTGGTATGAAATCACAACTTAAAAGAGTTGAAGCGTATCTAAAAGGTATGCAAAAAAGGCTTAGTAGACAAGTTTTGCTTGATGTAAGTATTGTCGCAGTTGAGTTAAACAACGACTACACTACAGGTATTGATTGGTCAAGATTTCAACTTGGTTTCTCATCTTATATTGGCAATCCATGGGGTGTAGCAAAAGATTTATCTACTGGAAGATTAGTGAATGCAGACTATGCTTGGACTGGTTATAGCAATGGAGATTTTGGTCATCGTGGCAGACATACTGGCGAAAAGCATGATAGTGCCACTTGGACATTTGGTGCTGGTTTGAACTTTAATATCGATGGAATGATAAATTTCTTAGAAACAAAGGGTAAAACTAAGGTTATTTCTAGTCCAAAGGTTACCACTATGAATAATCAACCCGCTATTATCTCAGTTGGCGATAATATCAATTACCGTGTTTTAAAAGAAAGTAGCAATAATAACTCTTTAAGTGGTCAAACCAGTATAACATATACCCAATATTCTACATTTATTGGTATTTTGTTAAATATCTTGCCTGAAATTTCCGATGAAAATAAAATTATGCTTAGAATTAATCCAAGTTTAAGTAGCTTCAAATACGAAGAAGAAAATGTTAAACAAACTGGTATTAGAGAGATTGCGCCAGATACTTTGCAAAAGAAAATTTCAAGTGTAGTTTGGGTAAATAATGGCGATACTGTTATTCTTGGTGGTTTGATTGGTCAAACAAAAACTAAAGATAATACAAGCGTTCCAATGCTTAGCTCTATTCCTTTTGTGGGCAATCTTTTTAAAAGCACACATGATAAGCTGTCTACAACTGAACTCATTTTTGTTGTGACTCCTAGAATTATTGATGATACTAGTGTTCCGCTAAGCAAATCGCTTAAAGAACTTGGATATTCAAAATCGATTTATGAAAATGAGTAATACAAATAATTATACAAAAATAAAGGATATTTTTGTCGAGGATAACGAAGTTACAAACTTCGTTAATCTCGATAAATCCACGCTTGCTTACCACAAGATTTTAAATGCTTTGCAAAAGCCGTTAAAGCTTATATTGTTTTATGGAAAGCCAGGATGCGGGAAAACTTTTTTGTTAAATAAAATAAAAGTCGATTTAGAAAAAAAGGTAAAAGTAGTTTTTTTGCCACAGCCATTTTTTGACGAAACAGAGTTTTTCTTAGAGCTTTATTTTCAAATTTTTGGTGCTTATCCTAATGAAAACATTGATAACTATGAGAATTTTATGCGAGCTTATAGGGAAAAAACGCAAATTTCTGAGAAAAATATTCCTAGTGTAAGTCAGGTTGTTATTTTGCTTGACGAGGCTCAGCTTTATCCAGGAAATTTGATAGAAAAAATTCGCCTTATGGCTGATACAAGGCTATTTAAATTTCTATTTACTGTCCATAAAACGGATGAAGAAGATAGACTTGCAAAGGACTATTTTAAAACTAGAATTTGGGAAAGTATCGAGCTTCCAAATTCAAATTTGAGTGAAATTAAACTGTATATTGAGAAAAAATTGGTTTTTCAAGGTTTTCATCAGTACTTTCTGATGTTTGGCGATGAAAATTTTGATTTGATTTTAGAGCTAACGGACGGAAATTTAAGAAATATCAACAAACTTATGTATAAAATGTATGAGTTGTTTGAATATTACGAAGTTAATAAGCCAACTGAGATTAGTTTGTCTCAGATCAATAACAAAATTATAGAAATGGCAGCAATTAGTGCGGGGATTATAAATGCTTGAATATTATGAAGTTAGTGAATTGGAAAAACGCTGGGAAGAGTATGATAAAAAAAGGAGGCAGTTTTCTTTTTTAAAAAATAGTAAATCTAGCAATACTTCATTTAAATTTGATAAAACTATTTTAGCGCTTTTGCTTTTTATTTCAGTTGCAATTGGAGCTATTTTTTGGATTTTAAAAGATAGTAATGATGATAAGATTTCGATGGCGCAAATAAATCAAAATAGCGTTGAAGTTCAACCTGAAACTCAAATTCAATCACAAAGTTCGCAAAATAGTCAAGTTGCTATTGCAAATCAAAATGAGAATATAGTATATACAAAATCTGACTTTAATATGAGTGCGCCTATTGCTTCGAATTCTAATGCTACGAGTACCGAGCGACCTACTTTAAATTTAAACGATGTAGGAATTCATTCTAGTGAAGATTCTGCGGGATTTAGTATTACAAATAATTACCAAAATAATAATTATCCAAATAATAATTATCAAAATTTTCCACAACCGCAGTTTGTTCCGCAACAACAAAATCCTATTTTTAATTCGGTTCCACAAAATGAAATCATAGATTTCGGCAATGCTCCTGTATCGCCTAGATCAAATTCGGTTGCAAACACTCAGACTGCTCCAAAACGGCCTACGAGTCCGATTTCAAGTAGAATTCAGATAAGCACTTCAAGGCTTGATCCTAATAAACAAAATTTAGAGAGCAAATTCTATGCTACAAAAAATATTGAATATTCATTAGCATTGGCCGAACAAGCTTACAATAAAAAAGATTACGACGGTGCTATTAAATGGGCTTTAACATCAAATGAGTTAAATAAAGATAATGTTCAAAGCTGGATGATTTTTGCTAAGGCAAATTATAAAAAAGGTAGAAAAAATGATGCTTTATACGCACTTGAAACATTTAATTCAAGGGCAAATGATAAAGATATAGCAAATTTGATTTCACAGATTAGAAATGGATCGTTATGAGATTTATAATTTCATTTTTAGTTTTTGTCGGTTTTGCTGTTGCTGTCGATATTGAAGATGTCAGAAATTGGGATCAAATTGGGCAATACAATAGAATTTGTCAAGAAAGTGTTCGAAATTTATTTATTGAGCAACAAAACGATTCGTTAGCAAATACTTATGCAAAAGCTTGTCTGAAAATGGATAAAATAAACGAGCTTATTATCCCGACTGTTATGCTTTATAAAAATAAAGAATCGCGAGAAAATGCGTCTTTATATTCGACTATTTTATTTCAGAAGAAAATGCTATATTTGGCACTTTGTGATAATGTTGATATAAGTTATATTAGAACGCCAAAGATTAATTATATTTTGTCTGAAATTTTTGATAAATTTGTAGAAAAAGATTATGTAAAAAAGAGTGATACATATATCTTTACTTTACAAAACGGAGACAGGGCTGAGCTTTTCATCAAAGATGAAGGTGACATAAAAAAAATGGTTGTTGCCCTTTATGTTGATGACAAGGTAAATTCTATTAAAATGTATTGGTGATATGTATGACAAAAGTTGAAGAGTATATTATAAAAATTCTTATTAAAAACGGAGTTTTGACTCCCGATATCATTCCTGAGATTAGCGAAAAAATGGATATTGGGCTTACACTGGGCGAGGTTTTAATTGGTGATAACTATATTGATCAAGATCAATTTGCCTGTCTTTTGGTAGATATTTATAGACGAAAACAAATCACGCTTGAAGAGATTAATGAAAAATTTTATATCGACACAAAGACTTTTTTGCAAAGTTTAGCTGGTAAATTTAAGATGACTTATATGAATCTTGATGATGTGGATGTAGATTTTAGAATTTCAGAAAAAGCACCTACTGCTCAGCTTAAAAAATATGGTGTTATTCCTGTTAAAGAAGATGATCTCAATATGTTTGTTGCATTTTCAGATCCTTTTGATATGGATGCTCAAGATAGAGTTCAAGGAATTTTTAATAAAAAACTTGTAAAAATCGTAGTTGCTGACCCTAATCAGATCAAAAAATATCTTAATAAAATAGAGCTGTCTGATAGCATTAGGGGCTTGGTTAATGAAATTCGTAAAGAGCTTACAAATACAGGCGGCAGCGGTAAAGACGATGATAGTTCGGCTATTTTGCAACTTATTGAAATGATAGTTAAACAATCAATTATCTCTCGCGGTAGCGATATTCATATTGAGCCGTCTGAAAATAATTGTGTTGTGCGAACTAGAATTGACGGTATGCTAACTGAAATTTTTATCTTTGATAAAGATATTTATCCGCCTTTGGTTTCAAGGCTCAAACTTCTTTCGAATATGGATATCGCAGAGCGTAGAAAACCGCAAGACGGTCGTTTTAGTATGAAAATTTCTGGACGAGAGTATGATTTTCGTATTTCAACGCTTCCTATTATCAACGGCGAATCAACCGTTATGCGTATTTTGGATAAATCAAAGGTTATTATTAGTCTTGAAAAATTAGGTATGCACCCGGAAAGCTTTAAAAAATTTAATAACGCAATGCATGCTCCTTATGGTGTTATATTAGTTACCGGGCCAACCGGTAGTGGTAAATCAACTACGCTTTATGCGGCACTTAATGATGTAAAAAGTGTTGATACGAAGATTATTACCGTTGAGGATCCTGTTGAGTATCAGGTAAATTTGATCCAACAAGTCCATGTTAATGAAAAAGCAGGGCTTACATTTGCTGCGGCTTTGCGTTCTATTTTGCGTCAAGACCCTGATATTATAATGATCGGTGAGATTCGTGACCAAGAAACATTGCGCATAGCTATTCAAGCGGCACTTACTGGACACCTTGTTTTTTCAACACTTCACACAAATGACGCAATTAGCGCGATTCCTAGAATTGTAGATATGGGTATTGAAAGTTATCTTATAAGCGGTGCGTTAATTGCGGTTGAAGCACAACGATTGGTGCGAAAACTTTGTCCAAAATGCAAACAGCCAACAATGCTTCCAAAATCTATGCTAGATACTCTTGCGCCGTATTTACCTGAAAAATATACATTTTATAAGCCTGTGGGTTGCGATGAATGCGCAGGAACTGGGTATGCAGGACGAGAGATGATAAGCGAGATTTTACCTATTAGTGATAGTATGCAAAGTTTAATAGCAAATGGTGCCTCTAAGGACGAAATGAAAGAGTTGGCTCTTAAAGAAGGTTTTATTGATATGTTCCACGATGGCGTAATCCGTGCGGCAAGGGGAGCAACAAGTATTGAAGAAATTTATAGGGTGGCAAAACAATGAAAAATTTTGAAGTAGAATATATTGCAAACGGAAAAAAACAAAAAATGTTTTTAAAGGCAGACAATAAAGTTGCTGCTAGGAATTTGATTAAACAAAAAAACGGTGGCGTTATAACTAAAATAGGCGAAACACAAACTAGTAATGTTAGTGCTTCATTGGGAGATATTAAAACGCAAGTTACAAGGCTCATGGGGGCCAGTAGTAGAGTTAGAATTCCTGCACTTGTAGCTTCTATTAAGCAACTTTCGGTTATGACAAACGCTGGTATTTCTATTCACGATTCCATTAAAGAGGTTGCAAATGCAACAGAAGATAGAAAGCTAAAAGAGATTTTTTCTGCTATGAACGATGACCTTAATGCCGGTCTTAGCCTGACAGAGTCTTCTGCTAAATTTAGGGGCGAGTTGGGTGATGTTGTTCTTGCTATGATTAGCCTTGGTGAAAGCACAGGTAATATGGCTGAATCTTTGGCAAAACTAGCTCAAATGCTTGATGAAATTTGGGAAAACCAAAGAAAATTCAAAAAGGCTATGCGCTATCCTATGATACTTATGATAGTCATGGCGATTGCTTTTTCTATTTTGATGCTTTATGTTGTTCCTAAATTTCGTGAAATTTTCGAAGAACTTGGTGCAGAGCTACCACTTCCTACACGAATTTTGCTAGGAATCGAATCTGTTTTAAGTAATTATGGTTTATATGTTTTAGCAGGTATTATTGGTATTATTTTTGCTCTAAAATGGGCGTATAAAAATAACGATGAATTTAAGCGAGGCTGGGACAAGGGAATTTTAAAAGTTTATCTATTTGGTAAGATTATTTTTTATTCTACTATGTCAAGATTTATGCTTATTTTCACTGAGCTAGTCCGAGCCGGTATTCCGATAGCAGATGCACTTGATACTGCTGTTTTGATGGTTGATAACGAAACGCTAAAAGAAAAACTTTCTACCATTAAAGTTGCAGTGCAACAAGGTGTTAGCTTAACCGATGCTATGCGAAATACCGGGCTTTATGAAAGTATGCTTATTCAGATGATTAGTGCCGGTGAGCAATCAGGTAGTCTAGATAAAATGCTAGGAAATGTAACTGATTATTACAAAGAAAAATTTGACGATATTATCGATAATATTTCAAGCTATGTTGAGCCGATTATGCTATTTTTTATGGCAGGTATGGTTTTGCTACTTGCGCTTGGTATCTTTATGCCTATGTGGGATCTTGGAAAAGCCGTCAAAAACTAATAACAAATTTAAACGCCCGAAAACTGAGAATTCGGGCGTTTTCAAATTAAATTTTAATTCTAAATTCGTTAAAATGCTTCGTTTATAAATTTAAAAGGATTTATTATTTTAAGAGAATTTTATTTTATTATCTGTTCGGCTTTGCTTGTTTTTTTTGGACTTGCGACTATCGCTCCGGATTCCGCGTTAGTCGGTAGTATCGGAAATATCATACGCGCGTATAATACCGCACTTTTTGGTTATTTTGCAAATTTATATCCGTTTTTGCTTTTAATTCCGATTTTTATCGGTTATAAATATTTTAAAAAATTTGATCTACGCCTTGTCGAATTTATCGCAGGGATTATTTTGCTATTTTTCACTATTCTTTGCATACAGGGTGCTATTTTTGGTGAAGATGGCGGTGGTGCTATCGGCGCAGCTCTTATCGGCGAACTTCGCGCTATGATAGGTAGCGTTGGTGTTTGGATTTTTAATATTACCATTTTTATTCTCTCACTTGTTTTGATTTTTGAAGATAAATTTACAAATATCGTCAAAAATTGGTTTATTATCCAACGCAAGCCAAAAGAAGAAATTTATGAGCAACCGACCTTTTCGCAGCCACAAAAATCGCAAGAAACATCGACTAAAAAAACTCGCCTTGCTTCAAAAATGGCAAAAGAAAAGATAAATAAAGCACAAGAACGCATAAAAAAAGAGCAGGGCAAAAGCCTATTTGACGATGTCCAGAGCGACGATAGCGAAACACAAAGCGAAAGTAGTTCTTTAAAATCTAGCAAATTTGCAAATGTCGAGCATTTAAGAGAAGTAGCTGAAAATAAAATGCTACTTGATCAGCTCGAAAAAGGCAAAATCGCAAAGCCTGATGATTTTATTTTGCCGCCTTTGGATTTTTTAAATTCTGCACCGAAAAAACGCACTAGCATAGACGAAAGCGAAATCGATAAAAAAATTTACGATTTGCTCGATAAACTTCGCAAATTTAAAATCGACGGCGATGTCGTGCGAACATACTCGGGTCCTGTGGTTACGACTTTTGAGTTTCGCCCTGCGCCAAATGTCAAAGTCGATCGCATTTCAAATTTACAAAACGATCTAAAAATGGCTTTAAGAGCCGAAACGATAAGAATTCAATCCCCAATTCCTGGCAAAGATGTCGTTGGAATCGAAATTCCAAATAAAGACATAGAAACGATTTATCTACGCGAAATTTTTGAGAGCGAAATTTTTAAAACTGCTTCAAGCCCCTTAACTGTGGCACTTGGCAAGGATATTGTAGGCCAGCCATTTGTAGCAGATCTTAAAAAACTTCCGCATCTGCTCATCGCAGGAACCACAGGAAGCGGTAAAAGTGTCGGTGTAAATGCGCTTATTTTAAGCCTTTTGTATAGAAATTCGCCAAAGACTTTGCGTTTGATAATGGTAGATCCAAAAATGGTCGAATTTAGCGTTTATGAAGATATTCCACATTTGCTAACGCCGATTATAACAGAGCCTAAAAAAGCTATAACTGCTCTTGGAAATGTCGTAGCTGAAATGGAACGCAGGTATCGCTTGATGGCAGATAATAAGGTCAAAAATATCGAAAGCTATAACGAAAAAATCGCAAAAGAGCACGGCGAAATTCTGCCTTATATCGTGGTTGTCATCGACGAATTTGCTGATCTTATTATGACGGGTGGAAAAGATGTTGAATTTAACATTGCACTTTTAGCGCAAAAGGCTAGGGCGTGCGGAATTCACCTAATAATCGCCACCCAACGCCCAAGTAAGGAAATTGTAACAGGCTTAATCAAATCAAATATGCCAAGTCGCATTAGCTTTAAAGTTCGCTCATCTATGGATAGCCGTATAATTTTGGATCAAATGGGCGCTGAGAGTTTGCTAGGGCGAGGCGATATGCTCTTTACGCCACCGACCGGGAGCGTTACTATTCGTTTGCATGCGCCGTTTGCGACAGAAGATGAGATAAATACGGTCGCCGAATATTTGCGTTCGCAACAAAGCGTGGTTTATGATGATAAATTTATCACCGAAAGTGAAGATGGCGGCGAAAACGGCGAATTTGGGCTTGATAGTAGCGAGATCGATCCTTTGCTTGATGAAGCAAAAGAGATTATAGCTAGTGACGGCAAAACTTCTATAAGCTACCTGCAACGCCGTCTTAAAATCGGCTATAATCGCGCTGCAACTATAATCGAACAGCTAGAAATGACAGGTTTTTTAAGCAAACCTGACGCCAAAGGTCAAAGGGAAATTTTAAGGTAAATTCAAAGCGAATTTGCACCAGCGTAGTGATAGCTATTTAAATTTGCAAATACTATATTTGTGCTATCTTACGCTATTATCTATTTTCTTGTATAATCTATTTTCGCTAAAAGGATTAAATTTGGAAAACAATGAGAATTTAGAAAATTCAAACAATCAAAATTTAAGAGAGAAAAACAGGGTTATTTTTGATGAAATGGCTAGGGTAAATTATGATATTCCAAAATCAAAACAAATACTTTTAAACATAAAAAGCTTTTTGCATGATTGGTTTGTTATTATAACTTTTTTTGCGATTTCCTTATTTGCCTTTTTAAGCTATTTTGATTACCCAACAGAACTGAATTTAAGTAAAGCAAAAACACATATAGGCAAAGTAGTGGATATAGAAATCCCAATGTCTAAATTTGGTAGGCAACCATACCATAATTCGGATTCTTGTTTTATACACTTTGAAAATTTAGACGGAACGAAAGAAAAACTAATAGCTAAAAATTGCACTCATAAAATAATTCCAAAAATTTGGAAAGCCAAAGAAATTAAAATTTATGTAACTCCGATTTTTGGTATGCATTTTATATACCAAATTTCAAATGATGAAAACAGAATTTTATACAAAATAGCAAAATCAGAATTATTGGAAATGGGCAGTGATAAATTATATATTTTGCAAATATCAATTATTACATTTTTATTTGCCCTATATTGTAGTTATGTAAATTTTAAAGAAATAAAACTTAAAAATAAGAATTCAAATGTTTGAAAGAAAGTAGGGTGGACATCCTTGCCCACCAAAATAGCAAAAGGGCAAGAAAGCCTTGCCAGTCAAAAATAAATTTACCCTTCGATATAGTTTTTAAGTTTTCGTCCGACTTTTGGGTGTTTTAGTTTTTTGATTGCCGAGCTTTCGATTTGGCGAACACGCTCTCTTGTTACATTTAGCTCTTTGCCGATTTCTTCAAGTGTTCGGTCGCTTTCATCGTCCAAAAGCCCAAATCTCATACGAATAACCGCTTTTTCGCGTTCATTTAGCTGATCTAGCACTTCATCGATTTGCTCTTTTAAGTCTGCTTTTAAAATTTGATCTATCGGCGAAACCGAGCTTTTATCTTCGACAAAGTCGCCAAATTTGCCGTCGTCTTCGTTTCCGATAGGCGCTTCAAGGCTGATTGGCTCTTTTGTGATTTTTATCACCTGTTTTACTTTATCTATGCTAAGCCCAACTTCATTTGCGATAAGGGCGATGTCAGGCTCTTTGCCTTCTTCTTGCATATATTTTCGCGTGATTTTGTTTATTCGGTTTATCGTTTCTATCATGTGGATTGGAATTCGAATCGTTCTTGCTTGATCGGCTATCGCCCTAGAAATGGCTTGACGAATCCACCATGTCGCATAGGTAGAAAATTTATAACCCCGTTTGTATTCAAATTTATCCACGGCTTTCATAAGCCCGATATTTCCTTCTTGGATCAAATCCAAAAACGGCAAACCACGATTTGTGTAGCGTTTTGCGATACTGACGACTAAACGCAAATTTGACTTTGCCATACGAGCTTTTGCGTCATCTGAGATTTTTTTGCCCCGTTTGATTTGCTCTAAAATCACTTTTAGCTTTTCAGGCTCTAAGTCAAAGCCTTGCTTGCTAGCTTCTTTTGTAAGGAAAAGTTTTTTAATATCCACATAGGTTGATACCATTGTAGCTTCCGGGACACGCGCGATAATGTCTTCTTTGCTTAGTTTTGTAATATCTTTTAAAATGCTTTGGTGATTTTTTTTCAGTTCTGCGCTAAACATAGGAAGTTTGTATTCTAAGCGTTTTAGCTCTTTTTCAAATTCGCTATCGCTTTTTAGTGCTGTTTCCATTGATTTTACGATTTCTGTGATAAGTTTGCTAGTCGGACCTAAATCCATTAGTTTTTCTTTTAAAACTTTCTTTTTGAAAGCTAAATTCAGTTTTGCCGAGATACTATCGCTTTCTTGAATTTCGATTGCATTTTTATCGGCAAATTTTTTCCAGTCTTTTTTTGCTTTTTCGAGTGCCTTAAAGCTTTCTATAACCTTTTCAGCTCGTTTATCGTTTTTGCGATTTAGTTTTTTCTTTTCTTCTTGATTTTCTTCTTCGTCTTCGGCATATTCGTCTATATCAATGTCTTCTTCTTCGTCTTCTTCGCCTTCATCAAAGCTTTTAAAAAGCTCTTTTACGCGGCGTTCTCTGTTTATCAAAGGTTCTTTATATTCTAAAATAAAATCTATCAAAAACGGCACAGAGCAAAAAGCATCGATGATAATATCTTCGCCAAGTTCGATTTTTTTGCTGATTTCGACCTCTTCTTCTTTTACTAGAAGCGGAATTTGTCCCATTTCGCGTAGATACATACGCACCGGGCTATCAGAACGGCTCCACTCCATAAGCTCACTATCGTTTGTTAGGTCAAATTCGCCGTCTAATTCGTCATCAAGTAGCTTTCTTTGGGCGTCTTGGCTGTTTTTAGCGTCTTCAAGGTTTTTGATTTTTGCTACTTCTGCCGATGAGATTAACTCAACATCAAATTCTTTTGCTAAAATTTCGATTTTTTTAACATTTGTCGCAGTCGGTGCTTTGTCAAAAAATTTGATAAGTCGTTCGTAGGTAATGTAACTTTTTTGGTTTTCGCTGAAAAATTGTTCCACTTTTGAAAAAAAATCTTTGGAAGTTGCCATGTAAGATTGCTCCTTTTTTGCAGTAAAAAAAGCGTATTATACCGAAAATTTTTTAAATTTTGTTGAATTTATGAAAATTTAGGAATTTAATATGAAATTTAAATTTTTAAAATTTATCAAATTTAGTGATAAATTTAGCAAATTTAAATTTTTAAAAGGTTATAAAAAATTAAGTTCAAAAGTGTTAGAATTCGCCGAATTTTTACCGGAATTTGGCGGAATTTATGGATTATTTTTTATTTATTGCAACTTATGCTCTTATTTCGATTTTGCCCGGAATCAATATGATGTTTGCGATGAGTATCGGACTTAGTTTTGGCTTGAAAAAAGCCTTGATTGCGATATTTGGTCTGCTTATATCACTTGGAATTTTATCTTTTATCTGTGGCGTTGGTATCGGTGTGTTGATAGTAAAAATTCCGATTTTTATGTTTTTGATTAAAATTCTAGGCGGGGCGTATCTTTTGTATATGAGTTATAAAATTTATAAAAGTTCTGCAAATTTGACGCTTCAAACTATACCAAATTTAAGCAAAAAAGAGCTTTTTACGCAAGGATTTATCTGTAATATGGCAAATCCAAAAGCGTGGATTTTCATCGGTGCTTTGCTTCCGAAATTTTTAGATAGTCAAAATATTTTAAGCACAAGGCTTTTTATTTTAATCGCAATTATGCTTATAATCGAGTTTTGCTCGTTGATGATTTATGCTACGGGCGGGGCAGCATTTCGCAAATTTATGAGCGATAAAATTTCTATTATAAGCAAATTTTCTGCGATTTTAATCGCACTTGTAGCGATTTTGTTAATTTTTGAGTAGAATTTAATATTTTTTTAGTTAGAATAGTTGCCGAATTTTAAATTTATAAGGTTAAAAAATGTCAAAAGTTTGGAAATTTAAAGACAATATCGACACCGATATTATCATTGCGGCTCGTTATTTAAACACTTCTGATCCTGCGATTTTAGCAAGTCATGTTATGGAAGATGCAGATAAAGATTTTTCTAAAAAAATTTCACCGGGCGACATTATCGTCGCAGGGGAAAATTTTGGCTGTGGAAGTAGTAGAGAACACGCTCCTATCGCTTTAAAAGCAGCAGGAATTTCGTGCGTCATAGCAAAGTCTTTTGCTAGAATTTTCTACCGAAATAGCTTTAATATGGGATTACTTATTTTAGAATGCGACAAAACAGATGAAATCGGCGAAGGCGATGAGCTAGAAATCGACCTTGATAATGGCATTATCAAAAATTTAACGACAAAAAAAGAGTATAAATTCTCTCCAATGCCGCCGTTTATGCAAGAACTTTTGCAAACGGGCGGTTTGATAAATTATGCAAAATCAAAAATGTAAAAGGAAAATTTGTGAAAACTTATAATATTTGTGTTATCAAAGGCGACGGAATCGGCCCTGAAATCATCGAAGAGGCAATTAAGGTTTTAGATACCGTAAGCCATAAATTCGGCTTTGAGTTAAATTATGATTACAAGCTAATGGGCGGAGCAGCGTATGATGTTTTTGGTGAGCCACTCCCTGATGAAACGCTAAATGCAGCAAAATCAAGCGACGCCGTGCTTTTTGGGGCGATCGGTGGCGAAAAATGGGACAATTTACCACGCCATTTGCGACCTGAAAGCGGTCTTTTAAAAATTCGAAAAGAGCTCGGCGCGTTTGCGAATTTACGCCCTGCGATTATTTTTGATGAGCTTGTAAATGCTTCATCATTAAAGCCTGAAACAGTTAGCGGTGTTGATATTATGGTTGTTAGAGAGCTAACGGGCGGAATTTATTTTGGACAACCACGCGAAAAACGCGAAAACGACGCATTTAACACGATGGTTTATAGCCGTGATGAAATCGTGCGTGTTTCAAAAGTCGCTTTTGAAAGTGCGATGAAACGAAATAAAAAAATCACAATGGTCGATAAGGCAAATGTGCTAGAAACTAGCCAACTTTGGCGTGAAGTAGTAAGCGAAATGGCAAAGGATTATCCGCAAGTGGCATTAGAATTTATGTATGTGGATAACGCTGCAATGCAGCTTGTGCGCGATCCAAAACAATTTGATGTTATTTTAACAGAAAATCTTTTTGGCGATATTTTAAGCGATGAAGCAAGTATGGTTTGTGGCTCGATCGGACTTTTGCCAAGTGCTAGTATCGGTGGCAAGGTAGGAATTTACGAGCCTATTCATGGCTCAGCGCCTGACATAGCCGGACAAGGAATAGCAAATCCAATTGCGACTATTTTAAGTGCTGCGATGATGTTAAGATACGCATTTAACGAAAATGAAGCAGCAGATGCGATAGAAAAAGCGGTAAAAGCAGTTTTAAAAGACGGATATAGAACGAAAGATATTGCGAGATTTGACGCAAAAGAGGTCTGCTCGACAACTGAAATCGGCTCTATAATCGCAGATTACGCAAATAAAATATGAACGAAATAATTTTAAAAGCACTTAGGTGCGAAGCAAACGGCAGATTTTACGAAGCTTTGGCGATTTACCGAAGTTTGATTCGTCGTGGAGACGAACAAGCAATGCAGTATTTTGATAAACTAAAATCAAAAATGCTTATGAAAAACAAGGTAAATTTAAAAATGCTAGATCTTTTTATGAGTAGCGATAAAAAGGATACTAGCGAGTTTAAAAGGTGGCTTTTACAACTATGAAACTAGAAGACATTGCAAAAACCGTAATCAAAGATTTAGAGAATTTGGAGCAAGAAAAAAAAGGTTTAAATGAAAATTTGCAAGTTAAGAATTTTGAGCAAAATTCGGCGAATTTTAGTCAAAATTCAGCAAATTCTAACGATAAATTTTTAGATGACGATTTGGAAATTTATTCTGATATTGTGTTGCCAAATACCAAAAAAAGCGACCTAATAGCTTTTAATTTTCATTTTGAAAGCCTAAATTTTGGCTCTTCAAAAGATGAAGAAAAAAATCAAAACAAAAACAAAAGCTCAAATCTTGAAAATTCGAATTTAGCAGATGAAAAATATGATTTTGCCGATGAAAAATATGATTTTGCCGATGAAAAATATGATTTTGCCGATGAAAAATATGATTTTGACGATGAAAAAATAGATGAAACTTTACAAAATGTAACCCAAATTTCAAAAGATGAAAATTTGCAAAATGAGTTTGAAATTCCAAAAAACGAAAGTTTAAAAAGCGAATTTGAAATTTTTGAAAATGAAGATTTTAGCGAGAATTTAAGCGATAAAATCCCAAATGATTTTGCCTATGAAGAGCTAGAAATCATAAGAGATGATAGTCTTATAAATTCACAAAATAGCAATTTTGAAAATTCAAACGATACAAATTTTAAGATTTTACAAGATGAAATTTTGCAAACAAATCAACTTTCTAATGGCGAAAATTTGCAAAATTTTACGCAAAATTCTTTGCATAAAGAGCAAAATTTAGAAAATTTGCAAAATTTAAATGCCGAATTGTCTGCTTCTATATCGAAAATCAACGAGCTTTTGGCAAATTTGAGCGAAGTTAAAAACGACGAAGTTCAGTTTTTAAGCGCCTTAAAAGAGCGAATTTTAGTGCTTTTTGAAGGCTTAAATGCTTTTGAAGGCGATTTGGAAGCTAGGGTTGAATTAAGTATCAAATTTATGGAATTTTTACTTGCAAGTATCGACAACAGAGTTGAAAATTTATCAAAATAGCGATTTTAAGGCTATTTTCAAACTTTTAAAAAAACACACAAAAAGAGCGTATTTTGTCGGTGGTTTTGTGCGTGATTTTTTCTTAAAGCGTGAAACCAGCGACATTGACATTGAAGTTTATGATATAAATCCCCAAAAATTCGATGAGATTATGAGTGAGCTTGGCGCACAAGGCGTAGGAAAAAGCTATTTTGTCTATAAATTTAAAAATTTTGACATTTCCCTGCCACGCACCGAACGCAAGGTCGGAGTAGGGCATAAGGCGTTTGAAGTCGAAATCACAAATGACGAAAAAATCGGTGCTAGGCGTAGAGATTTTACCATAAATTCGATGATGATAAATATTTTTTCGCTCGAAGTGCTGGATTTTTACGGCGGCGTGGCTGATTTGCAAAACCAAATTTTGCGCATGGTCGATAGCAAAACCTTTGTGGAAGATAGTTTGCGCGTATATCGTGGCGTGCAGTTTGCGGCAAGATTTAATCTAAAAATCGAACAGCAGAGCTTTAAATTTATGCGTAGTATCGATACGAGCGATTTAAGTGTCGAGCGAATTCGGGGTGAGCTAATGAAGCTTTTTGGTGCTAAATTTGCTGGTTTGGGGCTAGTAATCTTGCATGATTTGGGGCTTTTTGAGAAAATTTTTGGCGTGAAAATTTCTGGGGAGCAATGCGAAAAAATCGCAAAATTTATCGACAACGGACGAAAATTTGTAAAAGATGAAGCGTTTTTTTTATATGCTGTTTTAAATTTGCTAGGCTTAGACAAAAAGCAAATTTTAGAAAATTTAAAGCTAAATTCGCATTTCAAACGCATTTTAACCGAGCCGTTTCATAAAAAAATCGACGATGAAAAACTAATGCAAATCGCCTTGCAAATGCCTATAAATTCGTGGCTTGGAGCATATAATAAAACTCGCATAAATCGCGCTAAAAAACTTGGAATTTATGAGAAAAAATTTGCTTCAAAAGTAGGAAGCGAAGCCGTTATAAACGACGGATTTAAAGGTAAAGAAATCGCAAATGAAATCAAACGCCGTCAAGAAATAGAGATAAATGAGTATTTGAAAAATGTCAAATTTTTCTAAATTTTTATTTTATAGTGCTTACTCCATATATTTTTTAGCTATTTTGGCTTTATCCGCGATTGCTTTTATTGCAGTAGCTATATTGCTATTTTTTACAATCTATATAACAAGCATACATGAAACCAACTTTGTTAATGTAAGGCATAATAATTTATATGAAATTCGGCAATTAGGTAATTATAATCCAAAAGAACTTCTTTTGTATCGCAGAAAAATGCCTTTTAAACATGATAATATCAAAATTTGCTATGTAAGTTATATAAAATTAGATAAAAAACATGATATAGTGTCATCTAAACTGGAACAAAATGGTTTCGTGCAAGTTGAGCGGTCGGATTGTGTTGCAGATGCCAATGATTTGGCAAACTTAAATTCGAGTTTTATTACTCCAAATTTTCACTATTTGGGAACCGATGCGTATAAAAAAATGTTTTTAGTCTATGGTTCCATGAAAAATTTAAATATTACTTCCATTAGCGATACAAAAATACAAATTTGGCAGAAAAAAGGTTATGAAATTATATTTTATCCACAAAAAGATATTATTAGGGTCAATCGATTTGGCTTTGATTGTTTTAATCCGTCTGGTCTATGCGACTAAAAGCGTAAATTTAGCCTTTTTTAGCTAAAATAAAAGCTTTGTAAATAAGGGCAAAAATAATGAAAAAATATATTTTAAAAATCGATTGCAATGACGAAAAAGGCTTGATTTATCGTATCGCTGATACTGTTTTTAAATTTAATCTAAATATCGCAAAAAACCACGAATTTGTCGATCACGGCGTGGGGCGATTTTTTTTTAGAGCTGAGATTGACGCTGATGAAAAGCTCGATGTAGCAGGATTTTGCGGACTTTTAAATGCAGTGCTTGGTGGAAAAGCAAACATTAATTTCAAAGAAGCAAAAAAGAAAAATATCATCGTCCTAGCGACCAAAGAAACGCACTGCTTGGGCGATTTGCTTATCAAAAATCAAAGCGGCGAAATAAACGCAAATATCCTAGCGGTCGTGGCAAACCACGATGATTTGCAAAGCTTAGTTGAAAAATTTGAAATTCCGTTTTTTTGCGTTAAAAGCGACGGCATTGAGCGAGAAAAGCACGAAAAAATGGTGCTTGAAGTGATGAGCAAATTTGATTTTGATTATGCAGTTTTGGCAAAATATATGCGAATTTTAAGCCCTGAGTTTGTCAGCCATTATGAAGAAAAAATCATAAACATACACCACTCGTTTTTGCCTGCTTTTATCGGTGCAAACCCTTACAAACAAGCCTACGAACGGGGCGTGAAGATTATCGGTGCGACGGCTCATTTTGTCAATAACAACCTTGATGAAGGACCAATCATCACCCAAGATGTCGTGCGTGTTAATCACGAGATGAGCTGGCAAGAAATGCGTCGAGCTGGGCGAAATGTGGAGAGAAATGTCTTAGCAAGCGCGTTAGATCTTGTTTTTGATGATAGAATTTTTGTTTATAATAACAAAACGGTGATTTTTTAGATGTTTAATATAGTCTTAGTTAGCCCACAAATTCCGCAAAATACAGGCACTATCGGGCGTTTGTGCGTAAATGCAAATTTGAAACTGCATATCATTAAGCCAACCATTTTTGATTTAAGCGATAAAGCTGTAAGAAGAGCAGGGCTAGATTACTGGAAAAAGCTAAATCCCACTATTTGGGAGAGTTTAGACGAATTTATGAGTGCGAATTCGCATAACCTGCACCGATTTTTTTTCGCCACGACCAAAAGCGAAAAGCCTTATTTTCAGGCTGAATTTCAAAAGGGAGATTTTTTGTTTTTTGGCGGTGAAAGCACGGGACTTCCAATGGAGCTAATGCAAAAAAACTGGCAAAATGCCATAACAATCCCAATGGGAAAAGACGGCAGAAGCCTAAATTTGGCTATAAGTGTAGGTATTGTGGCGTATGAAGCGATAAGACAAAATTTTAGCGAATTTGGAGCAAATTTATGAAAAAGATTATCGTTTTTTTGCTTTTTAGCGTTTTTGCGTTTTGTGGTGAGCTAAAAATTGCAACCTACAATGTCGAAAACCTTTTTGACGGCGAAAACAACGGCAACGAATACAGCGATTATAAAGTTTGCAAAATCAAAACAAAAGAGTGTTTTTCCGAGTGGGACGAAGCAAAATATAATAAAAAATTAAAGCAAACTGCCGAGATAATAAAAGAACTAAATGCCGATATAATCGCACTTCAAGAGATAGAAAACAAAGCAGTTTTAAAAGAGTTGGCAAATTTAAGTGGTTATGAATTTTATGAATTTTCAGCTTCTAAAAATTCGCCAGTTGGCGTTGGATTTTTATCAAAAATAAAACCTAAAAATAGCAAATTTTATAGAAGCAAAGAGATAAAAACAAGAGATATTCTAAGGCTTGATTTTGAGTTTGAGGGCGTGGAAATCGCCGTATTTACGACACATTTTTTAAGTGCGAAAAACTCATTTTTAGATCGACGAAAAAATACGATTTTCTTAGGCGATAGCGTAAGCGGTATCAAAAATGCCGTTATTTTGGGCGATTTTAATACAGATTATGGTAAAAGTTCGCTTTTAAGAGAGATTATCGATACGCAAAATTATACTGATTTGTGGGATTTTATCTGGTTTAAAAAAAGCTCACATATCACAGGCAGGGCGTTAGATCATATTTTGCTAAGTTCTGAGCTTTTTGGTTTTGCAAGACTTGGCTATAAAAAAGATAGTTTTAAGGTTTTTAGAAGTAGCAACAACTCTTCCGATCACGACCCGATTTATTTTGTTCTAACGAGCGATAAAGATAAGGTTGTCAAAAAAGAATTTAAACAAATCATAATTGATGAGCAAAAAACGCAACCAAAAAAGGAATTTTCGTTTTTCAAAAAATCGCCAAAAAGTGTAAATATCGATGAAATTTACGGACAAGCGAATTTGAAAAATGAAGTTAAAATTCAAAATGCTGTGGTTAGTTTCATCGACAAAAAAGGCTTTGCTATCGCAAAAGACGGACGGGGCGTTTTTGTTTTTGGCGATAATAAAGCCGTGCAGGTTGGCGATAAAGTCGATATTTTGGTAAAAAAAGCTAAAATTTATAATTCAAATTACGAAATAAATGAATTTGAAATTCTTAAAAATCACGGAAATGACGGCGATTTAGAAAAGCATTTATTTAAAGGCGATTTTGCGAATTTGCGAAGCGGCGATGTTGTTGGCAAACTAAAAGGCGATGTTGAAAATGGAGTTATAAAAACCAAATTTGGCGAATTTTTGATTTATGGAAAAAACGGAAAGGTAAAAAACGGCAAAAATTTTGAATTTGAAAACGCATTTTTTACGATTTATAAAGGCAAAAAGGAATTTATTGTTCGATGATACATAAAATTTTACTGATTTTATTTGTGATTTTTATGATTTTTATGGTTGTGGGTTTTAACAAACAGATGATAGAAAAAAACGAAAAACGAAAACAAAATAAAAAGGACGAAAATGGAACTATTGATTGAAATCGGAGTTGAAGAGCTCCCTGCGATTCCCTTTTTAAAGGAATTGCCAAATATCGGCGCTAAATGGGAGCAAATTTTGGATAAAAATTCGCTAAAAAGCGAGTTTGAATTTGAGTATTCGCCGCGCCGTCTTGTGATTTTTCACAAAGATTTTATGGAATTTGCTCCCGATAAAGAGATAGAAAATATCGGTGCGCCAAAGGCTGTGGCGTTAAAAGATGGCGAATTCACAAAAGCGGCACTCAGTTTTGCCACAAAATGCGGAATAAGCCAAGACGAGCTTAAATTTAAAGAGATTAACGGCAAGGAAGTTTTGTATCATAAATCGATTCAAAAAGGCGCAAAAAGCCGTGAAATTTTGCCTGTTATGATAAATGAATTTTTGCAAAGTTTAAATTTTGGCAAATCTATGCGCTGGGGGACGGGCGAGTTTGAATTTATTCGCCCTATACGAAGTGTGGCTTGTCTGCTTGGAAGCGAATTCTTAGACTTTGAAATTTTTGGCGTAAAGTCGCAAAATGGCTTTTTTCCACACAGAAATTTTGGCTACGATTTGATTAAATTTAACTCTTCTAGCGAATATTTTTCGCTTTTGGCTAAAAACGGCGTGATTTTAAAAGATATTATGCGAAAAGCAAAAATTTTAGATGAATTTGAAAAAATAGAGCAAGAAACTGGCTTTAAAATCGAAATCGATGAAGATTTGCTTGATGAAGTTGTAGCTATTACTGAGTATCCGACTGCCCTGCTTGGGGAGTTTGAGAGTGAATTTTTAAGCGTTCCAAAAGAAGTAATTATCACTTCGATGAAGGAAAATCAACGATATTTTCCTGTGTTTAAAAACGGCGAGTTAAGTAACCACTTCGTCGTCGTCAGCAACGCAATCAGCGATGATAGCGAACTTATCGTAAAAGGAAATGAAAAGGTTTTAAGAGCGCGTTTGAGCGATGCGAAATTCTTTTGGGAGAGCGATTTAAATGCCGAATTTAACGCAGAAAAGTTAAAAAGCGTGGCTTATTTAAATGAGCTTGGTAGCGTTTATGATAAAGAGTTGCGTGAAGTAGCTGTCGCAAAAGCTCTTGCTGGGCGTTTTGATAGTGAGCTTAGGGCTGAATTTGGTGGAGATTATAAAGAAGCGTTAGAGCGAGCCGTAATGCTTAGTAAAGCAGATCTTACAAGCACAATGGTTGGCGAATTTAGCGAACTTCAAGGCATTATGGGCGGATACTACGCAAAAGCGAAAAACGAACACGCTCTTGTGGCAAAAGCTATAAAAGAGCAGTATCTGCCTAGTGGCGAAAATAGCGAGTTGCCAAGTGGAATTTTTAGCTCGGTTGTGGCAATGGCGGTGAAATTTGAAACACTTTTTGCGCTTTTTAGCATTGATAAAATTCCAAGCGGAAACAAAGATCCTTACGCGCTTCGCAGGGCAGCTTTGGGGATAATAAAAATAGCGTTAAACTCAAATTTAAACTTAGATATTAAAAGCCTAAGCGATGAAGTTTTGGCTGGTTATAAAAAATTTGATACGCAAAAACTGCTAAATTTTATCAAAGATCGCCTTTATACGCTTTATGATTTTAATCCGTCTGTGGTAAAAGCGTGTATAAATAGTGGCGAAAATGATATTAAAAAACTTGATAGCGCGATTAACGCGCTTGGCGAGATTAGCGTTAGTAGCGAATTTAAGGACAATTTCGCCACTTTCAAACGCCTTGCAAATATCATAAAAGATGAAAAAATCGGTTCGCTCGATGAAAGTTTGTTTGAAAATGATGCTGAAAAGGCGTTAAATTCGGCATTTGACGAGATTAAATTTAACGGCGATTATAAAGCTTATCTAAATTCTCTTTTTGGCTTAAAAGGCGTGATTGACGAGTTTTTCGATAAGGTTATGATAAATGCAAATGACCCAAAAATCAAAGCAAATCGCATAGCAAATATCGGTCAAATTTACAATGCGTTTTTGAAAGTCGCTGATATTAAAGAGATTAGTTTTTAAATTTTTAATAAAGGAGCAGGTATGAAAAAGCTATTTTTAGCAATTGTTGCAATGCTGTTTTTAATCGGTTGTGGCGGCGGTGGTGCCGAAGATGTGGCAAAAAGCTTCATAGAAGCTGCTTATAAAGGCGATACCAAAACAGCTGTTAGCCTGATTTATCTTAGTGAAAAAGAGATGAAAGATGAAAGCGTCAAACCTGCGCTCGAAGGTAAAATGGGTATGATGGTTAGCGAAGCGATGAAAAGAGCTAAAAATCACGGCGGTTTGCAAAAAATCGAGATTGTCGATAAAACTATCGGCGAAGACATTGCAGAGATTAGCATGAGTGTAGTTTTTAAAGACGGCTCGACACAAAGCGAACATGCAAAACTTAAAAAAGATCACAAAGGCAAGTGGAAGATTAAATTGTAAGTTAAAAAATGTCGAAAAAAGGGACTTTCTTTTTTAGATTTTTGTTTTTTGTTTGCGGGGTTATCGCGTTTGTTTTGGTGTTAGTCCCGCAAAACTTGCATTTTAACACTCTTTTTGGTGAATTTAAAGCCATAAAAACGCAAAAAATCAAAACTCTAACTCGTGTCGATTTGGTAAATTTGCCAAATTTGGAGCTTGGAGATTTGGTTTTTCGCTTAGGCGATGAATTTGATAGCGTTTTGATTTCACAAGTCAGCGATTTTAAATATTCTCATATCGCAATCGTTGTAAATTTAGAACCGATCACATTGTTACATGCGACCACAAGTGGCGAGAGCGGTGGCGAAAATGCCGTGATTTTAAGCGAATTTGATGAGTTTTTATCTCACGCTAGAAGTCTTGGCGTGGCACGGATAAATTTTTTAAGTCAAACGCAAAAAAACGAGCTTGTGCAAAATTTAAAAGCCAAGCTTGGTGAAAAATTTATTTTAGCAAAATCAACTGAGCCAAATTTATACTGCACCACGCTCATTGAGCGTGAAATTTTTAAAATTTATCCAAATTTTACCCCAAAATATACACAAATTAATGCACCTATTTTTAAAGGTTTGTATCTTACACCAAAGGCTTTTTGGGAATATGACGGAGTGGAAATTTTATACGAGAGTTGGTAAAAGAAATAAAAAAAGCCGAGATTTCTCTCGGCTAGATTTATAAAACGATAAAGGAAAATTATTTTCTTACGCCTTTGTTATATGGGCGATTTGAAACAATCGGCTTTCCGTTTTGATATTTTTTAGCAACGGTATTTATAGGTGCTACGGCTTTTGCGTCACCTACATTGTAAGCCTGAGCGTTTGAAATATATTTTCTAAGTGTATCTTTTAAATTTCTAGTATATTTTGTAGCTTTTGGAGAATCATTTAAAATATCTTCATAATCATAAATTCTACCATAATAATCATTTGTTAGTTGATCGTCGATTACGATTTTAGCGTGATCTAGTGAAGCACCAACAAAAACACCTGTTTGTTCGCCAGGACTTACCATCCATGCTGAAATGTCAGGTAAATCAGTCGCTGCACCATTTCTATAACCTTCACCGATAGTTGCACCAGCATTTACTTCTAATGTTTCCATACCGTTAAAAATATCTTGGTAAGATTTTGTAGTTTGGAAAAGCATTACAACATCACTTGTTTCATATCCTGCTTGAATTCCTGCGCCAAAACCACGATATTTAATGAAAATCGGAGCGCTCCACTCGCCGTCTTCGCCTTTTACGCTAAAAATTCCGTCGCCGTATTGGATAGAAGCGCCGGCTGCAAGGCGTTTAACATCGGTTAAAATAGCAACGGCTTTTGCATTTTTAATATATTGTGCAGAAACCCCAAAATTTTTGTCATGTGCAAACGATTTTACAACATTTGTAGCTGCAATTACTTCTTGGTTTGCACTCACATCTGCGTGCAAGTAACCACAAAGAACTAAGATTGTAGAAAGTAAAAGTTTTTTCATTTTTAATCCTTTTAAAATAATGCTTTCGCTATTATAGCAGTAAATTTGCGTTTTTACGCCAATTTTTGAATAAAAATTCAACAAAAAATAACGAATTTAGGAAATTTTATGAAAAATTTAGTGATTTTAGCCCTTTTTTTAGTAAATTTGTTTTCGCACGAGATTATAAACGGCGATGTTTTGATACTTAAATTTGACAAAAAAAGTGTCAAAAGTGCTTTTTTAGACAAAAAAAAGATAAATTTGACGATAAATCCGCAAAACGATAGCGAATTTATTGCGATTTTACCTGCAAATTATCGCCAAAAAGATGATTTAAATTTAAAAATCACTACGATTTGGGGCGAAGAAAATGAAATTGTTCATTTAAAACAAGGTGAGTATAAAAAAGAAGTTTTAAGTGTCGAACCAGCCAAAGTAAATCCACCAAAATCCGTTCAATCTCGCATAAAAAAAGAGTATGATGAAGCTGTGGCGATTTATGCAAAAACAACGCCAAAATATCTATTTAACGAGCCTTTTATCGTGCCTTTGGATAGCAAAATCACTTCGAATTTTGGTAACGGACGCATTTTTAACGGAAGCGTAAAAAGCTATCACTCAGGAACCGATTTTCGCGCTGCTGTCGGCACCGAAATCATCGCTGCTAATGACGGCGTAGTAAAAATCGCAAAAGATAGGTATTATGCGGGCGGTTCTGTTATCATCGATCATGGCGGCGGAATTTATTCACAGTATTATCATTTAGATAAAATTTTGGTTAAAGTTGGCGATAGCGTAAAAAGGGGCGATTTAATAGGACTTAGCGGTGCAACAGGGCGTGTGAGCGGTCCTCATTTGCATTTTGGTATCGCCATAAACGGAACTAGTGTCAATCCGATAAATTTCGTGGAAAAAATCAATAGAGCGATTTTTGAAGAGTAAATTTGCTAAATTTTAAATCAAATTTGTAAAATTGTAATAAATTTGGCAAATTTAACGCTAAATTCAGCTAAAAATCAAATTTGCTAAAACCAAAACCCAGCAAATCACGGCGATTGTAATGCTTAAAAAAACCCCTGCCGAACCGGCGTCTTTGGCTTTCCCTGCTAGTTCGTTCCACTCGGGGCTTACTAAATCTACAATCCGCTCGATAGCAGAGTTTAAAATTTCAGTTATTAATACGCCAAAAAGTGCCATTTCAAGCACTAAATGAAGCGTTAAATTTATCGGCAAAAATAGATTTACAATGCTAAAAATCACGACAAAAACAAGCTCTATGCGAAAGCTCATTTCCGTTTTTAAAACATCGCCCAAGCCCTTCATAGCATAGCCCCAGTTTTTAAAAAATTTATATTTTATCTTCATAAAGTTTGCCTTTTTTAGGTCGAATTATAGCAAAATTTCGATTTTAAACACTTAACCGAGCTTTAACAAAAATGATTTATAATTCGACTAATTTTTTACGAAAGGATAAAAAATGAAAACAAAATTTTTAGTTTTAGCTGCCGTTTTGGCTACTTCGTTAGTTGCGGCTGATTTTAGTGGTAAAACAAATGCACAAATCATCGCTTCAACAGATAGCAAAAGTCCTGCTTCACTAGCAAATTCGGCTTTTGAGCTAGATAAAAGAATTGGTGCTCAAAAAAAGGAAATAATGGAGACTTGTTTTAAATTTCATAATTTAATGAAAAATGAGCTAAGTGGAAAAAGCCCAGAAGAAAAGAAAAAATTTATAAGCGAATTTAAAAAAGCCTATAATGCACAACTTGATTCGCTTTCAAGTGCCGAAAAAGCAGAATTTAATACACAGGCTTGTAAGTTTGGTTCAAAAAATGATAAAATAAAACATTTTAAAAAGGACGGTAAAGGCGGTTTTGGACATGCGCCAAAATTTGGAAAAGATTTTAACGGCACGAAGCCGGTAAGACCAAAATTTGGTAAAGGAGAAGCTGAAATTCCGCCACAACCAAAACCAAAACTTGAACCAAAATAAGGCTAAAAATTTAAAAAGGAGACCGGGATGAATAAAATTCTTGTCTTGGAAGATGAAAATATGTTAAATGATATGATATGTGATTATCTATCATCAAAGGGTTTTGTTGTAACAGGGTGTAAAAGTTACGATGAAGCCCTTGACTTGGCTTACGAAGGAAATTTTGATCTGTGGATTTTTGATGTTAAGATTATCGGTGGAAACGGCTTTGAGCTTTTGCGTGAGCTAAGAGATGCCGAAAAACTCACACCTTGCATTTTTGTAACTTCCTTAAATAGCTTGGACGATTTAAACAAGGGCTTTTTAAGTGGTTGTGATGATTTTTTGAAAAAGCCGTTTGAGTTAGCCGAGCTTTTGCTTCGTGTAAATAATCTTTTAAAGCGAAATTTTGCTCACAAAATCAACAAAAAAGATGATTTGGGCGACGGATATGTTTTTGATATTTACGACAAGATTCTCTACAAAGACGGAAAAATGATAAAACTATCCAAAAAAGAGCTTGATTTGCTTGCGCTTTTGCTTCAAAAACGGGGACAATTTGTCAGCAGAGACGAAATTTTTAATGCCATTTGGAGTTACGATGAAATTCCAAGTGAGTTAAGTTTGCGCGTTTATATACGCAATCTTAGGCTATATCTAAAAGATAAAATCGTATCTAAATCAAAGGTCGGTTACTCTTATGCAGATTAGAAAAAATCATGCTTTGCCGATATTTTTGTTATATATTTTGACAAGTTTGGTGTTTTTGGTTGCTTGTTCGTGGTTTTATTACTCATCGGCAAAACAAAATATCCAAAGAGAATCGGCAAAAGAGATTTTAAGTGCGCTTAGAGAAGTCGATATAGGGCTTAAAACCGGTGGAATAGAAAATATAAATTATGACGAGATTGATGATGACTTGCGTATTGATATAACGCCTAGTTCAAAAGAAAGCCCAAAACTAGGGCGTTTAAGCAAGGACGAATTTAAAAAGATAAAAAAATCTGAAAGAACCGATAAATTTAGAGTGGAAGACGGAAAAATGACCTTTAAGACATTTATTCCGCTTAGGCACGGCAGTGGTTATGAAGTCTATATTGAAGATAGCGAATACGGCGAAGAAATTCGCGAAGTAATCGCTCAAATAGCTATTTTTGCGGTGGTTTGCGTGGTAGCATTTTTGCTTATTTCATATTTTATTATTCGTCTTTCGTTTCGTCCGCTTTATCATCAAATAAATTCGCTAAAATCGTTTATCACGGACGCTACGCATGAAATAAATACGCCGTTAAGTGTCATTTTAATGAGCGTAGAAATGTTTGAAGCCAATCCAAAAAAATATCTTGCAAACATAAAAACTGCAAGTAAAACGCTTTCAAATTTGTATGATGATTTGGTAAATTTAAATCTTAAAAACGAGCCAAATGAGTTAAAATCGGTTGATATTAAGGCTTTGATAGAAGAGCGAATTTCGTATTTTAATATTATGCTAAATGATAAGAAGTTGCAAATTAAAGCAAATTTAGAAGAGCTAAATTTACAAACCGATGAGAATAAATTTAAGAAAATTTTTGATAATATTTTATCAAATGCCATAAAATACTGCGACGAAAACAGCGAAATTTGCGTGAATTTGACAAAGAAATATTTTGAAATTCAAAACACAGGCGAAACCATCTCAAAAGAAAATCAAGCTAAAATTTATGAAAAATTTGCCCGTTTTAATAAAGAAAAGGGCGGTTTTGGCATAGGACTAAGTTTGGTTAAAAAATACTGCGACGAGTTAAAATTTAAAGCAATCTGTCAAAGCGAAAATAAGATTACAAAATTTAAAATTGAGTTTTAAATTTAATGTATTTGTCGCAAGAATTTGCTAGTTTGCGAATTCTTGCGAGATGAAATTTAAAATATACTTGAATTCGAGTTTGGATTTAGCGGGTCTGGTCCGTAGTTGTTTGTGCCGTTGTCGCCTTTTAGAATTTCCATAACCAAAATATAAATCGAAAATCCTATACTTGCAACAGCTAATATTAGCGCTAAAATAGGAATTCCGGCAAGTATCGAAGCAACAATCAAAAGAATAAACGGCACAAATATATACCAGCCGGGTAAATTTCTATCATGCAATCTTCTAAAAGTCACGGCAAAGCATGGCAGAAGTAGTGCTAAACTTACGATAGTGGTGATGATGCCAAGTATTTGTGGATTTCCGTATTTATCCACACCAAGTAAAATCTCCGTGCCAAAAACAGCGTCCAAAATGCTAGTTACGATACCAACTAAAACCATAAAAAGCACAAACCACCAATACTCGCTTCTACTAGCTCTGCCGCTAAAAGTAGCGAATTTTTCTCTTAGGCAAACCCTAACTGCCTGAGTAAAACTCATCATTTTTCTCTCCTTATGTAAAAAATTATCTATTAAGCTCTGAAAAGTGAAAACTTAAATTTTTTAAATAATAGCTATTGTTTGAAGCGCTAAATTCATCGCTTTCTTTTGTCGCTGCGATGATAAAGAGCGAATTTACGATACTAGCAACGCCAGATAAAATAAGAGCTAAATTCGCGTTAAAAATGCACAGCGCAAAATGGGCAATCGTAAAAAACGCACATACAAAAAACGCCTGAGTGAAAATTTTGCGCCCCGAGCACTCATATAGCTCTTTATAAATAAACATTTCATAAATCACTATTAAAATGGTAAAAATCGCTCCAAAAGCTAGATATATCGCACTTTTATCGCCAAATAAAATCATCATCAAAGGGACTATGTTTATTAGTTCGACTATATTTAAAATGATAACATTTCGCATAAGTGTGCGAGAGCAAATTATATCGCTCGCAAACCAAATTCCAACAGCACAACACACATAGCCGATGATTTGCGTAAATTTAAGAGTTTGAATTTCTATGTTAAAAAGCCCCAAAATAGCCATTAAAATCAAAATTCCACAACCGATATAAAGCAAAGTTTTAGCTGAACTTAGTTTGTTTTGCGTTTCATTTTGGCTGAATTCATAGTGCAAATTTTGCAAATTCTCACTCGTCTTAACCACGCCTTTTTGGGCATTTGATTCATTTACCATATTTTCCAAACGAAAAAAATCGCTAATAATCCAAAGCAAGTAGATTAAATTTGGCAAGGCAAAGACGGTGGTTGATTTGATAATCTTACTTACGAATTTTTTATCTTCGGGGTTATTTAAATCAAAATTTAAATTAGGAATTGTGCTATTTAAAAATTCGATTGTATCGGGACTTGAAAATAAAAAAGCCACAAAAATTAAACCACTCCAAATCAAAAATCCAAATGCGCCTAACATTTGAAAAACTGCACTCACCGGACGACCCAAATAAAATCTATGTGCGCTAAAAAATCCCAAAAGCAAGTAAAACATATAAGCCGTATTTAGGCTATATGGCGCTGGATTTTGAATTTGTTGGCTTTGAATTTGCGAGTTTTGATTATTTTTGTCAAGGGGCAAAGAATTTTCTTTATTGTTATCAAAGGACAAAGAGTTGCCCCCGTTTTGCTCGTGCATTTGACTTCCTTTTTGTATTAAAGGCGAAATTCTAGCAAATTTGTAGTTTGAAATATCTTAAAATTTTTATTTACTTCAATGCAAATTAATTGTCAAATTTAAAAATTTACTTCTTTTTCGGTCTAAAAACTTTCATTTTGCTCTCGTCGGTAGTTATGTAGGCTCCGCCGATGAGGTCTATGCAGTATGGCACAGCTGGGAAAATAGGCTCTAAGCATTCTTTTATCGCTTTTGGCTGACCGGGTAGATTTATGATGAGCGATTTGCCACGCACTCCTGCCGTCTGGCGTGATAAAATCGCCGTTGGGACGAATTTTAAACTCTCACTTCGCATTAGCTCACCAAAGCCGGGTAGAATTTTATCGCACACGGCGACGGTCGCTTCGGGCGTAACATCGCGTGGTGCAGGTCCTGTGCCGCCTGTGGTAACAACCAAATCACACCCAAATTCATCGCAAAATTTAATCAAATTTGATTTTATACTCTCAAAATCATCGCTGATGACTTCGTAAAAATACTCGTGTTCGCTGACGAGCCACTCATCTAAAATTCGCTTTATTTCTGCTCCACCCAAGTCTTCGTAAATGCCCTTGCTGGCTCTATCGCTTGTGGTTAATATGCCGATTTTTACCATTATTCATCGCTTTCTTTTTGATTTTCAATTTCATTAGTGAAAATTTCTTTGACTTTTTCGTAGTCGATATATTCATAAACAAAAATTTGCTTTGAAATTTGAGTTAGTTTGCTTTGTGAATTGCGTAAAATTTCGCTGACTTCATCAAAGCACTCATATAAAATTTTTGTTACATTTTCGCCGTTTGGTATGAAACTATCGCCCATTGCGTATTCAAAAACCATTTTTTGGGCTAGGTATGTTGCGTATTTTATATCTTCGCTTCCGTTTGTAAATGTGTCGTTTTTATGAATTTTAAGTGCCGCGACACCGCTAAGTAGGACTTTTATTTGATTTAGTATTTGCGTTTTTGACTCGATTTCGGCTTCAAAGCCTATGATTTTATCTTCCAAAAGCCCGATTCTATCAAAATCAAGCGAAAACCAAAACGCACTTAAAGCCTTTGCGCCTTGGTAAAAGCTTTGAATTTCCTTTTCGTATTCGCTTAAAATTTGCGACTTTTTGCTACCGAAAAGCACCTTTGTTTTTACATTTTCAAAATCGATTTGCTCGATAGTTTTGCTTTTGCGTTTTAGCGCGTTTATGGCTGCTTCATTGACAAGTGTGGCAAGTCCAGCCCCACTAAAACCGACACTCATACGGCTGATTTTTTCCAAATTTACATTGCATTTTTTATCTTTTAGATAAATTTTCAAAATCTCAATGCGATCGTGGTAGTTTGGTAGAGAGATAAAAATTCGTCTATCAAATCTGCCTGAGCGAAGTAGGGCTTCATCGATCATATCGATTTTGTTTGTTGCGGCGATGACGATAACTCCGCTGTTGTCTTCAAAGCCGTCCATTTCGGTTAGTAGCTGATTTAGCGTAGTTTCTCGCTCGTCGTTGCGACCCTCGCCACGACTTTTTCCCACGGCGTCGATTTCATCGATAAAAATGATAGAAGGCGCATTTGCTTTTGCTTTGGCAAAAAGCTCTCTAACTCTTTTTGCGCCAACGCCTACATAAACTTCGGCAAATGTCGCTCCGCTTTGGTAAAAAAACGGCACCCCGGCTTCGCCTGCGACGGCTTTTGCGATGAGAGTTTTTCCAACTCCGGGAGGTCCAGCCATAAGAATTCCTTTTGGAAGTTTTATGCCGAAATTTTTGTATTTTGACGGATTTTTTAAGAAATCAACGATTTCGATAAGCTCGTCTTTAACTTCGCTAATGCCCGCAACATCTTTAAATTTAACTTCTGAAATGACGGAATTTATGACGGTAGTTTCGCTATTTTTCATCATTTGCGATTGAATTTTTTCCATTTTTGCCATTTCTAGCTTTCGGCGTTTTGCGTTTATCGTTTCAAAATAATAAATCATTAAGAAAAAGAAAAATGTTATCAAAATGAGTTCAAATATCAAATACGAAGCATCCGAACTCTCGCTTTTTGTGATTAAAACATGATTTCCAAGCTCTTTTAAATCAACAATATCTTTTAAAATCGAGTATTTTCTGCCGTTATAAACGATTTGCAAAGTATCGCCGTCAATGTTGGCTTTTTCAATCAAATTTGATTCAACTAGCTTTTGATAATCTTCAAATTTTATATAATTTGTATCATTTTTAAAATAAACAATGCTAAGTAAAACAACTAAAATAAGGGAAAAAAATAAAATTATGTTTAATTTGTTAAACCTAAATTTCTGCCAAATTTGCGTTAGTTGTGATTTCATATTTTTTAATCTCCACCCATTTTTTTGCTAAATTTTGATTAGATTTTACCAAAATTTTATTATAAAATTGATCAAAACCTTCGTAAAATTCACCATTTTTACGCTCGATTAAAACATCTAAAAATTTATTATAATGTTTTTTTCTGAATTCTAAATTATTTAAAAGCACGATATTTTGAAGCATTTTTAGCCGTTTTTTAGCCGTTTCGCCGTTTATGTCGTGCGGAAGTGTCGCCGAGTGCGTGTTATCGCGTGGCGAAAAGATAAAAGCGTGGATATGCGTTATCGGAAATTTTTTGAAATTTTCGACTGCTTCGTTCCAAATTTCTTCGCTTTCTCCCGGGTGAGCGACGATAAAATCAGTCCCAAGAGCAAATCCAAGCTCTGCTAACTCGCAAAAAAGCTCTAAGTCTTTTAGCGCTTTATTTCTACGGCGCATTATGCTTAGCATTTTTTGCGAAGTGTGTTGAAGTGCGATGTGTAGGTGCTTTTCAAACCAACTCTCACGCAAAATTTCTCTAAAACTGCTATCGATTTGACTTGGCTCAACGCTTCCAAGACGAATTCGTTTTATGTCTTGAATTTTGCCCAAATTTGCAATAAGTTTGCCAAGAGTGGAGTTTTTATCTTTGCCGTAACTGCCGATATTTGTGCCTGTTAGCACGATTTCAGAAAAACCATTTGCGACTAGCTCTTTTGCTTCGTTTATGATTAAGTTTTCATCGATACTGCGAGATTTGCCACGCACGGACGGGATAATGCAGTAAGCGCAGTTAAAATCGCAACCTTCTTGAATTTTTATAAAGGCTTTTGTGTGATTTTCGTAGCTTGTTACCAAATTTTTATCGCTGAATTTTAGATTTCCAAGCTCAAAAAATTTCTTTTGTAAATTTACAAATTCGCCGACTTTTTCCTTTTCGCTCATACCAAAAACGCCAAAAACGCTACCTTTTTCAAAAAGCTCTTTTCCGCGACTAACTACGCCACAACCGGTTAGTAAAACCTTTTTGCCAAGCCGATTTGCTCTGTTTATGTAGTTTCGCACATCGCTATCTGCGCCGTTTGTAACGGTGCAAGAATTTACGATGATAATGTCGGCTTCCTTTTCATCGTGCGTTAAAACGGCACTTGTAAGCTCTTTTTTTATAAGTTCGCTATCATAAATGTTTGTGCGACAGCCAAATGTTTTTACAAAAACTTTCAAAAGAGCGTTCCCATATTTTCAGACATTTGCGCTATTTCAGGCGGAATTTTTTCTTTTTTTCCACGCCAAAGTGTGTAAGACGGATAAGCGATAGTTATGTCATCTTCTTTTTGTAAGGCTTCTAGGATTTCGCTAGAAATATTGCTTCTAAGTCCCAAAGTAGCGTATGAATTTGTCATATACCAAACTGAAATTTGAATTCCATAAGGCTCAAAAAAGCTAAAAATTCTAGGCTCTACATTTGGATTTTTTATGCTATATTGCGAACGCAGTTTTGACATTTGTTTTTTGGCTATATCGGTGTAACCTTTTGAATATTTTCTTGCTATATTTTTTATTATATACATTGCTTTTTTGTGATTGCTATCGAAAGTTAGCATTATATCAATGCCGTCCCAAACGGTTTTCATACCGCTATGAGAATAATTTGAAATAAGATCTGTAAAAATATAGTTATTTGGTATAAAAATTATCCGTCCGGCTCTTTTGTTTTCCTTCCAAGTCGTATAGGTAATATCTTCATAAATGGTAATCCTAAGCACGGAAATATCGATAATATCGCCGACATATACAACTCCGTCTTTTTTGACCTTTATGCGATCGCCGACCCTAAATTCGCCCCCAAAAACGATAACAATCCAGCCAAGCGAACTCATAAACATATCTTTCATCGCAATAGCTAAACCAGCAGATGCAAAACCAAGCACGGTTACAAAATAGCTCATATTTTCGATATACGAAAGCAATAAAATAAGCGCAATTACCGAGAAATTTATGACATTTATGATTTTATTTGCGAGATAGAAATTTTCGTTATCTTTGATATATTTTTTCGCAATCGCCTTAAATAAAAATGATATTAAAATCGTTGCGATTATCAAAATAGCGATATTTAAAGCTCTTTTTGCCTGAGTTTTTATATCGCTTGTAAGAGTTGAAATTTGTTCATCGATTTTCTTTTCATACACGCTGTAAGTGGTATTTCCAAGCCTAAGAGCCGATTTAAATTCGCCAAGTTCAAATTTTAAATCCGAGTATGCTTTTGAATTTTGAGAATTTGGTTCAAATTTAAGCAGTTGAGCAAAAATTTCTTCTTTTTGTTCTAGTCTTTCAGTTACTTGTTTTAGGCTCTCTATGCGCGATTTTTGTTCATTTTTAAGCGATTGTAAATTTTTGATATTCGAATAACCTGAAATAATAGCAAAAGGGTTTTTTATGCGTGAAATTTCATCGATTTCGGGCATTTGCACTACGCTTGAAAACGGCGTTTTCTCAAATTCGCTAAGAAGCGAAATTTGCTCTTGTAGATTTTGAATTTTGCGTTCTAAATCCGCTGTTTCTTCCTTATCTTTAGTGATTTCAAGTTTTTTTTGGCTTTCATTTAGAGAGTTTTCAAGCTCGTGATAGTTAGAAAAATTTGCAAATCGTATCAGCCAAACATCATCTTTTAGCTTTTCATCTATCGCTTCTATTTGTGTTTTTAATTCAGAAATTTGCGTAGCATATCTATTTTGCGTATTATCGCTTTGATTTTCATCGGCGTATAAAAAACTAAAAAAAATCAGACCAAAAAATATAAATTTCAATGCTCTCATGCAAAATCTCGCAATACTTCTTTTACTAAAACTTCGCTAATATCGTCTTTTATGATGAAATTTCCTATGCCTTGCGGCAGGATAAATTTGATTTTTTTATTCTCGCTTTTTTTGTCTAAAAAGAATAAATCATAAAATTCATCGACATTTTTAACCTTAAATTCGGTCGGCAAATCAAATTTTTGCAAAACTTTGCAAATTCTTTCACACTCATTTTGCGTGATTAAATTTAATTTTAAAGCCAGGTTATTTGCCATTACTATGCCGATTGCGACTGCTTCGCCATGCAGAAATGTTTTGTAATTTGTCAAATTTTCAATCACATGAGCAAATGTGTGTCCGTAGTTTAAAACGGCACGAATTCCAGCTTCTTTTTCATCTTTTTCGACGACACCGGCTTTGATTTTAACGCATTTTGCGATTAAATTTGCGATTTGCGAACTATCTTTTAAATCGGATTTTTCAAAAAATTCAAAAAATTCTTTATCAAACATAACTGCCATTTTAACGGCTTCGGCTATTCCTGCTCCAAATTCTCGCTTCGGTAAGGTAGATAAAAATCTGCTTTCGCAAAAAACGGCTTTTGGTTGATAAAACGAGCCGATTAAATTTTTGCCAAATTTGCAATTTACGCCTGTTTTGCCACCCACACTGGCATCGACTTGCGCTAAAAGCGTTGTTGGGATATTTATAAAATTTATTCCCCTTTCATAAATACTAGCGCAAAATCCAGTTATATCGCTGATAACGCCACCGCCAAGAGCGATAAGTGTGCTTTTTCTATCTAAGCGAGAGCTAAAAAGTTGTTCTAAAATTTGGCTAACGCTACTCATGTTTTTATACTCTTCGCCGTCAGGAATGCTAATGATAAATTTTTCATCGCACTTTAAATTTGATAACAAAAAATCAAGCCACAAACCGCTTACTTTGGGATTTGTGATGATTGCGACTTTGCCTTTAAGTTCTAAATTTTTAAACTCATCTATAAAAACGCTGTATGAATTTTTGCCTAAATCTATTTTAACTTCCATTTTTATGCCTTAAATTTTAACAAAATTGTATCATAAATTTTCATATTCATACCCACTTGGGATAAAAATTTGATAATTATTTTTAAGTTTTGGATACATTAAATCCAAATCCTTGCTAAATGCTGCTGTTAAATTTTTGCCTAAAATTTTCTCATCAAACGGGACGAATTGTAAAAATTTACTATCTTTGCATAGTGTTAAAATCGGATTTTTGTTGCTATCATCGCAGATATGAAGCTTTTGTCTAAAAAGCTTTGCTAAATTTTTATAATTTTCTATAAAAGCCTGTTTTGTATTTAAATTTTGATTGAAAAAATATAGATAAATATCTAAATTTAATTGAGCACTAATGTCGAAAATAACGCTAGATTCCTCCGTTGCGTTTGCTCCTGCTGTAACTACAACGCTTTTTGTAATATCCTTAAAATCGCACTCGCCGGTTGTTAAAATCGGTATGTTTAAGATATAAAATTTATCTTTAAACATTTCAAATAGCGAATTTTCTGTGATAATCAAACCGATGTTGTATTTTTGTGTTTCATTTAAAAAATTTAGCTTTTCTTTTGTGGAATAATCGATTAGAATTTCGATTTTATCATTATCTTTAAGCATTTTTAAATTTTCAAATGTTTCATTTATGGTCGGATTTAAAATTCGCACAAAAAGCTTATGATTTTGTAAATTTTCGTTTAAAAGTTGTGCTGTTTGTAAAATTTTTTCGATTTGAGATTTGCTCATATTTTTCATATCAATCAGTGCGTATAAATTTAGCCCAAAAGGCGAAGGAAACTGCCCGATTTGCTTTTTAATCGTTCTAAATAGCGTCCTAAGCGCACTTGGCTCGCCCACAACCAAAATGCTATCATTTGGCATAATGACTGTGTTTGCGTTTGTTACGATATAGCTATTGTGGCGATAAATCATAGGAATTTGAAATTTTCCCTGAGCCGTCAAAAGTCCAACTTTTTTATAAGCATACGAGCTTCCGATTGGCACTTTTACTTCCATTATCTCGCCCTTTCCTATGCCTATATTATCGGCATAAACGGGGCTATCTGGTAAAAAGCCGATTAGGCGAGAACTGCAAAGCGAAAGAGCGTTTAAAACTTTTATATGATCTTCATTTTTATACTCTTTTGCAAAGCCCCAAAAATCGACTATATAAAGCTCTAACTCAGGCGAGATTTCTTTTAAATTTGCAGTGGTTATTTTAGTATCAAATTCGCTCTCCATAACAACAATACACTGCATAAATTCGCTCTCAATTACTATTTGGCGCAGTTTTTCAATGCTTGTAGGATCAAAGCTATGAATTAAAAAATTTTCACTATCTTTTAACTTTTGTGGCACAAATTCGTCGCTTTTTGCGATTATTACATAATTATGCAAAACATTTTTTATCTTAAATACTCTTTCTAAGAAATGTTTTGCTAAAATACCGTCGCATATAATTAAAATTTGCTTCATAAAAACTCCAAAAAATAAAGGGAAATTATACAAAAAATGGAATTTAAAATAGATAAAACCGACGGAAATGCAAGGGCTTGCACTATTAAAACTGCTCACAGCGAGATTTTGACGCCTGTTTTTATGCCTGTGGGGACAGTCGGAGCCGTAAAAAGCCTAGATGCCTTTGATATGAAAGAAATTTTAGATGCAAAAATCATTTTAGGAAATACTTATCATCTTTATTTGCGACCCGGTTCTAAAATAGTGCGTGAGTTTGGCGGATTGCACGGATTTTCTAAATTTGATAGAAGTTTTTTGACTGATAGCGGCGGATTTCAGGCATTTTCACTAAGAGCTAATACCAAAAACGATGACGGCGGGATTAAATTTAAAAGCCATATTGACGGCAGTTTGCACTATTTTACGCCAAAAAGCGTGCTTGATACGCAGTATGATTTAGGAAGTGATATTATGATGATACTTGACGATCTTGTCGAGCTTCCAAAAAATCCAAATTTACTTGAACCTGCTGAAAAAATAAAACTAAAAAAACGCATTGATTTAAGTGTCAAACGCACGGTATCTTGGGCAAAAGAAGCCATTGAATATCATAAATTTAATCAATCTCGTGGCATTGGCGTAAATCAAAATATTTTTGGCATTATTCAAGGCGGAACGGATTACGGGGCTAGAAAAATTTGCACCGAAAGTTTATGCGAAATGCCATTTGACGGACTAGCTATTGGCGGACTTAGTGTGGGCGAAAAAAATGAGATAATGTATGAAGTGGTCGAAAATTTAATGCCGTTTTGCGACACAAATCGCCCAAGATATTTAATGGGGGTCGGTACACCAGAAGATTTGGTCGAAAATGTGGAGCGAGGCGTTGATATGTTTGATTGCGTTATGCCTACAAGAAACGCAAGAAACGGCACTTTATTTACAAGTTTTGGCAAAATTTCAATCAAAAACGCAGCCTTCATAAACGACCACGAGCCAATCGATGGTGAGTGCGACTGCTACGCGTGCAAAAACTATTCGCGTGGGTATTTAAATCACCTTTTTCGTGCAAAAGAGCTTACTTTTTATAGACTAGCAAGTTTGCATAATTTGCATTATTATCTAAATTTAGCCAAATCTATGCGAGAAGCGATTTTAAATTCAAAATTTAGTGAATTTAAAAAGGAATTTTACGCAAAAAGAGCAAAAAACTCTTAATTTTAAATTACCTAAAAATGGTGGTTTGGAATTTAGGCAAAATTTTGCTAAAAATTTGCTTAATGCAACACCTATATGTGAATAAAATTCAATTTTGATAAAAACCCATTTTTAGGGCTTTTGTGTAAATAAATTTTAAAAATTTAGCGAATTTACGGGAAAGTTATTAACCGATTTATTCACATGTGAATATCTGAATTTTCTCTTAAAATTTTAGAATTTAGAAATTAAATTTTATGACTTTTATCGAATTTGCTAAACTTATGAAAAAATTTATGATAAAAAATATAAAAATAATAAACACAAGCGTTTTAAACGATTTTTTATTTTTTAAATTTTCGGATTGTTGCATATATTCTTGCGTTGATTTTTGCATATCATTTTCGTCCCAAAAGTCGTCATCTTCGAATTTATCGCTATTTTCTTTGTAGTCATTTAAATTTAGACTTTCAAAAGCGTTTTCTTTTTCTTTTTTGTCTGAATTTTCAAATTTATGCGAATTTAAATTGTCGTATCTATTTTGCCAAAGTTTTTCATCTGATGAATTTATCGCAGAATTTGGCTTTTGAGATGGGGCGGATTTTTCTATTAGTTTTGTTATTATCGCTCTGCTACCTTTTGGCGTAAATTCGACAATGTCGCCAAAATCCGCACCGATTTCGCGTAAATTTAAACTAGTGCAAAAATACTCTTTTTTATCATCTTGCGAGACGAGAGTGTTTTCGCCAATAATCTGTCCAAACAAAATCTTACCTTACATTCCAAATATTTCTGCTGTCATTTTCGATTTGATTAATCATTATATACGAAATAATATAAAGCAGGGTTGCAAGTATGATACCGCCGAGTGTAAAAATTTTGAATTCTTGATAAGTATTTAAAACTTCAATAGCTAAAAAACCAGCAACGCAAAGGAATTCAATCAAAATGGCGACAAAAAACAACCAAATTCCCGAAACTTTACTAGCTTTATAAAACATTTTTAATTTATAAAAATATGTCAAAAGCAAGAGTAGCGCGATACCGCCGACGACTTCGAGCGAACTCATTAGGCTATTAAATCCAAAATAATACCCGCATCCGATAATGGCTAAAAATGTAAGTATAAAAAACATATTGAAATTTACATTTTGCTTTAAAATCGAAGTATTTCTGGAAGCATACGAAAAATTTGCAAATGCTGAGTGTGAAGGTATGATATGCGATAAAATCACAACTAAAAAACAAATCGCAATAAGTGCCAATAAAACAAAACTTTCACTTAGCATACCGATGTAGGCTAAGCCAAATTTAATGACTTGCGTTAATTCGTCTATAAAAAAGAAAATCGCTCCGATACAAACAAGCGGTAAAATCACAGAAAAAATGCCAAATTTTTTAATATTTGAAATATAACTTTGAGTTAGAGAATTTTTCTTTTTATTGCGCTTTTGCGCTTTTTCGTCCATAAATTCAAATCCTGCAACCTTTGGATTATTGTTTGAATTTGTAAATTTTGATGAAACTTTTTGCGTAGAAGCATTTGGTGATGGTGCAAATGTATCTCTACGCGCAGCACTTGCTGTATCAAATTTTTCTATTTCAACAGCTCTTACACTCTGTGCTATAAAAGTTACTATATCGCCGTTTTTAAGCTCTTTATTTCCCATAACATCAGCTTGTGCATAAATATACATTTGATTGCCGTTCTCGCTAACAATCATCTTGCCATCAACTCTACCTCGCAGTTTTGTATCCACTTGTATATCCTTTATTCGACGGTTACGCTTTTTGCTAAATTTCTTGGCATATCTACATCGTTTCCTAAGCGAACTGAAATTTCAAGTGCAAAAATTTGCAAAATCAACATCATTTCAAAAAATTCGCTCATAGCATGATTTTGTTCGCTTGTTTTGATAAAATCATCGCTTAGCTTAAATTCGCTTGGAGAAATCGCCAAAATATAAGAATCCCTTGCGGCTAACTCTTCGACATTGCTTTTTGTTTTATCGTATAAAATATTTTTTGGCATTAAAGCGATTGTAAAAAGTCTTTCATCGGCTAGTGCGATAGGTCCGTGTTTCATCTCACCGCTTGGGTAGCCTTCGGCGTGAAGATATGAAATTTCTTTTAATTTTAAAGCGCCTTCAAGTGCAAGCGGATAAAAAATATCTCGTCCGATAAAGAAAAATCCATGTCCGTGTAAATAGTGCTTACTAAGGCGATGAATTTGATCGACCAAATCATCTTTTACATTTAAAATTTGCGGAATATGCTTCATAGCGGCGATTTCTTTTTTGATTTCGTCTTTGCTTATGGTTTTTCGCAAACTCGCCAAATACACAACCAACATCCACAAAACCATAACCTGCGTTGCAAAAGCCTTTGTGCTAGCAACCCCTTTTTCGATTCCTGCGCGAGTTAAGATTACGCTTTCGGCAAGGCGAACGATAGAGCTATTATCGACATTGCAAATAGCAAGAGTTTTTAGCCCTGCGTTTTTTGCGATTTTAAGAGCTTCGAGCGTGTCGGCAGTTTCGCCACTTTGAGAAATAACGATAAAAAGCGAGTTTTTATTTAAAAACGGCTCTTTATAGCGAAATTCACTAGCGACTTCGACTTTGGTGCGAATTTTTGCCATGCGTTCAAAAAGATAGCTTGAAACAAGTGCTGCGTGATAGCTTGTGCCACACGCACAAATGGTGATTTCATCAATATCATCAAACAATTTTTTATCAAGTTCATCAAATTTGATTTCATTTGTTTTAACGCGACCCATTTGCGTTTCGCCGATGACTTGACTTTGCTCGAAAATTTCCTTTTCCATAAAAAATCTAAAACCCTCTTTTTGGGCAAAACTTTTATCTTTTGGCAAATCCAAAAATGCTGTTTTAATCTCTTTTTTATCTTTAAAGATTTTGATTTCGTCGGCTTTTGCATAGCCATACATGCCGTCTTCAAGGTAGGTTGCTGTTTTTGCTAGACCGATGAGTGGCGCATCTGATGAGCTAAAAAATATTTCGTTTTTATCATCTTTGCCGATTATCATCGGAACCGCATTTTTAGCAAAAAATATAGTATCGCTTTGTGCTTTTGAGATAAGCAAAATCGCAAAAGAGCCTTTTAAGTGTCTAATCGTAGCTTCAAAAGCTTTAAAGGGATCTTTCATTTCATTATTAAATTTTTCAAAGCTATGCACGATGACTTCGGTATCTGTTTGACTTAAAAATTTAACGCCAATTTCTTCAAGTTCAGCTTTGATTTCTGCGTAGTTTTCGATGATTCCGTTGTGGATTACAAAGCTATATTCGCCTAAATGTGGGTGAGCGTTTAGTTCGGTTGGTTTGCCATGCGTCGCCCACCTAGTATGCCCGATGGCCACGCCAAAACCACTGCTAGAAAAATCTTTGGTTTTTTCTCTTAAATTGTCTAATTTTCCCACAGCTTTAAAATATTTTATCTCTTTACCTTTATCGCTCATTACGGCGATTCCTGCGCTATCGTAACCGCGATATTCAAGTTCTTTTAAACCATTTATTATGATTTCTTTTTTTTCATTTTTGCCGATATAGCCGACTATTCCGCACATATAAGACCTTTTTAACAAAAATTTGCTGTTATATTACTATGTTTAAAATTAAAAGTAAATATATCTAAAATATTCAAAAAATTTGCCTTTTTATAAGCAAAAAATGTATATAATTCCGCATTAAATTTTATAAATTTGGAAAAAATTTTGGAACTTATCGAAAAATTAGAAAATCAAGTTAGATTAAATTTTGACGAAGCTGTGAAATTATGGGATTTGGATTTGCTCCAACTAGCTAAATTTGCCAACGCTATTCGCACCGAAAAAAACGGCAAAAAGGTTTATTTTAACTCAAATCGCCATATAAATCCGTCAAATTTATGTGCCGATACCTGTAAATTCTGTGCTTTTTCGGCTCATCGCAAAAATGAGAAACAATCTTACACGATGAGCGAAGATGAGATTATGGCTATCGCAAGAGATGTCGCGGGGCGTGGCGTAAAAGAGCTTCATATCGTAAGCTCTCACAATCCAAACATAACGCCAGAATGGTATTTTGGAATTTTTAAAAAAATTAAAAGCGAATTTCCAAATTTGCATATCAAAGCTATGACCGCGGCAGAAGTTGATTTTTTCAAGCGAAAATGGAAAATGCCTTATAAAGAGACTTTGCAAAATATGATTGAAAGTGGCGTAGATAGTATGCCGGGTGGCGGTGCTGAGATATTTGATGAAGGCATTAGAGAGCAAATTTGCAAAGGAAAAGTTAGCTCAGAAAATTGGCTAGAAATCCACAAAATTTGGCATAAAATGGGTAGATGGAGCAACGCAACTATGCTTTTTGGGCATATTGAGAGTTTCGCTCATCGCACCGATCACATTTTGCGAATTCGCGCTTTGCAAGACGAAGCTCTTAAAAACGCGGGTGGCGGTGGATTTAACGCATTTATCCCGCTTGTGTATCAAAGAGAAAATAATTTTTTAGAAGTGCCAAAAGCTATGGGCTCGGCTGAGATTTTAAAAACGATTGCCATTTCACGCATTTTGCTTGATAATGTTACGCATATAAAAGCGTATTGGGCGACTTCGACGCTAAATTTAGCTCTTGTGGCACAAGAATTTGGTGCTGACGACATCGACGGCACTATCGAAAATGAAAGTATCCAAAGCAGTGCAGGGGCAAAAAGCAAAAAAGGTCAGAGCAAAAAAGATTTTATCGATATGGTGCAAACTGCGGGATTAATCCCGGTAGAGCGCGATAGTTTGTATAATGAAATCCAAATTTATGATAATTAAAAAATTTATTTAAGAAGGACAGAAAATGTTGAAGTTTTTTGAGTTGGACGAGAATAAAACTTCCGTCAAGCAAGAGTTAAATGCGGGAATTACCACATTTTTGGCGATGATTTACATCGTGCCTGTAAATGCCATTATTATGAGTGGCACAGGAATGCCCTATGAAGCGTTAATTACCGCAACTGCGCTGATTACTATTTTGGCGACACTTTTTAACGGGCTTTATGCGAATACGCCTGTTGCGCTAAGCGTTGGTATGGGATTAAATGCCTATTTTACATTTGGGCTTTGCAAAAGTGCTGAAATTCCTTGGCAAACTGCACTTGGAATTGTGTTTTTAAGTGGGCTTTTATTTACGATTTTATCTTTTACAAATTTCCGAATTTGGGTTATAAAATCTATTCCGCTTGATTTGCGTCGTGCAATAAGTGCTGGTATTGGTGCGTTTATTTGCTTTATTGGGCTAAAACAAATGGGTGTGATAGTCGAAAACCCTGCTACTTTGGTAGGTCTTGGAAATTTAAAGGATCCAAATGTTGCACTTGGAGTTTTTGGGCTTTTAATCATAATTGCACTTTTTGTTTTAAAGGTTAGAGCTTCGTTTATTTTTGGAATTTTGATTACTTCTGTTGTGGCTTGGGTTTTTGGAATTTCGCCTAAACCGGAAGGCTTAGTTTCGCTTCCGTCATCTGTGGCTCCTATTTTTGGGCAACTTGACATAAAAGGAGCGTTACAACTAGCATTTTTACCATTTATCATCACATTTTTTGTAACTCATCTTTTTGATAGTATCGGCACACTCACAGGCGTAGGAAATAGGGCAAAAATTTTTAGTGACGAAGATCCAAAAGGTATGAAAAAACTTGCACGAAATTTAACAGCCGATGCCGTTGGCTCAGTCGGTGGAGCAGTTATGGGAACTAGCACGGTTACGGCTTTTGCGGAAAGCGCAAGTGGTGTAGAAGCAGGGGGCAGAACAGGACTTACTGCTGTATTTGTAGCACTTTGCTTTATTTTGACACTATTTATGCTTCCGCTTTTTAAAGCAATTCCAAGCAATGCGATTTATCCGGTGCTAGTAATGGTTGGAATTTTGATGTTTTCTGAGCTTGGAAAGCTTGATTATAGCGATGTTGGAATCTTAATACCTGCGTTTTTCATCGTTATGCTTATGCCTTTTACTTACTCAATTACAAATGGTTTGAGCTTTGGATTTATAAGCTATTTGTTCGTTAGACTTCTTCAACGCAGATTTAGCGATATAAATTTGGGTGTTTTAGTCTTAGCAGGAATTAGTCTGCTTGTGTTTGCGGTCGCATAGGGAGTAGGGCGATGAGATATTATGGATTTGAAGAATTTGATAAAGATGTAAGAGAAATTTCAAAACGCGTCAGGGACGAATTCGCCCCTGATTGCATAGTTGCGATTGCAAGGGGTGGGCTAACTTTTGCTCACGGCATTTCAAATGCACTAAATTTAAGGAACATTAGCTGTATAAATTCTATTCATTACAGCGATGTTTATGAAGAGATGCGAAAGCTCGATACAATCGAAGTTTTTAATATCCCTGATCTTAGCAAATTTAATAAAGTCGTCTTAGTCGATGATATTATCGATAGTGGCGATAGCATGGTTGAGATCAAGCGAATTTTGTTGGAAAGATTTCCACATATTGACCTTAAAACGGTTGTGATTTTTTATAAAACCAATGCTTTGATTAAACCTGATTTTGCGATTAAACAAACGGACGAGTGGATAAATTTTTTCTGGGAAAATATAACGATTTAGCAAATTTGGAGTGTGAATTTGAAAAATTTTAATTTGCTCATTTTGTATTTTTGCACGGTTCTTACGATGTGCGTCATGTATGCCACGCAGCCGTTGCAACCACATTTTGAGCAAATTTTAGAGATTTCTAAATTTCAAGCCTCTATTTTTACAACTGCGATTTTAGTTCCACTTGCGTTTGCGTCGATTATTTATGGCTATTTTTTGGAAAAAATTTCTATACGAAAAGTGCTAATCGGCGTATTTTTTATATTTTCTGTGAGTGAATTTATCTTTGCATTTTGCGATTCATACGCTGTTATGATTAGCATTAGGATTATGCAAGGTTTTATCGTTCCTGCTACGCTAACAGGCATTATGAGCTATATTTCGCAAAGCGTCAGCCACACAAAAGTGGCTTCTGCAATGGGAGCTTATATCGGTATTACTATTGCCGGTGGTTTTATCGGGCGGTTTTTAAGCGGATTTTTTACCGATGTTTTTGGGTGGAGATTTTTCTTTATTCTGCTTGGAATTTTAACGCTCATTGCTTGTGTTTTATTGCTTAAAACGCTAGATGAAATAAAGACCAAATTCGTAAAACCGCGCCTTAGAAATATATCGCAAATTCTATCAATCCCACGAAATATCTATATTTATTTAGCGATTTTTGGCGTGTTTTTCGTTTTTCAAGCCGTTTTAAATATATTGCCTTTTGAGCTAGTCAGGCTTGATGGCGCATTTAGCGGATCAAAAACAGGCTTTATGTATGTAGGTTATATTATTGGGATTTTTATATCTTTTAATGTCGCAAAAATCGTAAATTTAAGCAAAACTGCGAGCAATGCTATTTTTATCGGCATTATTATTTATATTATTTCGCTTGGATTTTTGACGATAGAGAGCTTTTATGCTATCTTTGCTTCTATGCTTGTTTTTTACGCAGGAAGTTTTACTGCTCACTCGGTGGCAACGGCACATGTAAATAAAAAAGCGACTTCGCACAAAGGCATTACCAACGGACTTTATGTTAGTTTTTACTATGCAGGCGGCGCACTTGGTAGCTTTGTGCCGGGTGTGATTTACGAATTTGGCGGCTGGAATATGTTTTTGAGCGCATTGGCGATTTTGCTGTGTGTTTCGCTGTTTTTTATTTGGAAGTTGAAAAAATATGAAAAATCAAAAAATTTATCATAATGAAATTTTCGTAATTTCGCTTTTATTTATCGTTAGTTTTGGCTTTTTGCTTTTTGCGATTTCAAATTTAAGCATTAGTTTTTACGAAGCCGATATTTTGTATAACGAAAAAAGCCTTACTTCGCTAGTGGCGAATTTATCGTGCAAATTCTTTGGTTACAACGATTTTGCTTTGCGAATTCCTTTCATTTTCATACATTTTGCAAATTGTATTTTGCTTTATAAGATCTCCAAATTTATGCTAAAACGCAGATTTGATAGGGTTTTAAGCCTTATTTTGTATATGTGTTTGCCGGGCGTCCTAACAAGCGCAATCGTAGTAAATCCAGCAGGAATCGTTATTTTTATCACGCTTTTGATTTTATATTTTGAAAGCACAAATTTGCAAATTCCGCTTTTTATAACGCTTTTTATTTCGCTTTTTGTCGATAAATCTTTTTCTATTTTCTATATTTGTCTATTTTTGTATGCGGCGTATTATCGCAAAAAAGAGCTTGCGATTGCGTCGATTTTGCTTTTTGTAAGTAGCGTTATTTTTTATGAAGTCGGCACGAGTGGAAAACCGCGCGGGTATTTTTTAGATACGATCGGCATTTACGCAGCTGCCTTTTCCCCTGCCGTGCTTTTTATTTTTATTTATACGATTTATAGAATTTGGCTAAAAGATAGAAAAAATTTACTCTGGTTTGTCGTAAGCGGGACATTTTGTTTGAGTTTGATTTTCTCACTTCGTCAAAAACTAGAACTTGGGGGCCTGCTTCCTTTTTGCGTTATTTCAGCACCGCTTATGGTGCGTGTTTTTTTAAATTCATATCGAATTCGTCTGCCTGAATTTAGAAAACCACATAAAATTTCAGCCGTTATTGCGATTTTATTTTTGCTAATTAGTGCAAATTTGATTATTTTTAACCAAATTTTTTATCCTATTTTGTTTAAAGATAAACCACAAAAACATTTTATTTTTAAATATGACATTATAAAAGATTTAAGTTTAAAGCTAAAAAAGCACGGAATTTATGAGATAAATTGTCAAAATTATGAAACGCAGTTGCGTTTGAAATTTTACGGGATTGAAAAAAATCCAAATTTAATGCTTTTTGAAGATGAAGTAGATTTTTATGATAATAAGATTGAAGTGCGTAAATTTGGGAATTTGGTAGATGAATTTTATATCAAAAAGGCATTTTAATCATTTTTATGCTAAAATAGGGGGCAAATTTTTATAGAGGTAAAAATTATGAAAACTTTTAGAGCTTTTACGATGATTGAGCTTGTTTTTATCATCGTTGTTGTCGGAATTCTAGCCGCAGTTGCCATACCAAAGGTAGAGCGTAACGGCTTAATCGAAGCAGCAGATCAACTCTCTTCTCATATTCGCTATACGCAACAACTTGCGATGAATGATAATAAATTCAATGCAAATGATGATAATTGGCATAGGAAAGGTTGGAGAATTGAGTTTGACGGAACTAGATATTTTATTTATAGTGATATTGACGCTAGTGGAACCCCGCAAGCTAATGAATATGCAGTTGATCCGATGAATCCTGTAAAACTTTTAACATCATCAGGAGATGGAACTGACGCTACTAATCAAAATAAAAAATTAAATTTAGCAAGCACATATTCTATAACAAATATCGCTCTTGAAGGTGAAGGTGGTTGCGATGGAGAAAATCATATAATGTTTGATTTTAAAGGTCGTCCTATGGCTGATAATGCAAATTTATATGGTGGGCTATATACTGCTACTTGCACCATAACTTTGACAAATGCAGCAGGTGAAACTGCTGTTATTTTTGTTCAGCCTGAAACTGGCTATGTGGGCGCAAGTGCTGCGCAAAACCCTGCTGGTGGCGATATTTTATACACCTTTAATAACTAAAATATGAAACTTGCCAAAGCCTTTACGATGATAGAGCTTGTCTTTATCGTCGTAATCGTTGGCATACTTGCAGCCGTTGCGATACCTAAAATCGAACGCAACGGTTTAATCGAAGCAGCAGATCAAATCGCTTCTCATATCCGTTATGCTCAGCAACTTGCGATGAATGATAATAAATTTAATGCAAATGACCCAAATTGGCATAGAAAAGCTTGGCGAATTCAGTTTCACAACGGAAAAGTAGGCGATAAGCCAAAGTCTTGGAGATATACTATCTTTTGGGACAATGCAGTTACTGAACATGCAGGAAATCCAAACAGTGAAAACGAACTTGCCGTTGATCCAATGAATCCAAATAAATACCTAACTTCTGGTTTTGCAAACGAAGCTTTTAGTTTTAACCACGCAAAAATGAATAAAAAGCTTAATATAGGCGAAACTTATAGCATAACAAATGTAGTATTTGGCGGGGCTTGTGCTAGAATGACCACGGTGTCGTTTGACGCAAAAGGTCGTCCTATGGGGCAACTTACAAATTCTGCGATACCTTATGACAAGCTTTTTCATAGCGATTGCACTATCACTATTTCAAATGATAACGGCGATAGCGCCGTAATCACAATCACAAAAGAAACCGGTTATGTGGAGTATGCTTTAAATTTGAGATAAATTCATAAAATTTTGCGTAAAATTTTATGAATTTTAATAAAATATTCGCTCTAAATACAGCCCGTTTGGCGGCGCAGGTATGCGCGTGAGAGCTTTTTTGAAATTTATTTTTTGCCCCGAATTAAGCGATTTTAGGGCATTTGCCACCATTAAGCGAACCTGACTTCGCAAAAAGCCGTTTGCTGTAAATTTAATGATTGTGAGATTTTTATGTCTAAAAGCATAGGCTTTGTAAATTTCACGCACGGGAGATTTTATATCGCTTCCTGCTTTCATAAACACGCTAAAATCGTGTTCGCCTATAAAATTTGATAAAACCGAATTTAGCAAATTTATATCCAAATTCGGATAAAAATGACAAAAATCAGCCAAAAACGGATCAAATTCGCCGTGATTTAGTATATACCTATACGAACGGGCCTTAGCAGAAAATCTTGGGTGAAAATTCTCATCAACAAATTCAAGTTTTTTTACATAAATGTAAGGAGTAGCGTGGCGATTTATAAGCTCTTTTAAACGGCGTAAATCCCAAAAATCGGGGCAGGGCGTGGTGCTAACCTGAGAAAGCGCATGAACGCCTTTATCGGTGCGAGAACTTGTGGTTAGTGAGCCAAAAAGCCCAACATGCCCAAGGGCGTCTTTTAGGGCATTTTCTACGCTTAGTCCGTTTGGTTGGCTTTGCGAACCACAAAATTTTGCGCCGTTGTAAGAGTATGTGATTTTTAGCAAATTTTCGCCTAAATTTAGCGAATTTTTAGTAACGAGAGGCAATTTTAACCTTATAATAAATATATGAAGCAATCAAGCTTATAAAAAATGTTACAGGCACTGCAACTTGCGGTATCTTAGCTAGTATCATAATGAGTGCAAAATATACAAACAAAACGCCAAAAATTCCGCCATACACAAAGCCTTTTTCGTAGCGATAGGTTACAATCCCAAAGCTTAACGCAAAAAACACACTGGCAATCGGAAATAGCGAAACTAGCACATAAATGCTAAAATCTTTTTTGCGTTTTTGGCTGTTTTTCATATCTTTCCAATACTCCACAAAAGCACCGACTTCGCGGACACGAGAGTTCGCCAAAGTGCGGATAATTAGGCTTTCAAATTCTGTTATATGCCAATTATCATCTCGCATAGTGTAAGCTTTGCCGTCGCTCAGCTCAACCAAAAAATTTGCTTTGATATGCTTAAATTCGCCATTTTCAGCGATAATCATCTGCTCGTTTTCATTTTTTTTGCCCGGATTATACATAACTAAATTTTTGTAAATCGTGCGACCGTTTTCGTTTGCTTCATTTTCGATAAAAACGAGCCAGTCGCCGAATTTCTGCCCAAATTCGCTAGATTTGATATTTAGCGTTGCCCTTGCTTTTTTATAATCAATAAAATTCTCTTTTAAATTCTCCGCCATCGGCATCATCACAAGCGATATAAAAAGCAAAAAAGCAGATATTATAAACGCGACAAAAAAGAAGAACGAAGCGATTTTGCGTGTTTCGTAGCCGATGGTAAAAATGACGATAGTTTCATTTTCCTTTGAAAGGCGAAAAAGTGCCATAGTAAGGGCAACGAAAAAGGCAATCGGCACGGTAAAAATAAGAATTCTAGGAAGCATAAACAAATAAAGTTTTATAAGCTCGCTCAAATTTATCTCAATAAACGATGTAATGCGTGCGATTTGCAAAAAAAACACAATTGACATTATGATAAAAAGTGTGCTAAAAAGCGACGCAAACGAACTTACAAAATTCGAAAACAGATACTTTCTCGTTCTATCCATTAGATCAAAATTCCCACATCTTTTAAAAATGTAACGATTTTTTCGCCAAACATATAGGTTATAAGTAGCCCCAAAGCTAAAAACGGCACAAACGGAAGCTCATAGTTTTTTTGATTTGCAACGGCAAAGGCTGGAATTGTAAGCAATGCACCGATTAGTATGGCTAGTGAGCCTTGCGAAAGCCCTAAAATCGCCCCCATAACGGCGACTATGTAAATATCTGCTTCGCCTAAGGCTTGTTGTCCTTTGATTTTCCAAACGATTTTTCCAAGTAGCCAAAACGCAAACGCAAAAATCGCACCTGCGATAATGCCGTCAAAGCTAAATTCGAATAAAAGCGAGTAAATAACGGCAAAAACTAAACTCGCATAAAGAAGCGAATCAGGAACTGCTTTGTATTTAAGGTCGATCGCCGAAAGAGCTAAAAGCACGATAAAACAAAGCCCTAAAATCGCGGCTTTGATTAAATTTGGTTCAAAATAATATGCAATCCACATAAGCAAACCACCCAAAAGCTCGACAAGCGGATATTGAAAGCTGATTTTTTCTTTGCAAAATGCGCATTTTCCGCGTAAAAATATCCAAGAAAAGAGCGGAATATTGTGATAAAATTTCAAAGGCGTGTTGCAACTCGTGCAGTGCGAAGCGGGGAAATTTATGCTTTCTTCGCGTGGCAAACGATAAATCAAAACATTGCTAAATGAGCCGATACAAAGCCCTAAAATAAAAAAAACTACGCCGTAAAGTGTGTCTAATTGCATTTTTAAAATCCTAAATTTAGTAAATTCGCAAATTCTTAAATTTGCAAAATATTATTTTACAATGATTTGGCTAAATTTTGGGCAAATTTGGTTTTAAATTTGCAAATTTAATGCAAATTTAGGCTTAAAATTTTTCAGACCACTTTTCGTAAAATCGGAATTTTTGAGAGTATAAACGCTAAAAGTGCAGAAATCACAAAAACTGCCAAGCTTAAAAACGGAACCATTATTATAGGATTTGCGCTTATTGTCGTAATTTGCATTTTTTTAACTATAAAATCTAAAATCGCAACATGAATAAGGTAAATTCCAAAACTTAATGCCGAAAGTTTTGTTATAAGCTTTGCAAATTTGCCGTTATTTTGGAATTTTGCAAATAAATTTTTAAAGAAAATAAAAACGCCGAAACTTACAAACATAGTGTTTAAAAGCTTATAAGCATAGAAAAAATCCTTTTTCTTTTCGTGGTGCAGGGCAAATTCTGAATTTACATAGGTGGCAAAAATTAGTCCGATAATGGCAAAAATGTAAAAAATAGTTCTAGTTCTTTTAGAAATTTCAAAATTTGCAAAGTAAAATCCGGCTAAAAAATATATCAAATAACCACTGAATTCAGGGACATTTGAACGAAAATATAGAGTTTTATTTAGAAAAAATTTCAAAAATACATTGATAAAATCATAACCACAACAAAAAATCGCTAAAACAATGAGCAAAAGTTCAAAATCTTTTTTGCTTAAATTTCGCACCAAAACTTGCAAAAATGGAGCCAAAAAATAAAGTCCGATTATCATATATAAAAACCAAAGGTGATATTTTGTGCTTTTAAATAAAAAGTCGGTTAATTTGGTTGGGTCTGTGTTATATTTGCCACTTAAAAACATATCGAAATATATATAAAAAATACTCCAAACTATGAGTGTAACGGATAGTCTAAAAATATTTTTCTTTAAAATTCTGTTAAAATTTTCTCTCACGCTTTCACCATATCGCTTGAAATCAAGCAAAAACATACCGCTAACCATGACAAAAACAGGCACACACCAACGAACTAATCCGTCGTAAAAATTAAAAACCTGCCATTGGAAAGTATCTGGCTTAAAAGCATACCATTTATGTGCAACTACATGTAAAAATATAACCGCAAAAATCGCAAAAACTCTTAAAAAATCAGGATAAAAAACCCTTTGTGGTATGTGTGTGTGTGTGTGTGTCAGAAATGCTGTGAGTTTGCGAAGTGGTAGAAATTTTTAAATCTTGCAAATTTTGTGCGTTTTTCTCATTTTGTGGCATTATAGTCCCCCAAATCTGCGATTTTTGTTTTTAAATTCGCTGATGATTTGCGATAATTCTTCGTTAGAAAATTCAGGCCACAAAGTATCGCTAAACGCAAGTTCAGCGTAACTTACCTGCCAAAGTAAGAAGTTTGAAATGCGTTTTTCACCACCTGTTCGGATTAGCAAATCCACATCACCACTGCGCGCAGTATCCAAATGCGCTGAAATTTCACTTTCGCAAATTTCGCCATTATTTGCTAAAATTTTTTGGCAAGTTCGCACGATTTCATCACGCGCGCCGTAATTTATCGCCAAATTTAGATTTAAATTTGCACAATTTTGCGTAAAATTTTGTGTATTTTCAATCTTTTCTTTTAAATCATCGCTAAATTTCGCTATATCGCCGACTGCTTTGAAATTTATGCCGTTTTTTAAAAAACTCTCTTTTTTATCAACCAAAAATTTAGCCAAAAGTTTCATCAAAAAATCAACTTCGCTTTTTGGGCGCTTCCAGTTTTCGGTACTAAAAGCATAAAGCGTGAGATTTGGGATTTTTTCTTTTATGCAAAATTCGCAAATTTGCTCGACTACCAAAGCGCCTTTTTCATGCCCTTTGGTGCGAACGAGCGCGTGAGCTTTCGCCCAACGCCCGTTGCCGTCCATTATGATAGCAAGATGATTTAAATCATTCATTTACAGGCTTTTTGTAAGTTTTGCGATTTGAAATGCTACTTCATTTTTAGTTGCAGTTTTGATTTCGGTTTCGCCTGTTTTGGTTATATAGGTTATGCGAGTAACATCGCCGCCAAATTTAACCACATCGTCTAAGACATTTAAACAAACCGCATCAAGCCCTTTTTCGTTTAGCATTTTTTTAGCGCCGTTTAATGCGCTTTCTTTGTCAGTTTCAAGCTTAAAGCCTATTTTTTTAACTCCCATAGCTCTAAAACTGCTGATAATATCGTCATTTAAACCAAGCCTTAAATTCCAAATTTCGCCGATTTCTTCTTTTTTCATTTTTTCTTTATAGCGAACCTTTGGAATATAATCACTTACGGCTGCTGCCATAACCAAATATGAATTTTCTCTAAATTTGGTGCTTTCTAACGCACTTTTTAAACCAATCGAGCTTTCAAATTTAACAAGTTTGTATGGGAGTTCGTCGTATTCGATACTAGAAATTAAAATAACTTCCGCACCTAAATAATAAAACGCATCAGCCAAGGCTTTTGCTAATTTTCCGCTTGAAAAATTTGTTATACCGCGCACATTGTCGATTTTTTCGATTGTAGGTCCGCCTGTGATGACGACAAGTTTATTTTTATAAAATTTATCTTCATAAATAGCTCGTTTAATTTCACTAACAATCATCTTTGGCTCAGGCAATGCACCTTTTCCAAATTCGCCACACGCCAAAGTTTTTTCAACAGGATCTATAAAAATTGCATTTGTTTTATTTTGTAAAATCTCAATACAATTTTTTGTGATAGGATTTTCAAGCATTTTTGTGTTTGCGGCAGGTGCGATGACGAGTTGCGCTTTTGTCGCGATTAGGGTTTGCATAAAGACATTATCACAAACGCCCCAAGCAAGCTTATTTATAGTATTTACACTAGCAGGAGCGATTAATACCAAATCAACTTTGGCATATTCTATATGATTTACGCCCTCTTGCCAATCTTCCGTTTGAGAACAAAGTACGGGGTGATCGCAAAGTGCCTCGTAAGCTTTGTAATTAACAAATTTCAAAGCCCCTTCGCTAAGCATAACATAAACATCGAAATTTTCTTTTTTTAGCCTTGAAAGAATTTCAAAAGATTTATAAAAACTAATACTTCCGCAAACTGCCAGTAAAACCTTCTTTTTTGCCATTATTCACTCCTAAAAAATTTATAAAAAAACTCTTTTTTATTTTCTTGTTTTGTTCTTGAAATCGCCAAACTTCCCTTTGGCACATCACTCGTTACGGTCGTTCCTGCTGCGATTAAAACATCATCTTCGATTTTTACAGGCGCGACGAGTTGGGTATCTGAACCGATAAATACATTTTTACCAATGATAGTTTTATATTTTTTCTTGCCGTCATAGTTACAAGTAATCGTGCCGCAGCCAATATTTGTACCGCTATCGATTTCGCAATCGCCCAAATAGCTTAAATGTCCCGCTTTTATGTTATTTACTTTTGCTTTTTTTAGTTCTACAAAATTTCCGATATGGGTACCCAAAATCTCGCAATCAGGGCGGATATGAGCCATAGGACCAATGTCTGAATTTTTTATAACGCTATTTTCGATAACGCTACTACTTTTTATAATGCTATTTTCGATAACGCAATTTCCTATAATGCTAACATTTTCTTGCAACTCGCACTCGCCGATAAATTTAGCATTACAATCGATATAAATCGTATGCGGAAGTCGCATTAAAACACCTTGCTTCATCAAATTTTCTTTGATTTCATTTTGCATGATATTTTCTGCGATAGAAAGTGCAAATTTATCGTTTATCCCCATAAAATTTTGCTCATCGACCATTACGGCGTTGCACTTTAAGCCCATATTTTTGGCAATCTCAATCGTATCGGTTAGATAAAACTCTTTTTGCGAATTTTCATTTTTAATCATAGGTAAAATTTGCTTTAAAACTTCGGTTTTGAAGCAGTAGCAACCCGCATTTACCGAATTTACTGCTTTTTCGCTCTCGTTTGCGTCTTTTTGTTCGACGATTTTTTGGATTTCGCCATTTTTTATGATAACACGACCATAACCAAACGGATTTTTCGCTTCAAAAACGCTTAAATTTATATCAGCTTCCCCGCCAGAAAGTCTTAAAAGTTCAGCCGTTTTAATTAAGGGCATATCGCCACATACGATTAAGGTTTTTTTTGCGTTAAATTCGACATCTCTTAACGCTCCTGCGGTGCCGGGAAAATTCTCAATATCTTGTTTATAAATTTTAGTTTTTGGAAAATTTTTCAAGATTATCTCTTTGATTTCGTCAAATTGATGAGATAAAATAACGCTAACATTATCCGTAATTTCATACGATTTTTGCAAAATATGGCAAATCATTTCCCTGCCACAAAGTTTAAATAAAACCTTTGATTTGCTTGATTTCATACGAGTTCCAAAACCCGCAGCTAAAATTATTACTTCTAAATTACTCATATAAATTCCTAAAATAAATCTCACTATTTTACCAAAAAAAGGTATAAATTTATATAAAATTAGCAAGAAAAAGTGCTAAAAATCGGCAAATTTCTTATAAATTTTCAAAATTTATTAAATTTGAATTTAAAACAGCTAAACTTAACATAAATTTCAGTTTTTTATTTTAAAATTATCGTAAATTTTTTTATTAAAGAGTAAAAGATGAATAAAAAGGTTAAATTTATCATTGTTTTAGCTATTTTAGCGTTATTTGGATACTTTGTTTATTCTAAATTTTTTGTTAAAGTTGAGACTCCAAAGGTTATTACAACACAGCTTCAAAAAGGCGACATACGAAGCATAGTCAGTGCTAACGGCGAAGTTTATGCTAGGGATTTGGTCGATGTCGGCGCACAAGTCAGCGGTCAGATTAAAAAACTTTATGTCGGAGTAGGCGATGTCGTCAAAAAAGGCGATATGATAGCCGAAATTGATTCTGTAAAACAAGAAAATGAGATTTCAAGACAAAGAGCGCAACTTTTGATACATGAAGCAAATTTGGCTGCAACTGAGATTTCTGCCAAAAACGCCAAAGTTAAATACAATCGTGAGTTAAATTTGTATAATAAAAAAGCAACTTCTCTTGAGGCGGTTGAAAATGCTAAAAATACAGCCGCTTTGCAAGAAGCAAATTTAAAGCAAATTAAAGCGCAAATCGAGCAAACTAAGCTTGCCTTAAATACCGCAGAAACCGATCTTGGCTATACTAAAATAACAGCTCCAATCGACGGCACGATAGTTTCAGTTCCTGTTGAAGAGGGAAAAACGATAAATGCAAATCAAAGCACTCCGACAATCGTAAAGATTGCTGATTTAACAAAAATGGAGATTAAAATGGAAGTTGCTGAGGGCGATATTTCAAAAATAAAAAAAGGCATGAAGGTCGAATATACAATCCTTTCGGATTTAAAAAATGTAAAACACTCGGTAATTTCTACTATTGATCCGGGTCTTACTACGCTAAGTGACGGAAGTTATGGAAATTCAAATTCGGCAAGTTCGAGCAACAGCGCTAAATATTTTTATGTAAAAGTTTTGGTTGAAAATGACGATGATTTCCTAAAAATCGGTATGACAACAGAAAATTCAATCATCACAATAGAAAAAGAAAATACTTCATATCTGCCGACCTCTGCATTAAAAAGAGACAAACAGGGCGATTTTGTTTATGTATTAAAAGGTGCAAAAACCGAAAAAATTTATGTTAAAACCGGTGCTAGTGACGATTCGAATACCGAAATTTTGGAAGGTTTAAATGATGATGATATTATCGTTTTAAGTGGTGATATAGGCGGAGCTAAATTCGCAAGTGACGGACGGGGTGCCAGGAGTGGAACACCGCCGATGAGATTTTAAAAATGATAAAGCTAGAAAATATAAATAAAATTTTCACACTCGGTGAGAATAAAGTCCATGTCCTAAAAGATATAAATTTGCATATAAAAAAAGGCGAATTTATTTCTATCATCGGGCAGTCGGGTTCTGGTAAATCGACACTTATGAATATAATCGGTTGTCTTGATACACCAAGTAGCGGTAGTTATTTCATTGGCGGAAAAGATGTGGCTAAATTTAGTAGTGATGATTTAGCAAATTTACGAAGCAAAAAATTCGGTTTTGTTTTTCAACGCTATAATCTAATCGCAACTATGAGTGCAGCCGAAAATGTCGCTCTTCCTGCGATTTATGCAGGTATGGGTGCCGATGAACGAAATAAAAGAGCAAAAGAGCTTTTGGGTGGTTTAGAGCTTGGCGATAAAACGGCTAGTTACCCAAATAAATTAAGCGGCGGTCAGCAACAAAGAGTTAGTATCGCGCGCGCCCTTATGAACGGCGGAGAAATCATACTAGCAGATGAGCCAACCGGAGCGCTTGATAGCAAAAGCGGCGAAACCGTTATGCAAATTTTGTGTGATTTGCATAAACAAGGTCATACAATCATAATCGTAACACATGATAAAAATATCGCTGAATACGCAGATCGCATAATCGAAATCAAAGACGGCGAAATTCTAAGCGACAGAAAAAAATCAGAAAACATTTACGAACTGAAAAAAGAAAAAGTAGGTGAAAAAAATGCTTTATTTGCCTACAAGGATCAATTTTTAGAGAGCTTTAAAATGTCTGTGAGTGCGATATTTTCGCATAAACTTCGCTCAATGCTAACTATGCTTGGTATTATTATCGGTATAGCTTCTGTTATCTGCGTTGTCGCCTTAGGCAATGGCTCACAAGAGAAAATTTTAGCTTCGATTAAGTCTATCGGAACAAATACAATCACCGTTCAAGCAGGAAGAAGTTTTGGAGATATGCGAGCAGGGTTTGTTAGTACTCTAACCATTTCTGATTCAAATGCTTTGGCAAGACAGCCGTATATTGATTATTCGACGCCAAATGTAAATTCGAGTGGAACGCTAACTTATGCAAATTTTAACTCTCGAACCGAAGTTAGGGGCGGTGGCGAACACTCGCTTTCTGTTAGCGGAATAGAAATAGAAAGCGGACGAAATTTTAGCGCAGAAGATATAGAAAGCTCTGCTTCTGTGGTCGTGATAGATCAAAATACGAAAAAGCAGTTTTTTAAAAATGAAAATCCGCTTAGCAAAACTATTACATTTGCAGGAAAACCGCTTCGCATTATCGGCGTTGCGGCTGATGAAAAAAATGCTTTTGGTGTAAGCGAGAGTTTGCGAATTTATGTGCCGTATTCGACTTTGATAAATAAAATTTCAGGCAATCGCAGGATAAATTCAATCACCGTAAAAGTAAAAGACGATGTTGATCCGCAAATGGCAGAAGAGAGTATTACGCAACTTTTAATGCAAAGACACGGCACAAGGGATTTTCACACACGAAATTCAGATACTATCAAACAAACCGTCGAAAGCACAACAGGAACTATGAAAATTCTCATCTCATCAATCGCCGTAATTTCGCTCATCGTCGGCGGAATAGGGGTTATGAATATAATGCTTGTTAGCGTTACTGAACGCACAAAGGAAATCGGCATAGCTATGGCAATCGGTGCAAAAGAATCAAATATCTTACAGCAATTTCTAATCGAAGCCATTTTGCTTTGCTCTCTTGGCGGATTTATCGGCATTTTGTTTGCACTTGCGTTAGGGTATGGATTTAACAGCATTAGTAGCGATTTTACTATGAAATTTACAACCGCACCTTTTATCATAGCCTTTGTCGTTTCATCAGCTATCGGCATTATTTTTGGCTATTTACCTGCCAGAAATGCAAGTAAATTAAATCCTATCGACGCACTAGCACAGGAGTAAAAAATGAAAAAATTTATATTTTTGGGAATTTTGGCGATTTTTTTTATAGGTTGTAGCGTTAAGGGCGACTTAAAATACGAGCCGATTGACAATTATTATGATGAAAATGAAAGTTATATCATCGATACGCAGTGGTATAAAAAATACAATCAGCCATATTTAAATGAACTTGTAGATTTGGCTTTGCAAAATAATTACGATTTAAAAACAGCAGCCCTAAATATCGCCACGGCGTATGCAAATTTAGGTTTAAGTGAAGCTGATTTATTTCCGACAATAAGCGGAAGTTTGGGAGCTAGTGCTAGTAGAAATGTCGCTCACGGCGACGATTTTAGCAAATCTTATCGCGGTGGGCTAAGTGCTAGTTATGAGCTTGATATTTACGGCAAAATTCGCGCTAGTGTGAATTCTAGCCAGTGGAGTGCGATTTCTAGCGAATACACTTATGAAGATTTAAGGATAAGCATTATAAATTCGGTTGTTGGAGCCTATTTTCAAATGCTTTACTTAAATGACGCACTTAAATTTACGCAGCATAATTTGAAAAATTATGCCGAGTTAAAAGATATAGTTCAAGCCAAATATGACTACGGCAGGGGCGAATTTATCGATGTCGAACAAATGCAAATGAATATTTTAAGCCTAGAAAATAGGGTGCTAAATTTAAAAAGGCAAATTGAAAATAACAGGCTTTTGCTCAGAAATTTGGTAATCCCTGCGAGTGTGGAAGCAAATTTAGATAGAAGCGATAGTAAGGTTTTGGTGCCAAATTCGCAAACTGCTTTAAATTCGACAAAATCACCTTACAGCGTGGCTGGTGATAGATATTTGCAAATTTTAGAATTTGAAAGAAATCTAAATTCAATAAATAGTGTTAAATTTTTAGGCGTAGATTTAGAAGTGCCGTTTTTAGCTCTTTCAAATCGTCCCGATGTGCGAACTGCCTTAGCAAATTTAAACTCAGGCTTTTATAATTATAAAGTTTCAAAGCTAAATTTTTTCCCGTCAATCACGCTTGGGGCTGGACTTAGTGGAAGCGGCGCAGAAGTAAATGACGCTTTTGACTTAAAGCTTTTTAACGGCACGCTTAGTGTAAGTTTGCCGTTTTTGGACTATCCAAGACTAAAACAAAGGCTAAAAATTTCTGAACTTGCATTTGAAAAATCTCGCACTGCGTATGAAAAAACGCTTTCAAACGCAGCAAACGAAGTGAGAAATTTATACGAACTTTACGGCTTGGAGCTAAAAACGCTTAAAAATGCCGAAAAAACCTATAAATCACAAGCGCAAATTGCTGAAATTTATCGCACCAAATACGACGCAGGGGCTATCGAATTTAGAGATTTTATAAATGCCCAAACAAGTCGCGTAAATTCAATGATAGATATGCTTTCGCAGCGTTACAATATCCTAAACACCGAAATCGCAATCTATAAAGCAATGGCAGGGAAATTTAGCGCAAAATAGAATATGCATGTAAGAAAATAATGTTTGGCAAGCATATATTGTTTGCCAAGTCATATTTTAGCAATTTGAATTAAGGCGTATAATGCGAAATTTTTTGAAATTTCAAGGTCTGATGTTTCTAATTCTTCTTGTTTTTGATATTTGCTTTATTTTGATTTTTAGCCGTTATTTTGGTATAACTTTTTGTGTTATTATTTTAGGATTTTTGAATTTTGGCTTTGTATTTAAATTTTGCCTAGCTTTGTGGCAATTTTACAAAGGCACATATAAAGAGCAAAATTTTAGCTCAAAATTAGTTATAAAAGAGTTTGCATTGTATTTTGTAAAGGCTTTATTATTGGGATTTTGGCTTATTGTAGAAGCAATTTGTGCTCTTTTTTCAGCACTTGGATAAAATTTATTGGCAATTTAAAATATAAAAACTATCTTTTTTTAGCGCTACAAAGGAAATCATTTATATAGCAACGATTTTAAAAATTTCTAATGCATAAATACAATAAATGGTGCCCGGAGCCGGAATCGAACCGGCACGGAGTTGCCCCCGCCAGATTTTGAGTCTGGTGCGTCTACCAATTTCACCACCCGGGCAGTTTTGATAAATTTACAAATGTAAATTCAAAAAACAAGAACCAAATTATATATAAAAAAATTTAAAATAAAATAAAAAAGTCCCACACGAAGTGGGACTATGAAACATTTTTCAAAATGCTAGAAATTATTTTTTCTTTTTAGCTTTTGCAACAGCTTCTTTTAGTTGTTTTCCAACTTTGAATTTAACAACTTTTGTAGCTGGTGATTTGTAAGTTTTGTTAGTTCCAGGAACTTTACCTTCTCTTGCAGCTCTTTCAGCAACATTGAAAGAACCAAAACCAATAAAGCTAATTGAATCACCTTTTACAAGCAATTCAGAAACTACTGCCAATGCAGAATCCACAGCTTTAAGAGAATCTTTTTTAGAAAGACCCGCTTTTTCAGCAACTAGTTGAATAAAATCAGCTTTTTTCATAAAAAATCCTTTAAAAATAAAGTGTTTAACTCCGTCCATTTTACAACACTTTTTTAAAAAAAACAATACTTTTTTAACAAAAAATAGCCAAAATAGGCAAAAATATTCAAATTTTGCTATAAATTTGCCATTTTAAGCCATTTTCAAAACTTAAAATTTTATAAATTTAAAGTATATCGTATGTTATAAGAATTTGATTTTTTATCTTTTTTATATCTTTTAGTTGCAAATTTGTAAAATTATGCGCTAAAATCTTTTTATTTGTGTCAAGTTTGTGGATTGCAATCTCTTTTAGCACTTCGCCACGCAGTTGTTTTGCAAAATGGCTTAGAACTTTTCCGTTTTTTATAAATTTCATTGCCGAATACTCTTTTTTTGGTATGTAAAATTTTTCGTAAAATCCCGCACGCAGGTCTAAAATATCATCATTTTCTACAAATTTATCGATTTGAGTGCTAAAATTTTCAAGGTAAAACTCAGGAATTTCCAAATTTAAAAAGCTCTCGCCCTGTTTAAGTTTATAATCCGGTATCTCATCTTTTGCCGATACTACGCCAAATAGATTTGAAAAAATCAAAACGCTTTCATCTATAAATTTTTGCGAATTTGTGTCTAAATTTCTGTATTGTAGTGCTTTATATGCCGTTCCTGCGTATCGTAAAATGGCTTTTACGCAACCGCTTTTAAAAATATCTTTCCTATAATATAGCAAATCTTTCTCTTTTTTTGTGCCAAAGAGTTTGCAAAGTGCCTTCTCGTCGCCGTTTAAAATAAAATCATTATAAAGTGTTACGATTTGTAACCTTTTTTCATATAAATTTGGAAAAATAAAATTTTCTTTTTTTATAAATTTTTCACTTGCAATCCCGGTTTTTAATTCGCTTGGAGAAAATAGGATTTTCATTTGATTTGCCTTTGAAATATGGGGAAAATGGTGCGCCCGAAGGAATTCGAATCCCTGACCTTTTGAACCGCAATCAAATGCTCTATCCAGCTGAGCTACGAGCGCACGATATAAAAGAAACAAAAATTATACAAAAAGCCACCTTAAATTTAGCAAAAACTATCCAAATTTATAAATTCATATAAAAAATAAGATAATTTTTCTTTTAAAATTTAAACTTTTCATAACCGAAAATATAATAGTATATAAAAATTTTTTTTTCAAAAGGTCATTTATGATACACAAAATTCTTATCGCAAATCGCGGTGAAATCGCAGTTAGGATTATCAGGGCGTGTAGGGACTTACACTTAAAAAGTGTGGCAATTTATACAAAACCTGATGCGGATTGTTTGCATACAAAAATTGCTAGTGAAGCTTACGAAGTAGGCGAGGAGCCGTTAAAAGGCTATTTAGACGCTCAAAAAATCATCGAAGTAGCAAAAGCGTGTGGAGCCGATGCTATCCACCCTGGATATGGGTTTTTGAGCGAAAACTACGAATTTGCAAAAGCCGTTGAAGAAGCAAATTTGATTTTCATCGGTCCAAAACCAGATGTTATTCGCAAAATGGGAAATAAAAATATTGCTCGTTATCTAATGCGTAAAAACGGAATTCCTGTTGTTCCGGGGACTGAGAAATTAAACAACGAAACAATCGATACTATTAAAGATTATGCGCAAAAAATCGGTTATCCTGTTATTTTAAAGGCTAGTGGCGGCGGTGGCGGTCGTGGAATCCGCGAAGTTTGGAAAGAAGAAGATTTAGAAAGTGCCTATGAATCTTGCAAAAGGGAGGCAAAAGCGTTTTTTAATAACGATGAAGTTTTTATGGAAAAACTAGTCGTAAATCCACGCCATATCGAATTTCAAATTATGGGCGATAACTATGGAAACATTATTCACCTTTGCGAAAGAGACTGTTCTATCCAAAGAAGACACCAAAAAATAATCGAAATCGCACCTTGCCCGTCAATCAGCGAAAATTTACGAAAAATTATGGGCGTAGTTGCAGTTTCAGCGGCAAAAGCTGTGGATTATACAAATGTCGGAACGGTTGAGTTTTTGCTTGATGATTATAATAATTTCTATTTTATGGAAATGAATACAAGAATTCAAGTCGAGCACGGCATCACAGAAGAAATCACAGGCGTGGATTTGGTTGTTCGCCAAATTCGTATCGCAAACGGCGAGATTTTGGAGCTTGAACAAAGCGACATTAAACCACGCGGTTTTGCTATCGAAGCGAGAATTACCGCTGAAAATGTTTGGAAAGGTTTTGTTCCAGCACCTGGCACTATAACAGGATATTATCCTGCTTTGGGACCTTCTGTGCGTGTTGATAGTCATATTTATAAAGATTACAAAATTCCGCCGTTTTTTGATTCGCTTGTAGCAAAACTGATGATAAAAGCGACTGATTATGATTTGGTTGTAAATAAGCTTGAAAGGGCGTTAAAAGAGTTTAAAATAGAAGGCGTTAGAACGATTATTCCGTTTTTACTTGCTATTAGCCAAAGCAGGGAATTTAGACGCGGATTTTATGATACAAGCTTTGTTGAGACACACATGCAAAGTATTTTAGATAGCACAGACGACCCTATGGAGCCAAAACGCAACAACGAAGTTATCGCGGCTACTGCGGCTGCTTTAAAAGATTTGGAAATGCAAGGCGAATAAAATGGATTTTTTAGATAGCTTAAAAGACATAAAAAAAGATATGTTAAAAGAGCAAAAAGCTTCGGTCGCGCCAAAGCCAAAGCCAAAAAAACCAAATCCAAATCGCGACGAATTTAAAGATATTTTCAAAGATGATTTGGAAGCGGATTTTTCAAATGAGAGCGTAAATGGGCGAGAAAATCGCCTAAAAGATGAATTTAAAGAATTTATCAAACACGCAGGTGTTAAGAAAATTTAATGAAAATTATACCTTTTTCGACACTTGATAGCCCCTGTCCGTATCTTTCGGACAGGGCTAGTAGAACCGAATATCACTACATTATAAATTGCGATTTTGCACACAATTCAAATTTAGTTAAACACGGATTTAGACGATTTGGCAGATATTTTCAAAAGCCTGTTTGTTTTAGCTGTGATGAGTGCAAAAGTGTTCGAATCGATACATTTAACTTTAAATTTAGCAAGTCTTATCGGCGAATTTATCGCAAAAATGAAAAAACAAAAATTTTATATTCTCGTCCGATTTTAGATGACGAACATATCGAGCTTTTTAATAAATATCATGATTTTATGACGGCAAAAAAAGGGTGGCGAGAGCATAATATAGATCCGCAAAGGTATTATGAAATTTATGTTGAAGGTTTTGGCGAATTTGGCAAAGAGCTTTCATATTATGATGAAAACGGGCGGCTTATTTGCGTCGATTTGATCGATGTTGTCGATGACGGGTTGAGCGCTATTTATTGTTACTGGGACCCTGATTTTGCAAATTTAAGTCTAGGCAAATTTTCTCTTTTAAAGCAGATAGAATTTGCAAAAAATGCCGGTTTGCGCTGGATTTATCTAGGTTTTTTGGTAAAAGATTGCCCGAGCTTAAACTACAAAGACGAATACAAACCATATCAAACACTTTTGGATTACTGCGAAGTAGAAATTCCTGCAAAATGGGAGTTTTTAAAATAATAGTGTGAAAAAAATTAACAATTTATAGTCTAAGCTTTTTTGTTTCAAATTCGAAATTTGTAAATATTTATAAGTTTTAAAGCCAAATTTATGTAAAATCCGTAATTTTTAAAAGGGATTAGCAAGTTGAAAACCGACAAATTGCTTTTTTATTTTACAAGCGCACTTATCGCTATTGGCGTAGTTTTTTCGCTATCTCTTAGCGCATATACAGTGCTTTTATTTAACTATACAAATCACTTACACTTTTTTATTATGCAGTTTTGTGTCGGTATGTTTTGCATTCTTCTTATGTGGTCGATTTCAAGACTTAATCCTAATAAATTCCTAACTCCAATCGGCATAAGTCTTTTTTTACTTATGTTTTTTACTATGTTTTTTATGAATTTTTTGCCCCCGTCGATGGTAACGGAAGTAAATGGCGCGGCTCGTTGGATACGATTGCCCGGTTTTTCTATCGCGCCAGTTGAGTTTTTCAAAGTCGGATTTATATATTTTCTAGCATGGAGTTTTAATAGAAAACTTGATTATTCTAAAAAATCTATCGCCACAGAAATTGCCATACTTTTCCCGTATTTGGTGCTTTTTGGTATTATTGTGATTTTAATCGGCGTTTATCAAAACGATTTAGGACAAGTCGTCGTGCTTTCTTTGGTGCTGCTACTAATGTCTATGTTTGCCGGAACTAGTTTTAGGCTTATCGGTCTTAGTGCGCTTGGGATTATTTTTGCCGCATGGGTTTTTATCATAACTAGCGCTCATAGAATCGAACGCGTCAAATCATGGTGGGGCGGAGTACAAGATTTTGCGTTATCGCTGCCTTTTATAAGTCCGGAAGCCGCCGCAAAACTGCGGGTAGAAGATGCCGTTACGCCGTATCAAGTAGGACACTCATTAAATGCCATAAATAACGGAGAAATGCTTGGTAGGGGACTTGGGTTTGGAAGCTTTAAACTAGGATTTTTAAGTGAAGTTCATACTGATTTTGTCCTAGCAGGAATCGCCGAAGAAATCGGATTTGTAGGAATTTTATTGATTACGCTTTTGTTTTATGCGGTTTTATTTAGAATTTTTCAAATCGCTTCAAAATCCGAAAATAAGGTAAATTATCTGTTTTGTTTAGGAATCGGATTTATGTTTTTGTTTTCATTTATTATGAATGCATACGGCATTACTTCGATTTCGCCAGTAAAGGGCATTGCAGTGCCGTTTTTAAGCTATGGCGGAAGTCATCTACTAGCAGCTTCATTTGCCGTTGGATTAGTTTTAATGGCGTCAAAAAGAGCGAAATTTTAAAGGAATTTATATGATAGCAATCACAGGCGGCGGAACAGGCGGTCATTTAAGTATAGCAAGAGCTTTGGGAGCTGAGCTTAAAAAAAGAGATATAAAAGCAATTTTCATTGGTTCAACTCACGGTCAAGATAGAGCGTGGTTTGAAAATAGCGATTTGTTTGAAAAGGCATATTTTTTGCAAAGCTCCGGCGTGGTAAATAAAAAAGGTCTTGCAAAGCTAAATTCCCTTTTAAATATTTTTAAACTTGCTTTTTTCTGCCTTAAAATTTTTAAAACTCACGGCGTTACAAAGGTTATAAGTGTAGGCGGTTACAGCTCGGCACCTGCGTCATTTGGTGCGATTTTGGGTAGAAAAGAGCTTTTTATCCACGAACAAAACGCACTTACCGGAAAACTAAATAAACTTTTAAAACCTTTTGCGAAAAAATTTTATAGTTCGTATGAAAAGCCAAAATTTGATTATCCTGTAAATTCGATCTTTTTTGATACTTCTAGGGTGCGAGAAAGTGTGAAGACGATTATATTTTTAGGCGGTTCGCAAGGAGCTAGTTTTATAAATTCACTTGCTACCGAACTTGCACCAAAGTTAGTAAATTTGGGATATGAGATGATTCATCAGTGTGGCGAAAAAGAATTTGAAAAAATTTCGCAAATTTACAAAGAGCAAAATTTAAGCGATAAAATCACGCTTGTGGGTTTTTGCACAAATTTACACGAACTTATCGCAAAGGCGGATCTATGCGTAGGCAGAAGTGGCGCTAGCACACTTTGGGAGCTTTGTGCAAATGGGATTCCTGCGATATTTATACCATTTCCTTACGCAGCAGGAGATCATCAGTTTTATAACGCTAAATTTTTGCAAGAGCAAGGTTTGTGTGCTATCGTTCGCCAAAACGAAGCAGATGAAGAAAAAATTCTAAATTTAATCCAAAATTACGCCGTAAAACAAGTAAGCGAAAATTTACGCCATACTATCGATAAAAACGGAGCAAAAACCATAATCGACGATGTTTTGAAAGATTAAGTTGAAAAGGATTTATTTTCTTCTCTTGACAAAAAACAGATAAATCGCCGAACTTAGGACGATAAAGATAAACAATAAAATCGTGATTAAATGCAGTTTTTCTTTTATCAAATTTTCATTTTCGCCGATAAAATAGCCAAGAGCGAGTAAAATCGCTACCCAAATTCCAGCACCCAAGCCGGTAAAAATAGAAAATCTAAAAATATTCATTTTTGCTAAACCTGCCGGCAGGCTTATATACTGGCGAATTCCTGGAATCAAACGGCAGTTAAATGTCGAAATCTCGCCGTGGCGATTAAAAAAATCTTCAAATTTAGCAAATTTTTCATCCGTTATGCCAATAAATTTGCCGTATTTTTCTACTAAATTTCGACCGAAAAAATAGCATAAATAGTAGTTAAATATCGCTCCTGCTAGACTTCCGCCCACTCCACATAAAAATGCCGCCGATAAATTCATTTCGCCTTTACTGGCTAAATAACCAGCCGGAATCATCGCTACTTCGCTAGGAAACGGGAAAAAGCTACTTTCTAAAAACATCATGCAAAAAATTCCGATATATCCCCATGAGCTGACGGTTGAAACGATAAATTCGATAATTTGTGAGAGCAAATTTGACCTTTTTTGTGAATTTAAAAAGGCGAATTTAACACAAAAATAGCATTAAATTCGCAAGATTTTAAAAATTATTTTTTAGCAGGAGCTGCTTTTTCATCAGCCTTTGGCGCAGGTAAAGGCATTTTGTATTCAACTTTTGCTTTTTCAAATAAATCATCGGCTTTTTTATCCAATGTTTCTTTGAATTTTTGACCTTTTAAACCTTCTTTAATGCGCTCTTTAAGTCCGTCAAAAGGCATTTTTTCGGCTTTTTTGCTTCCTTGTTTATAGATTACATGGTAGCCAAATTGCGTTTTTACAGGCTCTTTTGAGATTTCGCCGTCTTTTAGAGCAAATGCAGCATCTTCAAATTCTTGCACAAAGATACCTTTGCGAACAGAGCCTAAATCTCCGCCGTTTTCTTTGGCACTTGGATCGATTGATTTTTCTGTTGCAAGTTTTTTAAATTCATCTTTTAAGCTCTCTTTTTTAGCTTTTACTAAACTTGCGATTAACTCTTTTGCGACTTTTTCATCTTCAACCAAAATATGGCTAACGCTTACTTCTTCCGGATTTGTGAAAATATCGCCGTTTTCGTCATAATATTTTTTGGCTTCTTCATCGCTTACGCTAACTTTTTTGAATTCATTTTCTTGCCACATATTAAAGATAATGCCTTCTTTTGCTAGTTCGATTTGTTTTTTAAATTCAGCGCTATCTTCGATACCGCTTGCTTTTGCTTCTTTCATCAATAATTTATATTTAATATAGCTATCAACTATATTTTTTTTGTCTTCATCTGTGATTTTGCCGGGTTCTGCGCCCATTGCGTGCATACTTTGTGCTTCTACAAGCGGAGCTATATCTTCATCGCTTACACTTATATCGCCTGCGGTTGCTAAAACTGCGGCATTAAGGCTCATTGCAACAGCCAAACTAAGAGTTGTGAAAAGAAATTTTTTCATTGTTATTCCTTAAATAAAAAATTCACGCTATTATAGAAAAATAGTTTAAATGATAATGCAATGCGAAGCGAAAATTTGGATTTTTTGTTAAATTTTGTATGAAAATTTGATAAATTTGCCCGAATTTTACGGGCAAATTTGGATTTTAAATTTAAAAAGCAGAGATAACTGCGCCTTTGTATTGTTCGGCGATGAAATCTTTTACTTTTTGGCTTTGTAAAGCTTCATTTAAAGCTTTGATTTTTGGAGCGTTTTCGTTACCTTCTTTAACTGCAACGATATTTGTGTAAGGGTTACCTTCTGCGCTTTCTAACACCAAAGAATCTTTAACAGGATTTAAATCAGCATTAAATGCGAAGTTTGAGTTGATAACTGCGATTTCGACATCATCAAGCGTTCTAGGGAGCGCAGGGCTTTCAAGCTCGATAATTTGCAAATTTTTTGGATTTTTTGTTATGTCGATTGGAGTGCGAAGTGCTACGCTTGTATCTACTTCAATAAGTCCTGCGCTAACTAGCAAATCCAAAGCTCTGCTTTCGTTTGTCGGGTCATTTGGCACTGCGACTTTTGCGCCGTCGCTTAGTTCGTTAATAGCTTTGATTTTTTTGCTATAAACTCCCATTGGCTCTAAATGAACGCCGATAGTTTTAACTACTTTTGTGCCGTTATTTGCGTTAAATTCGTCTAAATACGGCTCGTGTTGGAAGTAGTTTGCGTCCAAATCACCACTATCTGTGGCTTTATTTGGCGTAACATAGTCGTTGAAAACTTTGATTTCAAGCTCAAATCCCTTTGCTTTTAGATCGTCTTTTACAACCTCTAAAATTTCAGCGTGTGGAATCGGAGTAGCACCGACAACTAAACTTTCAGCCAAAGCCGAACTTACAAGGCTTGCACCAAGCAATGCTGTTAGAATTAATTTTCTCATTTTTTATCCTTTATTTAAAAAATTTCGTTATTATACAAAAAGCAAAAGTAAATGTCAAGTCTTTTTATAATATTTTTTATAATATTTCATAAAAATCCCTAAAATATGGATTTATAAAAATATATTATTTTACTATTTTTATATATAAAATATTTCTAAGCACAATTTAAATAGCTTTGAGTTATCATAAATTCCAAATTTTTGATAAAGGAGAGAGTATGAGACAATATGAAACATACAAATGCGACAAATGCGGCTGTGAAGTCGAAGTGCAAAAAGTAGGCGGTGGCACACTTTTGTGCTGTGGTGAGCCGATGAAATGTATCACAGAAGATTTAACGCAAGTAAATTTGATGAAAGCGTTTGCCGGCGAATCACAAGCTAGAAACAAATACGACCTTTACGGCGATTTAGCCAAAGAAGCAGGTTTTCACGCTATCGCAAGGCATTTTTACGAAGCAGCCGAAAATGAAAAATGGCACGCAAGAGCCGAGCTAAAAGCTCACCACGCAGCAGCTGGGATTCCGCTAGATAAAATGGATAAAAACCTAATCGACGCAGCAGCAGGAGAGCGATACGAGCATGAAAGCATGTATCCTGCGTTTGCTCAAATCGCCACAGAAGAAGGCAAAAAAGAGATCGCAAGGCTATTTAACGCTATCGGCAAGGTCGAAGTCGAACACGAACGCGAATACAACGAACTTCAAAAAATCTTGCTTGAAGAGGGATTTTTCGAAAGTTTTGATGAAGAAGTTTGGGTTTGCGAAGTTTGCGGCCATGTGCATCGTGGCAAAAAGGCTCCGGGTGCCTGTCCTTTATGCAAAGCTCCAAAAGAGTATTTCAAAAAACAAAGATTAGTTTGATTTAGAAAATTTCGTATCACTTTTGGGTGATACGAAATTTAAAATTTAGCTAAAAAATTTAGATTTTATTTTTTCGTAACCTTATAAAGCAAATCCCCAAAACTCTGTATTATTTGGACGATTACTATTAAAATAACAACCGTATAAGTCATAATATCAGGGCGAAAGCGTTGAAAACCAAATCGAATAGCCACATCGCCTAAACCGCCACCGCCCACAGTCCCAGCCATTGCCGTAAATCCGATGATGACGATCAAAGTTAGCGTTATGGCGTTTATAATCGACGGCAAAGCTTCTACAAACATCACGCGAAATATGATTTGGGCTTTACTCGCACCAAAACTCTTCGCAGCTTCGATGATACCACTATCAACTTCAAGCAGAGCATTTTCGATAAGTCTAGCGATAAACGGAGCCGAGCCGATTGTCAGTGGCACGATAGCTGCCGTCGTGCCGATACTCGTGCCGATAAGAAATTTGGTAAATGGAAAAAGCACGACAATGAGTATCAAAAATGGAAAACTTCTAAGCGTATTTACGACGACATCGAGCGAACTATAAATGGCTTTATTTGGCATAAGTCCGTCTTTTCGGGTCAAAATCAGCAAAATGGCAAGTGCTGAACCAATAATAAAAGCCAAAAGCGTAGAAGTAAAAGTCATATAAAGCGTGTCGATGACTGATTTTTGCAGTTCTGCATAAATTTTGTCATTAAATTTATAGCCTTTTAATCCCCAAAATTTTTCACTTCCAAAAAGCACCAAAAATGTAATAAATAGCGTTAAAGCGGTTTTAAAACCAAATTTCAAAAATAAATTTTTCTCGCTCATTTTCTCTCCACAATCTCGTAAATCACGCCTTTTTTGGCTACGAATTTTTCCACAGCTTCAAGCTGACTTGGTAAAACATTTATGACAAGGCTTCCCACGACGCTTTTATCAAGGCGTTCAAGCTTACCCCAAACTATGTTGAAATTTATGCCAAGCTCGTGCGCCATGTGCGTGATAATGCTATCAAACGCCACACTCGGCGGAAAGAAAAGCTTAACATTTATATTATTTTGTGGCAAAATTTCTTCTTCGCCCAAAAATTCCTTCATATTTTCATCAGGGTGCAAAAACAGCTCCACGATGTCGCCACTGCCCACGACAACGCCGTCTTTAAGCAAAATCGCACGATTTGCAATGCTTTTGACGACTTCCATTTCATGTGTCACCAGAACAATGGTAATGCCAAGCGTTTTGTTGATTTCTTTTAACAAATGCAAAATCTGCGTTGTGGTGTTTGGGTCAAGCGCAGAAGTGGCTTCGTCGCTAAGCAGGATTTGCGGTTTTAACGCTAATGCCCTTGCGATCGCCACTCTTTGCTTTTGACCGCCTGAGAGTTCGCTTGGGTAGGCGTTTGCTTTATCTTTTAAACCGACTAGTTCGAGCAGTTCGCCGACTCGTTCTTTTATGTGATTTTCATCAAATTTCCAAAATCTAAGCGGCGTGGCGACATTCTCAAATACCGTCTTTCGGCTCATCAGTGCAAAATGCTGGAAAATCATACCGATATTTTTGCGAAATTCACGGATTTCATCGCCTTTTAGGTTTGCGACTTCTTTGTCTGCGACTTTGACACTTCCTGCTTGGTAATCTTCTAGCCCATTTATGCAGCGAAGCAGGGTGCTTTTACCTGCACCACTATGCCCCACAATAGCGAAAATTTCGCCTTTTTTAATATCGGCTGAAACACCTTTTATAATCTCGTTATCGCCAAAACTTTTATGCAAATTTTCGATTTTTATCACTAGATTTTCCTTTTATGTCGCAAATTTATGTCTAAATTTGCTTAAATTTAGACATAAATTTGCAAATTTGCCGTGCAAATTCGCCAAATTTGGCATTTCGCACGGCAAGTAAATTTACAAAATCTCTTTTCTGAGCTGCTCAGGGGTTTTTGGCGAGATTAGCGCCGGTGCGATGTCAAAAATGCTAAACGCACCGCTTTTGCCCTCTTTATGCAGTCGGTGCGCCGCTCTTGCGTAAGCCACCAGCACGCTAGCCGTAAATTCGGGGTTTGAATCAAGTTTTAGGCTAAATTCGATTAGGTGTTTTGTCTCGCCATTTTCGCCTGTGCTACCGCTTCTTAGCACGAAGCCACCATGCGGGATTCCACCGTGTTCGCGTTTTAATGTCTCTAAGTCGATAAAATGCACGGTCGTATCATAATCAGCAAAATAATTTGGCATTGTTTTGATTTCGTTTTCGATTTTCGCCCTGTCTGCGCCGTCTTCGACGACCACGAAGCACTCACGCAAATGCTTTTCACGGGTGCTTAAATTTGGATTTTCTCCGGCTCTGACACTTGCTAACGCGCTTTCAATCGGCACAGTGTATTGTCTAGCATCGACTACGCCTTTGATTCGGCGGATAGCGTCAGAATGCCCTTGACTCACGCCTTTGCCCCAAAATGTGTAGCTTTCGCCACTTTCTAGCACGCTTTCGCCCACAAGGCGATTTAGCGAAAACAGACCCGGATCCCAGCCAATAGCGATAATACCGACATTTCCGCCACTTTTGGCTGCGTTATCGACATTTGCGAAGTGTTCAGGGATTTTGGCGTGTGTATCGAAGCTATCGACGACGCAGAAGTTTTTGGCAAATTCTGGCGTTTGAGTTGGCAAATCAGTCGCCGAGCCACCGCAAAGCACCAAAACATCGAATTTGCCCTTGAAATTTAAAATCTCATCTATGCTAAATACACTCGCGCCGCAGGTTTTCACACTACTTGGCTCACGCCTAGAAAAAACGCCAAAAACTTCCATATCGCTTGTGTTTCGCACGGCAAGCTCCACGCCACGACCTAAATTTCCATAACCTAAAATTCCTACTTTGATTTTACTCATTTTTTATCCTTTTTATTAAATTTTATTTCTGAATTTTGCCTATTTTTGGGCTTTCACGGCACCATTTCAAATCGCCAAAATCGTTTTGAAAAACCAAAAAATATCATAAAATTTCCTATTTTTTAAACATAAAATACACAGCCAAAACTAGGAAAACAAAGCTTATAATGTGGTTTATGCGAAAGGCTTCGCTTTTGAAAATCAGCAGTGCAAACACGCTAAAAACGCTAAGCGTGATGACTTCTTGCATGACTTTTAGCTGCCAAATGTCAAACGAACCGCCGTTACCGATGTAGCCGTATTTATTCGCAGGGATTAGCAGACAATACTCGAAAAACGCCACGCACCAGCCAAATAGAATAATCCCAAAAAGCCCAAGGTTGCTAAAAAACGGAATTTTGGTAAATTTCAAGTGCGCATACCACGCAATCGTCATCAAAACATTTGAAAAAATCAGTAAAATTATGGTGTAGTATGGTTTCATTTTATCTGCCTAAATTTTTAATTTTATACTCTTTCGCATTTTTCACTTCACTCCCAAATTTGCTAGTTCGGTGCAAACTTTTTCAAACTGCTCTTTTGCGTTTGCTAAGCCGTTGCGATTTGTTTCGATGACGCTAGCTGGGGCAGAAGCGATGAATTTTTCATTTCCTAGCATATTTTCTAGCTTTGCGATTTCTTTTTCAAGCTTGGTTTTTTGCGAATTTAGGCGATTTATGATAGGGTTTAAATCCACGCCTTCAAGCGCAACAAAGCTTTCTAAATTCGCACTCACATCACGCACGGCATTTGCCACAGGAGCGCTTACAAACTCGATTTCATCGCATTTAGCAAGGGTTTTGATATAATCTTTCGCCCCGCTTAAATCAAATGAGCTTAGCACAAAAGCTTTTGCGATTTTGGCATTTCCTAAATCAATCGTCGCTTTTGCTCGGCGAATGCTCACAATCGCTTCAATCACGCGCTCAAAAAGCTTTTCGATTTGCTCATTTTGCGCCGAAGTTTTTGGGTATCTCATCATGGTTACGGATTCTCCGTTCTCCAACGAAGTCCCGCTAAGCTCGTGGTAAAGATATTCGCTGATAAACGGCATAAAGGGGCTAAGAAGCTTCAAAGCTTCTTTAAAAATCATACCAAGCTCAGGGATTGCGGCTTTGTTTGCTTTACTTAGCTCAATCCCCCAGTCGCAAAATTCGTCCCAGAAAAATTTGTATAAATCAGTCGCAGCGTCGTTGAAGCGATACGCGTCGAGATTTGCCCTGACCGAATTTACACACGCCTTAAAACGGCTTAGCATATACTCTCCAAGCTTCGTTTGAACCAAATTTTCGTCCAAATCACCGAATTTAGCCGAATTTAAAAGCAAAAATTTACTTGCGTTGTAAAGTTTATTTACGAAATTTCGATAAATCAAAAGCTTATCGTCGCTTAGGCGTAGATCTCGTCCCTGCACGCACAAAACAGTCAGCGTAAATCGCAAAATGTCGGCTGAATATTCGTCGATTTTATCGAGCGGATCGACGATATTTTTGCTTGATTTACTCATTTTTTTGCCGTCTTTGTCCTTAACTAGGGCGTGGAGATAGACATCGTGAAATGGCAATTTAGAAGTAGCATTTTCGCATTGGAAAAACATTCTTGCAACCCAAAAGAAAAGTATGTCAAAGCCCGTAATAAGCATAGTATTTGGGTAAAATTCTGCTAAATCGCTCTCATGCCATTTTTCATCTTTTAGCGCGTCGCCGTTGCCCCAGCCAAGTGTCGAAATCGGCCACAAGCCGCTAGAAAACCAAGTATCAAGGACATCTGGGTCTTGCGTGAATTTCGCACTTCCGCATTTTGGGCATTGGCTAGGGTTTTCGCACTCGTCCGCCCACTCGTGTCCGCACTCGCAGTAAAACACAGGGATTCGGTGTCCCCACCAAAGCTGACGGCTAATGCACCAGTCTTTTAACTCTCTCATCCATGCATTAAAGCTATTTATCCAGTGCGACGGGAAAAACTCAGCCCCGCCGTCATTTACCATTTTTATGGCGTTTTTAGCGATGTCAGATTTGACAAACCACTGCTTTGAGATATACGGCTCGACGACATTTTTACAGCGATAGCAATACCCGACTTGATTTTCGTAATCTTCGATTTTTTCGATAAAGCCTAGCTCATCAAGTTTTGCGACGATTTTATCTCTGGCTTCAAGGCGTTCAAGTCCAGCAAATTCGCCACAATATTCGTTTAAAATTCCCTTTTCGTCAAAGATTGTGATAAATTCCAAATCGTGGCGATTGCCGACTTCGTAGTCGTTTTGATCGTGCGCTGGGGTTACTTTTACGCATCCTGTTCCAAAAGCCATATCGACATGCTCGTCGGCGATGATTTTGATTTTTCGCCCTATAATAGGGAGTTCTACAAATTTTCCGATTAAATTTTTATAGCGTTCGTCATTTGGATTTACCATTACAGCAGTGTCGCCGAAATATGTCTCAGGGCGAGTGGTCGCTACAACGATAAATTTATCTTTTTCATCGCAAAGGAAGTATCTCACATAGTAAAGTTTGCCTTTGTTTGCCTTGTGTTCGACTTCGACATCGCTTAGGGCGCCGTCGTGAGTGCACCAATTCACCATATAATTGCCTCGCACGATTAAACCCTTTTCGTATAAATTTACAAAGGCTTTTCGCACGGCGTTTTTAAGCCCGTCGTCCATAGTAAATCTCTCTCTACTCCACGCAGGACCCACGCCAAGACGCCTAATTTGCCTAACTATCGTGCCGCCGCTTTGCTCTTTCCATTTCCAAACATGTTTTAAAAACTCATCTCTGCCGATTTCTTCTTTTTTTATGCCACGGGCTAAAAGTTCTCGTTCGACGACATTTTGAGTGGCGATTCCAGCGTGATCGAGTCCCGGTTGATACAGCGCTTTGTATCCGTCCATGCGTTTATAGCGCGTCATAATGTCTTGGAGTGTGCAAGTCAGCGAGTGTCCTATGTGCAAAACGCCCGTTACATTTGGCGGTGGCATCATAATGCAAAAAGTTTTGCCATCTTCTTGGATATTTTTGTTACCGTCGATCTCAAAGAAACCCCGTTCTTCCCAAATTTTATAAAATTTTTCTTCAACTTCTTTTGGATTGTAAAAATCTGCCATTTTTTCGCCTTTTAAATTTTGTGAATTCATAATAAATTCGGCGATTTTATCAAAATTTGTATAAAGAGTTGATTAAAGCTGAATTTACGGATATTTTAAAGTGAATTTTGGCGAAAATTTATTTCGCCAAAATTTATAAATTTTTTCACTCGCTAACCTTAAATTTAAGCATTTCTAGGTCGTAGTCATTTAAACTTTCATCTTGCATATATTCAGCTTTTACAGCAGGAAGTGAGCATTCGCCACTTATGACGACATTTAACGGCGTAAAAATGGTAATCTCGCGCGTAAAATCATTTGGAAAATAAAGCACTCTATCAAATAGATACTCTTTGTGGTTAAATTTGGCTTTATCTTGCGTAAATTTTGTGCGAGTGCTAGGATAAAGTCTTTCATTTACCGTTTCAAAACAGCTGCTAACGGCTTCATCGATAGCTAAATTTCTCACCCAAAAATTCGAATAAACCTTAATTTTAGAAAAAATTCTATCGCCGACTTTTAGGCTATTTAGATCTACTTTTTTGCCGTTCGTATCGGTAAATTCTCTAAAAATTTTAAGCTCGGGATTAAATTTTGCAAAAGGTTTATCAAATTCGCTAGGATCGAAATCTTTGTGTTTTAAAGGCACTTTTTCATAACCAAATGATAAAACCGAATAAAACACGCCTTTTTCATCTTTTGGCAGAATCGAAATTTGTGGATTTTCAAGAGCAAATTGCCTTGAAATTTGAGCACTGAATTCATCTATTTTGCCGTCAAATTCGAGTGCAAAATTCGCCTTAGAATCGATATTTTTAAAATATTCATCAAAAGCTCTGACTATAAAAGCTCTTTCTTGCGTGCTTTTGATATTTTCAAAATTATTTGTTAAATAGTCTATAAAACTTAGCGAATTTTGGTTTGGCTCTAATGTTAAGGCATGGACAAAAAGTGCAAAAGCGATATTTCTATAACTACTATCAAAAACAACATCATCAAATTTACCAATATCGTTTAATTGCGAATTTATTTTTTGCAAAACAATATCAAATTCTTTTTGCATATTATTCGTTTTTAAAATGTGCGCCATCATATAGCGACTATGCAAACTTACATCGTAAATAAGGTTGTCAAACATAAAATTTATCTCGCTTACCGGTAGCTGTTTGTGGCGATTTAAAATAAAATTTGCATAGGTTTTTAAAAAGTTATTTTTGAAATTTATTTTCAAATATTTATATATCAGTTTGCGTTGATTTTCGCCGATGAAATTATATTTTTCATCAAATTCTAGCAAAATATCAGCTGCATAAACCGAAGCATACTCGTTTGTATGCCCGTAAGCCGACCAGTAGCCAAAACTGCCGTCATTTTTAAGACGAGAAATAACTACCCTTGCGTTATCTTTGATTTTATCTAGCGTTGTGGCGTTTTTATCTCTTTGATAAAGATGATTTAGCGCGACCATTTTTGAAGTGATTTGCTCGGTGCAACCATACGGATACGAGTTTAAATCTTGCACGAACGAAACGGCATTTGGCGTTGCCGAAACATTTATAAAGGCGTTTTTATAGCTTTCATCGCCTAGATTTAAATCTATTTTTGACTTCGCAAAGCCTGATTTAAAAAATTTACTTGCAGGGAATTGCGAAATAACGCTAAATTCGAGTTTGTTTTTATAGATTTTATCTTTATCTTGGACTATAAAATTTAAACTTGCATTTCCTAAATCACGCGCATTTAGGCTGAATTTTTCATGCGAATTTGAAAGCGCTTTAAGGTTTATATTTTTATTAAATTCTCCAAGGTTTAAATTTGGCGAATTTTCAATTTTTAGCGTTAAATTTTTATCCGAATTTGTCGTATTCATAAGCGTTAAAGAAAAATCAATCTTATCATTTTTAACCAAATATGTAAGCTCGGAAGGTTTTATAACCACTTCGTCTTTTATATCGATATATGAATTTGTCGAATTTATCGTGTTATCATCGACACTTAGGGCTGAAATTCTAACTTTTGAATTAAAATTGCTTGGGAATTTGAGTTCAAATTCAGCCGTTCCTTGTTCGTTTGTTTTTCCGCTTTTCATAATGACAAAAGAGCGTTCCTTGCGTTTTTGCACAGGACTTGCATCCCGTTTCATCGCAGCGAAATTTGCCATAACCATATCGCCGCCGAATTTAAGCTCATCGGCATTAGTAAAATATGTGCTTAAATCATTGTAAATATCATAATATCGCATTGCAAAATAAATCGGCGTATCAAAAGCCTTAAAAGCGTCTAGTTCTTGCTGGTTGATGATATTTAAAATTCCCATATCCGCGGCAAATAAAACAACTTTTGAGTTTGGTTCTGCGCTTACTATTATCTTTGTTGTTTCGCCGTTTTTGCTTGATTTATCGTGAAATAGCGAAATAGGGGATTTGTGAGATGAGTTATCGACCTTAACTGCTAAATTTGCAAATGTTCGTAAAGGCGCATTTGTAGGCGTAGCAGGGCGAAAAATAGAAGCTGAGATATGACCGCCTGTGAAGTTTTGCGGAACTTTTAGCTCAAATTCGCCACTGCCTTGTTTGAACTCTTTTACAACAAAATCAGCAATATCATCGCTAACTAACGAAACGCTTAAAATTCCATTTTCAATCGGCGAATTTATAATACCTTTTATGATTTCTCCCGGTTTAAAAGAGGTTTTTTCTAGCACTATTTTTGCCGTTGTTATGGATTTTGCATCAAGTTTGCCGTAGTATCCCCAGCCGCTAACATCGACTTTGATACTAGCGCTACTTCCGCTTAGATAATCATGGGCTACAACCAAATAATCGCCACCGCTTTTAAATTTATAATCAAATTGCGAATTTTTGGTTTTAAAACTATCCATAAGCACGAAATTTAGCTGTTCTGCGTAATAATCTCCGTTAAAAACATAATCGTAATCTTTTTTGTAAATTTCAATATCAATTTCACCGGAAATTGGCTTTTTAGCCGCGCTATCTATTAAAATAGTTTGAAAATTTACACTATCATCCGTTTTTGTAAAGCGTTTGTTTGCGCTAATGCCGATTATGCTTTTATATGGAAAATAGGCAACATCTTCATAGGCATTTACCATTTTTCCGCCGTCATTGACGCTGAAATTTAGCAAAATATCATAAGCATTTGACACATTTTGATCTTGCAAAGGTGCGATGATTAGCTCTTTTTCGCCGTTTTTATCAAGTCTAAAAAATATATTTTCAAATTCGGTATTACCGGCTTTTTGCAACAGCTCATTTTCAAATGAAAAATCTTTATATTCATCAAATTTAAGCTTTTTATCAAACATTGTAGCGATTAAATTTCCGTCCATATCGCTACTTGGAGCGCCCAAAAGGTAGTTAGATACGGCTTTTATTTTGATAAATTCATTTTCAAAATACTCTTTTTTATCCGTTATAATATCGTTTTTAATGCGATTTGGAATAAAATTTTCAACGCTGAAATTTTTACTTGCTATAATTTTGTTTTCGAAAATAGCGTCAATGCGATAAATTCCTGTCATCTCGCCCATTTTTTCATCGATTTCAACAACACCAAAATCATCGGTTTTAACGCCTTTGCTTAGAATTTCTATATTTTTTGGATCAAAAATGCGTAATTTTATCGGAACGCCTTTTAGGGCAGAAAAGTCGCTATTTTTTAGTATAAAAACGCCCTGAATTTGCTCGTTTGGATTGATTAAATCACTAGCTAGATACAAAAAGCTTCGTTTTAGATTTTTTGTCGGCTCAGACTCCATAACGGCATTATTAAAAATCAAAAATGCACTTTCTTTGCCGTTTTGAATAAAAATCGATTTTGGTTTTTTATCCAAAAAATCTTTATCGCTTATTTTTAAAATTCCGTTTTTATCGGTTTTGTCGTTATAAATTATTTCGTTAGTATCAGAATAAATCAAAACATTGGTTTTAGGCAAAATTTCGCCCGAACTTAGCCTTGAAGTCAAAATCAAAATTCCGTTTTGGCTAAGTGTCGCAGTCGCGCTAATATCGCTTAAATATACGATTCTATCGATAGTTTTTAGCTCTTCGCCGTCTTTATACGCGACTGAAATTTTGTAAATTCCGTCCGTATAGCCTTTAAAATCAAAATTTATTTTTCGCTCGATAACTTCATTTTTTGCCCCGCCGATGTCGAATTTTTGGCTTAAAATTTCTTTCGTGTATGGGTAGGCGTTGTCATCAAAATTTAAAAAATATCGCAAATTTTGATCCAAAAGTTTTGAGATCATTACATTGATTTCATTTAAATTTGAAGCTTTAAAGCTCACGACTGCCGACTTTGGCACGAATTTTTTCTCATCAGAAAAAGCGATAAAAGGTTTTCTATCTTGTGTTAAAATTTTAAAGTTCAAATCTTCTCTAAGCAGAGTGTAATTATCCCCAAATCCCTTTAATAGCGTGATTTCATAATTTTCATTTGGCAAAAATTCATCGCTTTTTATGTCTATATAGTAGTTTGCGTTTTGAGGAATTTGCTCTTTTATACTCTCATCATGGCGATAATATCCGCAATATGACGGCTCGGAAATGCTAAAATTCGAAACGCCTTTTATGCGAACAAATTTGCTAGAAGCTCTAAGCCAGTCTTTGAAATAAAGCCTAATGCCTAATCTTCCGTCATCATAGCTATATCCAGTGGCTGAAACTTCTGTCAAATTTATGGCATTTTTATTATCTACAAATGGCTCTTCGTCGGTTTTTAAAATCTTACCTGATTTGATTTTTACGCCGAATTTAGATTTTAAAGAATTTGAAATTTCAACGGCGATTTTATCCATTTTAGCGTTATAATCGATAAAAAATGTCTTGTAATCAGCCGTGCGAATTTCATGCGTTATGTCGTTTTTTGCCAAATTTTCCATTTTATATACAGTTAAATTTGATTTCAGCTCATCAATATCGACAAAATCGTTAAATTTAGCAACAACTAAACCGCTTTTTATTTTGCGAAATTCGCTTAGTCCAAACGAATTTGTAGAAAAGCTAAATTCGCCGCCGTCTGGAAGCGAACAATTATACTTTTTTCCTGCTATTAACGGAGTTTTTGGATAAAATTTGATTGTCCTAATTTCGCCGTTATCGATAAATTCATAAGTTCCGTTTATTTTGGGTTCGCATTTAAAAATTTCATCTTGTGTGATAGAAAATTTTTTATCCATGAAAATATCATCAAATTCGATATAATTTCCCTTTTGCACTACGCTCACACCAAAAGCCATGCCACATAAAAACGGCAAAATAAAAATTTTTTTCAACATTTTTTTCTCCGTAATTTTATTTGAACTTTAAAATTATATAGATTAAATGCTTTTTTATGAATAAATTTGCAAATTTATTCGGTAATTTCGAAGTTCGCGCGGATTAAATTTGAATAATTATCAAGGCATTTAACGCTATGTTTGCCTATGCTAAATTCCTTAAAAAACGGCTTTGAATTTGGTATCTGTGTGTAATTTCCATCGTCAAATGAGATAAAAATTTCATCGCCAAAAATCGCCGTGCAGTGAATTTTTAAATTTATTTTTCCGTCCGTTAAAGCTGGAAACTTTTTTTTATCAATATCGTTTAAAATAGGCTTTAAACTTTTAAATTTTGCACCACAACGCCCATTTTCAAGCTCTTTTGTATCTAAAAAATTATTTCGTAAAAGATAAAAAAGCTCTTCGTTTTTGTAAATTTCGCAACTTAAATTTCTATCGATACTTTCTATGACAAAATCTTCTTTTTCGTCCTTGCAATTATCTTCAAAATAAAAATCGGTGCAAATTTTGCGTTTTTGGATACCTTGTGGTGGGATAAAATTTGAAATTTCATAATTTTTATCCAAATAATCAAACATATTAAAAGCAACCCGTGCTGCGCTTATTCCGCCGCTTAAATCGCTTGTTTTGCTTCCGTCAAAATTCCCAAGCCAAACGCCAAGCGTGAATTTTGGCGTGAGTGCTACCGTATAAAGGTCTTTTGCGCCTGCACTTGTACCTGTTTTAAACATTAAATTTGGCTTATTTTCGGTATTTTTCCAAACTGAATTTAGGTAGCTTCGCGGGGCATTTTCTAGCATTTTTGTAACCAAATACGCACTTTGTGGCGTTAAAATTTGCTCGTTTTTCCCTATGATACGACCTGCTACTTCAAGCGGTTTTAATCTTCCGTCTTTTGCAAACACACTATAAAGGTGAGTTAAATCCAAAAGTGAAAGCGAAATTCCACCAAGAGCGATACCTGCGCCATAATATGCTTCATCAAAATCGGTTAAATTTGCCTTTTGCAGAGTATAAAAAAGTGAATTTTTTCCTAAAATTGAATTTAATTTTACGGCAGGAATATTTAACGAAAAGCCCAAAGCATCGGTTGCAGTGATGATACCATAAAATTTTTCATCATAATTTTTTGGAGTGTAGTTGCTAAAATAAAGCTCGGTATCAACTAGCTTTGTTAGTGGCGTTATAATACCCATTTCTAGGGCTTTTGCATAGATAAATGGTTTTAGGGTTGAGCCTACATTTTTTGATGATTTTACGCCATCGTTTTGACCGAATTTTGCATTTAAATCGTGGCTTCCCGCGTAAGCTATAACTTGCATTTTTTCATTATCAATTAGCACAGCTGCGCCGTTTGCAACGCTTTTTGATTTTAAATTTTCAATCTCATTTGTTAAAAAATTTTCTAACGCAGTTTGAATTTGTAAATCTAAATTTGCCTTTTTTACGCCGTTTGTAAAGGCTAAATTTGCATAATGCACCGCATTGTTTGCATAAGTTAGTCTTGTATTTTCAAATGGCTCATTTATGGCTCTTATTTTTTGGTTTTCATCAATTATTTTGCCCTTGTAAAGCTCGGTTATAAGGCGGTTTTTGAGCTTATTAACATTTGAAATTCTATCCAAGCGATTTTTATTTGGATTTTTTGGGATTACGCTTAAAAGCGCACTTTGAGCGATACTAAGCTCGTTTAAATTTTTACCAAAATAAAAATATGCCGCCGTTTTAACCCCTTCGATATTTCCGCCGTAAGGGGCGAGATTGAAATACATTGTCAAAATTTCATCTTTTGTGTAGTGAAATTCAAGCTGAAAAGCGTTAAAAATTTCGATTATTTTATTTGCATAGGTTCGTTCTTTTGGGTTCATCATTCGCGCTACTTGCATTGTGATTGTCGAACCGCCTAATCTTTGTGTAGAATTTTGCGTAAAATTATACGCAAAAGCTCTTAAAAGCGAGAAAAAATTTACTCCAAAATGGCTATAAAAATATCTATCTTCAAAAAACAAAACGCTTTGTTTGAGATTTTGCGGAATTTCATCGGAATTTGTATAAAATCGCCAAATGTCGTCTTTTGCGATTTTCATATTTATGATTTTATCGTTTCTATCAAGTAAAATTTGACTTTTTGGCTTATTTAACATCTCTAAATTTAACGGAAATAATCTATCTAAAATCAAAAAACCGCCAAAACATAACGCCAAAAAAATCAAACAAATTTTTGCAAATTTTAAAACTATTTTTTTCATTTTGTCATTATAAAAGAAATTTAATGAATTTAAGCTATAATTTGGCTTTTTTATAAGGATTTCTATGGACGCTCTTTCGAAACTAAATACCGAGCAATACACAGCAGCAACAGCCCCAAAAGGCTATAATCTAGTAATCGCAAGTGCAGGCACGGGCAAAACATCGACTATCGTTGCTAGAATTGCGCATTTACTAAATTTAGGAACGAAACCCGAAAAAATCCTGCTTTTAACCTTTACAAACAAAGCAGCAAGCGAGATGATAGCTAGGCTTTCGCGTCATTTTGATAAATCTATCACTTCAAAAATCGTAGCTGGCACTTTTCACGCAGTATCTTATACGCTACTTAGCAAGCTTGGCAAGGGCGTAGTTTTAAAACAACCAAGCGAACTTAAAACGCTACTAAAAAGCCTAGTTGAAAGGCGAAATTTTCATCATATAAGCGACATTAAACCTTACGGCGGGGCATATTTATACGATATTTACTCACTTTTTCAAAATAAAGAAATGAGCGCAAATTTTAGCGACTGGTTTGCTAGAAATTACGAAGATCAAGCCGAGTTTAGCGAAATTTACGAAGATATTTTGCGTGAATTTGAAGAAGAAAAGGCTAAATTTAATTACGCTGATTTTAATGATATTTTAATAAAAATGCGAGACGAGCTAAGAAATGGTGCAAAACTCGAATTTGACGAAGTTTTGGTCGATGAATATCAAGACACAAATTCGCTTCAAGGATCACTTATAGACGCTTTTGATCCAAAAAGTCTATTTTGCGTGGGGGATTTTGATCAAAGTATTTATGCGTTTAACGGCGCAAATATCGACATTATCGGCTCTTTTGGCACTCGTTATAAAAATGCAAAAATTTATGCGTTAAACATAAATTATCGCTCATCTTCTGCGATTTTAGCCCTTGCAAATAAAGTCATCGCAAACAATCCGCGTTTGTATGAAAAAAAGCTAATCGTCGGACGAGATGGCAAATTTGCTTCGCCAAAACTATTTATATATGATGAAATTATGGCACAATACGCAAGTGTAGCAAAATCTATCTCAAATTCGCCATTTCCGCATGAAAATATAGCGATAATTTTTCGAAATAATTCATCGGCTGATGCAGCAGAAGTTTCGCTTAAAGAGCTTGGAATTTCGTGCAAACGAAAAGGCGGGATTAGCTTTTTTGAAAGCCGTGAAATAAAAGCTTTTATGGATATTTTTGGAATTTTGGTAAATCCAAAAGACATAATGGCATTTATCAATACTTGCGAATTTGCTCGTGGCGTTGGAAATGCCGTAAGCAAGGAACTTTTTGACGCTTTTATGCTTTTGGGGCATGGAAGCATTTTGCAAGGATTTATGCACCCTGATGAGAGTGTGAAAATTTTTGAGAAAAAGAGAAAAAATGTAGGTCTTGGACTTTTTGAAGACATCGATACTATCGGCTCTGTAAGCCGTTTTAGCGAACTTGGTTTTGATGAATTTTTTAAAAGCCACCCGATTTTAAAATATAACAAGCTAAGTAGCGACGGGGCGGTATTTTTATATGAAATTTATAAACTTTTCAAAAAAGTCGGCACTAGCCAAAAATCGCTTAACATTTTAACTGAAATTAAAAATTCGCAAATTTTTGCTAGTATCGCCACGCAAATAGCGACAAAAAGGGCTACTTTAAAAAACGGCAAGGTCGATGAAGATAGAAAAAAAGAAGAGAGCGAGCGAATTTATAATAAGGTTGCGATTTTAAATGAAATCGCCGTAAAATACGCAAATGCCGAGAAATTTTACAACTTTTTGACAATGGGTTCAAAGGAAATGAGCGAGGGCGAAGGTGTGAATTTGCTAAGCGTTCATGCTAGTAAAGGTTTGGAATTCGATCAAGTTTTTTTGGTTGATTTAGCGCAAAATCGCTTTCCAAATTTGAAGCTAATGGCTATGGGCGGCAGTTTAGACGAGGAAAGACGGCTTTTTTATGTCGCCGTTACCAGAGCAAGGGACGAGTTGGTTTTAAGCTATGCCAAATTTGATAAAATTCGCAAAATTTCATACGAACCAAGCGTGTTTTTAAAAGAAGCAGGAATGGTAAAGTAAATTTATATTTATTAAAGTTTATTTATATAGCATAATGTAAATAATATCATAGGAGTCAAGCATGATACCAGAAAAATTTAATTATTTTTGGGCTTCTTATAAAAATTTAGAAGATAAAGTGTTAGAAGTAGCAAATTATATACAATTTGACGACAAGCAATCGACCGTATATTCTAACTATATTGCTGATTTATTGGTTATGACCGTTATGCAAATAGAATCTTTATCAAAGGAATTATATAGGCAAATGAATATAAACGATGATAAAGAATTAAAATTTGATGAAGATTGTATAAAATTTTTAGATGATATTTGGGAGATTTGTAAAAAAGAAATATTTATTTCATCTAATAAAATCTATTTTGATGAAATAAAGATAGCTCCATTAAAAAATGCTAATAAAAAAGGAAAAAATACATGGAAGTGTGCATATCAAGCTGTCAAACACGACAGAAAAAAAGAAATAACAAAAGGTAATATTAAAAATTTAATTTTTGCAATGGGTGCTTTGTATATTTTAAATCTTTACTATAAATACGATTGTGAGAGCTATATGGAAGAAAAAGAGTTTGACCATAGATTAAATTCAGAAATTTTTGCAGCCACTGTTTCAGATATTACAACAAATACTAATTTTTTAGATGACGAAAGCATATTAAATTCACTAAAATGTTCTTTATTTGTTTTGAAATTTAAAGATAGCATATGGTCAGAAATAGAAAATGACATAAAGAATACTGATAATATTATTAGGGAAGATTTATTAAAAAATGATGAATTTAAAGAATATATAAAACACCATGATATTCACAATGAATCTTTAACTGAACTAGCATACAAATTTTTGGGAAAAGAATATTTATTTACAAATACTTCCAACATTGTGAAAAAGGTAATTTCTGGAAAAAAAGTGGTAATGATAAACAAAAATAAACCAGTGGTTATATACGGCAAAGATAATTAGTAAAGTTTTTTAAAAGAAGCAGGTATGGTGAAGTAATCGAAATTTGATTGAATTTTCAATGTATTACTAATTAATGTTTTCAAAAAATTTAAATTTAAAATTTATTTGTAAAAATTTATCAAAATACCATATAAAAAGGAGAAAATTTTAGTATGAAACGCCTTGTATTCGTATGTCACGGCAATATCTGTCGTTCGCCGATGGCTGAGTTTGTGATGAAAGATTTGGTTGAAAAAGCAAATTTAACTGATGAATTTTTTATAGATTCAAAGGCAACAAGCACCGAAGAAATCGGCAATGGTGTGCATTACGGCACGATAAATGAATTAAAAAAACATGGCATTAAAATTTATCCACATACTGCAACACAAGTTACAAAAGATGATTATCAAAATTTTGATTTTTTGATATGTATGGATAAAAATAATATTCGTAACCTTTCCCGCATTATGGGAACTGATGTAAATAATAAAATTTTTTTGTTACTAGAATTTTCAAATTTAGATAATAATGAAAATGTAACACAATTTATCAAAACACAACAAAATGCAAATGAAAATAAATGCAGTTTTAATGACAATTTACGACAAATTTTAACTCAAAATAATTCGAATTTGAATTTAGAAATTGATGATCCGTGGTATAGCGGAAACTTCGCTAAAACCTATATTGACATTAAAAAAGGCTGCGAATCATTATTAAAAATTTTGAGAATGATTTGAAAAAATAAAAAAAAATTGATTTTTCTCATTTGTTTTTACCCCAAAATTTGGTATAACTCGCAAAATAAATTGTAACAAAATACCTAAATTAAAAAGGACTTAAATTTGAAAACCTCAAAACTTTTAATCTTTTTGGTTTTTATACTTGGCGGTTTGATCGGTCTTGGTATTGCATTAGCGAGTGCCGAGATGATTCATAAAACAGGAGATGACAAATTTTGTAGTAGTTGCCATGTCATGGAGCCTATGAGAGATTCTTATTTGCAAGATACTCATGGCGGAAATAACGCAATGGGCGTAAAAGCAGAGTGTGTGAGTTGCCACTTGCCACACGATAGTGTTTGGAATTATACATACAAAAAAGCTATGAACGGCATTAGCGAAGCTTGGCAAGTTGCGTTTTCAGATCCTGAAAATAACGATTGGGAAGCAAATCGTAGAAATAAAAAAGAATTTGTTTATGATAGCGGTTGTATGAGCTGTCATGAAAATGTCAAAAATGCAACAGCTTCAAATATGAAGTCATTTTTACCACACCGTGATTATTTTAACGGCATTTCAAATAAAACTTGCGTTGAATGTCACGAAAATGTTGGTCATAAAAATTTAGGCTTTCATTTAAAAGAGAAATTTAGTAAAGTAGAAAACACCAAGTAAAAGAAAGGAGAGAACATGTTCAAAAAGATTTTCTTGGCAGTTGCCTGTTTGTCCGTGATGTGTTTTGCGGAAAATGTAGGCGATGTAAATCTTATGAAGGGCATGAAAGTTGATCGAAAACTTTCTGCTCAGGCGGTTGAGTGTATCGAGTGCCATACAAAAGAGAGTCCGGGCATTGTAAATGACTGGAAATCTTCTCGTCACGCTCATGCTGGTGTAAGCTGTGTTGATTGTCACAATGTCCCTGCTGACAACCCAATGGCAATCAAAGCTGCTCACCCAAAAGATAGCACTAACCATGTAAGTATGTTGGTTAGTTCAAAAACTTGTGCGAAATGTCACGAGAAAGAAGTTGCTGAGTTCAACCAAAGCGGTCACGCAAGAGGCGGCGTTCAAATGTTCGCTAAAAAGCCTATGCTTGAACTTATGTATCACTATGAAGGTGCAGATCACCCTGATTTAAAAGATGCTCCTGCAATCACAGGCTGTATCCAATGTCATGGTTCTGTTATCAAAATGGATAGCGCAGGAAAACCTCTAAAAGAGACTTGGCCAAATTTTGGTATCGGTACTGCATATCCTGACGGCGGAATCGGAAGCTGTGTTGCTTGCCATAGCAGACATAAATTTGACATAGTAGAAGCTAGAAAACCAGAAGCTTGTGCTTCATGTCACTTAGGACCTGATCATCCAAACATTGAAATTTTCAACAACTCAATGCACGGACATATATACAACACAGAAGGCGACAAATACAAATTTGACAGCGCACCTGATACATGGGATGTTCCTGATTATAGAACTCCAACTTGTGCAGTTTGCCACATGTCAGGTATCGGTGAGCTAAAAACTACTCACAATGTTAGCCTTCGCTTGAAATGGAACCTATGGGCTCCGCACAGCAATCAAAGAAGCGGTGGATTTGACACTGCTGCAAAAGAGTGGGCAGAGGGCATGAAACTAACAACAGGTAATGCTCTTGCAGGTCACCCAGACGGTGCTGATGCAGGTAGAAAAGAGATGGCAATGGTATGTAAATCATGCCACACAAGCACATTTACAACTAACTTCTTCGAAATGGGCGATAAGCATGTAATGCTTTATAACTTCTATCACGATGAAGCTATGAAAATGCTAAATGAGCTAAAAGAGAAAAAGCTTCTCAAAGATGATGAGTGGAGTGATGAATTCCAAAGAGCATACTACTACTCATGGCACCATGAAGGTCGCCGTATGAGAATGGGTGCGATGATGGGTGCTCCTGACTATGCTCACTGGCATGGTGTATTTGATGTTCAACAACAAATCAGAAAAATGAGAACTATTTACCAAAAACGAATTGAAACTGGTAAAATAGAATAATCTGATTCTTGTCGGATAAATTTGCAGGCGTCGCTATTTGGCGACGCCTTTTTTGTTTTAAATTTTTAATTGTACTCTAATTTCTATGAATATATTAAAATTATGTTGTCATTTTTTAAAAAAATTATGCTTTACTTTGTTACTTTTTTTGCTCACAATAATATAATTTTAGGTAAAGTTAAAAAAGAGATCTAACAGTTTAAAATATAAAATCCAAATTTAAAAATTCATTGCTTTTTTAAATTTAAGAAAAATTTTTTATTTAAAGGTAATAATATTATAAATAGTAAAGTAAATATAGTTCGATGCTTATTCGGATAATTACAATATTTATGTTAGAGTATAATACTACTACTAATATTTTCAAAACTAAAAATATTTTCGCCGTTTTCGTGTCGATATGTTAGCTCTAAGCCGTGAGCTTTTAAGATACTATCTACGATATAAAGTCCAAGTCCGAAGCTTTGTTTGGCATTTTCACCTTTCGCAAAAGGTTCTATATAAAATTTAAAATCCTTACTTAGTGCTTCGCCTTTTGTGATAAAATTCAGGCTTTTTGCGGTTGCGACTATGCGAATTTTTTTATCGCTACCATATTTTAAGCCGTTGTCGATGATATTTTTAACGGCGATTGAAAATAGCTTAAAATCGACATTTATACTAAGTTTGAGTGGATTTTCTAAATTTACTCTCTCTTTGTCGCACATTGCTAAATCAATGGCTTCATTTACTATATCTTCAACGCTACAATCTATAAAATTATCTAAATTTATCCCAGAAGTTGCCCTTTCAACAGCGGCAAATTCGTTAATCAAATTTTCTAATCTTTCAAAAACCGAAATCAAACGATCTTTGTTTTTGCTTTCTTCTATCATCTCGGTTGCGATTCGTCCCTTTGTAATGGGCGTTTTAAGCTCGTGCATAATGTTTCGCAAAAACAAATGCCTAGATTCATTTAATTTTTTAATCTGCATAACCGAATCATAAAATGCTTTTGAAACATCGGAAATTTCGTTATTTCCAACGCTAACATCTTTTATATTTAAATCTCCATTAGCAAATTTATTAATCTCTCTTTTTAGTTTGCGAAGTGGTTTGATTTTTCGTATCGTAAAGATATAAGTTACCAAAAGTGTAATTAAAACGGCAAAATAAATCAGCCTAAAAAAGTCATAACGATAAGGTTGATACTCTGAATCATAAAGTAAAATAAGTTCATTTTTTCGCTCGATTTTTAAATAATGTTTTTTTTCAAAATATAAAATAGCTCCTGAACCCAAGCTTGTCGCCATTTCATATAAATTCTCGCTTTTAGTTAAAACTTCATTTTTTGTTGGTTCGTCTTGGACTTCGGGAATTTTAAAATTTTGCATTTGGCGTTTAAATTCGCTCTCACTGATTAAGTTATTCATTTTATAAAGATATAAATTTGTTACGATTTCATAGCGAGTATTTAACTCTCTACGGTAGTTTTCTTTGTCGTATCCGATAAGCCACCAAAACATTATCGAAATAGCCACGATAGCCAAAACAAATATGAAAGTTATCGTAAAAAAAATCGAATTTCGTCTCATTGGATTAGTTTGTATCCTACTCCGCGAATAGCGTGGATATATTTTGGATTTTTTGGATCTTCGCCTAGTTTGTGGCGAATTCGCCCGATAATGACATCTATGCTTTTAATAGTCGAATCTTCATCGATTGAAGCGCAGTTATAAATAAGCTCTTCTCGTGTGATTGCGCCACCTTCTTTTTTTATTAAATAGCGTAAAATGTCATATTCTGCAACCGTCAAATTTATCTCTTTGCCTTTTAGGGTTATGATATGTTCGAATTCATTTAGCACCAAATCTTTATTTTGCGGTACCAAATTTGACGCTACGCCTAGGCTTTGTTGGCGGCGGATATGGCTTTTTATCCTAGCTAGTAACTCTTTTGGATCATAAGGCTTTGGCAGATAATCATCAGCCCCAAAATCAAAAGCATTTATTTTATCGGTTAAATCGTGTCTTGCACTTGAAATGATAATTGGTATATTGTTTGTTTTGCGAATTTCTTTGCAAACTTCAAGTCCGTCCATACCCGGCAAAGTCAAATCCAAAATAATCAAATCAAAATTTTCTAGCTTTGCTCTTATTTTAGAAAGTCCGACATAAGGATCTTCTACGATAGTAACTTCCATATCAAAAGGGGTTAAATAATCAGATAAAATCTCGGCAAGCTCGGTATCATCTTCAATCATTAAAATTTTTATCATTGTTTTTTCCTTTTTTGGACTTGATTATAGCAAAATAAGAATTAAATTTAAAATTTGTAAGAAATTCGGAGCAAATTTGCTCCGAATTAGTGTAAATTTGGATTATTTTATAACTAAACCTTGTGGAATTCTATTTCTAATAACCCAAACAAGTGTTTTTTGACCATTGTAGTCTTTTATGAGTTTATTAAAATCTTCCATATTTTTTACATCTTTTTGACCGATTTGTATTATGACATCGCCAGTTTTAAATCCAAATTCCTCTGCTTTTGAATCGTCTTCAACGCCTGTTACCAAAACTCCATTAATATCGCTATCAAGGCGATATTTTTGGCGAAGCTCATCATTTAGATTGCTAAGTTTAAGTCCGTCGATAGCGCTTCCGCCTTTACTGCTAGAACTTTTTTCATCGCCACTCATACTATCTAGCTTGATTTTAGCTGTTTTCATAGTTTTGTCACGCTCAAATTCGACTTCGATAGTTTTATTTGGCGGCATTGAGCCGATTAAATTTTTTAATTCATTTGAATTTTTGATTGTTTTATCATCAACTTTTGTTATCAAATCGCCTCTTTTGATACCTGCTTTATCGGCAGGAAGATCTTTTTCAACACCTACGATAAGAGCACCTTCTGTATTTTTATAAATTTCTTTTTGATCTTTTGTAAGATCGCCTATCATAACGCCGATATAACCGCGTTCAATTTTGCCGTCGCTAATTAATTTTTGTGCAACATCTTTTACCATATTTGACGGGATTGCAAAGCCTATGCCGTTATTTCCGCCGCTTCTGCTAAGAATAGCTGAATTTATGCCTATTAATGCGCCACGACTATCGACTAACGCACCACCTGAGTTTCCCGGATTTATCGAAGCGTCTGTTTGGATAAAATTTTCATATTGGTTTAAGCCGATATTATTTTTATTTAGTGCTGAAATTATGCCTTGCGTAATCGTTCCGCCCACGCCAAAAGGATTTCCGATAGCAAAAACTATATCGCCTTCCATTAAGTCGTTTGAATTTGCAAATTTGATAGCTGAAAGATTTTTTTCTTCTATTTTGATGATCGCTAAATCGGTCTTAGAATCTGTGCCGATGATTTTGGCTTTATACTCTTTGTCATTATCAAGCAAAGTCACCAAAACTTCGTCTGCGTTTTCGACTACATGGTTATTTGTGACGATATATCCGTCATTTGATATAATAACGCCTGAACCAAGAGAGCTTGATTTTCTCTCTCGTTGTGGCATATCAAAACCAAATCCGAAAAATTGTTTAAAAAACGGATCGTCAAACAGCTCACTCATCGGGTGTTGAGCTGATTTTAGCGTTTTGCTTGTCGAAATATTTACGACCGATTTTTTGGCTTCACTTATTGAACTATGAAAAGATAGCACTACATCGCCGTTGTAAGCCGGATTTAGTCGATCAAATTTGCTCGGAGCTTCGTTAAAATTTATACTAGCACCAAAAAGCAAACCGGCTGTCAATGCTGAAAACATAATAATTTTTTTCATTAAATTTTCCTTATAAAAAATTTTGGTAAATTATATTTTTTTTATCAAAATATTTTTTTAATGAATTCTAATTTTTTTCCCAAGTTTAAAGCAAATTTAGTTTAAACTTGATTGACATAGACTAAACTTTTATGATAAAATATATGTTAATAAATTTACAAAAATAAAGGAAGGAAAATGGCTGACAATAAAAGCCTTTACGATACTTTGGGCGTTTCAAAGGACGCAAGTAGCGAAGAGATAAAAAAGGCTTATCGCAGACTTGCTAGAAAGTATCACCCAGATATAAATAAAGAAGCAGGTGCAGAAGATAAATTTAAAGAGATAAACGCAGCGTATGAAATTTTAAGCGATGAAAATAAACGAAAACAATACGACACATACGGCGATAATATGTTTGGCGGACAAAATTTCGGCGACTTTGCACGAAGTGCCGGAAATATGGAAGACTTAAACGAAATTTTAAAAAATATTTTTGGCGGTGCATTTAGCGGTGGTTTTAGCAGTGGAGGAAGTTATCGCAGTAGCGGCGGTTTTGGCGGATTTGATTTTGGCGGTTTTGGTAGCGAAAATTTAGATATAAATGCAAATTTAAATATTCCGTTTGAAACTGCCGTTTTAGGCGGAGAAAAAGAAATTTCTATAAATAATCAAAATATAAAAATTCGCATTCCAAGCGGAGTAAATAACGGCGAAAAACTGCGAATTCGTGGCAAGGGCAGGGTTTCAAGCAGAAACGGAAATGTCGGAGATATAATTTTAAGTTTAAATATCGAAGAAAGTAGCGAATTTAAAAGGCAAGACGATGATTTATACAAAAATATCGAAATTCCGCTTAAAACTGCACTTTTTGGCGGTAAATTTGAAGTGGAAACTTTCAAAAAACCAGTAACCATAAAAATCGCACAAAATACAAAAAACGGACAAAAAATTCGCCTAAAAGGCTACGGTGTGCAAAATCGCAAAAGCAAAATTTACGGAGATTTGTATTTAGTTGTAAATGTGGTTTTACCAAATGTCGATGAACTTGATAGTGAAGTTCGAAAAATTTTAGAAGAAAAGCTTTAAGGAGGCTAAAATGCAAGGATATGATGAACCTGTTTATCTTATAAGCGTTGTGGCAAAGGTGCTAAATTTGCACCCGCAAACGCTTCGTCAGTATGAAAGAGAAGGTCTAGTCGAACCCGGTCGCACAGAAGGAAAAATGCGACTATATTCGGAGCGAGATATTGATAGAATAAAAATGATTTTGCGTTTGACAAAGGATTTGGGCGTAAATTTAGCGGGAGTTGATGTGATTTTGCAACTAAAAGAAAAGATTGATGAATATGAAAAAATCATCGATGAATTAAGAGCCGAGCTTGATAAATTTAACTCATCAAATTCACGCAAAAATCAGCTTGTCAAGCGAAAAAGTAGTTTTGATTTGATTTTTTTTGAAAGCGAAAAAGAGTAAATAAAGAGTAGGGCATGGAAATTTTTATCGAACTTTTTCTTATTGTTACTGCATTGGCTGTTGTTTTAAATGTGATTTTTAAGGCATTTGATATTCCTACGATTATCGGTTATATAATAGCCGGAATTTGCCTTTCACAAATGGCAAATATCACTCACACTAAGATTATTCACGCAGAAGAAATAGTTCATGTCGCCGAATTTGGCGTAGTTTTTTTGATGTTTACTATCGGATTGGAATTTAGCTTTAAACACCTAATGAGCATGAAAAAGGAAGTTTTTTTTAACGGCTTTCTTCAAATGTCCGCTTGTGGTATAGTTTTTTCTATGTTGATAGAAAATTTCTTTGATATAAATATCAAAACAGCCGTTATAGTGGGGTTTGCACTCGCGCTTTCATCGACCGCGATTGTGTTAAAAATACTAAACGATACAAAAGATATAAATCAAAATTACGGCAGAAAAGCTCTTGGAATTTTGCTTTTTCAGGATTTAGCTGTAATTCCTATTTTGCTTATGATTGATATTTTTGCAAGTGCTGATAATACGCCTGTAAATTCACTCATTTTTAAAACTGCCGTAAGCGCAACTATCGTTTTGCTTTTACTTTTTGTTTTGGGAAAATTTGTCTTTAACAAAGTCCTTTATTTTGTCGTTAAAACCGAATCAAAAGAGACATTTATAGCTACTATTTTATTTATCGTTGTGGGTGCTAGTTTTTTAGCTCATATTTTTGGATTTTCTTATACTTTGGGTGCTTTTATCGCAGGAATGCTGATTGCAGAAACCGAATACAAGCACCAAATGGAAGCCGATCTTATCCCATTTAGGGATATTTTACTAGGTCTATTTTTTATCACAATCGGTATGCAGATAAATTTCGACACGATTTTAAATCATTACGGTATGATTTTGGTTTTAATCGTGCTTACAATGGCAATAAAAACAGGCGTTGTTTATGCGATTTTGATTTTGGCTAGTAAAAAGCGAGTTGCGCTAAAAGCGGCACTTTCGATTTGTCAAATCGGCGAATTTGCATTGGCGATTTTTGCGATTTTGATTTCAAGAAAGATGATTTCTGGCGAACTTGGGCAAATTTTAATCACCGTCGTAGTTGTAACTATGATTTTAACGCCGTTTATCTTAAAAAATTTAAGCCGTCTAGCAAATCGCATAGAAAGCGAAGTTGAAGGGCTTGATGAAGAAGCCGGGTTTAATTTATCAAATTTGAAAAATCATATCATAGTCGCAGGATACGGACGCATAGGACAAGAAGTTGTGCGAAGATTGCAAAGTGGCGGATTAGAATATGCCGTCATCGATAGCGATGTCGAACTTGTGCATTTAGGACAGAGTAGGGGAGAAAAAATTTATTTTGGAAATTTAACGCAAAAATCAACGCTTGAAGCATTAAATATAAAAGAGGCAAGTGCGATTATTTTAACCATTTCAAACGAACAAAAGTTAGAACTCGTGGCAAAAATGATAAATTCTATGAATTTAAAAGCTGATGTCATAATTCGCTACACAGGAATTGGCAGAAAAAAAGAGCTTGTGGGTGAATTTGGCGAAAATTTTGTCTTTATAAAAGAAGAACGAGCCGTCGCAAATGCCCTTATAAACGAAGCTTTACAAAGCAGAATGAGTAAAATTTAAATTTGCTAATTTTTTTTTTCTTAAATAGAACAAATACGCATTTAAATAATTAAATTTACGCAAACATTCGGATTTTTTCTGAATGTTTGCATGTCTAATTGCATAAAGAAATCGCAAATTTATCAAGTTTTTAAATGAAATTTAATCAAATAAAAGATAAAATAACAGCTGAATTTTTTACTTTAAAAGGCTTTTTATGTTAAAAGATATGTTTCTTTTTGCGGGTAGTTTATTTACTTACAATCACACTTTTATCTACATTTTTCACCTATTGTTGGCTGTGGCGATTATCATAGCGATTGCATATTTTTCTACTAGATCTATGCAGCTTGTTCCACGCGGTATCCAAAATGTAACCGAAGCTTATCTTGGCGGTGTTTTGAATATGGGAAAAGATACAATGGGAAATGAAGAACTAGCTAGAAAATATTTGCCATTAATCGCAACTATCGGTTTGCTTGTATTTGTGGGAAATGTTATGGGTATAATCCCGGGTTTTGAATCTCCGACTTCAAGCTTAAATTTGACCCTTGCTTTGGCACTTTGTGTGTTTGTTTATTACCATTTTGAAGGTATTCGCAAAAACGGCATTGTAAAATATCTAAAACACTTCATGGGACCTGTTGCGGTTTTGGCTCCGTTAATGTTTGTTGTTGAAATCATCTCTCATTTTTCACGCATTATTTCGCTTTCTTTCCGACTTTTTGGAAATATCAAGGGCGATGATTTATTTTTATTAGTTATGCTTTCTTTGGTTCCTGCGTTTATACCAATGGTTCCGTTGGCATTGCTAACATTTATGGCGATTTTGCAGTCTTTTATTTTCATGGTTTTAAGCTATGTTTATTTAGCGGGTGCTGTTGTGATAGATGAGCATTAATCTCAAATTTAAAAGAAATTTTCTTTATTTTATATTAGGTGCATCGTGGGGGATTTTCTTTCTCGGTGCATTTTATTTTTTTATGCATTTTTTACCTTTTGGACTTAAATTTCTCTTTGCTTGCACGCTTCCGGGCATTGTTTTAATAGTGATTTTATCGCTTATAATCGATGTTTTTGATTTAAAACACAAAGACGAAAGCTATCAGTGGGAAGAGTAAATTTAGGCAAAAAGTTGTAAAATGTTGCAAAAATTTTTGAAAAAGGTTCGTTATGTTTGAAACTATAATCGGTTTAGAAGTTCATTGTCAGTTAAATACTAAAACTAAGATTTTTTGTTCGTGTGCTACTAGCTTTGGCGAAAAGCCAAATACAAATGTTTGCCCGACTTGTCTAGCACTGCCGGGAGCTTTGCCTGTGCTAAATAAAGAAGCGGTTATTAAAGCTATTAGCTTTGGCACAGCCATAAATGCGACCATAAATGAAAAAAGCGTTTTTGATAGAAAAAACTATTTCTACCCTGATTTACCAAAAGCGTATCAAATTTCGCAATTTACCGTGCCGATTGTAGAAAATGGCGAACTTTTTATAAATATCGACGGAAGTGAAAAACGCATAGGTATCACAAGGGCGCATTTAGAAGAAGATGCTGGTAAAAACAGCCACGAAGACGGACGAAGTTTGGTTGATCTAAACCGCACAGGAACGCCACTTTTAGAAATCGTAAGTGAGCCAGATATGCGTTCTAGTGATGAAGCTGTGGCATATCTTAAAAAACTGCACTCGATTTTGAGATTTTTAAATATAAGCGATGCAAATATGCAAGAAGGCTCATTTCGCTGTGATGTAAATGTCAGCATTCGTCCAAAAGGCGATGACAAACTCTACACAAGAGTTGAAATCAAAAATCTAAATTCGTTTAAATTTATCCAAAAAGCCATTGAATACGAAGTAGATCGTCAAATTTCAGCTTGGGAAGACGGCAAATACGACGAGCTAGTTTATCAAGAAACTAGACTTTTTGATACGAATAAATTTGTAACCAAATCAATGAGAAGCAAGGAAGATAGCGCAGAATATCGCTATTTCCCTGATCCTGATTTGCTAACTGTTATCATCGACGATGATATGATGAAAACTGGTCGCAAAATACCTGAGCTACCTGATGAAAAGAAAGTTCGCTATGTCGAAAAGCTTGGCATTAAACCAAAAGATGCAGAAGTTATCATCTCAACCTATGAAAATGCAAAATATTTTGAAGATTTGATAAATGCAGGATTAGAGCCAAAACTTTGCGTTACTTGGCTAAGTGTGGAGCTTCCGGCTCGTCTTAAAAACGGCATGACTATCGAAAATAGCCCTGTTGATAGCAAAAAAATGATTTCTCTTTTGGGGCGAATTAGCGACGGCACAATCAGTCAAAAAGCGGCAAAAGATGTGCTTGATTTCTTAATGGAAAATGATGAAAGCGTCGATAGTGTTATCGAAAAACTTGGCTTAAAACAAGTTAGCGATGACGGCGCGATAATCGCTATAATAGACGCAGTTTTAAACGCAAACGCCGATAAAGTCGCAGAATATAAAAGTGGAAAAGATAAACTTTTTGGCTTTTTTGTAGGGCAGGTGATGAAGGAAGGCAAGGGAGCGTTTAATCCTAGCAAGGTTAATGAGCTTTTGAAGCAAAAGCTTTAATAATATTTTTCAAAATTTGAGCGTTTTTAAAATAATTTAAAGGAATATTATGCTCTTTAACAGCCCTGTTTTTATCTTTGCATTTTTGCCGATAGCATTTTTTGTATATTTTTGGCTTAATCACAAAAGATTAAGCGAAGCGGCAAAAGCTTTTTTGGTCGTGGCTAGTCTATTTTTTTACGGCTGGTGGAATCCTGCGTATTTGCCACTCATTTTAGTTTCTATGGTTTTTAATTTCACGATTGGTTCGTATTTATCAAGGAATTTTGGCAACGCAAATTTAAAAAAGCAAATCTCGCCAAAAACGCTTCTTATCATCGGAATTTGCGGAAATGTCGCACTTTTAGGCTATTTTAAATACGCAGATTTTTTCATACTAAACGCAAATTTTATCTTTGGGGCTAAATTTGAGTTTTTAAAACTTACTTTGCCGTTAGCGATTTCGTTTTTTACATTTCAACAAATCGCCTACCTAGTCGATAGTTACAAAGGCGAAACGAAAGAGTATGATTTTTTATCTTATGCTCTGTTTGTGTCGTTTTTTCCACAGCTCATAGCAGGTCCGATCGTCCATCACAAGGAAATGATGCCGCAGTTTGCAAAGCTCAAAAATAAGGTAAAAAACTATGGTAACATTTTACTAGGGCTTTTTATCTTTTCAATGGGGCTTTTCAAAAAAGTCGTCATCGCCGATACTTTCGCCGTTTATGCCACGCAGGGCTTTGATAAAATGGAAGTTTTAGAGTTTTTTACGGCGTGGCAGACTTCGTTATCTTATACTTTTCAGTTATATTTTGATTTTAGTGGATACTGTGATATGGCGATAGGTGCTGCACTTTTATTTAATATACGACTTCCTATAAATTTCAACTCACCTTATAAAGCTACTGACATACAGGACTTTTGGCGTAGGTGGCATATCACTTTGGGGCGATTTTTGCGTGATTATATCTATATTCCGCTTGGTGGAAATAGAGGCGGGCTTTATCAAACTTGTTTAAATTTACTAGCTACTTTTTTAATCGGCGGAATTTGGCACGGGGCTGGTTGGACATTTGTATTTTGGGGCTTTTTGCACGGCATAGCACTGGTAATCCACCGCCTTTGGTCTCTTACAAAAATAAAATTACCAAAAATTTTAGCTTGGATAATCACATTTAATTTTGTAAATTTCGCTTGGGTATTTTTTAGAGCAAATTCGTTTGATGATGCTATAAAAGTGCTAAAAGGTATGGTTGGGGTAAATGGGGTAAAATTTGATAAAATCTTAAATTTAACAGACAAGGCGATAAATTTAAATTTATCTTTTTTAGCTCTTTATCTTATTTTGGCTTTTGTTTTGGTGCTTTGTTTCAAAAATTCGCTTCAAATTTTAGAAAATAAACCAAAAATTTCTAATACTATATATTTTGCCATTATATTTTTAACCGCTCTTTTATCTATGAGTGTTGGTAAATACAGCGAATTTATATATTTTAATTTTTAAGGATAAAAAATGCAACGAAAAAAATTTGTTTTTATATTTTTTGGTTTTTCATTTTTTATGATTTTTGCATTTTTATCCATTATTTGGTATCGCGATCCGCTTCATTTGTATCACAAGCCATATTCTTGCAAAAACGAAATTTGGGATAATATGCGACTAGCAAGTGCAGGACTAATCAAGCATTATGATTTTGATAGTATAATTTTTGGCACCTCTATGCTAGAAAACAGTTCTGCCACAGAAGCAAGCGCAAATTTGGGTGGAAAATTTATGAATTTATCGCTTTCATCAAGTGATTTTTATGAAAGGGCGTTAATTTTAGATTTTGCATTTAAACATAAAAATTTTAAAAAAATTATTTATTCGTTAGATGCAAATAAATTTTTAGAACAGCAAAAAGGTAATCCAAACTACGCGCTTAGTGAATTTAAATTTTTATATGACAAAAATCCATTTAATGACATTAAGGTTTATTTTACAGATGAATTTTTAAAGAAAATTTTTAAATTTGGCAAAAAGTATCAATGCAAAAATAGTAATTTTGACAGACCAAAAGCTTGGTTTAAAAGTAAAGCTCATAGCGTTAGGTTTGGTGGTTTTGAAAATTGGTTAAAATACAAAGACAACTGGCAAATAAAGAATAGTTTTAAAGATATAAAAAACGCCGTATCGAAAATAAATAATAACAAAATTCAAAGCCTTGAAAATTTAGATGAGCAAATTTTAAAATCAAAACAATATGTCGATGAATATCTTTTAAAATTTGTTTCGCAAAATCCGAAAACCGAGTTTTATCTCGTCTTGCCACCGTATTCTCGCATACATAATGCCATAGAATTTCACACTAAAAAGCAAGATTTTTTGGTTACAAAAGAAGTTTTGCGTTATTTGGTAGAGCAAAGCCAAATTTACAAAAATTTAAAAATTTACGCTTGGGGTGATACCGACTACCCTGATAATATCGCAAATTACAAAGATTTAACGCATTATTCGCATAAATTTAACTCACAAATGCTTTTGTATTTAAAAGACGGCACAGGGCTTTTGACGCCACAAAATTTTGACAAATACTACGCAAAATTCGAGCAAAAATCTCGCGAATTCGACCTAATGCCGTATTATGAAAAGATAAAAGATTTGACAGAATAAAAAATGGAGAGATTTTAAATCTCTCCAAATATTTTAAAAAATTTACTGCGAAATTATGTCGAAATTTTGTGGAATTTCAGGGATCAATAAAGCTTCATTTACTTTTTGATCTTTTTGTGTCTGGGAAAGAGTGATTTCGACTTTGTTATCTAGTTTGTCTGTGTATTTTATTGTGTGCGGAAGCCCGTTTTTTAGCTCGATCTGATAAGTTACATCATCAAATTTAGCTTCATAAATTCCATTTTTATTTGGCTTTGCATTTGCCAAAATTTCGGTTAAATTTGGCGTGTTTTTTATCGTTGTGATTATGGCTTGTTCAAGGTCTGGTTCGATAACCACAACGCGATCAAAACTAAAATAAATGTCTTTTAAATTCGGGCTTTCGTAATGCCAAAAAGCATTGGTTCTTGTGGCGATAAAGTTTCCTGCGTATTCGATTTTGGCTTCTTCGCTTGTTACGCTTTGTTTGAAATTTGAGCTAAGCGTTTTAAATTCAAGCGGATTTGCTACAATAAAACTTGATAAAATCGATAAAGATAGGATAAATTTTTTCATTTTATCTCCTTTAAATTTGAAAATTTTGCATATTATAGCCATTTTTTGTGAGTATTTAATTAAATAAAAAATAAAATTGTGTTAAAATACCAAGTTAAATTTTTACAATACAAGGTGAATTATGATTAAATCAGTTATGCGTGGAATTTTTGGCACACAAAATGATAGAGTTGTGAAACGATATGCCACAAGAGCTTTACAAATAAATAAACTTGAACCAAAATATGAAAAAATGAGCGATGACGAGGTTCGTGGAGTTTTTAATGAATTTAAGGCAAAAGTCCAAGCAGAAGAAATTTCAATAGATGAAATTTTATATGATGTTTTTGCTATCGTGCGTGAAGCTTCAAAGCGAAGTTTAGGACTTCGCCACTTCGATGTTCAGCTAATAGGCGGTATGGTTTTACACGACGGAAATATCGCAGAGATGAAAACAGGCGAAGGAAAAACGCTTGTTGCAACACTTCCTGTTGTGCTAAATGCGATGACAGGCAAGGGCGTTCATGTCGTAACCGTAAATGACTATTTGGCAAAAAGAGATGCCGAGCAAATGGGCGTTTTGTATAACTTTTTAGGGCTTAGTGTCGGCGTTATCGTAGGTGGCGAATACGACGATACAAAACGCAAAGAAGCTTATAGCTGCGATATAACTTACGGCACAAATAACGAATACGGCTTTGATTATCTGCGTGATAATATGAAATTTAGCAGCGAAGATAAGGTTCAAAGGGGGCATAATTTCGTTATCGTCGATGAAGTCGATAGTATCTTGATTGACGAAGCTAGAACACCGCTTATAATCTCAGGTCCAACCAATCGCACACTTGATGGCTATATCAAAGCAAACGAAGTTGCAAAACAGCTAGTCCGTGGCGAAGCACCGCTTGATCCAAAAGAAAAACCAACTGGCGATTTTGTCGTAGATGAAAAAAATAGAACGATTTTGCCGACAGAAAGCGGAATTTCAAAAGCAGAAAAGCTTTTTGGCGTAGATAACCTTTATAGCCTTGAAAACGCCGTTTTGAGCCACTATTTAGATCAAGCTTTAAAGGCAAATTATCTTTTTGAAAAAGATGTGCATTATGTCGTTAGAGACGGCGAAATCGTAATCGTCGATGAATTTACAGGTAGATTAAGCGAAGGACGCCGTTTTAGCGAAGGTTTGCACCAAGCACTCGAAGCCAAGGAAGGCGTTGAAATAAAAGAAGAGAGCCAAACGCTAGCCGATATTACATTTCAAAACTATTTTAGACTTTATGAAAAACTAGCCGGTATGACAGGAACTGCTCAAACAGAAGCGACTGAATTTTCTCAAATTTACAAACTTGAAGTTGTTTCGATCCCTACAAATGTGCCTGTTATTCGCAAAGATCAAAACGATTTGATTTATAAAACAGAAGATGAAAAATTTGAAGCTGTGATAAATGAGATAAAAAGACTGCACGAAAAAGGTCAGCCTGTGCTTGTGGGAACTGCAAGTATCGAAAAGAGCGAAAAACTGCATAGTCTTTTGGTAAAAGAGAAAATTCCGCACTCCGTGCTAAATGCTAAAAACCACGAAAAAGAAGCGCAAATCATCGCAGAAGCCGGTGCAAAAGGCGCAGTAACAATCGCAACAAATATGGCAGGACGGGGCGTTGATATTCGCATAGACGATGAAGTTCGAAATTTGGGCGGTTTGTATATTTTAGGTACCGAACGCCACGAAAGTAGGCGAATAGATAATCAGCTCCGTGGTCGTTCAGGTCGTCAAGGCGATCCGGGTGAGAGTAGATTTTTCCTAAGCTTAGAAGATAATTTGCTTCGAATTTTTGGTAGCGACAAAATCAAAAATATCATGGATAGGCTTGGGCTTAAACACGGCGATAGTATCGAATCGAAAATGGTTACAAGGGCTGTTGAAAATGCGCAAAAGAAAGTCGAGAGTTTGCATTTTGAAGCTAGAAAACATATCTTAGAATACGATGATGTCGCAAACGAACAAAGAAAAACCGTTTATAAATATAGAAACGAGCTTTTAGATAAAGAATTTGATTTAAAAGAGAAAATTCTTTCAAATAGAGATGATTATATCGCAAATTTGCTCGATGAGCTTGAAATTTTTGATGGAGATTCGCAAGAAAGATTTGACTATGAAGCAGTTGCGACAAAGGTTATGAACGAAACAACCGAAGAAATCAGCCTTGAAGAGCTAAAAAAAGCGACTGATTATAAAGAGTTAAAAGGTGCGATTTTAGAAACACTCGAAAAATCCTATGAAGAAAAAATGTCGCAAATCGACCCAGAACAACGAAAAAATATCGAAAAAATGCTTTATTTGCAAATCGTAGATCGCGACTGGCGAGAGCATTTGTATCAAATGGATATTTTAAAAACAGGTATCGGTTTGCGCGGATATAATCACAAAGATCCACTAACCGAGTATAAAAAAGAGAGCTACAATCTTTTTATGGAACTTGTAATGCGGTTAAAATCTGATAGTGTGCGAACGCTTCATGCTATAAGGTTTAAAACACAAGAAGAAATACAAGCCGAGCAAAAAGCCTACGAAGAGCAAATGGCTAGACAAACAGCAGCCCAAGCAGCCTCAATGAGACAAAATTTAGGCGAAAATTCGGAGCTAAATAATACGCCAAGGCAAAAAAAAGTAGGTCGAAACGAGCCTTGCCCTTGTGGAAGCGGTAAAAAATATAAAGATTGCTGCGGCAAAGGTGGCCCTAAAAAAGGCATTTTTGCACAAAATGCGTAAAATTTTGCGTAAAATAAATTTCTGAAATAAAGGTTACAAATGAAAAAAATATCTTATTTTGTTACCTTTATTTTTATTTTGCTTTGTGCTATTTTTATCATTAACCAGCGAACAAATTACGGCATAATGTTTGGCGCATTGCAATTTTTAATACTATTTTTGGCTATGTTTGTTTTAAGCGGCAAAGTTTTAAAAAGCGTGAATTTTGCCGGTATTATATTGGTTTCACTTTTTTTTCTTAGCCGAATTTTTATGCACTATTACAAAAGACCACTTTTTTTAAGCGATTTTGTTTTATTTTCTAAGGTAGAAAATTGGGATACGATTTTGCAATACAAAGAACTTATTTTTGTAGTTTTAGCTTTTTTATTTTTGCTTTTATTTGCTATTTTTGGTTATGCGAAATTTAAAAAATTTGGATTAAAAAGTAGGATTTTTAGCCTTATTGTCTTGGTTTTACTTTCTATAATGCACCAAAATTTAATCTCAAACGAGAGAATCAAAAATTCTTGGTTAGCGACTTTTCCTGAACTTAAAGATAAATTTTTCAATTTTTCTATGTCGCTTGGTGCAATCGCCTATAAAAGCCCAAATTTTGGTGATAAATTCGAATATTTCAAAGAAAAATTAGGGCAAATTCAAAGTTACGAAACTTCAAATTTAAAACCAAATTTGGTTTTGTGGCTTAGCGAAAGCACGATGGACGCTTCGTTATTTAAAGGAAATTTACCCAAACTTTCTATGTTTGAAAATTCGCAAAATACCAAATTTAATTCGCTCGTTAGAGTTCATACTTACGGTGGCGGCACATATAAGAGTGAATTTGAAGTTCTAAGCGGATTAAGTCCTGATGATTTTGGAGTTTATTCATCGCTACTTTTTCATAGCGTAGCAGAGCATACAAAGTTTTCTTTGCCAAAAATTTTGAAGCAAAACGGCTACAAAACCATAGTTTTAAACCCTTTTGTGCCGGGAAATTACAATGCAGGCGAAGCGTATAAATTTTTAGGATTTGACGAACAATATCACCCGTTTGATTTAGGCTATGGCGATAAAAAGTCGAATTTATGGCATATTTCAAGCACCGATATGGCAAATTTGGTAAAAAAACTTTTTGAAAAATACGATGAGCCAATTTTTATCTATGTTTTGAGTATGAACGAACACGGACCTTACAACAGGGCAAAATCAATCAAATTTAACCTTGATAAATTCTATGATGAAAAAACGGCTCTGCAAATAAGCGATTATTACGAGCGTCAATCTGCTTTAAATGACGCTATTGAGAGCTTGGATAAGTTTTTAGCTAGTAACGAAAAAGAGTATGTTTTTGCATATTTTGGTGATCATCAAGGCGTTTTGGGCTTAAAAGAAAATGATTTTATTTACGACCATAAAAAGCCTTTTGAAATAACAAATTTTGTTGTTCGTGGTTCAAAAGGTATTAAAAAAATTGAAAATCCAAATTTAAGTGAGCTTGGGCTTATGGGTGGTGTTTTGCTAGAACTTATGCAGATTTCGCCTGATGAGTTTTTTAAAGCAAATTTTACTATGAGAAAATTTTGCGACGGGATTGATGATTGCGCTGATAAAAATCTTTCAAAATCCTATAAAAGCTATATTTTTGATGATTTGGATGTTGCAAATAGATAGAATTTCGTAAATTTACATAAATTTGGTAAAATTGCTGTTTTTTAAAATAAATTTGCAAATTTGGCTGGTTTGAGCCAAATTTTTTGACATAAAAAGGTTAAATTTGATTAAATATCTGCTTTTTAAATATTTGCGTTTTGATAAATCTCAGCCGTTTATCACGCTTTCGGCGATTTTGGCGTTTTTGGGCGTGAGTATCGGACTTATGGTTTTGATTGTGGCGATGGCGATTATGAACGGATTTGACAAAGAGTTCGAACGCAAACTTTTTACGATGAACTATCCGATTACCATTTTTGGGGCATTTAAAGGCGGAGTTAGCTTAGACGATGTAAATGAGCTAAAATCGCAGTTTGGTGATATGAAATTTAGCCCATATATTAGTTCGCAAGTTATCGTTAAAAACGGCGATAAGCTAGAAGGCGGGCTTGTTTTTGGCGTAAATTTAGACGATGAAAAAGCTATAAATTCGGTGGTAAATGACGGCATAAAAGAAGCAAATTTGGATAATTACGGCATTTTGGTCGGAAAAGGCATAAAAGATGAATTTATGCTAGAAAACGGCGAGAAACTGATACTAATTTTCACCAAAGGCGATCCGGGCGGATTTACGCTGATACCAAAAATGAAAAGATTTGAAGTCCGCGCGGATTTTTCATCTGGGCTTATTGCTTATGATAAGGCATATTTATATACAAACGCAAAAGATTTGGCTAGTGTTTTGGGCTATGAAAGCGATAAATTTGACGGAGTACATATTTATTCAGACGACCCTATGAACGATATTAAGCGAATTTCGGCTGTTTTGCCGAAGCATTTAAGAGCCATTGGCTGGTGGCAACAAAACGGAAACTTTTTTTCAGCCCTTGCACTTGAAAAACGCGCACTTTTTATCGTGCTAATGCTCATCATTTTGGTTGCGAGTTTAAATATTATTAGCTCACTTTTGATGACTGTTATGAACCGTCGCCAAGAAATCGCGCTTTTGCTTAGTCTTGGGGCGAGTAAAAATGAAGTAAAAAAGACATTTTTCGCGCTTGGTTCAGTCATCGGTGGAAGCGGGATTATTTTTGGGCTTATTTTGGGGCTTTTTGGTGTGTGGCTCTTTGGAAATTTTGACATTATAAATTTACCGGCTGATGTCTATGGAAGCTCAAAACTACCGATGGAGCTTTCAAGCGTGGATTTGGCGATGATTTTAGTGGGAGCTATTTTGATAGTGATTGCTTCGTCGTATTATCCAGCTAAAAAAGCCACGCAAATCGATGTTTTGCAAACTTTAAGAAATGAGTAAATTTAACTAAATTTAGTTTTATTGTCATTGCAAATTTTGAGAATTCGTTTGATTTGTCATTGCGAGTTTTTTGCAAATTTCGCTTCTATTATCATCGCAAGAAGCGAATCTACGAAGCAATCGCCTCTTTATTGTCATTGCGAGACGGCGAACGCCGTCGTGGCAATCGCCAATGGTTAAAATTAAAATTTGATTTTTTGAGAAAATTTATAAAATTCGGTTGTTTTTTGTAATTTTTTAAATTTGCAAATTTACATTATCGTTATTTTCAAATTTTTTTAATTCTGCAAATTCACATTTTTTATTTTAATACTGGCGATTGCCACAAATTTTGCTTTCGCAAAAATTCTCGCAATGACATTTGTTTCGCAAAAAATTTTTAATAACAAAAAATCAAAGCAGAATTTGCCAATTTTATCTTTAATTTTAAAAATTTTGTAACACTTTATTAAAATAAATAATTCTTTTAATTCATTTTATAAGGTTAAAAAATTTGCATATATCTTTTTTTAGCATACTTTAAGCTAAATAAAAATAAAAAAAGATAAAATTGACAGAATTTATATGTGAATTTAATTTAAACGACACAAAATGAGTTTCTATGAAGACGCGTTTTGTAAAGCTGAGTTTAGTAGCTTCGGCTGTGATTTATGCTGTAAATTTAAATGCCGATACATTTACTGTAACTTCAAGCGATACTTTCACTCATACCAAATCAGACGGCACAACTATCACTCAAAAGGTAACAAACAAGACTTTTAAACCGTCTTACGGAGCAATGAATGCAAGATATGCAGGAAGTGCAGGATTTTTTGATGTTATGGGTTCGGAAAATGCAGTGTCTATCGTGACTGGAACCCATGAGAACAAGCCATCGTGGTTTAATATAAATTTGGGTGCCAGTGGTGATACTACAAGTTTGGATAATATGGAAGCTTCGCTTGCAATTGCTAGTCGAACAAATGAACTAAGGGCGCAAGAAGCACTAAGAGAAGGTATAACTTTGCAAGAACAAAAAATATCCAACTCTGCAATGGCAATAACGCAAGCTAGAATAAATAAAGCTCGTTATGCTACGGGACACCCAGATAAAGACAATAATCATCATTGGTCTATCCCATGGGGAGTTGGTTATCAAAACTGGGGCGAAAATTTGGGTTGGGGTGGTTCATTTGCAAACAATCCGGCAGGAGTAGCCGATGCTTGGTATAACGAAAGAGTATGCTTAGATGATCCAAATAGTGCAGCTTGTGAAAAAGTCAAACGAGAAAATGGTAGTTATAGCCCAGAACAAGGCATAGAAAGTGCAATAGGGCATTATAAGTCTTTGGTTAAACCAGAAAACCTTATAACCGGCGTTGTGATAGGAAAATGGGAAGGAGCCAATAATTATGTTGTGGCTTTGGGTGCAAATTATTGGGGTCAAACATCAGAAGATACATATACCGTAGGTGAATACGAAGCTATGTTTAAGGCTTGGCGAAACGGTGAAGAACACTACAAAAATACTATTGTTATACTAGAAAGACCAAATCAAAAAAATGATGAATTTACTTTGATTGCAGGTGGTGCTAGTGCGACCAATGGCATTGTAGTAGAAAATAACGCTCTTAATATCACGGCTAATGAAAAAGTTAGAGAAGCTTTTGGCGGGTACCAAGTAGCCAACGGAAATGTTATAAACAATATCGTAAATATTGAAAGTGGAGCAACTATATATTTGATTGCAGGTGGTCAAGCCCAAAACGGCAATGCAAATTTAAATAAAGTTACACTAAATGGAGCTTCGGCGACAAATGTCAAAGGTGGCTTTACGACAACTGGCAACGCAAACAATAATGAAATAACCATAAGCGGTGGAAATATTAGTGGAGAAATAATAGCAGGACAAGGTTCTAGTAGTGCAATAGGCAATAAAATAACTATCAACAATAACACAAACATAAGTGGCACCTACATAATAGGTAGTAAAACTAACAACCAAAGCGCACAAGGCGAGTTAAATTTAATCTATGTAACAGCAAATAACGCAGATATAATCGGCGCAGAATCTACTTCCGGTGATGTCAAAGGAACTATCACGCTTGGCGGTAGCAATGTCGCCACAGCCAAAAATGTCTATGGTGGCAAAACAGGAAGCGGAAATGCAGACGAAAACACTGTAAATTTGGTAAATGTTGATATTAAAGGCGATGTTTATGGTGGATTTAGCCAAACTGGTTTAGAGACTAACAAAAATACAATCAACTTCTTCAAAGGCACAGTAGCAGGGACAATCTATGGTGCAAACAAATTTGGCTCAAACAATGTCCTAAACATCGGCTCAGCCACTAATAAAGTTGCTTCCGGTCTAAAAGCAGGAAACATAGCAAATTTCAACGATATAAATTTCTATCTAGCAGATAATGTGGCAAATGGCGCAACAATATTATCTCTAACAGGCGGAGTAAAAACAGAGTTAGATAATACTAATGTTTCTGTATATCTAGCTGATTCATCATCTATAACAGCAGACAATGTTAATTCGTGGGCTGTTCATTTATTAAACAATAGTGCAACTATAACAAATCCAAAAGGAACAAATACAAATGGTGTAGCTACCGTAAATTTATCAGGCTTTGCAACAGTAGATGCCATCATAGCTCTTGCTAATAATAATACAAATTTGGATTTAAAATTCAACGCTACCCCTGACAACCCTGGCGGTGACCAACTTGGTGGCGGTGACCAACTTGGTGGCGGTGACCAACTTGGTGGCGGTGACCAACTTGGTGGCGGTGACCAACTTGGTGGCGGTGACCAACTTGGTGGCGGTGACCAACTTGGTGGCGGTGACCAACTTGGTGGCGGTGACCAACTTGGTGGCGGTGACCAACTTGGTGGCGGTGACCAACTTGGTGGCGGTGAGCAACCTGGTGGCGGTGAGCAACCTGGTGGCGGTGAGCAACCTGGTGGCGGTGAGCAACCTGGTGGCGGTGAGCAACCTGGTGGCGGTGAGCAACCTGGTGGCGGTGAGCAACCTGGTGGCGGTGAGCAACCTGGTGGCGGTGAGCAACCTGGTGGCGGTGAGCAACCTGGTGGGCGGTGAGCAACCTGGTGGCGGTGAGCAACCTGGTGGCGGTGAGCAACCTGGTGGCGGTGAGCAACCTGGTGGCGGTGAGCAACCTGGTGGCGGTGAGCAACCTGGTGGCGGTGAGCAACCTGGTGGTGATACTGATAATCAACAAGGTGATAATAACGCAGATAATGACGGCGGAAATTCTGACGGCTTGACAGATGAAGAAAAGAAAAAAGCCGAAGAAGAAGCTAAGAAAAAAGAAATTCAAAAACAAAGAATGAAAGCTTCGCAAGAGGCTAAGTCTTTGTTAGAAACTAGACTATCAAATGTTGTATTTATTAACGCCGGTGGCAATATAGTATCAGATAATATAAATTCGTTACCGACCGGTGGAACATTTGTTTTATCGCAAGGAATTTCACAAGATGTTGAAACTGGTTCGCATATAGAGGTTTCAGGTCTTAATCTTAGTGCAGGTATAAGTAGTAAGAACGAAATAGGTAGGGGTAATTTAACAGTCGGCGCATTTGCAGAGTATGGAAAAGGAAAATATGATAGCTATTTAGATGACGGCACACACGGCAAAGGCGAAAGCATATACTATGGCGGTGGCGTGGTTGCTAAATTTATAGCAAATTCGGGTTTACATGCCGAGGGTAGCCTAAGAGCAGGTAGAACTAATTATGACTATGCCAATGATAATGGACTACTAAATACAAACAACTTTACATTTGATCTAAAATCAAATTACTTTGGTGCGCATTTTGGTCTTGGTAGAGAATTTTATAGCGACAACAACATATTTGATTTATATGCAAAATACTACTATTTGCGTGTAGGCGGAACAAGCTTTACACAAGGCGGTGTAGGTGTCGAATTTGATAGTGTAGAATCTCATCGTGCAAGAGTAGGATTTAGAGATAGAGTAAAACTTGGTGAATACAACTCACTATACATAGGTGCAGCTTACGAATATGAATTTAGCGGTGAAGCAAATGGCATAGTATCTCATCCTGCATTTGGTAGTGCCGACATCGCAAGTCCTAGACTAAAAGGTAGCACAGGTATCGGAGAAATCGGATATATCTTTGAAAACGGAAGATTGAGATTTGATATAGGTGCCAAAGGCTTTGTAGGCAGACAAAAAGGTTATAGTGGTAATATAGGATTTACATTTAAATTCTAGTTTAGATTTGTAAAAGAATTTACGGTTTTATAGCCGTAAATTCTTTTTTTAAGTATTTTAGAGTTATTTTCTAAGATAGTTTTTTGAATTCGCTCATTAGTTTTTCTTTTAGATTATCGCAAATTTCGGTTGAGTTTTGTAAATATTTTTCAATCACGCCGTCAATTTTGCTTAAAAAATTAAACAATTTTTCTTCCCAAACTTTTGCGTTTTTGTTCGTTGAGTGCATATTTTGGATAAAAACCAACTCTTTGCTTAAATTTGCTAGTTCGTTTAAAAATTCATCTTTTTCATCGCTGTTTTTAAGCTCTTCTAGCCTTAAATTCGAAATTTGCATATCGATTATATCGCAAAATTTTATATACTTGTCGTTTTGTGGCGAGAGTTCATAAATTTCAGCTTTTGCGACGATTCGTTTGATTTCACTATGCACTATGAGTGCTACGCCTACTATTACCAAAAAAATAATTGTAAAATTAACCATTTTTTGCCCCTTTTAAACTATCGATTGAAACTATTGCTATTCCTATCCAAATAATGATAAAACTTATTATTTTGTAAAAGTCTAAATTTTCGCCATACATAAAAACTGCTATGAGAATTTGCATAGTAGGGCTTATGTATTGCATAAATCCGAGTGTCGAAAGGCTTAGTTTTTTTGCGGCAAGATTAAATGTTATAAGCGGTAAAACCGTTACAATTCCACTAAAAATGAAAATCGGCGCAAGGTGATTTAGTCCAAATTCTGCGCTGCCACTGCCGCAAAGAAAAAGTCCATAAAGTAGTGCAAACGGAAATAAAAGCATGGTTTCGACAAAAAGCCCTTCCATCGAAGGCACGGCTAGTTTTTTCTTTAAAAGCCCGTATATCGCAAAACTTGCAGGCAAAATAATTGAAATAAAAGGCAATTTTCCAAGAGAGTAAATTTGGATAGCGATTGCGATAAAAACTAAAAAAACTGAGATTTTTCCTGCTAAATTCAGCCTTTCTTTTAAAAAAATTGCCCCCAAAAGCATAGAAAAAAGCGGATTTATAAAATATCCCAAACCGCTTTCAAGTATTTGATCTGAATTTACTGCATAAATATAAATTCCCCAGTTTGATGCGATAAAAAGCCCCGTTATAAAGAGCGTTTTGAGAGTTTTTTTGTTGTGGAGAATTTCTTGTAAAGTGCGAATTCGATTTTTGTATTTGATAAAGATTAGCAAAAATACAACCGACCAAATAATGCGATGAGCCAAAACTTCAAGTGCGCTAGCGTGTTCTAACATTTTAAAATAAATAGGAAAAACGCCCCACATAACAAATGTAGAAATTCCTAAAATAAGGGCTGTTGTTTGACTATTTTTTGGCATATCTTTCGCTTTTTTTGCGTGTATTTTAAAGTTTTTTGGTTTAATAAAAGCTTATTTTTGGTAAAATAATCCGCTAAATTTAAAATTAAAAGGAAAAATATGAGCTGGGATATAAATTCGTGGCAAAATTATAATATCTTGCAGCAGCCGACTTATCCGAATTTGGAGCAGTTGCAAGGTGTAAAAGATAGATTGCAAAAATTACCGCCGCTTGTGTTTGCGGGCGAAGTGCGAAACCTTAAAAAAGAACTTGCAAGGGCAACAAAAGGCGAAGCGTTTTTGCTTCAAGGTGGCGATTGTGCTGAGAGTTTTTCAAATTTTAGTGCAAACAACATAAGAGATATGTTTAAAGTTATGCTTCAAATGGCGATTGTTCTTACATTTGCAGCAGGTTGCCCTGTCGTAAAAGTAGGGCGCATAGCAGGTCAATTTGCAAAACCAAGAAGTAGCGATTTTGAAGAAGTTGGTGGCGTAAAACTACCAAGCTATCGTGGCGATATTATAAATGGCTTTGAATTTAATGAAGCTGCAAGAGTTCCTGATCCAAATCGTATGATAGAAGCTTATCATCAAAGTGCTTCTACGCTAAACTTGCTAAGAGCCTTTTCAAGGGGCGGTTTGGCAAATTTACACGAAGTGCATAAATGGAATTTGGGTTTTCTTAAAAAGGGCGATTTGCAAGATAAATTTAACGAACTTAGCGATGAAATTTCGCGAACGCTTAAATTTATGGAAGCATGTGGCGTAAATACCGATAACTCGCCAAGCCTAAGCGAAACCGTGCTTTATACTTCGCACGAAGCGTTACTTTTGCATTATGAAGAGTGCTTAACTCGCATAGATAGCCTAACAGGAGATCCTTATGATTGTTCTGCTCACATGGTGTGGATAGGCGAACGCACTCGTGGCGTTAATGATGCCCATGTGCATTATATGAGCGGGATTAAAAACCCTATCGGGGTAAAAGTCGGTCCAAAAATCGAAAGCGATGAGATTTTGCGTCTAGCAGATGCGTTAAATCCAAACAACGAAGCAGGGCGATTAAATGTGATAATTCGCATGGGAGCCGATATTATCGGCGAAAAATTGCCACAAATTTTGCGAAATCTTAAAAAAGAGGGCAGGGAAATTTTGTATAGTATCGATCCTATGCACGGCAACACCGTAAAAACTTCAAATAACTATAAAACACGCGAATTTGATAAAGTTTTAAGCGAAGTTAAGAGCTTTTTTGAAATTCATAAAGCCGAAGGCACCATTGCAGGTGGAATTCACCTTGAAATGACAGGTCAAGATGTAACAGAATGCACAGGCGGGGCGTTTAATGTAACCGAAAAAACACTAGAAGAACGCTACGAAACGCAGTGCGATCCGCGTCTAAATGCAGATCAAGCGCTTGAACTAGCATTTTTGATAGCAGACAACCTAAAAGATAGAAACAAATGAGATTTGTTACATTTAGGGATTTAAATCCAAAGCAAACGCTTGTTGAAACAGATAACGACGGCATAGGCGGACTGAATTTAGGAAAGCTGGAATTTGAAATTCCAAATGAAAAATTGGGCGTTTTAGGAAAAGACGAGAGCATTTTTGAATTTGGCGAATTTGGTTTAGAATTTGCCGATATGAACGATTTTATCATAAATAAAACCGAAAAAGATTTGCAAATTTTGCGTGAAATTTCGCAAAAAACCGGTGGAAAAAGCAGGGCAGAAGTGCAAATTCTTGCCCCCATTATCACGCCACGCCAAGACATAATTTGCTTGGGCATAAACTATATGGAACACGCAGAAGAAAGCTATAAATTTAAAAATATCAAATTTGACGGCAAACGCGAATTTGCCGTGTATTTTTCAAAGCGAGTAAATGAAGCTATCGGGGACGGCGCGTTTATAGACGGGCATTTTGATGTAACCGAAAAGCTTGATTATGAGTGCGAACTAGCCGTCATTATCGGCAAAGATGCAAAAAATGTTAGCACCCAAAACGCCAAAGACTACATTTTTGGCTATACGATTTTAAACGATATTAGCGCAAGAGATTTGCAAAATCGTCACAAGCAGTTTTATTTCGGCAAAAGTTTAGACGGCTTTACGGCAATGGGACCGCATATCGTTACAAGCGATGAAATCGATAGCTCAAATTTGGATATAAAATGCTTTATAAACGGCGAATTAAGGCAAAATTCAAACACTTCAAAGATGATTTTTAACGAGCATTTTGTAATCGCCGAGCTAAGTAGTGCAATGACTTTAAAAGCAGGAACAATCATATCTATGGGAACGCCAAGCGGTGTCGGTATGGGTTTTGAGCCTCCAAAATTCCTAAAAAGCGGTGATGAAGTGCTTTGTGAAATCGAAAAAATCGGAACTTTAAAAAATATCGTAAAATAGCAAATTTTTTAAATTTGCTATTTACTGCTGTTTTGTGTATATTTTTCTAATATTTCTTGCATTTTTGTTCGTGTGTTTTCAAGCCAGTTTTTGTCATTTAAATCGACTAAATCAAGACAGATAATTTTAACCAAACCACTTTTTAGCGTGAAATCGTGCGAATTCATAATCTCTTTTGTCCCAACTAACACGATAGGTTGAACCTTTAAATTTAGCTTTTCGGCGATGATTTTTGCACCTTTTTGAAATTCTAAAAGTTCATCGCCTCTTCGTCTAGTGCCTTCCGGAAACATCGCTATAACGCGTCCTTCGTTTAGGCGATCTTCGGCTTCTCTGACTATTCGAACGAGATCGCGTGGATTGTTTCTATCGACTGCTATCATTTTTGGAAGTGATAAAATTTTGCCTATTATTGGTATTTCGCCGATTTCTTTTTTGGCTATCCAGCATAAATTTGCAGGGTGCGTTTCTTCAAGTGCGATAATATCAAGTATGCTTTGATGATTTAGGATTATCATATCTGCTTCGTCACTAAATTCGCCGATTTGCTCGATTTTATATCCTATGCAAAAGCGTTGCACTTTCGCCCAAGCGCGTCTAAATTTGTGGTGGAATTTGTTAAACAGGGTCATTAATAGCACGACAAATGCGACTGTGCCGATGAAAATAGCCGCATAAATGAGCGCTCTAATTTTTCCTAATATCATTTTTTTCCACCCAGCCGATTTTCCCGTTTTCCAATAAAATTTTGTAATATTCGTTGTTTGCATCTAAAATTTCGGCATTTTCGCTTTTTTGCGTTACATAAAAAATCGTTGAATTCGCAATCGGCAAAATTTTAACTGCCGTTTTTTCGTTTAAAACTCCGTTGCCTTCGGGCTTTTGGAAATAAAAATTCACAGCCAAAACAAGTCCTGCAAATATAAGTGGTGTGATATTTTTACTAGCTATAAACATTACCACAAGTAGTGCAGCAAGGCTATAAATGGCAATATCTTTGTAAATTTTAAATTTGCTCTCTTTTGGATTTAGTCCGATTTGAGTGCTGAGATCTTCGGTTACTGCTCTTGCATCAACTGAAAAATTCTCCATTTTTTTGGTTTGCAAATTAAAATAACTAAAATCAAATTTAGTAATATTATTATCAAAAACGGCGAAATAATAACCGTTTTGATTTGCGTAATTTCCGCGAATGCTATCTACACCTTGTTTTAAAATGTTTGGATTTTCTAAATGAAATGAGCTTAAATTTGCGTTTTTTACGCTTAAATTTAGCGTTAGTAAATTTGAATTATCATCAAATTTGGTAGTTTTATAGTCTTTGACTTTAAGTTCATCTGCTGCGATATTTGCGTAATTATCTTTTTTTGCTATATCGATAAATTCTGGTGATTGTGGTTTGATACTGGCTTCTTGAAAAAACTCGCCGTTTCGATTTAGCACAAGCGTCATATCGTTTATTTTAGCGTTTTTATCACTTGCTTCAAACCAAAGCGTGGCTTCCAGCATATCTTCGCCGTTTATCCAAGTAAGATTTTCTGCATTTAGCCATTTTAGGCTTTCTGTTTTATCGATTTGTAAATTTGGCGTTACGCTGACTTTTTGTCCCAAATAAACGATGAAATCAATTTTAAAAATTTGATTAACATAGACTTTTTTTGGTGCATTTTCGGCTTTTAGTGTTAATTTTGTTATTTTTACACTTTGATAGACATCGCCCGTGCGATCTAGTTCGCTTTCATTTGTAGGTGCTAGCATATCCAAATCATCAAGGCTGAAACTATCTTTTTTTCTAATTTCTCGTTCGCTAAACTGGATAGGAATGCGTTTATTTGATTTTTTGATCTCTTTGTCGTTTTGCGGCGCAAATTTAGACAAATCTTCAAGCGAATTTATGTTTATATCGTCATTTCCAAAACTAAAACTAAAAAGTGCAAAAAGCACGAAAAGAACTCTTACCAAATCAAACCTTTTAACATTTTTGCGCCGTCATCGCCACCTAAAATCTTTTCGATAGCGCGTTCAGGGTGTGGCATAAGACCAAATATTTTTTTGTTTTTATCGCAAATTCCTGCTACGGCATCAACTGAGCCGTTTGGATTTGAAATCTCGCCGTTTTCATCGCAGTATTTTAGCAGAATTTGATCGTTTTCATACATCGATTTTAGCGTGTTTTCATCGACATAGTAGTTACCTTCGCCGTGCGCGATAGGAATATTTAAAATCTCATCTTTTTTGCAATTTGACAAGAATTTATTGTCATTTGAAACAACTTTTAGATGATGATATTTCGAGATAAAACTCAAATTTATGTTTCTATTCATCGCTCCGCTTAGAAGTTTAAGCTCTAAAAGCATTTGAAATCCGTTGCAAATTCCTAAAATATAACCGCCTTTTTTGGCATGTTCTACAACAGCGTTCATAATAGGGCTAAATTTAGCAATCGCAGCCGTCCTAAGGTAATCCCCATGGCTAAAACCGCCCGGAAGCACGACCAAATCAGCTTCCAAGCTAGTTTCTTTATGCCAGATTATTTCTGATTTTGCACCAAGCAAATCAAAAGCGTATTTTGTATCCCGTTCGCAGTTTGTGCCGGGAAAATTTATGATTGCAACTTTCATAGAACTATCTCGTAATCTTCAATAACTGTGTTTGCCAAAATTTCATCACACATATCGGTTGCGATTTTTCTAGCTTTTTCTTTATCGCTTTCTTCGATTTCTAAAACGATTTGTTTGCCGATTCTAACATCTCCAACGCCTTTAAATCCAAGTGAGCTAAGAGCGTGTTTGACGGCTTTTCCTTGCGGATCTAAAACGCCCGGTTTTAATTTTACATTTACTACAACTTTCATATTTTTCCTTAGTTTAAAATTCGTCTTAGAACTTCTTCGTAAGCAACTTTTACATTGCCTAAATTTTGTCTAAATACATCTTTATCAAGTTTTTGATTTGTTTTTGCGTCCCAAAAACGACAGCTATCAGGGCTTATTTCATCGGCTAGTAGGATATTTCCGTCTTTATCAAGTCCGAGTTCGATTTTAAAATCAACTAGTTTTAGCCCTTTTTCGGCAAAGAATTTAAATAAAATTTCGTTGATTTTTCTAGCGATTGCTTTTAGCTCATCGATTTCGCTTTGACTAGAAACTGCGCCTAAAATAATAGCGTGTTCATCATTTATCAGCGGATCCCCCAAATCATCGTCTTTATAACAAAATTCAACCAAAGTAAAAGGTAGTTCAGTGCCATCAGTAATGCCAAGTCGTTTTGTAAGTGAGCCTGTGGCGATATTTCGTGCGATTATTTCAAGTGGGAAAATTTTGCATTTTTTAACGAGTTGTTCGGTATCGTTTAGTGTTTCAACTAATGCAGTTTTAATACCATTTTGCTCTAATAAATGAAAAATTTGAGTTGAAATTTTGCAGTTTAGCGCACCTTTTCCGCTTTCTTCTGCCTTTTTAACGCCGTTAAATGCAGTTAGTGAATCTTTATACTCAGAGATAAGCAAATTTTCATCTTCGCTTACGCTCCACATTTTTTTGCCTTTTCCTTCGTAAATCATCTCTTTTTTAGTTGCCATGAAATTCTCCTATTTTTTTATATTTAAAACTTTAAGCGTATCTATTGCTGTTTTTAACTGAATATCATCGTTGATTTGAGCTTTTGTAATTATTTTTTTGTTATCTTTTTCTTTTGTTTCACTACTTTCTTCTTTTTTAGGCTCGATTTTAGCTAGTTCGCCCTCTAAATGTTTTTTCAAATCAGCTTCTTTGATAGAAAAATTATCTTCGCCTACTACTGGCACTTTGCCTGGATAAACTATGAGATCTGGCGTAACGCCGACAGCTTGGATAGTTCTGCCGCTTGAAAGATAATACCTTGCGATAGTAAGACGCAAAGCTTCTTTATTTTCTATCGGTAAAATTACCTGAACACTACCTTTTCCGAAAGTATTTTCGCCGACGACGACGGCTCGTTTTAAATCTTGAAGCGAACCGCTTACGATTTCACTTGCACTTGCACTTCCGCCATTGACTAAAACAACCAAAGGCAAATCGGTAACTTTTTTCTTTGGGTCTGCTTCGTGGCGTTCTTCTTTTGCGTCGCTTCTGCCTTTTTGAGATACGATTAAGCCCTTATCAACAAATAAATTTACTAGCCCGATAGCTTGATCTAAAAGTCCGCCCGGATTATTTCGCAAATCCAAAATAATGCCTTTTGCATTTGGCTGTTCTTTTATAAATTTAGTCGCATCGGCAGTTATGTGTTGATCAAAATTTGTAATTCTTAGATATAAAATATTTTCATCTTCAACCATTTTTGCATAAGCAGATTCGACTTTTATAATATCACGCACGATTTCGACATCAAAAGGTTTGCTTTCGCCTTTTCGCACAATCGTAAGCGTAATAGGCGTTTTTGGTTTTCCACGCATTTTGGAAACTGCTTCATCGATAGTTATGCCAAATGTCGCATTTCCGTCGATTCGCAAAATAACATCATTTGCTTTTATCCCTTTTTTATCGGCAGGCGTACCTTCAATCGGGGCAATAACCGTTAAAGCTCCGTCTTTCATACCAACTTGTATTCCAAGTCCGCCAAATTCGCCCTGAGTTTGCACTTTCGTATCATTAAAAGACTTTTCGTCCATAAAACTTGAATGAGCATCTAAATTTCCCATAAGTCCTGCGATTGTTTTATCCACGATTTCGGTAAAACTTAACTCTTCGACATAGTTATTTTCGATTATCGCCAAAGTTTTTGTAAGTTTTGCTAGTGCTTCTAAACGCGATTTTTCGCTAACTTCCTTTTTTTTCGTATCGGCAGCTTGAAGCTCTCCGCTAAAAAAAAGCCCCGCACAAAATGTTAAACACATACCGATTGTAAAAAATATTCTATTTGTTTTCAAAATTAGTTCGCCTTATAAATAAAATAGGCTGAATTTTATTAAATTTTGGCTAAAAAAAAGGTAAAAAAATGCAAAAAATTTAAATTTATTCATCGTAAAATTTTCAAATTTTGTTTAAATTTAGTTCAAAATTAAAAAATATTATTTAATAAACTTGACATTACTTGACTAAAAGTATATAATACGACAAATATAAAGTTAAGGAGAAAACTATGAAAGAAATATTCGAAATTTTAACTGACAAAATGCGCTCAGCTATCGATAGTGGCGTGTCTTTGGCTATTCACTCAAAAAATATAGAAGTAACAAATTTGCATATTTTTTGGGGTTTGGTTACGGACACTAGCTCGGTGGTTAATCAAATTTTAAACAAATTTGGTATCAATAAATCTGCCGTGGAGCTCGAATTTAAGAGTAAAATTTCAAATTTGCCGACTAGTTCAAATGTAAGTAAAGAAAATATAAAAATTTCGCAAGGTGTGATAAATTCGTTAGAAAATTCAAAAGGCTTAATGAAAAGTTTGGGCGATAGTTTTATTGCTGTGGATACTTGGATTTTGGCGAATTTAAGTAGCGAATTTGGCGAAATTTTGGCGAAATTTTGCGACATTAGCGAATTTAAAAAAGAGCTTGAAGCGCTTCGTGGTGGGAAAAATATAAATTCGCAAACTGCCGATGAAACGCTAGAAAGCCTAAGCAAATTTGGCGCAGATTTAACGCAAAAAGCCATGCAGGGCAAACTAGATCCGGTCATCGGTAGGGACGAAGTTATCAGCAGAGTTATGCAAATTTTAATCCGAAAAACAAAAAATAATCCTATTTTGCTTGGCGAACCGGGTGTCGGAAAAACGGCTATTGTCGAGGGCTTAGCTCAGCTCATCGCCAAAAAAGAAGTGCCACTTAGCTTACAAAACAAGCGAGTTATCGCGCTTGATATGAGTGCGTTAATCGCAGGTGCTAAGTATCGCGGCGAATTTGAAGATCGCTTAAAAGCCGTCATCGACGAAGTTATCAAAAGCGAAAATGTGATTTTATTTATCGATGAAATTCATACGATTGTGGGGGCAGGAGCCAGTGAAGGTAGCATGGACGCTGCAAATATCTTAAAACCGGCTCTTGCGCGTGGCGAACTCCACGCCATAGGCGCAACTACGCTTAAAGAATACCGAAAATATTTCGAAAAAGACGCCGCTTTGCAACGCCGTTTTCAGCCCGTAAATGTCGATGAGCCAAGCGTAAATGAAGCTATCGGAATTTTGCGTGGTATAAAAGAACGCCTTGAAGTCCATCACAATGTAACCATTACAGATAGTGCGCTCGTGGCAGCCGCAAAGCTAAGTCATCGCTATATCAGCGGTAGGTTTTTGCCTGATAAGGCGATTGATTTGATCGATGAAGCCGCTGCTGAGCTTAAAATGCAAATCGAGAGTGAGCCTTATGAACTTGCTAAAACAAAACGCGATATAATCGCTCTTGGCGTTGAAAAAGAAGCCTTAAAGCTTGAAAATGACGAGAAAAACGAAGCAAGACTTAGTGAAATCGAAAAAGAGATTGAGAATTTAAAAGAAAAGCAAAATTCGCTAAATGCTAAATTTGAAAACGAAAAGTCCGTATTTAACGGCATTAGCGAAGCAAAAAAACAAATCGATAGCCTTAAAAACGAAGCAAATTTGGCAAAAAGCAAGGGCGATTTAAGCAAAGCCGCCGAGATCGAATACGGCAAAATTCCCGCCGCACAGGCAAAGGTAAAAGAACTAGAAACTAAATGGGAAGCGATGAAAGAACAAGGTGTTTTGCTAAAAAATCGTGTCGATGAAGACGCTGTGGCTGAGATTTTAAGCAAATGGACGGGCATTTCGGTTAAAAAAATGTTATCTAGCGAAAAAGAGAAATATCTGCATATCGAAGAGCATTTAAAGAAGTCTGTAATAGGGCAAGACGCGGCACTTCACGCCATTGCAAGGGCTGTTAAACGCAACAAAGCAGGTCTTATAAATGAAAATCGTCCGATAGGAAGCTTTTTGTTTTTAGGACCAACGGGCGTTGGCAAAACCGAGAGCGCAAAGACTTTGGCGAAGTTTTTGTTTGACGATGAAAAGGCGATGATTCGCTTTGATATGAGCGAATATATGGAAAAACACAGCGTTTCGCGTTTGCTTGGTGCGCCTCCGGGATATGTCGGATACGACGAGGGCGGTCAGCTAAGCGAAGCAGTGCGAAGAAAGCCGTATTCTGTGCTACTTTTCGACGAAATAGAAAAGGCGCATAAAGATGTTTTTAATATCTTGCTTGGCATACTCGATGACGGCAGGGCGACCGATAACAAGGGCGTTACGGTGGATTTTAAAAATACGATTATCATTTTAACGAGCAACATCGCTTCTGATAAGATTATGAATTTAAACGCGAACGAGCGAGAAAATGCCGTTAAAATGGAGCTTAAAAACTATTTCAAGCCTGAATTTTTAAATCGCCTTGATGATATTGTGATTTTTAATCCTTTGGGCGAAGATGATTTGATAAAAATTGTAAAAATTATGTTTGCAAATTTGCAAAAAACGCTTGAAAATAGGGGCATAACTGCAATTTTGAGCGAAAACGGAGCTAAATTTATCGCAAGTGCGGGATTTGATGCAGAGTATGGCGCTAGACCACTTCGCAGGACACTTTACGAGCTAGTAGAAGATAAAATCGCCGATATGATTTTGCAAGATGAAATCAAATCAGGCGATAAACTTCAAATCTACGCAAACGGCGAAAATATCGAAATAAAGGTTGTTTCGTAGAATTTTTGCCGATAAGTTAAAACCAAAACTTCGCAATGACATTTGAAGCAAATTCGCTTTCCATTGTCATTGCTAGTGTCGTCAGACACGAAGCAATCGCCAATAATTAAATTCAGAATTTGGTTTTTGCAAATTTATTGCGATTAAAACTTGGTTGTTTTTTTTTGGATTTTTTAAATTCTGCAAATTTGCATTTTCGTTATTTCAGCACTGGCGATTGCCACGATTTTGCTAACGCAAAATCTCGCAATGACAACATCGTGTCATTCTGAGCTTTTTGAAAAAAGCGAAGAATCTAAAAGTTTAGAAATTTGCAAAAACCAAAACTCGGCTTTTTGTGAATTTTAAAAATTTATCAAAAAGCCGAGTTTTCCAAATTTATCTAAATTTAGAAATGTCGATCGCAGGGTCGGATTTTGGATTTTTTACCAAATTTTTTGCATTTAATGTGTCTTTTTGCGTAACTTCGCTGAAAATATCGCTAAATTCGCTAAAATTTGCAACTTCTACGCCAAGCCAACGAGCGAAATTTTGTGGAAAATAGTTTGCAAAGCTTTCGTTTTTTATAAATTTTTGCCCCACATCGTCGCTAGAAATTTTTATCAAAGGCACGGCAAAATGCTCTTTTGAAGCGTTTTCTAACACTATTAGTTCTATCGGATTTATATTGTGGTTTGTGCTAAGTCCGTGGTCACTAAAATAAATTATAGAAAAATTCTCGCCCGTTTTTTGCTGATTTTGATATAAAATTTCATAAATCAAACGCAAATTTTCATCGGTTTGAGCGATACTTTCGACATAGCAATTTATATTAAAAGTATTTTTATCCGAATATTTTTTATACTCGTTAGAAGTTAGTTTTTTGCAGGTTATCGGGTGCGAACCTATGGTGTGTAAGAAAAAAACTCTTGTATTTTCGCTTTTTTCTTCAAATTTTTTGGCAAATTGTTTTATCAAATTTTCATCGGATTTGTCATTTTGATTTAAGTCATTTTGCAGAAAATATGAAAATTTCGCCCTTTTTGCCACAAGGGTATTTGGCGTATCTGCAAAATCGATATAGCCTTGATTGCTAAACCAAAAAGTATCAAAATTCGCCAAATTTGCCAAATCTACAATGTTTAAATTTATATCTCCGTTTTCATTTAAGACAAATTTTAAGGCAGGAAGCGTATTTAAGCCGACAGCCGTAAAACCATCTACAAAAGTGCCGTTAATTTGGCGTAAAAACTGGGTATTTTTGAGCGGATAGCCGTAAATTTCAAAATAATCTCGCCTAGCGCTTTCGCCGATAACCACGACGAAGTTTTTGTATTTTGGTTTCACGCTATTTATTTGCCATTTTGGCGTGATTTCAACGCTTTTGTAATGTTTAAGATATTCTAAACTTTCGCCAAAATATCTAATCGCTTTTGAAAATGAACTAGTTGTTGCACTTTGCCAAATTTTTCCCGTTGCAGTCGTAATAATAAAAATCGCCAAAAATGCGATTATTTGGTGTTTTGATAGCGATTTTTTGTTTGTTATAAAATAGAAAAATATTATCAAAACAATGGATAAAATGGAAAAAATTATGTATTTAAGCGGAAAATTTTCTAAAAATTCCTTTGCTTCGTTGCTGTAAGTCCCCCAAAGAGTAAGCATAAAAGCGTTATTTATCTGCCCGTAAAGTAGCCCAACTGGTGCATAAAATGCCAAAAACAGAACAAAAACAAAAAAGAGCCAAAATAGCCTTTTTAAATGGATAAAAAGCAACGCCGAAAGCGTTAAATAGGCTACATTTACGAAAAACGGCACTCCACCAAAAAGGGCAAACCTTCCCGTGCCTAAAACCAAATAAATGCTAATTAAAATTAACGCAACAACGATAAGAGCGTATTTTGCTCTCTCTCTCTCTCTCTGTGTGTGTGTGTGTAAATTCACGATTTTTCCTTTAAATCAAAGTTACTTTTAGTTTGTGTTCGCTTAGGCTTTGTGGTTTTTCGCCTTTGGCAAGGGCTAAAAATTCATCGCATTTTAAAACATAAAATCCACTCAAATTTCGCCCAAAAAAGTTGCAAATTTCGCTGTTTTTGCCGTCAAATAGCTCAAATTCTTTTTGACTGCCGACAAGCAAAAAATCAGCCCCGCTATCATAAGCGTCAAAAATAATCTCGCTTAAAATTCCAAGCGCACACTCTTTGTCGATTTCGTAAATTTCTGAGTTAAATTTAAGCTCTTTTGCTTTGAAATTCAGGGTTTTAGCACCTAAATTTTGTGCGATTTTTTCCAAATTTTCATCGCCATAGACTGCAACGCTAAATTCATCAAATTTATGCTTAAAATCGTTTTTACTCAAATTCTCGTCAAGGTCGCAACGAGGCGTGATTTTGGGCTTTTTATAGTTAAATTCTTTGCAAAAATATTCAAACGCTTCGTCGCCGTTAGCCAAATTTAGCACCTTTGCAGGGGCAAAATATGCCATTTGTGGCTTGATAATTTCGCAAATTTGCGATTTTTTCTCAGGGTGTTTTTCGCACAGATATTTTGCAAAAATAAAGCTAGAATTTCCAAGATAATTTTCACTAAATTTAGCCATTTTATCGCAGTAAAAATTCGCTACCAAACTCTCATAAAATGCCTTATCATCGCTATTTGCAAATTCTTTAAAGATTTCAAATTTTGCATTAAATTCATCAGCGTGAAAATTTAGATCTTTATACGAAAATCTTTCGCTAAGTGGCGAAATCACAAGCTCTTTTCCAAATAAATTTATCAAATTTGATAAATTTTCGTCCAAACTCACACCAAAATCATTAACTTTTGCAAATTTCGCTTTCGAAAAGTCGAAATATGGGTCATTTGCCTTAATATCATTTAACAAATCTTTTAGCGTAGCAAATTCTAAATTTTCATAAAAATATGGCTTAAAATAGCTTAAAATATCGATTTTTGGCTCAAATCTAAAAACTCGCAAGTCAAACATAATTTCTCCTTAAAAAGTCGCATTTTACAAAATTTTGGCTTAATAAATAAGTTTTTTAGCCCAAATTTACTAAAATTCACCAAAAAAATTACCAAAGGTAACACTATGCCAAATTTTTTATATTATCTAAACCATAGCCCGATTAACGCACATTTTAGTAAAAACTCGGCTGATTTTATCGTGCGAGAAGTTCCGCTTTATGAATTTAGCGGTAGTGGCGAGTGGTGCGTGATTTTGGTGCAAAAAAAAGATCTTACAACTAGCCAAGCCTTGCAAATTTTTAGCGAACATTTGGGCGTGAAAATGCGTGAATTTGGCTATGCTGGGCTAAAAGATAAAGAAGGCTTGACGATACAATATATCTGTTTTCCTGCGAAATTTGAAGCGAATTTAGCGAATTTTAGCCACGAAAAGATTAAAATTTTAAGTCAAACTCGCCACGAAAACAAGCTTAGAATCGGGCATTTAAAGGGAAATAACTTTTTTATCCGTTTAAAAAAGGTTTTGCCGGTTGAAGCGCAAAAAATTAAAAATGCCTTTGAAAATATCGCAAATCAGGGCTTTGCAAACTATTTTGGTTATCAAAGATTTGGCAAATTTGGAGATAATTTTGAGTTAGGTTTGGCGATACTGCGCGGCGAAAAGTCTATGAAAAACCCTAAAATGCGAGATTTTTTAATCAGTGCGTATCAAAGCAAACTTTTTAACCTTTGGCTTGAAAAACGAGTTGAGATTTCAAAATTTGCTAAGGAATTTAGCCTGAGCGAACTAGCAAAAATTTATGGTTTTGATAAAGATAGTGCTAAGCAAATCGCTTCGCAACCGCAGTTTTATAAGCTTTTAAAGGGCGAAGTTTTGGGACATTTTCCGCACGGCAAATTTTTTCTTTGCGAAGATTTGGACGCAGAAGTGCAGCGTTTTTTACGCCGTGATATAACTAGTGCAGGGCTTTTAGTGGGAAAAAGCGGTATCGCTTCAAGCGAAATCGCCAAAAAATTTGAAGATGAAATTTTTGGCGTTGCTAGTGAATTTACGCACAAAATGACGGGCGGACGGCGATTTGCGTGGAGTTTTATCGAAAATGCAAAATTTTCTTACGATGAAAACAAGGCGCAGGTTTGTTTGGAATTTTATCTGCCAAAAGGCTCTTACGCCACCGTTGTGCTGGAAGAGATTTTGCATTGCGACATTTTCGACAGACTTGGTGAGATTTGATATTTATCATTACATTTAATTTAGCGAGAAACATCTTGAATAAATTTGCAATAGTAAGTTTAAATTTGTAAATTTAAATAAATTCAGCATCAAACGATACTTACCGAATTTAAATTTGCTAAAATTTGTCATTGCGAGAGTTTCGTAGAAACTCGAAGCAATCGCCAAAATTTGAATTTACAAAACAACTCAATCTAAAAATTTGCATTAGCAAATTTTTTATAAAATCAAATTTAAATTTGCGAATTTACATAGCGATTTCGTAACCATTGGCGATTGCCACGACTTTGCTGTCGCAAAGTCTCGCAATGACAGTTGAGACAAATTTAAAATTAAATTTCTAATTTTAAAAAGCTAAATTTTAACCATTTTTTGATACAATTTCGGCTCAAAAAGGCATGGCAAACGGTCGCTTGAAAAAGAGGAAAGTCCGAGCTGCAATAAGACAGTGTCGCGTCTAACGGACGCCGAGGGTAACCTTAGGGAAAGTGTAACAGAAAGCAAACTGCCGAGACCAACGGAATTTAAGCATTTCAAATCTTTTGAAAGAAATTGGCTCGGTGATGGTGAAACGGCGAGGTAAGAGCTCACCGGTATCTTTGGCGACAAAGATAGCCTTATAAACCCGACACGCAGCAAGAAGGGGTGGTTTTGTCTTATATTTTACCCTTCGCTTGAACTTGGTTGCAAAATCAAGTCTAGATAAATGGCCGTTACAACAGAACTCGGCTTATCGCCATGCCTTTTGTGAGTTTTTGCTTAAATTTAAAAGAAATCTCATTTTTAAATCTAACTTTCAATAACTTTTTGCTAGACTATTTGGATTATTTTTATCGGAGATTTTATGGATAATTTTTTGGATAAAATTTGGGGGATAAATAGGCTTTATATCGATCAAAATTTGCTTTTTAAAACTGAGCCGAGTGTCGCTGCTATCGTGCTTGGTGCGAACTGCGAAAATTTTGAAAAGTTTAAGTCGTTAAATGCTTTTAAAGAGATTTTAAAATCACTTGGATTTGAAGTGGGAATTTACGGCGTTCAAGCCCTGCAAATCGGCATTATAAATGCTATAAGGAAGCTAAAAATTTCCAAATTTGAGATTTTGCTCGATATGGAGATTTTAAAAAATGAAAATATCATTTGTGAGAGCGAATTTGCAAGGATTAGCGAGTTTTTGTATGGTTTAAAAACTGATGATTTTGCGAATTTATCGGTAGAAAATTCGGAATTTGCTTTTTATAAAAAGATTGATTTGTTAAATGAAAGTGCCGATAAACTCTCGCAAATCGATGAAAATTTTAAAAGTAGATTGCAAAATGCAAAAATAAGGGCAAATTCTAGCAACTTTACCGTTTCGGTTACAGGCGTGATAAACGCAGGAAAATCAAGTATGCTAAATGCGCTTTTGGATTTTAATGTGCTTGGCACTTCAAATATACCTGAAACGGCGAATTTAACGCTACTTAAATACGGCGAAAAAGCATGGGCGAAGATCAAATTTTATGATGAAAACGAAATGCAAATTTTGGGATTTTCCGATAAATTTAAAGACGAAATCGCTAAATTTAAAGCCGAATTTGGCGATAAAAATATCGAAATTTCCGAACTTATAAACTACACTTCGGCGAAAAATGAGATTTCAAAATATATAAAAATGATAGAAATGAGCCTAAATTCGGACATTTTAAAAGATAACATTAGCATTGTCGATACCCCGGGTCTCGATGATACGGTGGTTTTGCGTGAAGAGCTAACAAAAAATTTTATGTATGAAAGCGATGCGATAATCCACCTTATGAACGCTTCGCAAAGCTCGACAAAAAAGGATATGAGCTTCATCGTCGATACGCTAAAAAACTCAAAAAACAACTCGCTGATGGTCGTTTTAACTCACGCTGATTTGCTTAGCGATAAGGATTTAACCGATGCGCTAAAATACACTCGCAAAAGCATACAAGAAGAGCTTAGCGAGTATGAATTTGATGAAAATTTGATTTCAAATGTTTCGTTTTTTTGTATCGATAGCCTTAGCAAAAGGGGCATTAGTGAGCTTAAAAACCACATTTATGAGAGCTTTTTTGGCGAAAATTCGATTAAAGCCGGTGCGATTTTGGATTCATTTAGCAAGGAAATTTTGATTGTGGCGGATTTGATGATTTCAAATTTGCAAGAACAAAGGGCGAATTTACTAAGCGGAAAAGAAGAAATCATCGCAAAATCGGAGCAAATTTCAAAAGAAATTTGTGCGTTAAAGGCGAATTTAGAGCAACTAAGCATTTCGTTAAACGATACGATTTCAAAGCTTGATTATAGTAAAAGTTTGGATTTTTCTTCGCTAAAATCGGCTCAAATAGTGATAAAAGATCGAATTTTGAGCGATTTAAGATATGCAAAAAACAAAAAAATAAAACCTGATTTTGATAGATTAAAAATCATAGCAACAAGTGGCTTAAATGATTGTATTACCGATATTTTTAGATCGTTTTCGCAACGAATCGCAAAAGATAGTGCGAATTTAAAAGCCATGCTTGGCGAGAGTTTTTACGGGATTTCTGATTTTAAATTTGATACCAAAAAATTTATGGAAGAAAACTTTAAAAAGCCCGATTTTAGTTTAATGAATTCAAATCTCATAAACACACTAAAATCAAATTCCGACTTTAACGCACTTTCAAACGAGCTAGACGGGCTTTTTGGCGAATTTATAAGTGGGCTAAATTTAAGCGATGAATTTGCTAAAATCGCAAAAGATTGCACTCAAAGTTTTTTAAACGAAGTAAAAGAAATTTTCAAAAACCAAGAAGATAGCTTAAAACAAAAAGAATTTGACCTTAAATCGGCGTTAGAAATTTCGGGCAAAGACGCACAAAACGCTCTTAGCCAAGCAGAAAATTTACAAATCAAATTAAACGAAGTTTTAAGTATAAAACAAAGGATTTTAGCATGATTTTAAAGAATTTCATCGCCGAATATAAAGAAAAATACAACCCTGTTTTCAAAGACGGATTTTGGGGCGAGTGCGAGAGAATTTGCGCGAAATTAAAAGATCCTAGCTTTCACCCGTCAAAAAAATTAATCGAAATTTTAAGCGGGATTAGTGCAATCGAACACGAAGCCGTTAAAATTGCCGCAATAGGGCAGTTTAGCAGTGGAAAATCGACATTTTTAAACACGCTTTTAGGTAGTGAAATTTTGCCAACAGGTGTGGTGCCGGTAACTGCAAAACCAACGCTTATAAAATACGCTCCAAATGAAATGCTAAGCGTAACGCACACAAACGGGCAGGACGAAGTGCTTGAAATATCGGCACTAGCGAATTTTGTCGATCAGCGAAAAGATTTAAAAGATATAAAAAATATTACGATTTTTTGCAAAAATGAGATTTTAAAAAATATCTCATTTATCGATACTCCGGGGCTGAATTCTCGCTCAAATGCCGATACAAACGAAACTTTGGCGATATTTGATGAAGTTTTTGGCGTTTTGTGGATAAGTTTGATCGATAATGCTGCAAGAGCTAGTGAGATTAGCGAAATATCGCTGCTGCCTGAGTTTTTAAAAGATACTTCAATCGCGGTTTTGAGCCAAAAAGATAGGCTAAATGACGAAGAGATAAAAAGAGTAAGCGAGTATGCCAAAAATACAATCGGAAATCATTTTAGCGCTATCGTGCCGATTTCGTCGCACCAAGAGCGAAAAAATGAGCCACATAGCGGTTTTAGCGAAGTTAAGGGCTTTTTAAATTCGCTTGAAAATAGACGGAAAAATTTTGCTATAAATAAGCTAAATTTGATTTTAGATTCGCTTAAATTTGAGCGAAAATATTTGATTGAAATTTATGAAATTTTAGAAAATATTATCAAAACAAATGATGAAAAAATGCAGAATTTAATCACGCAAAAATCGCAAATTTACGCAGAAGAATTTGCAAAATTTTATGCCGAGATTAAAGAAATGTCGAATTTCATAAGCAAGATTATGGTTGAAAATGTTAGCTCGAAACAAGCCTCATATTTTCGCAAGAAAAAGGGCTTAATCTCAAAAGAAAATTTTGAAAAAATCGATTACGAAAGCCCGTATTTTAACAAAGACGGCGCACTTTCAAATCTCATTTACAACGACGATCGCCTAGCAAATTCGTTTAGAAAATTTAAAAATCGTTTGGCTAAATTTGGGGAGCAAATTTTGAGCGAATTTGATGAAATTTACGCTAGTTTTGAAAACGAAATTTTGCTATTTAAGGGTAAATTTGAAAGCCTAGAACGCCAAAATGAGATTTTTTCTATGGAAGAGATTTCATCTTTAAATAAAATCGCAGGCGAAGTTTATGAGCTGTTTTTGAAAGATTATGAAAGGGCATTTTTCGAATTTAAGGGAAAAGTAGAGCTATTTTTTGAAAAAATTATGATTAAAATCGCCACAAACTACACAAACGCCGTGGTTTTAACGGCAGATTTTATCGATAATAAAATCGCAAAATCGATTTCGGATTACGAAGATGATAGCGCTACTTTTTCGCTATATTATCCTAAATTTGAAGATTTTGAAAAGGTTTTGCTAAATAATTTGCACTATTATGAGTTTGAAAATGATTTTTTAGGCAACGGCGCGTTTATAAATAGAGCTTGCAAAAGCCTAGTTTTGGCTAATCAAACCACGACGGATAAAAATTTAAACTACATTTCCCAGCTAAAAAATCGTCAAATTTCTGCCTTTGATAGGCTGGAAAATATAAATTTGGATTTGATTTAGTTTAAATTTTGCACGAAAAATGAAATCAAAAGCAAATTCGTGCTAAATTTATCAAAAAATTTAAAGGAAAATGGTGTTTTTAAACTCTTTTGAAATTCATAGCGCAAAAGCAACACTTGGTTTGATAATCGCAAATATCGCAGTTTTTTTAATAGTTTTGCTTTGTGAAATTATTAAATTTAAATACGATTTATATATGATTTTTGGGCTAAATTTTCTCTTTTTTCAGGGATTTTTTTGGCAACTTTTAACGACTATGTTTATGCACGGCGGAATTTTTCATATCGCTATGAATATGGCGGTATTGTGGCAGTTTGGAAGCATTTTAGAAAGAGTTTTTGGGACGAAAAAATTCTTGTTTATGTATTTTATAACGGGGATTTTAACTTCGCTTTTGTGCCTAATTTTTATCTATATAAGCGCAAAAAACGGAAATATCGTAAATATGGTTGGCGCAAGTGGCGTAATCTGTGCGCTTCTTGGCGTTTTAGCGTATTTTGACAAACGCAACGCAAAAGGCATTTTTGTTGCGATTTTGCTTATGAGTTTTGCGCCACTGCTTGTAGGTTTAAAAGTAGCGTGGTATGCCCATATACTTGGCTTTTTGGTTGGATACGGCTATGGTTTTTTAAATAAGAGATATGGAATTTTTTAAAAGTATAGAAGAAATTTTAGAAGCCGGTAGCGTTGCAGAAAAAAAGGAAAAATTTGCAAAATTTTACGCAAAATTTTGCGTAAATGAAGTGGAATTTGAGCAAAAATTTAGCCCAAAACCACTTACCGAGCCGTTTTATGCAAAATTCTTAAAAATCGAGCAGGTAAAAGATATAAAGATAAAAAATAAAAATCTCAAAAAACAAAGTATGGATAAAAATGCTCTGTTTTTGCACTCTGTGGCACATATCGAATTCTCGGCAATCGACCTTGCGCTTGATGCGTGTTATCGCTTTGTAGGGCTACCGCGCGAATTTTATGCAGACTGGCTTGAAGTAGCAAGTGATGAAATTCGCCATTTTGATATGATAAATGCTGAGCTAGAAAAAACAGGCTTTAAATACGGCGATTTTAGCGTTCATGACGGACTTTTTGAAGCGTTAAAAAAGACGCAAAATTCGCTTTTGGAGCGTATGGCAGTAGTGCCTCGCCACCTTGAAGCAGGTGGGCTAGATGCGAATTTTTACCTGCTTTCAAAAATCGATGAAATGCCCGATAAAAAGCCTTTAAAACCACTTTTAGAAATAATTTTAAATGAAGAAATTTCGCACGCTAGTAAGGGCGATAAATGGTTTAAATTTGAGTGCGACCGACTTGGAATTTCGTATGATATTTTCTTTGAAATCGTGCAAAAACACTACCCAAAAGCTTACAAAACCACTCGCATGATAAATGAAAAAGCTAGACTAAAAGCCGGTTACTCGCCAAAAGAGATAGAAAAAATCAAAGAGTTGCAAGGGCAAATTTAAAGGACAAAAATGAAAGAAATTTACTTTATAAGACACGCAAAAACCGAAAAAATCGCAACTGCTGAGAATTTGCAAATTTTTTGTGATGAATTTGGAGATGAATTTTTAAGTGGTCGTGGTTACGACAAGGCAAACTTTGGTAGCGATTTTGTGCGAAATTTAAACGAAATAGGGCGCGAACAGGCAAAAATTTTAGCCCAAAAATTCGCTAGAAACGGCATTTTGCCTAGCGTTATCATCACAAGCAGTGCAAATAGGGCAGTTCAAACAGCCCAAATAATCGCAAACGAGTTAAAATTTAATGGCGAATTTATCACAAATGACGAGCTTTACGAAGCAGGTCAGGGCGAAATGCTAAATTTTATAAAGCAACTTAATGATAAATTTGAGCGAATTTTTATCGTCGCTCATAACCCAACCATAGCTCTTGCGGCTGATTTTTTATGCTTTGATTTTGAGATAGAGAGTTTTCCGCCAAGCTCGTGTTTGGGTGTAAAATTCCAAACTCAAAATTTCAGCCAAATCTCGCGAAATAGCGGTAAAATGGTATTTTATCATAATCCAAAAATAAATTTATAAAGGAATTTCAATGAAGAAACTATTTTTAACGGCGTTTTTAGGCATTATTGTTTTTAGCGGGTTAGGCAAAATAAATGCCCAAAATGTTTGCGAACTAGATTTTGTCAAACAAGAGCTACAAGCAAAATTCTCAAATGAAATGCTAACGCTCAAAAGTGCAAAATGCGAAAACGACACACTTATCTATGATTTCGCCTATTCAGCTAAGTATTCTGCCGCAATCGAAACAGCAAATGCAGAGCAAAAGGCTCAAAATGCGACAACCGTGAAAAATATGCTTAAATCAATGTATTGCGGTATGCCTGAATTTGAGCCTTATCGCACAAACAATATTGCTATACACTATAACTATTCGACAAAAAACTTTGCTAAATTCATAGAAGTTGAAATTTCAAATAAAGATTGTGAAAACTGATCTTTTTGAATTTTTTGCATTGTCAAATACTATGTCGAATTTGGAAAATTTTTAGGCTCTTAACTTGGAATTTACAAATTTGGCAATCTTTCAAAAAATCGTTTTTCGATAGCAAAGAATACGACCGCAAGTCGCAAAACGCCAAATTTCGTAATATTTTGTATTGAAAACTGCAATTTTCAAACTTTTTTATATTTTTCTTTTCGGCTACTTTCGCACAACGGAATTTACAAATTCATTAAAAAATTTAGTTTGTATCAGAAAAAAATAGTTAAATTGTTTTAAATATATTTCATCGTTCTTGCGATAATCCAAAACACAATAAAAATAATCACCGTTTTCGTTTAAATTCATAGCGCACCTACTCAATCACAAGTTGCATTAGGTAGAGATCTTCGCCGTCGGTTACTCGCAAATTTCTGCTCTCGCATTTTGGACAGATGAAGTTGTTTTGCTCCAAAACGCCGTTGTATCCGCACTTTTCGCACTCTATTACGACATCTTGGATATGGATTTTTAGCTCGGCATTTTCGCAGACCGTGCCCTGCCTAAACACATCGTAGCAACTCTGCAAATAATGCGCTTCCACGCCACTTAGCCTGCCTACTTTGACTACGATTTCTTTGATTTCTCCGCCACCGTTTTCGTTTAAATTTTTCTCGCAAAGCTCCACTAAGCTCTGCACTATCGACATTTCGTGCATATTTTTCCTTTTAAAATTTTTATCTTTTTAACAATGGTATTTTTTTATAAATGTAATAGTCAAATCCATTGTTAAGTCCCTTTTTTTCGGAATTTATAAGTAGAATTTTCTCATTATTTGAAATTTTGTAAAGGGTTTGTAAAAAACTATTTAGCTCATCTTCTTTCCATATTGGCACCAGAAGCCAAATTGATTGAATAAATTTTTCTTTCGTATAAAAATTTAAATCAGTTGTTTTTAAATCCCTGCTTCTGGAACCTGTATTTATAAGTATATCTTCAAGCAAAAAACTTTCGCCATTAAAGGCAATTAGCCTTTGATTTGTAATATAAAATCCTTGATATTTTATATTTTTTATTTCTCTTGATACCCAATAATAAAAATTAAAACAACCTATACATAACACAATCAAGGCTGATAAAATCGAAAATAAATCAGTGTGTGTAATTAAAGTTGCCCCTATGTATAATATCGTAAAAAAAGCTATGCCGACCCATGCAAATATATGCAAATAGGCATCGGATTTTAAATTGCACTTATATTTCATTAAAACAATTTCCTGCTCATTAGGTTTTATATGAAATTTTTCAAACAATTCTTGTTCTAAAAGCATAATTTACTCGTCTAGTTGCAAACCTTAGCAAATTCTAGGCAAAAGCTCACCCTTTGGAAGCTCCAAAAACCGCCCTGAGCCATACGCATTTTGGATTATCACCCTATTTTGCGATTTTGCCGTGCCTGTTACTTCGCCGATGATTTGCGCATTTTTATCAAATTTACGCAAAATTTCTAATGCTTTTTCTTCATCGCCGTTAGCAACGACTGCGACAAAAGTGCCTTCGTTTGCCAGTTCATAAGGCTCAAAACCTAGCAACTCGCACACGCCCACGACTTCATCGCAAACTGCGATTTTTTCTTCTAAAACTAAAATTTCATTGCCCGAAATCTCGGCAAATTCGTTTAGCACAGCGCTCAAACCCCCGCGCGTGGCATCTCTCATGGCTCTTATTTTCACGCCACTTGCTAGTAGCTCCCCTACTACGCCATTTAGCGGTTTGCAGTCGCTTTTAAGCTCACTTTCAAGCGAAAGCTCATCTCTGGCTGCCAAAATCACAGCCCCGTGTCTGCCCACATCTCCGCTAAGCAGGATTTTATCGCCGATTTTGATATTTTTTGCTTTGATATTTGGTGCTAGAATTTGCCCTATTCCGCTAGTGTTTATGAAAATCTTGTCGCATTTACCGTGCGGAACGACCTTGGTGTCGCCACAGACGATTTTTACGCCACACTGCTTTGCTGTTTCGGCAATGGAAGCTAAAATTCGCTCAAATTCGGCAAATTCCAGCCCTTCTTCGATGATGAAACCCACACTGATAAAAAGCGGTTTAGCTCCGACCATACAAAGGTCGTTTATCGTGCCACAAACTGCGATTTTACCGATGTCGCCACCGCTAAAAAATATCGGCGTAACGACATACGAATCAGTCGTAAAAGCTAACTCGCCACCGAAATTTGGCAAAATCGCGCTGTCGTTGCACTCACGCAAAATTTCATTATCAAATGCCCTAAAAATCATATCATTGATGAGTTTATTCATCTCTTCGCCACCACCACCATGGCTTAAAAGTATCGTTTTTTTCAAAATTTATCCTTATTTTGTAAAATTTTACGCAAAATTTTATGAATTTCGTGCATATTTGAAATACGCAGCACATGCGCCCTCGCTACTTACCATGCACGAGCCTATCGGGTTTTGCGGGGTGCAGACCTTGCCAAAAACCTTGCAATCATAAGGTTTTGCCTTGCCACGCAGTATCTCTCCACAGATACAGGCTTTGCTCTCGCCCTTACTTTGGATATTTTCCAAAATTTCAGCAAATTTAACTCTTGCATCAAATTTAGCAAATTCGGTTTTTAGCTTCATACCACTTTTTGGGATTTCGCCAAGCCCACGCCACGAAAAATCACAAATTTCAAAATATTTATCTATCAAATTTAACGCAGTTTTGTTGCCACCTGCCTTAACCACGCGGTCGTATTCGTTATAAACTTCATGTGTGCCATTTTCAAACTGAGTTACCAAATTTAGCACACCTGCCATAATATCAAGCGGCTCAAATCCGCTCACGGCGATTGGTTTTTTGTATTTGACGGCGATATTTTCGTAAATTTTGCTTCCTGTGATGACGCTGACATGGCTAGGTCCTAAAAATGCGTCGATTTTGGCATCTTTGTCTTGCAAAATGGCTTCTACTGGGGCTGGAACGGTTACATGATTTATATGAAAAAATAGATTTTTTAGCCCCAAATTTATCGCTTTATCCACCAAAACCGCACTCATCGGCGTGGTCGTCTCAAAGCCAATCGCAAAGAAAATGACATTTTTATCTGGGTTTTCTAGGGCGATTTTTATGGCATCGAGTGGGCTATAAAGTGCGCGTATGTCGGCTCCGTTCGCGCGCAGTTTTTGCAAGCTCGTGGTGCTTCCGGGGACTCTTAGCATATCAGCCAAAGTGCAAAAAATCACGCCGTCAAGACTAGCTAACGCAATCGCTTCATCTATGCGAGCTCGTGGCATTACACACACAGGACAGCCGGGGCCATGCACGAAATTTATATTTTCGCCTACCAAATTTGGCAGACCAAATTTCATAATGCTGTGCGTATGACCGCCGCAAATTTCCATTATATTTATGGGCTTTTTGCTTTTTTGCTTTATCGCTTCTGATAGCCCTAAAATCAGCTTTTTATCTCTAAAATCTTTAATTAAATCCATTTTATAAACTCTTTATTGCCAAAAATTTTATATTCAAATATTTTTGTAATATTTTATTTTAAAATTTCAGCTAATTTAGGATTTTTCTTTTTTATAAATTCATATACACTAAGTTCTTTATATGAACTTGAATATGGGTCGCTAATTTTAATGTTTTTAAAATTTTTGTTATGCTGCGAAATTGCTTTTAAGCATTTTTCAGAATTATGCTTTATTGCCTCAGCGACCAACATTGAAGTCCAATAGCTATCTTCTAAAATGCTCGTATCATTAACACTTTCAACACAAGCAGGCGCTTCATCTTTTTTAACAATATCAATGATGCTAGAATAATCAATTTCTGCTTCCAATCTAGGGTCTAGCTGAACTTCTATTTCTGTCGCATTTCCCAAACTAGACGCAACTGCAACTGATAGTAAAATCTTTGAAATTTTCATTTCTAACTCCTTAAAATTTAAATTAATTTTATTTTAAAATTTTCGCTTTTGCCGAAATTTCGTAAATTTTAAATTCATAAATTTTAGTGTGATTTAACGCACCCAAAGCCGCCGTCTTAAAAGCGCTCATAAATTTCGCACAATATTTTTCACTCAAAATTCGCAAAGCTTCCAACTTTGCCTTTTCGCCCACAATTTCATACGCTTTTGTTTTTACAACCGCACTTTTGTATTCGGTCGTAAAAACCTTATTTCCAAGCTCTTTTGGGTTATTTTTTATCGCTTCAAATTCGGCGTCATTTAAATTTGGCACAGCATTAAAACTAACGCAAACCACGCTCACATCGCGTCCGCCAGTGAAAAGCTCGGCTTTGCTACCGTGCGACGCACCGTGAATAAAAATACTCTCGCCACTACGCACGATTGAAAGCGGGATTGAAAAAATATCGCCGTCATCTTTTACGCACGAAAATACACCAAATTCGCTATTATCGATTATTTCATAAGCTTCATTTTGCGAAAGTTCTCTATCTTTTCTACGCATTATTTTTCCTTAAATATTTTTTAATCCTATACTTCCAATGACCCCACTTTTTTCTTAAAAACCACTCAAAATCGGCTATTACTTTTTTGATTTTATTTATCGGTTTGCTTTGAAATTTCACAAGCTCTTTGTAAAGCTGATCTAAAAGTTCAGCCATAATGCCATCTTCACACAAACTATATGTTAAATTTCCATGATACCGCTCAGTATAAAGCACCTTGCCAAAAACCGCCAAAGCTTCCGTTAAATCGTATTTTTGTATGTTTTCAGTGTTAAAAACATCGTCATTGTATTTTTCGCTAACGCCATGGTAAATCGCCGCACCATAAGGTGCTAACATATGCCAGTGCATAAAGCCTACGACTTCTGCAAAGTTGCCGTAGCAGTGCGTTTCATCGCCTATGGCTTCGCTTTCGGATACGCAAAGCTTAAAATCACGCCTTAAATCGCCAATCGTGGCTTTTAAAAGTTTCGTGTCAAATTCCATTAAACTTGAAAGTGGGCTATACATTTAAATTTGGCCTTTGAAATTTGCAAGTCCCATATCGCCTTCATTTTCGTCAATTTCGCCGTTATTCATTTGCTCGGCGATTTGCTCGTAAATTTTCAGGCTCTCTAACGCAATTTGCGTGTCGATTTTTTCCATTGCGAAGCCAACATGAATAAGCACATATTCGCCCACACTAACAGGCTCAGAAATCAAATCCAAACTCACACCACGCTTTACACCTAGCGTTTCGACGGTCGCGAAATTATTTTCATCGATTGAGATTACTTTTGACGGGATTGAAAGGCACATTATCTGAATTCCTTTTTAAATTCCAAAAATTTTAGCCATTTTTCTAGACCAGCACCTGTTTTACTATCAAGTGCGATAACAGCGGCTTTTGGATTTAGTTTTTTAACTTCTTTTTCGACTTCGCTAACGCTAAAATCAAAATGCTCTATTAGCGAGTGTTTAGTTACCACGACAAGGTCTGCTGTGCGAAACATTACAGGGTATTTTGCTACTTTATCGCTTCCTTCGGTTACGCTTAGAAGCACGACATTTGCGTGTGCGCCGACATCGTAGCTTGCAGGACAGACGAGATTTCCGACATTTTCGATAAAAATCAAATCAAGCCCGTTGGTATCAAGGTGATGAAGACCTTCATGCACCATAAAAGCGTCTAAATGACAGGCTTGTCCTGTGGTGATTTGGTGCGCTTTTGCACCAGCTTTAATGACGCGATCGGCGTCGCGGTTGGTTTCTAAATCGCCCTCGATTACGCCGATATTAAATTTACCGCTTTTTATAGTAGCTTCTAGTAGCGTTGTTTTGCCACTTCCAGGGCTACTCATTAAATTAATGCACAAAATTCCGTCTTTGTCGAAATGCTCTCTGATATGCGCTGCTTCGGCATCGTTTGCTGAGAGAATTTTTGTTATAACATCTATCGTTTTTTGTTCGTTTAATGTCGGGTGGGCGTGTTCGCCGTGCGAATGACCGTCGTGGCTGTGGTCGTGCGAATGACCGTGAGAGTGGGTGTGAGCATGGTTATGCTCGTGAGTGTGCGTAGTGCCGTCGCTGTGCGTGTGGCTGTGAGTGTGTCCTGTAAGAGAACAACCGCAATCTTTACACATTTTATGTCCTTTTTTTTAAGTTGAAATCAGCCTAGCTTTTGCAAGAGTTTCGCTGTTCGCTACGCCCGATAGACATAAGTCTTATCTCGCTACTCACAGCTCGCAACTTGCAAAATCGTCGGCATAAGCCGTTAAATTTTGCAAATTCACAAAATCGTCGGCATAAGCCGTTAAATTTGCAAATTTGTAAATTATCGGCATAAATCATTAAATTCGCCGAATTTATCAAGCCTTTGTTATGGCAACTTTTGTTAATTTTGCGAATTTAACACCCTTTAAACCTGCTATTTTAGCGCTAAATTTTTCTATTTCATCAGCAGTGCCACGCAAATTTAGCACTTCTAAGCAATTATCGTGATCGACATGCAGATGATTTGTGCAGATGATTTCCACTTTTGCGTGGTGTTCAAGTTCTAACATTTGCGAAACCAAATCACCTTGATGATGCGAATACGCAATGCAAAGCACTCCAAGCATTTTTTCTTTGCTTTTTTTATCCCACTCATCTTGCACCATTTTTTCGCGGATTAAATCACGCACATATTCGCTTCTTGATGAATATTCAAGGTTTTCAACGCGCTTGTCAAATTCGACAAAAAGTTCGCTAGGAAGCGACACGCTAAAACGAACAACTTTTTCTTTTTCGCTCATATTTTATCCTTTTAAACTTGATATTTTATTCAAATTTAGTTGAAAATTTGCCTAAATTAAAGCATTATAATTTTTTGTTAGATGAAATTAAGAAATATTGTAAGAATTTAAGGTCGTATCGCTGGGCGATACGACAAAGTTTATCTTTTTATATAGTCATTTTGGTTATATTCTTTTGCGTCGTTAAAATCTTTCAAAAGCTTTACGACCGTTCCGCTAAGCAACAAAATAGCAATCAAGTTCGGAATAACCATAAGTCCGTTAAAAAGATCGGCTAATTCCCAAACAAGGTCGATTTTAAGAAGCGAACCCGTAAAGACAAAGGCGATAACTAAAATTTGCAAAAATATAATGCTTTTTGGTCCAAACAGGTAGCGAACATTGATTTCAGCGAAATAATACCAGCTCATAATCGTTGTAAATGCAAAAAACAAAAGACAAATCGCTACAAAGCTATAACCAATGCTTTTTCCCAAAAGATGCGAAGAAAAGGCCTCTTGCACAAGTGCAATTCCACTAAAAACTGCCGTTCCGTCAGCATTAAAGCTTACCACTCCGGAAGTTAAAATCACAAAAACGGTAATGTTTAAAACTATAAAAGTATCGATAAAAACGCTTATAACGCCTAGCATTGCTTGATCTACTGGATGTTTTACCTGTGCAACTGCGTGAGCGTGTGGGGTCGAGCCCATACCTGCTTCATTACTAAAAAGTCCCCTAGCTACGCCGTATCGCATAGCAGCAGCTATACTAGCTCCCGTTACACCGCCCCACGCAGCAGAGGGATCAAAAGCTGCTTTAATGATAAGTGCAAATGCGTTTGGAAGCTCAGAAATATTTGCTCCTATTATACAAAGCCCAACAATAATGTATAAAATCGCCATTAACGGCACTACTTTTTCAGCAACTCTTGCGATAGTCTTAACACCGCCTATAAAAATCACGCCACAAACTATGGCTAAAAGTGCGCCAAAAAAGCGTTTATCTATATCAAAAGCCTTGCTAAATCCATCGCTTATGGCGTTTGCTTGAACCATATTTCCCATACAACCAAGTGCCAAAATAATGGCTACGGCAAAAAATATAGCCAAAATTTTGCCAAATTTACCGCCGATTCCTTGCGAAATATAAAACGCAGGACCGCCTATTAGATGACCGCTTTTATCCCTTTGGCGATAAACTTGTGCTAAGCAAATTTCGGCGAAATTTGTCGCCATACCAAAAAATGCAGCTAACCACATCCAAAAAATAGCTCCTGGACCACCCATAATGAGTGCTGTTGAAGCTCCCACTAAATTTCCCGTGCCGACTTGTGCTGCAATCGCGGTGGTGATTGCCTGAAATGAGCTCATACCGTGTTTTCCTGCTTTTTCGCCGTGCAACGAAAAATCTCCAAAAAGTCTTTTTGAAGCTTGTTTAAATTTAAAAATTTGAACAAATTTAAGTCTGATTGTAAAGTAAATTCCGGTACCACAAAGCAGAGTAATCAAAAAATATGGTCCCCAAATAAACGAATTTAGATCGGTTACAAATTTGGTTAAATTTTCCATTAAAATGCCTTTTTTATGCCTTAATTTTATTTTAAAAAACTTGTTATTTTACTTATTTAAGGCTTAATATAACTTAAAATTTGATAAATTTAAGTTATATTTTATTTGGAAATTTTAATTCACTTTCCCAAATCCTGCGAAGCGATTTGAAGTAAGGCAACTTTTATCATTTCTTTTACAAACAACTATATAGCTATTTTCGATTTTTTTGCCGTTTAAATGGATATTTTTCTTATTTAAATTCATATAATCACTTTTATTTTTTCCGCGCGTATTATGCACAAAGCGAATTCGTCCGTCAGGGTAAATTTCACGAATAACGCCGATATGGCTAATCTCACCATTTATTTTATGTTTATTTGTGCGAAGCGTATTTTGAAAAAACACCAAATCACCGATTTGTGGTTTTTCAAGGCTTAGGCGTTTTTTGTTTCTATAATAATTAAAAATCGCCTGAGTTTTGCGTTTATTTGTGTAAAATTTATTTAGTTCGTTATTATCAAAAAAAACCGACCTATGCTCATTATTTAGCACAGTTATAAAACCACTACAATCCCCGCCCTTTTTCGTGCCGATATATTTATCAATACTTGCTAGCAAACCGGCATGTTTTTTTGCCCTTTGTTCTGGGCTTTGAGCCAAAAGAAGAGCTTCGAATTCTTTATCTAACTCAAAAAATTCAGCTTCACTTATATCATTATACGGGCTTTTAAAAAGCGAACAACCGATAAAAAGTGTCGCAAAAAGAAATAAATTTACAAATTTAAACATATCAAATTCCTAAATTTTAGTTTTCACGAAAGCGATTTTAACATAAAAAAATAATGAAATGGTTAATTTATAAGCTAAATTTTGTATAATTATAGGATTTTTTATTTTGGAGAGATTATGTATTACTTACAAATTCAAGGCGGAAGCAAACTTAGCGGCGAAGTGAAAATCAGCGGTGCAAAAAACGCTGCATTGCCACTTATCGCACTAACTATATTATCTAAAAATGAAGTAAATATTAAAAATTTGCCCGATGTTTCTGATATAAAAACACTTATTTTATTACTTTCAAATTTGGGTTCAAAATTTGAATTTATTACGCCAAATCACGCTAAAATCGATACAAAATCTATAAATTCGACAAAAGCAACTTATGACATAGTTCGCAAAATGAGAGCTTCGATTTTAACTCTTGGACCACTTCTTGCTAGATTTGAGCATTGTGAAGTAAGTTTGCCGGGGGGTTGCGCGATTGGGGCTAGACCTATTGATTTGCATTTAAGTGCATTAGAAAAAATGGGTGCAAAAATCGATATTAAAGAAGGCTATGTCGTTTGTGATGCAAAAGGCGGTTTAAAGGGCGCAAATATATCTTTTGATAAAGTAACCGTTACAGGAACGGAAAATATCATCATGGCAGCAGCCCTAGCGCACGGAGAAACAAAGCTAATAAATGCCGCAAAAGAACCAGAAGTGGTCGCACTTTGCGAAGCTTTGGTAGAAGCAGGAGTAAAGATTAGCGGTGTCGGAACCGATGAAATAACAATACAAGGAAGCGGCGGAGAGCTACTTGATATAAAAGAAATCAGCGTAATCCCCGATCGCATAGAAGCTGGAACCTACCTTTGCGCTGGTGCCATTACAAAATCAAAAATCACCGTAACTAGCGTAAATCCAAATCATTTGGGCGCAGTTTTGGCTAAATTTGAAGATATGGGCTTTAAATTTGATATAAATGACGATAAAATCACTATTTTGCCGCCTGAAATAATAAAACCTGTTAAAATCACAACTGCTGAATATCCGGGCTTTCCGACCGACATGCAAGCGCAATTTATGGCACTAGCGTGTGTGGCTAACGGCACAAGTGTCATCGACGAAAGGCTTTTTGAAAATCGCTTTATGCATGTCAGCGAACTTTCACGCATGGGAGCTGATATTAAACTAAACGGGCATATTGCCACCATTAACGGCAAAGCTTTAAATTCAGCCGATGTTATGGCGACTGACCTGCGTGCTAGTTCTGCGCTTGTTTTGGCTGCCCTTGTAGCAAACGGCACGACAAAGGTGCATAGAATTTATCATCTAGATCGTGGTTATGAAAAACTCGAAGAAAAATTTCGAAAACTTGGCGCAAAAATAGAAAGGCTTGAAGAGTGAAAAGCTTAGATGAAGCGATAAATTCGGTAATCTCGTACTTAAATTTAGACCTAAAAAGTGAATTTGTAAATTTAAATGTAGCTTTGGGACGAATTTTGGCTATGAGCTTTAAGGCATTACGAAATTCGCCCGTTTTTGATAACTCGGCACTCGACGGATATGCTTATAATGCCGAATTTAAAGGCGAATTTTTACAAATAGTAGAACCTACTATTTTTGCAGGTTGCAAAGAAATTTATAAAATAAAAGAAAACGAAGCGCAAAAAATAATGACGGGTGCGCCGTTTCCAAAAGGCGCAAACTGCGTAATTCGCCTTGAAGATGCCGAATTTGAAAACGGAAAATTAAAAATGCCAAAAGATCCAAAATTCGGCGACGGACACCGAAAAATGGGCGAAGAATTCGCTAACGGCGAAATTCTCATAAAAAAAGGCGAAATTTTAACTCCGCCAAAAATCATGCTTTTAGCTTCGCAGGGCGTAAGCAAAATAGAAGTTTTTACTAAACCCAAAATCGCCCTATTTTCAAGCGGAGATGAGCTTTTAAATTTAGACGAAAAGGCTGATAAATTTGGCATTTTTGATGCAAATTCTCATGGCGTATCTGCCCTGCTTTTATCTAACGGCTTTGAGTGCGAAAATTTAGGTATCATAAAAGATGATTATGGCGTGGTTTTAGATACTTTGAAAAAGATTTGCGAAAACTATGACATTATCATTACAAGCGGCGGTGCTAGTGTCGGAGAAGCCGATTTTATGGAAAAAGTAGCACAAAAACTTGGCTTTGAAAATATTTTAAACGGCATAAATTTAAAACCGGGCGGAAAGCCTATGAAATGCTTCAAAAACGGCGAAAAACTATTTTTTATTCTTCCTGGAAACCCTATGGCGGCTTATATTTTATCGCTTGTTTTTATGTTGCCGATTTTAAGGTATTTAAGCGGAAATTCGCACTTTAAAAATATCGAATTTAACGCCGTTTTGGAAGGAAATTTAAAATTTAGCCCAAAAAGAGCAAATTTGATTTTAGGCGAATTTAATGAAGGTAAATTTATCCCAAAATTTGATAAATTTAGCTCTTTTATGATCTCGCCGTTAGCAAATTCTAGCTTTGTTTTTTTAACTCCGCTTGGTAAAGAGTGCCTAAATAACGGCGATTTAATAAAAATTTTAAAGGCATATTGACAAATGAGAAAAATTTTAGTAAAATCACATTTCTTTTTTTGCGGGAATAGCTCAGTGGTAGAGCGCGACCTTGCCATGGTCGATGTCGCGAGTTCGACTCTCGTTTCCCGCTCCACTTCCTTTTTTAAAAGATCTCAAAAATGAAAATCTTAGTTTGCATTAGCGGTGCTAGTTTTGCTGGTTTGGGGCTTGATTTATTACAAAATTTATCAAATACAAATCACGAAATTTACGCAATCGTAAGCCAAAATGCAAAAATAGTTTTACAAAAAGAAGAAAATATCAAATTTAACCAAAACGAATTTAAAAATGTCATTTTTTTTGATAATGACGACATTAGCGCAAGTGTCGCATCAGGGTCATTTGGCATAGAAAAAACGATAATAGCGCCGTGCTCTGTAAATTCTCTTGCAAAAATCGCCAACGGAATTTGCGATACGCTTATCACAAGAGCCGCCGCAGTTGCACTAAAAGAGCAAAAAAAGCTGATTTTAGGTGTCAGAGAAATGCCTTTTAGCCCTATTTCGCTTCGCCAAATGAGCGAATTATCAAATTTAGGCGTAATAATCGCACCGCCTGTGGTCGCAAACTACGCAAACTGCGAGAATTTAGGTAATTTAAAAAATTTTATAATCGGAAAGTGGCTTGATTTATTAAATATTGAAAATGAAATTTATAAAAGGTGGAAATGATGAAATCGTGCATTTATCCGGGGACTTTTGATCCTATCACAAACGGACATGTTGATATTATAACACGGGCTTTGGGAATTTTTGATAAAGTCTATGTGGCAGTGGCAAAAAGCGAGAGCAAAAGTCCGCATTTTGACCTTGATTTGCGTGTAAAAATGGTAAAAATAGCACTTAAAGATATGCCAAATGTCGAAGTCATGGGTTTTGATAACCTGCTTGTTGATTTAGCAAAAAGCCTAAATACTAAATTTGCAATTCGCGGTCTTAGGGCGGTTAGCGACTTTGAATATGAACTTCAACTAGGCTATGCAAATAACTCGCTTTGGAGCGAATTTGAAAGCGTATATCTTATGCCAAGCCTTAAAAATGCTTTCATTTCAAGCTCAATTGTCCGCACTATTTTTAGACATGGCGGCGATGTTTCGCATTTGGTTCCCAACGAAATTTTGCCGTATTTAAAAGGATAAGAGTTGCTAGTTACATTTGAAGGCATTGACGGCGTCGGAAAAACCACGCAAATGGAGCTTTTAAAGCAAATTTATCCAAATGCAATTCTCACACGAGAACCGGGCGGAACCGAATTTGGTAAAATTTTGCGTAAAATTTTACTAAATGAAAATGGCGAAAAAAACGAGATAAAATCAAAAAATGCAGAAATGTTTCTATTTTTAGCCGACCGTGCCGAGCATTACGAAAAAGTCGTAAAACCAAATAAAAATGAGCTTATTTTATGCGATCGTGGCTTTATCTCAGGTATTTCTTATGCTTTGGCAAATGATAAAAATGCAGATTTTAACGAGCTTGTAAATTTAAATAAAATCGCACTGCAAAACGATTTTGGCGATAAATTTATATTTTTTAAAATCGACGAAAATGATTTAATATCGCGACTAAAAGAGAGAAATATAGAATTTGATCGTATCGAAAAACGGGGAATTTCATATCTTATGCAAGTCCAAGAAAATATGCAAATGTGCCTAAAAGCCCTAAATTTAGACTTTTTAACAATCAATGCAGTAGAAAAAATAGATGAAATTCATAAAAAAATCAAGGAGTTTATAAAATGATAAAAGCACTTCGCGGAATGAACGATTTGTTTGACGAAAAAGCAAAACTTTACACAAAAATAGTCCAAATTTGCGAACAAGTAGCAAAAAACTACGGATATGAATTTATAGAAACACCGAAACTCGAAGAGACAGCACTTTTTAGAAGGAGCGTAGGCGAAAGTAGCGACATTGTCGGCAAAGAAATGTATGAATTTAGCGATAAAGGCGGAACTAGCGTGTGTTTGCGACCAGAAGGCACAGCTGGTGTTGTTAGAGCCTTTATAGAAAATAAATTTGATAGAGCCGGCGGTGTGCGAAAATATTATTATTTTGGTAGTATGTTTCGCTACGAACGCCCACAAAAAGGTCGTTTGCGAGAGTTTCATCAATTTGGCGTCGAGTGCTTCGGACAAGAAAGCGTTTATGAAGATGCGAGTGTGATTTTAATGCTAAATGAGATCTTAGAACGCCTTGAAATTCGCACTACGCTAAAAATAAATTCGCTCGGCGATAACGAGTGTATGCCAAAATATAAAGAAAAATTAGTGCGATTTTTGGACGCAAATAAAGCAAATTTATGCGAAGATTGTTTGCGCCGCATTGCGACAAATCCGATTCGAGTGCTTGATTGCAAAAATGAAAATTGTCAAAAAGTCTTGCAAAATGCACCTTTGATAACCAAGAATCTAAACGAAATTTGTCAAAAAGATTTTGAAAAACTACAAGTTATCTTGCGCGAGAATGGCGTTAAATTTGAAGTCGATGCGAAGCTCGTTAGGGGGCTAGATTATTACTGCAAGAGCGCGTTTGAGTTTATTAGCGATGAAATTGGTTCTCAAAGTGCAGTCGGCGGCGGCGGACGATATGATAGACTAGTTGAATTTTTAGGCGGACGCCCTACTTTTGGGGTTGGCTTTGCGATTGGTATTGAAAGATTGATGGAAATTTTATCGCTAAAAGAAGCTAAAAAAGAGCGAAACGGCGTTTATATCTGTGCGATGGATGAAAAATATATCGATAAAGTCTTTGCTATCGGACAAGAACTTCGCAAATTTATAAAAACCGAAATCTCTTACGAAGCAAAAAATTTAGCCAAACACCTTAAAAACGCAGACGCAAAAGAAGCGAAAATTTTCCTTTGCATGGGCGAAAACGAAGCCCAAAAAGGTGAGCTTTGGTGTAAAAATTTGGTAACAAAACAAGAAAAAATGGTAAAATTATCAAATATTAAAACGGAGATTGAAAATGCATGATTATGGATTAAATATCTGGGGAAATTCGAATTTTACGGTTGATAGCGGTAAAGTTTGCATAAATTCAGACTACAAACCGGCACTTGTCGATATTATAAAAGAAATTCGAAGCGATGGAATAAGAGGCCCTATTTTGCTTCGTTTTCCACACCTAATCAAAAAACAAATTGTCGATATTTATTCGAATTTCAATCGCGCGATAAAAGAATTCGAATACGAAGGTAAATTTCACGCAGTTTATCCGCTAAAAGTAAATCAATATCCCGGTTTTGTAAAAAATCTTGTCGAGCTTGGTAAGCCCTATGGATACGGGCTTGAAGCCGGTTCTAAACCTGAACTTCTTTTAGCTATGGCGTATAATAACGAAAATGCGCCAATTACCGTAAATGGCTTTAAGGACAAAGAGCTTATAAATATCGGCTTTATCGCAGCTGAAATGGGACATAATATCACGCTTACAATCGAAGGTCTAAACGAGCTTGAAACAATAATCCAAACCGCAAAAGAACGCTTTGCGCCAAAACCTTTTATAGGGCTTCGAATTCGTCTGCACAACTCAGGTAGTGGAATTTGGGCGAAAAGTGGCGGTATAAATTCTAAATTTGGTCTAACTTCGACTGAACTTATAGAAGCTATAAATTTGCTAAAAGAAAACAATTTAATCGATAAATTTACAATGATTCATTTTCATATCGGCTCGCAAATCACCGAAATTCACCCGCTTAAAAAAGCTTTGATAGAAGCCGGAAATATCTATGCCGAACTACGCAAAATGGGTGCAAAAAATTTAAAATCGATAAATTTAGGCGGCGGTTTGGCGATTGAATATTCGCAGACAAATGAAACCACAAGCAGAAATTATACACTAAAAGAGTATGCAAACGATGTTGTGTTTTTACTAAAAACTATCGCCGAGCAAAAAAATGTCGATCAGCCTGACATTTTTATAGAAAGCGGTCGCTATGTAGCGGCGAACCACGCTGTTTTGGTGGCTCCCGTACTTGAACTTTTCACGCAAGAATACACAGAAGCAAAACTTGCTCTAAAAAAAGAAAATCCGCCAGTAGTCGCTGAGCTGTATGATTTGTATAAAAGCTTAAAGCCGTCAAATGCACTCGAATATCTCCACGATGCCGTTAGCCACATGGAAAGCGTTTTAACGCTTTTTGATTTGGGCTATGTTGATTTAATAGATCGCTCAAACGGCGAAATTCTTGTTCATTTGATACTTCGCAAAGCCTATGCTATGCTTGGAAATAAACAAAATTTTGAAGAATTTATCAAATTTCAAAATGAAGTGCAAGAAAAATATCTTGTAAATTTTTCATTATTTCAGTCTTTGCCTGATTTTTGGGGCTTGGGACAGCATTTTCCGATTATGCCGCTTGAAAGGCTAGATGAGCGCCCTACTTTATCGGCTTCGATTTGGGATATTACTTGCGACAGCGACGGCGAAATCGGCTTTGATAGTAAAAATAATCCGCTTTTTTTACACGACATTAACCCTGAGCTTGAAGAGTATTTTTTGGGATTTTTCCTAGTGGGGGCTTATCAAGAAGTTTTAGGTATGAATCATAATCTTTTTGCGCACCCGACAGAAGCGACTGTGATTTTAAAAGACGGCGGATACGAAATAGAAAATTTAATAGAATCACAATCAGTTATCGATATACTCGAAGATATGGATTATGATGTTTATGAAATTCGAGATACGCTAAATGAGAGAATAGAAAAGTCAAATTTAGTCGATGAAAAGCAGAAAAAGCACATTTTAGGCGAACTTTATCTATTTTTAAATGATAATAGCTATCTAAAAACAATTCAATAAGGAAAAAAATGAGTTTTTGGCAAATTTTAAAAGAAGACTTTACTGAACCAAAACGCCAAGATCCGGCGTATAACGGAATTTGCGATCTGTTTTTTTGTTATCCGGGCGTTTGGGCGTTAATCAACTATCGCTTTGCTCACTTTTTTTACGAGCGAAATTTCAAACGCTTCGCAAGATTTATTTCAGGGGTTTCGCGCATTTTAACGGCGGTTGATATAAATCCGGGTGCGAAAATCGGGCGAAATGTATTTTTTGACCATGCCACAGGCTTGGTTATCGGCGAAACTGCCGAGATAGGAAATAACTGCCTTATTTATCAAGGCGTTACGCTTGGTGGAGTTAGTTTAGGAAAAGAAAAACGCCACCCGACACTTGAAGACGGCGTCGTCGTAGGAGCGGGAGCTAAAATTTTAGGAAATATCACAATCGGAGCAAATTCAAAGGTCGGAGCAAATTCGGTCGTGGTAAAAAACATACCTGCGAATTCCACAGCCGTTGGCGTTCCGGCACGAGTTGTTGGCACTTGCGACAAAGATCCGTTTGCGCACGATAAAATCCCTGATATTTCAAAAGAGCTTATCAAGTATCTCATCGGCAGAATAGAAAATTTGGAAAATTGCCTAACCGACAATAATATCGAGCTTGGCATAAAAGATAGAGAGCTGGATAAAAAATATGAATCTTACTTAAATTCGCTAAAAAATTAACATTAAAATTTGCTGAATTTAAGCTATTTTTTAAGCCGATTTTGGTATAAATAATGTTTGCTAAATTTAGGAGGAAATATGATACTTTCAAATCGCATAGGAAGACTTTCTGAGAGCCTTACAATCGCAATTAGCTCAAAAGCAAAAGAACTAAAAGCACAAGGAAAAGATGTCGTTATTTTTAGTGCAGGTGAGCCTGACTTTGATACGGCAGAAGTTTCTAAAAAAGCCGTTATTGGCGCAATGGAAAAAGGCTGCGGTAAATACACGCCGATTCCGGGAACAAATGAAATCTTAAACGCTGTTGTCGGCAAATTAAAACGAGATAATAATTTAACTTATAAAACTAGTCAAATCATCACAAATGTGGGCGCAAAACACTCATTATTTAACATTTTTGAGTGCATTATAGATAGCGGCGATGAGGTTATAATTCCTGCACCATACTGGGTAACCTACCCTGAAATCGTTAAATTTTGTGGCGGAAAACCTGTCATTATCGACACAAAAGCCGAAAATAGATACAAAATCACAGCAGAAGAGCTAAAAAAAGCAATTACACCAAAAACAAAAGCCCTTGTGCTTTGCAGTCCTAGCAATCCAAGCGGTGCAGTTTATAGCAAAGAAGAGCTTGAAAGCATAGCAGAAGTGCTAAAAGGCACTGAAATTTTGGTTTTAGCCGATGAAATTTACGAAAAAATCATTTTTGATAAAAAATTTGTAGCCGTTGCAAGTATCAGCGAAGATATGTTTAAGCGAACTATCACTATAAACGGACTTAGCAAGTGTGGAGCGATGCCGGGTTGGAGATTTGGATACTGCGCAACTGCGATCGATGAGCTAGCAGCAGCCATGCGAAAACTTCAAAGCCAAAGCACAAGCAACATTTCTAGCATAGTTCAAGCAGGTGCGATTCCTGTACTAAACGGCGAAGCTGATGATTATATCGAAATGATGAGAAAAGAATTTGGGAAACGCCGCGATTACGCCGTAGAAGCGATAAATGCGATTGACGGATTAAGCGTAGTTAAACCTGACGGGGCGTTTTATCTATTTATCGACTGCTCAAAGGTCGAAAAAGATAGTATGAAATTTTGTATGAATTTGCTTGAAAATGCGCTAGTAGCGACTGTGCCGGGCTGTGGGTTTGGTATGGACGGACATTTTAGAGTTAGCTTTGCTTGTAGCATGGACGAGCTAAAAACAGGCATTTCACGCATAGCCGAATTTGTTAAAAATTATAAAGCTTAATAAATTTGCAAATTTAAATCCGTAAATTTAGCTCAAATTTACGGATTTTTCTTTTAAATTCTTATTTTATCATTATTTTGTAATTCGTTTTTTTTTTTTTTTGTTTTGATAAACTTTTTTATTTTCTTAAACTTCTTGATAAATTTAATAAACAAATATTATAAATCAGTCCTATTTTGTGCTATTTGAAAACATATACTAGGCTACTTTTAGCAAATTTAGGATATAAAACATAAAACATATAATTTTTTATGCTAGAATCGGGATATAAATCAAAAAATGAGTTTTGATTTATATTTGTTATGCAAAAGGATTTGCTATGAAAAACTACAAATTTAACAATTTCAGCATTGTTTTGGCGACATTTTTATTTGCCGTTGGCGGTGTAAATATCGCAAATGCCGATAAGATTATCGGAACTAATAATGCCAGTCCGTATGTAGGCGTAGATAGTGCAGGAAACAAATTGACAACAGGCGCTTCGGTTACTATTAGCGGCACCTCCACAGACGGCTTTACATTTAGCCCTAACAGAGATGCTTATGGTGGTTATGCAAAAGGGGTTGCAGATTCAAATATTTCTGGCAATAAAATAAATATCGAAAATGCAAATATTCAAGGTCCTAACTCTTCAAGAAATATTATGGCCGGTAGAGCAGAAGGCGATGGTAGCGAAGGTTCGATTGCCCAAGAAAATAAACTTATAATCAAAGATTCTAATATTACAATAGGCAGTGGAACCATTTATCCTTCTGTCATAGGTGGTAGAGTCGATAGAACAGGCGGTGAAGCCAAAAATAATACAGTAGAAATAAGCAACTCAGATGTAACCTACTATATCTATGGCGGAAAAGGTAGTAATCATGCAGACAATAATAGCACAATTTACAACAACCATGTTTATATAAAAGATTCAACATTTGGAAGCGTATGGGGCGGTCAAGCACAGGCTGCAACCGATGATAAAAATCACGCCAAGTATAATACTCTCGTTATAGTAGGTGGTGGATATTCACAAAAAGCTAAATCGGGAGATCTTCGTGCTGGAACCACTTACGGAGCGGGAGATAGTGAATACAATACCCTATTTATAAGTGGCGGAACGACACTAAATCGCGACAATGTTAGTATTTTTGGTGGTTATTCACAAGGCAAAGCGACAGGAAATAATCGCTATAATCAGCTTATCTTAGATAATGTAAAAATACCAAACGCTAGTGATACTATATATGCGGGCGGTATTAAGACCAACACCACTACTCTATCAAATACAGAAGCAGTTGGCAACAGAGCATATATAAATGACTTAAAATTTGCAAAAGGTATCGTAGTCGGTGGCGGTAGCGAACTAGGCAACACAAGCGATAATATACTTGTCATCAATGGCACTACCGAGCTAAAATCTGCTTATAGTGGCGAAGTAAGAGAAGGTGCTGACGGAACAGCAAAAGATAATCTTGTTATTATGTCTGGTGGCACTATTAGCGAAAATATTTACGGCGGATATACTCAGGGTGGTGAAACGAGTGGAAATGCTGTATATCTAATCAAAGGCGAAGTCTCAGGCATAGTCGGTGGCGGAAATAACGGTAACAAAAACACCCTAATCCTAGGCAAAGACACAAGTAGTATCGGTACTATAAATGCAGGTGCAATTACTGGATTTGATAGTTTGCAATTCAATACCCTTGAAAAAAACGGCAAAGCTGTGTTAAATTTAACCGGGAATAAGGGTTCTGATTTAAATAACACTGAGATTAAATTTTTGCAAACTACCCTAAATACAGACACTGTCCGAATAAGAGTCGGTGGCGAAAATAATGACACATTGGGTATCAAAGATAGGGGTGATGGAAGCGGTGGAGCCAAGGCAATAGAAGCACTAACCAAAAATACCGTTTCATATAACGCAAAAACGCTAGAAAAAATATCTGTTGTTACAGGTGGTGCTAAGGCAAACAACGACATAGACGAAAACTTGACACGAGAAGATGGCTCATCCCAAGCAAATTACGGCATAGGTGATACACTTAATTATACATACGACAATACAACTGTCGATTTAACTAAACCGGGCAAATACTATTTAATAAAATCTAATGAAAATTTGGAAAACTACGATAAGATAAAAATTGCTGAACCGCAAAACGAAAAACGCAAAGGCGATAAAATCAAATACGAAAACAACCAAACAATAGAATTAGAGATAGTCGATGCATATCAACCTGACCAAGTTTATAGAATTTTGGACGCTAATACTTACACAAGAAATCTACGCGGTATGTTTGTAGAAAATAATAAAAGTCTTTTAATTACAGGAACAGACAGCATAGTAGAAGATTGGTCTGATAAAGAATTTGGCAATTATGACAATACTAACGATGGCGAATTTAATAGATTTAATCAGCCGTCAAACAAAGGCAACACAGTCTATATCGAAGCAAACGCTGGTAATTTAGGTGGTAAAACAATCTATGGCGGATATAGCGAAAAAGGCAATGTTTCAGACAATAACATTTCTATTAATCAAGACGCCAACCTATCAAATGCTACAATCATAGGCGGATATTCTAAATCAGGTAAAGTTTCAAACAACACTGTTGATTTAAACAATACTAGTGTAATAGCAGATATTACACTAGCTCAAACTGATAACGGAAGCATAGATATAGCTTCAAATAAACTAAATAATGCAAATAATCAAACAATAACAGGCTCTTTAACAGTAGCTAAATCAAATTCTACAAATTTAGAAAACGCTACCTATACAATGCCTGAAAACATAACAATAACAGGGGATTTCATCTTAGCTAATAGCAATAGCGGAAATACTTCAAATAATACGCTAGATGTAACAAATGTAAAAGCTACAAATATCTATGTAGGAAAAAGCAGTAGTGGCGAAGCTTCAAATAATACTATCAACATAAAAGGCGATAAAGTAGAAGGTAATATTTATGTAGGATATAGCCAATCAGGAGCTACAAATAACAATATCGCAAACTTTGAAAAAGGTGAAGTTACAGGAACAATCTATGGTGGAAACAATGGCACAACAGGCAATACTCTAAATGTAAAGGATACTCAGCTAAAAGCAGGAAATGTGGCGAATTTCCAAGTTATAAATTTCGACAATAGCAATAACAAGTTAGCTTCTACTAAGGATAATAATGCTAATGCAGCTTTGATTATAACTAAAAATGAAGCAACTGATTTAAGTGGAGTTAGAATAGATATTTCAAATAACCCATACAATATAGAAAACAATCCGGGTTATGCTACGCTAGATAAAAATAGCAAATACTATCTAATCCGTAATGAAAACAGCACATTAACAAACTACGATCAAATCACAAATACCCCTATGCCAAATCCAAGTAGCACAGTAGGAAATGGAGATATAGCAGTAGGCGCACTTCAAACAGATCAAATTTACAAGATAAAAAGCTCTGCTTTATACACAAGAAATCTAGCAGGTATGTTTGTAAGTAGCGATGAAAAAGATCTTTATATTACAGGTGCAAATGAAGTAGAAGAAAACTGGTCTAACAGCGATAACGAATTTAACAGTAATGAATTTATTAAATTCGGAAAACCTAATAACAAAGATAATCATATCTATATCGAAGCAAACGCTGGTGATTTAGGTGGTAAAACAATCTATGGCGGATATAGCGATAATAATGATACAAGCAACAACAATATCTATGTCAATCAAGGTGCAAATTTAAGTAATGCTACAATCATCGGCGGATATTCTAAATCAGGTACAGTTTCAAACAACACTGTTGATTTAAACAATACTAGTGTAGAAGCAAATATTACACTAGCTCAAACTGATAACGGAAGCATAGATATAGCTTCAAATAAACTAAATAATGCAAATAATCAAACAATAACAGGCTCTTTAACAGTAGCTAAATCAAATTCTACAAATTTAGAAAACGCTACCTATACAATGCCTGAAAACATAACAATAACAGGGGATTTCATCTTAGCTAATAGCAATAGCGGAAATACTTCAAATAATACGCTAGATGTAACAAATGTAAAAGCTACAAATATCTATGTAGGAAAAAGCAGTAGTGGCGAAGCTTCAAATAATACTATCAACATAAAAGGCGATAAAGTAGAAGGTAATATTTATGTAGGATATAGCCAATCAGGAGCTACAAATAACAATATCGCAAACTTTGAAAAAGGTGAAGTTACAGGAACAATCTATGGTGGAAACAATGGCACAACAGGCAATACTCTAAATGTAAAGGATACTAAGCTAAAAGCAGGAAATGTGGCGAATTTCCAAGTTATAAATTTCGACAATAGCAATAACAAGTTAGCTTCTACTAAGAATAATAGTGCTAATGCAGCTTTGATTATAACTAAAAATGAAGCAACTGATTTAAGCGGAGTTAGAATAGATATTTCAGATAACCAATACGATATAGAAAAAAATCCGGGTTATGCTACGCTAGATAAAGATAGCAAATACTATCTAATCCATAAAGAAAACAGCACATTAACAAACTACGATAAAATAGCTAATGCTTCTATGCCAAATCCAAGTAGCACAGTAGGAAATGGTGACACGGCAGTAGGCGCACTTCAAACAGATCAAGTTTATAAAATTTTAGATAAAGATACCTATACAAGAAATCTAGCAGGTATGTTTGTAAGCAAAGATGAAAAAGATCTTTATATTACAGGTGCAAATGAATTCAAAGAAACTTGGAGCAATACAGAATTTAACACCGATGAATTTACCAAATTCAAAAAACCTGATAACAAAGACAACCAAATCTATATCGAAGCAAGTGCAGGTAATCTTAACGGTAAAACAATCTATGGTGGTTATAGCGATAACAATGATACAAGTAACAACAATATCTATATCAATCAAGGTGCAAATTTAAGTAACGCTACAATCATAGGTGGATATTCTAAATCAGGTAAAGTTTCAAACAACACTGTTGATTTAAATAATACTAGTGTAACAGCAGATATTACACTAGCTCAAACTGATAACGGAAACATAGATATAGCTACAAATAAATTAATTAATGCAGAAAACAAAACAATAACAGGCTCTTTAACAGTAGCTAAATCAAATTCTACAAATTTAGAAAACGCTACCTATACAATGCCTGAAAACATAACAATAACAGGGGATTTCATCTTAGCTAATAGCAATAGCGGAAATACTTCAAATAATACGCTAGATGTAACAAATGTAAAAGCTACAAATATCTATGTAGGAAAAAGCAGTAGTGGCGAAGCTTCAAATAATACTATCAACATAAAAGGCGATAAAGTAGAAGGTAATATTTATGTAGGATATAGCCAATCAGGAGCTACAAATAACAATATCGCAAACTTTGAAAAAGGTGAAGTTACAGGAACAATCTATGGTGGAAACAATGGCACAACAGGCAATACTCTAAATGTAAAGGATACTCAGCTAAAAGCAGGAAATGTGGCTAACTTTAATATTATGAATTTTACAGGAAATATAGCTTCTACTACCGATGTAGCCAGTTCGGCGCTTATTTTGAGTTCTGCTAATGATGATACGAATTTAGACGGAGTTGAAATTTGGTTAAATGGAAATAAGTATAGCTCAAATTCTGATTATGGACTTAGTGCAAATCAAAAATATTATTTGATTGCTCACGAAAATAAAGCAAATGTAAATTATAAAAAATTGGAAAACTATGCCTACGGAGCCGCTGAAAAGACAATAGGTGACGGCTCGGTTGCAATCGATGTAACACAGAGCGATCAAAATTATAGAATTATTGATAGTCAAACTTATACACGAAATTTACGCGGTATGTTTGCTGATGCAATGGCACAAAAAAATATCTATATAATAGCTAACAGTGAAATCAAAGAAAATATAGGTTCTTCAATAGGTGATGATGTATTTGAAAAATTTGGTAAATCAAAAACAGGTAACACTGTTACGATAGATCCTGACGATAAAAATAGTGATTTAGATTTAAGCAATACAGCTATCGGCGGAAGCGATAGCACAGGCAATACACTAAATGTCGGCAAAGACAATACAAATCCTATAAAAATGAATAAAATTAAAATCAGTAATGTTACGAATTTTGATACTATCAATATGTATTTACCTGATCCAAAACCTAATGAAACTGTTATAGAAATAAAAGATGGAAGCAATACCGATGTATCTATGTCAAATATTAATGTATTTATCAACGATGTTAGTAAATTTACAAGCGGTAGAATTCATCTTTTAAAAGCTGACAACGGACAAGTTGTCTCAAATCCTAGCACTGTAAAAGTACAAATCGGTGCTATCGCAACTGCTGAAACAAATTCGCTTGATTTGGTTTATAAAGGCGGTTCTGGCGGCACAAGCACAAATCAAACTAAAATTTTTAACGAAGCTAGACTTGGAGCGCTTGGGGCTCTTTGGCAAGGACAATATCTAATCGCAAATCACTTAGATAGAGTAATCCCTGATGCATTTAGTGAGCTTTTCCCTTATGCTATAACAGAAAGTTATGACAAGCGCTTTAACACAGGCTCTCATGTCGATACGCGTGGTTTTAATGCAAATGCAGGTTTTGCTAGCAAAGGCACAAATAGCAGTGGCGAATTTACAATGGGACCATTTTTAGACTATGGTTTTTCAAACTATGATGCCTATCTTGATGACGGCACACATGGGGATGGCAAAAACTACTACATAGGCGGTGGTTTCTTTGGAAAACAAGAAAATAACTCAGGCTCATATTTTGAAGCGACATTTAGAATCGGTCAATTAGTTACCGAATTTAACGGAGATTTGACATTAAACGGAGTTAGAGAAAATTATAATTTTGATTTAAAATCAACTTACTATGCTTTCCATGCGGGGCTTGGAAAAATTTATGATTTAAATGCAAATAATAATTTAGATATTTACGGACGATTTTTTTACACCCATATCGAATCAGCCGATACCACGCTTAACGGCACTAAAACCGAATTTGACGCAGTTCAATCTAAAAAAATCAGACTTGGTTTCAAAGATGATTATAAATTTAATGAAAATCACGCTATTTACGCAGGTGCAGCCTATGAGTATGAATTTGATTCAAAAGCCAGCGGTAGAGTGCTAGTCTTAGGTAGCAACGCAGAAATGAAACAACCAAGTTTGCGTGGTTCGACAGGAATCGGCGAAATCGGCTACGAGTATAAAAAAGATGAAACGCTTAAATTTGATGTAGGCGTAAAAGGCTATGTCGGCAAACAAGAAGGTGTAAGTGCGCAAATGGCGATTAGCATTGCGTTTTAATCGAACTAATTAAAATTTCAAAACCAAAGTCGTTTGTGCGACTTTGGTTTTTTTGAATTTGGTATTATTTATCTTTAAAAAATCTAACTATTTTTGCACTAAATTTAAGGTGTTCTTTGATTTCCATTATCGGGTGGTATCCGGCGTAAGCTTTTCCGCCTTCTAGGCTTCTATTTACTCCGCCACGCGCTGCGACTTGTGCGAAATCGCCGACACTTACATGCCCTGCGCTTCCGCTTTGTCCGCCCATGACGACATTTCGACCAAGCGTCGTTGAACCAGCTAGACCTGTTTGCGAAACTATCAAACAACCTTCCCCTAAAACGCAGTTGTGTCCGATTTGAACGAGATTATCGATTTTTGTGCATTTTTTGATAAGCGTAGTTTCAAAAACAGCCCTATCAATCGTCGTGCAAGCTCCGATTTCGACATCGTCTTCAAGTTCAACTATGCCGTTGTGATAAATTTTTATATGTCTGCCCTCTTTGGTATGAGCATATCCAAAGCCGTCGCTGCCGATGACTGCGTTTGCTTGAATTTCGCAACGATTTCCGATAATAGTATCATTATAAATAACGACATTTGGGTGAATAATACAATCATCGCCGATTTTAACATTTTCGCCGATAAATGCACCGTGCATTATTATGCAGTTTTCGCCGATTTGCGAATTTGAACCGATATAAACATTTGGCATAATATTTGCAGAACCAGCTATTTTTGGCTCGATTTTTTCGCCAAGTAGCGGTTTTGCAAAATATTTGCTTAAAATCGCAAATGCCAAATGTGGATTTTCACACTCTAATGCAATAGCCGAATTTGGCACAGCCGTGCCTTTTTTAACAAGCAAAAATCCGGCTTTGCTATCAGCGATAAATTTAGCATTTTTATCGCTATCGCAGTAGCTTAGCTCGCTCGCAGTGGCATTTTTTAGCGAATTTAAAGTCGAAACTTCAAAATCTTTTCCGTTAAATTCGATACTTAAAATCTCACAAATTTTTGAAAGTTTCATCTTTAAATCCTTTTGTAAATTTTATATATCAAGTGCAACTGAACCGCTTCGAACGATGTCAATCGGATTGTATTTTTTGATAGTCTTTAAAAAACCGTCGATTCTAGTCGAATCATCACACGCCATTAAAATTAGGCAATTTTCATCGCTATTTACAACGCTTCCGTTATATGCACTTAAAAGCGCATCAAGTCCTGCCAAACTTTCATTTAGCGAAATTTTTACTAAAACCATCTCTTTTTCGACAAATTCAGCATCTTCGATAACCTTATAAATAGGAATAAGCTTGTGAAGTTGCTTTACAATCTGCTCTATTACCCTTTTATCGCCCGAAGTTACGATTGTAAAACGGGATAAATTTGTATTTGGAATCGGAGCGACTGTAAGGCTATCGATATTATAACCACGCCCTGCAAAAAGCCCTGAAATTCGGCTTAAAACGCCGTGCTCGTTTAAAACTATAACAGAAATTATTCTTCTTATGCTTTCATTACACATTTTTCGCCCTTTTAATCCAAAATCATATTATATAAAGCACCGCCAGCTGGAACCATAGGCAATACATTTTCAAAGCGATCGATTTTAACTTCGATAAAACTTACTTTGTCGCTTTTTAACGCTTCGCTAAGTGCGTTTTCAAATTCGGCTTTTGTTTTAACGCTAAATCCAATACCGCCGAAGCTCTCGATTAATTTTACAAAATCAGGTTGAAGTTGCAAATTTGTAGATGAAAATCTCTGTCCGTAAAATAGCGTTTGCCACTGTCTAACCATACCCAAAAAGTTGTTATTTAGTATGATATTTACGACATTTAGCTTATTTTCAACCATTGTCATAAGCTCTTGGATATTCATTAAAACTGACCCGTCTCCGACAAAATTTACAACTTGATTGTCTGGTTTTGCAAATTTTGCTCCCATAGCCGATGGCATACCAAAGCCCATTGTGCCAAGTCCGCCGCTAGTTAGAAGCGTGCGTGGTTTTTTAAACGGATAAAACTGCGCTACCCACATTTGGTGTTGTCCGACATCAGTTACGATAATAGCGTCATCATTTAGCATTTGGGCTGTTTTTTTAACAACCCATTGCGGTTTTAAAACTTCATCACTATCTTTAAATTTAAGCGGGTGGATTTCATCATATTTTTTGATTAGCTCTCGCCAATCTGCGTAATTTTCACTAGAAACTTCTTCTTTTACGCGTGGGAGCATCTCTTCTAAGACAGATTTAACATCGCCGACGATTGGAAAATGCGCATTTACGATTTTTGAAATCGAACTTGGGTCAATATCAACATGAATAATTTTTGCATTTTTTGCAAATTCGCTAAGTTTTCCTGTAACCCTATCATCAAATCTCGCACCCAAAGCGATAATCAAATCGGTTTCGCTCATCGCCATATTTGCGGCATAGCTTCCGTGCATCCCTACCATACCAAGGCGATTTGGATCATCGTAATTTAAACTACCCAAAGCCATTAATGTTTCAACTGTCGGAATTTGCGTGATTTCGACAAATTCTCGCACCAAATCACTTGCATTTGAAGCTATAACGCCGCCACCCAAATACAAAATCGGTCTTTTTGAATTTGCTATTAGTTCTACGGCTTTTTTGATCTGTTTTGCGTTGCCTTTGTAAGTAGGTTTATATGTTTGCATTTTTATCTCTTTCGGATAATCAAACTCGCCCATAGCCGCACTTACATCCTTTGGCACATCGATATGAACAGGACCCGGTCTTCCAGAACGAGCGATATAAAATGCTTCTTTTAAAATTCTAGGAAGTTCAGAAATATCTTTTACTAAATAATTATGTTTTACACAAGGTCGAGAAATGCCGATAGCATCGATTTCTTGGAAAGCATCTGTTCCGATTAGCGAATTTGCAACCTGACCACTAATTAGCACAAGCGGGATTGAATCCATATAAGCAGTTGCTAATCCTGTTACGGCATTTGTAAAACCAGGACCACTTGTAACAAAAGCAACGCCGACTTCTCCACTAGCTCTTGCGTATCCGTCAGCTGCATGGACGGCTGCTTGTTCGTGACGAACAAAAATATGTTTGAAATAATCTTGTTTGTAAATCTCGTCGTAAATGTTAAGCGCAGCCCCGCCTGGATAACCAAACGCCACTTTAACGCCCTCTTCACGCAAAGCTTCCATAATCATCTGCGAACCGTTTAAATTCTGCATATTTATACCTTTTTGATAAAGTTAATCTTGTATTATAATCAAAAATTCGCCAAATTCGGCTTAAATTTGCAAATTTAACATTAAATTTAGCTAAAATGTGAAAAATTTACACACTTACCACCGTTTTTGAAATCCAAAATTTATTTCACCGTTTATGCAAATGTTATCTCCGTTTATAAAACAATCGCTGTTTCTTTGTGGAATTCTATGTGGGTTATCGTATCTGCGATTTGGAATTCTATGCGAGTTTCGATACGGCGGTCTTAGGCCGCCGGTTTCTGTGATAGTTATATCTCCATAGGTGGTTTCGCGACGGTATCTTGGCGGAGCGTGAATTATGCGTGTTTTTTCTACCACTTGCACAGGCTGAATAATGGTTTTAGGTTCTTCTTTTGGCTCTTCTTTAACAACCGGTTTTTCTTTTTCTTTTATGTCAAAATTTTCTTCTAAAATACTAGTGTCGTATCCGTTAAAACCTGTGATTAGTTTTAGTTGATTTTTATCGGTGATTTCTTTATTTTTGCGATAGTTTATAAGCATATCGGCTCGTCCTGCATCGAGTTTGCCAATCGTCATAAGCTCGTATCTATCGGCGTCATTTATGTTTATTTTACCAAATGCGAGTTCAAAAAAAACCAAAATTAAGATAATTTTTTTCATCTATATTGCCTTTTTTAAAAAGTAATTAAATTTTATGTGTTTTTATTAAATTTATGATAAATCAAATTTAAAAAAATAAATAAATATGATACAATCAAAAGATTTTTTTAAAAAGGACGGACAATGAACGGAATTTACATTCTAACTTTCTCTAAGGCTATTTTGCCTAAAATCAGCCAAATTCTTGGCTCAAAATTCAAAAATATAAAAATTTTTGAACCTATCGGAGACGGCGAGTTTTCGTGCTTTGATGAAAAAAGCGCGTTCGAGCTTTTAGCAAAAGGTGAAAAATCTAAATTTATAAAAACGATTATTTCGAAATTCGATGAAATGCGGAAAAATGGGGATTTTATAATAGTAAATGGATTTTTTGATTTAAAAATGTTTAATAAAACAAATCTTAATTTAGAACTTTCAAAACACTTAAATTTACAAATTCTTGCTTGTTTTGAAGACGAAAAAGAAGCCGATTTTTTTAAAAATTTAGCAAAAATTGCAAATGCACAAAATTCGCTAAATTTGATAAAAGAAAATTTTGTTTTTGATAGCGGAGAAAAATTTGCATTAAACGAAATTACAAACGAAAGCAAATTTTTTGATTTATTAGAAGCAAAAATGCCAAATATAGTTACTCCGCTTCGATTTGAAAATGATCTTTACGCAAAAGCGGCTTCAAATTTAAAATCAGTCGTCCTGCCTGAAAGCGATGATGAGCGAATTTTAAAAGCATCTCATATTATAAATGAAAGCAAAGCCGTTAAAATCGTGCTTCTTGGCGATGAAAATGAAATCAATTCAAAAGCAAAAAATTTAGGTCTAAATTTAGACGGAATTCGCATTATAAACCCTGCAAATAATGAATATAGCGATGAATTTGCAAATACACTTTACGAACTTCGCAAAGCAAAAGGAATGGAACTAGAAAAAGCAAAAGCTTTGGTGAAAGATAGAACTTATTTTGGCACAATGCTCGTTTATAGCGGCATTTGCGACGCTATGGTAAGCGGTGCTAGCACGACCACGGCTGAGACGATACGCCCTGCTCTTCAAACCATAAAAATGAAACCGGGCGTTTCAACTGTGAGCGGATCGTTTTTAATGTGTATGGATAGCGAAGTCTATCTTTTTGCAGATTGTGCCATTACGCCAAATCCGACCGCAGAGCAACTTGCCGGAATCGTAGTGAGTTCAGCTGCTACTGCTAGTGCCTTTGGAATCGATCCAAAAATAGCAATGCTTAGCTATTCAACAGGATCAAGCGGAAGCGGCGAAGATGTAGAATTTGTGATAAATGCGACAAATTTAGCAAAAGAATTAGCTCCAAATTTGGACATCGAAGGACCAATTCAATTTGACGCAGCGGTTGATAAAATCGTTGCTGCTAAAAAACTTCCAAATTCAAAGGTTGCAGGAAATGCAAATGTATTTATTTTTCCAAATTTAAACTGCGGAAATATTTGTTACAAAGCCGTTCAAAGAACATCTGGTGCCGTTGCGATAGGACCGATTTTACAAGGTTTAAAAAAGCCTGTAAATGATCTAAGTAGAGGCTGTTTAGTAGAGGATGTCGTAAATACGATTTTAATTAGCGCAATTCAAGCAGGAGAAAACTAATGGAAATTTTAGTAATTAATTCAGGTAGTAGTTCAATTAAATTTAAATTTTTCGATATGGATAATAAATCCTGTCTTGCAAGCGGTGTCATCGAAGAAATCGGCTCTGAGCATTCAAAGGCTTCTATCGCAACTACCATTTTCCACACAGACATAACAGAACACATAAAAACACATGAAGAAGGTATCGAAGTAATGTATAGGCTTTTAAAAGATAGCTCTGTTCTAAAAGACATAAATGACATTGAAGGCATTGGGCATCGCATAGTGCAAGGGGCTGATTATTTCGATAAAGCAGTTTTGGTTGATGATGATGTTTTAAATAAAATCGAAGAACTTTGTCCATTAGCTCCACTCCATAATCCTGCAAATTTAGCAGGAATAAAATCTTGCATAAGTGCTGCTAAAACACCAAATGTAGCTGTGTTTGATACAACTTTTCATCAAAGTATGCCGCGTCATGCTTATATGTATGCCTTACCTTATGAATTTTATGAAAAAAATAAAGTTCGTAGATACGGAGCGCACGGCACTTCTCATTGGTTTGTTTCGCGCACGGCAGCTGAATTTTTGGGAATTGATTACGAAAAATTTAATGCTATCACGCTACATTTAGGAAACGGTTCAAGTATAACTGCTATTAAAAACGGGAAATGCATTGATACTTCTATGGGTATGACGCCACTTGAAGGGCTTATGATGGGAACAAGGTGTGGCTCAATTGATCCTGCAATAATTCCATATATGGAAAGAGCAGCTGGATATGGCGCACAGGAAATGGATACTATAATGAATAAAAAAAGTGGTCTTTTTGGCATTTGCGGAACTAACGATTTGCGAAAGGTCGAAGAATTAATGGAAGCAGGTGATGAAAAGGCAAAACTAGCCTACGATATGCTTGTATATCAAATAGTCAAACTTGTCGGCGCATATTATGCAGCATTAGGAAAAATTGATGCTATCGTTTTTACAGGCGGTATCGGTGAAAATGCCAATATTTTACGCGAGAAAGTTTGCGATAAATTAGCGCACTTTGGTATCAAAATTGACAAAGCAAAAAATAGCGTTCGCAGAAAAATCAATAGAGATTTAAGCACGGCTGATGCTAGTATCAAAACCTTAATCATACCGACAAATGAAGAATTGGCTATTGCTGAACTCACAGTAGAAGTCTTAAAATCAAAGAATTTGATTTAAAAATTTATTCAAATAAATTCAGGCGGAAAACGCCTGAATTTAAATCTCTATATAAAACTCGGGGCGTCGTTTGAAAATAGTATCAAATCGCCTTGCATCGTAAATTTTGCTAAATTTTCGGTCAGTTTTGATTTATCTTTTATGATTATTAGTTTCTCGGGTGCGATTTTGCTTTGAAGTGTCGCTAAATTTAGCTCTCCCGTTATCATAACCAAATCAAAAATTTCATTGATTTTTTCGGCTAATTTTTCGTTATCTTCTTTTGTGCTTTCGACGATTCCGGGCGTTATGATGACCTTTCTGCCGTTAAAAGTTCGCACAAGCTCGTAGCTAGAAAGCATTCCTGCTAAATTTCCGTTAAAGCTATCATCGATGATGATTTTTCCGTTTGCTTCGATTTTTTGCAGCCTATGCTCTACGCTTTGCAAATTTGCAACTGCTTCGTAAATTTCATCGTATTTAAGCCCCAAAAATTCGGCGATTTTTATGCAAACTGCTAAATTTTCGGCATTAAATTCGCCCAAAATCGGCGCAAAAAATTCTTTGAATTCATCGCCAAATTTCAAAGAAAATTTAATTCCGTCTAAATTTGCACTTAAAATTTGCAAATTTTCATTATAAATTACCCTATTTTCGCCACTAGACAAATTCGTCGTGGTATGCAAAAACGCCTTTTGCAAATTTGGGCTTTGCAAGGCTTCAAGCTTGGTTTTTCGCACATTTTCAACGCTTTTAAAATACTCGATATGTTGCGCCCCTATTTCACCGACGACGACGAGCTGTGGGCGTAAAAACTGCGTAATCTCAGCTATGTCGCCACTAAGTCTAGCTCCCGCTTCGGCGATATAAATTTTCGTTGAAGTAGGCAAATCATCGTTTATATCTTTCATTAGCCCACCCAAAGTATTTACAGAACGAGGCGTTTTGTAGCAGTTAAATTTGGTTGAGAGAATTTGATACAAAAAGTTTTTAATGCTAGTTTTGCCATAACTTGCAGTGATTTGAACGATTAGCAAATTTGGAATTTGCGTTAGTTTTTGCATTGCTAAATTTTTGAATTTTAAAAATAGGTATTTTTCATAGGCAAAACTTGCCAAAAATGCCGCTGCTAACGGTAAAAACAAAGGAAAAATTTGAGTTTTTAAAACAGCGCAAAGTATCGTAAAAATCGTGCTAAAAAGCAATAAAAAGCCAAAAAATCGTTTAATGCGTGGTGTAAAAACTAGCTTTTTATCAAGTTTTTTGTGCCAAAAAATAAGGCTTGGCAGATAAATAAGAAGAAAATAAATCGCAAAAAAGGTAGTTCCAAAAAATGCACTTAAAAAATGCAAAATAATCGGAATTATCAAAAACCAAACATGCCAAAGCGGTTTTGTAAAATGGAATAAAATTCGCTCAAATTTATAAGAAAACCACTGCAAACAGGTGATTAGGTAAAAGCCTAATGCGAGTAAAAATAAAATATGAATTAGCACGAAAAAAAATGTCATAAAAAGTCCTAAATTTCTAAATTATTACTTGGCAGACCTGCACGAGTTTGCGCTGAATTTTGTGCAAAATCTTGTGGATTTTCAAAAAGTTCAAAGCTGCTTAAATCTTGCAAATTTTGTGATAAATTTTGCGAATTTAAATCAAAATTTTCTAAATTTTGTGAATTTGATATAGAATTTTCCGAATTTATGGCAAATTCGGCTAACTCTTTTTCTATTGTCTTAGCGATAAATTCGCCGTTTTTTATGAAAAAAAAGTGATCCCCGTCAAGCGGATAAAATTTGCTATTTTTGATTAAAGAGTGAATTTTTTCTCCACTTTCAAGGTGTGTGGCAGTATCTTCCTTGCCCCAAAAAATGAGCGTTTTAGTGGAACTAACGCTTTTAAAATGCTCAGTAAAATCTTCATTTACAACTAATTTTAAAATTTCATACATAGTCTTGCTCATACCATTAACATCGCTTGTGGCAAAAAATTTATAAAATTTAGAAAGCCCTAGCATTTTTAAAATTTTAAAAATAGCGATTTTTAGGCGAACTTTAAGCGGTTTTGGCTCTAAAATTCCTGCACTACTTAACAAAATCAAATTCTTTGGATTTAGCAGGGTTGCCACTTTGCCGCCAAAGCTATGCCCCATAACAGCAACCGGCTCATAGCCCATTTTAGCGATAAATTCTTTAATGATACTAGCGTAATCTTTCGTGCAAATCGGCAAAGAAACACTGCTTTTGCCAAACCCCGGCAAATCAACATAAATTTGAGAAAAAGAGCTAAATTTACCCTTAAAAGCAGCCGTCATAAGCTCTTTTTTTGCACCCCAACCATGTAAAATCAAAATGTAAGGCTTCAAATTTGTATTTAATGCTTCGTATGAAATTTTGTAAGAAACGCCGTTATATTCGATCTCTTTTGATGCCATTTTATGCCTTTGCGACTTTGGCACAAAGGCATTTAGCGTGTGAATTTTGAAAATTTGTGTTTTTAAAACAGAATGAAAATCTATTTATCATTTTCACTCTTTCTTTGCGAATATGCGATTTTAAGAAGTTCAACCGCTTTTTCAAATCTTTCAAATTCTGCCATACTTAAAAGCACGGCTTCGAATTTGTTATTTTTGACTATCAAAGCTTTTTTAATATCTCCGTTTGTAACCTTATTTAAAACGCTACTAAAATTGCGAACAATCTCGGTGGCAGTATAAATCTCGTCTTTATTAATCATAAAATCGCTCCATTTCATAAAATTTTACGCAAAATTTAGCATAAAATTTTAAATATTTTTACTTAATATCCATGAGTTTGTCTATCAAATCATACGAAACAGGAATTTCTTTTGGCAATTCAATAGAATTTGCTAATTTTTTGATAACTTCTGTGAAATTATCAAAAAGATAATTTGCCATACTTCCCGGACATGGATTGATTTCATTTAGATAAATCTCATTATTTATAACAAAAAAATCACACCTAATCAAAGCTCCGTCAAAACCACCCGTATTGTAAATTTTATGAAACGCTTCCTTCATATTATCTTGGACCGATTGTCCAACTGCGGCAGGTTCTATCTTGCCTGTTCGAGAAAAATCCATATATTTTTGATCAAAATCTAAATAATCTTTTTTTACAGGCTCTTCTATATTTGAATATATAAATTTACCATCAATCTTACAACCTGCAAGATTGTATTCTTTTATATTTGCTACATACGGCTCGACTATAGCCGTATCATCTAAATCAAAAGCCTTATCCATCGCAATATCTAATTCGTGAGAGTTATTTACTATACCTATGCCTATACTACTACCAAGTCTAGCCGGTTTTAAAATAAGCGGATACTTAAATGTTGCGAGTGAATTTTTCTTAACGATTGCATAGTTTATGGTTTTAACTCCCGCAAGAGCGGCTAAATTTTTAGTTAAAATTTTATTATAGCTCAAAACACTAGCTTCAATCCTAGGACCAATGTATTTTATGCCAAAGAAATCAAACAAAGATGCCATTTTGCCGTCTTCGCCGTCGCAACCATGTATCAAATTTATATAAACATCAACAGGAAATTTATCTTTTGAAAACATTCCGTTTAGATAAAAACCGCCGTTTGAAATATGCAAATCTTTTGGTTTGCCAAAACCAATTCCACCGGTTTTATACGCACCGTCTTTGAAATAAGACGCAACCATATTTTTTGGATCGATTAAATAAAATTTTCTATCTTTATCGCAAAATATATATGCAACATCTTCTGATTTAAATACCTTACTCAATGCAATCGCGGAAATTATGCTAACTTCATGCTCATAACTTTGACCGCCAAATACAACTCCAAGTCTCATTTAAACTCCTTTAAATTTTTGTTATCAAGCTAATTTTTTTAACGCTTCTTTTACAAGTTCAGCCGTACTCGTGCTAGAACACTCGCTCAAAACTTTATTTATCTTATCTCGTTTAAAGCCAAGACTTTCTAACGCCATCGCCGCTTCGTTTTTATAACTCTCGCCACTAGAAAATTCCATTAATTTTGCGTCCCCTAACTCAGCCACTATGCGTCTAGCTGTTTTTGGTCCGATTCCCGGAACGCTAGTTAGCGTAGCGGTATCGCCGTTAATAACCGCTTTTGAAAAACTCTCACTACTAAGACTAGAACAAACAGCCATAGCTGTGCTAGCGCCGATTCCGCTTAATTTTATCAACATTTCAAACATTTTTTGCTCGTCTGTTTCTAAAAAACCAAAAAGCAAATTTGCATCTTCTCTAATAATCTGAGTTATTAGAAGCTCTATTTTAGCATTTTTTTCGAGTTTTGCACTACAATTTAATGAAATATTTACACTATAACTTATGCCATTTGATAATTTTATCACGCAGTTTGTTGGCTCTTTTTTTGTTATAACGCCTTCAATCGCAACTATCATCGCACCGCCTTTAAAATGTCATCTATCGCTAAATTTAAAGATTTATTTAAACCTGCAAAAATACTTTCTGAGCTTGGATCAGGAACAAAAACGCTTTTTGTAACAATGCCGGATTTTACTTTATTTAGCGAATTTAAAATTTCATATCCTATGGTAACAACGGCTTGATCGCCATTTACTTGAAGTGCGATAAGGCTTGTTTTTAGTTTTAACTCATTTTCATTTGAGATAAAAACAGGTCGTAACTCGCAAGTAGAAAACGCCCCGTCAATGAGAGCTTTATAGACCATTTCGCTAGGCATTGTGATAAATTTAGAATCTTCTACAAACCAAGCCTTGTTTTTATAATCCACAATTAAAATATCGCGTCTATCGACTAAATTTGTCGCCATAACTCTGTCTATAAAAATATTTTTGCGATTTTGGACTCTATTTTTACATCTATCACCGCTAAATTTAAGCTCGTAATAATCATATCTAGCCCCTTGTTTAGCCAAGCAACCCGCCAACAAAAACGCTACAAAAGCCGAAATTATCAATCTTTTCACTTTCTTTTTTCCTTTTTGGTATCTCTAAAAAAGAATTCATAAGGGTTATCTTCAAGCCTAAATAACGCCCCTTGAAATTCCCTTAATGCACGATTGAATTCTATCAAAGTAACCTTTGCTTCACTTAAAGTCGGGTCTAAAATTTGCTTAATATTATAATCGCCCTGCTCTATGCGTTTTGCCATCATACTTTGCGTTTTATTCATAGCGTTTGCGAAATTTGTCGCCGACTTTGCAAATGTGTTGAAATTTTTTAACACTTCGTCTAAATCTTTCTCTCGCTGACTTAAATCAGCTACGATTTTATCGGCATTTGAGATAATACTATCAATATTTTTAAATCTTTCGTCGTTTTGTAAATTTGCACTAAATTTTTCTAAATTTGCCAAAGTTACATTTAGTTTTTCTATATTTTCTTGCGACATTAAGGTATTTATCTTTAAAATCATCTCGCCGACACTATCTGTGATAACTTCTGCTTTAGAACCTATTTTATCTAAAAGCGTTTTGTCAAGCGCAATAATCGGTTTTTCATCATTTGGAGCAAAAAGCTCCCCGCTACCACGAGTTATGTTTAAATGTGAAATTCCGGTTAGCCCCTGTGTTTCGATTTCGGCAACGCTATCTTTTGAAATGGGAAGTTTTTTCTTAACCGAAACTTCTATTTCTATAATGCCATTAGCGACATCGGCAAAATCAATCTTTTTGATAATTCCTGCATTTACGCCTAAAAAACGCACTTCGCTATTTTCTTTTATCCCCGTTGGTAAATTTTTTGTATGAATAAAATATGATCTATAAGCCTCTTTCGGGTCGGTTTTTGTAGCCATCCACCACATAAAAGCTCCAAAAAACGCTAAACAAACCATAACAAAAATTCCCACAATCGTATATGAGCTTCTATTTTCCAAAATTTAACTCCTATCTCGCATTTTAAAAAGCTCTTCAAGCGGATTATTTTCTAAATTTGCAATCTCTTTAATATCGCCTTCAAATGCGATTTTTCGGTTATCGATAATCAAAAATCTATCCAAAATATCAAAAATGCTATCGACATCATGCGTAACCATAACAACGGTTAAACCAAGACTATCTCTTAACTCACAAACTAGCCTATCAAGGGCTCTTGCACCCAAAGGATCAAGCCCCGAGTTTGGCTCATCTAAAAATAAAATTTTGGGGCTTAATGCTAAGGCTCTTGCTAAGGCAACTCGCTTTTTCATACCGCCGCTTAGCTCGTTTGGATTTAGCATAGCATGTTCTTTTTTTAGACCCACTTTTTGAATCCAAAAATTTGATAGCTCGTTTATATCTTTTTCGCTATAATCGCTATATTCGCGAAGTAAAACACCTACATTTTCTAAAACGCTCATCGAGCTATACAATGCTCCAAATTGAAACATAACACCGCATTTTAGCTGAATTTCGTTTCGCTTTTTTTCATTTAAAGCCCAAATATCGCTCTCATCAAACATCGAAATTTTACCGCTTTTTGGCTCTTTTAAATAAATTAGCGTTTTCATTAGCGTTGTCTTTCCGCTTCCGCTTCCGCCCAAAAAGCCGTAAATTTCGGCTTCATTTACGCTAAAACTAACATTGTCGTGCATTATTTTTTCGCCAAAAGCTGTGGTTAAATTCGTAGCCTTGATAATACTCATATCCCAAGCTCCGAAAATGTTACCGCAAAAATGGCATCGATCGCAATTACCCAAAAAATGGCATTTACAACGCTAATTGTAGTGTAAATTCCGATACTTTGCGTATTTCCTTGCACTTCAAAGCCACGCATACAGCCAATCAGTGCGATTATCGCCCCAAAAAACGGAGCTTTTATAAGTCCTACAAAAAAATGTCTAAGCTCGACGGCTTCTTTAAATCTAGTCAAATAATCGCTAAATAAAATGTCCAAATAGGCATTGCAAACTATCATTTGCGCTAAAATGCTGATAAGATCTGCTATGCAAATGACAAACGGCATTATCAAAATCATCGCTAAAATTCGAGGCATTGATAGAAAATAAAATGGATCAAAGCCCATTGTTTTCATTGCATCGATCTCTTCTGTGATTTTCATAACGCCAATTTGAGCGGTAAAGCTTGATGATGTCCGTCCCGCAACTACGATAGCTGCGATTAAGGGAGCTATTTCACGCAAGGTAAGAGTTCCCATAATGTCGATTATATAGATACTTGCGCCAAATTGCGAAAGCATATCAGAGCCGATATAGGCTAAAACAACGCCGATTAAAAAAGCAGTTAGTCCTACGATAAAAAGCGCATCAATTCCGCTATCTTTGGCAAAATTTACAACTTCTTTAAAACGAATTTTGCTTGGGTGAAGTAGCATTTGAAAGAATTTAATCACAAATTCGCCCAAAAATGTCGCCAAATTTAGTAAATTTGAAATTCCCAAAACTACGCTTCGTCCGATTTGAGAAAAAATATTTTCACTATTTTTTTGTGGAATATCTTTAAAATCGATATTTTCGTCATTTATAAATTCAAAAATGGCTTTAACTTTCCTGCTTTCATCGCTAAATTTATAAATTTTTCCGCTGAGCGATTTTTTTAGCAAAACCGCGGCAAAATAGTCTAAATCGCTCAAATTTGAAAAGTTTAAATTTATATTTCGTGCATTTTGAATATTTTTTTTAAGCTCGTTAAAATGAGCCTGTTTTAGCTTATAAGTCCAGTCGCCGTTAAGATATATAGTAGTTTCATCGCCGTTTTGCAAAACGGAAAAAGGCGAATTTGCCAAATTTACAAACTCCTAAACTTTGAAATAAGCAAAAATTATATTATAATTTGCCTTTGTATTTTATAAAAACTTTACGGATAGGTATGTTTAAGGGCTTTTTTACAAATAGTTTTGGAATTTTAGTTTCACGCATTTTAGGCTTAGTGCGAGATCTGATGACAGCTTCCGTGCTGGGGGCTGGAATTTGGAGTGATATATTTTTTGTAGCATTTAAACTGCCAAATTTATTTCGTAGGCTTTTTGGCGAAGGCTCCTTTACACAGGCATTTATGCCAAGTTTTGCTCACGCTAAGAAAAAGGGAATTTTTGCTGCTTCGGTTTTAACTAAATTTACGATTTTCATACTTTTTTTAACCTTTGTCGTTTTACTTTTTGCGGCATTTTTTACAAAAATTTTAGCCCTTGGATTTGACAAGGAAACCATAAATTTAGCCGTTCCTTTCGTGCGAATAAATTTTTTATATTTATCGTTTATTTTCATAGTTACGCTATTTGCGGCAATGTTGCAGTATCGTGATCACTTCGCCACGACGGCATTTTCAACGGCGCTCTTAAATTTAGCGATGATTGTGGCTTTGATTTTAGCTCGTGAAAAAGATGATAAAACTATCGTTTTATATCTTAGTATCGGCGTTGTAGTGGGCGGATTTTTGCAACTTTTGGTTCATATTTATGCCTTGAAATTTACAGGACTTTTAAAGGTGCTACTGGGCGGTTTTTCACGCCTAAAAAATGGCGAAAAAGCCGATACAAAAGGCTTTTATAAAAACTTTTACCACGGCGTTATCGGTTCATCAGCTTTGCAAATTTCAAGTTTTGTCGATACTTGGTTTGCTAGTTTTTTGGCATTTGGAAGCATTAGTTATTTATACTATGCAAACCGAATTTTTCAACTTCCCTTTGCACTTTTTGCGATTGCGCTTTCGGTTGCAATCTTCCCAAAAATCGCAAAACAAATCAAATCAGGCAACGACAAAGAAGCCCAAAATTTACTAGAAAAAAGTTTTTATTTTTTGCTATTTTTGCTTTTAGCTTCGACTATCGGCGGAATAATGCTTAGTTTTGAAATTTCGTGGTTACTTTTTGAACGGGGCGAATTCACAAGAGAAGACACGATAGAGTGCGCAAAAGTCTTGGCTGCTTTTATGGTGGGTCTAGTTCCTTTTGGTTTAGCAAAACTCTTTTCGCAGTGGCTATATTCGAAAATGAAACAAAAGGAAGCTGCTAAATTTTCTATTCAAAGTTTGATTTTAAATATCGCTTTGTGCGCAATTTTTGTTAAACCTTACGGAGCTGCCGGGTTAGCACTAGCTAGTTCGCTTTCAGGGTTATTTTTGCTTTATAAAAATATAAAAGAATTTGGATTTAATAACTTTTTAGCTATAATTAAATTTCGCAAATTTGTGCCGATTTTAGCCATTTGCGTGGTTGAAATCGTTATTTTATACTTTTTCAAAGGCTTTATAAATGGTTATTTTTGATAGTGTTAAAAGAAAAAAGGTTGAATTTACGCCAGATGATAAAACTTGCGTGAATTTTTATGTTTGCGGTCCGACCGTGTATGATGATGCACATTTAGGACATGCAAAAAGTGCGATTAGCTTTGATTTACTCCGTAGGGTTTTATTAGCAAACGGATACGGCGTTAAATTTATTAAAAATTTTACCGATATTGACGATAAAATTTTAAAAAAAATGAGCGAAACTGGCAAAAGTTTAGAAGAGATAACCGAATTTTATATAAAGCGTTATTTAGATGATATGGACGCCTTAAATGTCCTTAGAGCCGATGTCGAGCCAAAGGCGACCGAAACTATCGCTGAAATCATCGCTTATATAAAAAATTTAGTTCAAAATGGATACGCTTATGAGATTAGTGGCGATGGAATTTACTTTGACACGGCAAAAGATAGCGATTATTTAAGCCTTAGCGGGAAAGCAAACGATTTAAGCCACCAAGCAAGAGTTGTCTCAAATTCAGCCAAAAAAAGCGAAAAAGACTTTGTTTTGTGGAAATTTGATGAAAACTGGTATGAGTGCGAATTTGGAAAAGGTCGTCCCGGTTGGCACAGCGAGTGCGTAGCGATGATAAAAAAGCATTTTGGCAAAAATAAAAGCGAATTTTGTATTGATATTCACGCTGGTGGGCTTGATTTGCTTTTTCCGCACCACGAAAATGAAGCAGCTCAATGCAGGTGCGGAGAGCATAAAAGCTTAGCCAAATACTGGCTTCACAACGGCTTCGTGCAGGTTAATAACGAAAAAATGAGTAAGAGTTTGGGAAATAGCTTTTTTATAAAAGACGCTCTTAAATTTGTCCCGGGTGAAGCTCTGAGATTTTATCTGATGAGTTCGCATTATAGGGCAAATTTTAACTATTCGCTTGAAGATTTAAACGCTAGTAAAAAACGGCTTGATAAAATTTATCGCCTTAAAAAACGGCTTTTTGGCGTGAGTGCGAGTGCTGTAAATGCCGAATTTCGGGCTGAAATTTTATCTGCTTTAAATGATGATTTAAACTCATCTTTGGCGCTGGCAAGTTTGGATAATTTTATAAATTACGCAAATGAATATTTAGATAAAAATCCAAAAGATAAAGTCAAAAAGTCTGAATTTATGGCAAATTTAGATTTTATCGGCGATATTTTAGGAATTTTGCAAATCAATGAAAATGAATATTTTCAATTTGGCGTAAGCGATGAAGACAAGGTTAAAATCGCCAAATTTATCGCTCAAAGAAGCGAAGCAAAAAAAGAGAAAAATTTCGCTCTTGCCGATGAGATACGAGAAAATTTAACCAAAATGGGAATTTCCATAATGGATACGCCAAGTGGCACCATTTGGGAAGTTATGAACGAAAGCGATAAAAAATGAAGGAATTTTTGCAAATTTTAAAGCGATTTAGCCCGTTTTTCAAAGATTTTAAAGTTCAATTTTTCTTTGCGATTATCGGTATGATTTTAGCTGCACTTGGCACAGCCGGGCTATCTTATATACTAGAACCCACAATGGACGGCGTTTTTGTCGAAAAAGGCGAAAACTACCTTAAACTCATACCATTTGCGATAATCGCCATTTTTTTAGCAAAAAGTCTTGGTAACTTTATGCAGACATATTTTACAGGCTACATAGGACAAAATGTCGTTAGAATTTTTAGAGAAAAAATTCTATCTACGCTAATCTACCTTGATATGAGCTTTTTTCATAAATTTAGAACGGGTGAGTTGATGAGTAGGACAATCAACGATGTCGAGCGAATTCGAACTATCATCTCAAATATGATACCTGAATTTTTTACAAATTTAATCACCATAATCGGGCTTTTAGGCGTTGTGATTTATCAAAGTCCAAAACTAGCATTTTTTGCCTTGATTGTACTTCCGTGTGCTGTATATCCACTTTCTCGTCTCGCAAAGCGAATGAGACGCATTTCAAAAGCTTCACAAGAAAAAACAGCCGATATAAACTCGGTTCTTAGCGAAATTTACTCAAATATCGAAATTGTAAAAGCAAATAACGCCCAAAAAAGTGAAATAAAACGATTTTCGGAAGAAAACTACCGAATTTACAGACTAAATTTCAAAGCTATCATTACAAACGGACTAGTTAGCCCGTTAATGGAAATGCTAGGCGGTATCGGTATTGCCGTAGTCATCTACATAGGCGGAAAAGAGGTTATTGATGGGGCTATGACACTTGGTAAATTTACTTCGTTTGTGGCAGCACTTTTTATGCTTTATACGCCGATTAAAAAAGTTACTAGCGTGTTTAATAATATGCAAGATGCAATAGTAGCGAGCAACCGAACTTTTGAACTAATCGATAAAACGCCGTCCATCATCGGCGGAAAGAAAGAATTTCCAAAAAATATAAATTCTCTCTCGTTTCAAAATGTCAGCCTAAACTACGGCGAAAAAACGGCTTTAAAAAATATAAATTTTAGCGTAAATAAAGGTCAAACTATCGCACTTGTTGGCAACAGCGGCGGCGGAAAAACTTCGATTGTAAATTTGATTATGAGATTTTACGATACCACAAGCGGAAATATTTTGGTAAATAATGACGATTTGTGCGAATTTAGCCTTGAAAGTCTGCGTGAAAATATCGGTTTTGTAAGCCAACGCATTTATATTTTCAACGACACAATTGCAAACAATGTTGCTTATGGTAAAGCTTACGATGAAGAAAAGGTTATAAATGCCCTAAAATCGGCAAATGCTTATGAATTTGTAATGGGGCTTGAAAACGGGATTCACACAAATTTAAATGAATTTGGCACAAATATAAGCGGCGGACAAAGGCAGAGAATCGCCATTGCTAGGGCATTGTATAATAATCCGCAAATTTTGATTTTTGATGAGGCAACTTCTGCGTTAGATAATGTCAGCGAAAAAGCCATTACAGAAGTGATAGAAAAAATCAAAACTGATAAAATCGTATTTATCATAGCGCACCGTCTTAGCACTATCGAAAACGCAGGTAAAATCGCAGTCGTAAATAACGGCGAAATCGTAGGTTTTGGCGACGATGAAAAGCTAGTTAGGGAGTGTGAAATTTATCAAAAACTAAAAGGAAATTTCGCTTACGAAAACAAAGATACAAGCGAAAAATAGATGAATTTAATCCGCTTTTTAACTAATTTTTGCTAGAATTTTGCGTTTTTCAAGGATAGGTATGTATTATAAAACTTTAAAAAAATTGCTTTTCAAATTTGACCCCGAAACAGCTCACGGCTTAGCCGAATTTGCTCTTAAAAACGGCGGAAATTTTGATTTTATACTAAATTTGATTTCTAAAAATTTTTCTTATCAAAATGAAGCATTAAAACAAAATATTTTTGGGTTAAATTTTGCAAATCCACTTGGAATCGGCGGTGGCTTTGATAAAAACGCAACGATGATAAAAGCACTAAACGCACTTGGATTTGGATTTTTAGAATACGGCACTTTCACACCAAAACCACAACCAGGAAACGCTAAGCCTCGCCTTTTTCGCTTGATAGAAGAAGAGAGTTTGCAAAATGCAATGGGTTTTAACAACGAAGGCTGGGAAGCTATCGCAAAAAGAGTAGAAAAAATTTATCCTTTTAAAGCTCCCTTAATCGCAAATATCGGCAAAAATAAAATCACGCCAAATGATGAAGCACTAAAAGATTATGAAATTTTAACGCAAAAATTCAAAGATTTGTGCGATATTTTTGTTATCAATATTTCATCGCCAAATACCCCAAATTTGCGTGATTTGCAAGATGAAAAATTTATAAAAGATATTTTTGAAACCATGAAAAGCATAACCGCTAAACCAATCTTCCTAAAAATCGCCCCCGATATGAGTTTTGGCAAAGCGATCGATCTGTGTTCTTGTGCCGTGCAAAACGGCGCAAACGGCGTAATCATCAACAACACAAGCATTGATTATAGCCTAACGCCAAATGCAAAAGATTTTGGCGGACTTAGCGGAAAGCTAATCACAAAAAAATCAAAAGAGCTTTTTAAAGCTGTGGCAAACGAGCTTTTTGGAGAAACGATTTTGATAAGTTGTGGCGGTATCGACAACGGCAAAGAAGCTTATGAACGCATAAAAATGGGTGCTAGTTTGGTTGAAATTTACACAAGTTTTATCTTTAAAGGTCCAAGCGTGATTAAAAATATAAATTCGCAAATTGCCGAGTTGCTCGAAAAAGACGGCTTTACTAGTATCACACAGGCAATCGGCGTAAATGCTAAAAAGGCAATATAATGTTTCCTAAATTTGATAAAATCACCCTAGAAAACGGACTTGAAGTTTATGCGATACCTGTGAATTTAGGAAGTAGCGTTATAAGTGTCGATATTTTTTATAATGTCGGCTCAAAAGATGAAATCATGGGCAAAAGCGGTATAGCCCACATGCTAGAACACATGAATTTCAAATCCACAAAAAATCGCAAAGCAGGAGAATTTGATAAAATAGTAAAAGGCTTTGGCGGCGTAAATAATGCAAGCACGGGCTTTGATTATACTCATTATTTCATAAAATGTTCAAACGCAAATTTAGAAAAATCGCTCGAACTATATGCTGATATTATGCAAAATTTGGATTTGCAAGATGATGAATTTCAGCCCGAGCGAAGCGTTGTTTTAGAAGAGCGCAGATGGCGAACAGATAACGATCCAAGCGGATATTTGTTTTTTAGACTTTATAATACGGCTTTTTCATATCACTCTTATCACTGGACTCCAATCGGCTTTAAAGAAGATATAAAAAACTGGACGATTGATGATATAAAGGATTTTCACGCTAAATTTTATCAACCAAAAAATGCCGTTTTGATTGTTGCAGGAGATATTGAAAAAGATCAAATTTTTGATTTGGCTAAAAAATATTTCGGTAACATTGAAAATAAAAGTGAAATCCCACAAAATCACTGCACCGAGCCGGTTCAAGATGGCGAAAAATCTGCTATGATTTATAAAAAAAGCGAAGTTGATATTGTGGCTATTGCTTTTAAAATTCCACCATTTAATCACGCAGATCAAGTAGGACTAAACGCCCTTGAAGAGTATCTAAGCGGCGGCAAAAGTTCGCTTTTTCAACGAGTTTTAGTTGATGAGAAAAAGTTGGCAAATTATGTTGGAATTTATAATATGTCGGCAAAATTTGAAAATTTATATATTATTTTTGCTTATGCAAATATCGGCATAAAAGCTGAAATTTTGCGTGATGAGATTTTTGATTTAATCGAATTTGCAAAAAACGCAGAAATCACAGATGACGATATGACAAAAATTCAAAACTCTGTTAAAAAAGATTTTATCTACTCGCTTGATAGTGCTTCAAAAGTCGCTTCTATTTTTGGAGATTATATCATTAGGGGCGATTTGGACGCTTTATTTGCCTATGAAAAAGGGATAAAAAATTTACAAAAGGCAAATTTAAAAGATTGTATGGAAAAATATTTGGTTAGAAAAAATTCAACAACGATGATATTAAGAAAGGAAGAAAATGAATAAAAATGTCATTACAGGCTCGATGGTTGCGATAATCACGCCTTTTAAAAACGGAAAAGTAGATGAAGTAAGTTACGCAAAACTGATAAAAAGACAAATCGACAATGGCATAAATGTAATAGTTCCCGTTGGAACCACGGGCGAGAGTGCGACTTTGACGCATGATGAGCATAGAATTTGCATCGAAATCGCCGTTGATACATGCAAAAATACAGGCGTAAAAGTCCTAGCGGGAGCTGGTTCAAACGCCACACATGAAGCAGTTGATTTAGCTAAATTTGCTCAAAATCACGGAGCTGACGGAATTCTCTCGGTCGCGCCATATTACAACAAACCTACGCAAAAAGGGCTTTATCTGCACTATAAAGAGATAGCAAATTCTATTGAAATTCCGGTATTGCTTTATAATGTCCCGGGCAGAACGGGTTGCGATATTTCAGCCGATACAATCATAAAGCTATTTAACGATTGTGATAATATTTACGGCGTTAAAGAAGCAAGCGGTAGTATCGATAAATGCGTGGATTTACTAGCGCATGAGCCTCGCCTTGTAGTAGTTAGTGGCGAAGATGCGATAAACTATCCGATTTTAAGCAACAGCGGAAAAGGCGTTATCTCTGTAACAGCAAATTTACTGCCTGATTACATTGCAAATTTAACAAATTTTGCGATGAAAAACGAATTTTTAAAAGCAAAAGAGATAAATGATGATTTGTATGCGATAAACAAAATTCTATTTTGCGAAAGCAACCCAATACCGATAAAAGCGGCAATGTTTTTAGCTGGTCTAATCGATACGCTCGAATATCGCCTACCGCTTTGCGAACCAAGTAGCGAAAATCTTAAAAAAATCGAAAGCGTAATGAAACAATACAATATAAAAGGATTTTAATGAAAGAGTTTATGAATGAATTTAAAGGAAAAACATTAGTTATCAGTGGCGGAACGCGTGGCATTGGTCGAGCGATAGTTTTAGAATTTGCCAAATGTGGCGTAAATATCGCTTTTACATACAATTCAAATGCAGATTTAGCCAACGAACAAGCTATTGAGCTTGAAAAAGAATTTGGCATAAAAGCAAGAGCGTATCCGTTAAATATTTTAGAGCCTGAAACCTACAAAGAGCTATTTTTAGAAATCGATAAAGATTTCGATAGGATTGATTTTTTCATCTCAAATGCTATTATCTCAGGTCGCGCAGTAGCCGGTGGATATACTAAATTTATGCGTTTAAAACCGCGTGGTATAAATAATATCTTTACTGCAACCGTAAATGCCTTTGTCGTGGGCGCACAAGAAGCTGCTAAACGCATGGAAACCGTCGGTGGCGGTAGCATAATAAGCCTAAGCTCAACAGGAAATTTAGTCTATATCGAAAACTATTCAGGTCACGGCACGGCAAAAGCAGCAGTCGAGGCTATGGCAAGATACGCCGCGACTGAGCTTGGAGAGAAAAATATTCGCGTAAATGTCGTAAGCGGCGGACCTATCGAAACTGACGCTTTAAGAGCATTTACAAACTACGAAGAAGTTCGCGATATGACGGCAAAATTATCACCTCTTAATCGCATGGGTCAGCCAACAGACCTAGCGGGAGCTTGTTTGTTTTTATGTTCTAGCAAGGCTAGTTGGGTAACGGGTCATACATTTATCGTCGATGGCGGAACGACTTTTAAATAAAATTCGGAAAAGCAAATGTGGAATTTACCAAATATCTTAGCTAGTTTTCGCGTTTTACTTGCGCCTTTGTTTTTGTATTTTTTGATTTTAGCAGGAAACAACGACACGAGCGTTCATACAAGTTGGCTAAATTATTTTGCCGCACTTGTTTTTGTCATCGCTTCGGTAACGGACTTTTTTGACGGATATATCGCTAGAAAATGGAATCAAATCACAAAACTAGGTTCGATCATCGATCCACTAGCCGATAAAATGCTTACACTTGCGGGTTTTTTGGGACTTGCTCTCATTGACCGTGCAAATGTCTGGGCTGTTTATCTTATTTTGATCCGTGAATTTTTTATCACAGGATTTCGCACGGTTATGGTTAGCGAAAATATCAGCGTTTCAGCGTCCATGGCAGGAAAGGTAAAAACCGTTTTTCAGATGATAGCAATCGGCTTTTTAACCATGCAGTGGTGGGGCGGTGAAATTCTACTTTGGATAGCCGTCATCTTAACGCTATATTCAGGGTTTGAGTATATTTTTGCTTATCTTAAAAATAAAAAATAAATTTGCAAATTTGGCGAAAATTTCATTAAATTTACGCCAAATTTTATCTTTTTTGCTACAATCACAAGAAAAATTTATTAAAGGTTAAATTTGAAAAGTATTTTATTAGTTTTGGCGATTTTAGGGGCTGGATTTTATTTTTACGGGTTAAATTTTATGCTCGTGCTACTTGCGATTTCATTTTTGATTTTTTTCCACGAGCTTGGGCATTTTTTGGCAGCAAAAAAGCTAGGAATTTGCGTAAATGTTTTTAGCGTGGGTTTTGGCGAGAAAATTTACACCAAAAAAATCGGACAAACAGAATATGCCATAAGCGCAATCCCACTTGGTGGCTATGTCAGCCTAAAAGGGCAAGAAGATCTAAACCCAAACGCAAGAAGCGACGACAAGGATAGCTACACTACCCTGCACCCGCTTGGGCGCATTTTTATACTACTTGCAGGTCCAGCGTTTAACATTATTTTAGCGTTTTTCATCTATATCGCACTTGGCTACATAGGTGTCGAGCGACTTGCGCCAAAAGTCGGTAAAATCGGCGAAAACTCCGCCGCTGCCGCCGCAGGAATTCAGCTAAATGATGAAATTTTATTTATCAATCAAAACAAAATCAACGAGTGGGACGATATATCGAAATTTGTTACAGTCGAACCGATAAATTTACAGCTTAAACGAAACGGAGAGATTATAAATTTAACTCTCACGCCAAAAATCGGCGAGAAAAAAAATATGTGGTTGGAGACGATAAAAACGCCGTTAATCGGCATTTCGCCAAACGGCGAAAGCGTGATTTTAAAAAATACAGGGCTAAATTCGCTTAAATTTGCACTTGATGAAACATACAAAGCTTCAACGCTGATTTTAGTAGGACTTCAAAAGCTCATCACAGGCGTCGTCCCGGCACGAGAAATGGGCGGAATCGTCGCTATCACAGACATTACGGCAAAAGCAGTCGCCTTTGGTCCAAGCGTGTTTTTATTTATCGTGGCGCTCATTTCTGTGAATTTAGGCATACTAAATTTGCTCCCAATCCCCGCACTAGATGGCGGACATATCGCATTTAACATTTACGAGCTGATTTTTAGGCGACCGGTTTCCGAGCGCGTATTTGTCGCACTTAGCTATGTCGGCATGGCGTTACTTTTCGCGCTTATGGCTTTTACGATAATAAACGACTTTTTGCGACTGGGTGGGGCGTATAACTGATGAATTTAGAGCAAATTTGGCAAAATATAGAAACAGCTAGACAAAAGTGTGATGCGTGGGAAAATGTCCGTCTAATCGCCGTTAGCAAAAATGTAGATACTGATGCGGTGGAAAATCTCTACTCGCAGGGGCAAATCGAATTTGGCGAAAACCGCGTCCAAGAGATGAAGCGAAAATGCGAAATTTTAAGCGACCTGCCCCTAAAATGGCATTTCATCGGCTCGTTGCAAAGTAATAAAATAAATCATCTACTTTCCTTACGCCCTACTTTGTGGCAAAGTTGTAATTCTTACGAACTAGCCGTCGCTGTGGATAAAAGAGCAAATTTTACGCTAGATACGCTTTTGGAGATAAATTCGGCTGATGAAAGTAGCAAAAGCGGGATAGAAATTTCACGCGCCGTCGATGAATATTTAAAGATAAAAGAGAGTTGCAAAAACCTAAATTTATGCGGTGTTATGAGTATAGGCGCACACTCGGACGACGAACGCGAAATACAAAAAAGCTTTGAGATCACTTACAAAATTTTTGAAAATTTGCAACCACACGGCGCAAAAATCTGCTCAATGGGCATGAGCGATGACTACGAACTAGCCATAAAATGCGGATCAAATATGGTTCGACTTGGACGGATTTTGTATAGGTAGGAAAAATGGAAAATGACAGTTTAATACGCAATATTGAAAGCGAAAAATTAAATATTATTATCTACGATACGCTTATACATATTAAGCCGAAACAAAGCATTGAATTTGAAGAACTTAAATCAGAATTTCAAAAAATAAAAAGTGAAATTTTAAAAGAACAAAAACCTTTATATTTTGTTGAGTTTAATTTTGATAAAGATTTAGTTTTAGATAGTTCAATTGTTGATAACTTTAATTTTTCAAAATGCAACATAAATTCAATACACTTAAAAAATCATTTGAATTTTACACATACTTTTCAAGAATGCAATATTAAAAAGGTATCTGCAAGATCTTGTTATATACACAATGAAATTTCTTTTCACAATTCAATTATTGAAAAAGCAGACTTTTCATTTGCTGAATTTGACAAAACAGCAGATTTTTCAAAAGCTAAATTTAAACAAGAAGCAATTTTTCACAACACTATATTCAAAGGTCTTGCTAAATTCAGTGGAGCCATATTTACCAAAACAATTTTTTTAGAAGCTAAATTTGAAAATATAGCCAATTTTATCAGTACCAATTTTAGTAGTTATACTTTTTTTAAAAATACTAAATTTCAAGCACGGGCATATTTTTCAATTTCTAATTTTAGAAACAATGCCTATTTTGACAACACTACATTTTCAGATTATGCCTATTTCCACGAAGCAGAATTTGAAGCAGTTGCTTGTTTTTATGGTGTTAATTTTGAAAAATCTATGAATTTTTCAAGCGTTCTTTTTAAAGATTTCAATAAAGCAAATTTCATAAATTTAAATATTGAAAATATAAATTTAGAGAATATAAATAGTGCTGTCGAAGAAAATTACGAAGATGAAAGTTATAAAAAAGAAAGAGAAAAAATTGATAATAATTCAGAAGAAAATGAAAAAGAAAAGAAAATTAAAGAATTAGATTTAAAATATAAAATTCGTTGGGCTAATAACTTCCGTGATTCATTTAGAGTCATAAAACACTCACTTATCGAAACCAACAATAACCTAGAAGCTTCGAATTTCCATAAACTTGAACTTTATGCAAAAGAGATTGAGCTAAAAAATAAAATAACAAAAGAAAAAAATATAAAAGATATAGTAGAGCATTGGCAACTAGGTATTTATAGAAATACTAGCGAACACCATACAAATTTGATAAGAATTTTAAACTTTACAATAGCTATGATTGCTTTGTTTGGCTCGATTATTTTTGCGTTTAATTTAGCAGAAAATAAAATACCAAGATTTGAAATACCTATTTTGGAATGTTATACAAGTACAATTATCATTGGAATATTTTATATACTTAGTTTAAGTTTAGTTTTGTATGCCTATACACACAAACACAAACTAAGCAAAATAGCCGAAGTTAGCAGTTTAAGTTTAGTTTTGTATGCCTATACACACAAATTTTTTAGAACAATTTTAACTTCAATTTCATACCTTATTTTTTTTGTAATGCTATATGCTTCTACTTCATCAATAATACCATTTGCAAATTTGAATTCAGAATTTCAAAATAAATACCTAGAAGCAAATATTTCACAAGCAAATAAAAGTGAAATTTTAGATTTAGTCAGACAAATCAATGATAAAATAGAAAGCAAAAATTCAAATTTTAATTTAGAATTTAAAGATAAATACCTAGAAATAAATATCACAGAAGCAAACAAAACAGAAATAATAAATTTAGCTTCGATAATAAACCCTGAATTTAACGCAACAAAAAATCCAAATTTGAGCGAAAATTTGAGTATTTCCGAACTAAATGAATACAAAAAATTTATAGTTGAAAATAAAGACGATTTATACAAAAAACTAGATGATAATGATAAATTCAAACAAGCCATTTACGCCGATAGCTCACGCGATAAAACGATAAAATGTATCAGTTTTATCTACGCTATAATTCTTGGTCTTTGTCTGTTTTCACTGCAAAAAACGGCAAGGCGAAATTCGGTCGTGCCAAGCTAAAATTTAATTTCCAAGCCTATTTTTTAACGCATTTGCTAGTATTTCGCCGATTTTTTCGTATCCTGCTTTTGTGAAATGAATATCGTCGTTTTTAACCAAACCACTTGCTTTCCATACGCTCCAACCACCGTTTGCTTCGATAAAATCTCTTAAATCAAAATACATTGTGCGATTGGTTTGCGCTAGGCGCATTACGGCATGTCGCACATCGCTCACACGAACGGCTTTTGGGCTAGGTGGCGGCGAAATCAACAAAAACCTAGCACTTGGCTGCGAAATTCTAAGCTTGTCGATTAGCTCTTGCAAACCTTTGCTAAATTTAGCGATGTCTAAATCTTTATCCATAGCATCGTTCGTGCCGTAAGCAATGACAAATAAATCATAATTTAACTCGTCAAAATCCCGTATAAACGCGTCTTGGCTCCATTTACGATGAATATGAGAAAACGCCCCGTTTAACGCACACGAGTCGGCGAATTTTGCATTTTGGGATTTGAAAATTTTGTATCCGCCAAGATAAATATCATCTTGGAGCGTGGTTATTATTAGCGGGAATTTAACGCTAAATTTGGAGTATTCCCAGCTATTTTGCATATTTTGTGAGATGATAAATTCTTTGTTTGTGGCGTCTTTGACATTTAGAATTTCGCCATTTACAGAACCTTTGTGTAAAATTTCAAATTCAAACTCTCCGCTAAGCTGTTTTAGTCCTAAATTCATACTAGCTCCTGCGTTTTGCGCCCACGCCACAACGCCGCAAAGCGGATAATCATCAAAATCTTCAAGCCGTGAATTTATGGTCGTAAAGCCGTGCTGGGAGTAGCTTAAATTCTCGCTTTTTTGAAATCTCGGCATAATAGGCAGAACAAAGCCAATGCTATTTTGATTAAAAAAGTTTTTGCGAAACGAATTTATCGTATCATCACTAGCAAAATGCGAATCGCCGAAAAATTTAATCCCAAAGCCGTAATCGTTCATCGAATAATTTGTCATCAAAGGCATTTGATTTGAGCCGAAATTTACGATATTTATGGCTTTTATGTCTGAGACTTTTATCTGTTTGCTTAAATTGACACAGCCCACCAAAACGAGCGAGAAAATCGCCACAGAAAAAAATCTAATTAACATTTATCATCCTTAAAATTTCTTTTGCTATTAGCATTGAACCTGCTTTTGTTATGTGAATTTCATCGTCTTGGCGAAGTTTTATCGTTTTATTTCCTAAATTTAAATGCGAAATATACTCGCCGTTTTTGCAAATATAATCATCTGTTCGCATAAAAATTCCGCCAAATTTTGTATTTTCTTCTTTGTAAATTTTATTTAATTTGCGAATTTTAGAATCAAACGATTTCTTTTTCATACAAGGAAGCGAAAGCCAAAGCACCTGTGCGCCACCAAGCGAGGCTGTTTCGTAAATTTCATCGATATTGTTTTTGTAAAAATTTATCCACTGCTCTGAGTAAAACTCTCTATTTGCGCCGTCAATGCGTTTGCCCCAAACATCGTTTGCACCAAGCAATACAACAACAAGCTTAACGCCGCCAACTTCGCGCATAGTTTTTTTGATTTCCTTGTTAAAATCGTGATATTTTTTTGTCAAAAGCCCCGTGCTGTGTTTGCTAAGATCAAAAGCCCTTAAATTCGACTTTGGAAAAATCTGCTTTGCCGCTCTTGCGACATACTCCATAACGCTATCGCCGACAAAAATCACCCCGTCGCCTGAATTTAAAGAAATTTTAGTTCCCAAGCGTTTTGGCTTTATACTGGCTATTTTAACTTCCGGCTTTGTTAAATTTACATCTGCGTTGGCTGCTAAATTTGCCGTTTTATTTGTGTCATTTTGCTCTGTTTTTTGAGAATTTTGCGCGATTTTTTTTGCATTTTCACGCAACTGCAAAATTTTCTTTTTATTCTCTTCTAAAATTTTATTTTGTCGCGCCAATTTTTGGTTTTTGGCATTTTGCTCTTTACTTTGGCGAAAATACTCAAAAACTTCTTGCGAAATTTGCGTTAAATTCATATCTGTTGCCATGAAATTTTGCTCTTTTGGAAGCGTTAGAGAATTTAGCAAATTTTCGCAAATTTTTTCGTTTGGATTTGTAAATTCGATTTCATTTTTAAAGCCGTTTTTGACGAATTTATAGGCTTTTGCGCCACTTCCTAAGCACGAATTTGCACTAATCTCACGCAGATTAAAATCGTTGTGATATTTTTGTTCTAAATATGTAAAAAACGATTCTTGCATAAAAAAAAGCGAACAAAGAGCGCAAAATAGTAAAGTCGCAACAAATTTAATCATCAAAAACTCGCATAAATAAAATTTGGAATTCCGCTTGGCATAAATGTAAAAATAGCGATAAATAAGGCACTTAGCACAATCGGTTTAAGCGCGAAAGGCATTTTTTGTAGTGCTAAATTTAGCCTTTCTTTGCCGTTTGTAAATTTGGTATAAAAAAAGAGCAAAAAACAGAGCATAACGGCGATAACAAACTCAGAATATGACAAATACAGCCTAACTTCGCCCAAAGCTTTAAAAATATTTAAAACATCGCTAAATTTGTCATTTGCGAAAAATACCCAAGCAAAACTAACATATAAATAGTTTAAAAACACTGCTAAAAACGGCGTTTTAATCCGCCACGATGAGGTTAAATTTAAAAACACCACAGCCACGCCGTGCAACAAACCCCAAATCAAAAAATTTAGCCCAACACCATGCCAAATTCCTGATAGCCCAAATGCGATTAGCAAATTTAAAGAACGCCTAAATTCGCCGTGGCGATTTCCGCCAAGCGGGATATAGACATAATCTTTTATAAAATTTGATAAACTTATATGCCACCTTTGCCAAAATTCTTTTACATTTTTTGAAATATAAGGCATATCGAAGTTTTTTGGCAACTCAAATCCAATGCAAAGCGCAAGAGCCGTAACAATATCGACATAACCGCTAAAATCTGCATACAACCAAACTCCGTATAAATTTATAGCAAGGAGAATTTGCATAAATGAAAAGCTGTGCGGATCGTCAAAAACGCCCGTTACAAAATCGCCCAAATAACTTGCGATGATAAGCTTTTTAACGGCTGCGAAAATCAAAAGCGTAAAAATCAAATCTGCATTTTTAAACTCTCTTTTTCGCTCGAATTGTGGCATAAGAAATTTGCTTTTGCAAATCGGGCCTGCGACAAGTGTCGCAAAAAAGGACAAATAACAAGCAAGAGTTAAAAATGAAACAATCTTTTGCTCTTTTTTATAAATCGCCGTAAGATATGTAATCGAAGCAAAAGTATAAAATGAAATTCCTATCGGAAAGGCGATTTGTAAATTTATGCTTTCAAAGCCAAAAAACGCCAAAACTGCGCTAAATTCGGCATAAATTTGATCATAGTATTTAAAAAAACAAAGATAACAAATCGCAAAAAAGACACTCGCAAGAAGCGCAAATTTGGTCCTTTTATAATGTATAAAAAAAGCAGAATAGTAAATAAAAGCCGTGTAAAATAAAATAACTAGTAAAAAATGTGGGCTAAAAGTTAAAATAAGTGCGTAATTAAAAAGCAAAATTAGATAATTTTGCATTTTGTAATGATTTTTAAAAGCCCAATATATGCAAAAAAATAGTATAAAAACGGCAAAAAATTCAATCGAAAAAAAACTCATAATCTCCCCATAAAATGAAAAATCGATTATATAAAAATATTCATAATAAATTCATAATACGGACTAAAAATTTATAATTTTTTTGATTTAAAATGAGAATTTAGCCCCTATTTTTGGGGCTAAATTTGAAAAAATTAGAATTCATTTTTGAATTCGCTTATCCATTTATCGGCTCTATTTTGCCACTCTTTATCGCCTTTAAAGTCGATTGTAAGACCTAAAAATTTGCCGTTTATAAATGCGCGTGAGTAGTTAAATTTATAACCTTCTGCACCCCAAAGACCGACCAAATTTGCTTTTTTTAGCACAGGCAAAAATGCTGCCAAGCCACTACAAAAATCATCAGGGTGTCTTTCTTGATTTCCAACACCTATAAGAGCGACTTTTTTGCCACCCAAATCAGTAGAATTTAGCAAATCAAGCTTGTCATCAAATTTAGCATGAATTTGACCATCGCCGTGTGTTGAAACTGCCAAAACAAGTGCATTTGCATTTGCTAAATCATCGCTTGTTAAATCTTTTGCCTCTTTTGCTTCAAAGCCAAGCTTGTTTGCGATATATTCGCCAACTACTTTTGTATCGCCACCTTTTGTAGCATAAACTAACAATTTTGCCATTAAATTTTCTCCTAAAAATAAAAAATATTTTGTAATTTTAGCTAAATAAGATAAATATTGTATTAAAAAAATAAAAAAAATTGAAAGCCCGAATTTACCGAGCTTTCAAAATAAATTTAAGCTTTTAAAGCTTCTTTTGCGTATTTAGTTCCCAAATCAAACGCCTTTTCATTTACCGCTTTTGTCTTTTCAGGAACAGTTGAAAGCATCTCTTCTTTTACGACATTGGCTTCCATACATTTTGTAAATTCAACGGCGATTGCAAGAGCTACAACGCTTTGAGTAATCACATTTCCGACTTCGTATTTTGCGATTGTGATGATTGGAATTTCGTAAATTTTAAATTTCTTACGATCTTCATCTGTCGGTTTTACCAAATTTGGCTCGATTACGACAATTCCGCCCTCTTTAACATCTGATTTATAAAGATTATAACCGCTTTGAGCAGTCGCAATCATAAAATCGATCTCGCCGTCATTTGCATAAGGATACAAAATTTCGTTGTCGTCTAAAATAATATCAACTTTTGTCGGACCGCCACGCACTTGTGAAGTATATGTCGAAGCTTTTACGCCGTAACCGCCTTTTGCGATTTTAGCGGCAGCTAAAATCTCTCCTGCTAGGATAACGCCTTGACCGCCAACGCCTACAAATCTTAACTGGTTCATTTTATCTCCTCAAAATTTATAGCTGTTTTGTTTTGTGCTGCTTCGATGACTTTTTGATACGCTTTTGTGTATTCGATATGCGAATCATCTTTATGCAACACGCCAAGCGGGAATAGCCCTTTGCGTTCTTCTTCACTCATAGCGTCAAATTTAACCTTCGAAACGGTTCGTTTATCGATCCAATCAAGCATTTTTGTAGCTTCGCCCATTTTATTTTTTCGACCTAAATTTATGTGGCAGTTTGAGAAAATGTCAAAAAAGCTATATCCGTCGTGTGAAAAACCTTCAACAAAAAGTTTTTCAAGCGCATTTGGATTTAAAACGCTTTGGCGACCTACAAATGTAGCTCCTGCGCCTATTGCAAGTTTTGCAGCGTCAAAATTTGGATCGACATTTCCGTATTGGGCCGTAACAGTCCAAAAGCCTTTTGGCGTAGTAGGACTTGTTTGCGAATTTGTAAGACCATAGATAAAGTTATTTACCAAAATATGATTTAGACCGATATTTCGTCTGCAACCATGAATCGTATGGTTTCCACCTATTGCTAGTCCGTCGCCGTCCCCAGTTACCACGATAACATGTTTTTCAGGATTTGCTAGTTTGATACCTGTTGCGTATGCAACGGCTCTTCCGTGCGTAGTATGAACGGTGTTACAATCAATATAGCTTGACATTCTACCGCTACAACCGATACCGCTAACAACGCAGACATCGTCCATATTCCAGCCCATTTTGTCAATCGCTCTAATGATACTTTTTAGGATAACGCCGTCGCCACAACCCCAACACCAAAGTGTCGGCATTTTATCAACTCTTAAATATTTATCGTAATTAAACGCCATTTTAAAACTCCTTAACTTTTTCGATAATCTCAGACGGGCTTAGCGGTCTGCCGTTTGCTTTAAGTAGAGTTTTGAAATCATCTCTTAAAGTTACTCTTTGAATTTCTTCTAAGTATTGACCTAAATTTAGCTCGGCAACCAAAATTTTCTTAAATTTTTTACCGATTTCTTTTAGCTTTTTCTCAGGGCTTGGCCACAAAGTAATAGGTCTAAATAGCCCTACTTTTACGCCTTCGCTTCTAAGTTTATCGATAGCAGCTTTTGCTGAACGGCTTACACTTCCATAAGCGATAATGCAAATTTCGGCATCATCAAGTTTGTATTCTTCGTAAAGCGCGATTTCATCAGCGTGAGCGTTGATTTTATTAAATAATCTTTTGATATTATAATCAACCATTTCTCCGTTTTCTGTCGGGAAGCCCGTATCGCCATGATGAAGACCAGTTACATGGTAGTGATAACCTTTGAAAAATTTATTTAAAACTGCCGGTTTATCGCTATTGGCTTTATAAGGTTTATAGTCTTTTGGATCTCCGTTAAATTCGGCTCTTTGCTCGATTTTTAAATCAGCGATTTCAGGGATATTAGCTTTACCTTGCATGTGTCCTAGCGTTTCATCAAGTAGCAAGAAAACAGGCGTCATAAATTTAGTCGCCAAATTAAAAGCTCTAACGGTTTCAGTGTAAGCTTCTTCTAATGATCCAGGACATAAAGCGATACTTTGGTAATCGCCGTGGCTTGGAGTTTTTGCTTGTAAAATATCGCCTTGTGCAACGCGAGTTGGAAGACCTGTTGATGGACCGCCACGCATAACATTTACGATAACAAGTGGAATTTCAGCGATAAACGCTAGACCAATTTGCTCTGATTTTAGTGAAATTCCAGGACCAGAACTAGCTGTCATAGCCTTTGCACCGCTCATAGCAGCTCCTAATGCAACCGAAATTCCTGAAATTTCATCTTCCATTTGGATAAATCTACCACCTGTGCGTGGTAATAATTTACTCATCTCGTGAGCAACTTCGCTTGACGGAGTAATCGGATAACCGCCGAAAAAATTACATCCGCACTCAACAGCAGCTTTTGCCGCTAAAATATTTCCTGTTGATATAACTTCTCTCATCGGTTATTCCTTTGGTTTCATAAAGTTATTTGCTTTGATTTTTTCAGCCAAAGCTTTGCTCTCAGGCGTTAATTTGCCGAATTTAAAGCCTTTTTCTGCTACATAAATAGCAAAATCAGGGCAGTGGTTCTCGCACTCTCTACAACCGATACAGGTGCTAGGGTCGATAACTTCGATCATCATGCCTTGGATAGCATTTTGATCTTCTCTCATAGCCAAAGTTCCGCTTGGGCAGTAGCTAACGCAAATGTTACAAGCTTTGCAACGCGCTTCATCAACCCATACGGCGACATTTTGTTCAATCATTTTGTCTCCTTATTTTGAGTTTTTATTTCAATATTTTTTATTTTCTCTTTAAAATATGCAAAATTTTGCGTAAAATTTTGCGAATAATTAAATTTTACAATCTCTTTTACGCCGAATTTTCCAAGTTTTACAAATCTTCCGCAAGGAACTTCACTTTCATCAATAACACTACAAATAAGCGTTTTGTTTTCTTCTGTGATAATTTGTTTTATTATTTTAACAATCCCACTAGCAGGGGCTAAAAACGCAGAAGTGCCTAGCAAATTTACGATTTTTGGACCACAATTTTTAGTATTTTGCGAGATTTCATCAAATTCTTTATCGCTAAATTCGACTTTTTTATTATCAATAAAAATTTCGTCTTTTAAAATTTCCATTTTATCGTTATGAAAGCCCACAACACTAGCTTTTATCTGTGAAATTTTTTCATTTTTCAAATTTGATATTTCACATTTAAGTCTAGCGCTATCGAGTTCCCCGGCCATACCGATAATACGATTTTTAGGAAATCCGCTTGATTTGTAAGCTGTATAAACCATAAAATCAAGCGGATTTGTAACTAAGATAATAACCGAATTTGGTGCGATTTTGGCGATTTTAGCAGAAATTTCAGCTACAATTTTTGCATTTATTTTTAGTAAATCTTCCCTGCTTTGCCCTGCTTTTCGTGTTTGCCCTGCCGTTATGACGACTATATCATAACCGCTTAAAATCGCATAATCGCTTCCGCCGATAACCTTTATATCTTTTTCAAAAACGGCACTAGCGTGTGATAAGTCAAGCGCCTTGCCAATTGCTAAATTTTCGATTATATCGACAAGTGCGATTTGTGAAATTTTATCACTAAATTCGGAGCAAATCAATCCGTATGCGACATTTGCACCGATATTACCTGCTCCGATAATGCCTATTTTCATCTTTTCTCCAAATTTCAAATCTTAGCCGATAATTTTATTTAGCGTAGCACTTGGTCGCATAACCGCGTTTGCTTTGTTTTCATCAAACATATAATAACCGCCCATATCCACAGCTTTGCCTTGAACGCCAAGCAACTCGTTCATAATCTTTTCTTCATTTGCTTTTAATTCGTTAGCTAAATTTTCAAAATCACCTTTAAATTTGGTTTTTGATAACTCATCGGCCCAATACATCGCCAAATAAAAATGGCTTGTTCTATTATCGGGTTCTCCTGCGTTTTTGCGTGGAGCTTTATCATTTTTAAGCCAAGTTGAAACAGCACTATCAAGGGTATCTGCAAATATTTTTATATCGCCTGAGTTTTTGATTTCAGCTAAATGCTCTAAGCTTACGGCAAGAGCTAAAAATTCGCCCAAACTATCCCAACGCAAGTGATTTTCTTTTGGAATTTGGATTGCGATTTTTGGCGCAGAACCACCAGCACCAGTTTCAAATAAACCGCCGCCGTTTAACAAAGGCACGATTGAGAGCATTTTTGCGCTAGTTCCAAGCTCTAAAATCGGATATAAATCTGTCAAATAATCTCTCAAAACATTTCCCGTTACGCTAATGCAGTCTTTTCCGCTTCTAATGATTGCGTTTGATTTGATAATCGCGTCATAAGGATCGCAAATTTCAATATCAAGCCCACTTAAATCATAATTTTTAAGTTCGCTCTCAACGATTTTTTTGATATTCATATCGTGAGCGCGGTTTTTGTCTAGCCAAAAAATAGCTTTCGCTCCTGTTGATTTCGCACGATTTACGGCTAATTTTATCCAGTTTTTAATAGGCTCATCTTTTGCCTGTGTCATTCTAAAAATATCGCCTTTTTCAAGTGCAAATTTAAAAATTTCATTGCCTTTTTCATCTTTAACGCAAATTTCGCCGTCTTCGCTCATAATAAAAGTTTTATCATGGCTTCCATATTCTTCGGCTTTTTGAGCCATAAGACCGACATTTGAAACCGTGCCTATCGCAGCAGGATTTAGCTCTCCGTTTTGTTTTAAATCATTTACCATTGCCTGATAAATCAAAGCATAAGAGCGATCAGGAATCACGGCTAGTGTGAATTTTGTTTCGCCGTTTTTATTCCAAAGTTTTCCGCTGTTTCTTATCATCGCAGGCATTGAAGCATCAATAATAACATCGCTTGGAACATGCAAATTTGTAATGCCGTTATCGCTATCGACCATTGAAATTTCCGGTCTTAAATTTAAAATTTCGTTGTATCTATCTAAAATTTTCTTTTTACACTCGCCACAAGGCAAATTTTCGATTCTTGCGAAAAAGTCTTTCATACCGTTGTTTTCATTTACGCCGACACTTGCAAGTTCTGTTTTAAACTCTTCAAAAATCTCTTTGAAAAATATTTTAACAAAATGTCCAAACATCACAGGATCGCTAACTTTCATCATCGTTGCTTTTAAATGAACAGAGTATAAAAGCCCTTTTTCTTTGGCATAATCAATGCTTTTAGCAATAAATTCATCAAGCTTTTTCGCACTCATAAATGTCGCATCGATGACTTCATTTTTCTTTACAGGTAGCGTTTTTAAGAGCTTTTTCTCTCCGTTTTTATTTGTAAATTCGACATTTAAGGTCGTAGCGTCAGCAAAAATATGCGATTTTTCATTTGCATAAAAATCGCCTTCGCTCATCGCTAAAACTTCCGTTTTGGTATCTTTATCCCACTTTCCGTTTCTGTGCGGATTTGCTTTTGCGTATTCTTTTACTGCTTTTGCGCTTCTTCTGTCTGAATTTCCCTCGCGTAAAACAGGATTTACAGCGCTTCCCAAAACTTTTTGATAACGAGCAAAAATATCTTTTTCTTTTTCATCTTTTGGCTCACTAGGATAGTTTGGAACCATAAAACCTTTGCTTCTTAGCTCATCGATACAAGCAACAAGCTGTGGCACGGAAGCCGAAATATTTGGCAATTTTATGATATTTGCGCTTTTTTCTTTTGTCATATCGCCTAAAATTTTCAAAAAATCAGGAATTTGTTGTTCAGGTTTTAAATAATCAGCAAAATTTGCTAAAACCCTACCAGCAAGTGAAATATCCATCATCTCAATATCAACATTTGCACTTTTTAAAAATCGTTTAATAATAGGAAATAGCGAGAAAGTCGCCATCGCAGGGGCTTCGTCCGTGTAGGTGTAAATAATGTCGCTCATAATTTCTCCTTTGCAACTAAAAATTTTTAAATTCTATCAATTTTTACATAAAACAACTATTTAATTAAAAATGATAATTTGAATTTAAGTAATATTTAAGTCTAAAATTATCCAAATTAAACAAATTCCAAAATCGCTTTTAAACTATCGTTATCATCATAAATTGCCACGATATGCGAATTTATGGCTTTTGCGTATTTGCAGATGATTTTTTCGCCAAATTTTATACTATTTTTATATGAAATTCTAATCTTTGAAAAATTCATATTTTTATAAATTTCATCAGGCAAAGCTTCATACGCAAAGTGCAAATAAAGCGTATTATGGACATGATTATTTATGTCTATGTCGCTTTTTCGGACATTTATAGCGGTTTTGGTATCAAAATTTTGTGGAATTTCTATTTTTTTAGCTTCGAATTTAGTATCAACGCTTTCAGGCTCATACATATCGATTAAAGATTTATCGATTTTGCAAATTTTTTGGCTTATCAAATCAAACAAAATCCACTTAGAACTACCTTTTATATAAACTTCATTTTGAGCACAAAGTTCATACTCTCTAATACTATAAAGTGGCGATTGTTGTGGTAAAATCCAAGTTTTAACTTCAAATTTAGCTTCTCCGTTTTTTGGATATTTTAAAATCTCAATATTCCACTCATTTAAAACCCAGCTTTTTCCGTTTTCTAGCATTTTTGAAATACTATTTCCAACCAAATCAGAGTGAATTCCGCCTGAATTTTCAAAAAATTCCAAAACTTTTTCAATTTTAATATTGCCGTTATTTTCAAAATCGTTAAATAGCGGAAAATAATCGTTTTTTACTATCATTTTGCCCTACTTTCTTGCTTTTGCTACATTTCTTTGGTGTTCAGCGATGGTTTTTGCAAAGTCATGTGCGCCTTTTTTTCGATCAAGCATAAAATATAGATAATCTGTCGTAGCAGGATTAAGTGCGGCTTTTATAGCGTCTTTTGAGACCGTGCAAACGGCACTTTTTGGTAATCCATCATGCAAATAAGTATTAAATTCGCTAGTGTCTGTGCGAATTCGCTCAGGCGTAACCCTAATATGCGAATACTCGCCGTAATTTAGCGTTCCATCCATTTGAAGTTTCATATTCTTAGCTAATCGATTTTCAATGACAGAGGCGACAATAGGCATCTCATCAGCATTTGCGGCTTCTTTTTGAATAACAGAAGCCTTGATTATCACGCTTTGCCAAGCAGTTATATTAAAATCTCCCAAAATTTCTTTGCTTAAATTTTCATGGAATTTAAGCGAAGAATTTACCAAATGTTTTATAATTCCTGCCTCATTTTCATCTTTTGAAATTTTATATGTTTCAGGCACTAAAAAACCCTCATAAAACGGAGCGACTGCGCTATATTCGCTTTGAAGTTTTTCAAAATCAAAATTATGATCTTTTGCTAAATTTTTCAAAAACACGATGGTTGTCTCGCCAGGAATCAGCGTAAAGCTTTGCATTAGTGGCTTAGCCTTTGTTAGCTCATATAAAAAATCGATTTTAGCTAAATTTGTGCCTGAAAGCTCAAAGCTTCCCGCCTTAGCATGTCCAAAACTAGCTAAAATTCTAGCATCAAATTTAGTAAAATATGGATATTTTTTTGAAAGTTCGGAAAGAATTTTGACTGCCGAGCCTTCTGGAATTTCGACTATTTTTTCGTTTGGAATTTTTGTCGTTAAATCAGATAAAAAAACGCCCACAACCACCAAAATAGCTTCAATCAAAAAACATAAAAATCTAAAAAATTTCATAAATAAATCCAAAGTTTAAATTTAAAAAACCGAAAAATTCGGACAATTTAGGCAAAATTATACACGAAAACGGCAAAAGTTTGAATAAATTTTAGAAAATTTTAGTTATCATACACAAAAGGTTTTTATTTATGAGTAGTATTTTTCGTTTTTTTTATAAATTTTTTATCGCATTAGCTCTTTTGTTTGTCGTGCTTGTTTTGCTTCTTAAACACGGCGTAGAGTTTGAAAATTTGCACTTTTCAGGTGCAAATTTGGATAAATTTTTTATAAAACTAGATGAAAATATTATCCTAAAAATCGAAAATTTAACAATTCCAAAATCGCAAAAACAAGATAAAAAAGAAGAAAAAAATCTTGCTCAAATTCAACAAAGCCTAGTAAATCAAAGTAAAAAAATCATAACGCTAGGCAAATTTTTTCAAGAAATCGATATAAAAAATATAAATCTTGGCGATCAAAATATTACGCTTTTTTATAAAAATGACACTTTTTATATAGACAATCGAGAATTGCGTGTAAATACCAAAATTACGGAGCTTGATGACGGCGAAGTAAAGTTTTTTTTAAACGATTTTGAACTTAAAAATTTTAACCTTTATTTAGGCGGCGAGCTAACCACTGACACAAAACATAACAAATACAAATTCGACGGTGTTTTTAGCTCTCACGAACTTGACGGAAAATTCGAATTTGATATAGTAGGCGATATGTTAAATTACGAAATTTACGATGTTCATGCATTAAGTTTAAAAAATTTTATGGACGAATTTGCCAAAATTACCGATTTGCACCCGGAAGTTAAAAGCTGGATTTACGGTAAAATCGTAGCACAAGAATACACAATAGAAAATTTGCGCGGAAAGCTCAATTTACGCTCGGGGGATTTTTTCCCAAATGATTTAACAGGAAGCGCATTTGCTAAAAATTTAAAAATAAAATTTGAAGAAAATATTGAACCGGCAGATGTCGATGAAGCGCATATTTCGTTAAATAACGGCGATTTGAGCTTTTATCTTAAAAACCCTTATTTTAAGGGCAAAAATATGTTCGGTAGCAGCGTTAGCATAAGGCGAATTTTTAGCGACAATCCAAGTTTATTGCTTGATTTACAAACAGACGGAGTTTTAGATACCGATTTGGTTGCGATTTTAGGGGCTTATGGTATAAATTTACCGCTTTATCAAACAAACGGAAAAACCGACGGCAGGGTTATTTTAGACATTGATTTGATAAATTTGGGCGTCAAAGTTGGCGGTTTTGTAAGGCTCGAAGATGCCGACATCATCATCTCCGACGCTCCATTTAAGAGCAAAAAAGCAAATTTAACGCTTGGCAAAGAAAAGATGATTTTAAAAGATTCAAATCTTAAAAGCAATATTTTTGATTTAAGTGGAGACGGAGAATTTGATTTAATAAACTTAAAAGCCGATTTTAACGCTATTATAAATAGTTTAAATATAAATTTCAGCGGTAAAAAAATATTAAATTTAAAAAACGCAAAAGATAGATTAAAGCTTGATTTTAAGAATATTCCAACTTTAAGTTCGCAGTTTTTAAATACAGATATTAAATTTGACAAAACCACAACCATAAGCGTTAAAAAATTTGAAAATTTGGTGCAGTTTTCGCCGTTTTTAAAAAATTTGGGTATCAAAGGCGGAGATTTGAAAATTTCAACAAAAGATTTTTCAAATTTCGATATTTTGGGAGAAAATTTAAGATTTGATTTTGGAATTTTACACAAAAACGGCAAAGCCTACAATAGCGACAATCTTAAACTAAAAATCACGCCAAATTCCGTAAGCGGGGAAAGTGAAAGTAAAATTCTCTCTTTTAAAATGGATAAAAATGAAAATTTGATAAATATTAATAACGCCGATTTTATCGTAAATTTTGGCGATAGCGGTGTTAAAATCGCCGAAAATTTAAGCGATAAAATAAATTTTAATGGACAAAATTCAAATTTAATCTTAAAAGATTTAAATAAAACGCTAAATTTTACTTCTTACAAAGGCGTATTAAACGGCACAGATACCGAGATTGATGCCAAATTTGAAAAAGGCGATATTAAACTTAAACTAAAAAAACATCTTTTTCAAGCACTAGCAAACGACATAGAAAGCAAAACGATAAATTCGCTACTTGGAAGCCAAAGTTTTGACGGCGGAGTATTTAGCCTAAAAGCAAGCGGAATCGATTCTAGCGAATTTAAAGGCGAAATCGAAGTTAAAAACACATTTTTGAAAGATTATGTTTTATATCAACAACTTTTGTCGTTTTTAAACTCGATCCCGTCGCTTTTAAGCTTTAAAACGCCGGATTTTAACGACAAGGGTTTTACCGTTAAAAATGGAAAAGCCTATTTTAGGCGAAGTGGTGAAAAAATCATCATCGAAGCTATGGATTTTGTAGGCACGAGTGCTGATATTGCAGGAAGCGGCGAGATAAATTTAAAAAACAAAAATATAAATATCGATTTAGAGATAAAATATCTAAAAGACGCAAGTTCGTTTATAAGCAAAATTCCTTTGCTGAACCACATTATTTTGGGCAAAGACGGCACGATTTCGACAATCGTCGAAATTCGCGGAACGCTTGATAAACCGACATACAAAACAGGCGTTGCAAAAGATCTAATCTCAACTCCGTTTAATATCATCAAAAATACGCTAACGCTGCCGTTTGTCATATTTGAAAGGGATAAAAAATGAAATTTGAACTTGATTACAAAGAGAGCTTTGAAAAATCGCTACTTTTTTGGCTTACTAGATTTGTTAAATTTAAACTTAGTTCGCTCTCAAATAAAGAGCTAAAAAACCATGAACTTTTTACAAAAACAAATATGGCGTTAAATTCGGAGCTAAAAAATATAGATGAACTTGAAATTCTAGCAAAACAGGCAAGAAATGCAGGATTAACCGGTATAAATACATATTTTAATCCATTAAAAAAGCTTTATAGCGTGCTTTGCGAATACAACCTAAAAAGCCTAAAAAATATTGACGAAGAACTTTTGAGCGAAATTTTAGCCAGTATCACAGGCGGACTAAGCGATGCGAGTAAAAAAAATTACCGCATAGCCATAATCAATTTTTTTGGATTTATCGATAGACAAAATGAATTTGACGGCGCTTCGCATAACTTTGGCATAACTTTGAAAAACTGGGGTGGCGTTGGCGGTGGTCGTGGCGTGAAACTACCTGAGTTTATGAGTGAAGATGAGATAAAAAGGTTTATCGAAGCTATCGACTTGGCTGATTTTGGCAAAAATACACATAGAAATCAGCTTATTATCAAAATTATCATTTATACGGGCATTAGAGTCGGAGAAGCGTTAAATTTAAAGAAAAAAGATATTAGCGAAGACGGCGATTTATACATTTTGCGAATTCGTGGCAAAGGAAACAAATACCGCACGGTTATGATAAAAAAATACCTAATAGACGAACATTTAAAGGCTTTGCCGATAAATTATAACAATAAAGACGGATATTTATTTATAAATCGAAACGGAGCGCCGATAACTCAGGCTTATGTCAGCAGAAGCGTTGAAGCTATTTTGATGAACGCAGGAATTCGCAAAGAAAAAAACGGCGCACACATGCTTCGCCACACCTTTGCGACAATGCTTTATAAAAAGCAAAAAGATTTGGTTTTGGTTCAAGAAGCTTTGGGTCATGCTAGTTTAAATACTTCGCGAATTTATACCCATTTTGATAGCCAAAAACTCCGCCTTGCTGCACAAATCGCAGAAGAATTTAACGAGTGAATTTTTGATTTTTCAAAACGGTTTTTGGGTAGATATTTAGCGTCAAATTTAGCTCGTCGATAACAGAGAGAATTTCTAAAAATTCATCTCTAAAATAATGAGCCTGTGCGATACTTGGTGCAAAAAAGAAACTAGGTTCAAAAAGATTTTTACTATTTTCTAAAAATAGATAAAATTTTCCGTTTTTAAACGCCGCACTTACAAAACCAAAATTTTCATTTGCGTTGATTTTGCAAAGTCTCTCCATAAAACTAAAACTTAACAAAAATCTAGTTTCCGTTTTGTCGGTCGTTTCAACATCAAAAATTTTGTTAAATTCTGTATCGTCGAGTTTATCAGAATTCATTTTATAACTATAAATTTCTTTGTTTTTAATTTTTAAATCATATTTAAAATCTTTGTAAAATTCACAAGAAAATATCGCACCATGTGTATTTTTATAACGAGAATATTCAGCAAATCTAAAATTTAAACCTTTATAATTTCCACTTATAAAATCGGATAAAGCATATTTGCCAATTCCCGTATTTTTTAATTCATCATAATCATATAAAAAACTTTCTTTTTCATATACGAAATTTTTATCAATATTTTTTATAGCTTCAATTACAAAATTTTCTTTAAAAAAATTTTCGTAGTCAATATTTTTATGAAAAATTCGCCCTAAATGAAACCAACCCACAAAATAAAAATATGGTAAAAAAAGCATTTGCAAAACTGGATTATCTACAAAAAATTTAACATAAGAAAACACAATGTAAGGCACACAGACACAAGTGCAAAACATCATAAAAATCTCTTTAAACACAAATATTCTAATTTTTTTTAATTCTTGTTTTGTTTTTTCAATAGAATTTAATAAGTCTTCATTTGGTAAAAAACTACTACTTGGATTAATCGGAAATACTAACTTGGTAAAAGTCAATTCTCGCACTCCAAAATCACCGCTGCGATGGCGAAATTTCCGTCGTGACTAATGCTAAGAGCTGAGTTTTTTATGCCGAATTTGGCTTTTAAATTTGGTGAGATTTCAAAAAACGGCGCACCTTTTGGCGTTTTTGCGATTTTTATATCCAAAAATCCGCACTCGCCACCAATGCCCGCGCCAAGAGCCTTTGAAAAGGCTTCTTTGGCGGCGAAAAATCCTGCCAAAGTTTCATCACTTTTTATCAAAGCGATTTCATCATCGCAAAAAACGCGACGCAAAAATTTTTCGCCGAATTTATCACGCAAAGCTGATATGCGTGAAATTTGAACTATATCTATGCCAACCATTTTTTATCTTTAATCTATTTTTTTTTGCAAATTTATTTTTTGATTTATTAATTACTGGCGATTGCCACGACGGCTACGCCGTCTCGCAATGACAGATTAAACAAAATTTGCTTTTTTTGTCATTGCGAGAGAGTGAAACGAACGAAGCAATCGCCAAACTCAAAATAATCAAAATGCAAATTTGCAAATTTAAATTCTGGCGATTGCTTCAAAACTACTACGCCGTTTCTTGCGATGACGATAAATTATAAACTCTCTTTAATCTCGATATTTACGATTTTATCGCCTTGTCTGATACTATCTAAAACAGCCAAACTCGCTTCATCAACGATTTGCCCAAACACGGTATGAACGCCGTCAAGGTGCGGTTGTGGGCTATGACAAACGAAAAATTGACTTCCGCCCGTGTCGCGTCCTGCGTGAGCCATACTAAGCGTTCCACGCAAATGTCTGTGTTTTTGTCCTACGCACTCGCATTTTATACGCCAACCAGGACCTCCGGTACCCGTGCCATACGGACAACCACCTTGTATCACAAAATTTGGGATAACTCTGTGAAAATTTAGCCCTTTGTAAAAGCCGTCGTTTGCCAAAGCGGCAAAATTCGTAACAGCCTGTGGCGCTTCATCGCCAAAAAGCTCTAAATTCATATCGCCTTTTTCGGTTTTGATAACGGCGAATTTAAATTTCGCTAACTCAGACTGATTTATTTCATAAATTTTCAAATCTTCTCTCATATTAAATCCTTATTCGATATTTGTATAAACTGCCTGAACATCGTCATCTTCTTCGAGTTTGTCAAGCAAAACTTCTATGTCGGCTAACTGCTCGTCGCTAAAAGATTGTTTATTATTTGGCACGAATTTTAACGCCCCGCTGATAAGCTCCAAGCCCATTTTTTCGATACCTTCGTTAAGTGTGCCAAAGCTCTCATACTCGCCATAAAGCGTGATAGTTTTTTCCGTCTCGCCCTTGTCGTTTTCAAATTCGTTTAGCTCGATTTCGCTTAACCCAAAATCGATCATTTCAAGCTCGATCTCGTCCATATCCAAATTTTCGCTAAATTTGACTTCAAAAACGCTCTTGCGTGAAAACATAAAGCTAAGGCTTCCGCTTGGCAAAAACTCGCCTTTTGCTTTGTTGAAAATCGATTTTATATTTGCAACCGTGCGTGTAGGGTTATCTGTAGCACACTCTACGATGACAAGTGCGCCGTGTGGGGCTTTGCCGTCGTAATGGATAGTTTTTATATCCACGCTGTCTTTACCACTTGCGCGTTTAATCGCTGCGTCGATATTGTCTTTTGGCATATTTTGCGCCCTAGCTGTGGCGATTGCGGTGCGAAGTTTTGGGTTCATATCAGGGTCGCTACCGCCTTCTTTGGCTGCCATTGTGATTGCCTTGCCGAGTTTTGGAAAAAGTTTGCTCATCTTTCCCCATCTAGCTTCTTTTGAAGCTCGTCTATACTCAAACGCTCTTCCCATGAAAATCCTTGTAAATTTAAAATTTAAAACTTGTGATTGTAGCAAAATTTGGCTTAAAAATTTTGATATTTCTTTATAATATCAACTATCTCGCTTTTTTCAAACTGCTCTTTAAAAATCACAGAACTTCCAAATTTCTCAAACAAAGCCTTTGCGTGGGTGATTTTCATCTTTTCGCCACTCATTAAATCTTTTTCATCTTTATTTTTCGTTTCTACGATTAAATTTAAAATTTTGCCATTTTTAAATTTAACAATATACGCAAAATCAGGCGAATATGTTTCGCCACCTGCGACTGCGATTTTTATAGAACGGCGTGGAATTTTGGTAAAAACTATAACTTCATCGATTGAACTTTGTATATTTTGCTTTTCTAACTCGCTATCATAATAAAGCTCATCAAACAAATAGCTCTCCGCCACGCTCTCGTCGCTACTATCGTCGCCTAAATTTGCACTATCTATCTCGCTTAAAGGATTTCCCTTTTTATCGGTAAATTTCGTCGGGTGAATATCACAATCAAGCTTCAAATAATCCACAAAAAATTGCGTTTTATTTAATTTTTCGCTTCCGATCGTCGTCTTAAATACAGCGTTTGCAAGTAAAAATTTTTTAAATTCTTTTTTTATAATATCGATATTTTGCATACTAAAATATCTGCTTATATCAAATTCTCTTATCTTTTGCAATGCTTCGTGTAAAGTCATATAATGCACAAAAATTTTATCTCCCAAATTTTTTACAAATTCCACATAGCTCATCGTTGAAACACTTATGATTTCTTGCTTTACGCTTCCTTTATTGATGATAGTCGCTTTATCTTTGCTAGTATCTATTTTGTAGTGTTTGACTTCAATCCCGCTTTCTTTTAAAATTCCGGGCAAACCGGCGCAAAATTCGCCAAAAATTTCGCCAAATTTTTGCTCGTCTGCGACCTTATAAGAAAAAATCATTTTTTGATTTATATTTTCCCAAAGCTGTCTAAGCTCGGCGTATTTATCCACACGCATTTTAGTTTTTTTCTTTTCTTTTTGGCTATTTGCATTGCGAATTTTATTTTTTAAGCCACTACTTGCAAAGGCTTTCCCATAAATTTCTTTTATCTTTTCAAAACCGCCGTCTTTATACTCTCGGTTCATTTTCGTTATGCCACTTGCATATAAATTTTCAAGCAAACTTTCGTCATCAATCTCATAAATTTCGCAAATTCTTTTTATCATTTCATCATCTAACCTTATGGAATTCTCCACTACGCCACTAGCTTCGCCGATTTCGCCTACAAGTCTTTGTGCGAAATCTCTTTCGCTCATATCGACGACATAATGCAAAAAGAAATTATCATTTTTTATGCGTTGCATATATTCATTTACTGGAAGTCTTAACCCACGCCCCACTTCTTGTAATCTACTTGTATCGCTTCCGCTTGTGCGAAGTTTGCAAATCGTAAAAACATTTGGATTATCCCAACCTTCTTTAAGCGTCCATTTCGAAAAGATAAATCTGCGAGTATTATTTAAACTAAGCAAACTCTCTTTATCATGCAAAATTTCACCGATTTCTTGCTCTATTTTTTCATCGTTTGCACTATTATCTTGCGAAAAATACCCACCGTGTGTATCGCTTAAATTTGCCAAAGATTTTTGCAAATACTCTTTGTAAAATCCGTCTGCCGTTTTTAACTCATCTAAAATTTTCGCCTTTAAAATCGCTTCAAATTCGTTTTTTAGATAAGCTTCGCTTTCATTTTCATTGCGATAACTTTTAATATCATCGATAAAAAACAAACTCAACGGCTTGATTTTAATATCTCTATTTAAAAAATCTTTTTCAAGCCTAAAATGCTCGTCAATCGCCGTTATTAGCATACTTTTGCTTAGTGGTTTGCAGTAGCGATATGGATTTATTTTTTCATTTTTTCTTAGCTCGTTTCCGTTGCTTAAAACCACAACGCTTTTATTTAAATTTGCTATAAAAATTCCGTCTAAATTCTCATCTATCAAGCTTAGCTCATCGCCTTTTTCTAGGCTAAATTTGCTTTTCTTGCCGTTTTGAGTTTTTTCAAATTCTGCTATTTTGCCGTCTAATTCCGTGAGTTTTATAAAAATTTCATCATCTTTTAGGCTAAAATCGCTTATATGAACCTCAACTCCCTTTACTAAATTTTGCTTAAATGCGTCCATTGCGTTTAAGGTATAGACCAAATTTTCAAATTTGTCGTTAAAAGTCGCTCCAAAACGAAATCTAAATTGAGCGTTAAATTTTTCTATATTTCCCCAAGTTACGCCTTTTGTATCAAATTTATGCGGTTCATCGACTATTAAAAAAGGATTACAGGCACTTAGTGCCGAAAACGGCGTCGAAAACTCATCAAAAAGCGTCCTATCAAATTCGTTTTTCATTGTAGGCGAGTTTATCATACCTGCATTTATGATTAAAACATGTATTTGTTCATCATCAGCTTCAACAAAGCTTTTTACGCTTTGTGGGAAATCTGCTTTTTTCTTTTTCTTAGTAGCATTTACGCTTCTAACTTCATAAATTTGTAAATTTTTCTCATACTCATCTCTAAAATGCTCTTTTGTGCTACTACTGCCTAAAAACGCTACGCTTCCGGCTTTTATAGCCACACTTGGCACTGCTATGATAAATTTTTTGACGCCTAGTTTTTTATTTAATTCAAACATTAGCTTTGTGTAAGTATATGTCTTGCCTGTGCCTGTCTCCATAGCTATGTCGATGATATTTGAATTTTTAGCCAAACCTACATTTCTTATAATCGGATTTTTCGCCTTTTCGCTTGGAAATTCAATATCTGCGTTTTTAAATACAGATAAAACACTGCTAATAGCATTTATTTGGTGAGTTAGATTATTTTCATATACAAAGCCCATTTTAATACCTACTTAAAACTGAAATTTTTAACTCTTTTTTGTTGGCGAAATTTTTTATACTCTCGCAAACTTCTCTTTGCATTGCACTGCTAAAATTTACGCCATATAGCACGATTTTAGTAGGGTTAAACTCTTTTTGATTATCTATCATTTCAAGCAAAATTTTTAAATTTTCGCTTTCAAAATTTGAATTTATTAGATAAATTTTTTCGCCAAATTTATACGCTTCATAACTAGCCAAATTTACAACTTCGCATTTTTGCGTTAGCTCTATGCCATCGTGCAGCCTAAATGCGTTTAAAACAGCGTTTAAATCGTCTTTGTCTTTTAGCTCATTTAAATTTTCAAAAAGCGAAATTTCATCGTCAAGCTTATCATTTGGCAAAGCTCGTTTGTTTTCGCAAATTTCATAAATCTTAAAGCCTAAATCAAGTTCGCTATTTAATAAATTTACGCTCTCATCTTTTATCTTTTTTCCTGCTCTTATAATTCTTTCTTTGGTAATGTCAAAAATGCTAGGATTTTCGCTTCCTAACTCATTTTTACAAAAATCATAAGCCGTTTTGTTCTTTTTCTCATCGATTTTTTCATCAAGTTGAACTAAGATAAATTTACGATTTCCGCCGTCTGTCGCATTTAAATCCATTACTGCATGAGCCGTCGTGCCACTACCTGCGAAAAAGTCTAGGATAATGTCGTTGTTATTTGGGTTTGTAGAAAGATTTATTAAATATTTTAATAAATTAGTAGATTTGGGGTAATCAAATAATCCTTGTTGTCCTAAAATTTCGGCTAATTCTTTTGTTCCTTTCGAATTTAAAAATTCGTCCAACCAAGTTTTGTATGCTTGATAGTTTTTTAAATCGCTACACTCATGTAAATATCTCTTATCAAACAATTTTCCGTCTTTAATAACTAATCTTTGCCAATCTTTATTAAATTTGTCTTTACTCCATAACCAACGCCCATCTTTACCAGATACTTTATGTGGCAAAATAGTTTCTATTGTATTTTCATCTTTTCTCAAAGATAATTTTCCGTCTTTTTGCTTATAAATTTCATAATACAAATTTGGTCTAGCTTCTCTTGTTCCAGCCGCACCAGAATTTTGCAAAGATACTAAATAATATTTTCCATTTTCATCGCTATATGGAAATTCTTTCTCGCCAGTTTCTTGTTTTGTAAAATTTACAGTTGCTTTATTTTTTCCATAAACTAAAATATAATCGTGTATTTTTTGAAGTTCAGAATTATTGCTTACACGAATAATATGACTTGTTTTTCTGGGAATATTAGCTACAAAATTCTCTTCCCCAAAAACTTCATCACAAAGTAGTTTTAAAACGGATTGTTCGTTGTCGTCGATTGAGATAAATATCACGCCGTCGTCTTTAAGCAAATTTCGCGCTAGTTTTAGGCGTGGATACATAAAAACGCACCACGCCGAGTGTGAGCTTTGCTCTTTGCTTAAAAATTTAAATAGCCTTTCGCTCTCATCTTTATCCAAATTTGCGATTTTTGCGATTTGTTCAGGTGTGTATTTTCGCTCGTCATTATAGACGAAATCGCCACTGCCTGTGTTATACGGCGGGTCGATATAAATCATTTTTATTCGGTTTTCATAGGCTTTTTGCAAGTGGCGTAAAACTTCTAAATTATCGCCTTTTATAAGCAAATTTTGTGAATTTTGATTTTGTTCGTTGTGAGTTTCGTCGGCTTTAAGCCACGAATTTGCGTTTTGATTAGCCAAAAATCTAGCGTAAGATTTGCCTAGAAAATTTAATCCAAAACTCTCTTTTGAAAATTCTAAATTTTGGTTATTTTCTGTATTTAGAAATCCCCCCCCCCAACGATTTTTTCAAATTTGTCAATCATAAATTTGCCGTCTTTATCAAAACACTCGGCAAAATGGGCTTTTAAAATCTGAATTTCTTTTGAATTTGCACGCACGCTTGAATTATCAAAAATCTTTTCAACCATAAAATTTCCTTTAAACAAAATAAAGTTTGAATTTTAGCATAAATTTACGCATTTCAAAAATATTTAACTTTTTGATATACAATTTCAAAAAATTTTTTAAAGGACAAAAAAATGAAATTCAAAGTAAATAACATAAACTGCGAAAATTGCGCTAGAAGTATAAAAAACGGCTTAGAAGAAGACTACGGCGGAATCGTCGTTAGCGTAGCAGATAAAACCGTCGAAGTAAATTTAAACGAAGAAAACGCAGAATCTTTTAAAAACGATTTAAGCGATCTAGGCTTTGAAGTGGTCGCAAAAATCGACTAAATTTAGCAAATTTTTCAAATTTAAATGTCAAAAAAAGCAAATTTAAACATAGTCGGTATGACCTGCGTGAATTGCTCGAACGCAATCGAGCGAGTTACGCGCAAGATTGAGGGCGTAGAAAGCGTAAATGTAAGCTTCACAGCTGGGGTCGGCGAATTTGAAGTCGCAAATGAAGCCGTCCTAGACGCCGTAAAAGCAAAAATCACAAAACTAGGCTATGAAATCGCCACAAACTACGAAGAGCTGGAAGCCAAAAAGGCGCGAAATTTAAAAAATATGCTTTTTAAATTCGTTTTAGCCGTGATTTTAGCGTGTTTTATAATGCTAATTGAGATGAAATCAAATTTCAGCTTCGCCGTAAAAGCCCTGCTCTGTGCGATTTTGGGTGCAGTTGTGCTAGGCTTTTGTGGCAAAAACTTCTTTTACCATGCCTATGGGTCGCTAAAAAACAAAAACTACGATATGAATGTGCTGGTCTCGCTTGGCTCGTCTGCGGCGTATTTGTATTCGCTAGGAAGTGCGATTTTTGTCCATTTTAAGGGCGGAAACGAGTGGGCGAATTTGTATTTTAGCTCTTCATCGATGATAATCGCTTTCATATTGCTAGGAAAATACCTTGAAGAACGAAGCAAACTCAAAGCGAACGACTATATTAAAAAACTTATCGATTTAAGCCCAAAAAAGGCGATTTTGATCAACCCTGACGGCACGATGCGCGAAATTTTGGCTAACGAACTAAAACCGGGCGATAAAGTTTTAGTCAAAAACGGCGCGCAAATCCCGGGCGATGGCGTGGTCATAAGTGGTGAAGCTGAAATCGATACGAGCCTGATAACCGGCGAGAGTTTAGCCGTTTTTAAAAAGACGGGAGATACGGTAAATGCTGGGTGCGTGAGTGTCGCAGGAATTTTGCAGGTCGAAATCACCAAATTTTCGCACCAAAGCGTTTTAGCTGAAATCAAAAATTTACTTAGCGAAGCAGGAAGCAAAAAAATGCCGATTTCTCGCTTTGCCGATAAAATCGCAAATATCTTTGTGCCAAGCGTGATTTTTATCGCCGTTTGCGTGTTTGTGATTTGGCTAATCGCAGGAAAAGCCCATATCGGCCTGCTTTGCGCGATTTGTGTTTTGATTATTTCATGCCCTTGCGCTTTGGGTTTGGCTACGCCCATTGCGATAGTTTGCGCTATTTCAAATGCCGCTAAAAACGGCGTTTTGGTGAAAAACCCGGAAGTTTTAGAAATCCTAAAAGATACGAAAATCGCCGTTTTTGACAAAACAGGCACACTCAGCAGGGGCGAAATTTCGGTAAATTTTACAAATTTAAGCGATGAAAATCTAGGGCTAATCGCAAGCGCGCAAATGCTTAGCGAACACCCAATTTCAAAATCGATTGTGAAATTTGCAAAAGAAAAAGGGCTTAAATTTGCTAAATTTGACGGGGAATTTGAGAGTTTGCTGGGTCGTGGTATAAAGGCACAAAACGGCGAATTTACGCTACTAGCGGGAAATAAAGAGCTTTTAAATGAAAACGGCGTGGAATTTGAAACGCCAAAAAATGCATATGAATTTTTATCTAACGGCTTTGGCGTGATTTTTGTGGCTATAAATGCCGAATTCGTGGGTTTTGTGGCACTTAGCGACATTTTGCGAGATGAAGCGAGTGAGTGTATAAGGGCACTTAAAAATCAAGGCATAAAAACCATAATGCTAACAGGCGACAACGCCAAAACAGCGAATTTCATCGGCAAAAGTTTAGGCATAGATGAGATTATCAGCGAAGTTTTGCCAAGCCAAAAATACGAATTTATAGCAAATTTAAAAAACAGCGAAAAAGTCCTTTTCATAGGGGACGGTATAAACGACGCTCCGTCACTCAAAACCGCCGATATAGGTGTCGCGATGAACTCAGGTAGCGACATCGCCAAGGGTGCCGGAGATATAATCTTTATCAAAAACGACTTGCGAAATTTGAAATATCTGATAAATTTATCGCAAAAAACCATGACGACGATAAAACAAAACCTTTTTTGGGCGTTTTTTTACAATCTCATCTGCATACCTGTGGCGGCAGGAATTTTATATCCTTTGTGGGGAATATTACTAAAACCGATGTTTGGTGCAGCTGCAATGTGTTTTAGCTCAGTAACCGTGGTGCTAAATTCGATTAGACTGAAATTTGCGAGAATTTAAATTTATCATATTTTTTTATCGTATTGTTAAAATTATTAGCTTAAAAAAAAATTCTACCTTTATTTAAATTTATGTATAATTACAAAAGCAGGTGAAGAAAATTTTTTATAAAGTTTTAAAAACTAACCAAATTTGCTTTGCTTGACCATAAATTTTGACAAAATAACAAAATTTTATCAAAAAAGTAAATAATATGAGAATTTTAATCAATGAATATCCAGGCGATGGTTGTCCGAAAATTAAAGCTTTTGATGAAAGTCAAATTTTTTTAAATACGACAAAAGACGATGAAGATTCTGAAAATTTTATTGTTTCTATTTTTGTGCAAAATCAAGAAGTCGCTCTGTTTTATTGCAATAAAACAACCCAGTTTAAAGAATTGCAAAATAATTTCAGATCAATGTTTTTCAAAAAAGGTATTTTAGAGATAGATATTCAACTCAACTATCTCAATGGAAAAGTGATTTTAAAATCATCGTCTTTTTCCCAATCTTAATCTCAATCGCAAAATGTCATTGCGATAATTTCCTTTATAAATTCTCGCAATGATAAAAATACATAAAATTTTACGCAAAATTTTACTAAATTTAGCAAATTTGAACTGAAATTTGCTAAATTTTAACTTAAAAAACTTATTTAACCATTTTTATAAATAAAAATTTTGCTTACTTTTTGTAAAATATATGCCAAAATTTTATGATAAGGACAAAATATGGCTTTTTTACAAGATTATGAAAAACATGTTGCTGAACGCTTGGAGTTAGGCATACCGCCGTTGCCGTTAAACGCAGAACAGACAAAAGAAATTTGTGGCTTACTAAAAAACGGCGACAAAGGAAGCGAATTTTACGCTGATTTGCTTGAAAATCGCGTAAGTCCGGGCGTAGATGATGCTGCGAAAGTCAAGGCTGAGTTTTTAAACGAAATCCTAAATCACGGCTTAGAAATCGCCGTTATCAGCAAAAAAAGAGCTGTCGAAATGCTAGGAACTATGCTTGGCGGTTACAATGTCATCGTGCTAGTTGCCTGTTTGCAAAATAGCGATAAAGAAGTAGCAAGTGCCGCTGCAAAGGCTCTTAGTAATACAATTTTCGTGCATGATTATTTCAACGAAGTTGAAAAACTTGCTAAAACTAACGAATTTGCAATGCAAGTGCTAAAATCATGGGCAAATGCCGAGTGGTTTTTAAATCGAGCTAAAATCCCTGAGTTAATAAAAGGTATAGTTTTTAAAGTTCCGGGCGAAACAAACACGGACGATTTAAGCCCTGCTAGTGAAGCTTTTTCTCGCTCAGATATTCCACTTCACGCAAATGCAATGCTAGTAAAACGCCAACCAGGAAGCCTAGAAACAATCGCCCAGCTTAAAAAAAGCGGTCGCCAAGTTGTCTATGTGGGCGATGTCGTAGGAACGGGAAGTAGCCGTAAAAGTGGCGTGAATTCGGTTCAATGGCATATCGGCGAAGACATAAAAGGCGTTCCAAACAAAAAAACAGGTGGCGTAATCATCGGCTCGACTATCGCTCCGATTTTCTTTAACACAGCAGAAGATAGCGGTGCGTTGCCGATTGTCGCAAATGTCGATAAACTCGAAACTGGCGATGAGATCGAAATTTATCCATTACAAGGCAAAATTCTTAAAAACGGCGAGTGCGTAAGCGAATTTAAACTTCTACCAAATACAATCGAAGATGAAATTCGAGCAGGCGGACGAATTCCGCTTATCATCGCTAGGGGGCTTTGCGCGAAAGCAAGAGCTAGTTTAAATTTAGAGAGCGAAAATATTTTCATAAAACCGGAACAACCAAAAAGCGACGAAAGTGTCGGCTACACACTAGCCCAAAAAATGGTAGGTAGAGCGTGTGGCGTAGAGGGCGTAAGAGCAGGTATGTATGTAGAGCCACTCACACTCACAGTTGGCTCACAAGATACAACAGGCCCTATGACAAGAGATGAGATCAAAGAACTAGCAAGTCTTGGATTTGGCGCAGATATGGTTATGCAAAGCTTCTGCCACACAGCAGCCTACCCAAAACCAAGCGATGCGATTATGCATAAAACCTTACCAAATTTTATGAGTAGTCGTGGTGGCGTGGCACTTCGTCCAGGGGACGGCGTAATTCACTCATGGCTAAATAGATTAGTTTTGCCTGATACGGTCGGCACGGGCGGCGATAGCCATACGAGATTTCCTATCGGCATTAGCTTTCCGGCAGGTAGCGGTCTAGTAGCGTTTGCGGCGGTTACGGGAAGCATGCCTTTAAATATGCCAGAATCCGTGCTTGTTAGATTCAAGGGAGAGTTGCAACCTGGCATTACTCTTAGAGATTTAGTCAATGCAATCCCTTACTATGCGATTAAAAAAGGTTTATTGACCGTCGAGAAAAAGGGTAAGAAAAATATTTTTGCAGGAAAAGTGCTTGAAATCGAAGGCTTGGAAAATTTAAAAGTAGAACAAGCATTTGAGTTAAGCGACGCTTCGGCTGAGCGAAGCGCAGCAGCGTGTGCCATTGCGTTAAATAAAGAACCGGTGATTGAATACATCAAATCAAACATCGAGCTAATTGATGCGATGATAAAAGACGGATATGAAAATGCTGTAACGCTTGAACGCAGAAAAGAAAAAATGAAAAAATGGCTAGAAAACCCTGAACTTCTAAAAGCAGATTCTAACGCAAAATACGCAGAAGTGATTGAAATCAATCTAAACGATATAAAAGAGCCGATTTTAGCGTGTCCAAATGACCCTGACGATGTAGCGACACTAAGCGAAATTTTAAGCGATCCAAAACGCGCGAAAAATATCGATGAAGTTTTTGTGGGAAGCTGTATGACAAATATCGGACATTACAGAGCGCTTGGCGAAGTGCTAAAAGGCGAAGGTCAAGTGCCTGTTAGGCTCTGGATAGCACCACCGACAAAAATGGACGAAAAACAGCTTAGAAGCGAAGGATATTACGCGCTATTTGGTGCAGCAGGAGCTAGAATGGAAGTTCCTGGTTGTTCGCTTTGTATGGGTAACCAAGCCAGAGTGCGTGATGAAGCGATAGTATTTTCTACTTCGACAAGAAACTTTGATAATCGTATGGGTATGGGCGCAAAAGTTTATCTAGGCTCAGCCGAATTAGCAGCGGTTTGTGCTATGCTAGGCAGACTTCCAAGCGTGGCTGAATACCTAGAAATCGTGCCTAAAAAGCTTAACGGCAAAGAAGCACAAATTTATAGATATTTAAATTTCAACGAAATTGAGAATTTTTCGTTATAAATTTACAAAATTCGGCAAATTTGATATTTTAAATTCGCCGAATTTTTAAAAAAATAAAAGCCGAAATTTCCATAATTTCGGCTTTTTTAAATTTAAAAAAATGTTATAAGCTTAAAAATATTTTTTTTTGATAAAATATAGTTTTTAGTTTCAAAATTTAGGTTTGATATGAAAAAAATTATCTTCTCGGTTTTTTTACTTATCTTAGCAAATTCTCTATTTGCCTCGACATGCGACGATATACAAAAAGATCCAAATTCATATTTTGTAAATATGGTTGCAAATCCAAAAGATGATTTTGCGTATCTAAACTCAAATTTTGAGTGTGAAAATTCGCTTTTAAATTTGAAATTTTTAAAACAACTTTATAGGCTAAGCAAAGAAATCCGTAACGAAAATATCGATTGCGTAGGAAACACAGCAATCGTAAATGAAAAAAAATTCCAAGAAAAATTAGCTTTTATAGCAATCGCACCAAAAATTTATGAAAATGGGCTTGATAAAACGCAAGAAAAACCAAATTTACAACGCTATGAAGTTTGGTCGCATAAAAGTATAAAAAATTTTATGCTTTTTGATAAATTTAAAAACGAATTTGATAACGCAAATGTAAATTTAACCGAATTTTTCAAAAAAGATTTTGATGAAAACTATGCAAAAGTTATCGCGACAACTGCCTTAAATGAATATCTGAAATTTGCATTTGAAAATCACAAAGAAAATTTGCAATTTAGTGAAATCGAAGAGCTTTTGCTCCAAAAAAATATCAAAGCCGATGAGATAAAAGATTTTATTTTTTCTTGCGAATGTAGTGAATTTGGGCTAACGACAGCGTTACATACGGCACTTTTGCACGGCAAAAATACTCAAATTTTGAAGGCTTTGATCGACCGTGGTGCCAATGTAAATTACGGTGATGAAAATTCAATCTTTTTTGCACTAAATTCGCCTGAAAATATCAAATTTCTTATCGCAAATGGTGCCGATATGAACTACAAAAATAGTTTTGGTTTAAGGCCGATTTTTTATGTTGTAGAAAAAAATGATCCCGAACTTCTTAAATTTTTTATCTATAACGGCGCGAAATTAAATGTAAAACTTATTTCAAATACAGAAAAAATGGCGTTTATTTCAAGTAATTACGAACCATATCAAAATCTTTGTGCTTTTAATGAGCCCTCAAAAACGCTTTTAATGCATGCGGCCGAATTTGGCGATAAAAATATAACCGAAATGCTAGTTAAAAACGGAGCAAACGAATTTGTGCTAGATGATTTTGGCTTAAATGCGCTTGATTACGCTATTTTGAGCGAAAATAACGAAACAATACAATATCTAAAAAATCTAGGATTAAAAGAAAATATACAAAAAGAGGAATTTTATGAGAGTGAGACAAATCAAACTAAACAAGCTTCAAATTTTTAAAAAATAAAATCATAAATTTTAAGAAAGAGCAGATATGAAAAGGATTTTTTTATTTTTATTTTTGCCTATTTTGGCATTTTGCGACGAAGATTTAGCTGCGAAAAATTCTGAATTTTTCGGCATTTTAACGCTTATTCCGCCACTTGTGGCGATAGTTTTGGCTTTTATCACAAAAGATGTTATTTTTTCGCTACTTTTGGGCGTTTTAAGCGGAACTTTTATGATAAGCGTTAGCGAAAACGGAATTTTTAGCTCATTTATCAAGGCTTTTACCGACCTTTGTGCTAGGGTTATTAGCTCGATGGCTGATTCATGGAACGCCGGAATTTTGCTTCAAGTGCTTTGTATCGGCGGTTTAATCGGACTTATCACCAAAATGGGCGGAACAAAAGCATTAGCCATTTGGCTTAGCCAAAGAGCCAAAACTCCGCTTTTATCGCAAATTTCGACTTGGTTTATGGGAATTGTAATTTTCTTTGATGATTATGCAAATGCACTTATCGTTGGTCCTATTATGAAACCGGTTATCGATAAATTCAAAGTTTCGCGCGCAAAACTTGCTTTTATTATCGATGCGACAGCTGCGCCGATTACAGGCTTAGCGATTATTTCGACTTGGATCGGACTAGAAATTTCACTTATAAAATCATCTTACGAAATCATCGGCATAACCGACATTAACGCATTTGCCGTCTTTATCGAAACGATTCCTTATAGATTTTATAATATTTTTATGCTATTTTTCGTGCTTTGCACTGCCTTGATGAGCAGAGAATTTGGACCTATGTATAAGGCTGAAATGGCAGCAAGATCCGGCGAACTACACAAACAACACTTTACAATCTCAAATTTAGACTCACAAACTTTCACGCCAAAAGAAGGCATTGTTTTACGCAAAAGAAACGCTTTGGTGCCGATTTTAGTGATGATTGTGGCTTCATTTGTAGGATTTTATTTTAACGGTCTAGCAACGCTCGAAGGCGAAACGCTAGAAGCAGTAAAAGCTGCACCGCTTTCGTTTATGGCTTTGCGTGAAACATTTGGCGGAGCTGATGCTTCTGTGGTGTTATTTGAAGCTGCCCTATTTTCTTCGCTTGTCGCCGTTATAATGGGAATTTCGCAAAAAATTTACGGCGTAAAAGAAGGCATTGAAATTTGGGTTGGCGGCTGGAAAACTATGATTATTACGGTTGTGATTTTGCTGCTAGCTTGGTCGTTAAGCTCTGTTATCAAAGATCTTGGCACAGCAAAATACCTTGTCGAAGCACTTTCAGATACGACGCCAAAAGTTTTACTACCAATTTTGATATTTATTTTGGGTTCATTTATCTCATTTTCAACCGGAACGAGCTTCGGAACAATGGGAATTTTAATGCCTTTGGCAATTCCATTAGCTCATGCAGTCGGCACTCACTATGGACTTGATGGAAACGAACTTCACGCCTACATGTGCGTAAATATCAGCGGTGTGCTAACAGGAGCCATTTTTGGCGATCACTGCTCCCCTATTTCAGACACTACGATTTTATCATCAATGGGCGCAGGTTGCGATCATATCGAGCATGTTAGCACACAATTTGTCTATGCGCTAAGCGTTGGAGCTATTACCATTTTACTTGGCTACTTACCTGTTGCATTTGGGCTTAGCGTTTGGCTATCGCTACTTTTAGGTATGATTGGCGTTGTCCTACTTTTAAAAATAGTCGGCAAAAAGGTAGATTAGTTGAACTGCGAACATTTTGAAATTTGCGGTAGTTGCACACTAAATTTGCCTTATAGTGAGCAAATTTTGCATAAAAAAGAACAAATTTGCTCACTTTTTAGTGAATTTTATAAAGGTGAGTTTGAATTTTTTTCTTCGCCTGAGCAAAATTATCGAAGCAGAGCTGAGTTTGGACTATACCATGACGGCGACGAGCTAAATTTTGCTATGAATTCGCTAGATAAAGAAAAAGTTATCATTAAAAACTGCCATATTATCGAGCCAAAAATCGCAAATTTGATGAACGAAATTTTGCCAAAGATAAAAGAAAGTCGTAATCTAAAAAACAAAATTTTTGGCATAGAATTTGTTGCTTCAAAGCTTGATTTAATGGCGATTTTGCTTTATCATAAAGATATTTTTGAAATCAAAAATGATTTAGAAAATTTAGCAAATTTGCTAAAAATCAAACTAATCGCAAGAAGTCGCGGTAAAAAGCTAGTTTTTGGCGGCGAAAATTTATGCGACGAATTTGAAATAGAAGGTAAAATTTATCGCTACACATACGAAGCTACGGCATTTTCGCAACCAAATAGAAGCGTAAATGAAAAAATGATTTCTTGGGCAAAAAGTTGTGTGAGAGATGGGCGAGATTTTTTGGAAATGTATTGCGGACATGGAAATTTTACAATCCCGTTAAGTGAGAATTTTAAAAGCGTTCTAGCGACCGAAATCAGTAAAAATTCAATCAAAAACGCCCTAAAAAACTGCGAAATAAACGGCGTAAAAAATATTAAATTCGTGCGAATTTCAAGCGAAGATTTAATGAGCGCATTTAAAAACGAGAGAGAATTTCGCCGTTTAAAAGAGCAAAATATAAATTTAAACGAATTTGATTTTTCGCATATTTTAGTCGATCCGCCACGCGCCGGGCTTGATGAAAGCGTGCTTAAATTTATTAAAAATTACGAAAATATCATTTACATTTCGTGTAATCCACAAACGCTTTATCAAAATTTGCAATCACTTTGCGATACGCATAAAATCGCTAAATTTGCGATTTTTGATCAGTTTGCACACACCGAGCATATCGAGTGCGGAGTTTTACTAGAAAGGATAAAAAAATGATAGAAGAAATTTTAAAAAATGCCAAAAATATCGCTATCGCAGGGCTTAGCCCTGATGAAGAAAAAGACAGCAATCGCGTGGCAAAATATTTAATTTCGCAAAATTTAAATATTTTTCCGATTTATCCTAAATTTGATGAAATTTTAGGTCACAAGGTTTATAGAAATTTAAAAGAAATTAGTGATAAAATTGACATTGTCGTTATGTTTAGAAAAGGCGAATTTGCAAACGAATTGATAAGCGATGTCATCGCGCAAGGTGCAAAAACGCTTTGGTTACAGCTTGGCATTACAAACGAAAATGCCCGTCAAATCGCAATGCAAAACGGCATAAATTTCGTTCAAAACAAGTGCATAATGGTAGAATATAAAAATTTGAAAGGTTGGAAATAATGGTTGATTTAAACAAAATAGTTCAGGCAAAACGCACTATTTCGGGCTTTGTAAATAAAACGCCTTTTGCGTTATCGCCAAAAATGAGTAAAGCTTACGAAGCAGAAATTTATCTAAAAAATGAAAATTTGCAAAAAACGGGAGCTTACAAAATTCGCGGTGCTTTTAATAAAATCGCTCATCTTAGCGAAGAAGAAAAAGCTAAGGGCGTAATCGCTGCTAGTGCCGGCAACCACGCACAAGGCGTTGCTATTTCGGCAAAACATTTTGGCGTCAGAGCCGTCATCATAATGCCCGAAGCCACTCCGCTTTTAAAAGTAAGTGGCACAAAGGCTCTTGGCGGCGAAGTCATCTTAAAAGGCGATAATTTCGACGAAGCTTACGCTTATGCGCTAGAATACGCAAAAGAGCAAGGGCTAACTTTCGTTCATCCATTTGATGACGAATTTGTCCAAGCAGGTCAAGGCACAATCGCACTTGAAATGCTTGAAGATGTCGCTGATTTGGAGTATTTGGTTGTGCCTGTGGGCGGTGGTGGATTAGTAAGTGGCGTCGCAAGTTGTGCTAAACAGATAAATCCTGATATAAAAATCATAGCCGTTAGCGCAAAAGGCGCCCCTGCAATGTATGAAAGCTTTAAGAAAAAAGAAGCAATAAACTCAAAAAGCGTTCGCACGATAGCCGATGGAATTTCCGTGCGAGACACAAGCAAAATCACGCTAAAAACGATATTAGAGTGCGTTGATGAATTTGTGCAAGTCGATGATGAAGAGATAGCTAGTGCGATTTTATATCTGCTTGAAGAGCAAAAAATCATCGTCGAAGGCGCAGGTGCTGTGGGAGTGGCTGCCTTGATGAACGCTAAATTTAACTACCCAAAAAACGCAAAAATCGGCATAGTGCTAAGCGGCGGAAATATCGATGTGCAAATGCTAAATATCATCATCGAAAAAGGTCTAATCAAATCGCATCGCAAAATGACAATCATCGTAACGCTTGTAGATAAACCGGGAGCCTTGATGAATTTAACCGAAATCTTGCGAAAAGCAAATGCAAATATCGTTAAAATAGATTATGATAGATTTTCAACTAAGCTTGATTACGGCGACGCTGCGATTACTATCACGCTAGAAACCAAAGGCAAAGATCACCAAGAAGACATTGCTTATGCGCTTAAAAATGCAGGATATGATTTTAAAGAGATTTTGTAAATTTAGTTAGAATTTGTGAAAATTTGCAAATTCTAACGCTGTTTTTATTTAAAATTTGTCGCAAAATTCGTGGTATAATAACGCAAAATTTAAAGGTTGAAAAATGGATTTTTTCTTACTTATTGCTAATGTTATTTTGATCGCAGGTATTGTTTATTTCGCTTTTTTCAAAGACAAAAAAAGCGAAAAACCACAAAAAAACGAAGTTACAAATAGTCTTTTAGAGCTTAAAAATATAGGCGAACTTAGCGTTTTTAGAATTTATTCAAAAGAGATAGTAACAAGCACTTCAAAGGCATTTGATGATGATTTTTTAGGAAAAATTCTGAATTTTCCTATGACAGAGAAAAAAATCGCCGTAATTTTTGAATTTGAAATAGATTTTATATATGATTTGCTAAGTCCCGAGTTTAAAATTTCGCCTTTGGGAGACGATAAATACGACATTTTAATGCCACCTTGCAAATATAAAGTTTATATGGAAAATATCAAATTTTACGACGAGCAAGAAGCAAAATTTATGCCATTTTTCTTGCCTGAATTCATTAGTTCTAAATTAACCGGCAAATTTAGCGCAGAAGAAAAAAACTCGCTCATCAAAAAAGCGCAAGATGAAGCAAAAAATTTATCACTTAAAATCATAAACGATCTTGGCGGAAAAATTCATAAATCTGCCACAGATACACTTGAAGCCATAGCAAGAAGCTTTGGTGCAAAAGAGTTGGTTTTTAAATTCCAAGATAAAACTATCGATAGAATTGATGTGCAAAATGGCGAAATCGCCATTGTAAATACGACACAAAAGCAAATCGAATAAGATAAATTTTGAAAATTTTAATCAGTTATTAAGCAAATTTTACTGATAATTAAATTTATTTTTTTACAAAGGAAGGAAAAATGAGAAATATTATTTTGGCACTTTGCGTTTTGGCTTTGATAGCCGGTGGCGGTTATTATTTTACCAAATCCAATGACAACAAATCAACAGCTAATTCATCTAGTCAAAGCGTAAGCAAGAGCAATCCGATAGATGAAAAACCTATGGTTACGCTAAATAAGCAAGAACCCGTTCAACCTAGTGCGCCGGTAGAGCAAAAACCTGAACCAACACAAGAGTCTGCACCTGCTACGCAAAATCAAGCACCTGAAAATCAAGCAGACAAGCCGGTTCAAAATCAAAATGAACAACCTACGCAAAACACAGAAAGTCAAGCAGCTCCTGCAAATGCAGAACAAGCAAACGCTCAAAATCAAGCCAATCAAAACGCCAATGTTGCAGCAGAACAACCTGCAACACAAACTGATGAAGCAGCAAAAGAAGAGCCAAAAGCTGATGTAAAAGGTATTGAAATCGATCCAAGTGGCGCTAGAATAAACTTTTTAAGCTATAAAATGCCAAATAAAATGAAAGTTCCGGAAACAGGCACTCCTGCTACATTTAAAACCGCGGAATTTAATTTTGCTAACCAAAGCGGAAGCGTTGCTGAAATTTTAACAAATTCGACAGCAAAAATTGATTTAAGTTCTATCGATACAAATAAAAATGCCATTCGCGATAACAATGTTAAAAATAAATTTTTTGCTCACCTTGCTTCGCAAGAAGTAAGTGGAAAAATAACAGGCGTTAAAGGCGATGACACAAGCGGAGATTTAACTTTAAGTCTAAATTTCAACGGTATTGAAAAAGAAGTTCCACTTAAATATGAAGTAAAAGACGGCAAACTAACAGCCACAGGCGAAATCGATTTGGTCGAAGGAAATTTGTTTAACACGGCAGAAGCTTTTGAAAAATTTGCTGCTGAACCGGTTATACAAGGTTTGCATGGCAAAAAAAGCTGGTCAGATATACAAATCGGCTTTGAAGTGCCTGTAAAATAATTTTAAACTACATTTTGGCGAATTTGCAAATTTCTGCATTTTGCAAATTCGCCTTTTTTTATGAAAATTTAATAAACAAAAAAGCTAAATACCACAGAATTTGATAAATTTTATTTCGAAATATATTAAAAATTTGATTTGTAAAAAATGGTTGCAGAGGACGGATTTGAACCGCCGACCTTCGGGTTATGAGCCCGACGAGCTACCACTGCTCTACTCTGCGACAAAAAAGGATTTAAAAAAGAGTGGATGGGGTAGGAGGATTCGAACCTCCGAATGATTGGACCAAAACCAATTGCCTTACCGCTTGGCGATACCCCAGCCGATAAAAGAAATGTGATTATATAACTTTTAAGTTTAAAAAATGCTTATTTTTGGGTTAAATTCACAAAAATTTACGATAAATTCAAAAAAAATGGTGGAGGTGTGCGGGATCGAACCGCAGTCCAAAAGCGAACTACCAAAGCCTCTACATGCTTAGCAAAAGTGAAAATCTCGCCCTAGCTTGCTCACTTTCCAAAACAACTCGCCAAAGCAAAGACTAAATTTCGCCCCGTATCTCGTCAAAACACGAAACTAGCTATTTAAAGTTACCCGCACACTCGCCTAAATAGCATCAGCTCGCAGCAGGGCTCAACTGAACTTACGCGATTTTTGCGTAAGCAGGAGCAAAATTTTTGTTATTTGCGTTTAATTTTAATTTGGATTTTATACGCTATATCCAAAGCGGCATGCCACCGTGATAAATCCGTTCCTGTCGAAGCCAAATCACCCCCGATAAGAAAGAATTTGCAATTTTACTTCATTTTTTTTTAGTTGTCAAATTTAAGTTTGAATTTGCTAAAATTTCGCTCAAATTTACCAAATTTTGGAGTTTCAAAATGGCAAAAATCACTATAAATGACCTTTATAAAATGAAAGAAAACGGCGAAAAAATCGTTATGATAACAGCCTATGACGCACTTTTTGCAAAACTTTTTAACGACCAAGTCGATATGGTGCTAGTAGGAGATAGCCTAAATATGAGCTTTGGCGGACACGATGAGACCATCGGCATAAGTGTCGATGAGATGATTTATCACGCAAGGGCTGTTAGGCGCGGTCTAACTCACCCGTATTTGGTTGTGGATATGCCGTTTTGTTCGTGCGCTACGCCCGAACTTGCTCTTAAAAACTGCGCCAAAGTTTATGAACAAACAGGTTGCGACGCACTTAAAATCGAAGGTGGAAAGGACTTTGCGGCTACCGTCGAGCTTTTAAGCAAAAACGGCATTGCCGTCATGAGCCACATAGGACTGCGACCGCAACTTTCTCGCTTTCAGGGTGGTTACAAGGTAAGCGGTCGCGAGAAAAATGCCCTAAATTTGCTTCTTGATGACGCAAAAGCCGTGCAAAATGCGGGAGCGGTTTTGCTTCTGCTCGAAGGCACAGTTTCAAGCGTGGCTAACGAAGTAATGAGTGTCGCAAATGTCCCGGTTATCGGTATCGGCGCAGGGTCGTGCGACGGACAGGTGCTAGTGTGGAGTGATATGCTAGGATTTTTTGACGAATTTAAGCCAAAATTTGTAAAACGCTACCTTGACGGCGCCGAACTTGTGCGAGAAGCTGTAAAAAACTACGCTAATGATGTCAAAAAAGGCATTTTCCCAAGCAAAGAATTTGAGTATTTGAAGTAAAAGTAGCAAAATACAACAAAATTTGCTAAAATATAAAATATTATTTAAAGGATAAAAGAATGCTAAAAAGTTTGTATATTCAAAATTTCAGATGTTTTCAAAATTTTACACTAAATATGACTAATAAAAATTTTGCTCTTTTGGTTGGAAAAAATGGTGGTGGCAAAAGCACTATTTTTGATGTATTGAAAATTTTTAATAATATTGGAAATGGCGAAACAGAGCTTGATGATATGATAAGTATTGACGATTTTGCCTTCGAGAATACAAATCAGCCGATAGAATTAAAAATAATCGCTGATATTGATGACACTGAATTTGAATATGAAATTTTGATAGATTTACTTGTATTAGAAAATATTTCTCGTTGCAGAATAAAACGAGAAATTTTAAAAATAGAAAACGATGAAATCATAAAGAGAGAATACGGCGAAGTAAATAAGGATAATGCAAAATTTAATATAGATTGGCATCGTGTAGCATTACCAATAATTCTTGCAGATAGACCAAATAATAGGACCGATAAAAATATAAGACAATTTAAAAATTGGCTTTCAGATTTACTAATTATTTCTCCAATACCAGCAAATTTTAATGACTTTGGCGATGATTTTGAAACACAACTTTATAAAGATTGTTCTAATTTAATAAGTTACATTAGAAAACTTTATAGAGATAGCCCAGAATTTTACAATATTTTAAAAACAAATCTTACAGATTTTATTCCAGATTTCAAGGAGATTTCTTTTGCAGGTCGTTATGATTCTATTGCAACTATTCACTTTGAAAATGAAAAAGAAAGTCTAAAATTAAAATTTTCAAAATTATCGTCTGGAGAAAAAATTTATTTTTTAATTGCATTGGTAAATTCTATAGCACAATATAGTAAATTTTCTAATATATTAATAGGTTGGGACGAACCAAATAATTATATTAGCACAAAAGAATTATCTAAGATAACTTTTAAATTTAGAAATAGTTTTAGCAATTCAAATTCTCAACTTATAATATCATCACACAATGAAAGAGTTATGAATAGTTTTTATACAGAAGATATATTTTGGCTAAGCAGAAACACTCATTTATCTCCAATTACAATTAAAGAAATTGGAGACTATACAGATTTGCCAGAAGAATATGATATGGATATTACTGATGGCAAATAAATATAGACCAAATATTGTAGTTTATTGCGAGGATAATAATATTAAAAATATTGTTGTTGGCTTTAAAGAATATTTGAGTTTGCAAAATTACAATACAAATATTCTTAATATCAAAGGAGTTTATGGGGGTGCTCCACATAAATTTGAAGCTAAATTTAAAAAAGATAATATAAAAATTGCAGAACAAACTTATATTTTGATATTGTGTGATTTTGATACTAAACCGAAAGATAAAAAACCAGAAAATCAAATTATAAATAAAAGACAATGTTTTTATGATATTTTAAACAGATACAAAATATACGAAGAATATGTTTTTGTTTTTGGGATTAGCAACAAAGAATCGGAAGATTTGAAAAAATATTTTTTAGAAAAATATCATATAAATAGTTTCGGAGAAATAGGCAAAATTTTGGCACAAGATTTAAATGAAAATTATTCAGATAATTTTAATAATCTCAAATATTGGAATAATCGTCATCTCAAAGACAATATTGACGAACTTAAAAAAATGTCAGAAAATAAAATTTGCGATATAATATTTGATAAATAATACTTTAAAAGTTGAAAATCATGGAAAGAATTGTAGAAATAGAAAAATTCAGCGTTGAGAGCGAATTTGAAACAAGCCTAAGACCTGTTAGCTTTGATGATTATATCGGGCAGGACAAGATAAAGCAAAATTTAAAAGTCTTTATCGCCGCGGCAAAAAAACGAAACGAGTGCCTAGATCACGCACTTTTTTACGGACCGCCTGGCTTGGGTAAGACCACTTTGGCGCATATCATCGCAAACGAAATGGGAGCAAATATCAAAATCACCGCCGCCCCAATGATAGAAAAAAGCGGCGATTTGGCTGCGATTTTGACGAATTTAGACGAAGGCGATGTTATTTTCATAGATGAAATTCACAGGCTCTCCCCTGCTATCGAAGAAGTTTTGTATTCGGCTATGGAAGACTTTCGCTTAGATATTATCATTGGCTCAGGCCCTGCTGCCCAAACCATTAAAATCGATTTGCCAAAATTTACACTTATCGGCGCTACAACGAGAGCCGGTATGATTTCAGCACCGCTTAGGGATCGCTTTGGTATGCAGTTTCGGTTGCAATTTTACACGCCAAAGGAACTAGCCAAAATCATCGAAATCGCAAGTGCAAAACTTGGCAAAAAATGCGAAGAAAATGCTAGTTTAGAGATAGCTAGACGCAGTCGCGGAACGCCTAGAATCGCACTTCGCCTTTTAAAACGCATAAGGGATTTTGCCGAGATAAACGACGAAAATATCATCACAAAAGAACGAGCTGATGAAGGTCTAAACGCACTTGGCGTAAATGAGCTTGGTTTTGATGAAATGGATATAAAATATTTAGAAATCCTTTTTGAAGCAAAACGCAGAGCCATGGGGCTAACGACCATCGCAGCGGCTTTAAGCGAAGATGAGGGCACCATAGAAGATGTCATCGAGCCGTATCTCTTAGCTAACGGATATATCGAAAAAACGGCAAAAGGACGCGTCGCAACCGACAAAGGACGAAAGGCTTTTGGATTGCCGTGCCTTGAAATACCAAATTCAAAAGGGCTTTTTGATGAATAAATTTGCAAATTTAGACAAAACGGCGGTAAAACTATGAAAACAAGTAAAATATTTTTTGCATGTTTTATTGTGTTTATGTTATGCTGGGTTTTATACCTATTTAAGCCATTTTTGCTAACGATTTCGATAGGAATTTTACTTGCAGTTTCGACTTCGGGTTTGCATTATAAAATTTTAAAATTTACAAACCATAAACGCACATTATCGGCACTTTTGACGACTTTGATTTTGTGTTGTATATTTTTTGTGCCGTTTATCTATGCCGTAATTGCGATATTTAAAAATGCTGCGAATTTAGACGCTACATTTATCAGCCAAACGGTAAATTTTGTAAAAAATTACGATTTTTCACTTTTGCCATCGCCTTTTGATAAATTTGAAACAAATATTCGAGAATTTATCGTAAATTTGGACTTTGGCGGTATCGCAAAGCAAGGCGCACTCTATCTTTCGACACTTGGGAAATCAAGTGCCAAATTTATCGCAGATATGGGCTTAATCATCATTTTTTACTTTTTTACCAATCTTTACGGAAAGGATTTTCTGCTTTTTGTTCGCAAATCCACGCCAATTGGCACAAAACAGCTAAATTATATGTTTTCACAAACTGCAAATACAATGAGCGTCGTGTTTTATTCAACCATTTTTAATGCGATTTTACAAGGATTTTTATTTTCGATTATCGCAGGAATTTACGGACACGATGCTGTTTTAATGGGGATAATTTTTGCTTTTTCATCGCTAATACCGGCTATCGGTGGTGCGCTAGTATATGTGCCAACGGCGATTTTCGAACTCGCAAACGGCAACACAAGCGGAGCGATTATTATTTTAATTTATTGTGTCGTGCTAATCTCGGTTCTAGCCGATAGCTTTATAAAGCCGCTAGTCATTAAATTTATAAATTCAAAGCTTGTAACAAGACCGACAAGCATAAATGAGCTTTTGATATTTTTCTCAATGCTTTCGGGCATTGCGACATTTGGATTTTGGGGCGTGATTTTAGGACCTGCGATTTTAACACTATTTATTGCGGTGCTAAATTTATATTCTCAATTACGAGATAAGGATTTTATATAAAATTTTATGATAGAATTCATAAATTTTCAAAGGATTATTTGTGAAAACAAGCGAAGCGCTCGGCATAGCCGATGTTTCTTGCGGAGCGAAGCGTAGCAGAGTAAAACAAGCGAAGCGCTTTTTCGTGAAAGGAAAAATGTTTCTATGAAAAAAATTATTTTAACTATTTGTCTTACCCTTAGCGTAGGATTTGGTGCCAATTTACAAACTCTTGTTGATGAGTGCAAAAACGACAACTTTGCAAGTTGCTCCGATGTAGGCACGGTTTTATATCAAGCAGGCGAATTGGAAACAGCTGTGCAATTTTGGCAAAAAGCTTGTGACGGAAAAAATCCTAGCGGTTGTCAAAATTTAGGCGTTTCATACCATTTTGGTCAGGGCGTAGAAAAGGATTCTAAAAAAGCTTATGAGTTATGGAATTTTGCCTGCAATGCGAACGAATACAATGCTTGTTATAATCTTGGAAATATATACAAAGAAGGGGTTACGGTTCAAAAAAATGACATTAAAGCAAGAAATTATTACGATAAAGCATGTAATAAAAATATATGGTTAGCATGTTATTCGCTTGGCGACATTTATATAGCAGAAGGACAAAATGTTCAAATAAACGCAATGGGAATTGATTTTTATAAAAAAGCTTGTGAAAACGGCAATATCGGTGTTAGCTGCTTTAAACTTGGAAACATTTATGATGAGGGAAAAATAGCAAGAAAAAATGCCTCAAAAGCCGAAAATTACTATCAATTAGCTTGTCAAAATGGTTTTAAAGAGGCTTGTGAAAAGGTAAGAAATTAGATTTTTACACAAGGAGATAAATGTCTGTCATTAAATGGCTTCAAACTTACAGACAAAGCGTTATATTTGCCGTTTTGGTTATCGGCGTTTGCGTTTGTATGTTTGTAAGTAAAAGCTTTATGACGATTGCCTTTGGAATTTGCATATTTTTATACGCCATTAGTGTTTTAGAAAAAAGTTTTGCTTCATTTACGATTATCGAAAATTTTCTTAAAAAAACTACCGACAAACGCTATAAAAGCTTTTCATTTGGCTTTATAACCACCTGCTTAATGCAATCAAGCGGTCTAGTTAGCATTTTAGCAATTTCATTTTTAAGCGCAGGTCTTATTAGCCTTACAGCGGGACTTGCTATCATTTTTGGCGTAAATTTAGGCACGATCGCAGGCGCATGGCTCATCGCAGGAGTTGGCATAAAAGCTGATATTGCGTATTATGCTATGCCTTTAATCGTCGTTGGAATGCTATTTTTATTCAAAAAAAGTGATAATTCAAAAGGTTTTGGCTATTTTTTATTTAGTATCGGGCTTTTGTTTTTAGGAATTGCTTATATAAAAACAGGCTTTGACGGCGTCAAAGAAAGCTTAGATCTCACAAAATACGCTATGAGCGGCATTGGCGGACTTTTACTTTATACTGCCGTTGGTATCGGCGTAACCATCGTCATGCAAAGCTCACACGCCACGCTAACTTTGGCTATAACAGCACTTAGCTTTAATCAACTAAGCTATGAAAATGCCATTGCTATCGCAATCGGCTCAAATGTCGGAAGCACCATAATGGCAGTCATCGGCTCTATAAATGCAAATTTAGAAGGCAAAAAACTAATGGTAGCTCATGTAATTTTCAATGTTACAAGTGCGTTAATTGCCTTGATTTTTATAAAATTATTTATGTTTTTAACGGATAGGACTTCCGAATTCGTCGGTATCGCACAAGATGATTTTGTCCTAAAACTAGCTGTTTTTAATACATATTTTAATGTCGTTGGCGTGTGCCTTTTTTATCCTTTGACTGATTTTATGGCAAATTTACTTAATAAATTTGTCAAATTTAACAAAAAACGCTCGAAAGTTGATTACGCAAAGTATCTTGGAGAAAAAACAGACAATTTTAGCGATAGTGCTTCTATTGTGCTAGTTAAAGAAATGGAACACTTATATGAAAATACAAGCTCAATTTTGGCAAAATCTATAAGCATTTCCAAAAGCGACATTGCTTCGCCAAATTCAAGCGAAAAAATCATTGTCTCTCGTCAAACTCCGCTTAAAATCGACTTTGATGAGCTTTATAGTAATCGCTTTAAGGAAATTTACTCGCAAATTATGGAATATCTCATAAATGCAAGTCAAAATGCAAAAAAAGATGACTTGAATAAATTTATGGACATTAGGCGCTGTGCCCTACTTTTAGCAGAAGTATTAAAAGATATGAAAAATGTCCAGCCAAATATATATAAATTTATGACATCAACCAACCCTTACGCCAAAGCAGAATATGACAAGCTTCGCATAAAAATGCTCCATGGACTTAGGGTAATCGAAAAAATGAGAAGTTTGAAAATAGATGATAAAGCCGGTTTAACCGAGCTTCGTGCTTTGCGTGAAGAGTATCGAAGTATCTCGCTTGAACCAGATGCGTTGCTTGAAGAGAAAAAAATTTCAAACAAAATGGCAACTTCGATGATAAATGATATTGAAATCATCAAAGGCATAACTAAAAAGCTTGTTAAAATCGTCGAAATCAGCCTTTCGCACAAAAATGATGAGCTTTCAAATTTGGTAATCCAAAATTTGTCGTAAAGTTAGTCTAAATTTTGCATAAAATTCATATAAATTTATAAATTTGAGCTCAAAAAATTTAATAGCAAATTTGACTAAAAATCTAAAAACTAAATTTTTAAATGACCACCATATTTGATATTTTTAATCTCAGGTTCGTCATCGATTTTTTGCATAATGCTTTCGATGTCATTATTGTTTGCAGCTTCGATTTGCTCGTCAAGGTCTTGATAGCTATAAATCATCGCAACATCGCTTACGCCATTAAGCGCTTGCATTGATTTAAAAGCACCTAGTTCTTGATCTAGTGTATCTGTTTGTATGATTGCTACTATTTTGCCATCTTGTGCCGCAATCACTTCGCAAAAGTCTATTTTAGCGACATTATCAGCTAAATTTTGTAAATTTACTTCGTTGTTTGCATAGATTATTACGCTTGAAATATTCATTTATAACTCCAAAAATGTATTGTTTTATCGTATCCTGCTCCAATTAAATAATCATCATAAAAAGTCATATTATTGATTATTTCGCCGTTGTATTCGATTTTTTTGATAATTTCACCATCAACATTTATGATATTTATGCCATTTTCATCGGTAAATGCACCAAATTTATCATTTAATGCAACACTATAAACTAAAAATCCTGCATCGAAAAATTTAGAAAATGCTCCGTTTTCGTAATAACAACTTTTGTCATTTGAACCCGCAATAGCCCTATCGCCGTAAAATGCTACGCTAAAAATATTATCTTTTTGGATACTTTTTTTACGCAAGAATTTTTTATTTACGGCATCGAAGAAATATATAACGCCACCTTCGTTTGATAACATTATAGTATTTTTTTCTCTATCAAAGAAAACACCCCCAAAAGGCGAATCTGAAATTTTGTGTTCAAATGTAACTTTTTGCGAATTTATGTCATAGTATATGATTTCGCTTCCAATTCCTAACAAAAGCAAGGTATTTTCATCAAAGAAAATTAGCTTTTTTATCCCTGTTATAGGCGGAGTAAAAGTTTTTAATTCGCCGTTTTCTAAAATTCCCAAAACTTTACTCATATAATCGCCGTTGATTAAAAGTGCAAATTTATCGCCAAGCTTATCAAGATCTATGATTTTAGAATCAATATCGCCATCGACATAGCTCTTAATTTTTGGCAATTCAAAAATTTGCGTTGCATTTTCATCTCCGTGCGTATAACGAAACAATTTTCCGGCATCAGTCCCTGCGAAAATTTCCCCGTCTATTTGTTTTAAAATAGCAATATTTCCGACAACTTCAATCTTATTATCGGCAAAAAGCATACCTACTAAAATCATAAAAACAGCAAAAAACTTTTTCATCTAACAGACCTTTTTAAAAAAATGTGTAAATTTAGCCAAAATTTGGCTAAATTTACAACAATGCGTTATCTAACATTTACGCCTTGATTTAAAACATCAAGCAAATTCGAGCTAGTGTTTGAATCTTTAAATCTACTAAAATCTGCTTCAAAATTGTTTTTTACAAGTTGTGTTGCGTTAGATTGCACAACATGGCAAGAAACACAGTCGTATCTCGACATAGACAGCGCTCCTTCCAAGCTTTTTTGATTTTCATCACGCAAATCTGTCATGTGGCTCTTTGGATATGACTTTATTTGCAACGGCTCGGCAGCTTCTGGCGAGTGGCAAGAAAGACACATATTATTATCAGTCGTAATCGGAAGCATATCATCTAGATTATGCGGGATTAACGGCGGAGCGTTTTCAAAGCTTCTTTCTAAAACAGCATTTGCTCCCGGTGCTTCTGCTTTCCATTCATAAGTCGGCAAAGCAAAATTCTCGTTAGTATAATCAGACCTAAAAGTCGGCTCTGATTTGTTTGCACCGTCAGCTGCAAACAAACTTACGCAAGCCGCAATACTTAGGCACACAAGTAATTTTTTCATTTTTTTTCTCCTAAAATACTGAAATTCAAAGCATCATCATCGCAAACCTCAACGCAACGACCGCAACTAATACACTCAGAGCCAATTTTAAAATCCTTTTTTGATACTAATTCTAAAATATGAGCTTCCGGGCAAACTATTTTGCATTTGTTACATTTTGTGCAGTTTGCTTGTTTATGATAAATGCGAATTAAACTAAATTTACTTATTATCGCCCAAAATCCGCCAAGCGGACAAATATGGGAACATATTATTCTATTTCCTGCGAAAATTTCAAAGATAATGATAATAAGAGCTATACTAAAAGCTGAAATGCTAAGCGAAGTTACAGCTCTTGTAAAAAATCCGATATAATTTAGCATCTCAAACGCTGCAATACCAAATAATCCGCTACAAATCAGAGCTAAAATCATTAGATAATATCTTGCATTTTTACTAACGCTTAAAATTTTTGTTCTTATACCAAATTTTTCTCTTATCCACGCAGCCAAATCACTCAATAAATTCACAGGGCAAACCCAACCACAATACGCCCTTGGTGCAACCAAAGCATAAAAGATTAACACAATCAGTGCGCCTATTAATGCAGTCGTGCCCAAACTCAAACCTGCTAAAAGTAGTTGAAGCGTAGCAAACGGATCGCTTAAATTTATGCTATCAAATAGCATTGATGAACTTAAATTTCCTTGCAGAATTTTCACACCATAGCAATTTCCTGCTATAAAAAGTGCAAGTATGCTAAGCTGAACTATTCTTCTTAAAATAGTGTAAATCATAGTTCGCCTCCGTTTAAGTAATCAACGCCTTTTTTCAAGTCTAGCTTGATTTTGCTATCAACTTCATCAAGCCTTGCGTCATCGCCTTCTACCCAGCCTTTGACATAGTTATCATTTGGAATACCCAAAACTACCTTTCTAGGCAAAATGGTTATGGCAGGTTTTGTTGTTATACAAACCTTTTCGCATTTTCCACACCCCGTGCAATAATCACTATCGACAACAGGAAGCAATAATGCGTGTTTTTCGGTTCTTTCGTTGCGTTTGTATTCGATAAATAAAGCCTTATCCAAAACAGGACAAGCCCTATAACATGCATCGCATTGAATTCCAAAATATGCAACGCAGTTTTTTTGATCAACAACTGCAACGCCCATTTGTGCTTTATTGATATTTAGCTTATCATTTTCGCTAACTAAATCTTTATCTAATGCGCTAGTCGGACACGCCACAGTGCAAGGAATATCTTCACACATATAGCAAGGAACTTTTCGTGGTTCGAAAAACGGTGTCCCATTTGGCACTCCACTATCGCGAAATTCAGCTAATTTTAGCGTATCAAACGGACAGGCTTCCACGCAGAGTCCGCAACGGATACACTTACTCATAAATTCTTTTTCATCAAGAGCACCCGGCGGTCTAATGCGAATTTTATCTTCCGCTCTTGCGAATTCACAAAATCCGCTACCTCCTGCAACAACTAATCCGATTAAACCTAAAACTTCGCGTCTTTGCATAGCTAAGCCTTATAAATTTTTACAGCGCATTTTTTATAGTCTGTTTCTTTTGAAAGCGGACAAGTCGCATCCAAACAAACTTTGTTGATAAAGACATTTTCATCAAACCAAGGAACATAAACTAGACCCACAGGCGGAACATTTCTACCTCTAAAATCTACTCTAACTTTTACTTTTCCTCGTCTTGATTCTACCCATACAATATCATTTTGAGCTATGCCTAATTTCTTTCCGTCAGCTTCGTTCATAAAGCAAAGTGCCTCAGGAACAGCGCGATAAAGCTCAGGAACACGCATAGTCATCGTGCCTGAATGCCAGTGTTCTAGCACACGACCTGTGCATAACCATAGCGGATACTCTTTGTCTGGCATTTCGCATGGATCCATGTAAGGGCGGAAGAAAATTTTACCTTTATTTTTAAATGAAGTTTTTTCTTCTCCCGATGTTGCTTTTGCCATATCTCCGGTCGGCAATGCGCCTTGGTTTCCGTAAAATGCAAAATCACCGTTTGGATTTGCTTTTTTAGCGTATGTATCGTAGCGAGTGTTAAATCTCCATTGAGTCTCTTTTCCATCGACAACCGGCCATCTAAGACCTCTAACTCTATGATATGTATCAAAATCAGCTAAATCGTGTCCGTGTCCGTTACCAAAAATTCTATACTCTTCAAACAGATATTTATGGATAAAGAAACCATAACCTGTGAATTCTTTTCCGTCGCTTCCGATTACTTTTCTGCTATCGCCGAAAACTTCGGTACAATCAAATCCTGCGATGATTGGGTCGTCTGCTTTAAATTCTTTTGCTCGTTTGTTTGCAAACAATACATCAAAGAGAGTATCTTCTGGATCGTAACCCATTTTTTTAGCTTCTTCTAAAACATCAGGCAGTGTTAGTTTATCATCGATTTTTCTCTCGCCCCAGAAATCTTTAATCTTAAAGCGTTTAGAGAATTCTAAAATTTGCCATGTATCACTCATCGCTTCGCCTACCGGTAATACTTGTTGTCGCCAATGTTGAGTTCTTCGCTCAGCATTACCGTAAGCTCCCCATTTCTCATAAATCATAGCAGTCGGTAAAATCAAATCCGCTACTTTTGCAGATACGCCCGGATATGGATCACTTACAACGATGAAGTTATCCATTTCTCTTGCTGCTTTTATCCAGTGATTTGCATTTGCTGTGTTGTGCCATGGGTTATTTACATGAACCCAAGCAAATTTAACGGCACCGTCTTCAATATCTCTCATTAGTTTTACATAAGGGAATCCTGGGCGCGGATTGATAGTTCCTGCCGGAATTTGCCATACTTTTTCAGTCATTTCTCTGTGTTTTGGATTTGCTACAACCATATCAGCTGGCAATCTGTGGCAGAAAGTTCCTACTTCTCTTGCGGTTCCGCAAGCACTTGGTTGTCCTGTTAGCGAGAATGCTCCGTCGCCCGGTTTAGCTTGTTTGCCTAATAAGAAATGCACCATATAGCTTTGTTCATTTACCCAAGTTCCTCTTTGGTGTTGGTTCATACCCATTGTCCAGAAGCTTACTACTTTTCTGTTTTTCTCGATATATAAATCAACTAGGGCTTGAAGTTTTTTCTTAAAGCTTTCCAAATCTTCATTATCATCGCCTTTTGCTAGTTTTGCAACAAAATCTAGTGTATAAGGTTCTAATGCTTTTTTGAAATCATCAAATCCGATTAGCCAATGTGAATCGGCTTTACCATTACTTTTATTTTCTAGTGTATCTCCTGCTTTCATACCTAGATATGCCAAAGTTACACCTTCATTTTCGCTTAGAACTTTTGAAACTTCTTTTGCTACGGTATCGACCTCTTTTGGATCAAATTTAGGGTGTTTTGGATTTGGTCTCATACCATAACCAATATCAACAGGACCTGTTGCAAACACGCAGTGCTCTTTTACGAATTTTTCATCAAAAGATTCTGGGTGGTTATATAAAATTTCATGAGCAATCAAATTCCAAATCGCAAGGTCAGTATGAGGTTTAAAAATAATCTCAATATCTGCAATGCTTGAAGTTCTACTTGAAAAAGTTGATAAATTTACAACTTTTACGCGATCTGGGTTTTTAAGTTTTGCGTCATTTACGCGAGACCACAAAACTGGGTGCATTTCTGCCATATTTGCGCCCCAGCAAACAACTGTATCGGTTAGCTCTATATCATCAAAACAACCTGACGGCTCATCTATACCAAATGTTTGCATAAACGCAACAACCGCACTTGCCATGCAATGGCGGGCATTTGGATCGATATTGTGAGATCTAAAACCTGCTTTGATAAGCTTAACAGCCGCAACACCTTCCATGATAGTGTATTGACCACTACCAAATACAGCTAGTCCGCTTGGACCTTTTTCGGCATAAGCTTTGCGGAATTGTGCTTCCATAACATCAAAGGCTTTTTGCCAACTAACTTCGCCGAATTTACCTTTTTTGTCAAATTCGCCTTTTTCGTTCATACGCAAAAGAGGTTTTGTAATACGGTCTTCACCATACATAATCTTAGCGTTAAAGTATCCTTTAATGCAGTTTAAGCCACGATTTACAGGGCATAGTGGATCGCCTTTTACGGCTACGATTTTTCCACCCTTTGTAGCAACCATAATACCACAGCCGGTTCCGCAAAAACGACATGCCGCTTTATCCCAGCGCCAGTCTTTTTCGCCATCCGCTGCACTTGCTAGGCTAGGAGCCGAAATACCTGCGGCACTGCAAGCAGCAGCGGCAGCAGAACTCTTGATAAATTCTCGTCTGTCCATAAGAGAACCTTTCATAAAAAAATCAACACCCTACACGGGTGTTCAGCAACATAATAATACAAGATTATTCGTTAAAATGGTTGATTTGTATCAAATACGATAAATTTACTCTTTTGAATTTATTGAATAAATTTTAATAAAATAGATAATTTTAGTCGCAAATATCATAAATTTTAGAAATTTGAAATTGCGTTTAGTTATCAATTATAAAAGATGAATTTTTTTATTTTTAAACCTATTTTTTTAAACAATTTTTTTATTTTTTTAAGAAATATAATTTTAATAAAATTACGAATTTATATTTGTTTAAAAATTAATGCCAGATACCATTACAGCGAGTTATATTGATAAAAATATAACTTTATTTTTTACTAAAAGATAAAAATTTTTAATTAGTTAAAGTAAAATTTATGCTAAGTGTAAAATAATCTGATTTATCAGGTTTTGGAAATTTTGATTTTGTTTTTTTGACCGCATTTAGTGCCGCATTATCCAAATTTAAAAAACCAGAGCTTTGCAAAATTTGCAAATTTTCAATTCTTCGCTCTTTTGTGTAATAAAATCCAATCTCCACGCTTCCTGTTTGGCGAAGCTTTCTAGCTTCGCTTGGATAATTTTGCTTGGCATATTTTGATATTATAGTTTTTAAAATAGCCGAAATATCGGAATTTGCAATCTTATTAGTATTTTGATTTAAATTTAAACTATTTGCGCTATTTATGTTATTTAAATTTCCGCCTAAATTTGCACTTTGTGAATCTAAATTTACTGAATTTTTAGATTTTTTTATTTTCGCATTTTCCTGTTTTTTTGGTTTTGCCAATGTCTGTTTTGGTTGCAAAATAGGCTCTGATTTTGGCACAATCTCTTGTAAAACTTCTTTTTCTACTAAATCATCGGTAAAGTTTTGTAAATTTTCGTTTTCTACTAAATCGTCTTTTTGTAAATTTTCATTTATATCGTTTGGAAAGTTTTTTTGTTCTGAAATTTTTTCATCATTATCATTTAAAAAGTTAAAATTATTTATATCAATCATCATAACATTTTCAAAATTTAGCGAATTTGATTTTGGTACAATCGGCGAGAGATTTGCAAATTTTAAAATAGAAAAGACAAAGCAAAAATATAAAATCGTAGATGAGAAAAATCCGATAATATCGTATTTGCTAAAACCACGCATAATCAAACACTAAAAATAGTTACGCCTTTTTGTGCTTTTGTTAGTATATGAACGCCGTCAGCCTGCCTAAATTTAGCTACAACACTTTTAATATGATTTTCGTCAATATCTAATTCGCAACGCATAAGCATTGTTTTTGCATATTGCATAGCCTTTTCTTCGCTCATTATGTTTTCCCAGTCTGCTTTGAAAAGTTTGCTTTTAAATTTGATATTTAAATCATTTAAAATTTCGTGCATATTGGCTGTTTTTATACAACCTTTGATATTTGGATTTGGTTTTTCTATTAACAAATCCAAAAATTCGCACTCTTTATAAGCGCCCCAAGCGATATAAATTCCAATATTATTTGTCAAATTTATAAATTTATATGCGTTTTTCACAGAATTTATAGCAGGACACAAACTGGCAATAGCAATATCAAACCCTTTTTTTGGCTCAAATTCGTCAAAATTGCCCTTAATTGTAGTTATTTTTTTATCAACTCCTAATCTTTTTGCGTCATTTTTAAGAATTTCTAACATTTCATTAGACATATCAAGGGCGGTTATGCTAACTTCGTTTTTAAGTGCTATTTCTAAATCGATTATGCCCGTCCCTGCGCCAATATCGATAATTTCGCCAGTAAATTTAACGCCACTTTCATAGCAAAATGAAAGTGCGGTTTCTACATCTCGCATCATATCGCTATCACCGTAGTGCGGATACATCTTTGACATTTCGTCCCATGCGTTCATTTTTTATCCTTTATTTTCCGATTATTACGCTGTCCGGCATAAAACAAGCATAAACTTTATCGCCTACTTTAAATTCGCCAAATTCTTGGTTTTTTACGGTTGAAGTTAGTGTCAAATCAGCCAAATTTAGCGAAATTTGTGTTAATTTTTCACCTGTTTTGATTTTTGAGATTTCACACTTTAAGGCATTTGGTAATTTTGGCTTTGTTGCTGAAATTCTAACCGAATTTGCCTTTATAACAGCTATAACAGCAGTTTCAACGCTGATTTTAAGGCGTTCAAAACTATCTTTTGTGATATTTGAGAAAATAGTTGTGTTTTTATTTATATAAAGTTCGAGTTCTACGCTGACGGTATCTCCCCTGATACCGCGAACGATTGCGGCAAATTGGTTTTTTGCACTTAAATTTGAAATAGCAAGGCTATTTTGTTCTAAGTTATCATCAAATTGCGATAAAAATTCATTTTCTTTGGCTTCAAGCTCTCTAAATTTAGAGATTAATCTCTCGCCTTCATCACTTAGTTTGCTTCCGTTGCCGATTTTTACAACTACGGGAGATTTGGCTAAATTATTTAGGCTATCTACGGCGTCCCAAGCGGCTTTATAGCTCATTTTCATTGCTTTGGCAGCAGCGTTTATCGAGCCGCACTCTCTTATTTTTTCAAGTAGCTCAACTTTTCCGTGTCCTAGAAAATTTTTTCCGTCTTTTTCTATCCAAAGTCTTGATTTTATCACCTGATTTTCCTTTTTTGTGCGTGAGTTTATCACATTGTAGATAAAATTTGGCTTATTTAAAAATTTAGACAAATTTATATAAATTAAAATATAATTAGGTATAATTCTTGCGGAAATTTTTATAAAGTCGGACAATGGATAAAATTTGTATCAAATTTAGCGTTATTATAGTGCTTTTATGTATAGTTATTGTTTTGTCATTTTTCTTGGGTCATTATCAAATTGACACAAAAGAGTTATTTAATTATATATTTTTTAATATAAAAAATGACGAAATCCAAAACCAAATTTTAATTCTAACGCAAATTAGACTTCCTAGAATTTTAACGGCGATTTTGATAGGTTCGGCACTAGCGATTAGTGGAGCGTTATTTCAAGGCATTTTTATGAACCCTCTGGTAAGTCCAAGTGTGCTTGGTGTTTTAAGCGGGGCTAGTTTTGGAGCAAGTTTGGCGATGATTTTTAAGCTTTCGCTCATTTATGTGCAAATTTCAGCCTTTTTATTTGGTTTTTTGGCTGTATTTTTTGCCCTGATGATTTCAAAAATTTATGGCAAAAACTCCACGATTTTAATGTTGATTTTGGGCGGAATTATTAGCTCGTCGCTTTTTGGTGCAGGATTATCATTTTTAAAATATATCGCAGATCCTGAAAATTCGCTTCCTAGCATAGTTTATTGGATGATGGGAAGTTTGGCTTTGGCTAAGCTTGATTTGATTTTAAAACTATTTCCTTTTATGATTTTGGCGATTTTAGGGATATGCGTGTTATCTCGCTCGGTGGATTTGCTAAGTCTTGGCGAAGATGACGCAAAGGCTCTTGGGCTAAATGTCAAAAAAGTTCGAATAATCTTAATTATCTTGGCTACCTTTTTAAGCGCGTGTGCGGTAATGCTAGGCGGAATTATCGCTTGGGTGGGTCTAGTGGTGCCACACATTTGTAGATTTATTGTTGGGGTTCGCCACGCAGCTCTGCTTCCATTTAGCGCACTTTTTGGGGCTTTGTTTTTACTTAGCGTAGATACTTTCGGGCGAACCTATTTTAGCGTCGAGCTTCCTATTGGAATTTTGGTTAGTATGTTTGGAATTCCTATATTTTTGGTTGTGCTTAAAAATACAAAGGGCATAAGATGATAAAAATTTCAAATTTAAGCGTGAAATTTGGTAACAAATTTGCTCTAAAAGATATAAATTTGCATATCAAAAAAGGCGAAATTATAAATATTTTAGGCTCAAACGGAAGTGGCAAAACCACGCTTTTAAGGTGCATTTTGGATTTGGAAAAATTTCAAGGGAACATTGAGATAGACGGACAAAACACGGCAAATTTAACCCCAAAAATGATGGCAAATTTGCTATCATTTGTGCCACAAAATCATTTTATTCCTTATGATTTTAGTGTTTTAGATATTGTTTTAATGAGTCGCTTTGCAAATAGTTTTTATAAATACTCCAAATCTGACATCCAAAAAGCCGAATTTGCACTTAAAAAAACAGAAATTTTACATTTAAAAAATGAGATTTTTAGAAAACTCTCAGGCGGACAAAAACAGCTTGTCTTGGTGGCAAGAGCAATCGCAAGTAACGCAAAAATAATCTTGCTAGATGAGCCAAGAAGCGGAAATCCTGATTTAAGCGAATATGATGATTACACTATGGGCGGTCAAATCGAGCTTGATTTCAAATTTAATGAAGCAAATATCTTAAAACTTTCAGTAGCCCTTAAAAATGATAATCACAAGGTTATAGATAGCACATCGCCTGGTGCCGACTTGACAAATAAAGCACAAACTTACTCTTACGCAGGAGAATATACCTGGGCGATAAATAACTATTTTACTTGGGTTGTTGGGGCTAGTTATGATTATAATAAAATCAAGAAAGCCGAATATAGAAATCAGGCTCAAACAGCCATTGAAGGCGAGTGGGAAAAATACAATGCTAGTGCATTTAATCCGCAAACGATTTTATATTTTACGCCGTTTAACGGAACAAATTTTTACGCATCTGTTTCGCAAAGAACGAATTTTCCGACTTTGAAAGATAGATATTCGACTAGATTTGGTCAGTATGAGCCAAATCCTGATTTAAGTGAAGAAAAAGCGACGAATTATGAAATCGGCGTAAGTCAGCTTATAGCAAACAATACGCTTTTAAAATTCGCACTTTTCCACACAAAAACAAAAGATTATATCACGCAAATCAGAACATCTAGTGGTTTGAATAAAAATGTAAATGTCGGAAAAGAGGAGCAAACAGGTGCCGAATTTAGCGTAGATTCGCAAATTTTGGATAATCTTAGCGTGTTTGGAAATTATACTTATATGCACGCACGCATAAAAGATGATGATGAGAACAAATATATCGTGGGAGTTCCGGAACATAGCCTTTTTGCAGGGCTTATTTACTCGCCGATTAAACAAATCGATATAATACCGCAAGTTCGCTATGAGAGCAAACGATACGCTAGTTCGGCAATATCCGATAAAGATTTCGTCAATAAAAGTTATACTTTGACAGATATAAAAATCGCCTATCGTCCGATTGATGACTTTGAGCTAAATTTTAGAGTAAATAACATTTTCGATGAAGATTACTCTTATGCTTACGGATACCCTGCACAAGGTAGAAATTACTACGCAGGGTTTAAGTATAGTTTTTAGAATTTAGGTTTTTTGATAAAAATTTAGCAAATTTTTAAAAAATTTGCTAAATTTAAGTTATATATTTAAAAATATAATATATAATTACAAAAACCAAAAATAAATTAAAATCTGTCCATAAAAAATTCGGCACTGCTACTTAGATGCCGAATTTTTTATATATCTTGCAGTATTCAAATTTATGATATTAGAGAAATTTTTCCACTTAAATCCATCGCCCCTTGCATATACACAGCAGAAGTGATGATATAATCCACTCCCGTCCCGGCAAATTCATCGCAGTTTTTCAAATTCACGCCACCTGCGGCACTCACGGCTGTATTTGGCGAGATTTCATTTTTAAATTTAACACACTGAATAAGCGTTGAAATATCCATTTTATCGCATTGAACGACATCGACAGGATAGCTTAAAAGTGTTTTAAAATCGTCAATATTTTCAACTTCTACCATAATTTTCTTTTCAGGCAGTTTTGCCTTAAATTCGGGGATTTTTTTGCAAAATTCTGCGAAATTCTCATAAATAAAAGTGTGATTTTTAAAAAACAAAACGCTATCGTAAAGCCCTAGTCTGTGTATCGTCCCGCCACCTGCTAGAACCGAATTTACGCACATTTCTTTTGCAAAGGGGATATTTTTTCGTGTTGTGCCAAGCTCGCACTTTGGATTTACGGCTTTTATTTTGCTAACCATTTCGTGTGTGTAAGTTGAAATTTTACAAGCAAATTCAAGGAAAATTTGCGTTACTTTCCAAGCTTTATGGATATTTGCATAACTTCCGACTGCCACGAAAATTTCATCTTTTTCGCCAAATTTCTGTCCGTCGCTCCCACAAAATTTAACTTCGCAATCTAAAAATTTAGCGATTTTTTGCGCCGTCAAAGAGCCAGAAAAAACCAAATTTTCCCTTGTAAAAATTACTAATTTTGCGTTTGAATTTAAATCAATATCATTAGCTTGTAAATCCGTAGTAAGGTCGCAAAAAGCCGTATCAGATTGGATATAATCCCAAATTTCGCTATCTTTCATAATTTTGCCTTTTGAAAAATTTTTGAAATTATATCATAATATAAATTTATATATAACTATTTTGAACCAACTTCATACAACTAAAATATTATTTTTTACTCTAAAAAATTTGAACTAAAATATATCAAATTTCAAAAATAGTTCTTTATCATCGTCGATGATTTGGCGTTTTATGAGATTTTCCACTATGCTTTTATCGCACAAAGTTTCATCTGGCCACTCTCGCTCGTATCCTTCCCATGCGAATTTCGTAGTCGCATCAATGCAAATTTGATCGCCATTTACAAAAATATCGCGGTTAGCGTCGATATTATTTACAATCCGCCAAATGCTGATATAAAGGTTATTTATGCTATTTTTTGGATCTGTAAAAATGACGATTTTAAAGTGATTTGCAAATTTTAAAATTCGCTCGAAACTAGCTTTTGCGTGTTCTTTTTTATCCAAATTTACTAGCACGACAGGGTTTTTAGTGTCCGTAAAATACTGCTTTAAGTCCAAAATTTCAGCACAAACGCTTTTAAATTTGGCAAGCAACTCATCATCGCTTAAAATTTCAGGCGGATTTGGTGAAAAATCGCTACTCGCATCAACGCCAAGCTTCCCGCCAAAACACGCATTTGGACTAGCGTGATCAAGCTGATCGCAAACACCCTCGCTAAAAAGCAGACTTTTTGGCGAAATTCTATCCAAAACATATCTAGCTAGTGTCTCATAGTCACCTAAATCAGGCGCTTTGCTATCCACGAAAATCGCGTGTTTAACAAAACTCATCTGCCCCACACCCCAAAAAGCGTGCATTAATTGCTTTGCGTGAGCAGGGTATTTTGCGTCAAATTTAGCTAAAATCAAGTTGTGAAAAACGCCGTTTTCAGGCATTTTGTAATCAATCAAATCTGGCGCAGAAGTTTTAAAAAGCGGTAAGAAAATTCGCTCAGTCGCATACCCCATAAATTTATCTTCCAAAGGCGGTTTTCCCACGACCGTGGCGTGAAAAACGGGGCTTTTTTTGCTCGTTATCGCACTTACTCTCATCACAGGAAACGGCAAAACAGGCGTGTAAAAGCCAGTATGATCGCCAAAAGGACCTTCAAATTCTAGCTCATTTGTATCGACAAAACCTTCAATCACAAAATCGCTATCATACGGCACCAAAATATCGTTTGTAAGCGATTTGACAAGCTTTGCAGGGCTTTTGCGAATAAATCCGTAAAGCAAAAGCTCAAAAATGCCCTTAGGAAGCGGTGCTTGACCACACCAAATATAAAGCGGATCGCCGCCAATCGCCACAGAAACTGGCATTTTAAGCCCTGCTTTTTTGTAATCATTATAAAAATTTGCGCCGTCTTTGTGGATTTGCCAGTGCATACCAAGGCGATTTTTATCGTAAATTTGAAGCCGATACATGCCTAGATTTTGCGTATTTCCGTGCAAATCTTTGGTATAGACCTGCCCCATCGTGATAAATCTGCCGCCGTCTTTTTGCCAAGTTTTAAGTGCAGGAAGCTTGGTAAGATCGGCGTTTTCGCCCATAAATTTAAGCTCTTGGCACGGAGCGTTGCCTTTAAATTTAGTAGTAAAAACCTTGCGAAGTGAAATCAAATAACGCAAAAAATCAAGCTTTTCGCCCAAATTTGCAGGTTTTTTTGGTTTTAATAAATTTTCAATCTCTTTTGCAATCTCATCAGGCTTGCGTCCTAAAATCAAATTTAGTGCCTTAAAACTGCCAAAAATATTAGTCAGCACAGGCGGATAAAAGTTGCCATCTTGGTCGGTGGGACGAGTAAATAAAAGCGCTTTTGAATCATCTTTTTTTACTTCAATATAACTTGCGTGAGCAATCTCTAAATCAATATCACACGGCTCGTCAATCACACGCAAAAGCCCTGCTTTGCTTAGTTTTATTATCCACTCGTTTTGCCACTCATTTTGCATTTTGTTTTGCAAATTTTGCATATTTTGCCTTTAAATTTTATTTTTGGAATTATATTTTTTTTATGCCAAATTTATGATAAATTCAGCCTATTTTTCACAAAAATTTATCAAATTTAGGTGAAATTTTATCCAAATTTCAGATTTTTAATATAAAATTTGCCATTTAAAAATAACAAAAAGGCAAATTTTGAATAAATTAATCATAGTTACGCTTATTTGGGCGTTTAGTTTTTCTTTGATTGGCGAGTTTTTAAAAGGCGTCGATAGTGCGTTTTTGGCGTTTTTGCGTGTGTTTTTAGCTCTGATTTGCTTTTTGCCGTTTATGAAATTTCGTGGCGTAAATTTAAGCTTAGCAGCTAAAATTTCGCTCATCGGTGCCGTTCAAATCGGCGTTATGTATATTTTTTATTACAAAAGTTTTACTCTGCTTAAAGTCTATGAGGTGGCTTTATTTACGATATTTACGCCATTTTATGTAACCTTGATTTATGACGGATTAAAACTAAGATTTAGACCACTTTACATTTTAAGTGTCGCAATCGCCGTATTTGGGGCATTTATCATCAAATTTAACGGCATAAACTCGGACTTTTTGCTAGGATTTTTATATGTGCAGATTGCGAATTTTTGCTTTGGTTTGGGGCAAAGTGCGTATAAATTTCTACTCGAAAGCAAAGGATATAAAGAGCAAAAAGAGCTTTTTGGCTACTTTTTTGTCGGAGCTAGTTTGGTTACATTTTTTGTCTTGCTTGGCTTTGGAAATCCGCAAAATTTCAGCGTTACGCCGTTTCAAATCGGCGTTATCGTGTGGCTTAGTGTCGCAGCGAGTGCGGTGGGATACTTCTTGTGGAACAAAGGTGCATGCGAAGTAGATAGCGGCATCTTAGCCATTATGAATAATGCTCTAATCCCAGCTGCAATCGTCGTAAATTTGGTATTTTGGCGACACGATGCCGACCTGCTCCGCCTAATCATCGGCTCAGGCATAATCATCTTTTCGCTATATTTGCACAAAAAAATTATGCAGTTTTATGCAAGAAAGGCAGTTTAAAACTGCCTATTTTAGCTGTGATTTTAAAATTTCATAAAATTCTAATTTTGAGAAAATATCGTTATGCCCGCAGTTTAGCTCAAAAAATTTGTCATTTGGCTTTAAAAATTTAGCCAAATTTTGCGAGTTTGAATTCTCAATCAAATCATCATTTTTGCCGTGGAAAAGTAAAATTTGCGAATTTGGATTTTTTGCTGTAAAATTTGCTAGAAATTTATCTGTCGGAATTTCATATTTTACTAAAAATTTTGGAGCAAACGGGATTTTTGAACTCGCTAAATCTTTAAAATTATAATACGCAGAAACTAAAATCAATCTTTTAATGCCGAATTTATCGGCAATTCTAGCCGATAAACCACTGCCGATAGAATAACCCAAAATGGTGATTTCATCTTTTTTAAATTTGCCTAAAACATACTCAAACATCAAGTCGGTATCATCAAAAAGTTCATTTTCACTTCTTATTTCACCACCACTTTTGCCAAAACCACGATAATCAAACACAAAAAAATCATAGCCCAAATTTACAAAAAACTCGCCGTATCGCCCCCAGCTATTCAAATTATCTGCATTTCCGTGAAAAAATAAAATCGCACCTTTTGGATTTTTAGCGTAAAAATGAAGTCCGTTTAAAGTAGCGTTATCTGGCGTTTTTAGATTTATTTCATCAAATTTTGCAAATTTAAACTCAAATTTGTGATTTTGGGCTAATTTATTCGGCACGAAAATTAGCTTTTCTTGCCAAAAATATAGCCCAGCACAAACCGTCATATAAACGAAGCAAAAAATAAAAAATAATCTTTTTATTTGTCGAAAAATTCGTCTCATTTATTATTTTACGCCATACTCTCGGCGCGTTTTAAAAGTTCTTTTGCTCCTTTGGCGATAAATTTATCGGCGAATTTAAAGCCGATTTTTTGGCAGTTTTCAGCTTTTTCACACTCACTTTTTAGCACGATTGTTTCATCTTTTATAAACTCACTCCCGTCAGGTAGCCCAACGATAGCGCGAATTTTTACTTCATCACCGATAATCTGCGCATTTACGCCGATTGGCACTTGGCAACCGCCTTCTAAACGCTCCACAAAACTGCGTTCGATAGTGGTTTGGATAACCGAGTTTTTATTATTTATAAATTCCAAAATTCCCAAAATCTCACGCTCATCTTTGCACTCGATTCCAAGCGCACCTTGTCCCATCGCAGGAATCATTTCGTCCAAGCTAAACGGCGAAAAATGGGCGATTTCTTTATCAAGCCCAAGCCTTTTTACACCTGCACTAGCCAAAATGATGGCGTCAAATTCGCCCTCTTTTAACTTTCTAAGCCTTGTATTTACATTTCCGCGAAGTGAGATAATCTCCAAATCAGGGCGTTTTATAAGCAGTTGCATTTTTCGGCGAAGACTTGTAGTGCCGACTTTCGCACCTTTTGGTAGGTCGCTAAATTTGGCATATTTTTCGCTTACAAAGGCGTCTCGTTCGTCTTCTCGCTCACTAATAGCAGCCAAAACTAGCCCGTCAGGGAAAACCACAGGCACATCTTTTAGGCTATGCACGGCTAGGTGCGAATTTCCAGCTAACATATGCTCTTCAAGCTCTTTTGTGAAAAGGCCCTTACCGCCGATTTTGGCTAATGGCGTATCAAGGATAACATCGCCCTTTGTTTTCATACTGACTAGCTCGACTTCTACGCCGTGCTTTTTTTCGATCAAATCTTTTATATGTTCGCTTTGCCACATTGCTAAGGCGCTTCCACGCGTTGCGATTACGATTTTGTTCATTTTTTTTCCTCTTCTATGATTTCTACATCGATGATTTCTGAGTTATCATTTTGTTTATATTTTGTATTATTTTGTGAATTATTTTGCGTATAATTTTGTGTATTTCGCCCAAAAAGATTGAAATTTTTTATTAAAAATGACATTATGACGACTGCGACAGCCAAAATGTCAGATAAAATTCCCGGCACCATAAATAAAATTCCAGCAATAACATAGCCAAATCCGCCAAATATAGAATTTAGAGTTATTCTTGGAATTTCTCTTGCGTTTGCAGTAGTGCTAAGCCCGACAACAGCCACGCCTAAAACGGCACTAAATAAAACTTCTACGACATAAAATAAAAAGCCGTTATTATCGACAAAATGCGCCGTTATCAAAAGCTCCAAAATCAAATACGGAATAATTAAAAATTTCAGCATAGCAAATCCTTTAAATTTTTTTGAATTTCATTTGCTATATACGAACCTTTTATCCAAACAAATTGTGGGAGCATTTTTATATTATTTACAACTTCTGTTTTATTTTTTAAATGAGAATTTATGCCACCACCACGGATAAATACTTCGTTTTGGGAACTTTTTATAAAATTTGGTGCGCAAGATTTACTTCCGTCACTTAAAATTTTAGGTTTTCCGTTTGTATCAAAATTTGGTATATCAAGTAATGTTTTATTTGCAATCTTATCTTTTGTATCTTTCCAAGCTTTATAGACGATATTATAAATAAAATCATTAGAAAATACAATTCTCTCAAAGCCTATAAATTTATTTTCAAAAAGTTCATATTTTTGATTTTTTGCTTTTTTGGGTTCTTCAAAAATAATATACAAAAATTCGTTATTTGCAAAATAATTGTAAATTTGACTATCTTCAAATTTAGTATCTTCTATAAATTCATTAAAATCAATATGAAAAAGCTTCATATCTTCTGTTCTAGCGCCAAGCGAAGTTAGAGTTATAGATTTGGCAGTTATGCCAAATTTGGCAAAAAGTTCTATTTGATTTAAGTGTTTAGCGTCTGCTCCAAACATTTTTACGATAATTTTTTCTGCCAAATTTTTGCTATTTGTTAAATTTAAGCCAAGTTTATTTGAAATTTCTAAAATAGTTTTATTTTTGTATTTTTTTGTTAGTTCTTCGCATTTTTTATCTATGTCGCTAATGCTAATGTATTTTTCAGGCAATTTAATCAAATCATCACCAAAATATTTTGCGACCATGGTAGAAACAACGGATTGTTTTAGGCGAAAGCGTGGCGGAAATTTAGGCGCGAGATCTATATAAGTTAGCTCTTTTCTAAGCGTTCCACTCGTGGCGATAAATTCTTTTTTTATATCTTTTTCACAATTAAATTTACTAGATATATCCGAGCAAAATTTATGAACTATTTCCCAGTCGATTTTCAATCCAGCCTTTTCATCTTCTTCCCAGTTATGGAATTCATATCCTTTTATTTCAAAATTTCTGTATTCATAAGCACTAACTGGTTTTTTATTTTTGCCAAATTCATAAAGGTAATACACGATTAGCATATTTTCTAATTTTTGCCAAAAATGGCTAGTTTTAAATGTTTGAGTGTGAATTTTATCTACGCCGACGGCTGTTATGCTCATAGGTTCTTTTGCTACATAATTTTTCGATTTTTCTTTTAGTAATATACCGGTGGTTTTTACTTCTGTCGGAGTTTTTTTATCTTTTTCTGTTATGATTAAATCAGGTTTTTGTTCGTTATCTTGTGGATATTCTAAAACACATTGTTCGATAGCGCTACCTGCTATTCCTTTTTGTGATTTTACATTTTTAAATTTTTCAAAATAGCCGATATTATCAAATTCGATAAATTTTTTGCCAACTATATCGTTAAATCGTCTGATAATCTCTTTTTTTTCAAAAATATGCTCTGTTGTCATATTATTCCTTTTCGATTATCGTATCTAGTTCTCTGCCGATACGAGTTATCATAGGCACGACAAGGGCATTTCCCATACAAAAATATCTCATACGATCACTCATATTATCAGTCCAATTATCATCAAATCCCTGTAACCTTTCGGTTTCGATTGGCGTTAATATTCGCAGTCTATTTGTCTGCGGATCGCAAACCACATGTGTGCTACGATTTATCGTAGATTCGCTAGTTAGCATAGTTCTAGCAGGTTTATCTAATGGATCAGGAAATGCAACAGGACCTTCTGAAAATACATACTCATGTCCATTTTTTGATTTACGATTTATCTTTTTTGATCCTTTTAAATAGCTCATTTTTTCTAATTTTGCATCATCTAAATAGTATTTTTCGCTAACATTTTTTTCTAAAATTTGTTCTAAATTTACAGGTTTTTCTTCTTTTTCTGTAACTTTTGTAGTGTAAATTTTATTATTTATCATAAAACCTGCGCTTTCAAAATTAAATTTAAACTCATCGCTATTTTTTTTAATATCTTTATCTAATTCGCAAATTTCTATCTTTTCAAATTTATTTATCGCAAAAGCTTTTGCCATAAGGCTATCTTTCAAAAAAAGATTTTCTATTTTTTTATTTAATACAAAATTCGCATATTTTGTATCTTTTTTGTAAGCAAAAATAAAAACTCTTCTTCTTCTTTGAGCTGCACCATAAATAGCGGCATTTATAACACGCCACTCTACAAAATATCCAAGATGATGAAGAGTCGAAAGCATAACGCCAAAGTCTCTACCTCTTTGTCTGGCTGGTGATTTTAGCAATCTATCCACATTTTCAAAAAGACAAAATGGTGGCTTTTTTGCGATTATAACATCTCTTATTTGCCACCAAAGCACACCTTTTTGTCCCTCTAAGCCCTTGGAATTTGGAAGCGAATTTGCCACCGAATAATCCTGACACGGAAAGCCACCGACCAAAAGCGTGTGATCTGGTATAGTTTTTTTATCTACTTCTGCAATGTCTTTGTTTGTGTGAAATTCGCCGTTTTCATCGGCAAAATTACCAAAATGTTTTACATAGCATTCGTGTGCCCATTGTTTTGTTTTATTTGGTTCCCATTGTGAAAACCATACGGTTTGCCAACCACTTTGCAACCTTGAAAAACCAAGCCCAAAACCACCAACACCGGCAAATAATTCACACATAGTTTTTTGCATATTTCTAGTTTGCTTTCAAGATTAAAAATTCTACGCAAATTTTGCAAAATTGTTCTTTTGTAATGAAATAGCTAACCATTTTAACTCCAAATTTCAAGCATTTACGCCAATTTTTCTTTTATAAAATCCAAAATTTTATCCACGCTAATGCTTTGTTTTTCTAGGTTTTTGCGCTCGATAAACTCTACTTCGCCGTTAGCTAGGCCTTTGCCGACTAGCAGGGCGTATGGAAAGCCCATAAGCTCGTAATCGTTCATCTTAACGCCAAAGCGTTCGTTTCTATCATCAAGCAAGGCGTTAATGCCTAAATTTCGGCATTTCTCATAAAGTTCGGTCGCAAAATTAACGATATTTTCATCTTTTGCATTTGAAATGATGATTTCTAGCGCAAAAGGCGATAACTCTTTGCTCCACACGCAACCTTTCTCATCGTGGCTAGACTCGACTGCGACTGCGACTAGACGGCTCACGCCGATACCATAGCAACCCATATAAAACGGCACACTCTTGCCGTTTTCGTCTAAAAATTTAGCGTTCATTGGATCGGAATATTTTTGTCCGAGCTTAAAAATGTGTCCAACTTCAATGCCTTTGGTTTTATCTAGTTTAGCGCCACAACACGAGCATTTATCGCCTTCTTGCACGGCTATTAAATCTTTAAATCGTTCCGCCTTAAAACTAACGACATTGCAGCCGATAAAATGATAATTTTCTTCATTTGCTCCACAAATCATCTCACGGGCATTTTCAAGTTCTTTATCTATGTAAAATTCGGCACTCTCAGGCAAATTAAACGGTCCGCAAAAACCCGCTACAAAACCTGCATTTTTGACTTCATTTTCATCGGCATCTACTAACTCTAACGCTCCACACGCATTTGTAGCCTTTGTTTCTTGTAACTCGTCGTCTCCGCGAATAAAAAACGCTACGATTTTTTCGCCGTTTTCGTAAATGGCTTTTTTCAAAACAGCTTTAATGGTATAAAATTTATCGACTTTGAAAAAATTTGCCACTAGTTCGATTGTTTTAGTCTCAGGGGTGTGAAATTTCATCATGCCGTCTGTCTCAGGGGCTTCGCAAGATGCGATTTTTGGCGCTCTTTTAGCCGCTTCGACATTAGCAGCATATTTACAACCAGAGCAAACTAAAATATCATCTTCGCCGTTATCAGCCAAAACCATAAATTCCTTGCTTCCGCTTCCGCCGATCGCACCGCTGTCGGCTTCAACGGCTCTGAAATTTAGTCCTAAGCGAGTAAAAATTTTATTATAAGTTGCTTCCATTAAATCAAACTCTCGCCCCAAATCAGCTTCATTTGCGTGAAAACTATACGCGTCTTTCATCGTAAATTCTCTACCACGAAGTAACCCAAAGCGAGGTCTAGCTTCATCTCTAAATTTGGTATTGATTTGATAGATATTTAACGGCAAATTTTTATAGCTAGTAACCTTATTTGCTACCATTAACACGGAGCTTTCTTCATTTGTTGGACTTAGGACAAAGTCGTTTTCTTTTCTATCTTTTAAACGCAAAAGCTCTTTTCCATATACGGCGTATCGTCCGCTACTTTTCCACGCTTCTGCGGGAGTAACCACGCTAAAAGCGACTTCTTGCGCACCGGCAGCGTTCATTTCATCACGCACTACGCTAGTTATTTTATTTAAAACCATTTTTCCAAGCGGCATAAAGTTATATAACCCGCTTCCTAACTGCTCTATAAATCCTGCACGAATCAAAAATATATGGCTTGGCAAAACTGCGTCTTTTGGTGCCTCTTTGATAGTCGGCGCAAACAGCCTACTAAATTTCATTTTCTATCTCCGTTTCTTTTGTTTTATCTTCTTTTACAAAACTTTCATAAATTTCATTTAATCCAAAAATATCCAAAACAGCGTTAGTAGCGCTGTCTATCTCGTTTTTATCATCTAAATTCTTTAAATTTACGCTTGGCGTATGCAAAAACGCCTTAAAGACCTGATGGATTAGCTTTCTAGCTTCTTCTTTGTCGCTATTTTTTAGATAACCTTTTTTGATAGCTTTATCAAGCTCGTTAGCTGAGACTTCTCTTGCTCTTTGGCGAAGTGCTTTTACTATCGGCGTGCAAGCCTGAGTTTTGATTTCTTTGAAAAATTCGCTCGTGCTGCTGCCGACGATACCATAAGCGATACGCGCCTGTTCTTCACGCAAAATCAAATTTCTCTTAACTATATCTTCAAGGTCATCGACTGCATAAACTTCGATGTCATCGCTGTCGCTAAGCTCTATATCGCGTGGCACAGCAATGTCAAAAAAGTATCTTTTAAAATCCACGCTTTCGATTAAATCATCAGTTATAATCGCCCCTGTTGCGCCTGTTGCGCTAAAAATAAGGCTAAATTTGTTGATATAGCTTTTTAATTTTTCAAGGCTATCAAATTTGACTTCATCGCCAAGATTACAGGCTAAATTCTTTGCATTTTGCAAATTTCGATTTAAAATCGTAACCTTTGCGCCGTGCGTTAGCAAATGCTTACAAGCTAGTTCGCTCATCTCTCCTGCACCTATGACTACTGCTTCCACATTTTCAAGTGATCCAAGTTTTTCTTTTGCCATAGAAACAGCCACGCTTGAAACTGAAATCGGATTTTTAGAAATTTCGGTTTTGTTGCGAATTTCGGCGGCGCATTTTAGGGCTTTGGCGATTGCTTTTTTGATTTCATCGCCTAAATTTCCGTTTTCAAGCGCAAATTTATAAGCATCTTTTAGCTGACCAACTATCTGCGTCTCGCCTACAACAAGGCTATCAAGAGAAGCTGCGACCGAGAAAAGATGATGAATCGCACCATAATCTTCATAAATATCAGCTCTGCTTTCTAGCTCGTCAAATTCGACACCGCTTACCTTTGAGATCGCCTGAACGACAAATTTCGACGCAACTTCAAAATTATCAACAAAAGCAAAAATTTCAACTCTGTTGCAAGTGCTAAGCACAAAACACTCTTTGATTGCCGAATTTGAGCCGATTAGTCGCAAAATTTCGCGTTTTTTAACTTCGTTTGAAAACGAAAGCTTTTCACGCAGAAAAATATCGGTATTTTTGTGAGTAAAACTCACGCTCATATAACTCATCAAAATTCCCTATTTATCATATTTAGAACTATTTCGTTTAATTTTTCATTTTTAAATTCACTAACGCTTTGCAAAGCTTTTTCGCCGTAATTTTTAGCTAAATTCACGCACTTTTCTATGATTTTAAATTCGCCAAATTTTGCCTTTATCCACGCACTTTCTTGCGAATTTAGCTCTTTGCCAAAAAGCGATTTTAGATACTCTTTATCATTAACTTGTAAATTTTCATACAAATAAATATACGGCAAAGTGGTTTTGCCCTCTTTGAAATCATTGAGTGCAGGTTTGCCAAGTTTTGCGCTATCTTGCGTAATATCTAAAATATCATCGATGATTTGAAATGCAATTCCTAGATTTTTGCCGTATTCGCCAAATTTAGTTGTATTAAGACCTGCCAAAAATGCCCCGCTCATCGCACTTGCTTCGATGAGTGCTGCCGTTTTTAAATAAATCATATTTAGATATTTTTTCTCATCATCGTTAAAACTCTCGCCCATTTTAACATCGATTAACTCGCCGACAGAGAGTTTTGCGACACTTTCGGAGATACAGCCTGCCACGAATTTATCAAATTTGGTAAGTTCGAAAAACGCTTTCGAATACAAAATATCGCCTAGCATTACGGCGTTTTTTGAGCCATAAGTAGCGTTTATGGACGGCTTTCCGCGTCTTGTATCACTCTCATCGATAACATCATCGTGAAGCAGGCTTGCAGCTTGGATAAGCTCGATTATCGCGCAAAGTTTTAGTGAGTTTTCGTTAATTCCTGCGATATTTAAAAGCAGTTTTGAACGAAGTTTTTTGCCCGAACTTAGCTCGTCAAACATTTTTAAGGCTTCATCACAATCAAATTCGGCGATAAACTCACGCATAAAAAAATCAATTTTTTCTAAATTTTGCGACATTTTTACTCATTTGCACTTAAAATATTTGCCGTTAGCTCGATAAATTTATCGTTTAACTCGTCTGTAAAATCGAGTTTTTCATTTGCATGAATTTCTACTTCACTCTCGCTAATGCCGTGTTTAGCACAAATTTCTTCATAACTTATAAGCTTCATTAAAAGCTTTGTGATTTCATCTTCAACCAAATTTCTGTTTGCATTAAATGCAATGTCAAAAAATTTATCCCTTGGAGTGCCTTCAAAAATATCCATTTTTCACCTTTTTTAAAATCCGCAGATTATACCAAATTCTAAATTTAATTAAAATTAGTCGTAAATTTAAAGCTTAGAAATAATCTCCCACGCTTCATTTGGCGTTTTTGCGTTTGTTGCTGTTTTACTAAATTTTCCCATACCCCAAATCACTTGCAAATACGAAATATTCGCATTTTTTGCAGCAAATTCATCTTTGTTGCTATCGCCTAAAAAAATCGCCTTTTTAAATTCGCTTTGTCTTAAAACTTCAAAAAGCATTTTTGGATCGGGCTTTTGCGGAATTTTATCATCTGCTCCGATAACAAAATCAAAAAATTCTCTAACAGCTGTCATTTTTAAAATCCCATCAAGTGTCTGTGTTGGCGCATTTGACGCCATTGCGATAAAAAATCCTGCTTTTTTGCATTTTTGCAAAAGTTCTAAAATTCCCTCATACAAAACTGCAAATTTTTTGTAATTTTCCACATAAACCCGCTCGAATTCGGCTCTTAAATTCGCGTCAATCTTATCTGTACCATAAAATTCGACAATGGAATTTTTACTCATATCGTTTATAACTTCAACGATAAATTCGTTTGAAAGTTCGCTCATACCAAGCCACTTTCGCATGTGATTTATGCTTTCACAAATCGCCTTTTCGCTATTTAAAAGCGTTCCGTCCATATCAAAAATTATCGTTTTCATACCATAAATTCTCCGTTCAAAAATGCCCTAATATCATTTTCCCACTTTGGTGCAGCCGTAACGGCACTCTCGGTGTAGCATTTGTTGAAATACTTATCGATTCTTGAAGAATCAAGGTTGTTTAAAATGCTAAATTCGAAGTATCTTGTAAAACCTGCCACATCTAGCACTTCCCCGCTCGTGCCGATACAAACAAACATTTCGCACTCTTGGAGCGCTGCGTAAAGGTCGGCGTAGTGTGGGGCTGCTTCGCCAAACATAACGATATTGTGGCGCATTTTTTCGCTTTTGCATTTCTTGCAAATTTGCCCTGCGATTTTTTCGTAGCCGATATTTTGGACATTTTCGCACACTTCACAGCGAATTTCTGGCAAAAATCCATGCAAATGGATTACGCTTTCGCACCCAGCGCGCTCTAACAAATCATCGACATTTTGGGTTTGCACAACGATTTTTTCACCAAATTCTTTTTTTAATTTCGCAATTGTGTAATGCGCTAAATTTGGCTCACAAGTGGCGAGTTGCGCCCTTCTATCGTCATAAAATTTAAGCACTTTTGCTCTATCTTTTAAAAATCCCGGCACCGAACAAACTTCGCTTATATCGTATTGCTCCCATAGACCACCACTATCTCTAAAAGTGCGAAGCCCGCTAGCTGCACTAAGTCCGGCTCCACTTAAAATCAAAACTTTTTTCATTTTCTCTCCAAATTTTAAAATAAAAATCAGCGCACGAAGTGCGCCACCGCTAAGGTTTTACGGGGTGGGGGTGCGGGAGCGGAATGCCTCCTAAAAAACGCCCCGCCCCCGCGTAAATTTTTTAAAATTCATCTTTAAATTTACCTTTATGTTTATCTTTTTTGTAAGTTTTTGAATTTTTTAGTTTTTCTAGCAAATTTGCTTCTTTTATCAGCTCGTCTTTGTTTTTGTTTGCTAATACCGATTTCACGAAGTTTTCAAGCCCTTTTGTATATGGTTGATCCAAATAAACAGCTTGAATTTTTTTTAAAACTTCGTAGTTTTTTATCACGCGAATTTTAAATAAATTTTCATCAAAATCATCTCTTTTTAAAATCGAAATTGCCGATTTTGCAAAGCGTTCCAATGCTCTAATGTATTTTATGCGTTCGCTTTTATCATTTGCTACGCTCAAATTTAATCCTTTTTTGCCAAATAAAGCGAAATTATATCAAATTTAACTTTATTTTTTATTTTTCGCATATTTATTTAATATATTATTAAAATAATAAATTTTTAAAATCACGCTATTTAGTGATTTTAAAAAACATATTTTAAAACTTGACAATAAAAAAAATATCTGTTATAATTCGCCGAAATTTTACAACAAAGGAAAAATATGGCAGATTTAAATTTCGAAACACTTGCCACACATGCAGGTTACAGCTCAAAAGAAGGTTGCGGTTCTATGGCTGTTCCTATTTATCTAACCACAGCGTTTGACTTTGGCACTAGCGAAGAAGCAGCAGCTAGGTTTGCTTTGCAAAGTCTTGGTCCGATTTATACGCGTTTAAATAACCCAACTGTGGATATTTTTGAAGCTAGAATTGCTGCACTTGAAGGCGGCGTGGCGGCTATTGGCACAGCTAGCGGTCAAGCGGCTTCATTTTATGCAGTTGCAAATGTCGCAAGTGCGGGCGATAATATCATCATGGCACAAAAAGTCTATGGCGGAACTTCAAATTTAATGCTCCATACGCTTAAAAAATTTGGCATTGAAACAAGAGTTTTTGACGCAGACAGCGCGAACGATTTAGAAAGCTTGATCGACAGCAAAACAAAAGCGATTTTTGTTGAAACGCTTTCAAATCCACAAGTGGCGATTCCAAATTTCTATAAAATCATAGAAATCGCCGATAAATACGGCATTATTAGCATTGTTGATAACACGGTCGCTACGCCAGTGCTTTTTCAACCGATAAAAAAAGGTGCAGATGTCGTAATCCATAGTGCAAGTAAATATATAAGCGGTCAAGGCTTAACCATCGCAGGAGCCGTCGTAAGCGGAGCTAGCACAAATAAAAAAATCGTAGGAAATCCACGATATGCTGATTTTAACGAGCCAGATGAGAGTTATCACGGACTAGTTTATACAAATTTGGTAGAAAATTTTGATATTTTCACGCTTAGAATTCGTCTTGGACTTTTGCGTGATATAGGCGCAACAATGAGCCCATTTAGCGCTTGGCAATTAATCCAAGGGCTAGAAACACTAAGCGTAAGAGTAAAAGAACACTCACGCAAAACGCAAAAAATCGCCGAATTTTTGGAAAAACATCCGGCGATAAAAAGCGTAAATTATCCGGGTTTAAAAAGTTCGCCGTTAAATAAATTTGTGCAAGAAAACTTTACAGACGGGCTTGCGAGCGGTCTTTTGTGTTTTGATGCAGGAAGTAGAGAAATAGCTGATGCTATTATGAGAGAGGTTAAAATTTTTGCCGTTGTCGTAAATATCGGCGATAGCAAATCGGTCATCACTCACCCTGCAAGTTCAACTCACTCGCAATCAAGCGATGAAGAGCTACTTGGCGCTGGAATTACTCCTGGCTTAATAAGACTTAGCGTTGGGCTAGAAGACACTGATGATTTAATAAACGATCTTAAAAATGCAATCGAAAAAGCAATAAAATAAGGGGAAAAAAAATGGCGCTTTTATCTACAAAAGGCGTTTATGGCTTAATGGCGATTCTAGAAATCGCCAAAGCTAGTGAAATATCGCCGATTAGCATAAAAGAAATCTCAGATAGAATTTTGGTTTCAAAAAACTATTTGGAGCAAATTCTAAACGGGCTTAGGGGAGCTGGGCTAATTGAGAGTATAAAGGGTAAAAACGGCGGTTATTTTTTGGCTATGAGTGCCGATAAAATCACATTTGCCGATGTTTTTAAGTCAATGGAAAAAGATTTTAAAATGACAAATTTAAAAATTGCCAATCCAAATTTAGAATTTTTCTTCAAAAAATATGATGAAAAACTGCTAAACATGCTTAATGAGCCAATTAGCAAATTCGAAGAATATAAAGAAGAAAGCACCAAATTTTTGGATTTTAGTATTTAAAGGAAAAATTATGAAAATAGCAAATGATGTAACCGAGCTTATCGGCAACACTCCGCTTGTGCGTATAAATTCGTTTTCAAAAAATGCAACTATTTTAGCAAAAGCTGAGTTTTTAAATCCTAGCCACTCGGTTAAAGATCGCATTGCGTGGAGAATTATTAGCGATGCGATGAAAGAAGGCAAGATAAACAAAGACACTCTTTTGATCGAGCCAACTAGCGGAAATACGGGCGTGGGACTAGCCATGATAGCAGCAAAAATGGGGCTAAAACTAATCCTAACAATGCCAAGCTCGATGAGTATAGAAAGACAAAAACTAATAGCCGCATTTGGTGCTAAAATCGTGCTAACTGACCCACAATACGGCATGAAAGGTGCAGTAGATAAAGCAAACGAACTAGCAAACGAAAATGAAAATTCGTTTATCCCAAGCCAATTTGACAATCCGTCAAATCCAAACGCTCATTTTAACACGACAGGACCTGAAATTTGGCATGATACGGATGGAAATGTCGATGTTTTCGTTGCCGGTTTTGGCACAGGCGGAACTCTTAGCGGAACGGCTAAATTTTTAAAAGAAAAAAATCCCGATTTAAAGGTCATAGCCGTCGAGCCGGGCGCATCGCCGTTAGCTAGTAGAGGGTGCGCAGGAAGTCATAAAATCCAAGGAATCGGAGCAAATTTTATCCCAAAAAATTTGGATTTAAATTTGATTGATGAGTATATCACTGTTGAAAACGATGATGCTTTTGCTACGACAAAGGCTTTGGCGCAAAAAGAGGGTTTGCTTGTAGGAATTTCAAGTGGCGCAAATGTATATGCGGCCAGTATCATCGCAGGTCGCTACGCAAACCGCGGTAAAACCATAGTAACTACACTAAATGACACCGGCGAAAGATACCTTTCAACGGATTTGTTTAAATAAATTTATAAATTTGGCATAAAATTTATAATTTTGTGCCAAATTTTGATTGTAAAATTTAATGAAAATTGATATTTATTCTTTAAAATTTAAGATTTTTATGCTTGTTATTTTTCTTATTTATTTTGTGTTTTTACTGCGTTTGGCCGTGTTTCGCGACGGATTTAGTGTGGAAAAAATTTGGCAAGTCGGCAAGTACAATCTCGTGCCGTTTTTAGACTACGCAAATGTCTGGCAAAACGGCGGCATAAAATCATTTTTGAGACTATTTTTTGGGAATTTAGGCTGGTTTTTTCCGCTAGGATTTTTTGCAAGATATAAATTTACGCTCACAAAAACCGCCAAAATCGTGCTTTTTGGATTTTTATTTTCGCTTTTGGTTGAAATTTCACAATTTGTCTTTAAAACTGGTATTTTTGAACTTGATGATTTGATTTTAAATTCAATCGGCGTGTTTTTAGGTGCCAAATTTTGCGAAATTTTGTTAAAATTAAATAAAAACAATTACCCAATCGATTAATTTTACAATGAAATCATAAAAACTATAACTTTATTTATAAAAAATTGCTAAAATTACACTATCGCTTCGGCGAAAATTTTTTAACAAAGGATAAAAAATGCTTAGATATGCAATTATCTTTCTTGTAATCGCGATTATCGCTGGATTTTTTGGTTTTAGTGGCGTCGCAGGAACTAGCGCGTGGATTGCAAAAATCCTATTTGTCGTATTTTTGATTTTATTTGTTTTGTCTTTTATTTTCAAAAAATTTAGATAAATTTGCGAAAATTCATACAAATTCGACTCTATTTGGAGTCGAATTTACTTTTTTAAATTCTTATTTAAAGCACTTAAATACGCCATAAGTTGCCCGATAGCAACGCCACTATCGTTTGTAGGAGCACTTTTGTGTAGATAAAATTTCACGCCACTAGCACTAAATTTTTGCACAACTAAATTTAAAAGCGTAGCATTTTGGAAAACCCCACCACTTAGCACGACTTCTAAATTTTGCCTTTTTGCGATTTTTAGCATTGTCTGTGCGATCTCGTTTATGAAATTTGAAGCAGCCACGCTAGGCTCATCTTTTAGCGCACTTAAAAAGGCGTTTTTCACACTAATTTTGCCGTTTATTATCTCAAATTTATAGCGTTTTTCACTCTCACTAGTGATTTTGCTCTCATCAAAAAGATTTTCCAAAACCATACCGCTTTGTCCGTCAAAACTAACGCTTCTTTGGTCACAAATCACACTTGCAAATGCGTCGAAAATTCGCCCTAGTGAGCTAGTTTGTGGCGAATTTGAAGCTACCTTTTTCAAATTTGAGATTTCATTTTTGCTGAATTTTGACAAAAATTCACTCGCTTCATTTTCTAAATCAAATTTAAAAATCAGCGAAATTGCGAGTTTATAGATATTTTTGATTGAACTCTCGCCACCGATTAGCGCAAATTCGTCAAAATGCAAAACTCTCTCATAGCCAAATTCATCAAATTCCAGCACTTCCCCGCCCCAAATCGTGCCGTCTTCGCCATAACCCGTGCCGTCAAAGCTAAAACCAAGATATTTTTTGCCACTTCCAAGCAAATCATTATCCGCCAAATTCGCAACTAAATGCGCGTAATGGTGCTGAAATTTCGCCACTTTAAAGCCCAAATTTTCAAAATGTTTAGTGTGTAAAAAATTCGGATGCATGTCGCCTATAACAGCGTCAAATTTCAAATCATAAGTTTTTATAAAAATCTCTAAAAGCTCGAAAAATCGCCGGTTTGTGGCGATATTTTTTAGATCGCCTATGTATGGACTGATAAAAATTTGCCCGTCTTTATAAATAGCAAACTGGTTTTTCATCTCAGCTCCAAGAGCCAAAAACGAGCCTTTAATATCAAATTTGCTTTTATAAATTTGTGGATTTAACCCACGCGAAGTGCGTAAAAATTGCGTAAAATTTTGCGTAATATTTTGCGAATTTTTTACGCAAAAGGCGATACTATCATCACTTGGCGTAACTATATCTCTGTCGTTATCCAAATAAAAATCTATGACTTTGCCAAGTTTTTGGCGTAAATTTATTTCATCAAAAATAATCGGCTCGCCACTAATATTTGCGCTAGTAGCGATTAACGGGCGATTAAAATACTCAAAAATTAGCAAATGAATGCCAGTGTTTGCTAAAAAAATGCCAACCTTGCCTAAATTTGGCGCCACCGCATAAGCGAGAGCAAAATTCTGCGAATTTTTCGATTTTTTAACCAAAACTATCGGTTTAATCTGCGAATTTAAAAGCTCTTTTTCACTCTCGCAAAATTTAGCAAATTTTTCAGCCATCTCGTAATCTTTACACATTACGGCAAATGGCTTATCGGGGCGATTTTTGCGAATTCGCAAATTTAAGACAGCATTTTCATTTGTCGCGTCGCACATTATATGAAATCCGCCAAGCCCCTTGACAGCGACTATCTCGCCACGAGCTAAAATCTCACAAAGCTTGATAACAGCGTTTTCGCCACGAGCTAAAATCTCGCCGTTTTTATTTTTTAAAAATAGCTTTGGACCACATTTCGCGCAAGCAATCGGCTCGGCGTGATAACGGCGATTTAGCGGATTTTTATATTCATTTTCACAAAACTCGCACATTTTAAATTTCACCATTGTCGTATTTGAGCGGTCGTAAGGTAAATTTTGAATAATGCTCAAACGAGGTCCGCAGTTCGTGCAGTTTATAAACGGATATTTGTAGCGTTTGTTTTGCGGGTCGTAAAATTCGCGCCTGCAATCATCACAAATGGCGAAATCAGGCAAAATGGGGTTAAATTTTTGCGTTTCTTGCGAGTGTGTTATTTTAAAATCATTATAAATTCGCGGTGAAATTTCATAAATTTCAAGCCTATCAATCCGCGCAAGTGGCGGAAGCTCGGCTTTAAGCCTTTTTTTAAGCTCTTTTATTTGCAAATTTGAACCATTTACAAAAATTTTCACGCCTTCGCCGTCGTTGAAAACTTTGCCAAAAAGCCCTAAATCAGTGCAAATTCTATAAACAAACGGGCGAAAGCCCACGCCCTGCACTGCTCCGAAAATTTCAAATTTAAAAGACTTCAAGTCCGTATTGGTTGCTAAATTTTGCATTGTGGCTGTTTTGTGTCAAATTTAAAACCAAATTTGCTAAATTTTTCTCTTCAAAAAGCGACCCTGTAAGCAAAATGGCTTCGCTTTCAAACTCTTCTTTTAATAAATCAAAATAATCGCTTAAAAAATATGCCAACGAATCGATAAATCCGTAGCTAAGCAGCTTATCATCGCTTCCTGCTAGTTTAAAACTCATTGCGCTTTTGATAAATTTTATGCAGTTAAAATTGCTATTTTTATCCACGCTAAAATCGATTCTAACGCCTTTTTTGCCTAAAAAATCTTTTGAACAATCAAGCAAATACTGCGCATCTTTATCAAATAAAATTTTACTTACTATATCAAAAAGTCCGTAAAAACTTGCATTTGCGTTAATTTTGCCTTTTGGAAAATCATAACTTTTGCTGAAATTTTCAAATAGTCTGCAACCGATTTCATCGGAGCAAATTTCATCTTTTAGCTCTTCGTAAGAGTTTGGAATTTTAATTTCTAGCATAGAAACTTGCAAATCTTTATCAAAAACTTTTATAGTGTCGTTATGCTTTTTACTCAAAAAAACTTGCAATATTTTTTTGTCAAAAACGCCCATTTCATCGCAGAATAACGCAAAATTTGCTAAATTTTTATCATCTTTTGAATTTAGAAAATTTTCGCTTTTTTGGCTTAAAAAATTTGGATTATTTATTACCAAAAACTGCTCGTCCAAAACGGCGATTTTAATAAATTTACTTTTATCAGCTTTCACGCTGACAAAGAAAATCTCTTCTGCAAAAAGTTTTCCAAAAAGTGTGTGAATAAAAAAATCACCTGCAAATTTGACATCGAAAAATGCTGGGACTTTTTCGTGATTGCTTCTAAAAATGGAGTTTGTTTTCAAATTTAAAAGCGGTTTTTCATAACTTGCAAGTGCTACGACGATTTTTTCATCGGCAACAAAAATTTTGCTTAACGCTTTTAAGGAAGTCGGCATCAAAAAATCTGCATTAAAATCGGCATTTGCGTTTAATTCGCAAATTTGATCATCAAGCTTAATTTGCAAATTTTGATTATGAAAAAGCTTGGTAAAACAAAAGTCCAAAAGTTCGTTAAAATTCTCTTTGCAAACTTGCTTAAATTCGCCATTTTGCAAAACGCTTACGCTACTTAAAACGCCAAATTCATTTGCATTTAATGCACCATTTTCTTGGTAAGCTTTTATAACACTTGGCGTGAAATTTGCAAATTTAGCCCTATTTTGCGTAAAATTATGCTCTTTTGCAGTTTCTACGACTTTTACCGAAGTTTTAGCTAAAAATACCGAATTTGGAATTAAATTCATATATTCATCACTAAATTTCAAAAGCTCTTTTTCTTCGCCGATGACGAAAAGTCTGGTAAAATTTTTCTCTAAATTTAGTGTGTATTTAAGCCTACTTTTTTGCGCGTAAAAGTCCAAAAAATGGGCTATTAAGGCATTGTCGTTATCGTAAATAAATTCAAATTCAATTATCATGTTTTATCTTTTCAAATTCATCTGCTACATCTTGGACGCTAAAATTTGCAACCTTTTCATAAGAAAAACCAAGTTCGCTAATAAATTTTAACGCCTGTTTTTCCATAACTTGGCTTGATTTTTGAAGCTCGTTACTTATACAAAAGCTCATCGGCTCTATGCGTTTTGGAACAACGCCTAAAATGTGCGTTTTTGGCATATCGCCACAAAGCTCCATCATTTGCAGAGTTTGAAGCATTTCGATTTCGTGAGCCGATCCGCTCCATTTTATGGCATTTGGCATAACTTTGTAGTCAAAAAAATAGACATCGCCGATCTCGCCACCGTCAGCGTCAATACAATCAATAAGCAAAACTTCATCAAATTCTGCCAAAATCGGCATTAACAAATTTGCCAAAGTCCCGCCGTCGATAAATTCTATGCTGTGTTCGTCGCTTTTGAATGTGTAATTTTTTTGTAGCATTTTGGCAAAATGAACTCCGATGCCTTCATCGGAGAACATTACATTGCCAATGCCTAAAACAAGGAGTTTCAAGCGCGAGTTTCCCTGTTAAATTTATATCCGCTAACAATAGCGTCTATCGCGCCATCTTTGCCTTTTACGGCATTGAAAATTGCCATATAAACATGCACAGGAACAAAGATTATAATAATATTCATACAGATATGATGAATGATCCTTACTTCACTAAGACCGCCAAACATAGCTTCAACTGGGCGCAAAATTTCGTAAAAAAATCCGCCAAGTCCGTCGTGATAGATATGAACATATAAAATCATACCAGTCAAACAAATAAGGAAAAGCACAAAATAAAATCCGATATAGGCGATGAATTGCAAAGGATTATAAACGCCGCGCAAATGCGGATGTTCGCCTAAAAATAGGTAATATTTAATCTGAGCTATCCAAACTTTTGGACTTAGAAAATCCCTTATACTAACTAGCTCTTTTCTACTTTGTATATCAAATAAAAATAGATACGATTTAAAAATTGTTGCTGCAATCAACACAAAACCAGCCACTAAATGGACAAATCGCCATTTAGCTTGTAAAAACAAATTTGGCTCACTGCTAACTGACGGAGCTATAAAAACATACGAAATGTAAAAACCTGTAACCACAAGCACGACAATACAAATCGCTCTTATCCAGTGAGTTAGCCTAAGACCTACGGAGAATTCATATTCAGGTGTTCGTTTCATATCAATCTCCTTATAAATTTGGATTTACCTTATACTCGCTAAGCTTATTGCCTTTTGTATCCATAACATGAACAGCACACGCAATACAAGGGTCATAAGAGTGAATTTTTCTTATGATTTCAAGTGGTTGGGTTAGATCGGCTATTTTAAGACCTATCAAACAAGCTTCATACGAGCCCATACCACCGTTTGCGTCTTTTGGACTAGCATTCCATGTTGATGGAACTACTGCTTGCCAGTTTTTAATAACGCCGTTTTCGATTCTACACCAGTGGCTTAGGCTTCCGCGTGGAACATGACCTATGTATCTACCTTTGTATTCTTTGTTTTTATCGATTGTGTATTTGGCGCAAGTTTCAGTGTCGCCTGATTTGATATTTGCAACTAGGTTATTAAATGCGATTAGTGCATTATCAGCGATGATTTTTGCTTCTAACATACGACAAGCTGTTCTTCCCAAAGTCGAGAAAACTGCACCCAAAGGAAGTCCTGTATCAGCTAAGAATTTATCCACAACAGGAACGACATATTTATTTCCCTTTGCGTAATTTACTACAATATTTGCTAATGGTCCTACTTGAAGTGCTTTGCCTTCATATCTAGGGGCTTTCATCCAGCTATATTTACCTTTTATATCAAGGACTTTTGTATCTTCCATTTCGCCTTTTGCATTTAGTGTTTGCTCAACCGTAAATCCTGTATAATTTGGATCTTGTTCGCCGTCATACGGGTGAAGCGGTTTATCATTTTTAAACCAAGTGTGAGTTGCTTCTTCTGTGATTTTTGCTTCATCTAGTTCTAGGACTTTTGAAATATCACCATCAAGGATTAAGCCGCTTTCAAATAGCCACTCATTTGCAGAAAGTGGGAATTCTTGGTGAGTCCATAAATTTGCAACACCAACATCATTTAAAACGCTTGGTTCATTTGCGTAAGCTTTTCCAGCCATTACCAAATCAGGATAATACGCGCGGTTAATAAAATCAGCTACTTCTTGAAATTTAATCAAATACTCGCCAAGTCTAGCAGGACTTAATAGATCCATAACACAAGTTACGCCACCAACTGTTAGGCTTTGTGGGTGTGGTTGTTTTCCACCGAAAATAGCCATCATTTGAGCAGCGGTTCTTTGAATTCTTAAACATTCCAAATAGTGAGATAGCGCAATCAAATTTTGTTCAGGCGTTAGATGATATGTTGAGTGTCCAAAATAGGCATTTGCAAATGGTCCAAGTGCGCCTTTTTCAACAAAAGCTTTTACTTTATCTTGAACCGCTTTTAAGTGATCGGCACCACAAGCATAAGGAGTTTCGCAGTATTTAAATGCTTCTTCACTAGCTGCTCTTGGATCTGCACTTAATGCACTTACAATATCAACAAAATCAAGCCCGTGAAGTTGATAAAAATGCACAGGGTGATCGTGCAAAAATAGCGCTGAAAACATCAAGCTTCTAGCCAAAACTGCATTTAATGGTGGATTTATGCCAAGAGCATCTTCGACTGCCATAACAGCGCCTTTATAGTGCGAAAATGTGCAAACACCGCAAATTCTTTGTGTGAAAAAGCCTGCATCTCTTGGGTCGCGACCTTTGAGAATAGTTTCTATTCCACGCCACAAAGTAGCACCGCTGTAAGCTTCTTTTACTACATTATCTTCATCGACGATTACTTCTACTCTTAAATGTCCTTCAATTCTAGTAATCGGATCTACAACTAATCTTTGTGACATTATTATTCTCCTTTATCTTTTTTAAGTGTAGCAACGGCTGCGTGAGCTGCGATGGCAACGCCTGTTACGGCTAAAACGCCAAGACCGATTTTATCTGCTGTCGCATCAGCTCCTGCTCCGTCAAAAACGGTGTTATAAAGTCTATCTGCCAACGGCTCTTCAAATGGTCCCATGTGATCCCAAAATTCAGGCTCAGAACAACCTATACAGCCGTGTCCTGCTTGGATAGGCCAACTTGTATGAGAGTTAAATCTCTCTTGTGAGCAGTTATTAAATGTATAAGGTCCTTTGCAACCTACTTTATATAGACAATATCCTTGTTTTGCGCCTTCATCGCCAAAGCTTTGGACAAATTCGCCCGCATCAAAATGGCCTCTTCTTTCGCAAAGATCGTGAATTCTGCGACCATAAGCCCATTTTGGTCTGCCGTAATTATCAAGTGCAGGTAGTGTTCCAAACAGAATATAATGAAGCACATTTCCTACGATATTTTTTTCGCTTGGCGGACAGCCCGGAACATTTATAACAGGTTTATTTGTGATTTTGCTAAGCGGTTTTGCGCTAGTTGGGTTTGGATTTGCTGCTTGAACACCACCAAAACTAGAACAGGTTCCAATAGCAAAAATCGCCGCCGCAGAAGCCGCTGCATGTCTGCAATGCTCAGCACCAGTTTTTCCCAAAGGTCCAACGGTTAGATAAAATTCATCACTTCCGCTTGGAATTCCGCCTTCTACCATCAAAATATAATTTCCTTTATATTTTTCAATCGCACCTTCTAGGTTTTCTTCTGCTTGCCAACCACTTGCTGCCATAAGCGTTTCATGGTATTCAAGGCTGATATAATCAAATATCAAACTATCGACTGTCGGTGTATCGGTTCTAACCAAACTCTCGCTACAACCTGTGCATTCTGCCATGTGAAGCCATATAACAGGAAGCCTATCGGCTAATTCAGCCGCCCTTGCAACACTTGGTGCAAAAGCACTTGGCAGACCAATCATTGCAGTCATTGCTCCTGCCCATTTCATAAAATCACGCCTTGTAAAACCTTTTTCTTCAAGCATTTTAGCTATGCTTTTGCCGTCTTTCATCTTAGGCAACAAAGCAACTTTGTCAAGTCTAGTGCTAATACTTTCTAGAAGCTCATTGTTAAGCATCTTTACTCCTTAAATTTTCGTTATGTAACACGACATAATATTCGGTTGTCATTTTACCAAATTTGTTACATTTTTACACTTAAAAATTAAGTTATAAATTTTTTTTAAAATTTACTTAAAAATAGTAATATTTAATAGAATTCAGTGTTATTAAAATATGCAATTTTATTGCATATTTTAATATTTTTGGATAAATTTGCTGAATTTATAGCGCTTTTGCGATAAATTTATTTAAATTTGCGATAAATTCGGCAGGATTTTCTAAATTTTGTCCTTCATTTAAAATCGCCATATCCAAAATAAGCTCTGAAATTTCACCTATCATCACTTTATTTTGGACTAGTTTTTTGATGATTTCATGGTTTGGATTTATTTCAAGTATCGGTTTTATGGCTGGTAAATTCGTTTGCCCCATTTGTTTTAAAATTTGTTGCGTTGCAAAATCAGGGTCATTTTTGTCAAAAACAAGGCAAGAAAGCGAATTTTCTAAACGATTTGAAACTTTTACCGCCTTTACTTTTTCGCCTAAAATTTCTTGCATTTTCGCTGCGATTTCTTTTGCTTCTACGCTGATTTCTGCTTCATTTTTATCATCAAATTCAGCATCTTTTACGCTTTTTATTGCGATTTCGCCAAATTTGCTCACACTTGGCATAACAATCGGATCAATCTCATCATCACAAATCAAAACTTCAATGCCTTTTTTGTTAAAATTCTCCAAAAGTGGCGATGATTTTAGCATACCAGCATTATTTCCGCTGATATAATAAATCTCTTTTTGCTCTTCGCTCATAGCGTCTTTGTATTCATTTAGGCTGATTAAGCCGTCCCTTTTGTTTGATTTAAAAAGGCATAAATTTAGAATTTCTTGTTGATTTGGATTAAAGCCATAAAGCCCTTCTTTTAGCACTTTGCCAAAAAGATTATAGAATTTTTCAAATTTTTCTTTGTCATTTTCTTTGAGTTTGGCTAGTTCGGAAAGTATCTTTTTGACACTTGCTTCGCTAACCATTTTCATAATCTTGTTTTCTTGCAAAATTTCCCTGCTGACATTTAACGGCAGGTCTTCAATATCGATGATTCCACGCACGAAGCGAAGATAAACAGGAAGCAGTTCTTTTGCGTCGTCGGTGATGAAAACTCGCTTGACATAGAGTTTTACGCCACTTTCGTAATCTACGCGAAACAAGTCAAAAGGCTGAGTGCTAGGCAGATAAAAAAGCGTTGTGTATTCGTGTGTGCCTTCTGCTTTTGTGTGTATGTGAAGTAGCGGGTCGGTGCTATCGTGGCTGATTTGCTTATAAAATTCGTTGTAATCTTCGATTTTTAGGCTTGATTTTGGCAGTCGCCACAACGCACTGGCTCTGTTTATCTGCTCATTTTTGATTTCATAAGTTCCTTCGCTTTCGCCGTCTTTTGGGGCGACATACTCACTTTTATCCATAAAAATCGGATACGGGATATGATTTGAATATTTTTTGATAATGCTTTCGATTCGCCACTCATCTAAAAATTCATCATCTTTTAAATAAAGCGTGATTTGCGTTCCAAATTCGCTCTTTTCGCCCTTTTCTATCGTATAATTTGTCGTATCGCTACTCCATTTAAAGGCTTCATCGCTTAAAGCTTTTTTGCTTATAACTTCGATTTTATCGGCCACCATAAACGCAGAGTAAAAACCAACGCCAAATTGACCGATTAGATTGCTATCTTTTGCGACATCGCCGCTTAAATTCGCCATGAAGCCCTTTGTTCCGCTTCTTGCGATTGTGCCAAGATTGCTTTCTAATTCTTTTTCGTCCATACCGATACCGGTGTCGCTGATGATTAGCGTTTTTGCGGTTTTATCAAGCTTAATGTCTATTTTTGGGCTATAAGTTAGTTTTTTATATTCGTCATTTGTCAAACACAAATAATTTAGCTTATCAAGCGCATCGCTTGCATTTGAGACAAGCTCCCTAAGGAAAATCTCTTTGTTTGAATAAAGCGAGTGAATCATCAAATTCAACAAATCATTTACTTCGGTTTTAAATTTTTTCTTTGCCATTTTATTCTCCGTTTCTTTTATTAAATTAATAAATTTAAATTTTTTGGCAGATTATACTATAAATTGCTAATAAATTTATTAAACTTGATATAAATTATATCAAGTTTAAAATATTAAAATTTAGATATGATTGTAAAAAAATAATTTACATTATGTTTAAATTTATATAATCAAATTAAATCATTTTAGAAATTTTAAAATAATATACGCCAAATTTAACTAAATTATATCTATCCCAAAGCCGCTAAGACCTGCGAAACTATTTTGTTCGCTTTTGCTTAGGATTTTGATTTTTTTGATACCAAGATGAGCTAAAATTTGCGCTCCTATGCCGTAACTTTTAAAATCGCCTTTATGAGAAGCCGAATTTAAGGCTAAAAGCACACCGCTGCTACTCGCCAAAGTCTCTAAATTCGCCATAAAATCAGCGTAATTTTCATCTTGCATAAATTCTAAATCGCTACCGATTTTATGAAATTTGACATTGCAAATTTCGCCGATTTTACCGAAAATAAAGGCTTTGTGCGTGTTGCCGTCGTGGTCTGTTATATCGCAAATTTTGCATGTTTTACCGCAAATTTTACCATCGCTAAATTCGCCAAATTTAACCAAAGTTTCGTGTTTTAATCGGTATTCGACGATTTGGGCGATTGAAATCATATTTATGTCATGCGTCTTGCAAAATTTTTCCAAATCATCGCGTCTTGCCATCGTGCCGTCTTCATTTACAATCTCGCAAATCACCGCACTTGGTGAAATTCCGGCTAGTTTGCAAAGATCCACAGAACCCTCAGTATGCCCCGTGCGAACCAGCACTCCGCCTTTTTTGGCTATCAGCGGATTTATATGACCTGGGCGAACAAAGTCTTCTGGCGTAGAGTTTGGACGCGCAATCAAATCTATCGTCATATTTCGCTCATAGGCGCTTACGCCCGTAGTTGCGTCTTTTGCGTCAATCGTAACGGTAAAAGCCGTCTCGTGAGAAGATGTATTTTTATCGACCATAAGCCCTAAATTTAGCCTTTTGGCAATCTCATCATCAAGTGCCACACAAACAACGCCGCGAGCGTGCGTGATAGCAAAATTTACTTTTTCGGGTGTTGTAAAATTTGCCGCAAAGATTATATCGCCCTCATTTTCGCGATCCACATCATCGACCATGACAATCATCTTGCCGTTTTTAATATCGGCAATCGCCTGTTCTACGCTAACCATTTTAGCCATTTTTATCCTTTATTTTTTATCAAATTTTCAAATTCTTTTTTTATTTTTTCATAAAGCGGAGCAAAGCTGACGCCATTTACACGCACATTTGAGATTGTAGTGATGAAATTCGTATCCCTTTCCCAGCGCGGAACTAGATGATAATGCACATGCTCGGCTATCCCAGCCCCTGCTGCACTTCCTAGATTCATACCGATATTCACCCCCTTTGCGCCAAGACAGCCTTTTAGTACTCGCACGCCCTTTTGGACATATTCGCTCATCTCTAACCACGCTTCTAGCGGTAAATTCTCGATATTATCGGTATGCTCGTAAGGAATCACCATAAAAGCACCCGGATTGTATGGATATAAATTCATAAGCCCGAAGCAAAATTTAGCGCGAAACACCACGCCTACGCACTTTTCTCCATTTTTTGCCTTTGCTGCATCGCAAAACGGGCAACCAGTGCGTTTTTCGGTAAAATAATCACTCCGCCACGGCGCACAAATATAATCCATTTTTTAAACCCTTTCTAGTAAATTCATAAAATTTTACGCATTATTTTATGAATTTTTACCAAATTTAATATTTTTCAAAGCTTCGCCGACATCGGTTTGCCTCATAAAATGTTCGCCGATTAAAAACGCATCAACGCCGATTTTATTAAGTTCTAGTAGCTGTTCGTGGCTACTTAGACCACTTTCAGCCACGATAATCTTGCCATTTGGTATAAGCGGAATTAAATTTGCAGACAAACTTAAATCAACCTCGAAAGTCTGCAAATTTCGATGATTTATACCGATAATCTCAGCTCCTGCAAAAATCGCCTTTGTCAAATCTTCTTTATCGTGAATTTCAACTAAAACATCAAGCCCAACATGCAAGCTGAATTCATAAAGTCGCTTCAAATCTGCCCTGCTTAGGGCTTTTGCGATAAGCAAAATAAAATCCGCCCCATAAACAAGAGCTTCAAGGATTTGATACTCATCGATGATAAAATCTTTGCGTAAAATAGGCGTTTTTGTATATCTTCTAACTTGTGGGATAAATTCCAAATCGCCCTTAAACCAGTGCGGTTCGGTCAAAATAGAAAAAGCATTAGTTCCTGCATTTTCATACGCCACGGCGATTTGGGTCGGTTCGAAATCAGCCCTAATAAGCCCCTTGCTAGGACTTGCTTTTTTGATTTCAGAAATTATGCGTAAAGGCTCATCTGCTGAGCTTTTAAGAGCCGGTTTTACAGGACGCGGCATATATGGATTATAAGCTAAACTTTTTCCCAAATCATCAAAGCTAAATTTGGCTTTTTTGATTTCTAAATCAATTTTTGTTTGCTCTATAATTTTATCTAAAATCATTTTCCTGCCTTTTGCAAACACCCATTTATGGCATCTATATGCTCTTTTCCTTCGTCTGATTTGAAAAATTCTTTATCTGTGATTTTATCCATTTCGCTCTTTGCCTTTTTACAATTTCCAAGTTTGAAATATCCCCACGCCAAAGAATCGATATAATAAGCCGAATTTGGCTCGATTTCAAGAGCTTTTTCGACAAATTCCATACCCTTTTTTATATCCAAATCATGATCAATTAAAATATATCCGTAATAATTCAAGTAAATAGGATTTTTTAGTTGCGGCGCGATGTTTTCGAATTTTTCTACAACGCTATTAAGGGTGTTTTTGTTTATATTTTTCTCCATAGATTCATATTCATAAATCGCTTCAATAGCTAAAAAATCGTAATTTCCACTATTTTTAAACTCATCTCTTGCTGTTTTCATCGCTAGGCTATAATCGCCTTTTTTGCCGTAAGCATCGATTAAAAGCTCTTTGTTATACGGATATTTTTTTAAAATTTCTATGATTTTATCGTAATCTTTAAAATGATAATGAATCGAAACTATATCGTCTAAATGCGTCGTGTCGTTGGTGTCGAGATACTGCGCTTCATCGATTTTGATGACATCATCGTATCTTTTTTCTATCCTATAAATATCAGCTAGTGCGGCACATGCTAAATTTCCACAACCATAAATTCGCCTGTGTGTTTCCAAAAACGAGATTGCCTTTGATTTTTCGTTTAGCCTATTTACCAAAATATCGACGATACGGATTAAATTTTCTTCGCTTTTTTCGATTTCATAAGCTTTTTCAAAGTTTTTTAATGAATCTTCATATTCGCCAAGCCCGTATAAAATACTTGCCAAAACAGAGTAATTTTTTGCCGTTTTTTCAACACCTAAAAGCTTTTTTGCAGCACCTGAACTTTCCTCAAATTTTCCTTTTGAAATCAAATTTGCGATTTTTATACGCAAAAAATCGCTATCATCAGCTAATCTTTTTTCCCCGATACCCAAAAGCTCGGATAAATTCTTTTCATCTTTTATAAAAAATGCGATTTTAATGGCTTCTTTTAGATAAACTTCCGAATCTGTTTTTTTGTAAATTTGTTTATAAAGTTCAAGTGCGGCCTTTGGATTTTTATCTTGAAGTTCAAGCGCACTTAAAATATCAAAATTTATCTCTGCTTGATTTTGTGCATTTTGAGCTTTTTTAAGATTCCCTGTTGTTATGGCTTTATCGTCCGCAAAAAGCGAAATAAAGGACAAAAATAAAATTATTATAAGCGTTTTACTGCGATACATTCTTGCTCCAATTCATCAAAATTATCTTTAAAATGCTCCCAAAACGGGAAACTTCGGCACTGGCTCGGGCGAAATTCATAAACGCCACAATTTTTGTTTTTTTCGTCAAAAAACACACACGCAAAGCCGTTTTCATAAGGCTTTTCTTTTATGCTAAATTTTGTGCCGACTTTAAAAAGAAAAATCTCTTTAAATTTTTCTTTTGAAAATCCCAAAAATTCGCTCAAATTTGCAATTTCATCTTCATTTATCCAAATATATCCGCTCTCGCCTACGCAACATTTTCCGCCACAACTAGCGCATTTACTCTCATCAAAACTAAAATCAAACCCACTACAAATCAACGCTTTCAAGCTCCGTTTTTTTAAAAATTTCTTGTGCTTTTTGCGTGTAAAATTCGCCCGAATTCACAAAAATCGGTTGCAAAATTTTGCAAAACGATTTAGAACTTTTTTTCGCCGCAAATATAGCTAAATTTGCGTTTTTGTTTTCGTTTGGAAAAATAAATTGTAAATTTATCAAATTTAACTTAAAACTCTTTAAAATAACGCAAATTTCGGCTATTTGCTTTGCATCATAGCAAAAAATAAAACAACCTTGCGGCTTTAAATGCGAATTTGCCGTTTTTATCAAATTTTCAAGGCTTAAATTCGAAGCATAACGGCTGATTTTTTTATGCTCGTTTTCACTCTGTTTTATATTTCCGTTATAAAACGGCGGATTTGAAATGATAAAATCAAATCTTTTTTCGCTTTTAAATTCGCCAAAATCGGCACGAATTATATCACAATCAATCCCGTTTTGGCGTGAATTTTTCTCTAAAATTTCTAAATTTTGCTTTTGAATTTCAAGGCAGGTCAAATTTATATTTTTAAAATCTCTTTTTAGCAAAAAACCCACCACGCCACTACCTGCGCCCACATCTAAAACTTCGCCAAAAACGCCAAATTCTTTTATAAAATTATACAAAAAAACGCTATCGCTATTATAGCGATAGCCGTCTTTTAGCTGGTAAATTTTCATCGTTTTATGATGTGTTCTACTATCGTGTGAGCGTGGTTTATAGCCCCCACGATAGAACCGCCGTTTCTAGTAACCAAATCCCCGCCGACATAAAGCCCATTTTGCGTGGTTTGACAATGCTCATCTACTATCGGAACGCCGTTTTCATCTAGCTCGATACCGCATTTTTTCAAAAAATCCGTCGGCGTAGTTCCACCGATAGCGTAAATAACTCTATCATAAACAAATTCATCGCCGTTATTTAGCTTAACTAGCACAAGTCCGTTTTCATTTTCAAGTGCTGTAATATCAACGCCCATACGAAGTATAACACCGCCATAACGAACTTCATGCATAAGCGCACTTTCGTTAATATCGTTTAATCTTGTAAATTTATCTTTTCTATAACAAAGCGTAACGATATTTGTATTTACGATTGAAAGTGCGTATTCGGCTGCCGAGTTTCCGCCGCCCACGATGAGAACCTTTTCGTGAGCCGTGCATTTATCGAGATTAAAATTTACTCTTTGTGTGATAGAAGGCGGAATTTTATAATCAGGCTTGTTTGGTTTTCCCATTTTACCGATTGCCACAACGACATTTTTAGCCTTAAATTCGCCGTTACTTGTCGAAATCGTAAAAAAATCGCCCGTTTTTTCGACTTTTTCAACTTCGCTTTTAAAGCTAGTATCGATTGCTTCGTTATCTAAGAGTTTATCGAAATAATTTAAAACGCTCTCTTTTGTTCCTGCTTCAAATTCGACATTTCCTTTTGTTTCGCTCTCCATACCTTTATACTCTTTATCAACGCGTTTGTTGTCTTTATAAAACTGCCTAATAGTTTGAGAGTGATTATCGCCTTTTTCAAGCAATAAAACTTTTTCAACGCCGTTTGTTTTAGCTTCTACAATCGCCGCTAACCCGCACGGACCGCCACCAATGACCGCTATATCATATATATGACTCATACTTTTTCCTTTAAATTAAATTTTAAAACAAATTATAATACTATTTTGCAAAACATTTTATAAAAAAGGGGTAAATAATGTTAGAAATTTTATCGAAAGCAAAAAATTCGCAATCCTTAATAGCAAATTTAACCCCTAAAATCAAAGAAAAAGTTATCAAAGACATGGCAATCCAAATTTCAAACGCAAAAGATGAAATTTTAAAAGCCAATGAAAAAGATATTAAAAACGCTACAAATAACTTAGCTCCTGCGATGATAGCAAGACTTAAACTAGATGAAAAAACGATAAATTCGATGATTGTATCTTTAAACGATACCGCTTCGTTAAAAGATCCGGTAGGTCGCGTGATAGATGGCTGGAAAAACTATTGTGGGCTTCAATTTCAAAAAGTAGCGATCCCAATCGGCGTAGTCTGCGTGATATACGAATCTCGCCCAAATGTTACAAGCGAGGTGGCTTCGCTTTGCTTTAAAAGTGGAAATGCTTGTGTGCTAAAAGGCGGAAAAGAAGCCATAAATTCAAACAAAGCTATCGTAAAAGCACTTCACAAGGCACTTAAAGAAAACGGCATTGATGAGAGTTGTATTACATTTATCGATAGTGTCGATAGAAGCGATACCGAAAAATTAATAAAAATGGATAAATTTATCGATGTTATCGTGCCACGCGGCGGAAGCGGGCTGATAAATTTTGTAACGCAAAACTCAACAATACCAGTTATAAAACATGACAAAGGCGTTTGCCATATTTTTGTCGATGAGAGTGCAAATTTACAAAATGCCCTTAAAATTTGCATAAACGCAAAGGTGCAAAAACCAAGTGCTTGCAATGCAGTTGAAACGATTTTGGTGCATAAAAATGTCGCTAGTGAGTTTTTGCCGATGTTAAAAGCCGAATTTGACGCTCTTGGCGTTAAAATTCATGGCGGAGAAAAATCAGCAAAATATATTGACTGCGAATTTGCCGATGATGCAGACTACGAAACCGAATATTTGGCACTTGAAGTAAATTTGAAAGTTGTTAAAAACTGCGATGAAGCTGTGTCTCATATCAAAAAATTTGGCTCACTTCACAGCGATGCGATTTTAAGTAATAATGAAGCAAACATCGAAAATTTCGTAAATTCGCTAGAAAGTGCGTGTTTGTATGTAAATGCTTCGACCCGTTTTAGCGACGGATTTGAGTTTGGCTTTGGTGCAGAAGTAGGAATCAGCACAAATAAACTCCACGCACGCGGTCCAATGGGGCTAAATGAGCTAACAACTTACAAATATATCATCAAAGGAAACGGGCAAATTCGCGAATAAATTTGCAAATTTGCTTTAAATTTAGGGATTTTTATGAATTTAGCTCTTAAATTTCGTCCAAAAAAGCTGAGCCAAATACTCGGACAAAGGCATATTATCGAAGTTTTTGCCAAATTTATAGAAAACAAAACAATTCCGCATAGCATATTTTTTGGTAATGCAGGAAGCGGCAAAACCACACTTGCAAAAGTGGTTGCTAGTGAGCTAAATTACGATTTTTACGAGCTAGATGCGACGAGCTTAAAAGTAGAAGAAATTCGCAAAATCCTATCGAGATACGAAAATTCGCTTTATAAACCGCTTATGTTTATCGACGAAATTCATCGCCTAAGCAAAACGCAACAAGAAGTTTTGTTAATCCCAATGGAAAATTATCGTGCCGTTATAATCGGTGCAACAACGGAAAATCCGCAGTTTGTGCTAAGTAGCGGAATTCGCTCTCGCTGTTTGCTTTTTGAATTTAAACCGCTTGAATTTGGCGATTTAGAAAATTTGCTAGAACGGGCAAAAAATGAGCTAAATTTTGAAATTTCAGGTGATGCAAAAAAATATTTGATCCACAGTAGCGGCGGGGACGCGCGAAGTATGCTAAATTTGCTTGAATTTGCACTTTTGATTGATAAAAATATCAGCCTTGAAACGCTTAAAACACTTCGAGCAAATGCCGTAAATGAAGGCATTAGCTCGGACGATACGCACTATGCCTTAGCTAGTGCGATGATAAAATCGCTTCGCGGAAGCGACGCAGATGCGGCGATTTATTATATCGCTAGACTTATTGACGCAGGAGAAAGTGCTGATTTTATAGCTAGACGCATGGTAATACTAGCTAGTGAAGACATAGGAAATGCTAACCCAAATGCCCTAAATGTCGCAGTTAATACGCTTTTGGCAGTTAGCAAAATAGGATTTCCCGAAGCTAGGATTATTTTAGCGCAATGCGCCGTATATCTAGCACACTCGCCAAAATCAAATTCATCATATAATGCCATAAATTCGGCATTAGAGTTTGTTAAAAACGAGCCAAAACTTGAAATTCCAAGATATTTGATAAATTCAGATACCAAAATCAAAGATTATCTTTATCCGCACGATTTTGGTGGCTGGGTAGAGCAAAAATATCTTTCTAAACCTATTAAATTCTACGAAAGCAAGGGGATTGGTTTTGAAAAAACGCTAGATGAGTGGTTAAAAAAGATAAAAGGCGAAATTTAAAATGCAAGATAGTGCCATATTTTTATATTTTATTCCGATTATAATATCGATAGTGCTTTTTATAGTTTGGCTTGTAGATACGCATATACAAAAACGAGATTAAAAAAATTTATGCGATAACTTTTATTAGCAAATGTGGCTCATAGCTCAAAATTTGACATGAATTTTATCAATTTTTATTATTTTTAATAAAAAAATACTAAGATATAAATTTCTGTCTTGTTATCAGAAAGCCCATAAATAACCGATAGACGAGAGATTTTTAAATCCAAATAATCGTAATATAATCTCTTTGCTTTGTCTTGTTTGATGATAAATCTTTTTAAGCAATCTTTGCATTTATAGAGTTGTTTTTTATTATTCGTTAGATCGTTTTTAGCTATGTTTTTGCCATCACAAAATTTGCATTTTTTAAGATTTTTTGCTCTCGTTTAGACGACCCTTTACAAATATAGATTACAAGGGTGATTGTAGCACTTTTCATGTCAAATTTTGAACTATGAGCCTAAAATTTTAATGATAAACAGAAAAAAGCGTCAAAAAAGAACTACATAGCACAAGCTTAATTTAATGTATTGCAAGATGCCAAAACGAAAAAAACGAAGCTCATATATAATAAACTCTACATTTATTTAAACAACCCATACAAAATTTTTAAAATCGTAACAGCGACAACGAAAAATAGAATTTTTCGCACGAATTTGACATCTTTTTTCATAACCATATTTGAGCCAAAGTATCCGCCAAGCACCTGCCCTACTGCCATGACGCCACCAAGCAACCACAAAATTTGACCGCCGATGATAAAAACTATCAAAGAGACAATGTTTGAAGTGAAATTTAAAACTTTTGTGTGAGCGACTGCTTTTTTCATATAAAGCCCCAAAACTCCCACAAGCGCAAGTGTCCAAAACGACCCAGTTCCCGGACCAAAAAAGCCGTCATAAAACCCGAGCAAAAAGCCAAAAATGATATAAAAAGCTCTGGCGTTCATCTTTGCGTTTCGCTCTTCTTCGCCTAAATTCGGCGAAAAAATCATATAAATCAAAAGTGCTAAAAGCAAAAACGGGATTATGTAATTTAAAAATTTTGAATCTATCAAAAGCACAACAAATGTGCCTAAAATCGCTCCAAGTAGCGTAAAAACAATGCCAAGAGCTATCTCTTTAAAATCCACATATCCTTTAAATGCGAAATTTGCAGCAGCCGTGAAACTACCAAAAGTGCCTTGAAATTTATTTGTGGCTAATGCAGCATGTGGCGGAACACCGATAGCAAGGAGCGTAGGAAGCGTTATCATACCACCGCCACCCGCAATCGAATCAACAAAGCCCGCAAAAAACGCAGCCAAGAACGCCACGAAAAAATGCCAAATTTCAAATTCCATTTTTTCTCTTTCAAATTTAAATAAAAATTTGCAACTAAATTTGCAAATTTTACACTTTTATATCCTTAAATTCGCCACTTTGACCCAAACGATAAAGCGCAAAATCATATTTTATAGGATCGTTTTTATCAAATTTACGCAAAGCTTTTGTTAGCAAATTTACCGCTTCAAAATCATAACTTTTTCGCTCTATTAGCCCCAAATTTAGCGAAACTCGGTGTGTATGCACATCAAGGGGAATAAGCAAATCTCCCTGACTAATTTTTTCATAAAAACCCAAATCAATGTCGCTTTTTCGCACTGCCCAACGCAAAAAAAGATTGTATCGTTTATACGGCGAGACGGGCTTATCTGTAAAATTTCGACCGAAAAAAAACTCATAGCCAGAGCTTTTATATGAATTTAATTTGTAAATTTGCGAAATTAGCAAATTTATGCCATCGATAATCTCGCCTTTTTGCGAAAGCCCCTTTAAAACGCACTCTTGGATAGAAATTTCATTTTTTAGTCGTCTTAAAGTGATAAAAATTTCAGCCACATCTTGCGAATTTTGAAAGCGATATTTATGATTTTTTAGCTCTTTTTTTATCGTGCTTTCACCGGCGTTTAAAAGCGAAAAATCTAACGAATTTAGAAATTTTAAAATTAAATTTGCATTTCCGTAAGCAAAAAGCGCACAAATAAGTGCGATAATATCGTCATTATGCACCTTTGCGACTTGCAAAGGATCGGCTTTTGCAAATAAATTTTCATCGCAGTTTTTCAAATTTGCATGAAAATCCAAAAGCTCTTTTAAATTTGTAAATTTATCCATTTTTTCTCACAAAAAAACTGATTGTCGTAGCACCAAATTTGCGTGATTTTTTAAGGCAAAATTCGCCGATAAATTCGTCAAATTTAACGCTACTTTGGTGTTCAAGGCAGATTAAATAGACAAACTCAAATTTAGAAATTTCTTCGATAAATTTAATCACTTTTTGATAAATCAACTCAAATCCGTCGCGAATTTCAAACGGCGGATCGATATATAAAATAGTGCCAGAATTTCCACCCAAATTTGCTAAAATTTGCGGAACTTTTGCAAAACAATCGCCGTGCAGGGCAAATTCAGCTACACCCAAAGAAGCAAAATTTGATTTTGTGATTTCGTAAGCTTTTTTGTCAAGTTCAACTGCATAAACGCCTTTTGCGCCGTTACTTAGGGCTTCAAGCGCCATAACGCCACTTCCGCCAAAGCACTCGATAAAAATTTTCCCATATAACTCCGCGCGTAGGCTATCAAAAACGCTTCCTTTAACTATGCTTTTTGTGCTTCTAGTTGTCGCTAGGCTTGGCAAATTTAGCTTTTTGCCTTTGTAAATTCCGCTTGAAATAGCCGTGAAAATGGGCTTTGGCATTAATTTTTACTCTCTTTGATGATTTTTATTAACTCATCTTTAAAATTATCAATTAAATCAGAAATTCTATCTTCTAGCGAATTTTGTGAATTTGATAAATCTGTCAAATTTGATGAATTTTGCAAATTTGACGCCGTTTGCAACTTTTGAAACTCTTCATTTTGGCTTAAATTTGCATTAAATTTGATAATTCTATCGTATTCAAGCAATTTTTCTACCAAAATATCTTTATTAAAAGGCATTTTTAAATCACCGTTTTCATCGCCGACTAAAAAAAGCGGTTTTGGCGTATCTTTTTCTTCGTCACTGATTACCATATCGCATTCATCGTAACTAGCGATAAATTCGCTCAAAAACATTTCTAGTGATTTTTGTAACATCAAACAACCACAATCGATAAACACTTTCATTTTCGCCCTTTTAAATTTGATTAAATTTCTTTAAGCACAGCCTTTAAACGCTCAAAACCTTCTTTGATTTCGGCTTTTGTGATATTTAGCGGCGGTAAAAATCGCAAAGTATTTTTGCCGGATTTTAGCACCAAAAGTCCGTTTTTTAGGGCTTTATCGAAGATAATGCCAAGATTTTTTTCATCTTTTAAAACTAGCCCTTGCATAAGCCCAAGACCAACTCTTTTTTCAAAAATTTCAGGGTTGTCGCTGACGATTTTATCTAATTTTTTTCTAAAAATTTTAATAGTGCCGTCGAGTTTGCCCGTAACTTTGAGCTTTCCAAGCTCGTTTAGCGTAGCAAGTGCAGTCGTGGTGGCTAAAAAATTCCCGCCAAATGTGCTTCCGTGTTCGCCTGCTGATAAAATATTTTCCTTTGCCAAAGTCGCCCCTATTGGGATTCCGCCTGCCAAACCTTTTGCAAATGTGATAATATCGGGCTTTATGCCGTAAATTTTGCTAGTTACAAACTCGCCCGTGCGAAATACGCCACACTGAACTTCATCGGTGATTAAAAGCAGTTTTTTCTCTTGCAAAATTCGTGCTAGTTTTTGCACTTTTTCTTTATCGAGCGGTTTTATGCCGCCTTCGCCCTGCACTAGCTCTATCATCACGGCAACCGTGTTTTCGCCGATATTTTCGATGATTTCATCAATTCCGTCAAAAAATTTAAATCCGTCGATATAGGGGGCAAAAATTTCAGGATGAAATTTATCCTGTCCTGTGGCGCACAAAGTAGCTATCGTGCGACCGTGAAATGAATTTTTCAAAGTTAAAATTTCATATTTTTTCTTTTCAAATTTGGTTGTGCCGTATTTTCGCGCCATTTTGATTGCTGCTTCGTTGGCTTCGGCACCTGAGTTGCAAAAAAACGCATAAGTTTCAAAACCTAAAAATTCACTCATTTTTTTAGCAAGCCCCTCTTGTGGTGCGATTTTATAGATATTTGAAGTGTGAAGCAAAGTTCTAGCTTGTTTTGAAATGACTTTTGCAAGTTTTTTATTTGCATGACCAAGAGAGCAAACGCCGATTCCTGAACCAAAATCGATATATTTTTTGCGTTTATCATCAAGCAAAATTGCCCCGCTTCCTTTGACAAAATTCACATCAACTCTGCCGTAATTATCCATTAAAAAATTCATTTTTCATACCCCACTTTCGGTAAATTCCAAGATCTGTAATATGCAAACATTCGTATAGTAACGCCCAAAATAAGTAACGCAATAACGCTAAAAACATTTGCAAAACCAAGTTTATATAGGCAAAAATAGGCTAATCCTACGCCCATACTAATGGTACCGTAAAGCCCTGTGCGAAGTAGCCACGGAACTTCGTTTAACAAAACATCGCGCAGTATTCCCCCGCCTACGCCGTTTGCAAAGGCGATTAATACCACGCCAAAAACATTGTAATCATGATTTATCGTTACCATTGTGCCAACCAGCGAAAAGCTTACAATGCCGATAGCATCGGTAAAAATAAAAAAGAATTTATCTTCAATATCCTGTTTTTTATGTAAATTTAGCACAACTGCCAAAATCATCATAAAAATAACGATAATGACAGGCAAATAGTTTGAAAATGAGTAAATTTCTCGCCCCACAAGGACATCTCGTATTATGCCTCCGCCAAGTGCGGTCAAAAATGCTGCGATAAAAAGCCCAAGCCAATCACAGCTTTTTCTCACGCCAAATAAAAACCCACTTAGCGCAGCAGAAGCGATACCGATATAATCAGTAATAGTTAAAATATCCATAAATTCCTAAATTCTGCGTAAATTCAAAAACAGCACATTACAATAAACAAAAAACCGAATTTGCAAATTTAAGAATTCACAAATTCGGCACATATTGATCCGACAAGATAAAACAAATTACTAAAAATGCCCCATAATCATCTTACAAAGCGGAGCAAATACCGCCAAACAACCCACAAAACAAACTATAAAAAATATCAAATTCGCATAGCCTATCGAAATATTTGCACAACTTGGTTCAAATTTACAATCGCCTTCTAAAAGCGCAGGATTTGCCAAAGTAGCCTTATCGCCTAAAAATTTAAAATAATTTTCTTCTATCTTTTTTTGCTCGGCTTTTGTGATTTTTCGATTTTTATAACCTTTAATCTCTTCTGCAAATTCGCAAATTTGCGCTAATTTGTTTATAGCGTCATTTTCTCCCATAAATTCAACCAAATAATCGACATAAGAATCATTATTTACATACTCTAAATCACAAAATTTATCAATCTCGTAAAGCATAAGCTGAATTTTTGCCGCTTTAATTCTATTTTTAGCAGCCTTGCTCACTTTAATCCAAAGCAAAGAAAAAACGATTCCTAAAAATGAAAGTAGCAAAAACAACAAAATATAGCCGTGAGTTAAGGATTTTATCATATTTCCGCTTTGTGCGGCGTTGTTAAATAAATTTAGTGCAGTAAGAGCAAAAACGATATAAATAACAGCTAAAAATCCAAACAAAACACCACAACCCCGTCCCGAATTCCTAATCGCAAAGCCGTAATTTCGAGACAATCGGTTCCAAATTTCAATATCTGAAACTTCATCTTTTAGCATATAAAATCCTTTAAAAATTTAATATTTTTGTAATTATAGTAAAACAAAATTTAAAAATATTTGATTTTTGCACAAAATTTAGCCAAATTTACTCTATTTTTTGATTTTCGATATAAATAAATGGCTCATTTTGGTAAAAATTTCTTATCTCATCATCGATTTTAACGATACGACGGATATAATTTTCTAAATTTTCTCCGCGTGAATAAATAATGCCTAAATTTTCTCCGCTTACTGCGCGAGAAAGTGCCACATAAAGCTGTCCGTTTGCAAAAATGTTATTTATATCGCAAACTAAATTTCTTATACTCATACCTTGCGATTTGTGGATTGTGATTGCGTAGGCTAATTTTATGGGAAATTGATAATAACTCGCTAAAACAATCTCTTTTATCTCATCGTCTATTCGCATAAATTCGCTCAAATCATAGCTTTGGCGTTCCACTTCGACAATTTTTCCGTCAAGTTTTGCTATGACGATGCTACTAAGTTTTCCCTCTTTTTCTTTGAATTCTTCAATGATTCCTTGTTCGCCGTTATAAAACTCTCCCCAACGATTTGTCGTAAAAATCACCTTCGCACCGACTTTTAGACGCAAATTTTCACTCACGCTTAGACTTTTTATCCATTTTGCGATTTTTTCATCATTTAGTGCAAAATCATAAATTTCATAGTATCCATCTGCCACCACTAACGGCGAATTTATCGCATTTAAGCGAAGTGCGTTAAGCTCGTCAGCTTCCCTATTTCGCCCAAAAATCATCGTTGAGCTTGATTTTGCCCCGCTAAAATCTATCAAATGAGATTTTAAAAAATCAATCATTTCATCATTTACCACGCCAACACGCAAATTTGAAAGCATTTTGTATAAATTTTCATCTTGCGTTCGCTTTGAGCCTATCATTTCGATATAAGCGAAATTTAACTGCGCCCAGCCGTAAGACGAAAACGCATAAAAGCCAGAAAATAGCGAATTTTGCGGTTTTTGCGTTTCATCTTTTTTTTGCACCGGGGGAAGCTGATAAAAATCCCCCACGACAAGCACTTTTCCGCTAAATTCGCTATTTATTAAACGATAATAAACAAGATCAAAAACTTCGGCACTTATCATCGAAATTTCATCGATTACTATGAGTTTTGCGGTTTTTAGGATTTTTTTAAGCTCTGAAATTTTATCTTTTTGTTTTTTATCCAGCTGTTTTAGCTCGTCTGCGTTTTTGCAAATTCCAAGTTTAAAAAAACTATGAAGCGTTACGCCGCCGATTTCAACTGCGCTTATGCCAGTGCTTCCAAGCACGACAACCGGCTTTTTTGCGCCTTTGTAAGCGTTGATTATATCTTTTGTGATATAACTTTTCCCGACACCGCCGCCGCCTGTGATAAAAAGATTTGATTTTTCTAACTTTTCAAGAACGAAATTTAACAAGTATTATCCTATTTTTGGCAGAATTATAGCCAAAATTTTTTAAAAGGGATAAAATTTGAGATTAAATTTAATCAAATATTTGATATTTTTGTTTTTTGCGCTATTTTTTACGGCATGTTCGAGCAAATTTAGCGAACCGATAGAGCCGTTTTTAAGACTAGAATTCGAACAAAACGCAACGATTTTACCAAAAATAAAAAGCGAATTTAACGCAGATACCAAGAAATTTTTAGAAAAATATTTTGCCGTTTGGAATTTGGAAAAACCGACAAATAAACTTGCCTTTACAAAGCTAAAAATCGAAGCACTTTGGGGGCTAAAATACGCAGATAAGGCTTATGCGAGATTTGATTCGCACGACACAAACTACGACGAAGCGTTTTTAAATTCTATCAAATTTAACGCAAACGAAAGCGAATTTGGCAAAATTTGGCTTCCTGCGATTACGACAAATAACGCCCTACTTCGCAATCTCCCAACCAATGCCCCGATTTACGGAAATCCTAAAAAAGCAGGCGAAGGTTATCCGTTTGATTATGCCTCCATTTCGGCTCTTAGTGTAGCTTATCCGCTTTTAGTGTCGCATTTTAGCAAGGACGGCGAGTGGGCTTTTGTGCAAAATGACACGGTTTGGGGCTGGATACAAAGCTCAAATTTGAAAATTTTAGATGAAAATTCGGCTGAGATTTATAAAAATTCAAATTTTTTGACTATTTTAAAAGATAACGCGCAAATTTATGATGAAAATAATGCCACAATTTTTTTGGCTAGAAGCGGGACGATTTTGCCTTATGAAAGCGAAAATAACGCCAAATTTAGCGGTAAATTTTTAAGTAAAATGGGCTATAAAAAATATTTTGTAAATTCTAACGACGCTTCAAAATTTCCTGCCAAGTTAAATAATGAAAATTTGCAAATTTTAACAAATTCGCTTATCTCGCAAAGTTACGGCTGGGGTGGAACTTCGTTTTTGCGAGATTGTTCTTTGATGACAAAGGATTTTTTAGCGAATTTTGGAATTTGGCTTCCTAGAAACTCAAAAGCCCAAAGTAACGCAGGTTTAAAATACGATCTTAGCGAATTTAGCAACACCGAAAAGCTAGAATTTATCAAAACGAAGGGCATTGCATACCGCACCATACTTTATTTAAGCGGACATATCATGCTTTATGTCGGCGAAATTAACGGCGAAGTAGCGGTTTTGCACAGCGTTTGGGGGCTAAGAACCATAAATGACGATAGAGCAGTCATCGGCAAAACAGCCATTACCACGCTTGAAATCGGCAAAAATCGCCCTGACATAGCCAAAGATAGACTTTTGCTTTCTCGTATAAGCGCAATGACGATTTTAGGGGAATAAAAAATCCCGTGTGCCAAATTTAACACACGGGAGAATTTTATTTAAAAATTAAAGCAATATTGGCGCCAACAAAAAGCCCAAAGCAACAGAAAATGCTATTCCCATAACGCCCGGTATGAAAAACGGGTGGTTAAAAACATATTTTCCTATGCGAGTTGTGCCTGTATCATCCATTTGAACAGCACCTAAAAGTGTCGGATAAGTCGGCAAAACAAATAACGCAGAAACCGCTGCAAATGAAGCTACGATGATATATGCACTGCTTGTATCGGCTGCTGTGATACCAAGAGCGACGATAACGGTTGGGATTAACGCTTTTGCAGTTGCAGCTTGTGAATATAAAAGCATACTAGCAAAAAATAGTGCAACTGATAAAAGCGCAGGGTATTGTTTTACCAAATCTCCAGCGAAAGCTTTAATCTCTTCTGTGTGATTTGAAACAAAAGTATCTCCAAGCCACGCAACTCCCAAAACGCACACGCAAGCCGTCATACCACTTCTAAAAGTGCTAGTTGTCGGAAGCTTATCGACATTTACTTTGCAAATGATTACAATCAAAGTAGCTATAACCATCATAAAACTCATAATCGCTCCGTCTCTTGGAAGTTTGACATCTTTTATAAGTCCAACACTCGGGCTAATCGCAGTAGCATAAAAAACAACTGCCAAAACGCCTAGTAAGAAAATCAAAACAGAAGTTTTCGCACCTTTTGGAAGCTCTGCATAAGTTGCTTCGCTAACTTCTTTAACCAAACCTTGCGATAATCTTTCTTGATACACTGGATCTGCGCTTAAATCTTGTTTCCAAAACATATTCATTATAAAAGCAGTTATCATACACCCAGCAAATGTAGTCGGTATCCAAATAGCCAAAAGTAAAGGATAGCTAATGCCGATACCGCCAAGAGCCTTTTCACTTGCCATAAAAACGACTGCTGCTGAAACAGGCGAAGCCGTGATTGCTATTTGACTAGCAGGAACAGCGATAGAAAGTGGAACAGAAGGCTTTATATTTTGACTTTTTGCGACTTCTGCGATAACCGGAATCATCGAAAATGCCGTGTGTCCCGTTCCTGCAAATAAAGTTAGCAAATAAGTTACGGTCGGGGCTAGGAAATTTATATATTTTGGATTTTTTCTTAGAATTTTTGAAGCTAGTTGAACCAAATAATCAAGCCCGCCGGCAACCTGCATAGCAGTAATTGCAGCAATTACCGACATAATGATTAAAATAACATCCCAAGGAATATTTCCGACTTTAAGACCTAAAAGTAGTGTCAAAACTACAACGCCCAAACCACCGGTATAGCCAATAGCCATACCACCTAAGCGAACGCCAAGAAAAATCGCACCAAAAAGAACGATTAATTCTAAAATAAGATGAAAATCCATTTTTTATCCTTTTTGATATTTTAAGGGAAAATTTGCATTTTCCCTTTTAAATTCTCATTTTTTACCTTTAAATTTATCTTTGTCTTCTGCCGTCATGTGCGGATTTAACAAATTATCAGGGCGCAAAATATCTTCGATTTGCTCTTTTGTTAATAATCCACGCTCAATAGCAATCTCTGAAACACTTTTTCCTGTATTTAATGCTTCTTTTGCGATACTAGCACTATTTTCATAACCGATATATGGGTTAAATGCAGTAACGATTCCGATAGAGTTATAAACATAATTTTTGCAAACTTCGACATTTGCTGTAATCCCAAGAATACATTTTTCACCCATTGTTCGCATTGCTTTTCGTAGCATTGCGATTGAGTTAAACAAATCATAAGCGATAATCGGTTCAAATGCGTTTAGTTGCAATTGACCGCCTTCTGCGGCTAGTGAAATAGTAACATCGTTTCCGATAACTTCGTAGCAAACTTCGCTAACGACTTCTGGGATAACAGGATTTACTTTGCCCGGCATTATCGAGCTTCCAGGTTGCATTTTTGGTAAATTTATCTCATTAAATCCGCATCTTGGACCGCTTGAAAGAAGTCTTAAATCGGCACAAATTTTGCCAAGTTTTGTAGCAACTCTTTTTAAAACGCCTGAAATTTGAACATACGCACCGGTATCTTGTGTGGCTTCGATTAAATTTCCTGCTTTTACAAAAGGTCTGCCTGTAACTTCTTGCAATTTTGCTTCGACTAATTTTGGATATTCAGGGTGCGAATTTATACCTGTTCCAATCGCAGTTCCGCCTAAATTCATCTCTCGCACCAAATTTCTTGCTTCCATAACTCGTTCGATGTCTTCGCCAAGCATTACGGCGTATGTTTTAAATTCTTGCCCCAAAGTCATAGGAACGGCATCTTGCATTTCGGTTCGTCCCATTTTGATAATATTTCTAAATTCGTGAGCCTTTTTATTAAAGCACTCAACCAAAAATCGCATAGCATCGGTTAGCTCGCAAAGTCTTTCATAAATAGCCACTCTTAGCGCCGTCGGATAAGCGTCATTTGTGCTTTGTCCTAAATTTACATGATCATTTGGGTGGCAGTATTTATACTCGCCTTTTTTGTGTCCCATGTGTTCAAGTGCCAAATTTGCGATAACTTCGTTTGCATTCATATTCGTGCTAGTTCCGGCTCCCCCTTGTATCATATCTACTACAAATTGATCTATAAATTTACCGGAAATGATTTGATCGCAACCCCAACAAATGGCTTCTTGAATTTCCTTATCCAAAAGTCCCAATTCGCCATTTGCCAATGCTGCTGCTTTTTTAACTTGCGCTAGGGCTTTTACAAAACCCGGAAAATCTTTTAGTTTTTCGTGGCTGATATTAAAATTTTCAACCGCCCTAAAAGTTTGCACACCATAATACAAGCTATCGTCGATTTCTAATTCGCCGATAAAATCGTGTTCTTTTCTTGTTGCCATGTTTTCCTCCTGACATTAAAGATTTAAGATTTTCATCTTTCTAATGAAATTATATGATTTTTTTTCGCTAAATACAGCAATCTAAAAACATAAATTTAAACTTAAATTTTTTTTGTTTTTTTTATTTTTTAAGTTTAAAGCTGAAAATATTCTAAATTTAGGATAAATTTTTACATTTTTTTGCCATAAATTTCGCTTTTTAGCTGAATTTTATATTAAAATAGAACTTTCTTAAACTTTCAAGCTTAAAAACAAAGTTTTAAAATTGAAAAAATTTTTTTAATTTTTTTTAAGAAAAAATGATTTTTTTAATTTTAAGTGTTACAAAAAGTAACACTTTTTGGAATTTAACAAATTTGCCAAATTTGGTTAAGCTATATTTAAATTTCAGATAAAATAGAAAACTGATTTTTCATTATAGTCCTAAATTTGGTAATTTTAAAAATTCTTAAACAATATTAAGTTTTTAAAATTTAAAAAAATAAACATTTTTTTTATAAATTCTGCTATTTTTCTTAAATTAATTTTAATGCCATTTTTAAAGAGAATTCTTAAATGATTTAACGATAAAATTTTCTATTTAAAAAACGGCAAATTTAAAAACCTTTCTCTTTAAATTTGCCGTGATTTTTACTATTTTTATAAAAAATTGTAAATTTTATTTAGTATAAAATTTACAAAATTCCCGCTTCTTTTTTAAGACGGTCTGCATACATTTGGCGTAAAATCGGCACGAATTTACCTACTTTTCCGCCGCCGATTGGCTTACCGTCAGCCTTTATGACGGGAAGCAGCATTAAAGTCGCTGCACTGATAAAAGCTTCATCAGCATCATAAACCTCTTCCATGCTAAATTTTCGCTCGACCACTTTTAGCCCTGCTTCGCCAGCAAAACCTAAAATAACCTTTCTGCGAATTCCGGGCAAAATTTCATTTGAAAGCGGTTTTGTGATAAGTTCGCCGTTTTTGATGATAAAAGCAGATGAGCTACTGCACTCCGTTACAAAGCCGTCTTCGACCAAAAAGCACTCATCGGCTCCCATTTTGTGCGCTTCGTGTTTGCTGATACATTGTGCTAAAAGCGAGACTGATTTTATGTCGCGTCTTTTCCAGCGAATTTCAGGCAAACTTACGATTTCGATGCCCTTTGTCGCGTCAGGGTTATTAAAAATCTCTTTTGGATATGCAAAAACAAAGCAAGTCTCTTCTAAGCCCACAGGAAAATCAAAATCTCTCATAGCCACTCCACGCGTAACCTGCGTGTAAATTCCGCCCTCTGTAATACCATTTCGTTTTAGAATTTCGTAAAAAACTTCTTCGTATTTTTCCTTACTCATCGGAAGTTTTAGCTCTATGGCTGCCAAACTTCGCTCGAATCTCTCCCAAAAATCGGCTCTATCGACAAGTTTGCCATTTACCACAGGAACTACTTCATAAATCCCGTCGCCAAATATAAAACCGCGATCAAACGGGCTGATAGTGGCTTCTTTTGCGTCGCAAAATTTGCCGTTTATATAAACGATTCCGCTTAAATTTGAACTCATTTTTAATCCTTTTTAATGAATTTTTGCGTAATTTTAACTCAATATTGATTAAATTGATTTAAATCGGCAAATTCGGACGATTTTTAGCCATAAATTTAAACAAAATTTTGTATAATACCCAAAAAATTCAAGGAAATTTTATGTGTAAAAACCTAAAAAAACTAGTTTTGCAAAAAATGTTTCATGTATCAAAAAAGCCTGTGCTATTTCGCGATTTGCTTGAAGCAAATGCTGAATTTAACGATGGTATGCTAGTAGATCCTGCAAAGCTAAATTTCAAATTTAACTACGGAAAATCTTACATTTTATTTGGCATTTTTGCCTTTATTATTTTGGTGCCGACCATTTTGCTAACTCACGCATTTTTTGCCAAAATCGATGTGCATTTATCACTTTTAGCCGTTATCATCGCCACTTCTGCTGTGTTTATCGGGTTTGATTGCTTTAAAGCGTGGGCGAGAAAAGAGCTAACGCACGAGCTTATCAAAAAAGCGTGGGAAAACCACTTTTTGTATTTTCCTTATGAAAAATACTCCCAAATAGTCGAGCAAATTTACGACGAAGCCGTCAAAAACGAAATTCCAAAGCGAGATTTGGAAAAATATGTTTTGGATAAATTGGTGCAAAAGTAGGAATTTGCGCCAAAATTTCCTAAATTCGTTTAATAATCAATAAAATTTTTAAAATTCGTATCGCTTGACGATACGACCTGAATTTAAATTTGCTAGAATTTGTCATTGCGAATTTTTGAAATGGTGCGAATTTGCGTTATTTGTCATTGAGAGATTGCCACGCTACTACTTCGCAGTGCCTTGTAAAGTATAAAGGATAAAATTTGAAAAAATTGAAAGAATTTGCAAAACGCAAAAAAGAACAAGAAGAATTTGCCAAAAAAGCTAGGCAATCTTCTTTAAAACTAGAAGCAAAAATGCAAAAATTAGCCCCAAAAATAGAAGAAAGAGAAATAAAATATCAACAAGATTTAGAATTTCAAAAGAAAAATAATCCAAATTTTAGGGATTACGATGAAAATCCGTTGATAATAAAAAATTATGAAAGATTTTTTGTTTTAAGTTCATTTTTAATCTGCCTTTTTGTCGGCGGGGTGTGTTGTGTTATTTTTAGGGATATGTTTTTTTACGGCGAACCATTTAAATTTGAACCTTTGTCAATGGTAGTTGTATTTTATTTTGCCTTTGTTTATTTATGGGTAGTTAAGTTAAATTCATTTGAGATAGTGTTTGCAAACAGATTTATTCAATTTGTAGATAATGGAGTAGTTAAAAGGCAAATTGAAATTTCATTAGAAGAGCTCTCTAAGCCATATTTTTCATACTCTTCAATTGGATATGATTCGTCGTTTGTGTATAACGCAGTGCATTTTTGTGTTTTGTTGCTCCTTATTATAGCAATGCCAAAAATCATTATACCTTTTTCGATATTTTTTTATCTTACAAATTTATTAATTAAATTATTTTTTCATTTATTATTAAATAAGAGCTTAAAAGGATTTAGAGTATTTTCATTTATTAGAATTTCAGACGGAATTTTTACTAGTTATGCCTATGGTGCTTTGTTATCGCATAGGTATTTTATGCTCCATTTGTATAATAATGAAATTTATTATGAAGTTAAAAAATATTTTTTACAAAAAAATATAAATATAGATGATTTGCCGAAAAGGTATTCAATTTTTTAATAACAAAATTTAATAAACCAAATTTTTATATGAAAAACAAAGTAAGATTTCAAAAAAAACTTACTTCCCGTTTTCTACGCTAAATGAGTCCAAAATTTCGTTTTTAAAACGCAAAAGTTCGATACTATTTTTAAGCGCTCTATTTTCTTCGAGCAAAACTTCGTGTTTGCTTCGAAGCTCGGCTATATCGCGACTTATGTAGTAAATTTCGTTTCTGATATACACAACAGGCACGGTCAAAAAGAAAAAAATCATCATCACTATCCACACTTTTAGTAGCGTGTAAAATGGTATTTCTTTGGTTTTTTTGATTTCGTTGTCGAAATTTAGGACGATTTCGTCTTTTTCGTTAAAACCAAAAAGCGGTTTTTGCTCCATTTATGCCTTTCTATCTATCTCAAAAACTCTCATCTTAGCGCTACTTGCGCGAGAATTTGCCATTAACTCATCTTTGCTAGCTGTGATCGCTTTTTTACTCAAAATTCGCCCAAGCGCGTGGTTACCGCCACATTCGCATTTGATAAAAAAATCAGGGCAAATGCAGTTTTTCTCCCATTTTTTGAAGCGATTTTTCACAATCCTATCTTCGAGTGAGTGAAATGAGATTATAGCGACTTTTGCTTTATTTATCTTTGAATTTTCGATTGAATCTAGTAAATTTGTTAGCTCTGCTAGTTCGTCATTGACTTCTATGCGAATCGCTTGAAAAACCAAAATCGCTTCGCTCACGCTTCGCCCTTTTACGCTTTTATTTCCGACGATACTAACTAACTCTTTTGCACTTGTTATTGTTTTGTTAGTGCGATAAGCCATGATTTTATCGGCAATCTTATGCGAATTTGCTAACTCGCCGTATTCGTTAAAAATTCTTGTTAGTTCATCTTTCGAGTATGAATTTACCACAAATTTAGCATCTTTTTCACTAGTTTTATCCATACGCATATCTAGCTCGTCGCTTTGCAAACCAAAACCGCGTTCGTTTTTATCAATTTGAAGCGATGAAACGCCGATGTCGGCTAAAATGCCACGCACCGAATTTGTATCGATTAAATTTAAAATTTGCGAAAAATTACTTTTGTAAATTTGAACTCTATCTCCAAATTCGCTCAAACGATTTTTTGAAAAAAGGATAGCTTCGTCGTCCCTATCACAAGCAATCAAATTCACATTTGGATTTGATTTTAAAATTCCGCCACTATGACCACCATAACCCAAAGTGCAGTCGATTATAACGCCATTTTCTACGCTTTTAAAAACTTCCAAAACTTCATTATACAAAACCGGAATATGTGGAATTTGCAAATTTAACCCCTAATTTTTCTTTTTTTAGTATAATAGCAAAATTTAATTTAAAAGGCAGATTAATGAATTTAGATTATTATTATAAAACTTTGCAAGATATTTCGCTTTCGATGTTTAGAAAGAGCTTTTTTGGCATTTTTCACGGCTCGATTTCAGCAAAAATCGAAGAAAATCAGTTTATGATAAACAAAGAAGACACTATTTTTGATAGCGTTAAAAAAGAAGATTTGGTTTTGCTTTACACAAAAAAGGATTATCGCTGGAACGAAGCTAGTTTGGATGCCGATATTCATTTAAATATCTACAAAAATATAAAAGAAGCAAAATTTGTTTGTTATGCGATGCCGCCGTATTTGGTTTCATATACTTTCGAGCATGATTTTATAATTCCAAAAGATTATTTTAGTTTTATGAAATTCAAAAAAATCGAAATTTACGACCCTAAAAATTTTGAAGATTGGTATGAACGAGCTCCGCACGAAGTTTATAAATATATGCTTGATGAAAATAGCGATATTATGATTATTCGTGGATATGGCGTGTATGCGTATGCAAGGACTGCTAGTGCGTTAGCCAAAAAAATCGCACTTTTGGAAAATAGTTGCAAATTACTAAATTTGAGTCAAAATTAGTTTTTTGTTAGTTAAATTTACTAACAATTTGTTAGTAAATTCATTACAAAATACCGAATTTTTCAGCATTACATAAGTTTTATGTTAGTATAATTATGGCAATTTTTGTTAGTTAGAGTTAGTAAAGGATTTCAATGATAAATTGGATGCAAAAGCATAAAAAGTCGCTCATACCTACAATCTGGATAAGCACAATCGCATTTGTGGGAGCCGGATTTGTCGGCTGGGGAGCTTATGATTATAACAAAAACAGAGCCGGAGCAATCGCAAAAGTCGGCGACATAAAAATCAGCAATCAAGAACTAAATACCAAATATAGAGAGCTTTATTCATATTTTAGTTCGACAAGCGAAGGATTTACACAAGAAAAAGCAAACGAAATGCACCTTGATGAAATAGCTGCTTCAAATCTAATCCAAGAAGCTTTGCTTTTAAATTTTGCAAAAGATCTAGGCATAAAAGCTACCAAAGAAGACATCGCAAAATATATAGTTACAGCACCAGAATTTCAAGTCGATAACAAATTTAACAAACAGCTTTACTCACAAGCGATTAAAAATTTAGGCATAACAACGGCTGAATTTGAAAAGAATTTAGAAAAAACGATAGTTTTGCAAAAGCTAATGGAAGGAATTTCTTACGAGCCTACTGATACTGCGCTAGAAGCGTTTCTTTCTTCAAGCCTTATTCAAGATAAATTAAGTATTGAAGTCGTCAAACAAAACGATGAAAACATAACTGTTAGTAACGACGAACTTATGAAATTTTGGGAAGAACACAAAAGCAACTATATGACAAAACAAACTTACGAACTTGATACGCTTTTTGTTGCACCACAAACAACACAAGTCGATGATAAAACGCTAAATGAGTTTTTTGAAGCACACAAAACTACTTATAGAAACGAAGATGATACGCTAAAAAGTTTTGAAGAAGCAAAAGATAGCGTTTTGGCTGATTATTTAGTTGAATTCAATAAAGACGAAGCCGTAAAAACATATCTAAATGTAAAAAAAGGCAGCATAGCCACTGATAACAAAATGATTGTTAGTGATGAAAATTTTCCTGTTAGTGAGTTAGAAAATGCTAAAATAGGCGAATTTATCAAACCTTTTGAGTATAACGGCGGAAATTTAATAGCAAAAATAACAAAAATCAACGAACCAAAAGTTATGGAATTCGAACAAGCCAAAACTATGGCAGAAGATGATTTTATCGTAGAAAAGAAGGAAGAATTATTAAAACAAAAAGCCGAAGAAGCGTTAAAGAATTTTAACGGCAAAGATATAGGTTTTATCGCAAGAGATAGTGCAAACAGCGTTAGTGAGTTAGCAGATTTTGAATTTGCTATGCTTTTAAACGATGTTTTCTCTAACAACAAAAAAGAAGGCTATACTATTTTTGGCGATAAAGCAATAGCCTATAAAATAACAGAACAAAAATTTCCCGATACGGAGCAAATTTCACAATACAAAGATGCACTCAAAGGTGAAGCTTCGTATATGATGAATTCTGCATTGCAAAATGATTTATTAAAATCTCTTCAAAAAAGATACAAAATAGAAAGATTTTATAAAGGTAGAGATAGTGAGTGAGTATATTTTAGGGCTTGACATAGGTTCTGTCGAAATTTGTGCCATTATCGCGAAAAAAGATGAAAATTTAGCAGTTTGTGGTATGGGCAAGGCTAAGACATACGGCGTAAAAAAAGGTATCATCACAAATATCGAACAAGCTGCAAACTCTATAAAACATGCAGTTAATGACGCCGTAAAGAGCGCAGGACGCAGATACGATAAGGTTATAGTTTCGATTTCTGGCGCCTATACAAAAAGCGTTCCCTCACAAGGCATTATAAGCGTTCCGGATCATGAAATCGGCATAACAGAAATCAAACGAGCCATGCAAATGGCAGAACACAACGCAAATGTTCCAAATGATTATGTCAAACTTCACATTTTACCTTATGATTTTAAAGTTGATGAGCAAGACCACATAGAAGATCCTTTGGGTATGAGCGGAAACAGACTTGAAGTTTCCACTCATATCGTTATCGTTCCTGAAAGTTCTGTTAAAAATTTAACCAAATCTGTCGAAATGGCAGGAATAAAAATCGATAATATCGTTCTTTCAGGCTACGCTTCGGCTATTTCAACTCTTAGCAAAGATGAAAAAGAGCTTGGTGTTGCACTAATCGATATGGGTGGCGCAACTTGCGATATGGTTGTGCATTTAGGAAATTCGCTTCGATATAATGATGTTTTACTTATCGGCTCAACTAACATAACTAACGACTTATCAAAAGCGATTCATACACCGCTTCCGTATGCAGAAGAGATAAAACTATCTTATGCCGATTTAATCGATGAAGGCAAAAGAGAGATAGAACTTCCTGTTCTTGGCGAAGATGAAAGCACTCACAGCGTTAGTTTAGAAATTATAACAAATGTTATTTTCTCGCGCATTGAAGAGACTTTGATGTTTTTAGCTAAAAAACTTGATGAAAGCGGATATAAAGATAAAATCGGTGCAGGAATCGTCCTAACAGGCGGTATGACAAAGCTAGATGATGTTAGAGAACTTGCAATGGCAATCTTTGATAGCATTTCTATCAGAGTTGCAAGACCAAGAAATGTTAGCGGACTTTATGAAATAGCAAAAGACGGAGCAAATTCTTGCGCTATCGGACTTTGTTTGTATGGATTTGGCGAATTTACACCTTATGAAATCGATTCAAACGGCGAACTTCGTTATAAAGATGAAGTTATCAAGCCGTCAAATTCAAACGATATTTACGCAAAAGAGATTGCAACGGCAATCGACAATGAAAACGGCAAACGAGTTGAAGTCGGAGTTGGTATGGACAAAAATGACATGACTTTACCAAAACTTCCTGAACCAAATGTTTTGAAAAAATTTTGGAATTACATAAAACAACTATTTTAACCAAGGAGAGATTTTATGCAAGGTTATAGTATAGCAGAAAAGAAAAAACCTGTTTTTAGTGCCGAGATTAAGATTATCGGTGCAGGCGGTGGCGGCGGAAATATGATAAATCACATAGTCCGCACTATGGAAAATAGCGACAAAGTTGATTTGATTGTCGCAAATACCGATAAACAAGCACTGAACGGATCTAGTGTAAAACTCAAAATTCAACTTGGAAATAACGGACTTGGTGCCGGTATGGACCCGGAAGTCGGCAAAGCAGCAGCAGAAGAAAGCTATGAAGACATAAAAGATGCTTTAAGCGGTGCCGATGTTGTCTTTGTTAGCGCAGGACTTGGTGGCGGCACAGGCACAGGGGCGGCTCCTGTCATAGCAAGAGCCGCAAAAGAGCAAAAAGCTCTAACAATCGGCGTTGTTACTACTCCGTTTAGTTTTGAAGGCAACAAAAGAATGCGCCTAGCACAAGAAGGTATCGCAGAACTTAAAAAAGAGTGCGATTCTATTATTGTAATTCCAAATCAAAAATTATTAAGTCTAGTAGATAAAAAAGCAGGATTTAAAGAAGCTTTTAAAATGGTCGATAGTGTCCTAACACAAGCCGTTTCAGGTATGACCTCTGTTATCATTGAAAGCGGAGATAGCGATATAAATGTCGATTTTGCTGATGTTAAAATGGTAATGACACACAGAGGCCTAGCTCTTATGGGTGTAGGCAAAGCAGAAGGCGAAAATGCAGCCAAAGAAGCCGTGCAAAATGCTATCCAATCACCGCTTCTTGAAGATATGTCAATCAACGGTTCAAGAGGCGTTTTGGTTCATTTCAAACTTCACCCTGATTGCTCACTATTTGAAATCGATGAAGCTATGCAAATCATTAGAGATGCAGCGCATGAAGATGCGGCAATTATTTTTGGAACTACAAGCGATGTAAATATGGATAATAATCGCGTTGAAGTTACTTTAATCGCAACAGGTTTTGGTAACGAAAGCGTCGAAAAAGACGAGCCCAGTAAAGATTTAAACAGCATTAGACAAGAAAGATTTTCTCAACTACGAAGAAAAGTAAGCGGTAGCGATTTTGATAACGCTTACGATGAGTTAGAAGAGCCGTCATATTTAAGAAACAAAATGGATTAATATCCCTTCTTATTTCTCCTTGGATAAATTTATCGCCCTACTCTCGGGCGATAAATTCTTTATTTTTCATTTTATTAAATTTCATTGATTTTATGATTTTAAATATCAAAAAATTTATTTTACATACGGGATATACTCGCCGTATCCAAGCTCTTGCATTTTTTCAAGCGGAACAAATTCGAGCGAAGCGCCGTTTATGCAGTATCTAAGACCGCCTTTTTCTTTTATGCCGTCATTAAAAACATGCCCCAAATGGCTATCTCCGAGCCTAGAAGTTACTTCTGTCCGCACCATGCCATGACTTTCGTCTTTTGCATAACTCAAAGCGTCCGTAGTTATGGGCTTTGAAAAGCTCGGCCACCCGCAACCTGCGTCGAATTTATCCGCCGAGCTAAAAAGCGGTTTTTTTGTAACAACATCGATATAAATGCCTTTTGCACTCAATTTATCAAATTCGCTCGTATATGGGTGTTCGGTCGCCTTTTCTTGCGTAACCGAAAACTGCAAAGGATTTAAAGTCGCTTTCAACTCTTCGTGGCTAGGAAGCGTAAATTTACTCTCATCATAAAGCGGTTTGGTCGCTAAATTTAGGTCGATATGACAATATCCATTTGGATTTTTCCCCAAATAATCTTGATGATACTCTTCTGCTTTGGCGTAATTTTTCAGCACTGCGACCTCGACGGCGATTTTGGCTTGATATTTTTTTTGCTTTAAGGCGATGAAATTTTGCAAAAATTCTTTGTCGCTTTCATCGGTGTAGTAAATCCCCGTGCGATACTGCCTGCCTATGTCGTTGCCTTGACGATTTACGCTTGTCGGGTCAATCACTCTAAAAAAATGCTCCAAAATCTCGGCAAACGCCACGACATTTTCATCAAATTTGATTTTTATAGTCTCTGCGTGATCTGTATTTTTGAGCGAATAATAATCCGTTTTTTCGCTCTTACCATTTGCGTAGCCGACTTCGCTTTCCACTACGCCTTTTACTCGCTTAAAATAGCCTTCCATACCCCAAAAACAGCCACCTGCTAGATAAATTTCTTTTAAATTTTGATTTAAATTTGCCATATTTCCTGCCTTTAAATTTACTTCATCTGCATTTAGAAATAACGCAAAAAGTAGTAAAACCTTTAAAAATTTAAACATTTTTTTGCCTTTTGATTTTTTAAATTTGTGCGAATTGTAGCTAAAATTTGTAAATTTATTAAATTTTTGCCCATTTGTCATTGCGAAAACAAATTTATAAATTTTGTTTAATCTGCCATTGCGAGAAACTGCGTAGCGGTTTCGTGGCAATCGCCAGAGCTTAAACTACAAATTTAATCTTTTACAAATTTAATCTTTTGCAAATTTAAATAATTTTGTTATTTATCAAATTCTTTAATCTGTAAATTTACATTATGGTAATTTTGCCACTGGCGATTGCTTCGAATTTACTTCGTAAATTCTCGCAATGACAATGGAGATTTTTTTATTATTCATTGAATTATTTTGAATTTGTGCAGCAAATTTGATGTAATGACAAAAGAATTTAAATTTTAATTGATTTAAAAAACTCGCTAACGCTGACTTCTAGGACATTTGCGATTTTGACTAGGTGTTCTATGTTAAAGTGCTTTTTGTTTATACCAAGTTCAGCCATAGAAATCGTGCCGACTGCCTTGTGTCCTATCGCCATAGCAAGGGCTAGTTGCGAAACGCCCTTTTGTGTGCGTATGCGTTTGACATTTTCGCCGATAGTTTTGTAAATTTGCTCCATTTGTTCGTCTGTAATGGTGCAGTCTTTCACTTTGTCGCCTACCTATGGTTAAACTAACTGTAAGCAATATTATATACAATTTAGATAAATTTAAAATAAACACTATCATTTTAATCATTTAATTAACCATGTGGTGGGCAAAAATGCCCACCATATCGGAGCTAAAATCCTTTATTTAAGGCTATAAACTCCGCCGTTTTCAGACATGATATTTACCATACTCTCATCGGCTAGGATTTTTTTGCATCTGGCGGATTTACCATATCTCTGCGATTGCGATAGTGTTAATGTCGCATTTGCTCTATCTAACTTCCCATCCACGCATGATAAAGCAATACTAAAACTATCTTTGTCATAACCCCCCGTATTTACAAATCCGTCTGTCATTTTCTTTATATCTGTATGAAATTTTTTATGCTTTTGATAATATTTTCTTATGTCATCTATGATAGGTAAAATTTGATTAGCATATTTTTTAGCCTCATCCGAAATAGCTTTGGTATCGTCAAATGGGAATTTGACTACAAATTTACCATCTTTTGTCGTTGCTTGGACTATGGTTTTTAGCGCACCTTCTTCGATAGCAACTTCACTTGCTACTCCTCTTAATAAATTATCCCCAAAATATTCATCAAACTTTTTTAGTTCTTCGGCACTTGAATATTCTGCAAGATTTTCTTCTAAGCTTTTTAGCGTTTCGGCATTTGGCTCATCTTTAAGCTTTTCTTTCTCGATTTCTTGTTTTATAAAACTCTTTACATATTCTATCACAGTATTTTTATCTATACTATGTAGGGTTATCGTTAGATTTTTACTATCCATATCTGCTTTGCTAAATCCTAAAAAACCATCAGCCATCTTAACACCATTGGTTGCTTCTAATCGTTTTATGACTTCTTCTTTATTTGTATTTATCATATCTTCGAGATTGCCAAATTTTTTGTTTGCTATGACATAATCATTTATATCCGCCAAAGAATTATACAAAAACCATTCATCGGAAGCAAACGGGTAATCTTTCTGCCACTCTATTTGTTTATCTAATTTATCTTTATATGTTTTAAATTTCTCTTCGCAAGCTATTTTGGCTTTGTGATTTAAAAATTCTTTGTATGTATCGCAACCGCCATTTTTATAAAATTTATAAAACTCTTTTAAGCTCATCGCCTCAACCTCTTTTTTCGCATTTTCTTTTGCGTTTAGGTCAATTTTAGCCACGATATTATCACCATCTATCGACAATGGAAAATCCGTGCTCTTGTCTATGAAGTATTGGTAAAAAGCAACATTCAGTTGAGAAATCATAAGCTTTTCTTCATCGGATTCATCTGTAATAGGACCGATAATAAGGGTTGAATTTTTTCTATCAAGTTTATAGAGTATATCATTTATCGCAATCTCATCATCGCTTATTACCTTCGCCTTTCTAAAATCAAATTTGTCAAGCATATCTTTAAGCGACCCAAATTCGCCATTTTCATCTATATATTTGTTTATATCATTAACTCGTCCATAAAGATATTCTAGGTGATCTTTATAATTTTTTTTGATTTTATTTAAATCAAATTTCTTCATTTGATTATTAAATTTCTTAAATTTTCCCTCACAAGCAAGCGTAGTTTTATGGAATTTATAGTCGAACTCATAGTCAGCTCCTAGGCTTTGTGCTGCTGTCGGCGAAACATCGCAACCACTATCTAAAACCAAAGCTATAAAATCTTTTAATCTCATCGCTTCGACATCATTTTGGGCGTCTTTTAGCGGGTCGCCTTTCTTTTTGACCGGTTTTTCTACCGCCTTTTCGGTTTTTGTAGTCGTTGCAGATGAGCTTTTATCCTCATCACCGCATCCCATAAGCACAGCACACAGCGCACTGGCTAACATAAATGAAAATAGCTTTTTCATCTTTTCTCCTTAGTAAATTTGTCTATTTTGTTTGGAAATATTATGGATTGTTTTGTATTTGCGTATATACCTTATCTAAAATTTCTTTTACACCTTTACAAAACACGCTCTATCCTTTGTGAAAATCAAACCAGTCATTATACCCCCCCCCCCCTTAAAATTTAGTAAATAAGCAGCAATTCATAGGCGAAATTTACGCTTTGATTTCAAGTATAGTAGCATAGGGTTGGAAAAGAGGCGTCCATACGAGGCGTTGCAATCTGAAAAATTCAAAAGAATTTTAAATTTTAAAATTTATCACAATTGTAAAATTTGAAACTCTATTGAAATTTTAAAATTTGAAATTCTATTGAAATTTTAAAATTTGAAATTCTATTGAAATTTTAAAATTTGAAATTCTTGCAAATTATAAATTTTACTGGATTGCTTCGAGCCGTTGGCTCTCGCAATGACAAATTCGGCAAATTCAACTTAAATTTGATAACCAAATGCCGACGATTTTTCACGGAGTGGGCGACGGACTAGACTGACTCGTCTGTCCTAGCCCACGCCGTGAAAAAGCTAGGCTCGTTTAATTGCAAATAATATTTTAATGCAAAAAGTGGCGAATTCCCGTAAAATACATCGCCATGCCAAACTCATCGGCAGCTGCGACGACTTCATCATCACGGATTGAGCCACCCGGTTGGATTACGGCTTTTACGCCTACTTCATTAGCGATTTCTATGCTATCTTTGAAAGGAAAAAACGCTTCACTAGCCAGCGCACAACCTTGCAAATCTAAGCCCAAATCCCTTGCTTTTGCCACGGCTGCGCGCGCAGCATCGACACGGCTTGTCATACCCATGCCAATCGCCACCATTGCCGAATTTTTCACATACACAACGCAGTTTGATTTAGTCAGAGCTGCGACCTGCCAAGCGATTTGCAAATCGGTAAATTCGCCCGAATTCGCCGAACGCTTGGTAACGCATTTAGCATTTTTGACCTCATCGGCACCCACGTAGTCGCGTTCTTGATAGACAAATCCGCCGTCTATGAATTTAAAGTCATATTTATCATTTTCACGCATTAAATACTTGTTTTCTTGCGTGAAAATTTTAATGCGTTTTTTATTTGCAAAAACTTCAAGCGCGGCGTCATCGACATTGGCCGCAATTATGACTTCCACAAAAATTTCATTGATTTTCTCTGCGAGTGCCTTATCAAGTGTGCCGTTTATCGCCACCACGCCACCATAGGCTGAAACAGGGTCGCATTTGAGCGCTTCGGTGTAGCTTTCTAGCAAATTTGATTTTATGGCAAACCCGCACGGATTTGCATGTTTGCAAATACTTACGGCAGGACGCTCGCCAAAGCTACTTGCTAACATAACTGCGCCGTGAATATCGGTCATGTTGTTAAAACTTGCTTCGCCTTTTAGGGCTTTGAAATTTAGGCTAAAAAAGTTTTCGAATTCATACAAAGCGCCCTTTTGGTGCGGGTTTTCGCCGTATCTTGTCGCCATGACTTTTGAGCCTGTGATAAATTTTTTAGCGCCAAAACCGCCGTTAAATCGCTCGTTCATATAGTTTGCTATCATGCTATCATACGCGGCAGTGTGCTCGTAGGCTTTTATCATAAGGCTTCGGCGAAATTCCAAATCATCGGCTTTTGCTTTAATTTTTTCGATAACTAAATCATAATCTAAAATGTCCGTTACTATCAAAACATCTTTGAAATTTTTAGCGGCACTGCGCACCATAGCAGGTCCGCCGATGTCGATATTTTCGATAATCTCATCAAAATCATCTGTGCGAATCGTGGTTTGTTTGAAAGGATATAAATTTACACAAACCAAATCAATCCCGCCAATGCCGTGTTTTAGGGCTTGTTCGGCGTGATTTTTGTCGTCCCTTTTATGCAAAATTCCACCGTGAATTTTAGGGTGCAGGGTTTTTACTCTGCCTTCAAACATCTCAGGGCTTCCTGTGTAGGCGCTCACTTCCACAGCATTTACGCCGTTTTCGCAAAGTAGCTTATAAGTGCCACCCGTGCTTAAAATTTCCCAACCCAAATTTGCCAAATCTTTTGCAAATTCTACTACGCCGTCTTTGTCGCTAACGCTGATTAACGCTCTCATTTTTGCTCCTTATTTCTCTCCGAATTTTTCTTTTAAAATTTCATACGCTTTGTTGATTTCTTGTAGTTTTTTTGTGCCTTCTTGCACGATTTCATCATCTGCGCCCTTACCCATTAAAATATCTGGGTGATATTTTTTCACTAGCTCACGATATTTTTTCTTTATCTCATCAAACGACGCATTTTTTGAAACGCCAAGCACACTATAAGGGTCGAATTCCGGCTCTTTTTTATACGAGCTAGAATTTCTTTGATAACCACCTTGATTGTAGTTTCCGCCATAACCGCCACGGCTACCGTAGTTTCGCCCATAACCGCTTTGACTTTGGCGAGAATATCTATTTTTCCAAGCACGAGCCTGTTCAAAATCGCTTTGAAATTTGGCAAAAATTTGCTGTTTTAGGCTCTCGCTGATTTCAAATCCGTCGCAAATTTGGCTTATTGTGTTTTTTTCTGATTGGCTAAATTCGCCGTCGATATAGGCTAAATTTAAAAAATAATAGATTAATCCAAACGCCCTATTTTGGTCAAATTTAAACCTTTGCTTGTATTCAAACGCTACGCTAAAAACATTGTTTAAATTCTCTTTTTCGATATTGTAAATTTGTTTTAACTCATTTCGGACTGCGCTATTTCCGCCTAATTTATATGTCAAATCATCTAAACTTTGGCTGATTAACTCGGCTTCTATCTCATTTACTCGCCCGTCGCTTTTGGCGACTTTGGCTAAAAGTGCAGTTAGGTATTTGGCTTCTTCAAATGAGAGCGAATTTGCCCTACTTTTGCCGCCAAATACCCCGTCTTTGGACGCTATGATATATAAAATAATTAAAAAAACGATAGTCCAAAACGACATTTTTAATCTTCGCTTCTAATAATCTCGCTAAATTTATTGTAATAAATCTCTCGCAAATCGCCTAAATTTCGGCTAACTTCATTTATGCTAAATTTTTCTCCGCCAGTTACGCCAAGTTTTAGGAAATTTAAGCCCAAACTTTTAGCTAAATCTTCAAATTTCGCTTCATCGCTCACGCCAAAAATCGCGCGAGAAAAGCTCTCGTCGAAAATATCTCGCTTATCATCGCACGGCATTTTAAACTCGCCGCCCATTTTGCCTACACACGCCATTTTTGCTAGTGTTATGGCAACACCGCCGACACCGACTGAGTTTGCAAATTTAAAAATGCCTTGCTCGTTGCCTTTTATCGCCAAATTCCATAAATTTAGCTCTTTTTTATAGTCTAAATTCGGCAAAACACCGCCGATTTTATTTAAAATCGTTTTCATATACAAAGATCCCGCAAACACGCCACTAGTGTCACCAACCAAATAAACAGCGACATTTTCTGCGACAAAATGGCTAGGCAAATTTGCATTTTTATTTACGCCGACGGTTACGATAGCAGGGGTTGGCTGGATACTAACGCCCTCAGTTTCGTTATAAAGGCTCACATTACCGCTCACAACAGGCGTATTTAGCTCTTTACACGCCTCTTTAATTCCTTCGCAACCTTGCGCAAACTGCCACATAACTTCCGGGTTTTGTGGATTTCCATAGTTTAGACAATCTGTAATTGCTAACGGCGTAGCCCCGCTAAGAGCTACCTTACGACCACTAACGGCAACGGCTAATGCGCCACCGACGCGAGGATTTACAAAATTCATGCGGGTGTTACAATCCATACCCATCGCCAAATTCACGCCGTTTTCTTTCACACGCATTACAAAAGCACCCAAAGTTCCCGGTTGCTTTATAGTATTTGTGCCGATATTTGCATCGTATTGATCGTAGATTAGATTTTTATTTAGTATTTCAGGTTCGCTAAACATTTTATCGAAAGCTTCGTTATTATCTATATTACACTCGCAACCACAAAGGCTAAAATTCGCTATTTCATCTAAATATGCAGGTTTTTTTACAGGGCGGTCTAAAACAGGTGCGGCTTCGCTTAAAGGCTCGATTGGAATCTCGCCAGCTAGCTCGCCATGCCAGTAAAGCTCCATTTTACCGGTATTGGTTACTTCGCCGATGACTTCTGCGTCTAAATCCCACTTCGCAAAAATCTCTTTTATCTTATCTTCACAACCCTTTTTCGCGCAAATTAGCATTCGTTCTTGGCTCTCGCTTAGCATTAGCTCGTATGGCGTCATACCGCTTTCACGCATTGGCACTTTATCTAAGTGCATTTTCATACCGCTTCCGCTTCGTCCTGCCATTTCAAAGCTACTAGAAGTAAGACCCGCCGCACCCATATCTTGAATTCCGACAACATAATCAGTCTTAAAAAGCTCCAAACAAGCTTCCATTAAAAGCTTTTCGGCAAACGGATCGCCAACTTGCACGGTTGGGCGAAGAGATTTGTTCTCATCGTTAAAGCTATCACTTGCCATAACAGCTCCGCCAAGCCCGTCCCTGCCTGTTTTTGAACCTACATAAATGACTGAGTTTCCCACGCCTTCTGCCTTGCCGTAGAAAATTTCATCACTTTTTACAATTCCAAGAGCAAAGGCATTTACCAAAATATTTCCGTTAAAACTGCTATCAAATGTCGTTTCCCCGCCGATTGTAGGGATTCCCATGCAGTTGCCATAGTGTGCAATACCGCTAACTGCGCCTTTGACCAAATATCTTTGGTAGCGATTTGTTTTAGAATTTCCCACGACATCGCCAAAACGAAGCGAATTTAGATTTGCTTCGACCCTTGCACCCATTGTGAAAATATCGCGTAAAATTCCGCCCACGCCTGTGGCTGCGCCTTGAAACGGCTCGATATAGCTAGGGTGATTGTGGCTTTCCATTTTAAAAACAGCAGCCATGCCACCGCCAATGTCGATGACACCGGCATTTTCACCGGGACCTTGTATGACCCATGGAGCCTTGGTCGGAAAGCCGTTTAGGTATTTTTTGCTTGATTTATATGAGCAGTGTTCGCTCCACATAGCAGAAAATATGCCAAGTTCTAGCAAATTTGGCTCACGCCCTAGAATTTCTAAAATTTTCGCATATTCGTCTTCGCTGATTTTGTGTGCTTCGATAGTTTTCTTATCCATTTTTAGCCTTTTTTGGAATTTATAAAAAATAAAAAAATATAATACCCAAAAATAGCTTTAAATTTGATTTTGTGATTGTTTTTATTAAAATCGCAAATTTAAAAAAGCGAAAGCTTTTTTAAATTTGCAACCTTGTAAAGCGTTGTCGGGGGTAAGGGGGTTGCAGGGGGAAAGGGGAGCGACTTCGCAATTCAAGCCCCCTTTCCCCCTGCAAAGCAACTTTCTGAGTAACTAAATTTAAAAAATGATAACAATGCCAAATTCGATTGATTTTTTAAATTTGCAAATTCGCGTAGTGGTTATTTAAACACTGGCGATTGCCACACTCGCTACGCTCGTTCGCAATGACAATGGAATAAAATCACAATTACAATGGATTAAAATTCATTTTCCTAAACAAAAATTTGAAAACATTTCATCTAAAATTTCATCTCTATCAAACGGGCGAGAGATAGAAGAAATTTCTTTTATGGCGACATTTAATTCAAAGGCAAAAATTTCAAGTTCGCTTTCATTTAACTTTTCCTTTGCCCTTTGTATCGCATTTACGGCATTTTTACAAGCGATTATTTGGCGATTTGAACTAAGCATAAGTCCGTCAAAATTTTGTGAATTTAGATATTCATTTAGCGAATTTATAAGCTCATCAGTACCAAATTTAGCTGAAATTTTTATAGAATTTGGCAAATTTTTACTAAATTTTTGTTCTAAATCGCTTTTGTTAATAATATAAAAAACCTTTTTATCTTCATCTTTTAAAATTTCTAAAATTTTCTCATCTTCGCCGTCAAATTCGCTACCTCCGTCAAAAACTGCTAATATAATATCGGCTTCTTTTACAGCCTTTATGGAGTGCGAAATGCCGATATTTTCTAAATTTGAAGCTCCGTTTCGAATTCCGGCTGTATCTATAATGCGGATTATATGAGTGCCGATTTTAAGGCTTTCTTCTATGCGATCCCTTGTCGTACCTGCTTCGTCGCTGACAATCGCCCTTTCGTAGTTTAAGAGTGAATTTAAAATGCTACTTTTGCCGACATTTGGTTTGCCGATGATTGCGACTTTAAAGCCTTCGATTAGCCCTTTTCTTTGTTCGCTAACTTCGGCGATTTTACTTAGTTTGGCTGAATTCTCATCTAGCATTGCGCTAGTTTTTTCTAAAATATCACTTGGTAAATCCTCTTCGGCATAATCAATGCAAGTCTCCACAAAAGCCAGTGTCTTAACAAGCTCCGAGCGCAAGGTTTCGACATAGTTTTTAAGTTCGCCGTGCAGGTTTTTAGCTAGAATTTTTGTTGCGCTTTCGCTGCGTGAATTTATGAGAGCTTGAATAGCTTCTGCCTTTGTTAAATCCATTTTACCGTTTAGATAGGCTCTTTTGCTAAACTCACCCGGGCTTGCAATTCTAGCGCCTAAATTTACAAGTTCGTCGATGATTAAATTTGAAATCACCAAACCGCCGTGCGTGTGAAATTCGACGACTTCTTCGCCTGTGAAACTAAACGGGGCTTTAAAATAAATCACAATGGCTTCATCGATAAATTCGCCGTTAGCATTTTTTATCTCACAAAGTGTCGCATAACGGGGTTTTAGAGAATTTTTATTTATAAGTTTTAGGGCAAGATTAAGCGAATTTGCACCGCTTAATCTCACTATGGATATACCGCCTGTGCCGTGCGCTGTGGCGACGGCGACAATGTCATCATTCATTGCTGTTGTCGTTTATGACTATGATTTTTCCGTTTTTGGCACTTTTTACGCCGACATATTTTTCCGGAAATTCAGCCCTTAATCTATCTACCGCAAATTTTACCAAAGCACCGTCATAAGGCTTAGTATAAGCCTTTCCTGCCGTTTTTACCTTTTCGATAACACCACTTAAATACTCATTTAAAATTCGCTCTTGGTTTTGCAAAAATTCAGAAATTTCTAGGATTATCGAAAGATTGTATTTTATGCTAATCCAGTTATAAATCATATACGAAAGTGCCTTGTAGCGATAACCTTCTTTGCCGATAAGAAGAGCAGCATCTTCGCCGTCAAGCTTGATATAAACATTTTCATCATCGTATTTTTTCACTTCGACGACACTTACGGCAAAATCACTCGCACTTAAAAGTTCGCCAAGTTTAATCTTAATCTCTTCTAAAACTTCATCGCTAACTTGCGATTTTGGCTTTCTTTCTTCTTTTTTGCGTGATTTTTTCGCAGGTTTTGGAGCAATTGCTTCTTCGCTATTTTGAGTTTTTAAATTTTGCGATTGCGAATTTTCCAAATTTGATGAATTTTCTAAATTTTGAGTTGAATTTTGGCTCGAATTTGCTTCTTTGTTTTCGCTTTTTTTAACTTTTTTATGCTGTTTTGCTTCTGCGTTTTCATGCAAATTTGGCTTTTTTCTAGGATTTTTTTGTTTTTTCTCAAATTTTTCCTTTTCGCCTTCGACTTTAACTTCTATAATCGCATTTTTACTAAATAATCCAAAAAGTCCGCCGCTTGGGTGTTGGATAACTTTTATATCAAGTTCGGTTATAGAACAATTTAGTTTTTCGGCGGCTTGTTTATATGCTAGTTCTAAATTTTTAGCTTCTATCTTCATTATGTTTCTCCGCTGCCAATTTTTTTTGTTTGTCAAAAAGTTTATTTATCGCGTATTGTTGCACGATTGAAGCCATATTGTTGATAGTCCAATACAGCGTAAGACCTGCCGGAAATGTCGCAAACAAAAATGTAAAAATCAAAGGCAAGAATTTCATAACCTTTTCTTGCATAGGGTCGGTAAATGTCGTAGGTGTGATTTTTTGTTGTAAAAACATTAAAATACCCATAGTTATCGGTAGGATAAAAAACGGATCTTTAATCGATAAATCTTGAATCCATAAAACCCACGGTGCGCCTTTTAGCTCGATAGCATTTAATAAAACTCGATAAATAGCAAAAAACACAGGAATTTGCAGTAAAATCGGCAAACAACCGCCCATTGGGTTCGCTCCGTGTTTTTTGTAAAGTTGCATCATTTGAGCTTGAAGTTTTTGCGGTTCATTTTTGTATTTTTCTTGAAGCTCTTTCATTTTTGGCGCCAAATCTTTTAGCTTATTCATCGACATCATACCTTTGTAGCTCAAAGGGAATAAAATCAAACGAATAATAAGCGTTAAAATCACAATCGCCCAACCCCAGTTGCCGATATAATCGTGAATTGCACTTAAAAATTTAAACATAGGTCTAGCGATGAAAGTAAACCAACCATACTCGATGACATTTGTAAGTTTGCTATCAATGCTATTTAGCGTTTTATACTCTTTTGGTCCGATATAGCCACCGGCGTTAAATTCGCCGTTACTTTTGGCAAAAACCTGCGTAATATCGTCTTTTGAAGTAAGCACGACATTTAAATCGTTTCCGTTTGTGTAGAAAAATTTCGTATAGTATCTATCAGAAACTGCTGCGATATTTGCGTTATTTATGACTTCGTTTGATTTTACATCGCCGTCTTCAAAAATAGCCAAACTCTCGTCTGCATTTCGCACCAAACCACCATGAATAGTGTATCCATCAATCACTTCACTAGGACGGCTTCCTGGGCTTATATAAAAAACTGCATTTTTGCTTAAATTTACTTTTATATCGTAGTTTCCGTTAGGATAAAATGTCAAATTTTTTGTAACTACAATATCGCCTAAATTTTGAGTTAAAACCAAATTTGCTGAGCCATTTGTGGCGTCTAAATTTGACGAAGTTGCCGTATAAGGTGTAGCAAACGCAAGATTGTTTAAATTTGCATCTTCAAAGCGAATTTCAAGCGGCAACGGCGACATATCTGCTTTAATCAAATTTATCGCTTCGCCGTTATCATTTTTGTATTTTTCTTCTTTTAAAACAAAAGAATTTATCCGTCCAAGCTCGTCAATACTTAAATCTGCTTTTTGTGTGGCGATTTTTACGATAGGTTCTTTAACTACCACACTTGTTGTAGGCGCAGGAGTTGCCGAGCTTTGAGAATTTGAATTTTCCACCTTTGGAGCGGCATTTTGAGTTTGAAGTGCTGTTTTGTTTGCTTCTAATGCCTGAGCTTCTCTGATTTTTGAAAGATAAAAATGATCATAGGCTATAAAAAATATAAAGGCAAGTGCCAAAGCCAAAACCAATCTTTTTTGAGCTGAATTATCCACTAAACTTCCTTTTATATAATTGATTTTACAACGAAATATCTGTTTTTTCCGTTTGGGATCAACCAAAAATTCGGTTTTTTTACGCTAGTTTTTGAAAAAACGCTAATAGGCGAAAAATTCGCCTTTATAATCGGATAATCAATCCCACCCTTGAAAAACTGATTACATTTTAAAATCCGTAAAATTGTCGCAAAAAATGCGCCAAAAAAACTATTATGTTTAAATTGCCAAAGCGAATACTCCGAACAACTCGGATAATGTCTGCAAGATACCAGTAAAATAGGCGAAATAAAAAGCTGATAAAATCTTACAAATTTAATAAAGATAAATTTCATTTAACACAACCGATTTTTTTAAACGACCATCTCAAATTTTTCTCTATTTTATCAAAACTTACATCTTGTGTAATCTGTTTTTTGGCTATCAAAATGTAAGTTCCGCTTGCTAAATCGTCTTTTATATTAAAAAAAGCGGCTTTTAAAAGCCTTTTGGCTCTGTTTCTTACTACCGCTTTACCTACTTTTTTGCTTACGACTACGGCTAAATTTTTATTCTCGCTAGCCAAAAAATAAACAACTGCGGTCTCGCAGTGCCATTTTTTGGCGTTTTTGTAGATCTCGGCAAAAATCTTGCTATCGCTTATAGGAGCGAATTCACCTAAGCAGCCAATCTTTTTCTGCCTTTTGCGCGTCTTGCGTTGATAACTTTGCGACCATTTTTAGTCTTCATTCTAACGCGAAATCCGTGTGTTCTCTTTTTAGGAGTTACATGCGGTTGATATGTTCTTTTCATGATTTTCCTTTTTCACAATATAAGAGTTGGATTTTATAAAAAAATTGCTTAAAAATCGGTTAATAAATAATTTAATCAGATTTTTAATATTAAGTGATAAAATAGCATTTGTTAAACTAAGATTACAAAAAGGAATTTGCTATGAGATCTATCAAATTTAGACTTTGGGATTATGCAAATAAAAAATTCTTAGGCAACTGGGAAAAGGAAAATTTTTATCTTGACATCGATAACGGCGTGGTTTATAAGCTAAAAGGCTACACTAGAAAAGGTTTTTTTCTAAGATACAAAAAAGAAGAGCTTGAACCGCTAAAATCGATTAAAATTTCGCAATCAACAGGTATGTTTGACAAAAACGGCAAAGAAATTTTCGAAGGCGACATTGTAAAAAACACAAATCAAACGAGCATGGCATTTAACGATGTCTCAGCCGTGCTATATAACGAAGTCATCGGCGGTTTTACCGTTTATTTTAAAGATATAGAACAATACAAAATGCTAGGAAGCTTTGATAGCCTTGAAATAGTCGGAAATATCTACGAAACCCCTGAATACAATGAAAATTTAGAATAACAAAAGGAAATAAATGAGTAAAATTTTAGGAATTTATCTGTTTTTACTAGCCGCTTTAATCGGCATAGAACTCGCTCTTGGCGCATTTGTCGCCCCGACAATATTTTTCCCGCAAAGTTTTTTAGGTGATGGCGTTTTAAGCCACTTTCAAAGTGGTCAGCTTATGACACAAATTTTTTTAAAATATAACAAAATTCTTATGATAATCACGGCGATTTCGTTTATTTTTGAAATGGTAAATTTCAACAATAATAAATCACAAAATTTCAATTTTCGCTTTTCAACGCTAATGTTAGCTGTGCTAAATTTGATACTTATGGTGCTTTTCGTTTTGGTTTTTACAGACTATATAGTCGAAGCGCAAAAAGCAGGTGCAGCCGCTACTCAAACAGCCGAATTTGCAAAAATTCACAAAGGTAGCGAATGGACGATGAAATTTATGATAATCGCGCAAACAATTCTATTTTTTATGAAATTTCCACGCTCAAATTCGGCAAATTCGAGCCAAAATTCGGAGCAAAAATGAAATTTAGAGTTTATTTTGAAGATACCGACGCACAAGGGATCGTTTATCACTCAAACTATATAAAATTTTGCGAACGCGCTAGAAGCGAAGCTTTGCTTAGAGCAAGGCTAAATTTGGATAAATCAAAATATATGGTTGTTGCAAATTTAAGTGCGAAATTCGTTCGCCCTGCCAAATACGGCGACATAGTAGAAGTGCGAAGCAAAACGCTCGAAATCGGCAAAGCAAGTGCCATCTTCGAGCAGAAAATTTACCGACTTGAAGACATCGACGGAAATAAATTTGACGAGCTTTTATTTAGCGCAGAGATCACAATCGCATATTTGCAAAACGGACGAGTTACCAAATTTGAACCTGAATTAATCGAATTTTTTAAGAAATTTTAAGCATTAAGCTGAAATTTTAGATTTTCGGTGGGCGAAAATGCCCACCATGCGAAGCTTTGCCGCCTACTCGCTATGAGAAAATTTCTTTTATTTCTTCATCGTATCCTAAAAATGGAGCAAAAAGCATTGTTTTTTTATCGTTCATTTTCAAATACATAATACCTTTGCCTAGCAAATTCTCTGCTCCGTCCTCGCCTATAATCAATCTTGATTCCTTTGAAGTAGCGGTACACATTGTGATTCTTGTAGGAAAATGTTTCATTAAATTTAAAGAGTAACCTCGTAAAGCTCCTGCTAAACTAGAAAATATTATAAAAATTCCAGCCGCTGCACCTTTTTCGGCTAATATTTCTAGTGATTTTTGCGAATTTTCATTATAAAACGCACTATTTTCACAAAACAAATTCCCATTATCTTCATCAATCATAACAACTATATTAGCAAACGGCTTGGTAAGTTCGCTGTTTTTTTTAACACCATTTTTATCAAAAATTTTATATCTGTTTTTCATCTCTTGTAAAATTTTTTTGATAATCTCGTGCGTTATTTGCGGCTCTTTTACTACTTTTTTGTTAGAAATTTCACTTAAATTTACTAAATTTTCATAAATTCCAAAGTCATATCTATACTCTGGTTCGATAAAAATAAATTCTATATTTGAATTTAGTTTTGCAATAGAGATTATAAAGTTGTTTAAAAGCACGGTTTTTCCGCTTCCGGTAACTCCTGCTATAAAAATATGCCCACAATCAACTAAATTTAAAAAATACGGCTTATTTTCCATATCTCTACCACAATATACCGCAATTTCATATTTTTTATCATTTTTACTTAAATCGGCTTCAAATTCTGTTTTTTCTAATACTTTCCGACTATTTTCATCTTGTGCCAAATACAGATAAAATGTCATCACTTCGTCACTTATTTCTTCAAACATAACTTCAAAATCACGCCTTAAAAATGATATTTCTTCTTTTAGTTTTTCATAATTTTCTTTGCTTTTTATACGAATTTTATAAATTTTATACCTGAATATGTCTTTGATTTCTAAAATTTCAATGTTTAAATTTTTGTTTTTGAAATATTTTTCGCTAAATTTCATACTTATAACCAACTTTCCTTTAATATTGTATCTTTGTATTTCGAAAAATCTGTTACTCGGTGTTTTTCGTTTGTTGTTTCGATATAGCAGTGACCGCTGAATAATTCTTTAACTTTTTCTACATTATCTATCAAAACTTCATCGCTTTCGGATACAAAAATGCTCATTGCAATCGTAATTGACGGGTTAAATTTATAATTGTAAGTCGCTCGTTCTACAATGAAATCATAGTTTTGTGGGTCAAAACACGGATTGAAAAGAACCAAATTGCTGTATTTTTTCTCAGCAAGTGCTCTGGCATAATAGCACCCAAGCGATGAAGCGATTATTTTATACTCGTCTTTTTCTGGTAGTTGTGCCAATAAATTTTGATAGTTTGTTTCGAAGTCTTTTTTGCTATCCCAGCCTAGAACTTCAACTTTAATCCCTAGTTTTTCGATATTTTTCGCTGTTTGCGCCCCTGACCCGCCATAGCCGTGAATATAAAAATACTTCATATTTCTCCCTTATTATGAAATTTTACATTAAAACACCACAGGGTTGGTATTTATTTATGCAATTGCTCTTCAAAAGTTGTGCCTTGTTTCACTGCCATATCTAATCTTTTGCATACAATCTCAGCCATAATGCGTTCTAAAATACTATTCCAACGGCGAGTAATATCTAAATTTTCTTCTACAACTGCCATATCAAATGAAAATTTCTCGCCGTTTTTTAAATTTGTAAAAAATTCTTCTAACTTTTCAAAAGAAAATTTGTCAAATTTATTCGCAATCTCGCCATTTTTATCTATATATTCGCCATTTTCATCGCCAAATAAAACAAAGCAGTCTATATCAAATTTTTTGCAAAGATATGAAAAATATTTCATCGCTTTTTCAATCTCATTTTTTGAAAATAAAACCAAAAATGAGTTTTCCAACGCACTAAATTCCCCCTGTTTTGCGTAACCGCCGATGATTTTGACAAATTTAAATCTAGCTTTTTTAATATCTCTTTCAAGCTCGTAACTTTTTTCTTTTAAAATTTGCAAATTATTCATCTCATTTTTTATCGCAGAAATCGCAATAATGCAATTTTGTTTAGCATTTAGCCACTTATAAACTTTGCTTAAATTTGTTTTGCTAAGTTCTATTTTTAAATTTAACAATCTCTCAAAAATCCTAACCATTGCCAAAGTATCCAAACGGCAATATTTCAGCAAATTTTCTCTTTGTTTTTCTCGATCAAATTGTGTTAAATTTGCAAAATTTGCATAAATCGCACTTGCCATACCACCATTTTGAATTTCAAGTTTTTTATAACTTAGCTCATCATCATTTTTAAACATAGCAGGTAAAACAGATTTTATAGAAAAACTTCCCTTAAATTCGCTATCGTAATAGCCAAAATTACTAAACGGAAACATCAAATCAACAAATCGTTCATTTAAGGCTAAAAGCCTACTAGCAAATTTGGTATCAAATTTGGCTAAATTTTGGATAACGCCCTTTTCAAAACTCATATTATACGCCACGATACTTCCATTTGGCGTAATATCACCCAGCATTTTTTCTATCAAGTTTGCTCTTGGGTCGCTTACGCCATCTCCTATAAATTCTTTATGCTCCAACTTGCCATTTTCGTGCAAAATGTGAAGCGAGTATTGAAACGGAATTTGCATAAACGGGCGTTGTGCGTTAAATCTCGGCACGGCGTCAGTAAAAGTTTCAAAATCGAAAAAATTTATCGGATATTTTAAATTACTAAAAAAATTATCCAAAATTTCTTGGTTTATATATGGGCTATCTTTGGTCGTATTTAGCTGAATTTGCCACCTTTCGTTAAGTTTTATGTCACTATTTTTTATATCTTCAAAACTTTTTATGCCTTTATTAAAGTATTCACAAGCTTTTTCTTTTTGTATCCTATGCAGGTTAAACACTGATATTTCAGGCATTTGCCCCAAACAATAATTTAAAAATTTGCACTCAAAAGGATAAAAGCAATGTTTGCCAACCTTTACGCAAGGCTCATTTTTAGCTTTTAACATTTGCAAAATTTCTTCTGATTTTGCCTTTACTTCGCTTTGGCTAGCCATAACTTCGCTTGTAATGTCGCAAAAACTAAAAAGCTCATTTAAGCTTAACTCCCCGTTTCGCTCATAATCGCTATTTATGTGCATTATGCAGACTTTTGAAACTGGAATTTGCGAATTTATGACAAAGTATTGAAATTTAGCATCATCTATGTGATATGGCTTTATGTGTGAGCTTGATTTTACTTCGTAAATTTCGTAACTATCGCCGTTTTTAACCAAAATATCAGCCATAGCAAATCCAAATTCATTTGAAAATGTAGCTTCATAGATGATTTTTTGATTATTAGCAATAAATTCATTAGTTTTTTCTATCATTTTGCCAAAATTTAAAGCGTCAAATTCTATCTCTACTCCGCCCTTAAAACACTCTCTTGCCACTTTGCCGACTTCTATACCACTCTGTAAAATGCTTTCGTTTTTATCATCTGTTATCAAATCTTTTCTAAATTTGCTAAGCCACAATGATTTATGGCAGTTTATCCCGTTTATATAAGCAGTTTTTGAAATCATAATTTAACTCCGTGAAATTTACAAATTAATTATAGCTTTGTAGGGTGGGTATTTTTGCTCACCAAATTCTTTGCATTTATTAAATTTTATCATTTTATCCTTTATTTAACCATTGCGGTGAGCAAGGAAGCCCACCCTACAACTTTCAATCTATTCTATTTCATTAGAAGTTTTAAATAAATTCTCAACTTATTCTAATTCCCCGTCATTTCCCCAAATTTTAAAAAAATCTTTTATTAAATCTTTTGTTCTATCCGTTATAGCTTTTTCGTCCCAATCATCCTTATCCAAAACTTTTTCACTTGTAATTAAGCTACTGAACTTCTTTAATTCTTCTCTTTTTTCAGACCATTTTTTATTTGATAAAGCTGAATTTAATGACTGCGTAACCAACATCATATTGCCGATTTGATAAACTAGCTCTTTTGCCTTGTCTGTGTCATTACACACACTGCTCCAATTTTCATTTATATTTTTAGTTGTGCTTTGTGGCATTATATGTTCTAGTGAATAATTGTATTGCAAACCTTGCATATCGTGTTTAGCAGTGCGTTTTGAAAGTTCTATCCAAAATAGCACTAGCGTTGCTCGGTTGTTTTCAAGGTTTTTAAAATTTCCTTCCAAATCTTTTCCGCTTAAAGTTGCAATGATTTGTTTGGTTGCAATTTTACCAAATTTAGGCAAAATTTCTTTTAGTGTGTCATAGCCTCTAACTTCTTTGATATTTTCTGCGACTATATTTCCAAAAGATTTTGTGTGATTTCTAGCAATCCAATTACGCACGGCTAATTTTTCTATCTCCTTGAAACATTTTTTTAGTTCATCTTCGTTCAAATTGCAAAGTTTTAGTTGCAAAATTAGCGGCACAAGGCTTTCGTAATCTGTAATGCTTATAATATGCATTAGCCTTTTTTCAAATTCACTAAATTTATAGTTTTCGCTTGGTTTTGCCCAAGCTAAATTTTGATATACATTTGCGTATAGCTTTATTTCATCTAATAACTTCTCAACTTCATAAAAATTTTTATATTCAATGTATTTTTTATACACAAAACCCAAATCATCTCTTTTATGTTTATCTTTTAAACTGAAAAAACCCTTTGAAATGGCAAGGTAATATAAAATATTCACATTTTTAGAATAGCTTTTAACTTCGCTAATCCAAAAATCTTTTATTTTTTCTCCATTGCCATTGTCTTTATCGCTTTCAAAAATTTCAAACCATTTTTCATTATAAATTTGGGCTATATCATCTTGATTTTTTTCAATACCATCACAACTTTTTAAAAGTTTATAAAACAAAATATTTTTTATAATATCACTAGCTCCCAGTGCTTTGCCAGTTTGGTTTATAGAGTCAAAAATTTGTTGCTCATCGTCATTTATACCAAGGCTTACCACTACAAAAAATTTACTAGTAGTAATAAATTTAAAAAATCTAATCTTGTCGATTTCCAAATTTTGAACACGACTTTTCAGATAAACATAGCATTGATGAATTTTTTCTTTTGAGCTAGAATACTCTTCCTTATAGTCATCTTTAAAAATATCATCAAATGATTTTTTATCTGCTTTTGAGTGGATAAGTTTAGTTATTTTTTTGGAAAAATCATTGTATATATAGCTTTTGTAGTTTTGTTTATCAGTTTCGTCCAAATCTTTTTCTATATCATCATAAAGAACTTTAACCAATATGAAAAAAGTCGTCAATCTTTGTTGTCCGTCAATTAAATTTCTATGACTACCAGAAACTGTATTTAATTGCTTAAAAACCAATGAACCAAGAAAATGTGGTTTATTAGGAAAATCATTTACTAAATCATTAAATAATTTTTCCCAATTTTTCTTTTCCCAAACATAGGGACGCTGAAAATACGGCACTATGATAAATTGTTCTTGCGTTAAAAAACTAAAAGCCCTAACTCCTGCTTCCATAAATTTCCTTTGGTTTTATTTTCAAAAATATTTACATTATAATACCCTCCCCTAAGAATTTGCTTAAATTTTTAAGAATTTTGCTTTAAATAAAAATTTTGTGAAAATTTGTGACATTTATTTTATGAGTTGTAAAATTGGCATTTTTTTTTTGACTACTTAGCTTCGTAAGGTAGGTATCCTTGCTCATCAAATTTTTACATTTATTAAATTTTATTATTCTAACAAATTTAAAACAAGGTCGTATCGCCAAAAACGATACGAAAATTTAAAATTCGCAAAGTTATTAAGGCTTGTAAGCTTAAAATTCACAAAAACTGCTTGATTTTTTCTAAATCGCTTTTAAAATCATCAATCCTACTTGGATTTGAAAGCAAAAAATTTACTCCAAATGTCGGTATATAGGTAATCCCGCTATCTTTAAAAAGGCTTCCGTGGATAATATCAAGGCTAGGCAGATTATCATTTCTAAGTAAAACTTTCGCGCAAAGTTCGCCAAAACTAAGCACTGCTTTTGGCTTTAAAATGCGAATTTCATCGCTTAAATACGGCGCACATTTTAGCAGTAAATTTCTATCGATTTTCCTATTTTGCGGAATTCTACACTTCATCAAAAATGTCGTGTAACACTCTTTTACACTCACACCGACGACCTCTTCAAAAATCTCAAAAAACTTCTCGCCAAGCTGTCCGTTGTAAGCCGTCGCATTTTTATCTGCGCTAAAACCGGGGCTTTCGAAAACTATCATTATCTTTGCGTTTTCATTTCCACTTGGGATTAACACATTGTTGCGCGTTTTGCAGAGTTCGCAAAGATTGCAAAATTTAAGCTCTTTTTTTAATTTATTCAAATCATCAAACCAAATATCGTAATCTTCGAGCAAAAAGCCTTCATCGACATATTTATAACCAAATGCCCTGTAACAATAAAGCCTGTAAATTTGCGATTTTGTCATTTTTTGCCTTTGCTTTTTTTAAAATTATACCAAGTTTCTGTTTTTTGCGCTAAAACCGCGATCAAACCCTGCTAAATCTTTGTAAAAAATAGCGTGAAAATTTGCGTTTTGCAAAATTTTTTCCATACTCTCTTTTTGATCATATCCCATTTCACAAGCTAAAAATTTTGCCCTAGTTTTGGCGATTTGCACGATTTTTTCTAAAATTTCGTTGCCGACTTCTCCGCCAAAAAGTGCGATTTTTGGCTCGTTTAAAACCCTAGCGTCTAGCTCGTAAGAATTTGCGATATACGGCGGATTTGAAACGATAATGTCAAATTCGCCTTCTACTCCGTCCATAAGCGAAGTGTGCTTAAATTCGATTTTTGCGCCGTGCTTTTTAGCATTTATATTTGCAACTTCGATTGCATTTTGTGAAATATCGGTTGCGATGATTTTTGCGCCACGCAAATTTTTTCTTAGGCAAATGCTGATTATCCCGCTACCTGTGCCGATTTCGCAAATTTTTGGATTTTTAAAATTTGAAGCGATATTTAGCACCTTTTTTACCAAAATTTCGGTTTCAAAACGCGGGATCAAAACCCTTTCATCGACAAAAAAATCAAGCCCGAAAAATTCGGCTTTATTTGTGATATATTCGAGCGGAACGCCACCGGCAAAACGCTCGACGGCGTGAGAAAATTTGTCAAAATCGCTAAGCTTGGCGTTTAAATTTAAAACCAAACTCTCGTTTGTAAAATTTTCGCAAAATTTGATAATTTCCCTTGCGACGAAGTCTGAATTCACGCGAATTTTAGCAAATTTTAACGCTTCATTTATCGTCATTTTAGCTCGTTTATTCGCTCGTAAAGGCTTGGGTGCGAGTGATACACAGCCGAGTAAATTTTGTGCGAAATTGGAAATGCTTTGTTTTCGCTACCAAGTTTTTTTAGCGCACTTATCATATCGTCTTTGCCCTGAACGCTGCTAGCAAATTCGTCTGCGCCAAATTCGTGCATACGGCTAAATTTGGAAACCAAAGGCTCCAAAAATGCCTGTAAAATCGGCAAAAACAAAATCATAAAAACCAAAATCGCCCCGCCGTCAAATTTTAAATTTAGCGCGGAAAAAACCGAATTTGGCAAATTCCCAAATACCGCAAAAATCACGCCCAAAAGCACAAAACTAAGCGCAATATTTTTCAAAATATCGCCGTGCTTAAAGTGTCCTAACTCATGCCCTAAGACCGCAAGAATTTCATTTTGAGTTAGCTTTTCGATAAGCGTATCAAAAAGCACAACCTTTTTTGTCGCACCAAATCCGCCAAAATAGGCATTTAGGCGTTTGTCTCGTTTGCTTGCGTCCATGACAAAAACGCCGCTTGACTTAAACCCGCATTTTTGCAAAAGTTCGCAAATTTGCTCTTTTAATTCGCCGTCTTGCAGTGGCGACATTTTATTAAACATCGGCGCGATAATGGTCGGATAGATCAAATTTATAAGCAAAATCACGCAAAAACTAAATAAAAACGCCCAAATCCACCAAAAATTCCCTAAATTTTGTATGCAAAATATCAACGCACAAATAAACAACGAGCCAAAAATAAGCATTAAAAGAAGCGATTTTAGCGTATCGACGATAAAAATTTTAGGCGTCATATTTGAAAAACCGAGCTTTTTATCTTTTACAAACGAGCTATAAATATCAAGCGGCAAACTAAGAAGTGAATTTATTATCAAAAATGCCACGACAAGGGCAGTCGCTTTAAAAATTTCGTTTTGAAAAACGCCACTTTCATAGATGAAATTCTGCAAAAAACTAGCCCCAAAAACTATCCAAAAAACGGCAACTAAAAGCCCGTAAAAATCGCTAAAAATGCTAAATTTTTGATTTATGATTGCCGTATTTCCTGCATTTATATAATCTTCTTCGCTTAAAACTACGGCTTTTTCGTTCATTTTCTGACGCACAAAATTTAGCTCTAAATTCGATAAAAAAATCTTGTAAATCGTATAAATTAGGTATAAAACCACTAAAAACCAAACCATTTTTTTCCTTTTGTAAATTTTAAATTTGCAAATATTAGCACGAATTAGTAAATTTGGATTATTTTAAATTCTCAGCAATCGATAAAACTTCGTAGTATTCGTTTTCCATGTTATACAAATCGCCCTTTTTCTCTTCAAGCTCTTCAAAAAGCGTTTGAATTCCGACTTCTTGGTAAATTTCAGGCGTTGAGAGTGCCTTGTTTAGCTCTTTTATGCGAATTTCTAAGGCTTCGATTAGGGCAGGATATTCTTCAAGGATTTTACTTTGTTTGTATGAGAGTTTCGCGCTTTGTGTTTTTTCTTTTTTGTTTGCGTCGTTTGTCTTTTTGCTATCGAATTCTTTTTCGATTTCATCAAGCTCTTTTATCTCGTCTTCATACTCCAAATACTCGCTATATGGCACATAAATTTGATCTATATTTCCGTTTTCAAACGCCCAAAGTTTATTTGTGATTTTATCGACAAAATAGCGATCGTGGCTGACGACGATAACGGCACCTTCAAAACTCATCAAATACTCTTCTAAAATGTTTATAGTGGCGATATCAAGGTCATTTGTCGGCTCATCTAAAATCAAACAATCAAACTCTTGCGTAAAAAGCTTTGCCAAAGCTAGGCGATTTCTCTCGCCACCGCTTAACACGCTTACTGGCTTATCCAAAAACTCTTTTGGAAATAAAAAGTTTTTAAGATACCCATAAACATGCATATAGTGCCCTCTAACCATTATATGATCTCCGCCGTTTGGGCAGAAAATTTCAATCAAACTTTTATCATCGCTAATGCCCGTTCTGCTTTGATCAAAATAACCGATTTTAATATCGCCCCTTTTAATCTCGCCGCCGTCGATTTTACTCTCGCCAAGCATTATTCGCAAAAGTGTGCTTTTGCCTGCACCGTTTGCCCCTACTATGCCGATTCTCTCGCCTTGCAAGACCCTAGCGTTAAAATTTGAAAATAGCGTTTTTTCGTTCTGTTTTTTGCTGACATTTTTAAATTCAAAAAGCATTTTACGGCGATTTTCATCAAGTCCGCCTTTATTAAAGCTCTTATTTGCGCGTTCGAGTTCGAGTTTTACTTTTCGGATTGCGCCCGGATTTTTTTTAGCTTCTTCACGCATGGCTAAAATTCTAGCTTTTCTGCCTTCGTTGCGTTTAAGCCTTGCTTTTACACCCCGTCTAAGCCACTCTTCTTCGTATTTTAGCTGTTTAAGTAGCGTTTCATGGGACTTTTGAAGACTTGCTAACATTTCTTGTTTTTTTTCTAAATAGTTTGCATAACCGCCGTCAAAATTGCTTAAATGCCCGTCTTCAAGCTCCACGCAACGCGTCGCAAGCCTGTCGATAAAATATCTATCATGCGAGATAAAAACGATGGTTTGTTTTGAATTTAGCAAGAATTCTTCCAAAAATTTAACCATATAGACATCAAGGTGGTTTGTCGGCTCATCAAGCAACAAAATATCAGGCTTTTTTAAGATTAGTCCCCCAAGAGCCACACGACGAATTTCGCCGCCGCTTAGTGTGCAAGCAGAGCGATTTTCATACTCTTTTAGCTTGAAATGCACTAAAATTCGCTCGATTTTATTGTCGATATTCCAGCCGTCTTTTGAATCTATAAATTTAATAAGCCTATCTTGATACGCAAGTAAATCTTTATCATCTGGATCGTTTGCGATTTGATCTAAAATCTCGCCGTATTCGGCTATGGCGTTATAAATTTCCTTTGCTTCGTTTCGTAAAACATCTTTTACAGAGAGATTTTCGCTAAATTTTGGAGCTTGTTCTAGCATTTGGATATTTATGTTATTTTGCGTTACTACTCTGCCATCATCGACTTCATAAATTCCACATAAAATTTTCATTAAAGTTGATTTTCCGCCGCCATTTTTGCCGATGATAGCGATGCGTTCTTTGTCATTGACACTAAAATTTACAGCGTCCAAAACGACATTTGAACCGAATTTTTTAGTTACATCAATCAAATCAACTAATGCCAAATTTAAATACCCTTGCTGAATAAATTTTTTAATTTTACAGAAATTTAGTTAAAAAATTTATTACAAATAAAGATTTTTTGCGAATTTGCTTTAAATTTATAACTTTTAGCTAAAATATCAGACCAAATTCATAAAAATTTCAAATTTACAAAAGAGAGTTGATGAAGGAAGTCTCACTTTTCCGCCTAAGCGGTGCCATTTATATCGATATGTCATTAAGGCTACTAACTGGGTTAATAAACACATATATGATAAGTTTGGTAAATGTAAAACTAGTAGGCGCCCTTGGTGCGGGAAATCAAATTTTCTTACTTTTTATCACCATTTTTGGCTTTTTAGCCGTTGGTTGCTCGGTCGTAGTCGCACAAGCAATCGGCGCAAAAAATAAAATCCTAGCCCTAAAAGCAATCCACACAAGCATAGTTTTTAACGCATTTTTGGGGCTTGTGTGCGGTGCTTTTGTCTTTGCTTTTGCACCGAATTTACTAAGACTTTTGCAGGTGCCTAATGAGCTTTTAGCAGATAGCGCCATTTATCTTAAAATCATTAGCATTGTTTTTGCAATCGATGCTTTGGCGATTTTAATGTCAGCTGTGGTGCGGGTCTATGGATATGCAAACTATATTATCATTATCGCTGTGATTATGAATTTAATCACACTTACCGGAAATTACATCGCCCTATTCCAGCCTTTTGGACTGCCGTTTTATGGTCTAGCTGGTATTGGCGTTAGCACCATAACAGCTCGTATCATCGGCGTAACGCTATTTTTCATAATCGCCATAAAAGTGATAAAAATCAAATTTTATCTAGCTATGTTTTTGAATTTAAGCACCACGATTTTACGCAAAATTCTCTCCGTCGGACTTCCAAGTGCCGGAGAAAATTTGCTTTGGATAACGCAGTATATGGTTGCTTTTGCCTTTGTTGCAAGCATGGGCGAGACGAGCTTAACGGTGCAGACGATTTATTTTCAAATTTCAAGCTTTATATTTTTTGCAGGAAGTGCGATAAGCATGGCAAATGAAGTCATCGTCGGTCGCATGGTTGGGGCGAATGCTATGCAAGAAGCCTATAATCACACTTTTAAAGCTCTTAAATTTGGTCTAATAGCCACTGCGTTTTTCATAGCGATCGTATTTTTTGGGCGTGAGTTTATAATGGAACTTGTAAATTTAAGCTCTGAGCACAAAAGCGTCATGCGACCGCTTTTTTATCTTACCATAGCCCTTGAAATCGGGCGAACGCTAAATATCGTTTTTGTAAATGCGCTTCGTGCTAGCGGGGACGCTAGATTTCCGTTTTATATGGGATTAATTTTTATGTGGGGCGTGTCAATCCCGGTTGGATATTTGCTTGGAATTCACTATGGAGTTGGAATTTTAGGCGTTTGGATAGGATTTTTTTGCGATGAGTGGCTAAGAGGATTAGCTAATACGCTTCGCTGGAAGAGCAAAAAATGGCAAAGCAAACGGCTAGTTTAAAATTCGCAAATTTTAGCGTTTTAATCGAATTTAAGGCTGTTAAATACGCTAGGATTAAAATTTCTAAAAACGGCGAGATAAAATCAAGTGTGCCAAAAAATTTTACTTTACAAGATTGTAAGGATTTTATAGACAAACACACAGCTTGGATAGAAAAAACTCTATCAAAAATTCAAAAAAACAGCCTAGAAAATGACGAAATAATGCTATTTGGCAAAATTTATAAATTTGAACTAAATGATAAATTTAAAAATGTCGAAATCACGCAAAATATGATATTTGCGAAAAATGAAGGCGAAATTTATAAATTTGCAAATTTAGAACTTAAAAAAATCTGCAACGAATTTATCGCTAATTTTTTGCCGTTTATAAATCGCCCTATAAATCGCGTTGTATTTCGCAAAATGGAGACTCGCTGGGGCAGTTGCAACCACAAAAAAGGCTACATAAATCTCTCTTTAAATTTGGTAAAAAAAGACCTTAAATTTATCGAATATGTCGTTCTGCACGAGCTAACACATTTAATCTACCCGCACCATAGAAGCGAATTTTATGAATTTATTAGTAAAATCATGCCTGATTTTAAAGAACGCATAAAAACTGCAAAAATTTAATCAAATTTCATTATAATAACGCAAAAAAATAAAGGATAAAAATGAGAGCATTCGGCGAGTGGGAAAGACAAGATGCCCTTTTTGTGGCGTTGCCACATAAAGATACCGACTGGGCTGGGTATTTGGACGAAATTTGGGCTAGTTATAGGGAATTTATAAAGGCAGTTGCGAGATTTCAGCCTGTTTTTGTGATTACGCCAAATGACGATGATTTTAGGCGAATTTGTGGCAATATAGCAAATGTAAGGCATTTTAAAATTCCGACAAACGACACTTGGATTAGAGATTATGGTGCGATAAATAGGGAAAATAACGGCAAAATTGAGAATTTAAATTTTAAATTCAACGCTTGGGGCGGAAAATTTGAGAGCGAAAAAGATAACGCCGTAAATGAAAAACTTTTTAAGATTTTAGGCGAAAATTTGATAAATTTGGATTTGATTTTAGAGGGCGGAAGTATCGATTTTAACGGGCGTGGCGTAATGCTAACGACAAAGGCTTGCCTACTAAATGAAAATCGAAATTCGCACCTAAATCAAAACGAGCTTGATAAAAAGCTAAAAGAAATTTTCGGGCTTAAAAAAATCATTTGGCTAGATCACGGCTTCATAAAAGGTGATGACACCGATAGTCATGTCGATACCTTAGCGAGATTTGTTGATGAAGAAACGATCGCATTTAGCATTTGCGAAGATGAAAACGACGAGCATTTTGCAGAGCTAAATTTGCTAAAAAACGAGCTAGAAAAAACAGGATTTAATCTCATCGAGCTTCCGCTTCCAAGTCCGATTTTTTATGAAAATCGCCGTCTTGGGGCTACTTATGCGAATTTTATCTTTATAAATGACGCTTTAATCGTGCCAACATACAATGACAAAAATGATAAAATCGTGCTAGATCGCCTTAAAAAAGCGTGTCCAAATCGCGAAATAATCGGCATTGATGCACGAGTTTTTATCCGTCAAAACGGAAGTTTGCACTGTTCTAGTCAAAATAAATTTGCACTTTAAAATGCAAATTTAAGATTTTATTTAAAAATACTTTATTAAAACATTGTTGTATAAATTTAAAATTGCCTTGTAAGGAGGAAGTGGGCTGACTTGCGAAGCGCCCCCTTCCCCCTTACAATCCCCCAACCCCTGCACGCTAGAAGTGGCAAATTTAAAAAGCAATGCTTTTTAAATTTGCGAATTTTTACTGACAACTTAGTCGTGTTTTAAAAATAAAAATCTAAATACTTTACTTAATAAAGTCTAATAAAAAATATTTTGCTATAATTTTGAAATTTAAAATTTTAAGGAAAAGTTATGAAAAATTTACAAGTCGGACTTGTAGCACATAAATTTATGGGAAATAAAGAAAAAACTATCCAAAAAACGCTAGATTTAATAGAAAAGGTTGCAAAAAATGGCGCCCAGCTTGTGATTTTACAAGAACTTCATCAAAATTACTATTTTTGTCAAAACGAAAGCGTTGAGTGTTTTGATTTGGCAAATTCGTGGGAAGATGATAAGGTTTTTTGGGGAAAAGTGGCAAAAAAATTTGGCATTGTTTTGGTAACTTCTTTATTTGAAAAACGCACCGCAGGGCTTTATCATAACACTGCCGTAGTTTTTGAAAAAGACGGCAAAATCGCAGGAATCTACCGAAAAATGCATATACCTGATGATCCACAATTTTACGAAAAATTTTATTTTACGCCGGGCGATCTTGGTTTTGAGCCTATCGATACGAGCGTGGGGCGACTTGGCGTTTTGGTGTGCTGGGATCAGTGGTATCCGGAAGCTGCGCGTTTGATGGCGTTAAGGGGCGCTGAAATCTTGATTTATCCGACGGCTATCGGCTGGTTTGACGGGGACGCAAAAGACGAAAAATCTCGCCAACTTGAAGCTTGGGTAGCCGTGCAAAGAGGGCACAGCGTAGCAAATGGAATTCCTGTGATTGCGGTAAATCGCATAGGTTTTGAACCGCAAAATATAAGCGAATTTGAAAAATGCAAAAATTCAAAAAATCCAAAAGAAAACGGAATTCGCTTTTGGGGAAATAGCTTTGTTTTCGGAAGCCAAGGGGAGCAAATTTTTCGTGCAAACGACACAGACGAACTAGCACAAGTCGTTACAATCGATATGCAAAGGTGCGAAAATGTCCGTCGGTGGTGGCCGTTTTTACGCGATCGTCGTATCGAAGCGTATGAAAATTTGACAAAAAGATTTATCGATTAATTTCGGAATTTAGATGATTTTATTAAATCATCTAAATTTTATCCGATTTCTACAAAATTTATTACTTTTTTATAAAATGATTGCTATAATCAAAAAATTTTTTTGCAAGGCAAATTTTGAAAAACGATAATATTACACTTGATAAATTAAAAGTCGGCGAAAACGCCAAGATAACCGAAATAAAAGGCAACGGAAAGCTTAGGCAGAGATTTTTAGATATGGGTTTGATCCCGCAAACAACTATAAGCGTGATTAAATTTGCGCCTATGGGCGATCCGATTGAGCTAAATTTGCGTGGTTACACGCTTAGTTTGAGACTTAACGAAGCAGAACAAATCGTAGTGCAAAAGCTTAGCGATAAAGATTTGGCTGATAATGAAATAAAATTTAGCGATGAAACCACGCTAAAACAAGAAATAGCCCACCCGGGGCTTGGCGAAGAAGGAATTTATCACATCGATGAAGGTGGCGAAAAGATCAACGCCTGTGAGCTTTTATCTTTTGCCCTAATCGGTAACCAAAATAGCGGAAAATCAACGCTTTTTAATCAATTAACAGGGATAAAACAACATATCGGAAATTTTCCAGGCGTAACAGTCGAGGGCAAAAGCGGTAAGATAAAAAATTATCCAAATACGATTGTAACGGATTTACCGGGCATTTACTCGATGACGCCGTATTCAGACGATGAAAAAATCGCAGTAAATTTCTTGCTAAATCATAAACCGCATTGTATTATAAATATCATTGATGCAAGTAATATCGAGCGAAATTTATACCTTAGTATGCAACTTTTAGAACTAAATATTCCGATGATTGTAGCGCTAAATATGATAGATGAAGTAGCCGGTAATGGCGGAAGCATAGATATAAATACTATGGAACACCTGCTTGGAGTGCCTGTAATCGCTATTTCTGCTGTTAAAAATCAAGGCGTAGATGAGCTAATTCGCCATGCTGTGCATATCGCTCATTATCAAGAAAAACCGCAAATCGGAGATCTTTGCGACAAAGACGACAACGGCGGAGCCGTGCATAGAGCCTTACATGCAGTTATTCATCTAATCCACGATCACGCCGTAAAAGCTGAAATTCCGGCAAGATTTGCCGCCGATAAACTTTTAGAAAGAGACAAAACAATCGCTCAAAGGCTAAATTTAGACAAAAACGAACATGAAACAATCGAACATATTATTTTGCAAACCGAAAAAGAACGCGGACTAGATATAAATTCAGCCATTGCCGATATGCGATTTTCATTTATCCACAAGGTCTGTGCTAAAACGGTAAATAAACCTAGCAAAAGCAAAGAGCGACTTCGTTCGCAAAAAATCGATAGTGTGCTTACAAATAAATATTTGGCTATTCCGATATTTTTTGCCGTTATGGGGCTTATTTTTTATGCTACTTTTAACCTTGTCGGAGCAGGTTTGCAAGATATTTTGGCAAATTTGATAGATAAATTTACAGAATTTTGCGATGAAAATTTAAGTGCATTAGGCACAAACGAAGTTTTGCACGGGCTTATCATAGACGGCATTTTTGCAGGTGTGGGAAGCGTTTTAAGCTTTTTGCCGATTATCGTAACCCTATTTTTCTTTTTAGCGATTTTAGAAGATACAGGTTATATCGCTAGGGTTGCTTTTTTTATGGATAAACTTTTGCGCGGAATCGGGCTTTCTGGTCGCAGTATCGTGCCTATGCTCATCGGTTTTGGCTGTTCTGTTCCTGCTATTATGGCGACACGCACACTTCCAAGCGATAGAGATAGAAAGATGACGATCTTGCTAACGCCGATGATGAGCTGTTCGGCAAAACTGCCGATCTATGCCTTTTTTGTGGCAGCGTTTTTCCCTAAAAACGGCGGAGCGGTTATGCTTGGGCTTTATTTGTTAGGAATTTTAACGGCGATTTTGATTGCGTTTTTATACCGAAAAACACTATTTAAAGGCGAACCTGTGCCGTTTGTAATGGAACTTCCAAATTATCGTTTTCCTAGCCTTCGTAATATAATCCAACTTCTTTGGGAAAAGGCAAAAGACTTTATCCAACGAGCTTTTACGGTTATTTTTATCGCTACGATTATAGTTTGGTTTTTACAAAGTTTTGATTTGCGTTTAGACTTAGTGGAAGATTCATCAAAAAGCATTTTAGCGAATGTTTCAAAGATTTTTGAAGCACCACTTTCACCGCTTGGACTTGGAGACTGGAAAATCGCAGCGTCGCTTATCAGCGGATTTATGGCAAAAGAAAGCGTTGTTTCTACGATCGAAGTTTTGATGGGTGGAAATTTAAATTCGCTTTTAACACCGCTATCTGCGATTTGTTTGCTTGTTTTTAGTTTGCTCTACACCCCTTGCGTGGCTGCGATTGCTTCTATTAGAAGAGAGCTTGGCACAAAATGGGCGATTTTTGTTGCGCTTTGGCAGTGCGTAATCGCTTGGATTGTGGCTTTTATAATTAAAATTATTGCTACGATTTTGGGATTTTGATATGAATATAAATTTGATTATTTTAGCTATTTTACTACTTGCTGTTTTATTTGCCCTTCGAAGTATCATTAAAAAACGCAAAAACGGCGGTTGTTGTGGTGGTTGTAGCGAATTTTCTTGTTGCAATGGCTGTTGTAACTGCTATTCACAAAATAAATGTGATAAACTTTGTGACTGCAAGAAGTAAATTAAATTTATCGTTAAAACATTCTAAATTTGACAATGTTACAAATTTTCACACCAGATTATTAAATTTGGCTTAAAATTTAATAATTTTATCTCAATTTTATGAATAGAATGCGATACTTTTCTATAAATTTTTTTAAGGAGAATATTGATGAAAAAAATTTCAGCAGTTGCTGCTAGTTTGGTATTAGCAGGTTCATTTTTGGGCGCAAAAGAATTCGTTACTATTGGCACTGGTTCTATGACGGGAACTTACTATCCGGTTGGCGGTGCGATTTGTCGTTTGGTAAATATGAATAAAGATATGAAATGCTCAGTTCAATCAACTGGCGGTTCTGTTTATAATGTAAATAATGTTTTGAAAAAAGAGCTAAATTTCGGCTTTGTTCAAAGCGATGTTGTTTATGACAAATTTAACGGAAAAGGCAAATTTGAAAACGACGGCAACCAAGACTTGCGTTCTGTTGTTTCGATTTACCCTGAGCTTCTAGCTTTTGTCGTTTCAAAAGAGAGTGGCATTAAATCATACAATGACTTAGAAGGCAAAAAAATCAATGTCGGAAACCCGGGCAGTGGCAACGAAGTAACAGCTCTAATCGTTTATGATCAATACAAATTTGATGTAAATAAACTAGGTCATCGTGGCGTTTTAACCGTAAATGAATGCCCAATGGCACTAAAAGATAAAAAAATAGACGGATATTACTTTATGGTTGGACACCCAACAGCAAATGTAACAGATGCCGCAACTTCACTTCCGATTGATTTAGTAGGTATCGAAGATGAGCAAATGAACGCACTTTTGGAAAAATATCCATATTTTGCAAAAGGCGTGATTCCTGCAAATATGTATGAAGGTGTTGATCACGATACGCAAACTGTCGGCGTAAAAGCTGTTTTAGTTGCTAGCAAAAATCAAAGCGATGAAAGCGTTAAAGCCGTAGTTAAAGCGATTTTGGATAACTTTGATGAGTATAAAAAACTTCACCCAGCACTTGGCTTGGTTACAAAAGAATCGCTTGTTGAAGGTCTTTCAGCTCCACTTCACCCAGCAGCAGAAGCTGTCTTTAAAGAAGCAGGAATTCTTAAATAATGACTGAAACTAAGGACGAAAAATTTGTAGAAGTAAAAAATCGTGAATTTACTTCCACGAAACTTGCATATTTAGTTACGGCAATATGCTTTTCTTGGTCGGTTTTTCAGCTTTATTTGGCATTTTCGCCAACAAATACGACGATTGCTCGTTCTATACATGTGGCATTTGCCGTTGCGATAATATTTTTGTATTTTCCGTTTAGTTCCAAAAGACTTTCGACTTATGTTCCGATTTACGATTGGATTTTATTTATAGTTGGCGTTTTGGCAGTGCTTTACCCTGCGCTTGCATTTTATTCGCTTTCGCAAAGACCGGGAGATTATACGCAATTTGACATTATCGTAGCTTTTACTGCTCTAATCGTGCTTTTTGAAGCAGGACGCCGTATGGTAGGACCCGCACTTCCGATAATAGCAGGAATTTTCTTGCTATATTGCTATTTTGGGCAATATATGCCAGATCTTATTTCTCATCAAGGCGCTAGTATAGAACGCCTTGCGGGGCATATGTTTTTAACCACAGAGGGCGTTTTTGGCGTTCCTGTCGGAGTTAGCACGAGTTTTATCTATCTGTTTGTGCTTTTTGGAGCATTGCTAGAAAAAGCTGGTGCCGGACAGTATTTCATAAATGTAGCCTTTGCATTGCTTGGCAAATTTAAAGGCGGTCCTGCAAAAGCAAGTGTAATAGCAAGTGGATTAACCGGTATGATAAGTGGAAGCTCGACCGCAAATGTCGCAACTGTCGGCACTTTTACGATTCCGCTTATGAGAAAATCAGGGCTTACGGCTGTAAAATCAGGCGCGATTACTGTTGCAGCAGGTGTAAATGGTCAGCTAATGCCGCCTATCATGGGGGCAGCGGCATTTATCATCGCTGAATTTTTGGGTATGAGCTATACAAATGTTATGATAGCAGCGGTGATTCCTGCGTTTGTCTGTTATGCAAGTTTGGTTTATATCGTGCATTTGGAAAGTTGCAAACTTGGGCTTACCGGAAGCGATGATAGGCTTAAATTTGTAGAAAAACTCAAAATCATACTTAGCGGAATTCACTATTTAATCCCTGTTTTGGTGCTTTTATATACGCTTTTGATTGCCAAAGAATCTGCTATTTCGGCAGCTTTTAACTCGATTTGTGTTTTGTTTGTGATGATTGTTATCCAAGAGCCGATTCGCAAATTTATAATGAAAGAAAAAATCGAAAAATCGGATTTCACGCGCGGATTTAGCGATATTTTTTGGGCGATGGTCGATGCAGCCAAAAATATGGTAACGGTTGCCATAGCAACGGCGTTAGCGGGTGTTATTATCGGTTCGATTTCGCTAACTGGACTTGGGCAAGTGCTATCTGAAATCGTAGAAGCAATCGCAGGAAATAGCATAGTTTTGATTTTGCTTTTAACGGCTGTGATGAGCCTTATTTTGGGTATGGGCTTACCGACAACGGCAAACTATATCGTGGTTTCTAGCCTTATTGCCCCTGTGATTTTGCTACTAGCAGCCAAAAACGGTTTTTTGGTTCCCGCAATCGCCGTGCATATGTTTGTTTTTTATTTTGGAATTTTAGCTGATGATACTCCGCCTGTTGGCATAGCAGCTTACGCAGCAGCTGGAATCGCAAAAGCAAATCCCGTAACCGTAGGCGTCCAAGGCTTTATCTATGACCTTAGAACAGCACTTTTGCCGTTTGCATTTTTCTTTAATAACAAACTTTTACTTATAGAAAGCGTTGGCGATGCGATGGATTCTAAAAGCATAGTTTGGATAAACGATCCGCTTCAAATTTGCGTGATTTTTGCGACTGCGCTTTTGGGTATGTTTGCCTTTTCGTCGGCTTTACAAGGCTGGTTTGTAACCAAATGCAACATAGTTGAACGCATTTTATTACTAGCTGTTACGCCGTTTATGGTCGTGCCAAATATCTGTGCGAAATACTTCTCTTTTGTCGCAAACGAAACTATGAGTTTTGGCGTAGGTTTGGCTATATTAGCCATTGTTTTTGCGAAACAATGGGTTTTACGCAAAAAAACTACAACACAAACTGCGTAAAAATTTAAAAATATTTGGCTTACAAAAGCCAAATATTTTGTTTGAGTTTCACAGAAACTAAATATTTAATTTTTAAGAAACTACTACTATCTTCAAATATCGCTAAATATTATTAGCATACATAAAATTTGTATTTTTTATGGTTTTGCGATAAAATTACATAATTATTTTGCATAAATGTATGTAAAATAAATTCAATTTATTAAGGGGTAATCATGAAAAAGGGTTTTACTATGATCGAATTGATCTTTGTTATTGTTATTTTAGGTATCTTGGCAGCTGTTGCTATCCCAAGATTAGCTGCAACTAGGGATGATGCTGAGATTTCAAAAGCAGCCATGAATATCCAAACTGCCATTACTGACATCAGTGGATATTACACATCACAGGGTCAGTTTGGAACGATAATCGAAATGACCAAAGTTCCTAGTCCAATTAAAATCAAAACTGAAACTTGTCTCACATGGGGAGCAACAGATAATACAAGAGGCGAGATAGAAGTAAGTATTAACGATGCTGGTCTATGTGGGAAAGTATGGGCTATGCCGGGTATAGCACAAATAAAAGGACATATAGCTTCTGATGAAGGGGGCAAAAAAACTCCTAATACATTAAAAGCTGGCGGGATAAGCGTTGTTTTCAATGGCAATGATGAAACATCTAATTAAATTTTATCAGGCTTAATTTTTTAAGCCTGATTTATTTTATTAGTGTTGTGCCTGTTTTCTAAGAAATCGTTATGGCTTTAAATAGGCGCAACACTTTTTTCAGTAAAACATATCTTTTATAGGTTGGTTATTTTAGTTGCTTCGTATAACCTTAGGAAAGTTAATAAATTTATTTTTTCATTATCATTTCTAAGTATTACAAATATAAAAATATAGCGAATTATTTTTATTGACATTTCTAATAAGCTACTTTGCATTACAGAAACAATTTAAAAAATTTTGTTTTTACTCTAATTACAATAAATAAACTTTTTCGAAATAATTGTCAAACAAATAAATGAAAACTAAATTTTCAAATTTGAAAAATAAAATATTAAATTTAAGCATTTATTATTGCTGCAAATTTACTAAATTACAATCTCAACAACAATGTAAAAAAAATACATTTATTTGTAAATTTTTAGCTATGAGCCTGAATTTTTTATATGTAAAGAACAATTAAATAAAAATCATAGTTGATTAAACATAGGAAAAATTATAGAAATAAAAAAGGCTCGGAAGCAAAGCTCCCGAGCCAAGAGTTATCAAAACTTCAAGTTCGACTTATTCGTATGAAACACCTTTGCCACCGAATGTGATATTGCCATCTTTTGTAGTACCTTTAAGACTAGTAACAGCAACATTAGCACCCTCTGCAATTTGTTTCAAACCAGGCATTCCCCAAACTTGCTCACAAAGACCTTTACCACTAAAAGTTAATTTAACTTCTCCACCGTCATCTTTAAACTCACTCACTGTCAAGCAACTTTCAGCTTTAGCGTTTACTGGGTGAGAAACTTTTGTCATTTCTTTTAATTTATCTTTAACAGCAGTACCAGCTGCCCATTTGCCTTGGCTTGTATAGTACGCACCTAAATCTGAAACCAATGTTTGAATATTTGTTGCAACTTTACTAATTTCTGCGTCATCTCTAGTTGCAGCTAGTCTTGGGATAGCAACAGCTGCCAAGATACCTAAAATAACAATAACGAAGATCAATTCGATCATAGTGAAACCTTTTTTCATGGCTTACTCCTTAAAATAAATTTCACTTTACATACCTGTATGTAAAATGTTACTCGAATTATACCCAAAATTTTTAAAAAATGCAAATTTTTTACAAGAAATTTTTAAAAAATTTATTTTTTTATGACAAATATCCATTTTTACGATATTTTAAGTTCAAAATTCTCTTATTTTTATAAGCTTTTCATTTTATTATGAAAATTATACTGCGATGCAATACAAAAAACAATTTTGACTAGTTTTGCTTGATACTTTGAAAAATTTCGTCTGAAATTTGCTCAAAAGAAGCGTTTATATCGCTATTTAGCGAATTTTTAAATTCATCTTTACTTTGCAGAATTTGATTGTAAATTTGGCGTTCGAAATCGGCACGATTTAACGCTTCATCGCCCTTTGCAAATAGATAATCAAACCCAAACCAAGTCGCCACAGCAAGTGCCGGAACGCACACGATGGCACCTGCGCCACACACTACGCCACTACTGCCAGTGGTCGCACTGGCTGCTAGTTTAGCATTTGTTTTAGCTAGTGATTTTGCGATTATTTTTAGTGTTATCGCACTTCCAACAAAACCCGCTCCCATCGCACTTCCTTGCACTCTTGTAAGCTTGTTTTGCAGCAAAAATTCATTTGTGATATTTAGGTCAAAACTTAAATTTCCGCTAGTTTTAACTAAAAGCGAATTTAGATTTTTCTCATATTCGCTAATGCCAGAAATAACGAGTTTTTCGATATTTTCGTTGAAATTTTGCGGAAAACTTTCGTTTAAAAACTGCGTAAATTTATCGTTTAAAAATTTGGTTGAGTTTTTATCAACCACGCCGTGAAATAGCACCAAATAATCGCTCATTGCCGAATAGTTAAAATCTGCCGTTTTTTTCGCAACAAGCCTTGCGCCGTTTTCAAAAACGCTGTCTATGTAAGCATTTAGCGCATTTATCGTGATATTTTTAGCGCTAGTTTTTGTGGCGTTAAATTCATTTATAAATTCGCTAACTTTTTTGCTTTCAAGCTCGAATTTTACGCCGTTTTTAAGTATAAATTCAAAAGTTTTTGCACTTATCGTTTCTTGTGAATTAAAATTTTGCAAATTCTTTTGCGTTTTTGGGGCTAAATTTAATATCAAAGTAAAATAAGCCAAAGTTAAAATCGTAGCGATAAAAAGTCCAAATTTAGGTAGTTTTTCGCTTTGTCTCGTGCCAAAAAAATACGAAATAAAATGCAAAATGGCGACAAAAAACAGAAATTTATTTAGACTGATAAAAAGCAAAATAAATGCCTTTTCATCGCTAAAATAGGCATTTTGCAGATAATTTTGTGCTTCGTTTATGTAAAACGAATAAACAAAAATTTCATTTAAAATCCTTGAAGCAAAACCTGCATTAACGCTTTGTGAAGCCAAATACGACCACAGCGAAGTTTGCTGCGAAATTTCGCCTGTAAAATTTGCATTAAAATCAAAAACCAAATTCAAAATAAAAAAGATCAAAACGCCTAAAAAAGCTGAAATCAAAATCACCCATTTTTTGGTGGCAAAATGCAAATTTTTAACTTCGTTTTTGAAAATTTTTAAAATAAAAAATCGCATCAAAACAAACAAAACAGGCAGTATCGTAAAAACAAAAGCAAACTCAAAAGGCAAAATGCTAAGCAAATTCAAAATCAATGAAAAAGCTAAAATAACGGCAGAAAAAAACGCAAAAATCGCACTTAAAATTTTGCCCGAAAGAAGTTTGCGAATTTTGCTTTCGTTTTTGTAAAAACCCCTGTGCAAGGCGATTTTACGAGCATAAATATAATCAAAAATCTCTTTTGCAATAATAAAAGTCCAAAATACAAAAAAGGCAAAAACGCTTATGTCGCCAAACTCGGCGCAAAAAATCGTAAAAACAAAAAGCGAAGCAAAAATTACGATTTTTACAAGCAAATTCGCCATTTTTTTCCTTTTTTTTGTTTTAATTTAAATTTATTAAATCAAATTTTGCTATAAATTTACTGAATTTGCAAATTTTTCTTTGAATTTGCAAATTTGCCTGATTTGTCATTGCGAGACGGCGTAGCCGTCGTGGCAATCGCCAGAGTTAAAATAACAAAAATGTAAATTTGCAGAATTCAAATAATTCAAATAATTCAAATAATTCAAATAATTCAAATAATTCAAATAATTCAAATAATTCAAATAATTCAAATAATTCAAATAATTCAAATAATTCAAATAATTCAAATAATTCAAATAATTCAAATAATTCAAATAATTCAAAACAACCAAATTTTATAAATTTTTCCAAAAAACAAATTCTAAATTTAAACATTGGCGATTGCTTCGTTCGTTTCACTCACTCGCAATGACAAATCGAGCAAATTCTAAATTTAAGCATTGGCGATTGCTTCGAATTTGCTACGCAAATTCTCGCAATGACAAATCAAGCAAATTTGCAAAAAACTCGCTTGGCGATTGCTTCGAGTGCTTTGCACTCTCGCAATGACATTTGATAACAAATTCGAGCCACAAATGCCGACGATTTTTCGTCAGGCGAACGAAGGACTAGACTAAATTCGTCTGTTTGAATTCGCATGACGAAAAAGCTAGGCTGAATTTAATTACACAAAATCCTATCCTTGAAACTCCACGGCTTCGAGTGGTTCGATATTTGTCGGCATAAAGCTATTATCTACAAATCTTGTAAATTGCTTTTGAAAAACCACTTCGACCGTGCCAAGTGCGCCGTTTCGGTTTTTGCCGACTATGATTTCGGCTTTTTCTTCGTTTGCGTTTGGTATAAATTTGCGTTCATACTCGCGTCCTTCGTTTCTAGCGCGTTCTTCTCGCTCTTTTTCTTCTTGTTCGGCGTAAAAATCGTTTCGATAAACAAATAAAATCACATCGGCGTCTTGCTCGATCGCCCCGCTTTCGCGTAAATCGCTTAGCATTGGGCGTTTATTTGCCCTACTTTCTAGCCCACGATTTAACTGCGACAACGCAACGATTGGCATATTTAGCTCACGCGCTAAAAGTTTCAAGCCACGCGAAATTTCAGCGATTTGCAAATGCCTTTCGTTATATGTGCTAGAACTCGTCATAAGCCCGATATAATCGATCACACAAAGGCTAATATTAGCGTTTGCGGCTTTTAGTTTGCGAAGTTGGGTGCGAATTTGGTGGATATTTACATATCCGCTATCATAGACAAAAAGCTGTTTATCAAGCATATCGTTAAGGGCGTCGTTAAAACGACTAAATTCGTCATCGTCCATTTTGCCTGTCATTATGTTTGAAAGCGGAATCGAAGTTTTTGCACTCATTATACGCATCATCAGCTGAGCTGCCGACATTTCGAGCGAGAAAAACGCCACGCCTTTATTCAACGCCAAAGTTTTCATAATGACATTTAACGCAAACGCCGTCTTTCCCATACCGGGACGCGCCGCTATGATGATGAGTTCGCCGTCTTTAAAGCCTTTTGTATATTCGTTTAGATAGCGAAAGCCCGTGTCAAGCCCGATTAGATCTTGATCGGCTAACTCTTTTTGTTTTTTGATTTCGTTTGCGACTTCTGTTAAAATTTGTGGCATTTCTTTTATGGCTGAGCTATGCTCGTCATCGACAAGTGCGTAAATTTCGGCACTTATGTCATCGACCATATCTTTGCTAGGTTTTGGCTCATTTACTTCGTTTGGAATTTTGTGTGCGATTTTCACAAGTGAGCGTTTGATAGATTTTTCTTTCAACTCTTTTGCATATTTTTTGACATCGATTAACGAGCTAGTCGCCAAAATCTCGGTAAATACGCTCTCATCGTATCTATCGCCTAAGCGTTTTTTCGCAAATGCAGGATCTATCGGCTCGTCGTTATTAACGCAATCAATAATCGCACTAAAAATGTCGCTATGCCCTTTAAAATAAAAATCTTGCGAATTTATAATGTCCAAAATCTCGCTAAATCCGTCATCGTTATAAAAAATCGAGCTTAAAATCGACCTTTCAAGGTCAATATCATATAAATTTGATGAAATTTCAACATTTATTTTATCATTTTTCATAGTTTTTCACCTCATCTTCTACTTCTTGCAAAAATATCTCTACGAGTTCGCTCTCTTTTAGCTTTGCTACTATTTCGCCACGCCTAATCACTAGTCCGTTTCCCTTGCCAAAGGCGATTGCGACATCTGCGCCTTTGGCTTCGCCAAGCGCATTTACCACGCAGCCCATGACAGAGATATTTAAAGGTGCTTTTATGTGTTTTGTTCGTTCTTCTACGATTTTAATCGCACTTACTAAATCGCTTTGCAAACGCCCACAAGTAGGACATGAGATGATATTTATGCCACTTTTTTGCACTCCGGCATCTTGGAGTATCGCTTTGGCGACTTTGATTTCTTCTTCAAGTTCGCCGGTTATGCTTACTCTCATCGTATCGCCGATACCCTCTAATAAAAGCGTTCCAAGTGCGATTGCACTTTTTATCGTAGCGTGAAATGTAGTCCCGGCTTCGGTAACGCCTAAGTGAAACGGATACTCGCAAAGCGGACGAAGTGTGCGGTAGGCTTCAACCGTGCGAGGCACATCGGAGCTTTTTAGCGAAATCGCAATGTCAGTAAAATCGAAGTCTTCGAGCAATTTGAAATTATAAAGCGCACTTTGCACCATACCTTGTGGGGTTCTACCAAATTTGGCTTCAAACTGCTCTTCGAGTGAGCCCGAATTTACGCCTATGCGAATCGGCAAATTTCGCTCTTTGCACACTTTTACCACTTCTTTTATTCGCTCACTTCCGCCGATATTTCCCGGATTTATGCGAATCGCATCGACAAAAGGGGCGACTTCAAGCGCCAAGCGATAGTTAAAATGAATATCTGCGACTATCGGCAAGGGCGAGTTTTTCTTTATCTCTGCCAAAGCTTTTGCGTCGTCATGATCTAGCACAGCACATCGCACCAAATCAGCCCCCGCAAAATACAGGCGATTGATTTGCGCAAGTGTGCCATTTATATCTTTTGTCTTCGAAAATGTCATCGACTGCACCGAAATCGGCGCGTCTCCGCCGATAGCAAGGGAGCCCACTTTTATCTGTTTTGTTTTGTATCTCATCACTAAATTTACCTTAAAAATTTAAAAAAATTTGCATTTTTGGATTTTACCAAAACGCGGTTTAAATTTTGATTTTTTACGCTAATCTACTTTAAATTTAAAATTTACTTTTCTTTTAAAATTTCCTTTGCTATTTTTTGCATTTGTTTTGCAAGATATTTGTTTTCGCAAAAGGCGTTGTAAATACCGTCTTCACTGAGTGCGCCACGATTTATAGCTTTTGGAATTTTGCCCTGCTCGTCGCACTCGTAATCCTTTCGCCACACGCCGTCAAAATAGTATTTGCTAAGTTTTTTCATCATTTTTTGCGAATTTTTAAAATTTTCTAGTGCGATTTCAAATTCTTTTTGTGCGTTTTGCACTTCTTTTAAAAACTCACTCATTTTTTCTATTCGCTCGATTTGGTTCATTTTTTCTACCTTTTTGCCTAAATTTGAAAGGAATTTTAGTCAAAATTTACGAATTTTTCAAATTTTTAAAAATCTCGTTGTAGTGGCTAAAAACTAAAATTTACAAATCAAATTTTGCAAAAAAAAAAAATGATATAATAGTTTTTCAATCAAAATGACAAAAAGGAGATATTTTGGATACTTACAAAGATAAAAAATCGCTTTTTACGATAAAAAATTATAGTAGAAATTTCACCTTAATCAGTTTTTTGTATTTTGGTGTTTTTTTCTTTATATTAGGTTCAAATTTTACTAATGTTGATTATATGATTGTCAGTAGAGTTGGCGGTGGTATTATGCTTATCGGCATAGCCATTTTTATATTTTTATTTAAAAAAAGTAAAAATATAGTTTTTTTTGATGATAAAATTATACAAACAAATTTATTTAGCATAAAACATAGAAACATTGTAGAAAAAATAGATAATGTTGATGAAATTTATATATTTCCAAATCTTTTCCAACACCATTCGTGGTTTTTATACGGTTCAGAGAAAGAAAAAAAGGATTTTATTGGTGTAAATTGGTTTTTTAGTGTGATTATGCTTCCCGGATTGCTACTTTTAGAATTATTTGGAATTATGAAAAGCCGTAAAACTGAATTTATTGTAATAGGAGATATAGAAATCATGCTTTCGGAGCTTTCGCAAGGCGAATATGTGAATTTAAATAGATTTTTAAAAGAAAAATTTGATATTTATATCAAAGACATTAAGCGAGTTAATATAGACGGAAAAATTACCGATCCAAAGCAGTCATCAGAAAATTTGTGGTCGTAAAAATTTAAATTTGTAAATTCCTTCAAATTTGTGAATTTGTGTTTTATGAAGTATTTTTTGCTTCGTTGCACTCGCAACTGCAAGCAGAAAAGGTGATTTTGTAATTTGTGAGTGTGAGCAAATAAGATACACTTGTTCGTGCGTCGCAATGTAGCGAACACGAACAAGTTGCAAAAGCACTTAAAAGCCGAAGCGAAAACTACATCATTCCGCCCATTCCGCCCATATCCGGCATCGCTGGCATTGCAGGTTTGTCTTCTTTTATTTCGCTAACGGTTGCTTCTGTCGTTAGTAGCAGACTTGCCACGCTTACGGCGTTTTGAAGTGCGATTCTTTCAACTTTTACAGGGTCAATGATACCTGCTTTAAACATATCGACATATTCGCCGTTTGCTGCGTTAAAGCCGAATTTTTTATCTTTGTTTTCGGCTACGCCGTTTGCGACTACACCTGCGTCAAATCCTGCATTTTCTGCGATTTGTCGAAGCGGTGCAAAAAGCGCTCTTTTTACTATATCGGCACCTATTTTTTCATCACCTTTTAGATCTAGTTTTACACTTAGACTTGCTTTTATTAGTGCAGCTCCGCCACCTATAACGATACCTTCATCAACGGCAGCTTTTGTAGCATTTAGCGCATCATCAACGCGATCTTTTTTCTCTTTCATCTCTGTTTCGGTTGCTGCGCCTACTTTTATGACAGCAACGCCGCCGCTTAGCTTAGCTAATCTTTCTTGCAATTTTTCTTTATCATAATCGCTTGTAGTCTCGGCGATTTGAGCCTTGATTTGCGAAATTCTAGCGTTTATCGCCTTTTTCTCGCCTGCGCCATTTACGATTGTTGTGTTATCTTTGTCGATGACAATGCGTTCAGCTTTACCAAGATCGGCTAAACTAGCGCTTTCTAGCGTTCTGCCTAGCTCTTCGCTAATAACCGCTCCGCCTGTTAAAATCGCAATATCTTCAAGCATTGCTTTTCTTCTATCGCCAAAGCCCGGAGCTTTTACAGCTGAAATGTTTAACACGCCACGAAGTTTATTTACAACAAGAGTTGCCAAAGCTTCGCCCTCGATGTCTTCTGCGATGATTAAAAGCGGTTTGCCTGTTTTTTGAACTTGCTCTAAAACAGGAAGCAAATCTTTTAAATTTGTGATTTTTTTATCAAATAGTAAAACAAGAGCCGAATTTAACTCAACTATCATTTTATCAGGGTTTGTGATGAAATACGGGCTTAGGTAACCGCGGTCAAACTGCATACCTTCGACGACATTTAGCTCGTCGTTGATTGATTTTGCTTCTTCGACTGTGATAACGCCGTCTTTGCCGACTTTTTCCATAGCTTCTGAAATAAGATCGCCTACTGCGCTATCGTTATTTGCTGAAATTGTCGCAACTTGCGCTATTTCAGTTTTTCCGCTTACCTTTTTAGAAGCTTTTTTTAGCTCTTCGATAACGGCAGCTGCGAATTTATCCATACCGCGTTTTACTTCGATAGGATTTGCCCCTGCTGTTACATTGCGTAAGCCTTCTTTGAAAATAGCGTGAGCTAAAACGGTCGCAGTCGTTGTGCCATCACCTGCTTCGTCGTTTGTTTTGCTTGCAACTTCTCTAACCAAACTTGCACCCATATTTTCGATAGTATCTTTAAGCTCGATCTCTTTTGCCACGCTTACGCCGTCTTTTGTGATAGCAGGTGCGCCAAAACTTTTTTGGATAAGCACATTTCTGCCTCTTGGTCCCATTGTAACTTTTACTGCATCATTTAGTTTTTTAACGCCGTTATAAAGCCTGTTTCTAGCGTCATCTGAAAAATTTATCTCTTTTGCCATTTTCTTTCCTTTACTATTTTATTATGCCTAAAACATCTTCGAAATTTAAGATAAGATATTTCTTATCATCTAGCGTGATTTCGCTACCTGCGTATTTTGCGAATGCTACCACATCGCCTTTTTTTACGCCGTCGCACTCCGTGCCTACTTCTACGATTTTACCTGTTGAAGGTTTTTCTTTTGAAGCGTTATCAGGTATGATAATGCCAGAAGCCGTTGTTTTAACCTCTTCTTCGCGTGAAATCAATACGCGTTTTCCAAGCGGTTGAAATTTCATTTTTTTTCCTTTTATTAAGAATTTTTGTTTTTGATTTTTTAGCACTCTTTTAAATTGAGTGACGAAATTATATGTAAATTTTGCTTTTTTGTCAATACATAATCAAAAATTTATCATAAAATTTTAGTCGTATCGGCTCAACTTTGAAATTTTTAAATTTACTATTTCTTACATATAAAAGAGTATAATTATACGATAAAAATGTTTAAAAGGATTTGTAATGAAAATTTTAGGTGCGATTTTGGGGATAATTTTGATACTTTTAGTCGGTGCTTACAGCATTGCTTTTACGGATTTTGGAAATTCTATCACAAAACCTTATGTCGAAAAAATCTTAAAAGAAAAAACAGGATACGATATAAAGCTTAGAGAATTTGATCTGAATATCGATGATTTCGACATTACGGCTGAGTTAAATAGCGAAATCGCGGCAAGAGCAAAGGGAAAATATTTTTTGTTTGATAAGAGCTTTGATTTTGATTATGCCCTAGAAGTGGCAAATTTAAAGAGCTTTGGCGTAGAGTTAAATGAAAAGATGAATTTAAACGGAAAAGCAGTCGGAAATATTGATAAATTCGCCGTAAATGGCAGCGGAAAGGCATTTGACAGCGATATTAAATTTTTAGCAAATTTGCTCGAAATGAAACCGACTGATTTGCAAATCGATGCTAAAAATTTAAGCGTTGAAAAGATTTTGGCAGTGGCAAAACAGCCGATTTACGCTAAAGGAAATTTAGACATCATCTCAGACATAAAATCGCAAAATAACGAGCCAAGCGGAACAGCAAACATAAAAAGTGCAAATTTAGTGCTAAATGAAAAGGTTTTTGCCGATATGAATTTAACGATACCGGCAAACACGAGAGTTGCCTTAAATTCGGACATACGCGTCGCAAACTGGATAGCTAATGCCAAAAGCGTGATAAATTCAAACTTAGCAAATTTAAGCGCAAACGAAAGCATTTATGATATAAAAAATAACACGCTTAAAACCGATTTTGCCCTTAAAATCGATGATTTAGCAAAAATCGCAAAGATTATAAACTATGAAACTAGCGGAAATTTGATCGCAAACGGAAATTTGCAAACTGATATGAAAACGCTAGAACTTTCCAAAACGGCTTTAAAAGCCTTTAATAGCGGACTTTTGGCTGATTTTAACGCAGTTTATGAAATCGAACCTAAAAATGCAAATTTAAAAGCCGACATAAATATCGCTGATTTTTCAAAGCTAAAAAATCTTACAAAGCAGGATTTAAAAGGCTCAGCCAAAGGCAAACTCGACGCTGTGCTAAAAAAAGGCGAGTTAGAAAATTTAAATTTAAACCTTGATGCTTTGGGCGGAAATCTCGTCGCAAAGGGAAATTTAGGAAATTTAAGTATCAACGCAAAAAGCCTAAATTTAGCAGTTATCACTTCATTTTTAGGGCTTGAAGCTATGGCGAACGGAAACTTAAACGCAACAGCAAATTTAAATTTACAAAAAGATATAAACGGAAACGCCGAATTTAGCGTCTCAAATGGCACGGCGTATAAAAAATTCCTTGATAAAACCACAGGCAAGGCTTTTCCAAGCGATGTCAAATTCTCTCTAAACGGCAAAACAAATATCAAAAATTCTGTTGCAAATTTTAACTCTATCATAAACACAGATTTAGCAAATATGGAGAAATTTGACGGCTCGTATAACATAAAAAATGGCGCATTAAACGCAAATTATATCTTAAATGTTCCGAGCCTAGCTAAACTTAAATTTATCGTTGAGCGCGATTTAAAGGGCGGTTTTAAAGGCAACGGCGAAATCAAAAAATCTGGCAAAAATTTCAGTGCAACGCTAAATTCGCAAATCGCCAAAGGCACACTAAACGGCTCTATCATAAATGACGATGCGAGTTTTAAACTAAGCAAATTTGATATAAAAAGCTTGACAGATTTCCTAAATTTGGGCTATTTCTACGACGGCGTTGGAGACGCAAATTTAGTTTATAACACAAAAAGCAAAAAAGGCAAATTTGACGCCTTGATAAATCAAGGAAGACTAGCCAAAAAAGGGCTTGTAAATACCGTTAGCTCGGTGCTTGGTAGGGATTTAGCGAGTGAAGTTTATAACAACGCCACGATTGACGGAAATATCGTTAAAGATTTGGTTGATTTTAAGGCTAACATGCAGGCTCAAAAAAGCAAACTTATCATCGAAAAAGGAACGCTAAATTTGGCTAGTAAAGCCATAAATATACCAATTTCGGCAAATATCGAAAAGACTGATTTAAGTGTGCAAATCACCGGCACAACCGAAAATCCTAAATATGCCGTTGATTCAGCGTATCTAAAACAAAAAATCGGCAAAGAGATCGGACGGGGTTTGGATAGACTTTTAGGCGGTAAAAAAGATAGCTCAGGTGGTGCGACCACTGACGGCACTACTGACGGTGGCGCAAACAACGCCAAAGATAAAAGCTCAAAAGAAAAGGCAAAAGACGCCGTTAGGGATATTTTAAAAGGGTTGTTTTAAAAAATTTGATTTAATAAATTTGGATTTCTAGCTCAAATTTAGACTTAAAATTTGCAACAAATTCGGCAAATTTAACATCAAGTTTGTCGAATTTGCATTTTTTTTTTGATTTCAAAACAGCGAAGTATTTAAAGTCAAATTTTGAAAATTTTAAATTTGTAAAACCAAATCCTTGATTTTTCCAATGTTTAATTAAATAAATTTGTGCAAAATAACGAAAGCAAATTCGTAAATAGTAACCTTATCACAGATTAAAATCAGCAAATTTTGTATTATTTCAAAAAATTTAACAAAAGGATAAAAAATGAAAGCAAATTTAAGCAAGAAAAAACGCATTACAAAAATCATCATCGGTCTTGTTCTAATGATAGGACTATATTTTGTCAATCCTTGGCTAAGCCTAATCGGATTAATTCCGATTTTAGTCGGTGTTACAGGCTTTTGCCCTGCGTGTTATTTTTTAAACCGATGTTCTTTAAATAGATAGCAAATTTGGCAAATTTGCTTATGCTTAGTAAGCCAAATTTGCTAGATAAGAAACTCATTTTCTTTGTATAGGGAGAATTTATAAATGCGGTCTTTAAATTCGCCCGAATTTCTTTTTCAAATAAAATCTGTCCAAATTTCATAAAAAACTCGGTGTCAAAACGACACCGAGAATTTTAAAAATTAACTCTCTTTTAAAAGTTTAGTTGCTAATACACTAGAATCGTGTTTTCGGATATTTTTATAAATTTCGTTGTAGTAGTTTTCAAAAATTTCGTGGCAATTTACCACGCTTTCGTTTTCTTTTGGCTCTTTTTTGGTATATTCGCCATCGCTTCCAAGCTCAAAAGCAAGGACATTATCGCTTAGTTGAAGTTTGATAATCTCTTTTAATTTATTTTGCAAATTTTCATTGTAAATCGGCGTCATCAGTTCAAGTCGTCGTTCTAAGTTTCGTGGCATCCAGTCCGCACTTGCGATATAAATTCCCGGGCTACTATGTTTAAAATAAAAAATTCGTGCGTGTTCTAGGTATTTTCCTACTACCGAAATCACTTTTATATTGTCGCTAACGCCTTTGATACCGGGACGCAAACAACAAATTCCACGCACTATAAGATCGATTTTAACCCCAGCCGCACTTGCCTTGCAAAGGGCTTTTATCATATCGCTATCAACCAAAGCGTTCATTTTAGCGATAATTCTGCCTTCGTTTCCTTTGCCTTCTTCGACTTTTATCATTTTTAAAAGTCGCTCTTTTATCTGCATTGGCGACATTGAGAGCTTGTCGAGTTTGCGATTTTTATTATAACCTGAAAGTATATGGAAAAAATTCGTCGTATCTTTTGCGAAAATATCATTACTTGTAAAATAACTAACATCGGTATAAATTTTCGCACTGCTTCCGTTGTAATTTCCAGTCGCCAAATGTATATAAAATTTGAGTTTTCCGCCGTCTTTTTTGATGATTTGCGTAACTTTTGCATGAACTTTAAAGCCCGTAATGCCGTAAATCACATGCGCTCCTGCATTTTCTAACGCTTTTGCCCAGTGGAGATTATTTTCTTCATCAAACCTAGCTTTTAGCTCAACCATAACGGTTACTTGTTTGCCGTTACTTGCAGCTTCTATTAAGCTTTGCACGATAGGCGAATTTTTCTCCACACGATACAGCGTCATACGAATAGAAATCACCTTTGGATCGCTTGAAGCTTCTTTTATGAGCTTTTGAACAGGATCGAAGCTTTCAAACGGGTGAAAAATCAGCACATCTTCTTTGTCAATGGTAGAAAAAACCGAAGTGTTTTCATCAAAGGGCGGAAGCGTTTTTTGTAGATATTGCGGGTGCGCTAGAAAGGAAAAATCCTTATTTCCTGCTATCTCCCAAAGCCCGTCAAGCGTGAGCGGAACGGAGTATTCATAGACATCTTTATGGAAAATTTTCAAATGCGAATTTAAAAATTCCACTAGCTCAGAATCTGCATTTTTTTCTATTTGCAAACGCACAAAAGCACCTTTTCTGCGAAGTTTCAAGCCCTCTTCAAGAATCATCATAAAATCATCTGCTTCTTCTTCTTCTATCGTAATATCAGCATTTCGCGTAACCCTAAATGCAGCGGAACTTAAAAGTTTAAATCCCGGGAAAATCTCTTCTGCGTGGCGACGAACTAGGCTGTCTATCGGCACATAAACGCTTTTATCGACCTGAACAAATCGTGGCAAAACACGCGAAATTCGCACCATACCAAAATGTATGCTTTCTGGGTTTTGTTTATCACAAAGTTTAACAGCTAGTGAAAAACTAAGGTTATTTAGGTGCGGGAAAGGGTGCGTCGAATCCACTGCAATGGGGATAATAATCGGCATAATCTGCTCAAAAAAGAATTTATCAGCAGAAGCTTTTAAATTTTTATCAAGCTCATCATAATTTTTGATAAAAATGCCGTTTTTGGCAAGTTCAAGCTTAGTGAAAAAATAGTGATCTTCAAGCTCTTTTTGCTCTTTGTTTAAATACGCCCTAATCTCACGCAACTGCTCTAACGGCGTCATTTTATCGTCCCCGCTTGTGATGACGCCGGCTGTGAAAAGCTGTTTAAGACCTGCAACCCTAATCATATAAAATTCATCTAAATTTGTGCTGTAAATAGCCAAAAATTTAAGCTTTTCGATTAACGGAATATCTTTGTTGCATTGCGCTAAAACACGCGAATTAAAACGCAACCACGAAAGCTCTCTATTTATAAAAATACTTTGTTTTTCAGCCATTTTTTATCCTTTTTATCAATTTTTAAATTCCATTATTATAGCTAAATGGCGATTAAAAGTTGCTATAATTTCACAATGAAAAAGCTTGAAATTTTTGAAAACAAACGGGAAATTTTGTTATTTTTGCTTTTTGCGTTATCTGTTTTTATCTTAAATTTGGGCTTTTGTTATAAAGATTTTTATGAATTTAAATCTCAAAAATATAGATTTTATAATGCGCAAATTTTGCAAAATTATGAAAAAACAAATACTAAGGGCAGGACATACCGCGTTTTACGGCTTAAAACAAGCGAATTTGAGTTTTATACTACAACCAAAAAAGATTTTGAATTTGCTAATGCAAAAAGCTTAAATATCGGCGTTATCACGCAAAATGTTAAATTTATCGATTTTGTAAAAAAACGATTTTATATGCCAAGTTTTAAACTAAAACCGAAATTTGAAAATTCGATAAATTCGGAGCGAAATTCGACGCAGTCCCTGCAAAATTCGGCGCAGTCCCTGCAAAATTCGTCAAATTTTAAAAATAAATTTGCAAATTTAAAACAAAATGCGATAAATTTTATAACCACCCAACACCAAAATTCAAAAATGCAAGAGCTTTACTCGGCGTTATATTTCGCAACGCCCATTTCAAGGGAACTTCGCGCAAATGTTACAAACTGGGGAATCGCGCACATCATCGCCATTAGCGGATTTCATTTAGGCATTATTTTTGGAATTTGCTTTTTTATTTTTAAGCCCGTTTATAAATTCTTTCAAAAACGCTATTTTCCGTATCGAAGCGTGAATTTTGACATTAGTATTTTTGTTTTTATTTTGATGAGTTTTTATCTTTTGGTGCTTGATTTTACGCCAAGTTTCCTTAGAAGCCTAGCTATGGCATTTGTGGGATTTTTTCTTTTAATGCGAAATTTTAAAATCATAAATTTCGCAACACTTTTTATCACTATTGCCTTTTTGATTGCGCTGTTTCCGCATTTAGCTTTTTCTATCGGATTTTATTTTTCGTGTATGGGAGTGCTTTTTATTTTCATTTATGTCAAGCATTTTAAGGATAAATTCGGACTTTTAGCCCACTTGATTTTTTTTAATCTTTTTGTTTGGCTTTGTATGAATGTGCCTGTTTATTATTTTTTCTCTACCCTTACGCCGCTTCAAATTTCAGTCGTGCCTATAAGCTACGCGTTTATTATTTTTTATCCGTTAAGCGTTGTTTTGCATATTTTTGGCGTGGGATATATTTTTGATGAATATCTGCTAAATTTTTTGGAATTTTCGCTTAGTATTTATAAAACGCAAATTCCGCTGTGGCTTTTTGTAACGGCAAATTTATCTGCAATTTTAGCGATAAAATTTAAAAATTTTGCCCTACTTTGTGCCTTGCTCGGCTTCTTGCCTATCTTTTTTATCGTTTAAAAATACACAAACTTTCACGCCGTATAAAAATAAAATCCAGCTAATGTAAATCCACAAAAGGAAAAACAAAAGCACCGAAAACGAGCCGTAAATGCTAAGATAAGTTTTGTTATAAAAAACATACTGCACGAAAAGAATTTTTAAAATCCACCAAAAAACGCTTGTGATAAATGACGCTATCATTATCGCTTTTGCCGATATTTCGCGGTTTATCGATACGGCGTAAGTTACCGCAAAAATCGCCCAAATGATAAGATACGGCAAAATCGCTAGTAAATTTATCCACCTTGTAAATTCGGTTTGATTTAACAAATTTTGCAAAACGCCACTTACATAAAACGACCCGCCAAGCCCGACGGGAGCTAGTGTCATAAGCGTCCAGTAAGTGCTAAGACTAGCAAAAAAGCTTCGTTTTTTCGCCCCTGAAATATTGCAAATCACCCCTTCAAATTCGCTAAAAAACATAACCGAAGTAAAAATCACCGCCGCAAAGCCCGTGATACCAAGCCCGACACTATTTGCCAAAAACTGCTCGATATACGATGAGAGCGTGTCTTGGTGCGTAGGAAGCAAATTTGCAAATATAAATGTTTTGATTTTTTCGTAATACGCCTTGAAACTTGGCATTTGCATAAAAATGCTTAAAGATACCATTAAAATCGGAAGCAGCGAAAGCATAGTGTGGAAACTAAGGCTAGAAGCGTATCGCATGATATTTTTATCATAAACATTTGCGACTTTAAGGGCGCTTTTTAGCGAATTTAGCAGTTCTGTAATCTTTTTCATCATTTTCTCTTTTGTTTTTTGTAATTTTACTTAAAATTTGGGGAATTTGGCAAATTTTTTTGCTTAAATTTGTCATTGCAGGAATTTGTAAATTTGCTTACATTGTCATTGCCACGAATTTTTGCGTTAGCAAAAATTCGTGGCAATCGCCAAAGTTAAAATAATGATAATGCAAATTTGCAAATTTTAAAGAATTTAAAAATAACGAAAATGTAAATTTGCAGAATTCAAAAATACAAAACAACCAAATTTTATAAATTTTTCCAAAAAACCGAATTCTAAATTTAACCATTGGCGATTGACTTCGCTTCGCTCGTCCAAAACCAGCGAAGCGATGGCTCACGCAAAGCGTGAGACAGGTTTCCTTGAAATGACGGCTTTGCCGTCGCTTCGCTCATTTTGCTTCGTTTTTGCTTTGCAAAAACTCGCAATGACAATGGAAACAAATTTGCAAAATAACTCAACTTAAATTTGGTAACCAAATGCCGACGATTTTGCAAATTTGTTTAATTTACAAAAAATATTCAAAACAGAGTAGGCGTAGTAAGGCGTAAATTTAAATGGTTTGAAGCGTAGCTACCTTATCGGTAGTGAGCGAACAAATCATTTAAATTTACGCCTTAATCCGTCAGGTATGGGGAATTAAAAGCTAGGCTCGTTTCAATCTACAAAACAAAACTTAAAGCCCCATTTTGTTTGGGTTTAATATGTTGTTTGGATCAAACGCCTTTTTTATCGTTCTAAAAAGTTCCATTTCGGCATCGCTAAATGCTAAGCCCATATACGGGGCTTTTGAGATTCCTATGCCGTGTTCGCCTGAAAGCGTCCCGCCCAAATCAACAGCCGCCTTAAAAATCTCTTCAATCGCCATATAACCGCGTTTTACTTCATCTTCGTTATTTTTATCGACCATTACATTTGTATGGACATTTCCATCTCCCGTATGCCCGAAGCATGGCGTCGTAACGCCATATTTATCTGAAATTTGACGAATTTGGTGCAAAAGTTCAGGCAGTTTTGAGCGTGGAACGGTTATATCTTCGTTTAGTTTTAACGAGCCATAGCAGGTAATCGACTGCGAACAATTTCGCCTTGCAAACCACAAATTTGCGCTCTCGGTTTCATTTTTTGCAGTGATAAATTCACTAGCGCCGTTTTCTTTAAAAACTCGCTCGATGACGCTTAAATCCTGCTCGATTTGCTCTTGCAAATTTCCATCAACATCGGTAATCAAAATCGCTCCCGCATTTACAGGCAGACCTTTATTAAATTTTTGCTCGACTGCTTTTATGCTAAGATTATCCAAAAATTCCATCGCCACAGGAGTAACCCCTGCTGCCATAGTCTTATAAACTGCGTTCATAGCGGCTTCCACGCTTGGAAAAACACCCATTGCGGTTTTTTTGAACTTTGGCTTTGAAAGAAGTTTTAGCGTGATTTCAGTTATAACGGCAAGCGAACCTTCACTAGCGATTAAAATTCCTGCGACATTGTATCCTGCGACATCTTTTATGGTGCGTTTGCCAGCTCTGATAATATCGCCGTTTGGAAGCACGGCACGAAGAGCCATAACATAGTCTTTTGTAATGCCGTATTTTGCGGCTCTCATACCGCCTGAATTTTCTGCGACATTTCCGCCAAGTGTGCTGTAATTTTCACTAGCAGGATCAGGCGGATAAAAAAGCCCTTTTTCCATAGCAGCTTTTTGCAAATCCATATTTATAACGCCCGGTTGCACGACTGCGACCATATTTTCCATGTCGATTTCTAAAATTTTATTCATGTGCTTTTCAAAAGCTAAAACCACACCGCCATTATGCGCTAGACTACCGCCTGTAAAGCCGCTTCCTGCCCCACGCGGGATAATAATGATTTTATTATCGTTGCAATATTTTAAAATTTTACTAACATCATCTTCATTTCGCGGGAAAAGCACTCCGTCTGGCTCGTAGCGTTTTCTAGTCGCATCATAACAATACGCAAGTTTGTGCGCTTTGTCGAAATATGCGTTATCGCTACCTAGTAAATCTGTAAAAAAATTTATATGTTTAGTTTCCACTTTTTTGTCCTAAAAGGTATCTATAATGTCTGTCATAGTCGTTGATTTGTCCGTTTAAAACATCAAAAAACATAGTATCGATCTTGCCTACGCGTGAATAAAACGGAATTTGATAATAACTTACTTCGCCACTAGCAAAAGTTTTAAGTGGCTCGAAACTGCCACAATCAGCAAATAAACTCTCTTTATCTAATGCGATAAAAATAAGTCCGGCTGCGTTGTTTGAACACATTTTTCTAAAATCATCTCTGCTTGGATTTGGTTTGAAATTATAACTTAGATGCGCTCCTGCAAGGTCAGGGTGAATAAATGTGATATTTGGAAATGCTGCAACGATTTGTTCGTAAATTTCGGCATTTGGCACAACAAGCAAAGCTCTATTATACAAAAAATTTAAAATCACAATGTCGCCCTTTGAAGGCAAAACTTTTGGCAAAGGAAGCGCTTTTTGTTCTAGCGAATCAAAAACTTCAAATCTAACTTTGGCTAAATTTCCCATTTTTTCGGCTACAACCGCCCTTGCGACGATCGAGCGATCGCCGTTTGCAAATTTATGCATTACCACGCCACTACTTCCGACTGCGATGTCTGGGCTATTCATTATGGTTGCGTAGCCATCTTCGACTTCTAAAAGCGGAGATTCGTAAGTCGGCATACTAAATTCAGCCGCATTTGCACTAATTCCAAATAAAAATAAAAAAGCTAAAATCAATCTTTTCAAAATTTGCTCCTAAAAATAAAAAATTTGCTAATTATACATAAAAATTGGTAAATTCTTGGTTTTTGCCAAATATAAGCGTTAATTTGCTACAATTTCGGCTTATGTAATAAATAAAAAAATAAAAAGCGATTTTCTATGAATAAATTTATATTGATTTTTTTTCTATTTTTTAATTTTGCTTTTGCGATAAATTCGGGCGTTGAGAAATTTAAGTGGCCAGAAGGCGTAAGTTTGCTCCAATTTATGGAAAAATATGAAATCCCGCTTTCTGTTTATTATGATTTAGATAAAGAAGCCCAAGAGCTAACCAGTGAGATAATCTCAGGTTCGATTTGTTATGTTTTGCGTGATGATTTAGGCAAAATTTCGCAACTTTTAATCCCCATTAGCGAAGAGCTACAAATTCAAATTTACAAAGATAAATTCAATAAATTTAAACTTGATTTTACACCGATAGTCTATACAAAACAGAGCAACTCGCTTGGAATTTCCATTGAAACTTCGCCGTATAATGATATAGTCAAAGCCACGGGAAATACTGCTTTGGCAAATGAATTTATGAGCGTTTTTAGGGGCGAAGTAGATTTTAAAAGACTTCAAAAGGGCGATAGGCTAGTGCTTTTATACGAACAAAAAACTAGACTTGGTCAGCCTTTTGGCTCTATTAAAATTCTAGCAGGTATGATAGAAGAAAACAAAAAAGGAAATTCTTTATATCTTTTTGAAGATAAATATTTCGATGAAAACGGCAAAAAAATGGAAAGTTTTTTGCTTATCACGCCTATTAACGGCGCAAGAATAGTATCTAAATTTACACCAAAACGCTTTCACCCTATTTTGAAGCGATATAGAGCGCATTTGGGCGTGGATTATGCTGCACCAAAAGGGACAAAAATTTACGCAGCAGGCAACGGCAAAGTTACATTTGTAGGTCGTAGAAGTGGCTATGGAAACACCGTTGAGATTTCACACGGCGGAGGATATTCGACACTTTATGCACATTTAAATGGCTTTGCAAAAGGCATAAAAGTAGGCACTAGCGTAAAACAAAAAGAGCTTATCGCTTATGTTGGAAACACAGGGCTTAGCACGGGACCGCATTTGCATTTTGGGCTTTATAAAAATAAACAAGCAATCGATCCTTTAAAAGTAGTAAAAATCGAAAAAACAAATATAGTAAGCAAAGAAGAGCTTAAATTTAAAGCTCTTGTTAAAGATATGAACGCAAAAATGGATTTGGCTATGGACGGAAGTTTAAATCCGCAAAGATTTGAAAATTTTGAAAATTCGATGATTTTGAATTGAAGGTTAGATTATGGAAGCAAGAGAATTTGAAGAAGCACGAGAAGTCCTAGATTCGCATATTGAAGAGACAGCAGAAGAAGAGATAAGCTCAGCAGATCTTGCCGATCATCTAAAAACGCTTAAAAAACACGACGAAGAAAAATATGTCGAATACCTAGAAAAACTAGACCCGGAAGACCTTGCAAATGTCGCTCTTGAAATGCCAGATCACATGCTCGAAGATGTTATCGAAACTATTCCACATGAAAAAATCGTCGAAGCTATCGAAGAGCTAGAAAGCGATGATCAAGCCGAACTTTTCCAAAATATCGAAGAAATAGACGAAGAAAAAGCAAAGCAAATTTTTGAAAAACTTGACGAAGAAGATCAAAAAGATATTTTACAAATTTCAAATTATGAAGATGATGAAGCCGGTGCATATATGCAAACGGAGGTTTTTAGCGCCAAAACAAACGAAACGCTAAAACAAGCCGTAGATCGCCTACGAAATTTAAAAGAAAGCGGCGAAATAGAAAATGTTTTTCAACTTTTTGTTTTGGACGAAAGCGAACGCTTGATTTCAGCATTTTCGACTTCGGATTTGATTTTATATGATTTTAATTTAACTTTAAAAGAGATTATAGATAAATACGATGATGAATACAAACCACATTTTGCCACTGATACCGATAAAATCGATGATGTCGTAAGAGATTTTGAAGAATTTGATTTAAGCGTTATGCCTGTTGTCGATACTAACGGCGTTTTGATAGGTCGCATCACAAGCGATGATATACACGATATTATCCAAGACAGGGCAACCGAGCAAATTTATCACTTAGCAGGTGTTAATGACGAAGCCGAAGAAGAAGATACGCTAGTAAAAGCAGGAAGCTCTCGTGCGGCGTGGCTTTTTGTGAATTTATGCACGGCAATTGTAAGCTCTGCTATTATCGGGCTTTTTGATAGCACTATCGAAACTATCGTAGCACTAGCTATTTTAATGCCGATTGTTGCTTCTATGGGTGGAAATACAGGCACACAAGCCCTTACCGTTACCGTCAGGCGACTGGCTTTGGGCGAAATCGAATTTAAAGATAAGAAAAATGTTTTATTTAGAGAAGTTGCTATTGCTTTTACAAACGGTATGATTTTTGCTATTATTATGGGCTTTGTGGCGTATTTTTGGTTTGGCATAAAACTTTTAGGCGTTGTTATAGCAATGTCAATGGTGATAAATTTTACTTTTGCTGGAATCTTTGGCACGGTTATACCACTGACTTTGAAAAAATTTGGCATAGATCCTGCTGTGGGAAGCTCTGTTTTACTTACTACCGTTACCGATATAGTCGGATTTTTTAGCTTTTTAGGACTTGCAACATGGATACTTCTATAAAAAATTTAAAAATTTCAAATATGGAAAAATCAGATTTTGTAAAGCCTTTTCGTTTGCATTTTGAAATGGACGGCAAAGATAGAGTTTGGGATTGTGTTAAAGTCCATGATAGCGTATCAATTTTACTTTTTCATAAAGAAAAAAACGCTCTTTTGCTTGTTAAACAATTTCGTCCGCCTGTTTGGTATCATCAGCAACAAAGCGGGTTTGATTGGAACGAACAAGGCTTTACGCATGAACTTTGTGCGGGAATTTTGGATAAAAATTTAAGCCCAAAACAAACTGCAATCGAAGAGATTTATGAAGAAACAGGCTATTTGGTTAAAGATTTGGAATTTATAACTAGTTTTTATAGCGCACTTGGTTTTGCGGCAAATAGACAATATCTTTTTTACGGCGAGATTACCGAAGATGATAAAAAGGGTTTAGGTGGCGGAATAGATGGCGAAAAAATCGAGCTTGTATATTTAGATGTCAAAAAGGCAAAGGAATTTATGTTTAATGAAGAGCTCATTAGAGCTCCCGGGTTAATGTTTGCCTTTTTGTGGTTTTTTGCAAATAAAATTTGATTTGTTTATAAAACGCTTATCACGCCGCGTTTGCGAGAGATAAGTTTATCATTTTCCATCTCTTTTAAAATTCTAGAAACAGCTTCTCTCGCGCTTCCTAAATGCGAAGCTAACTCTTCGTGCGTGATCTTCATACTTCCGTTTTGAGAATTCTTTTTTAAAAATGCCAAAATTCGCTCACTAAGTGGCGAAAAAAGTGCTTGTTCCATGACTTTTATAGACTGCGCAAATCGTTTTGCAACAAGCGTTAGTATATGATTTGTAAGACTTTGATATTTATCTTTCATTTTTATAAAAATTTCGGCAGGAATCAGCAAAACTTCGGCTTGTTCTTTAACTTGGATATTGATTTTTGTTTCAAAACTACCCATAAAACAAGAATCGCACAAAACACAACTTTCGCCTTTTTTTAGCATAAAAACGGTGATTTCTTTGAAATTTTCAGATGTTATAAAGGCGCGCAAAAGCCCACTTTTGACGATAATAAAGCCCAAACACTCATGGTTAAAATATGTAAGTTTATCTTTGCCCAAAATTTTATCAATGCACTTTTCTTCAATCAATTTTTTATCTTCATCACTAAAATCAAATTTATCGATAAATTCTCTACGCAAAATTTCCAAGTCTTTGCTATTTAACATAAAAATCCTTTTCTAAATTTATAAAATTTAGAACAAATTTACACTATAAATTTAAACATTAAACCTAAAATGCATCACATCGCCGTCATTTACGACATAGTCTTTGCCTTCAAGTCGCATTTTTCCGTTTTCTTTGGCGCCATTTTCACCGCCAAATTTGACAAAATCATCGTAAGCAATGACTTCTGCTCTAATAAATCCCCGTTCAAAATCGTTATGGATAACACTTGCTGCTTTTGGGGCTTTCCATCCTTTTGTAATCGTCCAAGCACGAACTTCCATGACACCAGCTGTAAAATAGCTTATCAAATTTAATTTCGCAAATGCCGTCCTTATGATATGATCAAGCCCGCTTTCTTCTACGCCCAAGCTTTGGAGCAACTCTTTTGCTTCATCATCATCTAGACCGATTAGCTCTTCTTCGATTTTTGCGTTTAGTTTGATGACTTCGTGGTTGCTTTTTTTCGCAAATTCTTTGACTTTTTTAACAAATTCGTTATCATTTTCAAGCCCTGCTTCATCGACATTTGCGCCATAAATGACCTCTTTTGCCGAAAGTAATCTTAGCTCTTTATTTAAATTTGTAAAAATTTCATTTTCAAATTCGCTAAAACTTGACGCAGAATTTCCGTCGTTTAAATGTTTTAAAAGCAAATTTGCCATATCCAAGCTTTCTTTTGCACCTTTTGCATTTGCCCTTGCTTCTTTATTTAGGCGTTCTATTTTGCGAGTTAGTTGCTCGATGTCAGCTAGTATAAGCTCAGTGTTGATAATCTCAATATCCCTTAACGGATCGATACCGCCTTCGACATGCGTGATATTTCCGTCTTCAAAACAACGAACGATATGTAAAATAATCTCGCATTCACGGATATTTGCTAAGAATTTATTTCCTAAACCTTCGCCTTTACTAGCTCCTTTTACAAGCCCTGCAATATCGGTAAATTCGATAACTGAGTTTTGAATTCGATTGGGATTAACGATTTTTGCCAATTCATTTAAACGCTTATCAGGCACGGCAACTACGGCTTTATTTGGCTCAATCGTGCAAAAAGGATAGTTTTGCGCTTGTGCGTTTTGTGCTTTGGTTAGTGCGTTAAATGTCGTTGATTTGCCGACATTTGGAAGTCCTACTATGCCTACTGATAATCCCATTATTTTTCCTTTGAAATAGCGTCTAAATAGTATAAATTTGCTCTGACGGCTGCGCCTGTGGCACCGATTTGATTATATCCCCATGCTTTTTCTAAATACGCAGGTCCTGCGATGTCTAAATGAAGCCATTTATCTTTATATTCATCTTTTATAAATTTATCAAGGAAAAGCCCTGCCGTGGTCGTTCCGCCATATCTGCTAGAAGCTGTATTTGAAACATCGGCGATATTTGATTTAATAAGCTCCCTTAGATAATCATTAAATTCTAAAATTCCAAAAAGCTCACCGCTTGGCTTTGTAAGGCGTTTGTATTCTAGTTTAAATTCTTCATTGTTTCCTAAAAGCCCGATTGTGTATTCTCCTAGACCCACTACACAAGCTCCTGTTAGAGTTGCCATATCGATTAAAATATCAGGCTTTAACTCTTGCGCCCAGTCTAAGCAATCAGCCAAAACTAGCCTACCTTCTGCGTCTGTATTTCGCACTTCGATAGTAACACCACTACGAGAAATAAGCACATCATCAGGCTTATATGAATTTCCGCCTATCATATTTTCGGTTGCACCGATGACGGCGTGAATTTCAAGCGGTAAATTTAGCTCGGCAGCTCCTTTTATGATACCCATTGCGGCCATTGCGCCACTTTTATCGCATTTCATCGTTAGCATATAATCGCTTGGTTTAAGGCTAAGTCCGCCGCTATCATAGGTTAAGCCCTTGCCGACAAAAACAACTCGTTTTTTGCAAATTTGGGGCTTATAAGTTAGATGAATTAAGCGTGGCGGGTGGATTGAAGAGCGATTGACAGCCAAAAATGCGTTCATATTTTGCTCTTTTAAGAAATTTTCATCATAAATTTTTACACTTACGCTATCATAATTTGCCGCCAAAATTTCGGCATCTTCTGCCATTTTTACAGGCGTGTAAATTTCAGGGATTTCATTTACGCCGTCTTTGACGAAATTTGCAGCATTTGCCATAATCTCGCCTTTTTTAAGCCCGTTTTGCGCTTTATCAAGCTTGATTTCGTGGTTATTATACTCTTGTGTTGAGATTAGAATTTCATTTAGGCTATATTTTTTCTTTTCGCTTTTATATTTGTTAAATTCATAACTTCCCAAAAACACGCCCTCAGCCATCGCCATAAAGCTTTTTGTAGTGCAACCGCAAAGATACGAAGCGATTTTAAAATTTGAAATTTTATAGCTTTTTAGCGTGTTATACGCAGTGGCGATCGCTGAGCGAATTCTATCGAATTCTAGCGATTTTACGCCTATATAAAGGCGTCTGCTCTCACTTAAAAGCAAATTTGCGCTTCCGTCGTATCCGAAAAACTCAAATTTATCCTTGTCTTTGATAAATTCGTGATCTAAATTTTTATTTACAACCAAAATAACTTCAAAATCAGCCTTAATGTCATCGATTTTTTCATTGATTAGTTTGATTTGCATATCTATCCTTTCTTAAATTCATAAAGTAATTTTCCATTTTTTTAAATCCATAAAAAATCAAAAATAAAAATCCGCAAACAATCGGAATTGCGATATACCAATGCTCTTCCGCCCAGCTTATAAAACGCCAAATTTGCTTTCCAAAATACCACGCCAAAATCATCGTTATCGCTGCCCAGCACCAAGCGCTTATTAAATTTATAAAAGCAAATTTTTTTGCACTATATCTAGTTAAACCGATACTCATAGGTATTATCACACGAAATCCATACATATAGCGTTGCAAAAATATTATAGGCCAACCAAGCCGTTTAAGTAGCAAATGCGCTATGGCAAATTTTCTGCGTTGTTTAGCTAATTTTTTACCTATATAACTACGATTATATCTGCCGATATAAAAATAAAATTGATCCCCACAAAATGCTCCAAGTCCTGCAATAAAAATTCCAAGTGCTAAATTTATATGCCCTTCGTGCGCTAAAATTCCACCCAAAATAAGCGCAATTTCGCCTTCTAACAAACACCAAACAAACAAAATTCCGTAAGCGTAATTTTTATACTCAAAAAGAAGTTCTTTTAAAAAATCTTCCATTTAGCCCTCTAACACGCTATAAACTTTTGTAATTTTGCTTAATTTTTCAGAACCGCCAAGAGCCGGTAAATCCATAACAAAACAAGCTTCCACGCATATCGCTCCTGCTCTTTGTATAAGCTCGGCTGCGGCAAATGCCGTTCCGCCGGTGGCGATTAAATCATCTACTAATAAAACTTTTGCGTCTTTTGTATCTCTAAATGCGTCGATATGAATTTCGATTTGATCAAAGCCGTATTCAAGCGAGTATTTTTGTGAAATCGTTGTATATGGAAGTTTTTTTGGTTTTCTTATCGGTACAAAACCCAAATTTAGGCGCGTAGCAAGTGCTGCGCCAAATATAAAACCCCTACTTTCAATCCCTGCGATATAGTCAAACCCTGCGTCTTTATACTTTGCTTCCAAATGAGACATTAAAAATTCAAACGCCTTTTTGTCATTTAATAAAGTAGTAATATCGCGAAACAAAATCCCTGCTTTTGGGTAATCTTTAATTTCTCTAATAGTGCTTAAAAGATATTTTTTATCATTTTCGTTTAGTTCTTTCATTTTTCCTCTTTTTCTTTTAGAATTTTGTTTTCAAATTTAACTTTTGTATTTTGCAATTTCAAATCCATATTTGCACTATCTGCCTTTTCAAGAGCTTCAATACTCGTTTGCAAATTTGATTTTAGCTTTACGATTATATTTTCAAGCTCGGTTATTTTTTGATTTTTCTTTGAAATCTCATCTAACATTTTGCTATTTTTTCTAAATGCCAAAATCAAAAGCAATAAGCAAAACAAAGAAAATATCGCTAAAACCCAGCTTAACATAGGCAACTTCCTAGTTTTTGCACCCGCCTTTCGTGTCTGCCACCTGCAAATTCAGTGCTAAAAAACGCTTTTATCATATCTTCAATCACGCCAGCTCCAACAACCCTAGCCCCAAAAGCTAAGACATTTGCGTCGTTGTGCTCTCTGCTCATCGTCGCTGTAAAGCGATCGTGGCATAACGCACAGCGAATTTGTGGATTTCGATTTGCCGCCATTGAAATTCCTAATCCCGTGCCACAGATTAAAATCCCAAAATTTCCTTCGTCTTTTGAAACTTCATCACACAAAGCCTTTGCAAAATCAGGGTAATCAACGCTTATTTCAGGCGAATTTGCACCCAAATCTATCGGTTCAAAACCTAAATTTTCTAAAATTTTCTTACTAACTTCTTTTGCTTCAAAAGCAGCGTGATCTCCTGCTATAAAAATCTTTTTAATCTGCATAAAACTCCCCTTAATCTTGCTCGTAAATCAAACTCTCATTAGTTTGCAAAGTATCCGCAAACCGCCCTATTCGCTCCCAGCGAATTTTTCTATCATTTTTATAGTCAGGTATTTTTGGATTTTCTGGCACAGTCCAACTAAAATATATAAACCAAGGTTTCCCAACGATAAATTTATATGGCACGGTTCCCCAATAGCGACTATCTTTTGAATTATTTCTATTATCGCCTATCATAAAAAATTCATCTTCTGGAATTTTGATATAAAATGCGTTAAATTCCATATTTCTAAAATTCACCGTATCGCCCAATTCCTTAACTACCAAAGGTTTCATTGAAAATGAATTTTGCATCAATGCCAACTCGGTTTCTGCAAGCATATTCAAACGACTTTTTGGATTATAATTTATCCCTTTAAATTTATAAGGCTCTTTTACAAATTTTTGCCCCATGAGCGTTACAATGTCGTTTTTGTCGTAGTTTTTTTCGATAAATTCATCGCCTTCGTGCGGACGAAGATAAAAGTTATTTAGATCAAAAATCACCTCATCGCCGCCGACTGCAAAATTTCGCTTTACATAATGCATTTTTGTATCTTTCGGATACCTAAACACAACTATATCGCCCCTTTTTGGGCGTTCGCCGTCTATTAAATGCCCATTACCTTTAAAATCAGGCAAAACAGCCTTTTCTATCCACGGGATATGCGGCGTAGGAATTCCGTAACTAAATTTTTTCACAAATAAAAAGTCCCCCGGCAAAAGCGAGTGCTTCATCGAACCGCTTGGAATCACAAAAGCCTGTGCCACAAAAAATATCACAAATAAAACGATTAAAACCGTCCCCGTCCAGCTACTTGCAAAATTATAAATTTTCTTTAAAACGCCCATAAATTTGCTTTCTTAACGATTTTTATTTAGGCGATTTTTTGCCGAAGTAATCGTATTTTCTAGTAGCATAGCGATTGTCATAGGTCCAACACCACCAGGAACAGGCGTGATAAAAGAACATTTTTCTTTAACGCTATCAAAATCAGCGTCCCCGACAAGGCGTCCGTCTTCTAAGCGATTTATCCCAACATCGATTAGCACGGCGCCGTTTTTTACCATATCGGCAGTTACAAAAAACGGCTTTCCGATAGCCGCAACCAAAATATCGGCATTAGCGCAAATTTCTTTTAAATTTGCAGTTTTGCTGTGCGTTATCGTAACGGTTGCATTAGCATTTAATAATAAATTCGCCATAGGCTTACCGACGATATTACTTCGTCCGATGATGACGGCGTTTTTACCGCTTACTTCGATGCCGTATTCCTTCAAAAGTCGCATAATGCCAAGCGGAGTGCAAGGCACAAAGCTATCTAATCCGCTTACTAAGCGACCCACATTTACGGCATGAAAGCCATCGACATCTTTTTTTGGATCTATTTTTTCTAAAACTTTGTTTGTGTTTATATGTTTTGGCAAAGGAAGTTGCACCAAAATGCCATCTACTGCGTCATCTTCATTTAAATTTGCAATCAAATCCAAAAGCATTTCTTCGCTTGTGTCTTTATCAAGGCGGTGCATGATCGAATTTATTTCACATGAGATACATGCTTTTTCTTTACTTGCGACATAAGTTTGACTTGCTTTATCGTCCCCGACTAAAATAACTGCTAAGCCCGGTTTAACGCCTTTTGAAGCTAAATTTAGTGCTTCAAGTCTAACTTCTTCTTTGACTTTTTTTGAGATTTCTTTTCCGTCGATTATCGTCATTTTTAACCTTTTTTAGAATTTACAAACTTAATATAATACCCAAAGTTATAATAAAACTAGTTGAATTTTTAAAATTAAATTCATAAAATTTAACAAATTTAGAGTTATTTACCTACTTTTAAACTCAAAAATTATAATATTTTAAAAAAATTTAAAAAGTGAATTTATGCGAATTTTGATATTTTTATCTATTTTTTTAAGTGCGATTTTTGGCGAAAATTTTATAACCGAAGCCGAATACGGCGAACTTTTATACAAAAATCCACGCGGTATCGGTTGCAATAAATGTCATGGAGCAAAAGGCGAAGGAAGCTTGATAGCAAAATACGGCGAATTTAATAAAACTTCGGGCGAATACTATGACACCGAGCTTGTCGCACCGCCTATAAACAAGCTTTCTTTGCAAGAATTTGCAGACGGGGTAACAAATTCAAAAGGGGTAATGCCAAGCTATTTTTTAACCAAAGATGAGATTATAATTCTTTACAAATTTATAAAAGATCTAAATAAGGAGAAGAAAAAATGACAAACCACAAAGCTTTTACTCAGGCACAAAAATTTATTCCCGGTGGCGTTGATTCGCCAGTGAGAGCATTTGGAAATGTAGGAAGTGAGCCGTTTTTTGTAAAAAAAGCAAAAGGAAGCTATATTTATGACATCGAAGGCAAAAAATATTTAGATTTTGTGCAAAGTTGGGGACCGCTGATTTTTGGACATTGTGATAAAGATATTCAAAAAGCCGTTATTAAAACAGCTAAAAACGGGCTTAGCTTTGGTGCTTCAAGTCCGTTAGAAACCGAACTTGCAAAACTAGTTCTTGGAAAATTTGATTATTTGGATAAAATTCGCTTTGTTTCAAGCGGCACGGAAGCCACGATGAGTGCAATCCGCCTAGCTCGCGGATTTAGCAAAAAAGATAAAATCATTAAATTCGAAGGCTGCTACCACGGACACAGCGACTCGCTTTTGGTAAAGGCAGGAAGCGGTGCGACAACTTTTGGAAATGCTAGTAGCGCAGGAGTTCCAGAAGACATTGCTAAAAATACCTATTTGGCGATTTATAACGACATTGATAGCGTAAAGGCGATTGTCGAAAAAGAAGAAATCGGCACAATCATCATTGAGCCAATCGCCGGAAATATGGGCCTAGTTCCTGCAAAAGCTGAGTTTTTGGCTGAACTTCGCAAAATTTGCGATGAGAAAAAAATCGTTTTGATTTTCGATGAAGTTATGAGCGGATTTAGAGCTAGTGCGCTTGGAAGCTACGGAATTTACGGCATTAAGGCTGATTTGGTAACTTTTGGCAAGGTTATCGGTGGCGGAATGCCGGTAGCTGCTTTTGCCGGGCGAGAGGAGATAATGAATTTAATAAGCCCGCTTGGCGGGGTTTATCAAGCAGGAACGCTAAGCGGAAATCCTGTCGCTATGGCAGCAGGAATCGCTTCGGTAAGTAAAATTTTTGCTTCAAAAAATCTTTATAAAAAACTAGAAAATTTAGCAAATTTATTTATGGACGGATTAAAAGAAATTGCTAACAACAAAGGAATTCCTTTGCAAACTTGCGTAAGAGGCTCTATGTTTGGATATTTTTTCACTGAAAATCCTGTGCTAAACTACGCAGACGCCCTAAAATCAGACACAAAAACATTTGCCAAATTCCACGGAGCGATGACAAAAGAAGGCGTTTTTCTAGCCCCAAGCCAGTTTGAAACAGGCTTTATTTGTGCTAGTATGAACGAAAAAGAGATCGAATTTGCTTTGAAAAAAGCAAAAAAAGCGTTTGACAAATTATAAAAATTTGCTTGAATTTGCAAATTCGCCTTTTGAATTTGCAAATTTATTTAATTTTATAAATTTTTGACGAGTATTTTTAGTATATTTTTCAAGTTGTGAAGTAAAAAATCGAGCGAGATTAGACAAAAAAGTCTATCGAAGCGAGATTTTTACGAACGCTTGGAAAAGATACAAAAAGACGAAGTCAAAAAAAGTCAAAGTCAAAAAAGGGAAAAATTTATGAGAGTAACAAAAAACTTAAACAAAGTAGTTCATGGCGCAAACGCACTAAGTGTCGGAATTTCCGTTGTTGTAGCCGTGCTAATCGGCGTATTTTTAGGGATTTATTTTAGAAATTTAACAGGCTCAAATATAGCGTTTGTAGTCTGTGTTTTATTTGGAATCGCAGCGGCAATTTTAAACATTTACAAAGCCTATAAAGCTTTGAGTGCCGATATGAGCGAGCTTGAAAACGATCCAAGATACAAAAATTATAAAACTCAAAACGCCGAATTTGACGATGATGAGTGGGGCGAAAATTCGCAAAACGGCGAAAATTCGCAGAATTTGGAAAAATAGTGATAAAAAAAGTTTTAAAAATTTATCTTATTTTGGATTTGTTGCTTATTTTAGCTGCGCCGTTTTTGGGATTAAAATGGCTTTTAAATTCGCAAATCGCCTTTGTTTGTGCTTTACTTATCATTTTTGCCGCACACAAAAGCTATAAAAGACGCATAAATTTAGAGCTTTTAAGCGGAAAATACGACAATCTAGGCGAATTTGACGATGATGAAGAAAAGAAAAAAACTAGATTTTCTTTTACATTTTTTGCACCTTTAAAAATGCTAAGTTACGCATTTATGGCACTTTGCATTTATATTCTTGCTAAATTTAATCTTTTTTGGATTGTAGGATTTTTAGCAGGAACTAGCATAATTCCGATTGGAACGCTCATCTTTTTATTAAAAAGCAAAGAAATTTAAACCCAAATTTATGCTAAAATTCGCCAAAATTTACAAAGGAAAATATTGCAAAGTAGCAAAAGAGCGATAAAAATTTTAACTCCGCTATTTTTGAGTGCCGAGCTAATGTTTATCGGAGAAGCCATAGTTTTAGCTTCTGTCGGAATTATTTTAAAAGCTTCAAATATCGGCGAATTCACTATCGGTTTGGTTTCATCTTTTTATTTTTTAGGTGCTATTTTTTGCACTTTTTTTATAAGCAATATCATTTCTAAAATCGGACACGCTCGTGCTTATACACTATTTTCTGCGATTTTTGCTACAAGTGCGTTACTTCATGCCTTAAATCAAAATCTTATTTACTGGGCATTTTTGCGTTTTATGCTTGGGTTATCGTATTATAGTTTGGTTATTATTATTGAAATTTGGATAAATTCAAAGATTTCAAATCAAATTCGCTCTCGTGTTTTGGCTTGTTACGAGGTAGTTTTTTATTCAGCTTTTGCGATTGGAACGCTTATTTTAGGTCTAAATTTAAGCCCTACGGCAATTTTCATTTTTAGCGGAATTTTTATAATTTTAGGACTTATTCCGCTAAATATTTTTAAAAATAAACAACCACCACTCCCACAAACTAAAAAAATAAAAATTCCAAATATTTTTAAAATTGCTCCGCTTGCCTTAGCGACGAGTTTAAGCGGTGGAATTTTGATCAACGGATTTTTAAGTATGGCAAGTGTTTTTATTTTGTCTTTGGGTTTTGGCGTTAAAGAAGTCTCTCTTTTTATCGCACTTGCAACCATCGGCGGTCTTGTTTCACACATATTTTTTGGATTTTTTAGTGATAAATTTGGCAGAAAATTTGCCATTATGGGCGTTTGCGTTTTAGGAATTTTAACTTCGATCTTATCTTTATTTTTTAGCCAAAATTTAAGCGTTATGTGGATTTTAGCGTTCTTTTTAGGTGGCGGGATTTTCCCGCTTTATTCCCTAGCTCTTGCAAGAGCAAACGATGTCATCAAAGATAAAAAACTAATCGCAGATGCTTCGGCTGCACTAATGCTTGGGTATTCGACCGCTTCATTTATATCGCCTGTGATTTTAGGAAGTGCAATGCAAATTTTTGGCGCAAAAGGATTTAATATAATTTATATTATCACTCTTAGCGCACTTTTTTTATTTGCAACCTTTCAAAAAAATATAAAAAACTAAAAAATTTATCAAATTCGACCTAGTTTTACAAATATTTATCATAAACAAATTTATAGTAAAATCCTGCCACCAAAAAGCAACCAGCCATAATCATCGTTATCGCAGATAAACTAACCCCAAATTCAAATAAAAATCCGATTGCCGCCGAAGTTACGGCTGAGACGATAAAAAATAGCATATCATTATACGCTATTACTCGTCCCAAAAATTCGTCGTCGCAGTGGTGTTGCAAACGGGTAAAAGTATAAGACCAAAGTGCCGTTATGCAAAAACCGGCTGCCGCAATACCAATAAATGAGATATAAAAATTAAACTGAAATGTCGCCCACAAGGCAATTCCCACAAACTGCCCGATAAAAAGCCAAAAAAGAATTTTATCATTTAGGTATTTTGACAACACAACCTGCCCGACCATAGAAAACGCCGCCCTTGCCATATTTATAAAGCCGATTATGAGAGCAGCGCTCATAATGCCTTTGTATTTATAATCTGCCAAAAGCGCAACCAAAGCATCATAGCTAGTAACTCCCACAAACGCATGAAGCACCATAAAATGCACCACCACAGGATTTTTACGCAGATAGATTAGCCCTTCTTTTAGCATTTGTGTGATTTTTACGCCTGTTTTTGGCAAGATATGTTTTAAATTTAAATTTAATAAAATAAAAAACGACACAAAATAAAGCACAAAGTCAAAAATAAACGCCATTTTCACGCCAAAATAGTGTATAAAAATCCCCGCTATACCCATACCGATAGTATATGAAACAGACCAAAGCATACCAAACATCTCATTTGCGAGTTTGAGATTTTTTTTGGTTAAAATTTTTGGAAGCATACTCATCGCTGCTTGAAAATAGAGCGTCCCCGCACCAGAGCGCAAAAAAATCATCAAAAATAAAAGCCAAAGCAAATCAAGGCTATCAATAAAAATCAAAGGCAAAACGCTGATAGTTTCGATTAAAAACATACTTACCATTAGGGGTTTTGGGCGAAATTTATCGACAATTATGCCATTAATCGGAGCTAAAAAAATATTTGGCACAAAAGCTAACGCAGCACACGCCGTAATCGCCCAAACAGGCGCACCAAGTTCGATTAAAAGCGTAAAAATGCCCGTATGCGAAAACCAAACGCCAAAGCTACAAATAAAACTAACAATGGTAAAAAGTCTGAAATTTCGGCTATAACGCAAAAGCGCAATGTATTTAATCATCAAATTCCTTTTAAATTCAGGCAATTTTAGCCAAATTTGGCTTAATTTTTTTGATAAAATTTTGCAATAAGCATTTAAATGGTATAATCTCCAAATTTAAATTCACTAGGAGAAAAATTATGGAAGGATTTGCAGTATTTGTCGTTTTAATCGTCTTTTTGGTTGTAGCTATTTTAAAGCTAGGTATCAAAATTGTCTCACAATCTGAAATTATGATTATAGAGCGACTAGGTCGCTTTCACAAGGTTTTAGATGGCGGATTTCATGTCATAGTGCCGTTTTTTGATAGCGTAAGGGCAAGAATGAGCGTTAGAGAGCAGCTCGTCGATATTTCCAAACAACAAGTCATCACAAAAGATAATGTCAATATCGCAGTCGATGGGATCGTATTTCTAAAAGTAATCGACGGAAAAATGGCACTTTATAATGTCGAAGATTACCGAAAAGCTATTTCAAATTTGGCTATGACTACACTAAGGTCGGCAATCGGCGAAATGAGCCTAGATCAAACACTTTCAAGCAGGGACCAACTAAACTCAAAACTTCAAATCGCTCTTGGCGATGCAGCCGATAACTGGGGCGTAAAGATAATGAGAGTGGAGATTTCAGAAATCTCCGTGCCAAAAGGTATAGAGGATGCGATGAATTTGCAAATGAAAGCAGAACGCGAAAAACGCGCAATCGAGCTTAAAGCAGAAGCCGAAAAAGCAGCTTTAATACGCAACGCAGAAGCTCTAAAACAAGAAAAAGTCCTTGAAGCAGAAGCGATTGAACGCATGGCAGATGCGAAAAAATACGAGCAAATCGCCCTAGCAGAAGGTCAAAAACACGCTATGGATAATATCAATATGGCTATGGCAAATTCGAAATTTGCAGCCGAATACCTACTAACGCAAGGTCGCATTGAAGCCTTTAACGAACTAGCCAAAAACGGCTCAAAAGATAAAATTTTAGTGCCTTACGAAACTAGCGAACTTATCGGCTCGCTAAGCGTTATTAAAGAATTTTTAAGTAGTAAAAAAGAGACGAAATGAGTGCGTGGATTTTTATAGCCTTGGGCATTATTTTTATCATCGCAGAAGTCCTATTTATGGACTTTACGCTTATATTTTTTGGGATTGGATTTTTAAGTGTTGGAATTTTAAGCTTTTTTGTTGGTTTTTCGTGGCAAATTCAGCTCTTACTTGCTGCCATGCTTTCGATAGTGCTTTTAGTAATGCTAAAAAAACGCATTAAAGCAGCATTTTTTAAACCAAAAGAAAAACTAGAAGACAATTTTTTAGATGAAAGTGGCGTTGGAGAGATAAAAAACGGCATGGTTTATTATAAAAGCACATTTTGGAAAAGCGATGAAATAGCGAATTTAGCTGACGGCGAAAAAGTGCGAGTAAAAGGCGTAAAAAACGGGCAAATCGTGCTTGAATTTGACAGCTCAAATACCGACGGCTCGGTCGCTGACAAAAACAGCCCAGCCACCCAAAACAAGGGCGAAAATGAGTAGATTAAGCAAAAAAGAAGCCCTAAATTTAATCCAAAATGCCGATTTATACGAGCTTGGAGCTATGGCGTATGAAAAAAAGCTGCAATTGCACCCAGAAAAAATCACGACTTTTGTAGTCGATCGCAACATTAATTACACAAATATCTGCTTTGTGGATTGCAAATTTTGCGCGTTTTGTCGTAAAATCAATGAAAAAGATGCTTATATTTTGAGCTTTGATGAGATTGATGCGAAAATCGACGAGCTAATCGCAATCGGCGGGACGCAAATTCTATTTCAAGGCGGCGTTCATCCAAAACTAAAAATCGATTGGTATGAAAATTTAGTGGCTCACATAGCCCAAAAATACCCGCAAATCACGATTCACGGCTTTTCTGCAATCGAAATTGATTATATCGCCAAGATTTCAAATTTAACGCACAAAGAAGTTTTATCTAGGCTTCAAGCCAAGGGGCTTTACTCAATTCCCGGAGCCGGAGCTGAGATTTTAAGCGATAGAGTTAGAGATATAATCTCGCCTAAAAAAATAGGCGCAGACAGTTGGCTAGGCGTGCATAAAGCCGCCCACGAAATCGGTATGAAAACCACAGCCACGATGATGTTTGGCACGGTCGAAACTGACGAAGAAATCATCGAACACTGGGAAAAACTGCGAAATCTGCAAGATATTACGGGCGGTTTTAGAGCTTTTATCTCGTGGAGTTTTCAATCAGCAAACACAAAACTCATCGCCCAGCACCCAGAAATCAAAAAAACAAGCTCAAATCGCTATTTAAGGCTTCTAGCTGTGGCAAGGCTATTTTTGGATAATTTTAAAAATATCCAAAGCTCGTGGGTTACGCAAGGCAGCTACATAGGGCAACTCGCACTAAAATTTGGCGCAAATGATTTGGGATCAACGATGATGGAAGAAAATGTCGTAAAAGCAGCAGGTGCGTCCTTTCGCATGAGCCAAAACGAAATGATAGAGCTCATCAAAGACATCGGCGAAATCCCAGCCAAACGCAACACAAACTATGATATTTTAGAAATTTACAAATAACGGAAAAACTATGGAAAAATACGAAATTTCGGTAAAAAACACAAAAATCGATGTGCTTTATGAATTTGACAAATCGCTTCCTGTGGTGCAATTTAAGCTGATTTTTAAAAATGTCGGCTCACTTGGTGAAAAAATCGAAGGTCTAGGCAAACTAACTTCAAATTTGCTAAAAGAAGGGACAAAAACGCTCGGCGGTAGCGAATTTGCAAGGCTTCTTGATATAAAAGCAAGTTCGATTTTTTCTTACTGCGAAAACGATAAATTTGTCATAAATTTAAGCTCATTAAAAGAGAATTTTAAATTTAGCCTTGAAATGCTTGGTAAATTGCTAAAAGAGCCGAATTTAACGCAATCCGTGCTAGAAAAAATCAAAACTGAAATGCTCGGCGAAATCGCAATGCTAAAAACCGAATTTGACTACATAGCAAATATAAATTTGCAAAAAATCCTATTTAAAGGCACTTTGCTGGGTAATGACTCAAACGGAAATGAAGAAAGTATCGCTAAAATCACGCTTGATGATGTAAAAGATTTTTTAGGAAATTTATGTTTAGAAAATTTAGCCGTTGTTTTGTGTGGAGATAGCAAATTTAGCGAAGATGATATAAAAAAAGTTTTGCAAATTTTGCCAAATTCAAAAAAACACAAACTGCCGTTTTACGAAGCAAACGACAAGTGCGAAAGTAAAGAAATTTACGAAGATAGCGAACAAGCCTACATTTACTTTGGTTCGCCTTTTTATGTGGATAAAAATGAAGAATTCATCGCTAAGACGGCACTTTTCGTGCTTGGAAGTAGCGGTTTTGGAAGCAGGCTTTTAGAAGAAATTCGCGTAAAGCGAGGTTTGGCATACTCAGCCTATGCAAGAGCCGATTTTAGCCTATTTGCTAGAAAATTTTCAGGTTATTTGCAAACCAAAAACGAAAGCAAAAACGAAGCAATCGCCGTAGTGCGTGATGAAATCGCTAAATTTGTCAAATTTGGCGTAAATTCTGACGAGCTAGAACAAGCCAAAAAATTCCTTTTAGGAAGCGCAGTTTTGCAAAAAGAAACTATGTTTAAAAGAGTTTCGATTTTAGTCGATGAGTATTTAAAGGGCTATGAATTTGGCGAATTTGAGCGGAATTTAGAGCGTATAAAAGCCCTAAATTTAGATGATTTGAATAAATTTATAAAATCTCACGATGAAATTTGCAAACTTAGTTTTTGCGTGGTTTGCAAAAAATAAGGAAAAATCGTGTTTGAGAGCAAAGACAGAGCTGAACTTGCCAAATGCGGGATTGTCTCGCTTTTAGATCTTGCTTTGCTCGTGCCAAAAAGTTTTGATGATTTAAGCATAAAAGATGAGCCTAGCGTTGGCGAAAATGTCGTAGAAATCGAGTGCAGGTTTCATCACCGAAAAGGCTCGATTTTGTTTATTACTGCTTTTTGCCACACTTGGGAATGCGATGTCAAAATTGTCATCTTTAACGCCAAAGCGTGGCATTTTGGGGCGTTTAAAAGTGGCAAAAAAATGTTTATTCACGGCAAAAGTTCATACGCTTTTGGACTTTGGCAATTTTCAAATCCGAAAATCATCACCAAAACAGGCGGTATCACGCCACACTACAAAAGCCTTTTAAAAGACGGCGTAGTGCAAAATTTCATAGAAAAATATGTGAGCTTTAACGCACTTTTGCAAAGCGGACTAAATGAAAACGAAGCGAATTTTTTAATGCAAATTCACGAAAATTCGGCAAAAAGTGTGGAAATCATTAGAAATTTGGAGCAAAATGAAGCAAATTTGCAAATTCTAAAATTCATTGAAATTTACAATTATATTGAAAAACTTTCTCATAAAAAACTAAATTTTAAAGCCAAGAAATTCCCCATTAGCGACATTTCGCACTGGCTTGAAAACCTGCCCTTTACGCCTACAAACGACCAACTAAATGCGATAAATGATATTCGCTCGGATTTAGAAGGCGAATTTGCCGCTAGACGCGTGGTTATGGGCGATGTTGGAAGCGGAAAAACGCTTATCATTTTAGCAGCGGCCTTGATGAATTTTCCGCAAATTTCCTATCTTATGGCGCCAACAACCATTTTATGCGAACAAATTTACGCAGAAGCCCTGCGACTTTTGCCGAAACAAATGCGAATTTTGCTTGTCAAAAGTGGCGATAAAAAGATAAATTTTGACGAATACGACTTCGTCATCGGCACTCACGCGCTTTTGTTTCAGGACTTAAAGCCCTCAAATCTCATCATGGTCGATGAACAACACCGCTTTGGCTCAAACCAAAGAGAAAAAATCAACCGCCTTACGAGTGATGGCGAATTTAAGGCGCATTTCTTGCAGTTTTCAGCCACGCCGATACCACGAACGCTTAGTATGATCCAGTCCGAACTTGTCAAATTTAGTTTTTTAAAACAAATGCCGTTCAAAAAAGAAATTCACACGCAAATCCTGCAAAATTCGGGCTTTGCTGACTTTATGTCGCATTTAAAAAACGAAATTTCAAAAGGAAATCAAGCTATCATCGTTTATCCGCTTGTTGAAGAAAGCGAAAAGCTCGTCTATCAAAGCCTTGAAGAAGCAGAACCATTTTGGAAAGAGCGATTTGAGCGGGTTTTTGTAACGCATGGCAAAGACAAAGAAAAAGAAGAAGTTTTAAGGCAGTTTAGGGACAATGGAGAGCTTTTGCTGACTACGACCGTCGTGGAAGTGGGAATTTCGCTTCCTAGACTTTCGACGATTTTAATCGTGGGGGCTGAGCGTTTGGGCTTGGCTAGTCTTCATCAGTTGCGTGGAAGAGTCGGGCGAAACGGCGGGACGGGCTTTTGCTATCTTTATACGAAGCTAAAAAATCCGCCTGAGAGATTGTTTGAATTCGCACGAACGCTTGACGGATTTAAGGTCGCTGAAATTGATCTAAAAAATCGCCAAGGCGGGGATTTGCTAGAAGGAAGTATTCAGCATGGGGCGAGTTTTGCGTGGTATGATTATGAAGAAAATTTAACGCAAATCGCAAAAGATAGGCTTTTTCTTAAAAATAAATCAGCCTAGCTTTTCCGTGATACTTCGTTTTTGCTTCGTTCGTTAGGCATACCAGCCTTAACTCACTTGCAAAAACTCGTAAGCACGAAAAATCGTCGGCATAAATTTATCAAATTTGCATTGAATTATTTTTGTTTTTTTAAATTTGCTATCAATTATCATTGCGAGACCACGCAGTGGTCGAAGCAATCGCCAGAGTTAAAACAGCCAAAACAAGCTTCGTAGGTTAGCTTCCTTACCCACCTTTAATATTTTTAAATTTATATTGAATTGCTTTGCAAATTTATTTGATTTACTTTGCTTCGCTACGCTTCGCAAGAAACATTTTTTGCTATACAAAAAGCGTTACACTTGTTTTGTCGTTGCGAGATTACAACACCGTCGTGGCAATCTACGAGATTAAATTTACGATTTGTTTTTTGTATCATTATGAGTAAAGCTTTACAAAACGAATAACATTTATTTAATTGATTATTGAATTATCTTATTTTTTTTGGTGGGCAAGGATGCCCACCCTACGATACTTTCAAATTTAAGTTATTTTTGTATTTTATATTTAAATTTATTAGTAAATAAATTTCTATTATTAGGAGCATACAAGCAATTAAATATGCAATATATTTAACTTTATAGTGCCAATCCCAATTTTGTCTTACATAAAACATTGTTTCATTACAATTTCCGTATTCTAGTAAAAATCCATCAGCCATTTTTATAGTTACGCATTTTTTATTTATATAATCGTCTTTAATTTTATCGCAAAACGAAACATAATCGCTATTGATGCCCATTTCGCTTAATAAATCATCTTTATATTTATGAGTAAAATTTTTACTATTTTTAGTATTATGGATAGAAATTAAACACCCAGCATAATTTCTATATCCACCCTTGCCGTATTTATATTCTTTGATAATCCCTGAAACCACATACGGATTTTTAATATATTTTTCTAATGGAACAGCTGAATATCCAATAAAAAACAATACTGGAATAATAAATGCAAATGCTAAAATTAAAAAACCTGAAATATTATATTTTTTATCAAAAGCAAATTTGATTAAATCGTTAAATTTATCTACATATTCCAACGGATTTTTAAATTTCATATTCTACCTTTCGTTTTTGTTGTCATTGCGAACGAAGTGAAGCAATCCAGCAAACAGCGAAGCTGTTTTAAAATCAAACATTGTTTAAATTTACTGGATTGCTTCGAAATGCTTCGCATTTCTCGCAATGACACCTAACTGAAAATTCAAATTCAGGTCGTATCTGATAATCATCAAATACAAAATTCTATTTTTAAATTTGCTCTTTTGCTTCAACTTTGTCATTTTAAGCGTAGCGAAGTATCTCGTAGATTTACAAAACAACTAAATTGTAAATTTAAACATAAGATTTTTCGCAATGCTTAAAATGGCGACAAAACCAAATCGCTATTACTCAAAATTTATCCTTTATTCCAGCGTTCGCACGATTAGACTTTTTGGAAGTTTGAATTTAGTGATGATTTCACACTCTTTTTCACGCATTTGCCCGTTATCGATTTCGTGGTCAAAGCCCAAAATATGCAAAAGTCCGTGCGTAAATAAAAGCGCGATTTCATCGTCATTTGAGTGCGAAAATTCTAGTGATTTTTGCTCTACCAGATCCAAATTTATCACAACAGAGCCGATGAGCTTAATGTCGCCGCCAAACGGCACATTTTCAAGCGGAAAGCTAAGCACATCGGTAGTTTTGTCAATGCCACGCTCATTTTTGTTGATTTCTCGCATTTCTTCACTTCGCACAAATACAAGCTCGACGGCGTCATCACTAAGCTCAGCTAGGATTTCGCCCAAAATTGGCGGATATTTTTCATCACAAAGTATCAAATTTAAGCCCTTTATATCAAATTTTTCGTATAATTCTACCAAAAAAAGGATTAAATTTGAAAAAAGCTTTATGCATCATCAGCGGCGGTATGGATAGCGCCACAAGTGCCTATATAGCGAAATCGCAAGGGTATGAAATTTACGCACTGCATTTTGATTACGATCAACGAACTATGAAAAAAGAAAGGCAGTGTTTTGAGCAAATTTGTGATGATCTTGGCGTAAAAAGGCGCAAAATTTTAGATGTTTCGTTCATCGCAAATATCGGTGGAAACGCCCTGACCGATACGAATTTGCAAATTTGCAAAAGTGGTTTAAGCAAAGAAATTCCAAACACCTATGTGCCGTTTCGCAACGGAATTTTTTTAAGCATTGCGACTGCGCTAGCCGAAGTTTGGGGTTGCGAAGCACTATTTATCGGCGTTGTTGAAGAAGATAGTAGCGGCTACCCTGACTGCTCGGAAAATTTTATAACTAGTATGCAAAAAGCACTAAATTTAGGCACCAAAAGCGATTTTAGCGTGGAAATCAAAACTCCGCTCGTGCATTTAAGCAAAATGCAAATCGTGCAAAAAGCGTTGGATTTGGGCGTTAAACTCGAACACACTTGGAGTTGCTACGAAAATGAAGACAAGGCTTGTGGGCATTGCGACAGCTGTCGTTTAAGGCTTCGTGGCTTTGAAATGGCTGGTTTAAAAGATAAAATTCCTTATGAAATTAACTAAAATTTATAGGGTCCATATCGATTTCTAAATTTGGCAAATCTCGCACCAAATTTGCTGCGTTTATAAGTGCTTTTGGCGAATTTGAACGAAGCAAAATTTCATAGCGATATTTTGAAGCGATATATTCGATTCCTGCTTTGCCATGCCCGATGATTTCGACATTTGGTGCAGTTTTTAAAATTTGCACGGCTTTCTCTGTTGTATCTTTTGCCGTGCCGTCATTTTTATGTGAAATCAAAATTCGCAAAAGTCTAGCAAATGGCGGATATAACGGCTCTCGCATAGTGCTTTCATCGCTTAAAAACTCATCATAATTTTCTATATAGGTTTTAAAAAATTCGCTCTGCTCGGTCTGCACAACCACTCTACCCCGCCCTGCACGACCCGCACGACCTGCAACTTGCATAACAAGTGCGAGAGTTTTCTCTCTTGCTCTAAAATCGGCATAGCTTAAATGCTCGTCAATGCCCATAATAACGGCTAAATCGACATTGTGATAATCATGCCCTTTGCTAAGCATTTGAGTTCCTACCAAAATGTCGATTTTAGCGTCATTGAAATCTTTAAGCAAATTTTCTAGCTTTTTTTGTGTTGTGATTTCATCGCGATCAAATTTAGCTATTTTTGCGTTTGGAAATTTATTTTCAAGCTGTTTTACGATTTCGCTAGTGCCGATTTTACGAGCTTCCATAAGGTTTCCGCCACATTTAGCACAAGGAATTTTATAAAAATTACTAAACCCGCAATAATGGCATTTTAGCGAATTTGATTTTTCGTGATAGCTCATCGCAACAGCGCAAAACGGGCATTTTTGAATCGTTTTGCAATTTTGGCAAATTATATATTTGTAATTTGCCCTTGTTGGTAAAAACACGATGACTTGGCGATTTGCGTTTAGGCTTTTTGAAATTTGCGAAAGTATCGTATCAGAAAGAGCGGTTTCGCAAATATCATAGATAAATTTTTTCTCGCTTTGAAAAAATGTCCCTTTTAGGCGAAAATTTGGCTGTTTGGCATAAGTTGTTAGACTTGGCGTTGCGCTTCCTAAAACTACCTTCATACCTAGTTTTTTGCCGATAAAAATCGCTAAATCTCTTGCGTTATAACGGGGTTTTTGGTTTGATTTATAGCTATCGTCGTGTTCTTCATCGACGACGATTAAGCCTGAATTTGTAAAAGGCAAAAATAACGCCGAACGCGCCCCTGCGATAAGTTTAATTTCACCTTTGGTAAATTTTTCTAAAATTTCACTCTTTTTTTTTGGCGTGATTTTTGAGTGCCAAAGTGCGATATTTTCGCCAAAATAACTTTTTAAGCGTTTTTCCATTTGCGGTGTTAGGGCGATTTCTGGCATTAAAAAAAGAGATTGTTTGCCTTGTTCTAGCATTTTTGCGATTAAATTTATGTAAATTTCGCTTTTTCCGCTTCCTGTATCGCCAAAAATGAGTGAAGTTTCGTTTTTGTCGGCGAATTCGTAAGCTTTTTGTTGTTTGTCGGTTAAATTTGGCAAATTTTCAAATTTGCAAATTTGCAAATTTTGCTCTATTTTTTCGCACGGCGTAAAAATATCAAAAACCATGCCGATTTCGCAAACATAATAATATGCGATAAATTCGGCTAAATTCGCCTGATACGGCGTAAAATATAAATTTGTAATTTCTAAAATTTCTTTGATTTCAAATTTTTTGCCATTTTGAAAATTCGGCTCATCACAAATACCTAAAATAACGGCATTTTTAACGCTTTGTTTTCCAAGCGGAATTTTAACAATGCTAAAATCTGGAATTTTTTTTTGGCTAAAATATAAAAGCGGTTTTAGATTTGAACCTAAAACCGCTGTTTTGTAGTATGGCATAAATTATTCGGCCAGTTTTCGACAAGTGGCAGCATCGTTATCGGCCGTATTATTTTGATGATCACAATCAAATGAGCCAGCAGGATGCACTCCATCAGGACTTGCCACCCTGTAATAAGTAAAAGTTGTGCATTTGCCTGCGACACAAGCTTTATATTTCAAATTATCATCTCCGTCGATTTGCCAACCATTTCTATCATTTCCTGCATATAGTGGTTGCTGTAAAATATTACCAAACATAGCAGTAGTGTTGTTTATATCAGGCCAACTAACATCGCCTTTCATCAAATTTTCAGATCTTTTTAATGAAAGACCACTTCTTATAGCAGCGACATCGCCTCTCATTTTAGCAATAGTCGCATCGTCCCTAGTAGCTGCTAACCTAGGCACGGCAATACCTGCTAAAATACCCAAAACAACGATAACGAACACAAGCTCAATCATCGTAAAAGCTGAACTAAACTTTTTCATACTAAATCCTTCGATTTAAAGTCTATCTATTCTACTAAAAAAGTTATAAAATTAATATTAATTTAATTTAAGTTTTGCTATGGTTTGCGAAAATTTTACACTTTCGTTGCTTTGTAGTTTAAACTCTAAAAATTCACTCTCACTAACCACCACAACCGTCGAGCCAAGCTCGAAATTTCCGAGCCTTTCACCTTTTTTAATCTGCAAATTTTCATATTTATAAAGCATTTTTTGCAAATTTTTGGCATTTGTCTGAATTTTTTCATCAAATTCAAACTTCATTTTCCCGACATTTAAAGCACCCACAAAAACAAGCCACAGCTTCCCGCCGTTTGGCATCTTGCAGCGTAAAATTACCCGTTCATTTAATGCGTATAGATTTGGAATTTTTATAAGATATTTTTTTGCCACGCTATAAAGTTTGGCTGGTATATAAAGTGCTTCTTCGATAAAAATATCGCACGGAGCGTGGTAATGGTGGTAGTCTTTTGGACTAAGATAGATATTTGCGTAAGCCAAATTTGCATTTTTTTCACTTTCTTTTAAACTCTCGTCCAAAAGTTCGCCCAAATCATAAAAATGCCCCTTAACGCAAATCGCCTTTAAATCGCTACTTACGCCGTTTTCAAAAATCACGCCGTCGCTTGGGCTGATAAAACTCTCAGCCGAAGTATCAAATTTTCTATCTCTTAAAAGCTTTCTTGTAAAAAGTGCATTAAGGCTTTTAAATTCGCAAATATCGGCAAATTCGCTCATATCGATATTAAAATGCGAAACATATTTTTTATTTATGAAAATTTGCAAAAATTTTGGAAATTCAAAATTTGCCATTACGCCAAAAATCCGTGATATAAATTTATCCATTTTAAGCCTTTCTTAATTTTAAAAGTGCGATTTCATTTGGAGCTAAAAATCTCATCGGCGGCCCCCAAAAACCCGCACCGCTACTAACATAAATTTGCTTAACGCCGTCATCATAAAGCCCGTGCAGATATTTTTGATCTATCATCACTAAAAGCGAAAACGGGAAAATTTGCCCTGCGTGAGTATGCCCGCAAACGCACAAATCAACTTCATCTTTTACATTTTCGTTAATAAATTTTGGCTGATGAGCTAATAAAATCTTTGGTTTTTGCGGATTTGCACCGCTTAGCGCTTTTTTTAAATTCGGTGCTAAAAAGTTGAATTTTTCGCCGCTTCTATCATGCACTCCGATTAAATTCACACCACCAAGCTCTATGCATTCATTTTGCAAAACTTTCACGCCGTTATTTTGTAAAACCTTTATCAAATTTTCTGCACCGCGGTAATACTCGTGATTTCCCGTTACGAAAAAAATCGGCTTTGAAATCTGCTTTAATGGTTCTAGCATATCGCCGATTTCTTCGGCTTTTATATCAAACATATCGCCCACGATGGCTACGGCATCATGCGGGACAGAGTTTATTTGATCTACAATGACTTGCAAAAAATCTCGCTTTAAAAATTCGCCCAAATGTATGTCGCTAACCACCGCCAAATTTAGCTCACCAGTTAAATTTTTGATTTTAACTTCCACTTCGTTTATTTTTGGAATTCTAAAAGCGTTAAAAAAGCCCTTAAAAAGGTAAGTAAAAGCAATTATCACAAATGAAATATCAAGGGCGATTTTTAAAAATTTTCTTCTATTTTCGTTAAATTTGGTCGTTTTTAGCGTGATTTCAAAAATATCATAAATCATACAAACTAAAAACACGCCAAAGCTAATCGCCATAGCATAAACGCAAATTTTATAAAAAAATTCGCTTGGCAACATCGCTCTGGTGCCGATAGAGATGAAATAAATCATCTCTAAAATCCAAAATGCTAAGCAAAAAATCGCCGTAAAAAATTTGATTTTTTTACCAAATTTATATGAGCTAAAACGCGCCGTTATCGAGCGAAAAACATAATAATTTAAAAACCAAAACAGCGTAGTAGCGATAATAGGAAACAAATATAAAACTTTCATAAGCGCAAGTCTAGCATAAAACGGCTAAATTCACACTTTTGTTTCGTCAAATTTGACAACTTTGCCGTTGTCATCAAAAACCAAAAATCCGCTTTTTTTGAATTTGCTTATCATGCGAGATAGCGTTTCGGGCGCTAAATTTAAAAGATTTGCAATTTGTGATTGCTTTGAATTTTTAAATAATTCAAAATTTTCTTTTATAAACGAAACCACTCTTTCATCGGCACTTAGTAAGATATGGCGTTCGATTAACGATTCTAGCGTCCTAATCTTATATGTTAAAGATTTTATGATTTCTATACAAACATCAGGGTTTCCCATAAATTCGGATTTAAATTTGGCATAATTTATCTTTAAAACTTCCCCGTCGCCGACAAAAGCACAAGTCGCAGGATAAGGTATTTCTTCGAAATTTACCCGTTCTGCGACAAATGAAATCGATTTTGTCGTATGAAGCAAAATTTCTCTGTTTTCGATGAAGTTTTATAAATTTTAACCATACCTTGCGTTAAAATCAACAAATGTTCGCTTTTTTCGCCTTCAAAAAAGAGAAAATCGTCTTTTTTATAGCTTTTAAAAAACGAAATCTCTTCAAGGCGTTTAAGCTTTTCGTCGCTTAAATTTTCAAAAAACGGAATTTCTTTTAAATTCATTTTTTAAGGCTATCCCTGATTTCTCTAAGTAGCAAAATATCTTCGCTCGGTTCAGCCGGAGTTTCAGGCTCGGCAGGTTTTTCTCTTTTTAATTTATTTATAGCTTTAATCGCCACAAAAATACAAAATGCGATAATGGTAAAATCGATGATATTTTGTATAAACGCGCCATAATTTATGCTAACAGCAGGCGTTTCGCCGACTGCTTCTTTTAAAATCACTTTTAAATCGCTAAAATTTACGCCGCCTGTGATGACGCCGACAATCGGCATAATCACATCGCCCACAAGCGAAGTTACGATTTTTCCAAACGCTCCACCGATGACGACACCCACTGCCATGTCGATAACATTGCCTTTAACAGCAAATTCTTTAAATTCGCTAATAAAACCCATAAATTTACTCCTAAATAAATTTTTGCGATATTAGCACTTTTAAACTTTGTTTTTGCTTTTTCTTAGAATTTTTAAAGTATAATCAGCCTTTAAAATTTAAATTTATTTAGGAATTTTACAATGTATCGTTTTGCACCAAGCCCCACAGGCGACATGCACATCGGAAACCTGCGCGCGGCAATCATAAATTTCGTCCTTTCACTCCAAGATAAAAGCGGATTCATCTTGCGTATCGAAGATACCGACAACGAGCGAAACATAGACGGAAAAGATAAAGAAATTTTAGAAATTTTAAGCAAATTTGGAATTTCGTGGCAAACGCTGTATTATCAAAGTAAAAATTTGAAATTTCACAGAGAATTTGCGGCAAAACTTTTAGCAGAAAAAAAGGCGTTTTGCTGTTTTTGCACGGAAGATGAACTTGAAATTAAAAAAGAAAAAGCTAAAAATGAAAATAGAGCATATCGCTACGACGGAACCTGCGAAAAAATGAGCGATTTGGAAGTTTTAGAGTGTGATAAACCTTTTGTAATCCGCCTTAAAAAACCTGAGAATACTATGAAATTTACAGATTTAATCAAAGGCGAAGTTAGCTTTGAGCCTGAAAATATCGATAGTTTTGTCATAATGAGAGCCGATAAAACGCCTACTTATAACTTTGCTTGTGCGATCGATGATATGTGCGAGGGCGTAAGTTGCGTGGTGCGTGGAGAGGATCATGTCTCAAACACGCCAAAACAAAATTTAATCAGGCAATATCTAGGATACGACAAAGAGATAAAATACGCGCATTTGCCGATTATTTTAAATGAAAACGGCAAAAAAATGAGCAAACGAGAAAATAGCTCGTCTGTAAAATGGCTTTTAGAAAGTGGTTATTTGCCCGAAGCCATTGCAAACTATCTGCTTACTTTGGGAAATAAAACGCCGTGCGAAATTTTTACTTTAAGCCAAGCCGCAGAGTGGTTTGACATAAAAAATATCTCAAAAAGCCCTGCTAAATTTGACATTGACAAACTATCTTTTATAAATAGAGAGCATATCAAACTTGCCACGCCGTCTCGTTTGGCTGAGCTTTTTGGGTTGAGCGAAAAATTTGCAAATTTGATTAAATTTTACACACAAGAAAGTAGCTTGGTGCCTGAAATCAAGGCAAAGGTCGAAAAAATTTACTCTAAAAAAGAAATTGGGAGCGAATTTAGCGAAAATGCTGAAATTTTACGCCAAAAAATCAATGAATTTGATAAAATTCCAACCGAATTTAGCGAATTTAAAACAAATTTAATGGAAAAAAGCGGTTTAAAAGGCAAAAACTTTTTTATGCCGTTAAGATTGCTTTTAACTGGCGAAGCCCATGGACCCGAGCTTAGCGAACTTTGGGGCTATATAAAAGATGATATAAAGGAAATTGTTGCGTTATGAGTATAATTTTGTTTTTGTTGCATTTGGCTATTAGAGTCGCTGTTTTGGTGATTTTCATCGCTTGTATTATCAGCTTTTTGCCGATAAATCCATACAATAAATTTGTGCGATTTTTTCGCAATTTAACCGAACCGCTTTTTAACTCTGTGCGAAAAATCATACCGACAAATGTCGGAATGTTCGATTTTGCGCCACTTATAATACTTTTTATTTTAATGTTGCTTGATAATTTGATTTTAAGGTTAATATATGCGAATAGTTTTTAAATTTGCCATTATTTTGTTGCTTCCGTGTGCTATTTTTGCCGAAATTTTAAGCTACGAAGAGCTAAAAGACAAACCAAAATCTTTGGCGAAAGATTATTACATTTATCGTTTAATCGATGAGACAAAATACGATAAAAAGCAAATAAGAGCCCTAAAACAAAGCGGAATTTATCGCAACAAAGGTAAATTAAAAAAAGAGCTTGATAAAATTTTCCCGCCAGTTAAACCAAAAGATAAATGCGCAGGAGTTGGCACAAAAAATATTTTAGATGCAAATTTAACCTGCATAAAAGCAAGGCTTTATCCAAGTTTTATCGCGAAACTGCCAAATGAAACGAAGTTAAAACTAGCTTCAGATTTAGCACAAAACCACCCAAATTTGGCAAATAGATTAATCGGATTTAGCAAAGAAAATCCTTTGGCGTATTTTGAAAGCTTGGGCGATGCTGCAAATTTCATCTCATATTATAATTATGCTTCGCCAAAAAGTATCGAACTAAACGGCGAAAATGAAGAATTTTATACAAATTTAGCCGCGAATTCGGACTTTTATGCGATACTGCACGATTGTGTGATAAATAAAAAACATACGAATTTACGCCATTTTATCTTGCAAGCAAACCCTGCTCTAAGCGATCCTAAAAACGCATTTTTGCTCGGCGTAAATGCACTGACTTTTGGCGAAGAGCAAAAAGCAGTAGAATTTTTCAAAACTGCCACAAAGGTAGAAAAATCGGCTCATAACGCTGATAATGCCAAATTTTGGATTTATCTGCTAACGAAAGATGAAAATATCTTAAACGAACTTGCTAATAGCAGCGTTTATAGCATTTATTCGCTTTATGCAAAAGAACTTACGGGAAATAAAAGCATAAGTGTCATTATCCCTGAACCCACAGCCGACGCGCCGAAAAACTACGACATAAGCGATCCTTTTAACTGGGTTCGCACCAAAGCAAAAGCCGATAAAATGAGCAAAGCCGAGCTTATCGAATTTGCTAAATTTTTCGATACCAAAGCCACAATCGGCGAGTATAGCTACATTATGAATAAAGCCACAGGCTATAAAGATAATTTTTATGCTATGCCGTTTATGGAATTCATCGGTGATGGCGATAACCACCGAAAGGCTCTGCTTTTAGCCATCGGGCGACAAGAAAGCAGATTTATCCCAGGTTCGGTTTCGACTTCGTATGCGCTTGGAATGATGCAGTTTATGCCGTTTGTCGCAAACGATTTAGGCAAAAAACAGCTAAAAATGACGGATTTTGACCAAGATGATATGTTTAAACCCCAAATCGCTTATAAATTTGCGAATTTGCATATCGATTACCTTGAAAAAAGCCTAATTAGCCCTGTTTTTATCGCATACGCGTATAACGGCGGTTTGGGCTTTACAAAGCGATTGCTTCAAAGGGGCGATTTGTTTAATAAAGGCAAATACGAGCCGTTTTTGTCAATGGAGCTTGTAACATTTGCCGAAAGCAGAGATTACGGCAAAAAAGTTTTGGCAAATTATATAATTTATCGTCAAATTTTAGAGCCAACTGCGAAAATTTCAGTCAAAGAAGAGCTTGAAAAACTTTTAAAACCAAGTTTGAGTGATAAAATTCGCTAAATTTTTGTCTGTTTTTGGTGGGCAAGGATTGCCCACTCTACAATACTAGTTTGATTGCTTGTAACAAAAAAAGCTAGGCTAAATTAATTTATAATCAATCATCAAGCTTTATTTTCGGATTCCAATACATCGATTTTGAAACTTTTCGAAAGCTAAATTTAGCCTCTAATCCGTTAGTTGTGCGATATGAAATGCTTAAATAATCAGCCCCGCTTTTTGGTGCGGTGATTTTATAGGTGCGAGACCAAGGGATATTAAAAGCGACTTTTTGCATAAGCGGATCGTCTTTGCTAAGCTCGACTACAACGACATTTTCGCTACTTCCGTTAATTTTAAGACTAGATTTGTCAAATTCTATCTCTTTTGGATAGGCACTAAGCAAAAAAAACTCATCTTCGTTTTCATTGCGAATTTCGGGCATTACGGGATTTAAATATGTCGCAATCGCCAAATATCTATCATTTTCTTTAACCGATTCAAACTTTTGCGTATAAGCCATAAATTCGTTTTTTATCGGCTCGTGAATTTGCTCTTTTTTCGAGCAAGAAAACAAAAAAAACGCACCAAAACATACCAAAATAATTTTTTTCATAAAAACTAACCTTATAAATTTAAGCTAAACTCGGTAATTCTAGCGAATTTTTACTTTTTTAAGAATAAATCCAAAACCAATGCGATGATTTTTAAATTCGCTCAACAAATTTTGAAAAACTCAAAATTTTAAAAGGCTAAATTTGGTATAATCCTTAGATTTTAATGCAAAGAATTTAAGGAATTTTATGAAACGAGTTGCTATTGCGTTTAGTGGTCCGTCAAATAACGGCAAAACTACGCTTATTTGCAAGGTTGCGAAAAAATTTATTGATGACGGATTAAAGGTTGTGATTGTAAAACACGATCCAAAAGACAAGGCTAAATTTGACACCGAAGGCAAAGATAGCTTCAAATTTAGCGCTCTTGGAGCCGATGTCGTCGTGGCAAGCCCGACAAGAACGACATTTTTTTCGCAAAATAAAATGCAAATCGAACAAATCATCAAAATGGTTGATGAGTTTGATATTTTGATTGTCGAAGGGCTAAAAACACTTCCGCTTCCACGAATTAGCCTATTTTTGGATAAAATCGATGAAAGCTATCTGCCGTTTTCAAATGCGATTGCTTCAAATTTAGGCGATGAAAAAATGTCTAAATTTAATCTTCCGTTTTTTGATATTAACGACACAAACGGCGTTTGCGAGTGGATTTTGCAAAATGCAAAAAAAGTCTAAAAGGATAAAACATGCAAGAAATTTTTAAAACAATAGAAAATATCGCCAAGAAAATCAGCAACGAGCTTAAATTTGCCGAATTTGGCTACACGCAAAATCAAAACTCAACAGGCGACACACAGCTTAAATTTGATGTTTTAAGCGATAAAATCATAGAAGATGAATTTAAAAATTCGAGCCTTGTTAAAGCTTTGGTGAGCGAAGAAAAAGATGAAATGCTAACAATCAACGAAAAAGGCGAATTTATCGTAGCTTACGATCCGCTTGACGGGTCAAGCCTTTTTGATGTGAATTTTGCTATCGGCTCGATTTTTGGAATTTACAAAAATGAAATTTCTAGCAAAAATTTAGTCGCTGCTGCTTACACACTTTATGGACCACGCCTTGAAATGGTAATTTGCGAAAACTCGCCCAAACTTTATCGCTTAAATCCGCAAAATGAGTTTGTTTTTATAAATGAATTAAAATTGAAAGAAAAAGGCAAACTAAACGCAACGGGAGCCACGCAAAAAGGTTGGAGCGAAAAACACAAAAAGCTTGTAAATTGCTTATTTGAAGAAGGTTATCGTCTTAGGTATAGCGGCGCTATGGTTAGCGACCTGCACCAAATTCTCATCAAAGGTGGCGGACTTTTTAGTTATCCAGCGACCTCGGACGCACCAAATGGAAAGCTTCGCGTTACATTTGAAGTTTTGCCTTTTGCTTACATTTACGAAAAAGCAGGTGGCGCCACGACAAACGGCACTTCAAATTCGCTTTTTGAGATAAAAATCGAAAAAATTCATCAAACCAGCCCATGCTTTTTTGGCTCAAAATACGAAATAGCCAAACTTCACGAAATTTACGGAAAATAAAAATGGAAGAAAAAGATTCTTACGAGATAGAATTTGATAAAAAAACCCAAATTTTGCTTGATTGCCAACAAAATTTGAGCATTGATAGTTGCTTTAAATGCGAGAAAATTTTAGATTGCCAAATTCGCGATGATTATGTCAAGGCGACCTTTGAAAATATGTCAAAAGGTCAAAGTGGCGGATTTGATTTTTAAGGAAAGATTATGGAAAAAAGATTTGTTACAACACCGATTTATTATGTCAATGATGTCCCACACATAGGACACGCTTATACTACGATTATTTGCGATTGTATGGCGAGATTTTATCGTTTGCAAGGGCATGAAACATTTTTTTTAACAGGCACGGACGAACACGGACAAAAAATCGAAGAAGCCGCTAAAATGCGAGATAAAACGCCACAAGCTTACGCCGATGAAATCAGTGCAAAATTTAGAAATCTTTGGGACGAATTTGAAATAAGTTATGATAAATTTATTCGCACAACAGATGATTATCACAAAAAAACGGTTCAAAATGCTTTTGAGATAATGCACAAAAACGGCGATATTTACAAAGGCGAGTATGAAGGCTTTTACTGCGTTAGCTGTGAGAGTTTTTTCCCAGAAACGCAGTTAATCGACGGCGAATACTGCCCTGATTGTGGTAAAAAAACGCGAATTGTCAAAGAAGAAAGCTATTTTTTCAAACTCTCAAAATATGAAGATAAACTGCTAAAATGGTATGAAAACAGCGAAAAATGCGTTCTTCCTGGCGGCAAAAAAAATGAAGTTATTAGCTTTGTCAAAAACGGCTTAAAAGATCTCTCCATTACCCGCACGAGTTTTGACTGGGGCATAAAACTTCCAAATTCACTAAATGAGCCAAAGCATGTAATGTATGTTTGGCTTGATGCCCTGCTTAACTATGTCTCAGCTCTCGGTTACACCATAAACGGCGAAAAAATGGACTTTTGGGGAAACACGCTTCATGTCGTCGGCAAGGATATTTTGCGATTTCATGCTGTGTATTGGCCTGCGTTTTTGATGAGTTTGGATCTGCCACTTCCAAAACACATAGCAGCACACGGCTGGTGGACAAGAGACGGCAAAAAAATGAGTAAAAGCTTAGGCAATGTAGTAAATCCAAAAGAAGTGGCTGACGCTTACGGCTTGGAGCAGTTTCGCTACTTTTTACTACGCGAAGTGCCGTTTGGGCAAGACGGCGATTTCTCGCAAAAAGCGATAATCTCTCGCATTAACTCAGAACTTGCAAACGATTTAGGAAATTTGCTAAATCGCATTATCGGCATGAGTAGCAAATACTCAAATTTTGTGATAAATTCAAAAGATACTGCAAAATTCTTTACAGATGAGTTAAATGAAACAAAAATTTACTTGCAAAATGCCATAAATTCGCTTGAAGAAGTTGCAACAAATCGCTATTTAGAAGAGCTTTTTAGAGCTCTTACTTTGGCAAATACAGCCATCGCAAAATACGAGCCGTGGAATTTGATGAAAAACGGCAACGAAGAAAAAGCAAACGCTCTTGTTGCGCTTGTGGCAAATATTTTAGCCAAAGTTGCCATTTTGCTAAGTCCTGCAATGCCAAAAACTGCCGTTAAAATCGGCGAAGCACTAGGTTTTGAGATAAATTCGCAAAACTATGAAAGACTTATTTTAAAAGATGAAATTTTTGATTTTAAAGCTAGTGCCGTTGCACCGCTTTTTGCAAAAGTCGAAACCGAACTTATGGCTAAGCCAAATTATGAAACCGCAAATTCGCAAAATACGGCAAATTCGACAAATAAACCTGAAACAAAATGCGAAAATTCGCAAATTTCAATCGATGATTTTAAAAAATGTGTTATCAAAGTCGGCACGATTTTAGAGTGCGATAGCGTCGATGGTAGCGAAAAACTTTTGAAATTTAAAATAGATCTTGGCGAAGAAAATCCACGCCAAATAATGAGCGGAATCGCCAAATACTACAATCCAAAAGATTTAATCGGCAAACAAGTTTGCGTTTTGGCAAATTTAAAACCACGAAAAGTTTTTGGAAATATGAGCGAAGGTATGATTTTAAGCGCAGAAGATGGCTCATTAACGCTTCTTGGCACTCACGGCGTGGTTAAAAACGGCGCAGTTGTAGGGTAAATTTAGGGGCAAATTTTGATAAACATTATAAATCTTGCAAGGCTAAGCGGGGGCGAACTTATAAACGAACCAAGCGTTAGCGTTGTGGAAGGTTTTGCCTACAAAAGCGAAAGCGTAAAGTCAAAATTTGCCTTTATCGACATTAACGGCGATGAGAGTGAAATTCAAAAAGCAATCGAGCTTGGAGCGTATGCGATTATTTTTAGTGGCGATTGCGAGATAAAAAATAGCGAAATCGCACTTATAAAGGTTGCGAATTTAAACCAAGCGCTAACTCGTTTGATAGTCTTTTTTGCAAATTCAAAAAACCACAAATTTGTGCGAACAAATTTAATACAAAATGAAATCCTAAAACGATTTGTTTTGCCAAAAAGCGTCTTGTTTGCGCCACAAAATCTGCATGAATTTTTAGTTATTTTAACCGGTGGCGAAGATGAAAAAATCTTTTTTTGCAAAGACGGCGAGATTTTGGAAAAATTTGGTTCAAAACTTTTGAAAATAACGCCAAATTCGGATTACGAAATGCTTTTTTTAGGCTCAATTTTCTTTTCAAATTTCATTTTTGATGAAGTTTATTATCAAAATTTACCGCTTCCTAGAATTTTCATCGATGAATTTTGCGGAATTGTAGAGTTTTTAAAAGAACAAAATATAAATTATAAAATCGGAGATTTGCGAAATTTAGAGCATTTTGAGCCTGTTTTTGTAGATAGATTTTTTAGAATTTGCAAATTTGGCGAGAGTTATCGCGCTTTTATCTGCGAAAGCGATGAAACGCTTTTTGTAAAAGTAGCAAGCTTTCTTACAAAAGAATTTAGCCAAAATATCGTTATTTCGCTTCCGTGGAGCAAAGAGATAAAAGGCATAGACGCTGATTTTCGCTACAATCGCCTTGAAAATTTAAAAAATATAAAAGATTTTCATTATGCTTTGGTAAATTGTGATAAAAACTCGCTTTTAGAGATGTTAAATTCGCACAAAATTCAAAATTCGCTATTTTAAAATTGTACTTGCGCACTTATAGAAATTTTCTTTTGTGTAAAATATTTATTCCAATCAAATAATAAAAAGATTGCAATCCCTATTTTATCGTTATTGCAAGTCGATAAGCGCAAGGATAAATTTGTTAAATCGCTTTTCGTGCTTCGGATAAGCTTGTCAAGATTTTCAAATCTTATAGAAAAATCAAAAGCACTCATTATTCAAGTCCTTACACAAAATAAGACAAAGGAAAATAAATTTCCCAACAAATTTAAACATAAAAAAGCTTTGGTGACCCTTACGAGAATCGAACTCGTGTTGCCGGCGTGAGAGGCCGGCGTCCTAACCGCTAGACGAAAGGGCCACAAAACATCAAAATGGTGTCCCGTGCGGGGTTCGAACCTGCGGCCGCCTGATTAAGAGTCAGATGCTCTACCAACTGAGCTAACGAGACACGAACTAGTATTTTATAACTAAAAAAATAAAAAATCTATAAAATTTGTGGTTTTCAAATGAATTTATAAAATTTAATCAGTAAAATGCCTTTTCTTTCGTTTCATTTTCTTTCATTTTTTGCAAATTTAAAACTTAAAATAATATTAATTTAAAAATATATTATTTTTTTTAATGGTGTTAAAATATAAATTTTAGTAATATTAAGGATTTTAGACGCAAGGTTTGCGTAGAACAAAAAAAGGACTTGAATGTCAGAAATCTACAAAAAGGCAAGAGAATTTGCCAAAAAACACATTGATCCGTTCGTAGTTGCAAATGACGAAAATAAGGCATTTGCGGTTGAAACATTTAAAGAAATAGCAAATGAAGGATATTTTTCGTTAGTTATCCCAAAAGAGTATGGTGGAGCTGGGCTTGGCATAGAAGAACACGCTGAAATTTGTATGGCGTTTGCCGAAAGTTCGGCTAGTGTCGGGCTTTGTTATATGATGAGCAATGTTGCGTTATTTTGTCTAAATAAATATGGTAGCGACGAGCTTAAAAAAGAGGTTTTCAAATCTATCGTAGAAGAGAAAAAATTCGCCGCCCTTGCATATAGTGAGCTTGGAAGCGGAACGCACTTTTATATGCCTGATACGACAGCTAAATTTGAATCCGATACTACCACGCTAAATGGCTTAAAAAGTATGGTTACAAGTGGCGGATATGCAAGTTTTTATCTTGTTTTAGCCCGCGGCAAAGACGGCATTGATAACTGGTGCATTCCACTTGGAACGCAAGGCTTGGAGTTTTTAAGCAACAGCTGGAACGGGCTTGGCATGAGAGCAAATGTATCTTGTCAGATGAAAATGGACAATCTAAAACTAAATAATAAATTTCGCATAGGTAGTCCAGATACCGGTATGGAGCAGGTTTTTAACGGCATTGCGCCACTTTTTGTATGTGGTTTGGCAGCCGTTTATAGCGGTGTTTGTAAGGCGATTTTAAATGAAGCTATTTCGCATTCTACAACGCGAAAATATGGCGACGATAAACCACTTTGCGCGATAGAAACGGTTCAAATTCACCTAGCAAAAATTTATGCAAAAACAAATGCAGCAGTGCTTGGCACAAAAGAAGCTGCAAAAGCCATCGCAAATGGCGAAGAAGACGCATTTGCTAAGCTTCTAAGTGCAAGAATTTTTGCAAGTGAAAGTGCGATAGAGTTAGCAAATATCGGTATGCGAATCGGTGGCGGAAAAGCGTATAATAAATTTGGAAATATGGAGCGATATTTGCGTGATAGCCTAGCAAGTCAGATTATGGCGCCAAGCGTCGATGTCCTTACAATATGGCTAGGAAAAGCAATCACAGGTCAAGAGATATAGTAAATTTAGAAATAAACCAGCCTAATCTTGGGGCGATATATCACAAAACTCGCTCACGCAGACATACCAGTCTAGCATTTTACTCGTTTTGCTCATAAACGCCCCAATCTGTCGGCATTTGCAATGCAAATTTGCAAATTTAAATTTAATAAGGAAAATTTATGCAAACAATAAAACTAGGAGCCGTCATCTACGCACCACAAGTTACTGTTATTTGGGGCATTATCGCTGATTTTTTCAAAGAAAACGGACTAAATTTAGAGCCTGTTTTCTTTAAAGATTACAAAATGCAAGTCGATGCGCTTTTAAAAGGCGAAATCGACATTGCGTGGAATTCGCCATTAGCCTATTTAGACGCATTTTTGCGAAGCAAAGGAAGCGTTTTAAACTCAGCCATGAGAGATACCGATAACGATAGAAAATCTTATCTAGTAACGACAAAAGAGATTGCAAATTTAAGCGATTTAAAGGACAAAAAAATCGGCTTTGGAGCTTACGATTCGCCACAAGCAAGGCTAATTCCGATAAATCATTTGCATTTAAACGGACTTGAATTTGGTAGTGATTATGAAGAAGTTCGATTTGACATTGGCGTGGGCTTACACGGCGATCATGTCGGTGGCGAGCTAGACGCCTTTAAAGCACTCGAAAAAGGCGAAGTATCGGCTTCATGGATGCTTGATATGAACTATGAGCGTTGGGCAAGTGATGGCACTTTGGATAAAGATAAATTTGTCATTTTAGATGAAACGGCACTATTTGACCACTGTATTTTCAACGCTAGAAGCGATTTTGATAAAAATTTGCTAAATGAGTTTGAAAGAGTGTTATTTTTAATGGATTATAACAATCCAAAACACAAAGAGATGATGGATTTAGAAGGTCTTAAAAAGTGGGTCAGTGGTCGCACAAAAGGCTTTGTTCAAATCACTCAGGCAAATGAATATTTAAACTTTTTTGGTTATTAGAATGAAAGCTTTTTCAACTTCGCTAATGGGGTCAATGCCACGCTCACAAGAGCTTTTAATGGCGAGAAAAAGGCTAATTTTAGGCAAAATCTCACAAAGCGAAGTTGATAATATTTTGCAAAAAGAGACCCAAAATTTAGTTCGTTTGCAAGAAAAATTTGACATCGATTTTATCACAAGCGGTGAGCTTGATAGGGATAATTACCTTTCATTTGTAAGCGAAAAAATAGCTGGTGCAAAGCTAATGAGTATGAGCGAAATGCTTGATTTTATACCACAAAAACAGCGTTTTGAAGATATGCTTGAAATTTTAGATGTCCCTGCTCTTGCCATTAAAAACGCTGTTTGTGTCGGCAAAGTAAAACGAAAAAGCCCACTTGTGCTTGATGAAATGAAAATACTAAAAAATCTCACAAATCGCCCTTTAAAAGCCACTTTGCCAGGCATTTATCTGCTAACTCGCTCAATGTGGCTTGGCGAACTCTCATCGCATTTTTATGACGATAAAGAAAGCCTAAGTAGCGATGTTTTGGAAATTTTAAAAGCCGAAATCGATGATTTGGCTGAATTTGGTGTTGATTTGGTGCAGTTTGACGAGCCTGTGCTAACCGAAATTCTCTTTTCAAAAGAGCAGACAAGATCGTTTATGTGCGCTGCACTTAGTGAGAAAAAAAACTATGACGAAGAACTAGAATTTGCTTCAAATTTGATAGAAAACTTAATAAAATATGCAAAAAGCAAAAATATCAAAACAGCTTTGCATGTTTGCAGGGGAAATTGGAGCAAGGATGAAAGTATTTTACTAAAAGGCTCTTATGACGGGCTTTTAAAGCTTTTTGAAAAATCAGGCTGTGAAATTTTTATGCTTGAATTTGCAACACCAAGAGCTGGGGAAATCCAAACGCTTTTTAAAAATGAATTTATGCGAAATCACGCTACTATCGGACTTGGCGTGATAAATCCTAGAAATGATAAAATCGAAAGCGTAGATGAAATCGTGCAAAGGGCAGAAAATTTGCTTAAATTTATCCCTAAAGATCGCATTTTGCTAAATCCTGATTGTGGTTTTGCTACATTTGCAAATAGACCTTTAAATTCTTACGAGATAATTTCGGCAAAGCTAAATGCACTAAATAACGCTAAAATCGCACTTAGAGAAAAATATGGAATTTGAAAAATTTAATGCTAAATACCGAGCCGTTTTGCGAGAAAACAAAATCAAGCTTTTTACGCCAAATGATGAGATAATAATATCAAATCAGATAAATTTTGATATAAAAAGCACGGAAAAAAGTTCGCTTGATTATTTCGCAAGTAGCCTTTTAGGTGGAGTTTTGGCTGGAATTTATGAATTTGCAAAATTCAAAAAAATCGCCATTTTAGAAATGGAGGCCAAGATTAAATTTGAAATTTCAAATTCGCTAACCCTTTTAAATGTCATCGGCTATGATGATAGCCCAAAAATCGAGCTTTGCGAGATAAAAATTTACATTTCAAGCGATATGAGCGATGATGAATTTAGCAAATTTACAAACGAAGCATTAAAGCGAAATTTGATATATCAAAATTTGCAAAATTCACTAAATTTAAAGATTAAATTCGAACAAATAATTTAATTATCTTTTCTTTTATGCACTTTTTTATCCGATTTTTCCGTAGGTTCGGGGATTTTTATGTAACCAAGCTCAACAAGTTTTTCATAAATTTGCTTTACTTTTGGACCGGCTGCACTTCCGCCGCCGCCGCCATGCTCGACTAGCACGGTTACTGCATATTGCGGATTTTCATAAGGTCCAAATGTCGTCATCCATGCGTGTGAGCGTTGATAATACTCCATATCGGCTTCCTTCATGCGAGTTTTTTCCGTTTGCGAAATTCCTACGACCTGAGCCGTGCCTGTTTTAGCAGCAATCGGCACAACGATACCTTGCAAAACCTTTGTTGCAGTGCCTTTTTCGTGATTTGCAACTTCAAACATAGCCTTTCTTATCATCGGTAGTTGCGACATTTCTGTCGGCGTAAAAAGCTCTTTTGGAGCAAATTCGATTTTTTCACCTTCGATACTTTTTAAAAAATGTGGCGTTAAGCCTTTTCCGGAAGCTAGTTCGGCTGTGTGTTTTGCCATTTGCATAGGTGTTATTAGTATATCGCCTTGCCCTATGGAAGCATTTACGGTTTCGCCTTGATACCACGGGCGCTTAAATTTTTGCATTTTCCATGCTTTATTTGGCACGGTGCCTACAAATTCGTTCGGCAAATCGACATTTGTTTTGCGACCAAAGCCCATTCTATCAAGATAACTCGCCATATAATCAATGCCTACAATCAAACTTCCTTCATAAAAATAGACATCGCAACTCTCTCTTATGGCGTCGTTTAAATCCACTTTGCCATGCCCCCAGCCTTTCCAACAACGAAATTTCCGACCGCCAAGCTCCATTACGCCGCTACAATGCGGTGCCCATTTTTCATTTATTTTGCCTGAATTTATAAATGACATGCCAATCGCCATTTTTATAACTGAACCGGGCGGATAAAGCCCATTTACAAGCTTATTTGTAAATGGGTGGCTCAAATCGTTTATAAGCTCGTTCCAATTTTCAGCACTAATGCCCGTTACAAACTGATTTAAATCATATTCAGGAAAGCTTCCTGCCGCTAGTATCGCTCCGTCTTTTATGTCCATGACTATGGCGACACCTGCGTCGTTTTTGAAAATTTCTCGCAAATACTCTTGCATTTGCATATCAATCGTAAGGGCTATATCGCTACTACTTGGCGGCACAAATGAAATTTCTTCGACGACTTTATTTAGGGCTGTAACTTTTGTTTTCCGCTCACCGATACTGCCTTGTAATAGCTCGTTATAGTAGCCTTCAACGCCGCTTCTGCCGACATAACCAGTCAAACGCGACATATAGTTTTTTTCTATATCTTTCGAATTTGCACGACCCACATAGCCGATGACATGCGAAGCAAGGGAATTTTGCGGATAAAGCCTTTGCGAGCTTGGCTCGATTTTTAATTTATCTCTTAAATTTAGTGTGGCGAAGTGTTTTACCGTTTCGTTATAATCCAAAAATTCGACAACTTTTATAAAATTTTGATTGTAAGGCGAATTTTGTTTTTGATAATCTTTTTTTATCTGCGTAGCATTTAGTTCTGAAAAAATTTCCGTTAAAACTGAAATTTCTTCTTCTAATTCGCTATCAATTTTTAGATGTGGAGCAAGCCAAATCGAAAATCCAAGCCTATTTATGGCTAATGGTGTGCCTTTGGTATCTAAAATTTGCCCCCTGACAGGAGCGATGAGTTCGCTTTTTACTACATTTTGTTCGGCGATTTCTTCGTAATATTCATTTGATTTGATAGAAAGATAGTAAATTCGCACCAAAAGCATAGCCCAAAATATGAGAATAAATGAAAAAACCAATTTTAATCTCATACCAATCTTCCCCTAAAAATAAGAAGTCCGATTAAAATTTCAATAAAAATATACCAAAGATATTCGCTTCCAAAAACCAAATATCCGCTTTTTTTGACATACGAAATAGCATTGCTAACCAAAAAAGTCCCCGCATAACCGATAACAACATAAAGTGCGATGAGCAAATTTCTAAATTTAATAAATTTGATCGAAATTTCAAATATAAAAAGATAAAAAATGATAAATGTAACGGCGATTGAAAATAGATGAAATCCGTGAATTTGCTCAGCTATAAAAAGATAAAGTATGCCTATATACCACATTGCGCCGTAGCTTTTGAATTTGTTTTCATTTTCAAATCTTAGCACGATTTGATGAAGAAAAAATAGCCCTATTAGCGGCGGTAATTTTTGATTCATCGAAGTTAAAATCAGATAAATAAACAAACACGCTATCAAAAAAGCATTTGTTATAGCGTATAGATTACTGCGATTTCGTTGCATACCGGAAATTTTTTGCATTTTATACAATCTGCCCAAATTTTCTGAGCCGGAAGCTCTTCTTTTGAAATTTCTTTAAAGCCCAATTTCTCAAAAAAACCTTTTTGATAAGTTAGAGCAAAAACCTGCTTTAAGCCATAAAATTTGGCTTCTTTGATAAGTTCTTCTACTATTTTTGCGCCAATTCCTTGCTTACGAAAATTCGGCGATACAACCAAACTTCGCACTTCGGCTAAATTCGCATTAAAAATTTTCAAAGACGCAAAACCTGCTAGTTCTCCGTCACGAAAAGCAAGAGTATAAGAACGAATATTTGTCGCAATCTCTTCGTCGCTTCTTGGCAAAAGCACCCCGCTTTCGACCTCATCTTTTACTAAATTTTGCATACTTTCAATATCGCAAAGTCTAGCTTTTTTTAACTCTATCATAAACCAAAAACCCCTTTTATAATGCTTTGTCTAGCGTTTTCTATGCCAAAATTTTTTGAAACTGAGATAAATTTTGCTTCGTTATCAAATTTTAAAACTTTGGCTTTTTCGCTTTGATTTAATTTATCACTTTTTGTGTAAAATTTGATGATTTTTTGATCGTTTCGCAAAAAACTTTTTAGATAATCTTGCAAATTCAAATCGATTTGTAAATCAAACTGGCGAGAGTCGATTAAATGCACAAAAAGCTTTATATTTCTGCGTTCTTTAATAAATTCGTCCAAATTTTTTTGCCAAATTCCGTGCATTTTTTTTGAAACTTTTGCATAGCCAAAACCGGGCAAATCAACAAAAATAAGCGAAAATTTTTCACTATTTTCGCCCAAATTCTCAATAAATTCGGCTTCGAAAAAATTTACAAGTTGCGTTTTTCCGGGCGTTGAGCTTGATTTTGCTAAGCTTTTTTGACCAACAAGAGCGTTTATAAAGCTACTTTTTCCGACATTGCTCCGCCCTAAAAAGGCAACTTCACTTTTGCCAAAATCAGGGCTATCGCTAAGCCCACTAGCAGAAGTGATAAATTTAGCCCCACAAACCTTTATCACTTATTATCCTCGACTTGAAAAATCAAACGAATCGGCTTTTTCTCTGCACCTGAGCCACTTTTTACTTCGTAAGTGCCTTTTGTGCGATTTACGATAATCTTATCGCCATAAACTTGTTTTTTTGTTTCAGTTTCATGTAAATATGCGTTATTTTCAAGGGTGTAAATTTCGCTTTCTGGCGTATAAGTTAGCATTCCGCCTTTGCCGTCGTAGTGTTTGCCGTTTAGCAAAATTTTAAAATTTGCATTTCCTGTGGCTGTGTATTTTGTAGGCTGTCTATTTTTATCAAAAGTTATAGTTAGTTTATCCGATTTTAGCGTATCGTAACTTCCTTTTTTTATCGTAACATTACCGCTTAAATGGCTAATTTGCTTCACTTCATCGGCAAAAAATTCATCTGCCATAACTTCGACTTGCTCACCTGCACTCAAATTTAGTGCAAAAACCGCCAAAAAGGCAGTTAATTTGTAGAATTTTGATCTTTTATCTGATACCATGCGTGAATTCCTTTTGCGTTTGTCTGCTTTTTATTAATATCATAAACAATGCTTTTTCCGCCAACCCTATCTTCGCCTTGCCACATAACAAACGGCACATTGCTTGAAACGATTTTTTTCTTTGTATTGTAAATTATTTCCTGTGAAGTATAGTTTATATTGTCGCTATTTTGGTAGTTTGCGTCGCCTTTAAAGGTCAAAATATCGCCCTTTCTGATAGCCGTTTTTGAACTAAGAGTATGATTTAAATCGACTTCTAAGTGAGTTCCGTTAAAATCCCTGAATTCGTCATAATTTTTATACCTAGTTCCGCTTTTAGCTGTGATTTGCAAATTTATTTTTTCTCCTATTTCATAATCATTTATGCCAATCATCTCCATATTTGCAATTGTATTATCTTTTTTAAAAGCTTCCGTTAAATAGGGATCTTGAAGACTTAAAAACACCATTGCCACGCTAAAAATGGCGATTGCCACATAAAAAATTTTTATAACCACTTGCTATTCCAAACTTCTCTCATATCGTTTTTATCGACTAAATATTCGATCATTTCTCGCACAGCGCCTTCTCCGCCGTTTAAATTTAGCGTAATGTCGGCTTTAAGCGAAGCAAGAGCGTTTTTTGGCTTGAAACTCACACCAACTGCTTTTAAAAGTTTTGCATCGTTTAAATCATCGCCGATCGCAGCAGCTTGAGAAAATCTAAGCCCAAGTTCATCTAAAATTTCAGTTGCTTTGGCGAGTTTGTCTTTTACGCCTTGAAAAACAATATCGATTTTCAGCTCTTTTGCCCTATTTGCGACGATTTGTGAGGTTTTGCCTGTGATTATGGCGACTTTTTTGCCGCATCTTTGCCACTCTTGAATCCCAAAGCCGTCTTTGACATTAAATTTTTTCATCTCTTCGCCGCTGTTTGAGTGATACAAACCACCGTCGCTCAAACAACCATCGACATCTAAAAATATAATCTCTATCATAATTTTCTCGCTTATCTAAATTTGATGATTTTAGCGAATTTTGGCTGAATTTAACGAATTTTATAAATTTAAAGCAAATTTACATGATTTTTATAAATTTTTTGCGATATATGGAATTAACGATAAAACGCTAAAAATAACAGCTCCGATGATATATTTTCTTGTCTGTTTTTTTGTTGCTGTGATTAAAAATTTCGCTTCATCGTCATCTCGTTTGCCAAGACGAATCAAATCAGAAGTGCCGTGAAATGTCATAATTATAAAATAAATAGCGATAATTGGACAAACTAAAACCGAAAAAAAAGAAAAAAAAGAGCCTTCCATTTTAAAAACCTTATTATTAAAATCCTACAATTTTAGCTAAATTTAGATAAAAATTTTAGAATTTATTATTTTATCCCAACATATCCGCTTTGCTCGATGATTTCTTGACCTTGTGGGCCCAAAATCCACTCTAAAATTTTAGCGATATTTTCGTTTTTATTATTTTTATCATACACAGCATAAATTTCGCCTATTATTGGATACGAGCGGTTTTTGATATTTTCTTTGTTTGGATACACGCCGTTTAGGCTTAGCATTTTGATTTTGCCGTTTGCGACGAGAGTTTCGACATAGTAGCGAAACGAAAAGCCAATGGCTGAGCCAAAAAATCCAAGCGTGTTTCGCTTCATTTTTTCATCTTTCATAAACGCCGCCATCGCACTTTGCGAACCGCTGCCTTAGTTTCGTTGCACAGCGTCAATGTATAAATTTACCCCGCCTACTTGCGACCATTTTGTGATTTTTCCGCTATAAATTTCCTTGATTTGAGTGGTGCTTAAATTTGATACAGGATTATCATTACGGACGATAAAAACAAAGGCTTCAAGTCCGATTGGCACGAATTCTAAATCCACGCCATTTTCTTTGGCGTATTGTAGTTGCGAATTTGAGGGCTTTGCGACAAAAATCAAATCTGCTTTCTTATCAACAACAGCCTTGTAGGCTCCACGAGTGTTTGTGTATTTTAGTCTGCTTTTTTCGGTAAAATTTTTGCCGTCAAATTCCACGCTACTAGCCGGATATACTGCACCCACAAAAGCCGAAAACACAGGAAAAAGTGCCGCCGCTCCGTCGATGACGGGCAAGTCGCCTTGTAAATTTAAGTCCGCTTTTGTTTTGTAAATTTGCGAATTTTCATCAAATGGCAAAAATTTGCTAACTTCGATTGATTTTGCCTGCATTTCGGGGTTCGTGGAGTTTTTGTAGCGTTTAGTAATTCCGTGATAAAATGCTAAATCAAACACCAAAAACGCAAAAATCAGCGAAATGATTGTTAAAATTTGAGATTTTTTCACGGCTTATTTCCCATTTGCGATATACGAGATAATCGAACATTTGCTTTGCAAATCAAAAGTATAAGCAACTAATCCAGCCACGCTAAATGCCCAAATAACGCAGATTATAAGAATAATTTTATAAAATTTTTCATCGTTCATAAATTCTCCTACATTTTAGCACCAGATAGGGACATTAAAATAAAAAGAGCCATATAAGGCAATGAGCAAACAAAAATAACAATCGCAATAGAAAGCACAATATAAAGTGCTGTTTTTTCAAATTCGGAGCAATTTTTAGTTTGAATTTTTGTCTTTAATTTGCGGTTAAGAAAAACAATAATGGCAAGCAACAAAACAGGAGTGCCAACGAAAATCGCTAAACCTAAAATATCTTCAAACATATCCTAACCCTTGTTAATCATACTTTGATAATTGTCTATAAATTACTCTACATATAAAAAAGTGGCATTTGTAGTATAAAATGAGTGATATACCAATCGATAGTAATAACAAAACAAATAAATGTCACTATGAATAATGTTCTAGCAGATTTTTTACGCTCAGCGTAAATAGAATCTTCCTTATCTAGCGTTTTTAACTTTTTAAATCGCCTTACGCACTCAATCGTCAATGCGATAGTAAAAAATATCGGAATTCCTAGCCAAAAAGTAGTTAAAATTAATAAATCCATACGCTACAACACGCCTTTTGTGCTTGGAGTTCCTGTGCGTGAGTTTTTAGTAACTGCTCGTCTAAATGCAACGGCAAATGCCTTAAATGTGGCTTCTGCTATGTGATGAGCGTTGTCTCCACGCAAATTTATGAGATGAAGCGTGATATTTGCATTAAATGCAAGGGCTCTGAAAAACTCAGCGATTAACTCAGCGTCAAATTCGCCGATTTTACCGGTTTTTAAACCTTCATAAACTAGATATGCTCGGTTTGAGAGATCCAAAGCACAGCTAGTCGCCGCTTCGTCCATGACAACCACGCTATCGCCGTATCTCTCGACATTTTGAATCGGATAAATCGCTTCTTTTATAGCTTCACCCAGCACGATACCGCAGTCTTCGACGCTGTGGTGAAAATCCACTTCCAAATCGCCCTTGCAAACGAGTTTTATATCCATTAATGAGTGCTTGCACAAAGCCGTTAGCATGTGGTCGAAAAAGCCAATGCCTGTGTTAATCTCAGCCTTGCCTGAGCCGTAAATTTCAAGCTCCAAGCTAATATCAGTTTCTTTTGTAGTTCTTTTTTTGCTTATCATTTTTATTCCCTTACGATAAATGCGCCGCTAAACGGACCGCCCTGAGCGAAATCTCTGGCTTCGTCTTCGCTTTTAAATCCACTTAAAAATACTCTAAAAATCGGTTCTCCGTCAAGCTCAAACTCTTTTACGATAGTTCGGTAACCGGAAGTATTATCAAATTCGCTCTTATACGAATTTGCACCATTTGCGTTTCTAAACGCACCGATTTGCACCATAAAATTTCCGCCGATCACTGTCGCCTTTGGCGAATTTTTTGCTATCATCTCTCCGCTAAATCCGACAACTTCGAGCTTAACAGGAGCTGTTCCGTTAGCATAAACGCTAAGTTTTTGTGCTGCTGTTTTGCTCAGGTCGATTATGCGACCGCTTACAAAAGGACCACGATCATTTATGCGAACTACGGCATTTTCGCCGGTGTTTGTGTTCGTTACTTTTACCATAGTATTCATAGGAAAGGTCTTGTGAGCAGCAGTCATAGCATGCATGTCATATCTTTCGCCGTTGCTAGTTTTTTTGCCGTGAAAATTCGGACCATACCAACTCGCAATGCCTTTTTGTGTATCACCTACGCTAACATGCTCAGGATAATATGTCTTGCCGTTTATGGTATAAGGTCGCATGGTAGCGGGAGTTTTTGAACCACTTGGCTTTGTAGTGGGCGTTTTATGCGAAGTGCTTTTATGCGAACAGCCGCTAATGCCAAAAATCAAAAAAAGTGCCAAAAAAATGCTAAATTTATGGTATGTCAATGTTATCTCCGACTACAATCTTACCGTCTTTTATATCGTTTATAGCAACCAAATCATTTATATTTACAGAAAACATTTTTGAAATTCCTGCAAGCGTGTCGCCGTTTTGGACGATATATTTTTTTGTGCTTAAAAGTCTGTCGGCTCCTTGCGGAATTTTGATTTTTTGATTTACTAAAATTTTATCGCTTTTTAATTTATTTGCTACCTTTAAATCTTTTACGCTAACTCCCCATTTTTGAGCTATGACTTTTAAATTTTCATTAGCCGCAACCAAGTGTGTTTGATAATTTTCTCCGCTAACGCCAAATTTATCATCTTTTTTATTTTTATAGTTTGCAACAAAAAGATTTAGCTTGTTTTCAGGGATATAAAAATGATATTTCCCATTTAACGGGGCTGAGCCATTTTTGATATGAGCGTTATAGTTTGACATTTCATTAGCAGAAATACCGATTGATTTAGCCACGCTTGATAGTTTTGTTCCGGGCGCTACAAAAATTTGCTTAAAACCCAATGGCTTGTTTTTAAAATCTAGTGTAGCTCTAATATCGCTACTTGTGGCAATATAAGAGTATCTTATGATTTTTTTAATAAAACCGCTTGTTTCTTTTGGTAAATTTCCACTACTCATCAAAGCTTCCAAATCATCGCTCCCTGTTTTTGCGATAGCCTTTTTTAACCTTCCTTCGCCACAATTATACGCCATAAGTGCTAAATACCATTTTCCCATATTTTTCTTTAAAAATGTCAAATATGCAAACGCAGCTTCCGTTGAAGCTTTTAGGTCTCTTCGCTCATCGACATAATTATCGATTCGAAGTCCAAAATTTCTTGCAGTAACCGGCATAAACTGCCAAACTCCCGCCGCTTTTGCGCCAGAAGTTGCTTTATTTGATAGTTTTGATTCAACCATAGCAAGATAGAGCAAAAACTCCGGTGCTCCGATTTCTTCAAGCTCATTTTTTATAAGATATGCGGTGCGGGATTTTGTTTTGATAATATTTCTAAAAAGATCTCTGTCATGTTGCGGAATTCCTTTGTAAATCGAATAAACAAGCAGTTTGTTTGGTGCCGTATTTTCGATACCAAAGTCTTCCATGAGCTTTTCGTGATTTATAGTGGTTATAGTCGGCTTTGCAAACGCAAAACAGGCAGTTAAAATCACAAAAAGCAAATATCTTAAACTTTGCAAATTTTCTCCTTAAAAATTATAACGAAAACAACCTAGAAGCATTGTCAGTCGTAATCTGCTCGACTTTTGAGATTTCTAAATTCAAAAGATTCGCGACTTTTTCCACGACAAACTTTGTGTAGCTTGGCTCGTTCCTTTTTCCCCTAAAAGGCTCAGGCGTGAGATACGGCGCATCGGTTTCGATTAAGAGTTTTTCAAGCGGAATCTCAGGCAAAATTTCGACCAAATTTTTAGCATTTTTAAATGTTAAAACGCCACCGATTCCGAAATAAAAACCACAATCTTTTAAACTAAGAAGCAACCTGCTTGCATTGTAACAATGAAGCACCCCGCCTACCAACTTATCACTATTAGCTTTTAAAATTTCAAAGCTATCTTCGTTTGCATCTCTAATATGGACGATTAGCGGTTTTTGCAGTTTTGCCGCTAAATTTATCTGAGCTAAAAAAACTTCCTTTTGAAGCCTTTTGTTTTGCTCTCTTTCATCGTCGCTTTCAAAATCACTTTTAAGTCTATAATAATCTAATCCGCACTCGCCTACCGCAACGCACTTTTCGTCGTTTGCAAAAGTCTGCAAAATGCTTAAATCAAAATCGTTACAATGATACGGATGAACGCCGACGGCAAAGTAGATATTTTCGTTTGCATGAGCTAAATTTCTAGCTTTTTGCAAATCATTTATATCCGCACCCGGGATTATGATTTTGCTAACTCCGTTTGCCTTAGCTCTATCTAAAACTTCGCTAAAATCGCCATCGTAACTATCATCGTCAAGATGACAATGCGTATCTATAATCATCAAACTCTTTCCAAAAAAAATTTAAATCCGACAAGACAAAAATTTCCTTTTTCCAAGACATATTATTTTATCAAAAAAATTTCTTTACAAGCTTAAATGAAAAAAATATATACTAGCAGACTAATTTTTTAGCGAATTCTAGGGCTTCTTTTGTTATAACTTCACCGCTTATCATACGGGCTAATTCATTGATTTTCTCATCTTTTCTTAAATTTGTAACATACGAAACACCTTCGCTTTTGCTGACCAAAAAGTGAGTATGGGCTTTGGAGCTAAGCTGCGGCTGATGAGAGATAGCAAAAATTTGATAAAATTTTGAAATTTTTTGCAAAACAACGGCGATACTCATCGCCTCTTTTCCGCTTAAATTTGAATCAATTTCATCTAGTATCAAAACGCCGCTTCCGCAACCTGAAATATCTAAATTCGCCGCTATAAAGGCAAGGCGGAGACGATTTATCTCGCCGGAGCTTAAATTTTTAAACTCGGTTTCATTGATGCTTACAAAAACTTCATCGCTTCCGTTTTCATCGGTATTTTTTTCTTTGAAATTTAAAATTACATTATTCATATAAAGTTGCGACAAATACGAATTTATCGAATTTTCAAGCAAATTTGCCACGCTTTTTCGTTTCTTTGAAATAAAATTTGAACTTTTTAAGATTTCATCTTGCAAATTTGCAAATTTGCTTTGTAAATCCCGCTTTTCAAAGCTAATTTTTTCATAGTGTTCTAGCTCATTTTTGCGAATTTGCAAAATTTTAAGAGCCTCTTCAATGCTTCCGTATCGCCTATTTAAGCCACTTAATGCTTCGATTCTATCCAAAATTTGCTCTATGTCGATCTCGTCAAGTTCGTCCAAATTTAAGCTTTCTTTTTTAAGCCTAAGTTCGTTCATACAATCTTCAAAAAAACCGCTATCAAATCCGCTTAAATTTAAAGCCTCACTTACGCTTTTTTCCAACTCAAAAATTCGCTCTGCTCTATCCCAAAGCTCGATAATCTTATCTTTTTTGCTAAGCTTTTTTTTGATTTCTATAAGTTCGTCGTATTCGCCAAGTTTAGGCGAAATAGATGAAATTTTATCGATTTCAAATTTAGCAAATTCTTTAAGCTCTTCGATTTTACTTTCTTCTTCTTCGATTTTTTTAAGTTCTTTTAAAACTCTTGAAAATTCGGCAAATTTTGCCCTAAAATTTGATAAAAATTCTCTAAATTCAGGCTCGTTTTTGCAAACTAAAATATCTAGTAAATTTAATAAATTCTCGCTACCAAGCTCATCTGCGTTTTTAGCACCTAAAAATTTTATATATGAACCCACTGCCAAATTTAGATTTTTCTTTGAAATCATCTGCGAATTTACAAAATACCTTGCCGATTTTTCCTTCAAAACTCGAAAATTGTTTGGCTCTTCATTTTCTATGCCAAATTCATCAAGATCAAATTTATGCCCGACATCGGCTTCGACCACATTTGCTTCGCTTTCGCACAGCCCAAACACTGCTAAAATCGCACTCATTAGCACTGATTTTCCAGCCCCGCTAATGCCCGTAAAAACATTTAAACCGCCTGAAAAAACCAGCTCACTCTCTTTAAAGCCGATTAAATTTTTAATGTAAATTCGCTCTATCATTAGGCGTTTTGCCCCCAGCCAAGCTTTTCTTTTAAAATATCGAAATAATCAGCCTTTGCATTGCGAATTAACGAAATTCTAGTTTTATTTATGCCTACACTCACGCTTTTAAATTCGCTCATATCAAAAGCGTCTTGTCCGTCGATAACTATGCTAACTTCCGAACCACCGCTATTTTTAAAGCTCACCATGCAATCTTTTGGCAAAATCAAAGGTCGTTGCGAAAGGCTATGCGAACAAATCGGCGTCAAACAAAAAACATCACAAAGCGGATAAACGATAGAACCGCCCGAGCTCATATTATACGCTGTCGAACCCACAGGCGAACTTACCAAAACGCCGTCGCCAAAGTATGTATTAAAATATTTTCTATTTAAAAACGCGTCGATTTTTGCCATTGAAGAAGTTAGGCTTCTAGTGATAACAACATCGTTAAATGCGACTTTTTTGATAACTTTTCCGTTTTTATTTTCAAGCACGACATCTAAAATTATCGGTTTTTGAATTTCATAATTTCCGCCCAAAAAATCGTCCATAAATTTAGCAAATTCATCTAACTTCGTGTCGGTTAAAAAACCCAAAGTACCTGCATGAACGCCCAAAATAAAAGCATTTTTAAGTGCTAGTGTTCTTGCTGTGCTAATTAGCGTGCCATCTCCGCCAAGGCTGATAAAAACATTTGTGTTTTCTAATATTTCTTTAAATTCGACACCTTTTAAGCCAAAAAATTCGGCACTGCTTTTTTCAACCAGCAAATTTATATTTTTTTTCTTTAAAATTTTAACGATTTTTTCGATTTGCGGTGCGATTTCTTCGCTTTTTTTAGCAACTAATCCGATAGTGTTTAAATTTAGATGAATTTTGTTATTTTGATTTTCCATTTTGGTATTTTATAAAAAATTAGCTTTGTAAAAGCAAAATTTAAATATAATATCAAGTTTTATATTTTTTAAGGAGAAAATTTGCGAAGTCATTATTGCACTGATTTAGGTAAAAACGACATCGGAAAGGAAGTTAGCGTTTGTGGTTGGGTAAATTCTTATCGCGATCACGGCGGTGTTGTTTTTATAGATTTAAGAGATAAAACAGGTCTAATTCAGCTTGTTTGCGACCCAAAAGATAGTAAAAATGCTTACGAAGTTGCAAACGAAGCTAGAAACGAATTTGTTCTAAGAGCAAAAGGTAAAGTTAGAGCCAGAGGCGAAGGTTTGGTAAATCCAAAGCTTAAAACAGGCGAAATCGAAATCGTCGTGGAAAATTTGAGCATAGAAAATCCAAGTGAGCCGTTGCCGTTTGTCATCGGCGATAAAAGCGTAAATGAAGAAATCAAACTAAAATATCGCTTTTTGGATTTACGCACAAACGAAAACTACGAGCGATTTAAACTTCGCTCAAAAGCAGCCATTGCGGCACGAAATGCACTCGATGAGCTTGGTTTTATCGAAGTTGAAACTCCGATTTTAACACGCGCTACACCGGAAGGCGCAAGGGATTATTTGGTTCCTAGCAGGGTTTATCCTGGAAGTTTTTACGCGCTTCCGCAAAGCCCACAGCTTTTCAAACAGCTTTTAATGTGTTCAGGATTTGATAGATATTTTCAAATCGCAAAATGTTTTAGAGATGAAGATTTGCGAGCAGATCGCCAACCTGAATTTACTCAAATCGATGTCGAGATGAGCTTTTGCGAACAAGAAGATGTTATAAATGTCGGCGAAAAAGTGCTTAAAGACATTTTTAGCGCATGTGGTCATGAGATCAAAACGCCGTTTCGCCGTATGGAATACAAAGAAGCCATGGAGCTTTATGGCAGCGACAAGCCTGATTTGCGTTTTGAAATGCCGTTAATCGATGTTGCCGACATTTTTGAAAAATCAAACAACGAAATGTTTGCAAATTTGGGTAGCGATAAAAAGAAAAATCGCGTAAAAGCACTTGTCGTCAAAGGCGGAGATAAAATTTTTAGCAAACGACAAATGCAAGGCTTTGAAGAATTTGTTCGCAAATTTGGCGCTCAGGGACTAGCATTTATCCAAGTCAAAGAAGAAGGACTAAAAGGACCTTTGGTTAAATTCTTTGCCGAAAATGAAATCAACGAACTTGTAAACCGTTGTGATTTAGCTGTCGGCGATGTTGTGTTTTTCGGCGCCGGAAAGAAAAAAATCGTGCTTGATTATATGGGACGATTTAGAATTTTCCTTGCAAACGAGCTAAATTTGATAGATGAAAACAAATTTGAGTTTTTATGGGTTGTAAATTTCCCAATGTTCGAACAAAACGACGACGGAAGCTACTCTGCTATGCACCACCCATTTACTATGCCAAATAACCCTGACGAAGCAGACATCGAAGATATAACTTCTATCGCTTATGATGTCGTGCTAAACGGCGTTGAGCTAGGCGGCGGAAGTATCAGAATTCATAAGTCTCAAATTCAAGAAAAAGTTTTCAAACTGCTTAAAATCGAACCTGACGAGCAAAGAGAAAAATTTGGCTTCTTGCTTGATGCGCTTAGCTTTGGTGCTCCACCACACGGTGGTATCGCTATCGGCTTTGATAGACTTATGATGCTAGTAACCAAATCAAGTAGCATTAGAGATGTCATCGCTTTCCCTAAAACGCAACGAGCGCAATGCCCTATGACAAAAGCTCCTAGCGAAGTAAGCCATGATCAACTACAAGAATTAGGTCTAAGAATAAATTTAAAGGATAAAAAATGAAAAATCTATTTTTAATCATCGGAGCGCCGGGCAGCGGTAAAACCACCGACGCAAACATAATCGCGCAAAATAACGAAAGTATCGCCCACTACTCAACAGGCGATTTGCTTCGTGCAGAAGTCGCAAGCGGAAGCGAACTAGGTGCTAAAATCGATAGCTTTATCTCAAAAGGAAATCTCGTTCCACTTGAAATCGTAGTGGGAGCTATAACTTCTGCGATAAAAAATTCGCCAAAAGATTTTATCATCATCGACGGATACCCAAGAAGCGTAGAGCAAATGAGTAAATTTGATGAAGTTTTAAAGGACGAAGATGAAATAGAGCTTTCAGCAGTCATCGAAGTCGCCGTTAGCGAAAATACCGCAAAAGAGCGCGTTTTGGGTCGCGCAAGGGGTGCTGATGATAACGAAGAAGTTTTTTACAATCGTATGAAAGTTTTTAACGAACCAATCGGCGCAATCCGCGAATTTTACGGCAACAAGGGTATTTTTTACTCAGTCGATGGCGAACGCACAATCGAAGAAATCGTTGCCGATATGAACGAAATAATTGCGAAAAAAATCGCAAATGAAGAGTAGAATTTAGGAAATTTCTGTGAAAACTATTTTTAAATTTCTCGCCGTTTTTGCCGTTTTGATTTTTTTCAGCGGTTGCGAAGCGAAAAAATCAGTTAATGCAAGTGCCAGTAACGGCGGCGGTGGAGTTTTCACGGGATTTTCCATAAATGCGTGGTAAATTTACAAATTTAATAAAAAGGACAAAAAATGGATATTAGTAAAATCAAAGCAGGTTTAAACCCTGATAAAATCAACGCTGTAATCGAAATCCCTTACGGCTCAAACATAAAATATGAAATCGACAAAGAAAGCGGTGCAGTGTGTGTCGATCGCGTGATGTATTCGGCGATGTTTTACCCTGCAAACTACGGCTTTGTGCCAAATACACTAGCAGATGATGGCGATCCAGCAGACATTTTGGTACTAAATGAATACCCACTTCAAGCAGGTTCAGTTATCCCATGCCGCTTAATCGGCGTTTTGGTTATGGAAGATGAGAGCGGAATGGACGAAAAACTCCTAGCTGTGCCGATTAGCAAAATCGACCCTAGATATGAAAATATCAAATCTCTAAGCGATTTGCCAAAAATCACCCTTGATAGAATCAAAAATTTCTTTGAAACTTACAAAGCGTTGGAGCCGGGTAAATGGGTGAAAGTTAAGGATTATGCTGATGCGAAAAAAGCAGAAGAAATCCTAAAAAAAGCGATTAAAAACTACAAATAAATTTGCAAATTTGGCGTGAATTTAAACAAATTTACGCCAAAATTCAGGCTTTTTAAGATGATTTTTTTAGCTCAAACAGATACTACCGCTGGATTTTTAAGCAAGGATTTTACCGAACTTAACAAGGCAAAAGGAAGAGCTGTTGATACGCCGTGCGTAATAACGCTAAGTAAATTTAGTGAGTTAAAAAATTTTGTGCGAGTCCCAAATTCGCATAAAAATTTGGTAAGAAGAGCTAAAAAAACTACGATTTTGTATCCAAATTCCCTTGCCGTGCGTGTCGTAAAAGACTGCGAACACTCAAAATTCCTTGATGAATTTGGATTTATGTATTCGACTTCTGCAAACCTGCACGGCAAAAATTTTGACCTTGAAGTTGCAAAAAATATCGCAGACATTGTCGTCGATGATAAATTTAGCGAAAAAATTCCGTCAAAAATTTTAAAAATTTCGAAAAGTAAAATCAAAAAAATTAGGTAAGTTTTACAGATTTTTTAAAAAAATTTACTTCGTAAATGTTTTGATTGATTGTTTTAGAAATTTAAATACTGGCGATTGCGAGAAATTGAGCCAATTTGCCTTAATTTACCAACAAAATATTCAAGACAGAGTGGGCGTAGTAAAGTGCAAATTTAGGAAATTTCAAACGAAGTTACCTGTGTTTGGTAATGAGTGCAGAAATTGCCTAAATTTGCACTTTAATCCGTTCGGTATGGGGAATTAAAAGCTAAGTTGATTTTAACTTCAATCAAACTATCACGGCAAAGCCAAATGAGAAAAATAAAGCCATCAACGCGCAAATTCCCCCAAACTCAAAGGCGTTTTCGGCGATAGTGCCAAAATACAACGCACTTGCGAAAAATCCGCCACAAAATGCAACAAAAACCATAAGAAATCTTGCTAAATTTGCACCAAAAAATGCAAATTTGTAAATTGAAATTATTAAGATAAATGAAAATAAAAACCACAAAACGGCAGAAATTTGGCTTTGAAATTTAAGTTCGTTTGTCAAATTTAGCAAATTTAAAACTAAACAAACAATCCAAAAAATGGTGATAAATTTAAAAATTCCGCCCGAATTTTGCGAATTTGAGATATTGTTAAAATTTTCATCTTGCAAATTTTGCTCGTTTTGTGAATTTTTTGGCTCTTTTTTAGGGCGAAATTTAAAAACCTTAACCATTTTCTTCGACTTTTTGCTCTAAATTTTCATCTTTAAAATTCGGCGCAGTATCGTCATCGCTATCGTTTGTAAATTTTTTATGTTTAATTTGCAAATAAATGACAAAAGCCACAAACAAAATCGCGCTAAGCCCGATATAATAGCGATTTTTAAAAAGCAAAATTCCATCAATCAATCCTGCGATCAAAGCCACAAAAACGGCACTTAAAAACGGAAATCTAACAACTTTTTTCTCAAAAATCGCCAAAATCACAATCAAAATAACAAAAATCGCCGTCGTTATAATGCCAAGTAATAGCTTGATTTCGCGAAATAAATTTGGATTTACATTTGCCAAAATCAACAAGGCAAAACCAAAAATCGCAAAAATCACCAACAGCCATAAAATTATTTTTCTCATTTTACTAGCCCTTTTTTGAGTTTTCGTATCAAAAATCTATTTGGATTTAGCTCATTTGCCACGCTTTTTACCACGCAAAGCGGACGATTTAAAATATAATCACACAAAAGCTCAGCCCCTAAAATCGCCGTTGTTAGCCCACGCGAACCATGCGCTGTTGTGATATATAAATTCGGTAGATATTTTGGGCGTAAATTTGAAAGCTTATTTTTCGTCCAAGGCAAACTTTTAAAATCCCTTATAAATTCATTTTCGCTTACAAAAGCCCCTATTAGCGGAAATCTGTCGCCACTATATGAGCGATAACCGACATTTGAAGCGATGATTTTTGGTTTTTTGCTAAAAAATTCGCTAATACTTTCTAAATTTCGCAAATCATCTTCCTTGCGAGGACCATCGTGGTATAAAAGCCTATCGTAAGTCGCCCCGATGAGTTGGCGATTTTTAATCGCAGGGCATATATAGCCACGCGCCGAAAGTGGAATTTTGGTTTTCACGCACGGCTTTAAAAGCGTGGTCTGACCACGCACGGAGCTAATTTGCACGAATTTATTAAGATTTGTTTTTGGATTTTGCCCTTTGCCAAAAAGTTCTTCGCTATGGCTACCACAAGAAAAAATCAAAATGTCGCAAAAGTCGGTTTTTTCGCCTTTTGGTGTAGAAAATTTTACTTCATATTTTTCGTTTTTTCTTGTAAAATTTATAAATTCGTGCGAAAATAAAATCTCAAATTTTTTTGATAAAAATTTACAAATTTTCTTTGGTCTTGCCAATGCGCCATTTTTGATAAAAATATAGTCATAAGGCTCGTTTTTAGCGCATTTTTGGCAAAATTCAAAAATCTTACTTTTTGCGTTTTTATAGCGATTTTCTAATTCATCATCGTATGCAAATTCTTTCACACCACCAAATTTGATTAGTTTTTTTGGAATAAATTTTTTATAAAATTGATATGCTTGTAAAAACGCGCAGATGTGCATTTCGCCCAGTTTTACGCCGTCTTTTGTGATGAGCGGTTCAGCCACACCACAGAAATTACTACTTCCGTTTGTGGCGACTTCGCCCTGCTTTTCTGCGATTTTAACGCGAAATCCAAGTTTTTTTAGTTTTGTTGCCGCCACAAGTCCTGCAATACCTGCTCCCACAATCAAAACGCTTGTCTTTTTTGGCGATTTTAGCGAAGTTTTAGGGCGAGAAAAATGGCTATTTTTTATAAATTCATCATTTTTGATTTTTTTTGCTCGTATCATTTCTCGTTTTTTGCCAAAGCCTTGCACCTTTTCTACTTTAAAACCTGCCGTTTCAAGGGCATTTGCAACGCTTGTAGCACTACTATAAGTTGCGATTTTTGCTCCAATTTTGCTTAAATTTGCGATTTTTAGGATAATTTCATCGCTCCACATTTCGGGGTTTTTGCTAGGCGAAAAGCCGTCTAAGAACCACACATCAGCGTCAAATTCAAGCTCACCCAAAATCTCGCTAACATCGCCGACACACAAATCCAAAATAATATTTTTGCTAAAATTTATGCGATTTATGCCGTGGATTAAATTTTGTGGATATTTTTTAACTAGTCTTTGCCAAATCCCGTCAAATTCGCCAAATTTGGCGTAAATTTCTTTGAGTTCTGATTTTGAAAAAGGATACTTTTCGATACTGACAAAGTGCAGTTTTTTACCACTTTTTGCAAATTTTTTGCAAAGCGTTAAAAAATTTCGCCCTATGCCAAAGCCTGTTTCAGCTACGATAAATTCGTCATTGCTATCCCAAATTTCATTTAAAGCACTAGCAAAAACAAACTCACTCTCTCCAACAGGACTATCAGAATTAAAATAAAAATCGTCAAATTTCTCGCTATAAAGCGTATTATTTTTGTAAATCATATCTATTTATTTTTATGAAAATACGCATCTACGCCGTTTGCAATGCCATTTGCAAGTGCGTTTTGATACTCATTTTTGCCTAGCAGTTTGCCTTCATCAGGGTGGCTTATATATCCAAGCTCGATTAAAACGGCAGGCATTGTCGCACCCACTAAAACCCAAAACGGCGCTTCTCTAACGCCACCGTCTTTGGACTTGAATTTACTTTGCACAGAGTTAAGAATATAGCCCTGAATATCGATAGCAAGTTTATTTGAAGCAATTATTTTTTCGCGATTTAAAAAATTTAAAAATGTCTCTTGCGAAAATTCGTTCATATCTTCTAAATCGCCCTTATTTTCAAGAGCGGCAGCATTTTTTGAACGCTCGCTTCTAGCAGGACTTAGAAAAAAGGTTTCCACGCCGCTAAAATTCGGTGCTTGTTTTTTATTTGGCGCAGCGTTTGTATGAATAGAAATAAACATATCGGCATTTTTCTTGTTTGCAAATGCCGTGCGAGATTTTAAATTTATAAATGTATCGTTTGAGCGCGTATAATGCACCTTATATCCTCGTTTTTTAAGCAACTCGCCAAGCTTTTTTGCCGTATTTAAAACAATCGTTTTTTCTTTTAATCCGTTGCCAAGAGCGCCCGGATCTTTGCCGCCGTGACCTGGATCAATCACGATAATTTTACCTTTTGTGGAGTTATACTTTGTGCTTGTCGTGGTTGCCGAACTCGGCGTCCTTGAAATCGGCGTAGGAGCGGAAGCTGTTTTTTTACTATCGTTTTGCGAATTCGCTTTGTCGGTTTTTTTCTCAGAATTTGCGATTTTTTGAGTGTTTTGAACGACTTTAATGGTTAAAATATTTTTATCAAAACCTAAATTTGTACTAAATTTTTCTACTGAGCTTAACACCACTCGAACACTTTTTAAATCTCTTTGTGCAATCCTAATTTCATCAACCAAAATTCCATTAAAAAGCTTATTTTTGGAGTTTTGCACCCCGTCAAAATCAATCACGAAGCGATAGCGTTCACTGTTTTGTAAAACAAAATTTTTAAATTCTTTTGGCGCAATTTCTCTGTTAAATTCAAGTATTAGCTCATTTTGAGATACTTGTGCCGAATTTAGCGATAGTTTTGCTGTTTTTGGATCTAGTTTTTTAGCTACCTTTATCTCTTTTGGATTTTGCGAATTTGCTATCGTTGGTTGGGAATTTAAATTTGAATTTTGCGAATTCATCGCCGTTGGTTGCGAATTTTGCGAATTCGAATTTGAATTTTGTGGTTTTAACTTTTCTAGCTCATTACTAGAATTCTTTGGTGAATTTAGTGCAACATTTTGTGAATTTTTAGTGCTATTTTCCTTTTTTGTAAGGGTTAAATTCGCAGGATAATCATACTCCCCACCGAGCCTTTTTAGCTCACTTTCATAACTATTTGCATTATAATCAAGCGCTTTTGAACTAAAAATCAGCCTTTTTAGCGCATCTATGCGATACTCTTTTTGAGAACTTGTCGAAGTGCGAAGATAGACATTTTTTAATTCATTGTGCAAATTTTGTTGTTCTTGTAAATTTGCACTTTTAAATGTTTTGTCGAATTTGGTAAAAAATTCATCATATTCACCGGCGTGCAAACAAATCGCACATAAAAAAATGAGTAAAAATTTAACTATTTTCGCCATTTACCAATTTTTTAATCAAATCCTTAACGGAAATTATCTCTTTTAGCTTGTAGCCGTTTGCGCCTGTGAAAAATAGCCCCGTTTCTTTGACGCCGTGATACGCATCGGCTAAGCGATCGGCAATACAATACCCTACTTCTTTTGCGCCTTTGCCCCGTTCGCACGGACTTACGCAGTTGCTAACGCACTGAATTTTTGGTCCTTCTTTTTTAGCAACCAAATTTATCAAATTTGTTCTAATTCCACGAGCCGGGTAACCAACGGGCGATTTTAAAAGCTCGATTGTCTCTTTTGTCGAATTTAAAATAACTTCTTTAAAACCATCAGCCGCGTCGCACTCAAAAGTGCCGATAAATCTAGTTCCCATTTGAACGCCGTCAGCGCCCAAACTCATGGCTCTATCTATGTCATCTTTATCCCAAATTCCGCCCGCTGCGATTAACGGAAAATCGCCCCACGCTTTGATTTCTTCTTTTACTTGCGGAATTAGTTTTTCTAGTTGATACTCTGGGTCAGTGCATTGCTCGTAAGTAAATCCTTGATGACCGCCGCTTAATGGCCCTTCTAAAACAACAGCATCGGGCAAACGATCGTATCTTTGCGTCCAGCGTTTGCAGATGATTTTTAGCGCTTTTGCCGATGAAACTATCGGCACAAGTGCGACATCTTTAAAATTTGCCGTAAATTCAGGCAAATTTGTAGGAAGCCCTGCTCCACTTACGATAATGTTAATCCCTGCTTCACAAGCATCTTTGACAACTCTTGCATAATCACTCGCCGCATACATAATATTTACACCCAAAGGCAAATCGCCACAAATTTTTCTAGCATTTTCGATAACTGCTGTTAGACCTGCTTTTGAGTAAAAATTATCACTTCCAAAAGGCTTAGAATTTATCTCTTTTGTGATATGTGCTCTATTTTCATAATATCCCGTTCCAACGGAGCTTACGATGCCAAGACAACCATTTAAGCTAACGCTTCCTGCTAATTTATCCCAGCTAATACCAAGACCCATTCCGCCTTGAAATATCGGATATTTGATCTCGTACTTGCCAATTTTTAAGCTTTGCATTTTATTCCTTTTTACTCTACAATAAGTTTTGCAAATTTTTTCTTACCGACTTGTAAAACATATTCGCCCGAACTTAGTTGAAGCTGCTCGTCTGTTACTTTATTTTGATCTAGGCTAACGGCATTTGATTTTATTAGGCGTCTAGCTTCCGAGCTAGATGGCGCTAGTTTGCAAGACATAATCGCTTTTACAATCCAAGCAGGAGAGCCGATTTTAAATTCAGGAATTTCGGTAGGAAGCTCGTTATTTGAATGCACTTTATCAAATTCTTCTTTTGCTTTTAGTGAAATTTCTTCACTATAAAATCTAGTAACAATCTCCATTGCCAAAGCTTCTTTTGCTGCTTTTGGGTGAATTGTGCCGTCTTCGACAAAATTTTTGATTAGAGCCAATTCTTCGTTTGAATTATTGCTTAATAGATTATACCAATCCCACATCAAATCATCGCTAATACTCATAATCTTGCCATACATATCATTTGGCTCGTCGGTTACGCCAATATAGTTATTTAGGCTTTTACTCATTTTATTTACGCCGTCAGTCCCAACAAGAAGCGGCATCATAACGACGGCTTGTTCTTTGCCGACACCATAAGTGCGTTGAAGTTGGCGACCCATAAGAAGATTAAATTTTTGATCTGTTCCGCCAAATTCGATGTCAGATTTCATACAAACACTATCGTAACCTTGCAAAAGAGGATACAAAAATTCACTAATGCTAATTGGTTGTTCATTTCTAAATCGTTTTGTAAAATCATCTCTTTCTAGCATTCTAGCGACATTGTAGGTGCTAGCAAGCTCTATCATGCCAGCTGCTCCAAGGCGATTTGACCACTCTGAGTTAAACATAACTACGGTTCTATCTTTATCTAAAATTTTAAAAACTTGTTCTTGATAAGTTTTAGCATTTTTTAGCACAGTTGCGTGATCTAGTTTTTTTCTAGTTTCGCTCTTACCGCTTGGATCTCCGATTTGAGCTGTAAAATCACCGATTAGAAACTGCACTATCGCTCCGTGTTTTTGTAAAAAAGCAAGTTTGTTTAAAACAACAGTGTGCCCTAAATGCAAATCCGGTGCAGTTGGATCAAGCCCAATTTTAATATGATAATTTTGTTTTTTATCGTAATAATTTTTTATAAGAGCTTCGATTTGCTCTTCACCGATAATTTCGGCAACGCCTCTTTTAAAATTCTCCATAATCTCTTTTATGTCAGCCATTTCTTGCTCCTTTATTAGTTATTATAAACATCGTTTTGTGAAACAAAATCAACTATTTTATAGCGATTTCGCAATTTTTCTCTTATGAAATTTGAATTTAAACTTTCATTTAATTCTATCGTAATTTCAAAGAAATCGGACGAAGTTTCTGAATTTTCGCTAAGTCTAATTGAGACCAAATCCACCTGTAACTTAGACAAATATGTCAAAAACTCAGCCAACGAACCTCGTTTGTTTTCAAGTTTTAAGATGACATTGTATCTATGTGGCGCATTTCTCGTCCATTTTACAAAAATCATCTCATCATTTTTCATCAAATTTGCCGCTCTTTCGCACAGCTTGTGATGAACTGTTACATTATGATGACTTCTAAAACCAATTATATCGTCTCCCCTTTTTGGATTACAACAATAATCGAATTCTACCGAATTTATTTTATAATTTGAATAAACTACAATATTATCGAATTTTTGCTTCTCTACGACATATTTATCACGAATTTTAAAGAGCTTTTCTTTAAGCGGATATTTTTTTAGCGCATTGACAACATCTTTTAAATATACGCTATCGTAAGCTGCTTTTGCTATTTTTTTGATTAAATTTTCACTTTCTAACCAACTTATGATTTTATCTTGTTTTGTGCTAAATATCGCAGATAATATATTGATTGCTACTTCGTGATTTAAATCTCTTATCTTTTGTTTGCAAAAACTTTTGATTGTAGCTCTTGCTTTTCCTGTTTTGACCGAATTTAACCAACTACAACGATAATGTGGCTCATTTCCTGTGATAATATGAACAATATCGCCGTTTTTAAGCTCGGTTAAAAGTGGCACTTTTATGCGATTTACAAAGGCTTCTGTCGCTTTTAGGCCAACTTGCGAGTGAATTTCGTAAGCATAGTCTAACGCCGTTGCCCCACGCGGAAGCGTGAAAATTCCGCCTTTTGGCGAATAAACTGCTATGTCTTCGACATATAGGCTATCTTTTGCATATTCGTATAAATCTTCTGCGCTTGTTTCATCGACTTCTTGCATACTAATGTCGCTTAGCCAATCAAGCTTTGGATTCATCGAGCCGCTATATTTATATTTCCAGTGAGCCGCCACGCCAAATTCGGCAGTATTATGCATATCAAAAGTGCGAATTTGCGCTTCAATTATCATACTATCGTTAAAAACGGTTGTGTGTATGGTTTGATAGCCGTTATGTTTAGGAAGTGCGATATAATCCTTAAAACGCGAGATAAGTGGATTAAATTTAGTATGCAAAATACCCAAAACAAGGTAACAATCCATCGGCTTCTTAACCAAAATTCGAATCGCCAATAAATCCAAAACCTCTTCAATCGAAATGCCCTTTCTTTGCATTTTCAAAAAAATCGAATAGTAATGTTTCAGGCGTTTTTGCATTTCAAAACTATCTTCGCTAAAACCATTTGTAAGCAAAAGCTCTTTTACTCTTTCGCTAAATTTGTTTAAATTTATTTGAAGTTGTTGTTTGTGTTCGCTTACATAGTCATGAATCGTTTTGTATTCATCAGGCATAACATACTTAAAGCTTAAATCTTCAAGCATATTTTTTACAGATGAAATTCCAAGCCTGTGAGCAATAGGAGCATAAACTAGAAGCGTTTCTTCGCCTATGCGTTTTTGTTTATCGGGTCTTAGGGCGTCCAAAGTCAGCATATTATGAAGCCTATCACAAAGCTTAACAACAAGCACCCTAACATCTTCAATCGAAACAAGCAACATTCGCCTAAAAGTAAGCGCAGTTGTGCGAAGTTTAGAATTTGTATCACTTGATGGGGCTAGTTTATCTTCTCTGATATTTACGATTTTTGTTAGCCCTTCAACGATTTTAGCGACCTCTTCGCCAAATCTCTCTCCGACTTGATCGGCTGTAAAGTCTGTATCTTCAACAACATCGTGCAGAAGCGCAGAAATCACCATATCATCGTCCCCACCCATAAACGAAACTATACAAGCGACCAAAATCGGGTGAATCGCATAAGGTTCGCCGCTTTTTCTAAACTGACCTTCGTGCTGAGTGATACACAAATTTATCGCATCGACCAAAATCGGCGTCGGCTCTTTTAGATGATATAAAAGTTCCTTTGCAGAATTTATATCTTTAATACCGATAATCTCTTCAATGAGTCTATCTAAATAACCCTCATTTATCTGATTCAGTAATTCCATCTAAGCTTATTTTACCTTCTGCAAGTTCCATTATAGCAATGTCTGCGAATTTCATTTTTCTTGTATCGACATCTTTTAAAAGTGTCGGCTCGCCTGCGCTTAGTTGTTCAACTCGTTTTGTAATCATCAAAGAAAGTTTATATCTATCTCCGCCTGTTACTTGTAAAGCTTTTGCTACTATTTGTTCTGTTCTCAAATTTTTCTCCTTATTTTACGATTGAGCAAAAACTCAAATCGCCTTCTTTTGTGATTTTGTGTAAATTTCCGCTTTTAAACATATTGCAAACTATAATCGGAAGCGAGTTATCCTTTGCTAATGCAATCGCAGTATCGTCCATAACCTTGATATTATCGTGCAAAGCTTGATCATAAGTTATTTTTGATAAAAGTTTTGCGTCTTCAAATTTATGCGGATCTTTATCATAAACGCCATCTACTTTTGTTGCCTTTATAATTGCGTCAGCACCGATTTCAACGGCTCTTAGGGTTCCTGCTGTATCAGTTGTGAAAAATGGATTTCCCGTTCCTGCTGCAAAAATAACAACTCGGTTTTTTTCCAAATGTCTTTTTGCTCTGCCGATGATGAAAGTTTCGCAAATAGCTTCCATTTTAATGGCACTTTGAACGCGAACATCAATTCCCATATATTCGAGTGCTTCACGCATCGCAATGGCGTTTATAACGGTTGCTAACATTCCCATGTGATCGCCGCTTGTGCGTTTTATGATACCGCCTTGTGCTGCACTTACGCCTCTAATTATATTTCCGCCACCGATAACAATACCAACTTCGATTTTGCTATCAACGAGCTGTTTTATCTCACCAGCAATAAATTTAACTATTTCATTATCGATACCAAAGCCGTTATTTCCGGCTAATGCCTCACCTGAAAACTTAACCAAAACTCGCTTATATTCAGCCATAACAATCTCCTTACAAAACTTAATATAATAGCAAAAAAGTCTTTAAGGTTTGTTTAGAATTTACTCAGCCCAGCTTTTTTGAAAATTCGCAAAGTAGATAATTTCATAATCCATATTATAGCTATATCGAAATTTGCTTTTTGAACATTATGGCGTGCAAGGATGCCCACCATACGATACTTACAAAACAAGTAAAGCTAAATTTGCAATTCGTAAATTTAAGCTTTGGCGATTGCTCTGCTTCGTTTTACTCGCAAGAAATGACGGCAGAGCCGTCGCTTCGCTCATTTTGCTTCATGCTTCGCATTCGCAATGACAATGGAAGTGAATTTGCAAAAATAATTTAATTTAAATTTAAATTGTGTATGCCGACGATTTTTACAAAATTTGCAAAATAATTCAATCGCAAATTTAAACAGAGATTCTTCGCTAACGCTCAGAATGACGAAAAAAAATAATTCAATGCAAATTTAAAGGTATTTAAGTATGGATTTGAAAAATTCAATGCCGAATTTGAATAACAAATGCCGACGATTTTTTGTCAGGCGAACGAAGGACTAGACTAAATTCGTCTGTCCGAGTTCGTATGACAAAAAAGCTAGGCTGAATTCAATGTAAATTTAAAAACTTAATCCGTCAAGTATGGGGAATTTTTTACTTCAAAGTAATCAAATCAAGCGGATTTATATGATAATTCTGCTGCGTAACTTCAAAAGTCAGTTCCGAATTTATCCGCCCTAAAACATAACCCTTTTTTATGTTACTTCCTACTTTTATGGTCGGTGCGATTTGGCTTAAATGCGCATAAATCGTATGAATTCCGCCTGAATGCTCCAAAATCACAACCTTATCAAGCACGGCGGTATCTTTGGCGAAAACAACCTTTCCAGCCAAAACGCTTTTTACCTGCGTATCGGAGCTTTTTGAACCAAGCACGATATTTTCGTTAAAAATTTTAATATTATAAACAGGATCATTATAATTTCCAAAATTTCGCTTTACGAAAGCTCCGTTTAAAGGCGCAGAAGTTTTAGCACCTGTGTATTTTTTAACCCTACTTGCTTGATAGCTAGAACCATATTGCTTTACCTTTTTATCGATTTTAGCCACCCGTTCATCTTCGATAACTGGCTCAGGTTCGCTAGAAAAAATTTCTTCTACCTTTTTGCCCTCTTTTTTGGCTTTTTCTTCTGCTTTTTTTCGCTCTTTTTCTAGTTTTGCTAGGCGTTCTTTTTCTGCTTTTTCAGCTTTTTCTCGCTCTTCTTTATCATTTATGATTTTAAGCTCTTCTAATGCTTTGCGAATTTCGTCTTGTTCGTTGCTAAGTTTTTCAAGTTTTTTAGCATATTCGTCTTTGTTTTTTTTCAAATTTGCTAGTTTTTGCTCTTGGAGTTTGCGTTTTTGGCTCAAATCATCTTTTTTCTTGTTGTAATCTTGCATGCTGGCTTTTATAGTTTGTATCTTTCTATCTTGTTCGTCGATTAAATTTTTATTATTTTCATAATCTTTCATAAGTGCGCTAAGCTCGTTAGACATTATATCGCCTAGCAAATTTAGCACCTCATCGGCGATGATACTATCGCTACTTTTGGTTAAATTTATATCACTAACCAAATCAAAAGAAAGCTCTTTTGAAATCGCATCGATGATTTTGTTTTCCAAATCGCTTTGAGTATTTAGCAAAAAGGCGTTTTGCGAATTTAACTTTTCTATCTCTTTTTCTTCACTTGCGTGTTTTTCTTGAAGCTCTAAAACTATCTTCGAAAGCTCTTTTAACTCGCCGTCTTGCTTTTTGGCGTCATTTTGTTCTTTTAAAATTTCATCTGCAATTTCATCTATTTTTTGGCTAAGTTTTTTCTCTTCCTTTTGTGATTTTGCCAAATTTTGCGTGGTTTGTTCGATTTTATCTTTTGTATTTGGTGCTGAAAATACCAAATTCAGGGCAAGTGCTAGAAATAAAATCTTTTTCATTGTTTTTTACTTCCGCTTTCGATCATAACCAAACTAACTGCAATCAGCGATAAAACAATCGCAATGCCAAAAAGCACAAGTCCGTCATAAGGTAAATTTATCGCCACATTTAGATCGGCTATGCTTTGCATGGTGTTTGTAAAAAGCTCCCAACTTGGCAAAAATAGATAAAACGCTATTACAATCAAAGTCGCTATCACGCTATCTACGACCGCCATGCGATAAAGTTTTCCGCTTTTGATGATAAAACTTGCGCCAAATAAATCCATAATCTCAATGCGAGATTTATGCTCATACGCCCAAATTCGCATTTGTTTATAAATCAACATTAGCCCCAAAAGCACGATTAAAAGGGCAAATCCATAAACCAAACTTTTTAACAAAAGCAAAATTTTAAAAATATCATCATGGGTTTTTTTGAAAATTTCAACCCTGTTTAAATCGCCTATATTTTTAAGTTTTTCTTCGATGATTTCAAGTTCCCTTGAATTCGGAAACGACGAGAGTTTTACACTGTAAAATTTAGGCAAATTTTTATTTAAATTTGCCAAATTTTCATTTGAAATTCGCCCTTTTAATCTATCTGTTATAGTTTTTGTGCCGATTTGAGAGATACTGGCGACTTCTGGCGCTACTTCTTTTATAGCTTCTAAACTAAGCTCGTTTTTTGCGACTAAGACTATGTTATATTCGTTTTGAATAGAAATTTCGTAGCTTTTTATCAAATTATTTATAAAAACGCCAAACTGAACCGAAAATAAAAGCGCAACAAGCGAAATAATCACGCCAAAATGTGTTTTAATTGATTTCATAAACTTTTGCGTCCTTTATCTCAAAATGTCTATACGCAAAACGAAGCGTAGCCGGTCTTTTGTGCGTAACTACAACCACACACGCACCCCAAGCTTCCCTTGCCGAGCGAAGCAAACGCCAGATGATTTCGCTTGATCTATCATCAAGGTTTCCTGTCGGCTCGTCGCAGATTAAAAGTTGTGGATTGTGTGCTAAGGCTCTTGCCATAGCCACTCGTTGCTGTTCGCCGCCAGAAAGCTCCATAGGAAATTTATCGGCTTTATGCAAAAGCTCGATATGCTTTAAAAGCTTTTCTGCTTGACTTTTGCAAACTTGCGGTGATTGCCCCATTATCATCAACGGAAGCATTATATTTTTTTCGATACTCCACTCATTTATCAAACGATAATCTTGAAAAATAATGCCGATTCGTTTGCGTAAAATTCGAAGCCCGCTCGTGCTAATATCTTTTAAATCACACAAACAAACATTTAAATAGCCGCTTTTTATGCCAATTCCGCCGTAAAATGATTTTAAAAGTGTCGATTTACCGCTTCCGCTAAGTCCTGTTATAATGACAAAATCATTGACTTTTATGCTAAAATCGGCTTCACTAATAATATCAATGTCGCGTTCATAACCAAGTGTGAGCTTTCTAGCTGTGATTATATCTGGTTTTTCGTCGTTTAAATACTGCATTGCCATTTTTCTAGTATCTCCGTAACTTTTTTGTGTGCCTTATAAGTTTGTTTTACTGCCAAAGGAAATTTGATAAAATATGACGAAAAATCTTCGCCGATAACCAAATAGCATTGTTGTGGCAAATCAAAAGCACCAAGCGAAACTCTTATAAAAATTTTCTCATCGTTTTTGTAAATTTCTTCAAAATGCACAAAAAAATCATCGCCTTTAAAAGCTTCGTTTGTGAAATTTTTATAAATTTTATCTTTGTCAAATTTTGGAAATTCCAAAACAAAATTCTCTTTTAAATCGTCCGAAATTTGCGAATTTTCAAAGATAAAATCAAAAATATCTTTATCCATTTTTTTCCAGCGATCTTCATATTTGCTTGAAATTTGCAAATTTTGATTTTTAAAAAACTCGCTTTTGCCAAATTCGCTAAATTCGCCAAAAATTTCTTTTGCAAATTCAAAATATAGCTCACTATCGGTTCTAAGCTCGAATTTACCACCAATTTTGAGTGTTCTAACACACTCTTTTGCAAATTCGTGCGAAATCACTCTTCGGTGCGGCGCATCGTCCCAAGGAACGGGAAAATGAAGAAAAATTTTATCAATTAAATTCGAATCAATCATACTTAGCAAAATTCGCGCGTCGGTATTTATCAAAGCGACATTTTGCAAATTTTCTTTGATTGCTAGTTTTGCGACCTGCTCGATTGCAGGTTTGTAAATTTCGATGCCGATTACCAATGTATCGCTATTTTGCCTAGCTTGAAAAAGCAAATGTCTGCCAGAACCAAAGCCGATTTCGATAAAAATTCGGTTAAATTTGTGCGCTTTTATCAAATTTAAAACTTCGTTTTCATCTAAAATTTTTGTCGTCTTTTCAGTCAAAGATTTGTTTTTAAAAGCAAAAGATTCACTTACGATTTCATCGCAAAATTCATCTTTAAAAATTTGCAAAGCTTTTTGCAAATGCCCTATTTTAGCTGGTTTGCTAACCTTTTCGCCTTTTACGATAAATTTATCACCACTTGGTTTAAGAGTGATAAAAAATTCGCTATCAAAGCTTTTTGTGTGGATTAAATCTAATTTTCTACCATTTATCAAAGATAAAAATTCCGTCTCGCCCATGCGAAACGGAAAATTTAGCTCTTTGATTTTTTTTGCTATGAAATTTGGCATTAATTAACTTCAACGCTTAGTGAATTTGAAGCCGGCGAAGTTACGCCGTATTCATCGACGCCATAAACTTTGTAATAATAAGTCTTGCCTTTTTCGATATTTGTATCACTAAACGAATTTCCGCCCGTGACTTCGAATTTTTCATCAGGCACCATGCCTAGAATTTGACTTTTTTCAATGTGATATTTGACAACTCTTGTATCAGAATTTTCCCAAACTATGCGGACGGCTTTGCCTTCTTGCGTTACGCTTTGAAGCGATGGTGCATTTGGCGCATCTAGCGTTTGACCTTTTACAGCTTCGCCTTTTGGACTTTCAAGTCCGTCTTTATCTACTGCTGTTACCTTATAAAATCTTACTCCGCCGTTATCATCGATATAATCATCATAGCTATTTGCCGTAGTTTCGCCAAGTATCGTAAAAGGCAAATACTCATTTCGTGAGCTATAAACTCTATAAGTTTTAAAATCTTCCGCCGTTGTGCCGACCCAAGAAATGTTAATTCGTTTTGGCAAATTTGAACTTGCCGTTACTTGGCTAACGCCGTTTGGCAAATTTTTTGTTGTGGCTTGAAGTATTTCGCTTGGTTTTGAAAGTTCGCCGCTAGCGGTTTTTACAAAAATTCTATACTCGTAGCTTTGTCCGCTACCGACTTTATCGATATATTCGGCACTTAATCTGCCATCTACTTCGGCTCTTTTGCTCCAACTTTGACTACCTAGACTTCTGCGTTCTATGACATAAGATTTCACACGCAAGTCAGGGTGTGGTCGCCAAATGATTTTTATGCGTTCAGGCAAACCATAAATCGCTTGTGCAAACGGAACCGAATCCATTAGTTTTGTGGTACTTGCGACCGTTACCGGCGCACTCTCTGATACTGCGCCACCGCCGTAGGTTTTAACCACATATTTATAAGTTGTTTCAGGTGCCAATTTTGTATCGACAAAGTGAGTTGAGTATTTATCTTTGACGACTGCTACGCGTTTCATCTCGCCACCGTTCATCTCGGCTCTAAAAATTTGAAATCCTTGAACATCGCTGTATTCGGCATAGCTTGGCCATTCAAGTCCGATTTCAGTCGTTCCGCTTATGGTTTTTACATTTGTTACTTGTGGTAAATTCGCATTTACACTCGCAGTATCGGGGCTAGTGTTAGCGCAACCTGCTACAAATAAACTCAAAGCCGCGCTCAATGTTAATCGGTAAAATTTTCTCATAAATTTCGTCCTTTTTAGCTGATTTTGCTATCAAATTTTCAAATTCTTTTGGCAAATTTGCCGTTATTTTTAGCATTTCGCCCGTTCGTGGGTGCTTAAAATAAAGCAAATATGCGTGCAAGAAAATTCGCTCAATTTTATCATTTTGGCTCTTAAATCCATATAAAGTATCGCCTAAAATGTGGCGATTTAGACTTGCTAGATGAACTCTGATTTGATGAGTTCTGCCTGTAAAAAGTTTTGCGCCGATTAGGTTAAATCCTGCTTCGCTATGCAAATTTATAAACGCGCTTTTTGCAAATCTTGCATCACTCGCACTTTGGCTAAGAACTGCCTTTTTTAGGCGATTTGACGGACTTCGTCCGATGAAATTTTCTATCACGCAGTCATCTTTTAAGGCTAAATCCGTCATCGCTAAATAAATTCGCCCCATTGATTTATCGCTAAGTTGGGAGCTTAAATTTGCGTGGGCGAAGTTGTTTTTAGCCACCACCAATGCTCCGCTTGTGCCTTTATCAAGGCGATGAACGATTCCGGCGCGAATTTCGCCGTTAATCGTCGAAAGCGTGTAAGAATTTTGCTTCAACCAATCCACAAGCGTAGGCTCTTTGACACTTGGTGCGCTATGCACGACCAAATTTGCAGGCTTATTAATCACAAGCAAATCATCATCCTCGTATAAAATTTCAATCTCAAATTCGCAAATTTGCGAATTTGCCCCGTCTTTGTCGGTAGTATCAGGGTAAAAAATTTCCACAAAATCCCCCAAATTTAGCTTAAAAGACGGCTTATTTGCTAAATTTGAATTCACAAAAACGGCGTTTGATTTTATCAAATTTACGATTTGATTTCTCGAAATTTGCAAAACACCGCTTAAAAAAACATCAAGTCTAGCCGAATTTTCTGCGATAAATTTATCCAAATGAAACCTTTTTTCGTTATAATTTCGCCAAATTATATAAAAAAGAGTTTAAAGTCGCTTTAACCATAAGCCCAGCCAAATTTGACATTTTGCGACATTGACATTATGATAAATTTGGAAATTAAAAGGAGAAAAAATGCAAATAGCAGTGCAAATCGAAGACGGAAACCAAAGCATTTTTAATGCCCTAAATGCGTTTTTAAAAAGCCACAAATTAAATTATCGAATAGAAAAATCAACCAAAAAAATTCACACTATGAGCGAAGAAGACGAAGCCGATTTTAAAGAAACTTTGCGTTTGTTCAAAAATGGTGAATTAAAATTTATGAGCGCCGATGAAATGAAGAAACGCACAGACAAACACTTGGCAAAATTGAAAGAAAAGTATGCGTAAAATCGTCTATAAAGAACGCTTTGAATTTGAATTAACTTTTATAACCGAATTTATCGCAAGTCGCGATGGTTATCAAAGAGCGGAAAAATTTTATAACGACATTTACGCTCAAATCGATAAAATTCCCTTTATGCCCTTTCGTTTTAGACAAAACACAGAAGCAAACGATAAAAACATAAGGGAGTTGATTTTTAAAGGCTATAAAGTGCCTTTTCATGTGAGTAGCGACAAGATAGAAATTTTGGGCATTTACAAAACAAATTTATGGAGCAACTAGTGAAAAAGCCGTTACTTAAAACAAAGGATTTTCTTGTTTAAATTTGACAAAAGCATTTTAGCACATTTTGATTTTATTCAACCTTTGTTGATTTTGCCGATTGTTTTTTTATCTCATCTTCTCATAAGCGAAGCAAATTCGACACTTGCGATGAAACAATATGTCTATTTTGCAGTCGGCGCTGTGCTTTTTTTTGTTTTGTTTTTGCTTCCGCTTCGCAAATTTTCATACCTTGTGCCGATTTTTTACTGGATAAATATATTTTTGCTTATAAGTGTCGAATTTTTCGGCGTTAGCAAACTTGGCGCGAAAAGGTGGCTTGAAATTCCGTTTGTGCATTTTACGATTCAGCCAAGTGAGCTTATGAAACCTGCATTTGTCTTAATGCTTGCATATCTCATCAGAAAATTTCCGCCACCGCAAAACGGGTATAATCTCAAAGATTTTGCCAAAATTTCATTTCACATTTTATTGCCTTTTATTTTGGTCGCAAAAGAGCCTGACTTGGGAACTGCGTTAATTTTATTTTTGACAGGATTTGCGATTTTATTTATCGTCGGGGTTGATAAAAAAATTTGGCTTAGCATTGTCGTTGCCGTCGGTATCGCTTCGCCTGTGCTTTATAACGGATTACATGATTATCAAAAAAAGCGAATTACCGATTTTATCAGCGAAGAGCCGTCTTATCAAGTCAAACAAGCCATTATCGCTATCGGAAACGGCGGAATTTACGGCAAAACAAAAGACGAAGCCACGCAAACGCACTTTAAATTTTTGCCGATTTCTACAAGCGATTTTATCTTTGCTTATCATATCGAACGCTTCGGATTTGTCGGTGCTGCGGGACTTATGCTACTTTATATGCTACTCATTATGCACCTTTTAAGTCTAAATTTTCACTTCAAGGAAGATCCGTTTTTGCGGGTTTTTGCCACGGGCGTGGCGTGTTTGATATTTATTTACGGCGGCGTTAATATCGCTATGGTTATCGGTTTTGCGCCTGTTGTGGGTGTGCCGTTGCCTTTTTTTAGCTACGGGGGAAGTAGTTTTATAACCTTTGCTTGTCTGTTTGGAATTTTGCAAAATTTGATAACATTTCGTATAAAAGACGCCTACGAAACCACGCATATTAGGTTATAAATTTATACCGCACTTGCAGGAGTAAATTTTATGCTTAGCGTTTGTCCTATGGCTTTTGCGTAAGCTTTTAATGTAGAAATAGTCGGCGAAATATGCGAATTTACGCTTTCTAACCTAGAAATAACGCTTTTTGTAGTATTCATACGCCTTGCGACCTCTTCTTGGGTTAGATTTGCTTGTTTTCGCATTGCTATAAGTTGCGATTTTAGTTCAAATTCGCCCTGCAAACTATCGTAAATCTCTTTAACTTCTTTTCGTTTTAACGCTTCTTTTTTAAATTCGCTAAATTCTTTTCTCATTTTGCACTTCCTTTGCTCTTTTTAACGCCAAATCAAAATCTTTTTTAGGGATTTTGTTTGATTTTTTGATTATGGTGTGTAAGACCACTACTTCTTTATCTTTTAGGCTTACAAACATACTTCTTGCGATACCTTCTTTGCCTTTGGCTCTAAATTCGAAAATGCCGTGGCTCAAAGGCGCAGAATCAGGTCTGCCTAAATTTGGTCCGTGAATTTCGACAAGCTCAAAAATACGCAATAAATTTGCCAAAATTCCGTCAGGCAAATTCATAGTTTCATCATAAACTTTATCGTTATAAAAAGTAATTTTGTAATCTTTCATAAAAAAATGTTAGCATAAAAGCGAACTTTTGTCAATAATTAAATAAAGATGGCAATAAAACACGCATTTAAGGTTTTGGATTTATTTTGTAAAGTTTATTTGGCATAGAATTTGTTTATAATCCTTAAAACCAACTATTTCTCTGTTCGATTTAATTCCACCTATGTAAAATACAACATGTTGTACATGGGCAGAACAAATTTTAAAACCAGCCGCTAAAATTCTATCAATTTTATCTTTTCCTTTGCTTGAAAATGTCGCAATCTTCATATTGTTTATATAAATATTTTTTCCATTAATACAAACCGTATCGCCAGAAACTACATTTCGCATATCGATATTCTCTTGCACTTCATCATTTGAAATAATAATATCATCAAATCCCATTATAAACGATTTTTGAATATTTGGACCATCATTTATCTCTTCTTTCATTGAAAAATTTTTGCTCAAATTTGCAAAATTTCCAAATGCGTCATAAATAATCAAATCATTTTTAGCCCTTGTTAATGCTACATAAATAAGCCGTTTTATATATTCATTTGGGGTATTAAATTTGTTATAATCGGTTGCCAAAACATAAACGCAATCAAATTCTCTTCCTTTTGATTTGTGCATAGTGGAAACAATTATTTCATCTTTATCTTTTTTCTTGCTACTTGAATCAAATTCTAACTCATCAATTTTAAAATTTTGTATAAATTTTTTAAATTTTATAATTTGTTCTTGTTTTTGATTTTGTTCTAAGCTATCAAAATAATCAAAATTTATATGTATTTCTTTTTTAAATCTTTCTAGTGCATTTTCTAGCAATCTATAATCAAGCGATTTAGAAAATTTAGCTTTTGTTTTTTCATTGGCTATTTTGTATCCATCTTTTTCTAAAGTATCTATAAAAAATCTGATTTCTTGCAAATCTAGTGCCGAAATATCGCTTTTTGTTTGCAATCTTGCATGAATTCCATAATTTTTTAAAGCATTATAAATCATCGCACATTCTTCATTTGTATAAGCCAAAATAGCTATTTTTTCTCTAACATTATCTTTATTTTGTTTGTTAATTTTATTTAATAAATCCCCTAAATAATTGTCTTGTTTGCATTTTATTAAAATAGCTTTACCACTATCGTTTGAAAAACCTTTTAAGTCGCTGTTTTTTTGACGATTATTAAATTTTTTAGCAAATTCATTTGCTATTTTCACTATTTTTTGTTTGCTTCTATAATTTGTATTTAAAAAATACTCTTTAAAATTTTCATCGCCAAATTCTTTTTTAAATTTATTAAAATTTTCTAAATCAGCCCTGCCCCGTTCATCAAAATCGTTTATACATTGGTCATCATCTCCAACCGCAATAATTTTTCTATCTTTTTCTGGCATTTTTGAATAGATAATTTTAATAAACTTAATCATTTCATCGCTCACATCTTGAAATTCATCTAAAACAAGCACACTTGCGTTTATTGTTTCTAAATTTTTTATTTTTTCTATGGCTTTGTTTATCTGATTATCAACTTCTATAAATTCATCTAAAAATTCACGAGCATACGCATGAAAGGTCATAATTTTCATATTATAAGAGCGTTTTCCTATGAGATTTTTCAAGCGTTCTTTAAATACACTAACAGCAGCATTTGAATGAGTTAGCATTAAAAATTCATCACTTCGTTTATTTTCAATAGTTACCAAAGAAGCTATTTTATGTGTTAATGTTTTAGTTTTTCCACTTCCGGGACCCGCTATAACTAAAATAGCTTTTGATTTTTTATTATTAAAAATCTTTTTTTGTTCTTCGTTTAACTCATCCTTTATTTTATCTTGTCGTTCTTTACTAAGTGGTATTGTAGAATATTTTTTTATTTTATATTTTTCTTTAAATCCATTTTTTCCGTCATATTTTAATGAAAAATAATCTGCCACAAATTCTTTTACTTTTGGGTCTTTGTTTTCTAACATCAATATAAATTTACGCAAAATATGTAATGCTTCGATTTTGTGTTTATAATACTTTTCCAAACTTTCAGAATATTTTTCTCTATTATATTTTCTATCTTCACCTTGCCGATTTTTCATTATTATTTTTAAAGTTCTGTGGTAAATCAAACGCGAACGACGAATTTTAAATTTATCTAAATTTTCATGTAAAAATACCATAGTATGATCTAATTCTAATACTTTGTCATTAGAATTTCGTTTGGTCAAAATAGGAAATTTATTTTTGAGTTTATTTTTAAGTGCTGTTGTATCGATTACTATTTCGCCATTTTTAATAGATGAAATTTTTTCATTTATTGCATTGGTTTCGTTTTGAATAAATCCGTCATATTCATCATCTACGACTTCTGATATACTTTGTGTAAAATTTTCATTCTCTTGCCTACTAACTTCTGTAAATTTTAAAATTTCATCACAAATTTGTTGCCTTTGCAACAATTCTTTCTTAAATTCATCAAAATTATCTATTTTTATATAGCAAAAATAAAATTGTTCTTCGCCATTTTTTTGTTTTTTTGTTCTAAAATTTACACTAAATTTCGTATCTGTAATCTTTGCAAGCTGTATCCAACTTTTTAAAATTCTTTTTGTTTTTTGTATAATTTCTAAATCATCGCTATTACAAAGTTCAGTTAATTTTAATGGCATATTGTCTAAATTATTCTCTAAATTATATAAAATTCTATTCTCAAATTCTAATAATTCTTTCATTTGGCTTGAAACATCATTATCCAACCATAATGCCAAATCACTCTCATCTGTTCGTAATAAATTTAATTTTTTTAATTCTTTAACTCCATCTTCTATCTCTTGGTAATCAAAGCCCAAATCGTCTTGTAAAGTATCAAGGCTAACTGCTCCTATCTTACTTACTCCAATAAATTTTTTCATTATCTCAAATGCTACAAATCGAATTTTATTCTCTATATTCTTCATTGTTTCATAGACTATTTGCGTATCTTTTTCTATTGCAGAAGCAAAGATTTGAATATTATCGCTTTCGCGACTAATAAAATTATGTTTTTCTAACTCCAAAAGTGCCGTTTTTACAAGAATTTCATATTCAAAATAACTATTTTCTGTATCAATGTGTGCGTTTTGAGCCAAAGTTTTTGCGGTTACATTAAGTTCTTTTGTGCGATTTTTAATCTTTTTGATTTCTTTTTGCAAAAATCTTAACATATCTAAAATTTTCTTATATTCAAGCCTACTGTTTTCGATAGTCGGAAATGCCTTATCATCAAATTCGTCATCAAGGTGTAATATTATACACTGAGCTATTTTATTCTCGCTTCTTGCACCACGACCAGATTCTTGCAAATAGGCTTCTATCGAATCTGATTGTTCGTAGTGAATCACAGCACCGATATTTGGTTTATCAATCCCCATCCCAAATGCTGTTGTAGCAATAACTATATCAATTTTATCTTCTATAAAACCTTGTAAAATTTCTGATTTATTAAGTCCTATGCGTTCTTTGTTTTCTATATCTTCGTCAAGTTTTGAATAAAAAGGCTCTATATTTAATCCAAGCAACTTCATGCGTTCATCTTCTCTTAGTTTTTTAGACAACTCTTTACAACCATTAGCACTTTGTGGCAAATAAATAATAGTCGGTATTTTATCATTAGCATTTATTTCACACAAATTCTCAACCAACTTTTCATATTTTTCATCTTTATTGCTAACTTTTATTGCCGAATATACTAAATTTTGTCTATCTGATGATGATATAAATTCGGATAATTTTATATCTAAATTATTAAAAAAATAACGCTCTATGTCTTGTATTACACTCGGTTTTGCAGTTGCTGTAAAACACGAAACAGCAATTTTATCCTGAAAAGGCTCTTTTTGTTTTAGATGATTTTCTTGTAATTTTTTAATAACTTTTGCTATATAAAAGTAATCATGCCTAAAATCATGTCCCCAAGCCGAAAAACAGTGTGCTTCATCAATCACAAATCTATCAATATATCTGTATGAAATAGCTTTAAAAACAGAATTTGAACGCAAGGCTTCTGGCGAAAGATACAAAATGTCAACCCTTCCGTCTTTTACCATTTGGATAATATCTAAACGCTCTGGCATACTTAAATAGCCACTAATCGCCCTTACAACAAAATTATCACCTTTAAAAGTTTCTACATGGTTTTTCATAAGAGCCTGTAAAGGCGAAACAACAATCGTAAGTGGTTTATAAATTTTTGATTTCATAAGTGCAGGAAGCTGAAAAGTAAGTGTTTTACCTCCACCTGTCGGCAAAACAGCGATAAAAGAATCTCCTTTTAGCGTAGCTTGAACAATCTCTTTTTGTGAAATTCTACCTGCAAATAATGAATTTGACAATGTGTTAATTTCATAATCTTGTCTAAATCCTGTTTGATATACGGCAATCTCACTGCAATCTCTTGCATATCCTTTAAATTCCCTATTTGGTGCAAAACCAAAAACATCGTTTGAAAATTTATCAATTTGTTCTATTTGTTTGTTCTCATTCCAAAGAAGTTTTTTAAGAAATTTTGGCGTATTTGGAAAATTATATAAAATTGCAGGTGATAAAACTGAATTGTTATTTTTAAATTCATCATTTTTGAATTTTTCATCTCTGAATTCCAAAAATGCAATACAAAACGCAAGTGTATCATTACCAAATTTGTGCCACAATTTACAAAAATCATCTTTATTTAATGTGATTTTATATCTGTCTTGTAAGAACTTAAAAATTTCATAATCAATAAAAGTTCTTTTATTTACTTTTTTAAAACCTTTTAAAAAATCGAAATAGCCTTCAAAATATTCATTTTCGGACAATAAAAATAGAAAAATCTCGCATAATCGTATATCTAAATCTAAAAAAATATCATTTAACATAATAAATAACATTTTAGTATTTTCATTGTCTTTTAATGGATCATTTATTGTATTTTTGTCGATTTTATAATCTTTTGTTAATTTATGAGAACACTTTGTCGGAGCCAATAACATTGATAGGTAAAAAGTGTCTATGATTGGTGTATTTGACAATATTTCTTTTTGAAAAAATTTCTCGTCAAAATCCTTAAAATTATGTCCGCAGACAAAATTCGCTTCCTTGATATATTTAAGATATTCAATAATATCGCGAATTTTAATCTCTTTTTCTTGTCGAATATGTTTTTTGACAGCATTATCGCCATATTTTATTGCGATTTCATAAACTTCTTTTGTTTTAGAATCAACTTCTAAATCTATAAAAACTATACTTTGTGTATAGTTTTTATAGATTTCTTCTTTTGAATTTATCAAATTTAACCCACAACATTTGGAAATTCAAAAACCACTCTTCCGCTTTTTATGGTCAGCACACACGCACCTTTTAGCTCTTTGCCAAATAGTGGCGAATTTTGCGATTTTGACTTGTTGATTTTTTCGTCATAAATGTATTTTAGTTCAGGGTCGATTATGGCGATGTCGGCTAGTTTGCCAACGGCGATTTCGCCTTTGTCCTTTAAATTTAAGATTTTCGCAGGATTATACGAAGTTAAAAATACCATTTTTTCTAGGCTGATTACGCCGTCTTCCACCAAACGCAAAGTCAAAGGAACTAGCGTTTGAAGCCCTAAAATCCCAAACGGCGCTTTGTCAAATTCGACAAATTTATCGTCCCAGCTGTGCGGTGCATGGTCTGTGGCGATGACATCGATTAAGCCGTTTTTTAAGCCCTCTCGCATAGCCGTTACATCGGCGTTCGTGCGAAGCGGTGGGGACATTTTAAAATTCGTATCATAGCCCATAAGTTCGCTCTCATCGTATGTGAAGTGGTGTGGTGTAACTTCGCATGTTACATTAATTCCTTCTTTTTTGGCTTGTTCGATGAGTTTTAGCGACCACGCCGAGCTTACATGTGCCACATGCAGGTGTCCGCCCGTTTTTTTGGCTAACAAAATGTCGCGCGAAACCATAATCTCTTCTTTTTCACTTGCCATGCCTTTTAGCCCTAAAATGGCACTTACCTTGCCTTCGTTCATAACTCCACCACGACAAAGTGAGCAGTCTTCGCTGTGATTTGAGACAAACGAGCCAAAGTGCGCCGTGTATTCGAGTGCTTGTCGCATGACCGAGCTATCGGTTACGGGAAGTCCGTCGTCGCTAAATGCTACACAACCAGCTTCAAGCATTTCGCCCATTTCGGTTATGCGTTCGCCTTTAAAGCCTTGCGTTATCGCACCAAACGGCAATAAATCGATAAGTCCGCGTTTTTTTGCTTTTTCTATCATCGCTCTTGTGATTGCGGCGTTGTCATTGACAGGCTTTGTGTTTGCCATAGGAAGTGCCGTTGTTACGCCACCTGCGACGGCTGTTTCGCTACCTGAATTTACATCATCTTTATACTCAAAACCGGGATCTCTAAAATGCACATGCATATCTATAAGTCCGGGCATGACGAATTTGCCCGTTGCGTCGATGATTTTATCGGCGTTAGGCTCATCTTTTGTAAGTGAGACAATTCTATCATTTTCTATTAAAACATTGATTTTTTCGCTTTTGTCGTGGTTGATAACTGTGCCGTTTTTTATCAAAATTTTCATTATTTGTTCCTATTTAAATTTAGTGTGTGAAGCACCGCCATACGCATTGCCGTGCCGTTTTCGACTTGATCTAGTATGCAGGTAAATCGTGGGTCATCGGCCACATCTGAATTTATCTCCACGCCCCGATTTATAGGACCTGGGTGCATGATGATAACGCCGTCTTTGGCGTGGAGCATTTTTGATTTTGTTAAGCCAAAAAATTTGCTGTATTCTTTCACGCTCGGAAAACTTGGTTCGCCATCTTGCCTTTCTAGCTGAATGCGAAGCATGATGATGACATCGGTGCCTTCGACGGCTTCTTCCATGCTTTTGCAAATTTGGCAACCAAACGCATCGCAATCTCGCATCATCATCGGCGGTCCAAAAAGTTTCACGCTAATGCCTAATTTTCTCATCGCCCAAATATTTGACCTAGCAACTCTACTTTTAAAAATATCGCCGATGATAGCAACTGTAAGCCCGTCAAATTTGCCCTTAGCTTCATAAATCGTAAATAAATCTAGCAATGATTGCGTTGGGTGTTCGTTCAAGCCGTCCCCTGCATTGACAATCGAAGCGTCGCAGTTTGCTGCGATGAATTTTGGCACACCTGAGCTTTCGTGGCGAACGACGAAAATATCGCTACGCATGGCTTGCATATTTTTTATCGTATCGATTAGCGTTTCGCCTTTTTTCGTGCTACTTGAACCTGCGCTGAAATTTATAGCGTCCGCTCCAAGCCGTTTTGCGGCGATTTCAAATGAAATTCTCGTTCTGGTTGAATTCTCAAAAAAAGCGTTGATAACGGTTTTTCCGCGAAGCGAATCTGTTTTTTTCACAGGTGTGCGATTTAACGCTTTAAATTCCTTTGCCAACTCAATAAATGAAAAAATGTCTTCTTTGCTTAAATCTTGCATACTTAAAAGGTGTTTAAGTTTGTAACTCATCTGATTTCCTTGCGAGTTTTGAATTTTGTAATTTTATACAATTTTATCTGATAGGCTGATAAATTTTTGGAATTTAATAAATAATAAAATTTGAAAATTCGCCTAATGATTTAAAAAAATTCAAGACAGAGTGGCGTAGTAAATTTAAAAAATTCATTACCAAATTTGAAGACCAAATGCCGACGATTTCGCGCCGAATTTGCATAAGATAAGACTTATTTTGTCTATCGTTGCAAATTCGGCGTGAAAGCTAGGCTTGTCTCAATCTAAATTTTAAACTACAAATGCCGACGATTTAGCTTGTTTTGAAGTGTTTTTCGAGTGAGATAAGGCTTTGTGCCTATCGAACGAGAAAAACACGAAATCAAGCCAAAGCTAGGCTGAATTCAATTTAAAATTCGCTAAACACTAGCGTTTGCAAGCATTAATTTTATGCGGTTTTCTTGATTTACCGCACTTGCACCCGGATCATAATCAATCGCTGCTATATTTGCGTCTGGAAAATTTTCTTTGATTTTTCGCACCATGCCACGAGCTATAATATGATTTGGCAAACACCCAAAAGGCTGAGCGCAGACGACATTTTCTATGCCGTGGCTTACGAATTCGACCATTTCAGCAGTTAGCAACCAGCCCTCACCCATTTTTACACCATGGCTGATATAACCATCGGCTGCCTTTCGCACGGCTTTAAACGGCGTTGGAGCGCGAAATCCGTAGCTTTTGATAAGCGAAATTAGCCTTGCTTGGATAAATTCGATTATTTTTGCCACTGCAAATGACGCATAATACGCCACTCCGCCCTTGCCGTAAAGCTCTTTGTCATAAACGGCGTCATAAATGCAAGTTAGCACAAAATCCATAAGCCCCGTATTTACGGGCTCTGCGTTTTCTTTGATTAAGTATGAATTTAATCCGTTATTGCCAATTGGCGAGTATTTTAGATAAATTTCACCCACAATGCCGACTTTTACCTTTTTTTCGTCGCTTCTGTCGATTTTAGCGAAATTTGAAAGTATAAATTTAAAGTTTTTTCGCAACCTAAAAAAGCTTTTTTTACCCACCAAATCGCAAATATGATTTACACAAAGCTCGAAAATTTCATCGGTAAAATCTGGCTTTTTTTCATAAGGTTTGCATTGATTGTAAAGGCACATTAGCAAATCGCCATAAAAAATGGCTCCAAAAAGCCTAAGCAAGGCTTTTTTCGAAAGCACAAATTCATTTTCATCAAGTGAGCTAAAATTTAGCGAAATCACAGGCACATATTCAAAACCGCTATCTTCAAGGGCTTTGCGAAGTAAATTTATATAGTTACTAGCCCTACAACCACCGCCCGTTTGCGATATTAGCAAAGCGACTTTGTGCGTATCAAATTCGCCGCTTTTAAGGGCGTCCATAAACTGCCCGATGACGAGCAACGCAGGGTAGCACATATCATTATGAACGCTTTTTAAACCTTCTTCTACGATATTTTGACGATTTTCTGAGAGCAAAACGCTTTTGTATCCATCAGCTGCTAAAACGCCTTGCATAAAGCGAAAATGCGGATCTATCATCGTGGGAATTAAAATAGTATGGGTTTCTTTCATATCTTTTGTAAATTTGGCAAACAATTATTTTCCTTTTTTTGCTGATTTTGCTCTTTCAAAAATGGCGGCTTTCAAGCTTCTTAGGCGAATTTTTACAGCTCCCAGATTTGTAACTTCATCGATTTTTAGCTGGGTGTAAATTTTGCCTTTTTTGGCTAGCAAATCTCTAATCTCATCGCTTGTAATAGCATCAATTCCGCATCCAAAGCTAACAAGCTGAACAAGTTCGAGATTGTCAAATTTAGCTACAAAATTTGCCGCATTATACATTCTAGCGTGATAAGTCCATTGATTTAAGCTTTTGGTTTGGACATATTCAAGCGGAAGTGAGTCTTCGCTAAGCACGACAAATCCGATAGAATTTAGATATTTATCGATTCCGTGATTTATAAATTTATCTATATGATACGGACGAGAAGCCAAAACAACGGCGTTTTGGTTATTTTCTATCACGCTTTTTAGCGTTTCTTCGCCTTTTGCAAGGATAGCTTTTTTGTATCTATTTAGCTCTTCTTGTCCGTGATATACGGCGTTTTTAACGGCTTCTAGGCTAAATTTAAAGCCAAATTTTTCAAATTCATTTTTTAGCGAATTTGACATAAATTCCAAATCATTTATATCAATATGCGGATAGATAAATTTGGTATCTTTAAGCGCTCCTACATTTGCTCTTATCAGTTCTGGGTAATACGCCACCACAGGGCAGTTGTAGCAGTTTTCGCTGATTTTTTCGTCGATATTGTAGCTCATGCACGGATAAAAAATAAAATCAACTTCTTTTTTAAGCAGGTCATAAATATGTCCGTGCGTGATTTTAGCGGGATAACACACAGTATCTGACGGTATGCTTTGGCTAGATAAAAATAGCGTCTCTTTTCTAGGGCGATTTGAAAGCACCACGCTAATGCCTAAATTTTCAAAGAATTTCGCCCAAAACGGCAGCATTTCATACATATTTAGGACAAACGGGATTCCTACTTTTAATTCGCCTGTTTTTGGCGCTTTTTTGTAGCGTTTCAAAAGCTCATTTTTAAACTCAAACAAATTTGGCAAATCATTTTTGATCTCTTTTCCGGCGCCCCGTTCGCATTTGTTTCCCACTACAAATCTGCTTCCGTCGCTGAAAATATTGATTGTCAAAGCACATTTATTTGTGCAAAGTTTGCAAGAGCCAAATTCGCTCTCATGACTAAAATTATTAAGTTCGTCTATTGATATTAAATTTGAAGTGGCAATCGCATTGTTTTTGGCAAAAAGTGCTGCGCCATAAGCACCCATAATCTCGCTAATATCAAGCCTAATGACATTTTTGCCAAGCTCTCTTTCAAACGCCCTTAAAACGGCATCATTTAAAAATGTCCCGCCTTGAACCACGATATGCTCTCCCAGCTCGTCGGCACTTCTAGCGCGAATCACCTTATAAATGGCGTTTTTGATGACACTAATAGCTAGACCAGCACTTATATCTTCGACTTCTGCGCCGTCTCTTTGGGCTTGTTTGACCGATGAGTTCATAAATACGGTGCAGCGACTGCCTAATTTTGATGGATTTTTCGCAAACAACGCCATTTTTGCAAATTCGCCAATCTCATATCCAAGAGAATTTGCAAATGATTGCAAAAACGAGCCACAGCCAGAACTACACGCTTCATTTAGCACGATAGAATCGATACTTCCGTTTTTGATAGAAAAACATTTTATATCTTGTCCGCCGATGTCGATGATAAAATCAACATCCCTGTTAAAATGTTTTGCCGCGCTATAATGTGCGATCGTCTCAACAATGCCATAATCAAATTTAAACGCAGCCTTTATCAGCTCTTCGCCGTATCCCGTTACGCCGCTACCTGCGATTTTAATGCGGTTTTCGCACATAGAATAGATTTTTTTAAGCTCAGGGAGCAAAATCGCAATCGGATCGCCTTTGTTTGATGAATAAAATTTATACAAAAGTTCGTTATTTTGCCCGATTAAAGCGATTTTGATTGTAGTTGAGCCACAATCCACGCCCAAATACGCTTTTCCGCTATAAGATAAAATATCCATTTTAGGCGCGCTTGCCATTGCGTGGCGATTTAAAAACTCGCTGTATTCGCTCTCATCTTTAAAAAGTGGCGGTTCTGCGTTTATCACTTCTTTGTGCGGTTCGTGTTCGAGTAAATTTAAAATATCTTCTAAATTTTGCACTTTTGCACTATCTTTGGCATAAAGCGCACTTCCGTAAGCCACGAAATAAGGTGCTAACTCAGGAAAAACGGAATTTGATTCATCTAAATTTAAAGCTTTTTTGAAACTATTTCTAAGCCCTTGCATAAAATATAACGGACCGCCCAAAAATAGGACATTTCCTTTGACTTCTCTGCCTTGCGCAAGTCCTGAAATAGTCTGCTCAACGACTGCGTTAAAGATACTTGCGCTTATATCTTCTTTTCTAGCGCCTTGATTGAGAAGTGGCTGAATATCGCTTTTAGCAAACACGCCACACCTTGAAGCGATAGGATAAATTTTTTCATAACCAAAGCTTAATTTATCAAGCATCGCAAGGCTAATATTTAGCAAATTTGCCATTTGGTCGATAAATGCACCCGTCCCTCCAGCACAGCTTCCGTTCATACGCTCTTCTACGCCGCCTGTAAGAAATAAAATCTTAGCATCTTCTCCGCCAAGCTCGATAACGACATCGGTTTTCGGAAATGCCTTTTTTACGCCAAGCGAAGTGGCAAAAACCTCTTGAACGAAGTCGATATTACAGCTTTTTGAAATGCCAAGTCCAGCTGAGCCTGTAATAGCCACGCGAAACTGCGAATTTGCAAATTTATCTTTTAAAAATGAAAGCGTTTGTGCTACGGCAAATTTGGGCTTTGCAAAATGACGATCATAACTTTTGTGTATAATCTCGCAATCTTCGTTAAGTAATACGGTTTTTACGGTCGTAGAACCGACATCTATGCCTAAAAAATAGTTCATTTTTCTCGCTTACATTAAAAATTAGGAATAATTTTATCTAAATTTGATTAAAAAAAATTAAATAAAGGAATATTTTACCAAATTTAGTAAAAATTTATATAAATTCAAGGTGAATTTCATTCATTTTTTAATTTAAAAATTTGCCTAAATTTTTCCCAAATTTTAGATAATCCATAATTAATTTATCAAATTTATCCCTTGTTGATTTCGGCGAAAGTATTACAAAATCAGGAAACCAACGCCTTGCTAGTGGCATTAGCATATCATCGCTACTTAGGGTAAATTCAACCACTCTCCATGAATTTTCTAAAATTTCATCGGTGATTTTTTGTGAAGCAAAAAATGTCTTTTTCTCGAAAAATTTAATCACTTTTGGCGAGATAGCCACTCGCACCACAAAGGGCTCGGCTCTGTATCCGTCAAAAAATGTTTCTAAATTTTGTATAAAATTTTCTGTGTATTTGTCGGTATAAAAAGTGTTTTTAAGCAACCTAATCTCATCTATAAAATTCACTCTTAAAACCTCGAAACCGCTGTTTTTATCGCAATCCCTGAGCGTTGCGACAGACCAATTTCCCTTTGAATAAATAAGCTTTAAAATTTTTACATTTTTTAAAATTTCATTATCGTATTTTAAATTTGTATATTTTTTAAATTTAATCGCTTGTTGAAGTTTGGCAAAAATATCTAAATTCGGCGTTTTTTCGTGTGGCGAGCCTTTTATTAAAAAAATTTCGCTTAGCTCTTTTTCTAGTTTTTCATCGACTTTTTTGTGCGCTTGTGGCAAAAATTTACTAAATCCGGGATTTATGATATGGAGCAAATCGATGAGTTTTTCGCTTTCGTTTTGGTATTTGTTGGGGCTGATAAAGGTTTTGAAAAATTCTGTATTTTTGCAGATATAGCTTCCTTTGGCGAGTTTTGCGATAAATTCTTCGCCAAAAATCTCTCGCAGATCTTTTACATATCTTCTGGCTGTGCGGGTTGAAATGCCTGTTTGTAGGGCATAATCCTCGATGATTATCTCTTTTCCGCTAACGAAATCTTTAAGCAATTCCAAAATTTCAAAAACTTTTTTATTTGCCATGAAAAATCCAAATTTAAAAATCAAAAAGAGCGGAAAAATCCGCTCTTTTATTTTACCATAAACCTAGAACTTTCCACCAAATTCCGCCTATTACCGTCCAAATAAACAGATTTATTAGAGTTGTGATAAATCCTAGCCTCCACCACTCGTTTTGGGTGTTGTAACCTGCACCAAAGATTATCGGCCCAGGAGCACCGCCGTAGTGAGTGATTGGCATCATAAGGTTGCTTGCATAAGCAAACACGAGCGCCACGAAAACAGCAGGAGCTCCCGCTGCGATAGCAACTGCACCAAAAGCCGCATACATCGCAGTAATGTGTGCTGTTAAACTAGCAAATAAATAGTGCGAATAAACATAGATTAAAAGCAAAATTCCCATTATCAAAATCCAGTTTATATCGCCTATACCGCCTGCGACGGCGTCTGAAAACCACTTGATAAAGCCAAGTTTATTTAAGCCGCCTGCAAGTGCGATTAGCGCACCCATCCACATTAGCGTATCCCATGCGCCTTTTTCGCCGATTACATCGTTCCACTCTAAAATTTTTAAAGCAACCATAACACAAACCGCTATCATACCGACATTGGTCGCATTTATGCCTGTTAGGGTGCCAGTTGCCCATAAAAGCAATGAGCCGATAAAAACACCAAGCATACATTTTTCACTTTTTTGCATAGGTCCGATTTTTGCAAGTTCGGTTTTTGCGATTTCTTTGCCTTGTGGAAACGCCTTTATTTCGGGCGGATAAATTTTATAAAGCACAAAGGGGATTATTATAAGCGAACAAATCGCAGGAACAATCGCACCAAGCGCCCACAATGTCCAGCTAATTTCCACACCAAATGAGCTTAACGCTAAGCTTGCAATTAGCGGGTTTCCTGCCATAGAGGTTAGAAACATACCATTTGTAATGGTGTTTCCTTGCCAAAGCGTTTGCATAAAATATGCTCCTGCTTTTTTTCTGCTTCCCTCATCAGGCTCAGAGCCCAACGCCTTAGCTAACGAATTTACGATAGGAAATAAAATTCCACCAGCCCTAGCACCACTACTTGGCATAGCAGGGCTGATAACCGCATCGCTTATGACGATGGAGTAACCTAGCTTTAAGGTGCTATCTCCCAAAAGCGAGATGATTTTATAAGCAATGCGCCTACCAAGCCCTGTTTTAATAAATCCGCGCGCTATCATATACGCGCTTACGATTAACCAAATAGTTGAATTCCCAAAACCAGCTAATGCTTCTGCTGGTTTCATCGTTTTAGTTAAAATCGTAATCGTAACACCGATAAAGGCAACCGCTCCGATTGGAAGTGGTTGGAGAATAAGACCTAAAATCGTAGCAAAAACTATGGCAAAAAGATGCCATGCTTGATCGCTCACAGCCTCAGGGTGCGGACAAAACCATATAAATATTCCGACGACAATGACTAGAATTCCTTTTGTAAGCTTATTCATAGCTTATCCTTTTAAATTTATCCAAAGTATTTTTTACTATCTTCGATAACTCTATCTACAAAAGTAGCACTCAATCCGACATATTTTTCAGGTTGCATGATTTCTTCTAAATCTGCTCTTGTGAAATATTTACTAACCTCTTCGCGCTCTAAAAGATCATCAATTACTGGTTTGCCGTCTGTGAAGGCTTTCATACAAACTTCATAAACGATTTCGTGCGCAGTTAAACGACCAAGCTTTTCGCCTAAGTGTAGCATTACGGCTTCGCTTAGCATTGCGCCTTTTAGTGCGTTGAGATTTCTTTTCATATTTTGTGGATAAACAAGTAAATTTTCTAAAATATCGTTGATTTTTTCAAGCGCACCTGCGATTAAAATAGAGCTTTTTGGAATTGCGTCCCACTCGACCGCCTCGCAACCCCAGTCGCGCTCGTTTTCGCACTCCATAGCCTCTACCATTAAAGGTGCTTGTGCGCGGACAATTTTAGTTAGAGCGATTACGCCTTCGCAAACTTGCGGATTTCGTTTATGTGGCATAGTAGAGCTTCCTACTTTTCCCATGAAAAACGGCTCTTCAACCTCGCAAATTTCAGTTCTTTGAAGACTTAAAATTTCTCTTGCGATGCGTCCGATTGTTCCTGCGATTATCGCTAGCGTAGATACATACTCAGCCATGTGGTCTCTGCTTGGGTGCCATGAAATCACAGGGATATTTAAGCCCAAATCCTCCATCATAAGTTTTTGCATTTCTAAGCCTTTGCCCTCTTGGCTCGCCATAGTGCCGACTGCACCGCTTAATTGACCAACTAAAACTCTTGGAGTAATCTCTTTTAATCTATCAAGGCTTCTGCGAATTTCTTGCGCCCACATTGCAGTTTTAAAACCAAATGTAATAGGCAAAGCGTGTATTACATGTGTGCGTCCAGCCATAACGGTGTTTTTGTGCTCGGCTGAAATTCTCAATGCCTCTTTGTAGGTTTTTTCCAAAAGTTTTTTGATGAGCGGCAAAGCTTCTTTGATTTGCAAAACCATACCATTATCCATAATATCTTGGCTTGTCGCACCCCAATGCACAAATTCGCCACTATCATCATCAAAGACCTTTTTAAATTCTTTTAGCAAAGGAACGATTGTGATAGAGCTTTTGTAGTTTTCACCTATCGCGTCTAAATCTAAAAGCTCGGCTTTGGCAAATTTTGTGATTTGCTCGGCGCGTCTTGGCTCGATAATGCCTAGTTTTGCTTGCGCTCTTGCAAGAGCAGCTTCGGTATCTAGCCATTTTTGCGCTTTGTTTTCGTCGCTGAAAATCTTTCTCATCTCTTCGCTGACGAACATAACTCTAAAAACTCTACTATCTACTACACCTGATGCCATTTTACACTCCTTAAAAAGAAATTTATTTTTCTAATTTTCTTGGCAAAATTTTACTGAATAAAAATGTCAGAAATTGTCCGTTTGGATTTAAAAAAATTTGGGTTAGTGAAATTTTGATTAAAAAAAGTGCGCTGTTTTGGGAATTTGCTGAAATTTGGCTAAATTTGATTTATTTAAATTTAAGCCCAAATTTAGGGAATAATTTAAAAAATAGTGTCAAAATTTGTCCGTTTAAATTTAAAAAATTTAAACTAGTAAAAATTCAAAAAAATATCCACTATAAATTTAAGTTAAAAAATTATATAATCACGCTTTAATTTTGCAATTTTAGGGAGCTTTATGCAAGCTTTTTTACAAGGAATTTTACTAGGTCTTGGCGTTAGTGTGCCGATAGGTCCTATCAATGTTTTGATTATGTCTTATGCTTTAAAAAGCTATACAAAAGCACTTTGTTTGGGGCTTGGCGCGATGAGTGCTGACGCATTTTTTCTGCTTTTATCAGCTTTTGGTGTAGCAAAACTGCTAAATTCGCCTAGCATTTTTAAAATTTTAGCCATTTTTGGGGCATGTTTTTTGCTCTATATGGCGTGGGGTATTTTCAAAAGCGCAAAAAATGAAATCAAAACAAAAAGCGTAAATACCGACGAAATCGGCTCTCATGCTTCGATTTATCTAAAAGGGCTTTTGCTAAATTTGCTAAACCCTTATGTCATAATGTTTTGGTTAAGTGTTTCGGCTACGACTGCCAAAATCGGCGGTAGCTTTGGTGTAGTTTTGGCTGGGCTTATTCTTGGAATTTTTTCGTGGATTAGCTTATTTCCGCTTGTGATTTATAAAAATCGCAAATTTGTTAGCCACAGAGTTGCGATGTGGCTAGCCTACGCTTCGGCTTTGATTTTAGTATTTTTCGCATTTAGTTTGATTTATAAGACATTTTTCACACTATCATAATAAAAATTCTAATGCAATCTTGGAAATTTAACTTCAAGTTTGCCAAGATTTGTAAATTTATTAATAAAAATTAATCTTTTTTTGCTTTTTTAGCGCTTTCTTTTACTTCGTCTTTTGCTTTATTTGCAGTTTTTTCTGATTTTTCCTTTACTTTTTTAACTTTTTCTTTTGTTTCGCTTTTAGCCTTTTTAGTGCTATCTTTTGCTTCTTTTGTCATTTCTTTTACTTCATCTTTTGCCTTTTTAGCATTTTTTTCTGCTTTTTTGGCTTTTGCTTTTGCCTTTCTTTCGGCTTTTGCTTTTTCTTTTTGGGCAACTGATTTTAAATTTGTCGTATCGGTTTCGCCGCTAACGCTCAAATCATCTTTTAGCATTTCAAATCTTTTATTTCCGATACCTTTTATATTTTTTATATCTTCAATTCTTTCAAATTTATTTGATTTTCTATATTCTATGATGGCTTCTGCTTTTCCTGCACCAATACCCGGTAGCATCATAAGTTCTTTTTTTGTAGCTGTGTTAAGATTAATCTCTGCAAATGCAAAACTCGCTACCGCCGTAACTAGAACTAGAATTTTTGATAATTTCATAGGAACTCCTTCAAATAAAAAAATTGAATTTTAATCCTAACTTATAGAAGCTTAAATTTAAATTAAAATGAAAGTAATTAGAAATACTTTTAATAAATTTATAAAGATAATTTTATTTGCAAATTTATATTGCAAAAACGCAAATTAAATTTAATTCATAAATTTAAATACAATTTATAAAATATAAAAAATCTTACAATTTTTCATCATTAAATTTATATCTAAATTAGATAAATTTAACAACCCAATCCCACAAATTCAACACCAAAAACTACAAATTAAATTTTAAAGATTTAACTAAGATTTATTTAAAAGATTAATTGATTTAAAAAAGAAAGCATAAAGAAATAACAACAAAGTCCGCAACGACCTACTTTCCCCGTCCCAGTAAGGGATAGTATCATCAGCCATGATGAGCTTAGCTTCTTGGTTCGGTATGGAGCAAGGCGTTTCCTCATCTGTATAGTCACGGACAGTGTTAAAAAAGGAAACTTTGTAAGTTTGCTTTTTTAACACTGCAAAAGTCATCAAGCCTAATAAAATCTTTTACCATATTGTTAAAGGATTTCTAATACCTTTAACAAGGAAGTAATGCTTAAAAAGATAAGCAAACGAGCTATTAGTACCGGTCAGCTAAATGACTTTCATCACTTACACATCCGGCCTATCAAACAGATAGTCTTTCTGAGCTCTTAAAAGAAGATTCATCTTGGAGTTGGCTTCGAGCTTAGATGCTTTCAGCTCTTATCGCATCCGAACTTAGCTACTCGGCGATGCTCTTGGCAGAACAACCGATACACCAGTGGTTCGTTCGACTCGGTCCTCTCGTACTAGAGTCAACTCTCCTCAATCTTCTTACGCCCACGGCAGATAGGGACCGAACTGTCTCACGACGTTCTGAACCCAGCTCGCGTACCGCTTTAAATGGCGAACAGCCATACCCTTGGGACCTGCTCCAGCCCCAGGATGCGATGAGCCGACATCGAGGTGCCAAACCTCCCCGTCGATGTGAGCTCTTGGGGGAGATCAGCCTGTTATCCCCGGGGTACCTTTTATCCTTTGAGCGATGGCCCTTCCACACAGAACCACCGGATCACTAAGACCGACTTTCGTCTCTGCTTGACTTGTGTGTCTCGCAGTTAAGCTGGCTTATGCCTTTATACTCTACAAGCGATTTCCAACCGCTTTGAGCCAACCTTTGTAAGCCTCCGTTACATTTTGGGAGGCGACCGCCCCAGTCAAACTACCCACCAGACATTGTCCTACCTGAGGATATACTCAGGCTAGTTAGCTACCCAAATAAAGAAGAGTGGTATCTCAACAATGGCTCACCATAAACCGGAGTCTATGGATCAAAGCCTCCCACCTATCCTGCGCATCTTTATCCAAGTAGCAGTGTCAAGCTATAGTAAAGGTCCACGGGGTCTTTCCGTCTTGCCGCGGGTAGGAGGAATTTTCACCTCCACTACAATTTCACTGGATCCCTCTTTGAGACAGCTCCCATCTCGTTACGCCATTCATGCAGGTCGGTATTTAACCGACAAGGAATTTCGCTACCTTAGGACCGTTATAGTTACGGCCGCCGTTTACTCGGGCTTCGATCAGATGCTTCGCGTGAGCTGACATCATCAATTAACCTTCGAGCACCGGGCAGGCGTCACACCCTATACATCCAATTGCTTGTTAGCAGAGTGCTGTGTTTATGGTAAACAGTCGGGAGGGACTCTTTGTTGTAACCTTCTTTGCTTAGGGAGTAAATCTTTCACAAAGTTAGGCACACCTTATACCGAAGATACGGTGCTATTTTGCAGAGTTCCTTAAAGAGAGTTCTTCCACGCGCCTTAGAATACTCATCCCACCCACCTGTGTCGGTTTACGGTACGGGCAATATTAGCTAAACTTAGAAACTTTTCTTGGCTCGATAGTATCAAGGATTCTCCATCTACTCCGAAGAGCGTCAAGAGCCTTTAATGTCTCGGATAAAGAGTTACGGATTTGCCTATAACTCAACCTACACACTTAGACCAGCACTTCCATCAGCTGGCTCCCCTAACTTTAAGCGTCCTTCCATCGCACACTAATATTGGTATCGGAATATTAACCGATTTTCCATCGCATACCCCTTTCGGACTTTGCTTAGGACCCGACTAACCCTACGATGACGAGCATCGCGTAGGAAACCTTGGGTTTACGGCGAATATGATTCTCACATATTTTATCGCTACTCATGCCTGCATGCTCACTTCTATCCGCTCCACCACTCCTTGCCGGTATGGCTTCGACGCTGAATAGAACGCTCTCCTACCACTTACACAAAAGTGTAAATTTAAAGCTTCGGTACTTATTTTAGCCCCGTTATATTTTCCGCGCAGAATCACTAGACCAGTGAGCTATTACGCTATCTTTAAAGGATGGCTGCTTCTAAGCCAACCTCCTGGTTGTTTCAGTAACTCCACATCGTTTTCCACTTAAATAAGATTTAGGGACCTTAGCTGTTAATCTGGGTTGTTCCCCTCTTGACGACGGATTTTATCACTCGCCGCCTGACTGCTGTGATTACATTATAAGTATTCGGAGTTTGATAGGGTTTGGTACATTGGTGTATGCCCTAGCCCATTCAGTGCTCTACCCCTTATAATTACGACACAACGCTATACCTCGATATATTTCGGAGAGAACCAGCTATCACGATGTTTGATTGGCCTTTCACCCCTATCCACAAGTCATCCGGAGCTTTTTCAACAGCCGTCGGTTCGGTCCTCCACCGGTTCTTACACCGGTTTCAACCTGCTCATGGATAGATCACATCGTTTCGGGTCTGCAGCATCTGACTTAGCGCCCTATTAAGACTCGCTTTCGCTACGGCTCCGGGTTTCCTTAACCTTGCCAGATACCACAACTCGCAGGCTCATTATGCAAAAGGCAGTCCATCACCCTGATAAATCATAGGGCTCTGAATGATTGTAAGCAAACGGTTTCAGGTTCTATTTCACTCTGATCACCTCAGTTCTTTTCACCTTTCCCTCACGGTACTTGTGCACTATCGGTCTAGTAGTAGTATTTAGGGTTGGATAGTGGTCTACCCGGCTTCAGACAGGATTTCGCGTGTCCCGCCCTACTCAGGATACTGCTAAGTAAAAAGGAGATTTCGCATACGGGATTATCACCCTCTATGATTAAACTTTCCAGTTTATTCTGCTATCTGCTTTTAGTCTTTTATGCAGTCCTACAACCCCACTAGCAAGCTAGTGGTTTGCCCTCTTACGCTTTCGCTCGCCGCTACTAGCGTAATCTCTTTTGATTTCTTTTCCTGAGGGTACTAAGATGTTTCAATTCCCCTCGTTCGCTCCCGTAGGTAGTTAATATTACTATTAACTGGGTTGCCCCATTCGGAAATTCCCGGATCAAAGCCCCTTGACGGCTCCCCGAGACTTATCGCAGCCTGGCACGTCCTTCATCGCCTCTACTAGCCAAGGCATCCACCGTTTGCTCTTAGTAGCTTACCTTTTTTTACTTCATAATAAAATGAAGTATTAGACTATGTTAATATTCTAATTTGCATTACTTCCTTGTTAAAGATAAAAGATAGAATTCACTTTTACAATATTTAATTTATTTGATTAAGACGGAAAGAGATTAAAATTATAAAGTAAGTTAGGCTTTATAACCCTGTATTAATCTTAACTTTTAAATTTGGATAACAAATAAATTTAAAAGTTTGGCTTTCATCAAATACAATTAAAGCTTTAACAAGATCCTGTAAAATCGTTTTTATTAAAACTTGATTGTGACTTTTAACAATGGTAAGTTAAAGAACATAGGCATAAAGCCTAATTTGAAAGCTAAATTTAACTCTCAAATTAAACTTTATGGTGGGCCTAACAAGACTTGAACTTGTGACCTCACCCTTATCAGGGGTGCACTCTAACCAGCTGAGCTATAGGCCCTCTAATTTACTAACTTCTAAATCAATCCCTCAAACCTAAACAAGGACGATTGAGTTTATGATGAATATCTTGTGAGAGAATATTCATTTGTACTCTAGAAAGGAGGTGATCCAACCGCAGGTTCTCCTACGGTTACCTTGTTACGACTTCACCCCAGTCGCTGATTCCACTGTGGACGGTAGCTAGTTTAGCATTCCGGCTTCGAGTGAAATCAACTCCCATGGTGTGACGGGCGGTGAGTACAAGACCCGGGAACGTATTCACCGTAGCATGGCTGATCTACGATTACTAGCGATTCCGGCTTCATGCTCTCGAGTTGCAGAGAACAATCCGAACTGGGACATATTTTATAGATTTGCTCCATCTCGCGATATTGCGTCTCATTGTATATGCCATTGTAGCACGTGTGTCGCCCTAGGCATAAGGGCCATGATGACTTGACGTCGTCCACACCTTCCTCCTCCTTACGAAGGCAGTCTATTTAGAGTGCTCGGCCGAACCGTTAGCAACTAAATACGTGGGTTGCGCTCGTTGCGGGACTTAACCCAACATCTCACGACACGAGCTGACGACAGCCGTGCAGCACCTGTCTCAACATTCTAGCAAGCTAGCACTCTCTTATCTCTAAGAGATTTGTTGGATATCAAGCCTAGGTAAGGTTCTTCGCGTATCTTCGAATTAAACCACATGCTCCACCGCTTGTGCGGGTCCCCGTCTATTCCTTTGAGTTTTAATCTTGCGACCGTACTCCCCAGGCGGTATACTTAATCCGTTAGGTGGATTACTGCCATGACTAGCATAGCAACAACCAGTATACATCGTTTAGGGCGTGGACTACCAGGGTATCTAATCCTGTTTGCTCCCCACGCTTTCACGCATTAGCGTCAGTTAAGTTCCAGTAGATCGCCTTCGCAATGGGTATTCTTCTTGATCTCTACGGATTTTACCCCTACACCAAGAATTCCATCTACCTCTCCCTTACTCTAGATTACCAGTTTCCCAAGCAGTTTAACGGTTAAGCCGTTAGATTTCACAAGAGACTTGATAATCCGCCTACGCGTCCTTTACGCCCAGTGATTCCGAGTAACGCTTGCACCCTCCGTATTACCGCGGCTGCTGGCACGGAGTTAGCCGGTGCTTATTCGTTAGGTACCGTCAGTGTTCTTCCCTAACAAAAGGAGTTTACGCTCCGAAAAGTGTCATCCTCCACGCGGCGTTGCTGCTTCAGGGTTTCCCCCATTGAGCAATATTCCCTACTGCTGCCTCCCGTAGGAGTCTGGACCGTGTCTCAGTTCCAGTGTGACTGATCATCCTCTCAGACCAGTTATGCGTCATAGCCTTGGTAAGCCATTACCTTACCAACTAGCTGATACAATATAGTCTCATCCTACACCGAAAAACTTTCCCGACTTAACTTGTGTTAAGAAGGAGTATGGAGTATTAGCAGTCATTTCTAACTGTTGTCCTCCAGTGTAGGGCAGATTAACTATACATTACTCACCCGTGCGCCACTAACTCATAAGAGCAAGCTCTTACTTGTCCGTTCGACTTGCATGTATTAGGCACGCCGCCAGCGTTCACTCTGAGCCAGGATCAAACTCTCCATAAAAAATGTATCAAAGATAAAAAGAAACTTTTTATCTTTTAAATTCAATTTATGAAGTTTTTAATCTAAAAACTTAATTGTTTGTAACTTTTAAATTTGACAATTTAAATAAATTGTCTTTGGCTCAATCGATCACTTGTTTAGATTTCAAAGATTGACTAAAAGATAGTTTAACAATACTAATTTAAAAAACGCTTTTTAACAAAAACAAAATCTAGGATTTAGTCCGAGAAGGTTGTTTCCGTGAAAAGGAAATGTGATTATATATGAGGGTTGCTTAAAGCTACATTAAATTTTGTAAAAAATTTGCCGAATTTATAAAAATTTTTCAAAATTCGGCAAATTTTATCTAAATTTTCTAATTTCTACGACTAAATTCGTCATAGCCAAATTTTTTGATTTTCAAAATTTCGCCTTTTTCATCAACCAAAACCAAATCAGGTAGCTTTATGCCGTTAAAGGTCGTATTTTTGACTATAGTATAGTGAATTTGGTCTTCAAATATCACTCTATCGCCGATTTGCAAAGCCTTGTCAAATTTATACTCTGGCTCACCTGCTTCCAAACCCACAATGTCGCCAGCCAAGCAGGTATTTCCACCAAAACGATAAGTAAATTTACCATCTTTGCTCTCGCCACGCACAGCAGGGCGATATGGCATAAGCACGGTGTCGGGCATGTGCGCTTCTGCCGAAGTATCCAAAATAGCGATTTTTTTGCCATTTTCTACAATATCAAGCACACTAGCTACCAAATAACCGCACTCCCAGCCCACAGCTTCGCCCGGTTCTAAATAAACTTCCACGCCGTATTTAGCGCGAAATTCTTTTATCAAATTTATCAAAAGCTCCCTGTTGTAGCCTTTTTTGGTTATGTGATGACCGCCGCCGAAGTTGATATGGTGCATTTGCGGGATAAATTCGCCAAAATCTGCTTCAAATTTTGCCAAAACTTTTGCCAAACTTTCGCTACTTTCTTCGCAAAGTGCGTGAAAATGAAGCCCCCAAATGCCTTTTAAAAACTCGCTATCTGCGTTTATTGCCTTTAAAAAATTCTCTTTTGTTATGCCAAGACGGCTAAATTTACCGCACGGATTGTAAGCATCAGTGGGCGAAAACGAAGTTTGCGGATTTATGCGAAGTGAGCATTTTACGCCACTTTCAAGAGCTTTTTTGCGATATTTTTGCCACTGAGCGTAGCTATTAAAAACGATATGGTCTGAAATTTGCAAAATCTCATTCATATCATCATCTTTAAAAGCAGGAGAATATGTGTGAATTTCACCTCGCCCAATAAATTCTTTGGCAAATTTGGCTTCGTGCAAACCGCTGCAAGTAGCCCCGCTAAGGTATTTTGCGATATATGGCATAGCAAAAGAAAAGGAAAATCCTTTCAAAGCACATAAAATTTTTGCGCCACTTTTATCGGCAACTTCTTTTAAAATCCCTAAATTTGCGATAAGTTTTGCTTCTTCGCACACATACGCAGGGGTTTTGATTTCATCTATTTTCATAATTTTACCTTTAAATTTTTTGGTTAATTATATTAAATTTTATGAAATTTTGGTTAGAATTTGGCGAAATTTAAAGGATAAAATATGATAAAAGTTGAATTTTTAGGACCGATTGGGCTAGAAAGTGCCGAATTTAACGCTTCAAATTTAAAAGAGCTAAAAGAGATTTTATCAAAAGATGAAAATTTGAAAAAATGGCTTGAAATCTCGGCAGTTGCGATAAATGACAAAATGGTTTTTGATTTAGACTGCGAGTTAAAAAACGGCGATGTAGTTAGCATCTTACCACCTGTTTGTGGCGGCTAAAACTCCAAAAAAGGCGATAAAATGGAACTTTATGACGGCAGTTTAAATGTAAATGAGATAACGGCTCGTTGGTATGACGAGATAAAAGATAAAAATTGTGGTGCGTTTATCACTTTTGTGGGGATTGTTCGCGCAGAAGACGGCATAGAAGCGCTTAGTTTCGACATTTACGAGCCGATTTTGCGCTCATGGCTTAGCGAGTGGGAGCAAAAGGCAAAATCGCAAAATGCGTATGTGAAATTCGCCCACGCAAAAGGCGATGTAGCAGTGCATACAAGCTCGTATGTGGCTGCGGTCATCAGCCCAAAACGCAAGGTCGCGCTAAAACTTATCAACGAATTTGTGGAAGATTTTAAGGCAAATGCGCCGATTTGGAAGTATGATGTTGTGGGCGGAAAACGAGTATATGCCGAAAGTAGAAGCCAAAAACTAAAAGGTGCAGGAATTTTGGCTTTTTAAATTTATAACTCAGCCTAGTTTTCGTGTGTAGCGAACACCGATAGACGCACCAAGTCTTATCTTGTGTTCGCCACACACGAAATCGTCGGCATTTGTTTTTAAATTTATAATACAAATCAGCCTAATTTTTCCAAGTGTTTGCAAATTTGTAAATTTAATCTGCTAATTTTGGCAAAACTTTGAAATATTTTACTCTATACCACGCTAAAATAAGTAGCACAAAGCTTGCGACGAGCAGTATCGCATTGATATTATCAAATATACCTATAAATTTAATCAATCCACCCAAAAACGAAAAACCACTAAATAAAACCGCATAAGTTAAAACAGGAACCGAAAAACTCAAAATAAACGAAATAGCGAACAAAATAGCATATATCAAAAATAGTTTTTCGTCGCTTAAATTTTTAAGTTCTATAAAAAGTTTTACATATTTGTAGATTGCCCTTATTCCAAAAAATAAAGCTAAAAACAGAGCAATAAACATATCTATTGTTGTTTTCCCGCCGACAAAAAGCAATGCTAAGACAACCAGCAGTATGCAAAGGCAATTATAAAACCAAGATTTAAAAATATTGTAAATATTCGAGTTTGTTTGCTCTGCTATTTTATCAAAAATGATAAAGCAGTGGTAAATAAAGGCACAAATAGAAATAAAAGCAAATATGCCAAAAACACCCATAGTTTTATCGTATGGATTTTTATCATTGGCAAGTAAAGCACCTATGATCATTAACAAACTTGGCAAAACTCCGCCATAAACCCCAAACGCTAAAAGCCCTTTTTTGCGAACTTCTTTAAAAACCGCTTCGTCCATATAATTTTGATTTAAAACTTCCATTTTTGTCCTTTAAAAAATTTTCAAAAGCGGTATTTTACAAAAAAAAAAAAAAAAACAAATCAATAAATTTGGGGATTAAAAAACATAAATTTAGCGAATTTAAAAACCAAAATTCGCTAAATTCTGCAAATTTGAATTTATATCAAAATTGTAAAATTTAATAAATTTCATCAAATTTAAGCTCTAAAATGCCCTTGTTGTGCTAGAATTTGTGAATTTTTTACCGAAAGGATTAATATGCAAATTATCTCAACACATAGCGCTCCACAAGCCATAGGACCGTATTCACAAGCGATTATCGCAAACGGATTTTTATTTACTTCTGGGCAAATCGCCCTTAAACCTGACGGCTCGTTCGTAGATGGCGACATAAAAGCCCAAACCGAGCAAGTTATGGCAAATTTAAAAGCCGTTTTGGCTGCTTGTGATACCGAAATCAAAAATGTCGTCAAAACAACCATTTTCTTGGCAAATATGGACGATTTTGCAGTGGTAAATGAAATTTACGGCGCGACTTTTAGCGAACACAAACCAGCTCGTTCTTGCGTGGCTGTAAAAACGCTACCAAAAGGCGCATTAATCGAAATCGAACTTATCGCAAAAGTAAAATAAATTTGCAAATTTAGCATTTAAAAACGGCAAATTAAATTAAATTTGATTAAATTTAGTCAAATTTGATAAATTCGCCGTTTTTAAATAAGAATTTAACCAAAATTTCAAAAAAGGCTAAATATGCAAACTATCGTGAGTGCGATTTTATCGATATTTTTTCTCATTATAATCGGCTTTGTTTTAAAACATAAATTTTATAAAGTGCAGAAATTTTGGGACATTTTGGATAGCTTAACCTATTATATTTTAATGCCTTCGCTCTTGATTTATAAAATCGCGGTTGCCAAAATAGACGGAAGTAGCGCTATGATGAGCGGTTTTTTGGTCGTTTTGGTGGCATTTTTTATAATTTCACTTTTGTCTGTTTTATCAAATTTTATTTTCAAATTTAGCCCTAGCAAATTTACTTCCGTATTTCAAGGTGCAATTCGCTATAACACATATATTTTTCTAGCGATTGTGGGCGCACTTTACGGCGAAGAAGGTTTTGTAATCGCAGCTTTTTTAATGGCGTTTATGATACCATTAATCAACATTTTTTGTGTTTGCATTTTTGCGATTTATGTTAGAAAGGGTAAATTTTCTCTGCGTTTGACTATAAAAAATATATTTAAAAATCCACTAGTTTTAGCCTGTATCATAGGAATTTGCGCAAATTTGATAAATTTGCCAAGCGTAATTTTTGAGCCTTTTAAACTAATAGGCTCAGCAGCCGTTACAACGGGACTTTTATCGGTCGGAGCCGGACTAAAATTTGGCGCTATTAAAAATTTAAAAAACGATTTGTTTGTTTCGTCATTTTTAAAACTCGCACTTTATCCATTTTTGGTTTATATAGGCGTTACAGCTTTAAATTTACCCGATTTTATCGCAATGGTTTGCATATTTTTTGCTGCTATGCCAACAGCCACATCAAGCTACATTTTAGCAGGACAGCTTGGCGGAGATAAAGAATTAATGGCTGTGATAATCACGCTAGAAACGCTACTTTCGATGATAACGATATGGGCGATTTACATTTTTGCTAGATAGGCAAATTTGACTACTTTGTCAAATTTGCTTCATCGCCTGTTCTCACAGAAGTAGTTTTGTTTTTGTCATTAGTTGAATTTTTATCCAAATTTGGCAAATTTAGCGAATTTTGCGTTTCGTTTTTATCATTAAATAACGCCAAATTTTCATCATTTTTTGGCTTGATATTTTGCGAATTTAAAAAGGCTATTTCGTTTGTCATTTTCCACTCTCTGGCGATTTTTTGAAATTTTTGCTGACTTTGCAAAATCTCTTTAAAAAGTGGATCTTTTGCCGAATTTTCTTCTAAAATCTCTTGCGTTGCATTTTTAAAAGCGTTTATAATTTCATCGGAAAAGTGCTTGATTTGGATATTTGGATAATCAGTTTTTAATTTTTCCAAATTTTTTGCATTGCCAAAAAAGCTTTTGTTTTTAAAATTTTCACCCGCAAGTCTAGCAGAAGTTTCTAAAATCATCTGCAAATCTTTTGGCAAATTTTCAAAAGCCTTTTTATTGGCTAGTAAATGCAAATTTGCGCTAGGTTCTTGCCAACCGATATAATAATAATCAGCAACCTTATGCAAATTTAAGCCCATATCATAAATAGGATTTATCCATTTTACTGCATCGATTGTTCCCATTTTAAAGGCTTTGTAAAGCTCGCTTGTAGGCACTGTGTTTATCGTTACGCCAAGTTTACTCATAACTTCTGCCCCAAAGCCTGTAATCCTAACTTTAAGTCCGTTCAAATCATCAAGAGAGTTTATCTCTTTTTTAAACCAACCGCCCATTTGCATTTGCGTTGAGCCCATTAAAAATGCCTTAACGCCGTATTTTGACAACATTTTTTCGCTTAGTTCTTTTCCGCCACCGTAATAATACCAAGCGTGTCCTTCATCGTTTGTCATACCAAAAGGAACAGCCGTAAATAGCGTAAATTTGGGATCTTTTTCGTGATAATAATAAAGCGCAGTATAACCTAGATCAAATTTACCGTCTTTGACAAAGTCAAAAATTTGCCCATTTGATTTGTGTTGCGACGGGGTGTAAATTTGGATTTTAAGCTTTCCCCCACTCATAATTTCAGCATAATTTTTAAATTCCAAAGCGCTTTGGTTAAGCAAAGGAAGCGTATTTTCCCAAGCAAGAGCTAGTTTTAGTATGTAATGTTTTTGAGATTTATTTGGTGTTTTATTTTGATTACCTGCGCCAAAAGCAAATACCGCAAAAATCGCTAAAATAATGGCAACCTTTTTCATTTTTTTCCTTGATATTTTTTTTTAAGGTTGGTATTGTATCTAAAAAAAATAAATTTAATTTCAATTAAATTTTGCTTAAACAAATTCATTATTTATAAAATCAAGTTGAATTCGAAATTTAATCTATTAAATTCAGCAAAAAATAATAAATTTATAACTAGATTTTAAGCAAAATTTTAGCAAAATTCTATGTTTAAACATTTTAAAAAAAGGATAAACAAAATGCAAGAAAAGCACTACGAAGTTGTCGTTGTCGGCGGCGGTATCAGCGGCTGTGCGTTGCTTTATACACTGGCGCGTTACACGGATATTAAAAGCATTGCCCTGCTAGAAAAATACGAAGGCGTTGCAACGCTAAATTCAAAAGGCACAGCAAATTCTCAAACTATCCACTGTGGCGATATAGAAACAAACTATACGCTTGAAAAGGCTAGAAAAACAAAGCGAACTTCCGATATGATTATCAAATACGGGCTTCAACACGGATATAATGAAAAGTTTATGTTCCAAGGTCAAAAAATGGCAATGGGCGTAGGCGATGAAGAAGTAGAAGCTATAACACAAAGATTTGAAACTTTCAAAGAACTATTTCCGTATTTGGAATTTTTTGACAAAAATACCCTAAAAGAGATCGAACCAAGAGTTATTTTTGATGAAAACGGCAATGAACGCCCTGAAAATGTCGTTGCAATGGGAGTTAAAAGCGGAGTTTATACAACGGTTGATTATGGTGCAATGTCAAATTCGTTTATAGAAAATGCAAAAAAAGAAGCTAAAAAAACTTGCGAAGTTTATCTAAACTCAGAAGTGCAAAATATCACAAAAGTGGGCGAAAAATTCTATATTCGCACGGCAAATAAGCTTTCACTTAGTGCCGATTTTGTCGTAGTTGATGCAGGAGCTCACTCGCTTTGGTTAGCGCACAAAATGGGATACGGCAAAGATATGGGCTGTTTATCTGTTGCCGGAAGTTTTTATCTAACTAAACAAAAACTTCTAAATGGAAAAGTTTATATGGTTCAAAATCCAAAACTTCCGTTTGCCGCACTTCACGGCGATCCTGATATTTTAGCAGGTGGTTGCACTCGCTTCGGACCAACAGCTCTTGCTATGCCAAAATTAGAGCGATACAAAGGCATGAGAAGCTTCCCAGAATACTTACAAACTTTGAATTTTAGCAAAGAAATTGCCGGAATTTTGTTTGATTTATTTAAAGATAGCGAGATTAGAAACTATATTTTTAGAAATTTTGCATTTGAAATTCCGGGATACGGCGCACAACTTTTTATAAAAGATGCTAGAAAAATCGTTCCATCTCTTCGCGTTGAAGATGTTTATTATGCCAAAGGCTTTGGCGGCGTTAGACCGCAAGTTTTAAATAAAACAGAGAAAAAACTAATGCTAGGCGAAGCTAGTATTGATTCTGGCGATGGAATTATCTTTAATATGACGCCAAGTCCGGGCGCAACTAGCTGTCTAGGAAATGCGGAACGAGATGCGATGAAAGTTTGCGAATTCTTAGGCAAAAAATTCGACGAGAAAAAATTTAGCGCTGAGCTTGTTGATTAAATTTTTAAAAATTATCCCACAAATTCCAAAGTTCGCTTTGGAATTTGGCTTTTTATTTTAAATTCTCACTTAAAAGATTATTTATAGTTTTTTCGTAATCATCGTTTATTAAAACGATTTTTTCGCTGTTGTTTAAAAAGCCCTTTATAAAATTTTGATTATCCGCTTTTAAATTTTCTTTTGTGCAGGTCGTATCATCAAGCCTATTTTCTATATCACAGCTATGTTTTTTGATTTTATCAAAATTTTCATCGATAAATTTATCGCTCATCGCTAGGGCTATAAAACGAATTTGGCGCAAATATTTTTCACTAAAATCGCTCCGCCAAGAAAACGGCACATAACAACCTTCGATAATCAAATTTTGCCCATTTTCTATGGCGGTTTTAATTATTTCACGCACGATTTGCCACAGATACGGCGTTAGTGCTTCATCGTCATTTGGAGTGAGATTTGTATTTTTTGAGCGAATTAGCCCCATTTTTAGGTGGTCGATTGAAAAAGACGAAAATTTATAAATTTCAACCATTTTTTGTGCTAAAAGCGTTTTGCCCGTGTGCGAAGCGCCCGTTATGAGTATAACCATTTTTTGCCTTAAACAAGAGCGATTTTTTTGGTTTCAAATTCGCCCGAGAAAAAATTTAAGTAATAAAGCGTATCTTTTTTGACTTCCAAATTTGCCAAATAACGAAGTGCTAAATTTGCCGTAAAACTCGCCGCAAACATAACGATAGGCGCAGCAAGCCCTGCTGGTGCCACTTTCGTAGTAGGGAAAAATTTAAAATCGCTTTTTTCGATAAAGCAGACTTGCACCTGCCAGCTATCAACCGAAGTAAAAATCCACGGTGTCTCCGTTTTTTTCGCAAATTCGTCGATTTGCATACGCGTGGCAAGATTATCGGTCGCATCTAAAATAAGATCAAATTTTTCGGCGCAGGTTTTAAAAAATTCGTCAGCTTTCATCTTAAAAGGACGAACGCAAACCCCGTCAAATCTACTTTCAACACGAGTTTTAAAAATATCAGCCTTAAATTTACCCTCATCTTCGAGCGAAAAAAGAATTTGTCTATGGATATTATGAAGCGAAACCGTGTCAAAATCCACAACACAAATCTCGCCCACACCGCTAGACCCAAGCGCATAAGCAAAAGATGAGCCAAGACCGCCTGAGCCGATGATGAGAATTTTTTTATCTTTTAGCGAATTTTGCCTGTCTTCGCCCCAAAGCTGTATTTGTCTGTGAAAATATTCCATTTTTTACCTTAAATTACCACAATATTATTGCATTAATTTTGCAAATTTAAAAATTTAACCTACTTTAAAATTGCCTTGTAAGGGGGAAGTTGGCTGACTTGCGAAGCGCCCCCTTCCCCCTTACAATCCCCCAACCCCTGCACGCTAGGAGTGGCAAATTTAAAAGCTATCGCTTTTAAATTTGCGGATTTTACACTATATTATCGCTATCTAAATCAGCCCTTTTTTGGCTGAAATATCTCTAAATTTCCATAAATTTTTTGCAAAACTTAGCTCTTTTTTGGAAATTTCGCTTAGCAACACGCCCTCTTCATCTTTTAGCGAATTTATGATTTCTCCAAGCGGAGAAAAAACCGCGCTTCGCCCGTAAAAATCGCAATTTTCTTTGCCAAATTTCGCTTTTCCGATACGATTAGCTCTGATTATAAAAACAGAATTCAGCCACGAGCGAATTTTTAAAAGCTCTTCCCAACGCTCATTTGAGTCAAATGTCGAAGCGCACGGCAATAAAACACAATCAACCTTCTTTTTCATAAAATACACCCAAGCGGCGTCAAAATGCGCTTCAAAGCCAAATAAAATTCCATATTTCACACCGTTGTCACTAAAAATCGGAAATGAAATTTCGTCATTTTGCTCTTTTTTTGCATTTTTTGAATTTATAAAAAAACCATCTTCGTCCCAGTGAGCGTAGTTTATCAAAATATTTTGATCGAAATATTTAGTCGAGCTTGGGCTAAATTTAGCAACACTTTTTGCATAACCGCCGTTTTTAAGCAAAACAATCGGCGCAATTATCGTTAAATCATATTTTTTTGCCAAATTTGCAAAAAGAGTTTTTTTGTGATCGCTCTGCTCTTTTATCATCGGTTTTGGCATTTTTTTAAGCTCGGTAAAAAAGCTATTTAGCACATATTCGCCAAGAAGCACGATTTTAGCGTCATTATCTTTGGCGATTTTCATATAATAATCAATCCTGCTTTCGTTCATCGAAAGTGTCGGAAGCTGTAACACACAAACTTTACTCATTTTCACCACCAAATTCTTTTATATCAAGTTCGGCATTTTGTAAAATTTGCTTTGCGTCTTTTAGCAAATTTACGCCGTTTTTATAAAGCTCAACGCTTTCTTGCAGTGTCAAATCTTTTTCATTTAGCTTTTCTAAAATTTCATTTATTTTTTCTAATTTTTCTTCAAAATTTTCACTCTCATTTTGCAAATTTTCACTCATCTAAAACCCTTTTAATTATAAAATCAAATTTTTCTACTTCAACCAAAAACGCATCATGCCCGTAATCGCTGTCAATCTCGGCATAATGAGCCAAACTTTTTTTACCCAAATCCACCAAACAATCATAAATTTCCTTCATCAAATGTGGCGGAAAGAGATAATCGCCTTCAAAAGAGATAATATACATTTTTGATTTAACTTCGCTAAGTGCGTTTTTTAGGCTTCCATAATGTCTAGTGCAATCAAAAATATTCATCATTTTAGCGATATATAAATAGCAAAGCGGATCAAATCGTTTGGCGAAATTTGCTCCGTTGTATTCAAGATAGCGATCTACTTGAAATCTGCCGTTAAGCTCATATAAGCCGTCTGTTTCTACATAGTTTCTGCCGAATTTTTTCTGCATTGAATTTGGACTAAGAAAGCTAATATGACCTGCCATTCTGCCGATTTCCATACCTTTTAAGCCGTTTTTTGCGATTTCATCTTTGTCGTAATTTCCGTTTTTAAAATTTGGATCACTAACAATGGCTTCGATTGAGATTTTATTAAACGCTATCGCCCACGGATTTGTAGCATAAGTGGTCGCTAGTAAAAATATATTTTCTGCAAATTCGGGGTATTCGATAGCATAGCAAAGTGCTTGCATGCCACCTAGGCTTCCGCCGATGACGGCTTTTGCGTGAGTTATGCCAAGACGCGTAAAAAGCTTCATTTGAGCCTTTACCACATCGCTAATGACGATAACGGGAAATCTCGTGCGATACTCTGCGCCCCGCTCGTCCAAATCCAAAGGGCAAGTCGAACCAAACGGACTAGAAATGATATTTACGCAAATTACAAAATATTTTTCGGTATCGACTGCTTTTTTATCGCCGATTAGATTGTCCCACCAACCGGCTTTTGTATCGTTTTCATATCTACCTGCTGCATGGTGAGAACCGGTTAAGGCATGGCAGACTACAACGACATTTGATTTTTCTTCGTTTAACTCGCCGTAAGTTTCGTAAGCGAGTTTAAAATTTGATAAAATTCGACCGCTCTCTAAATGGAGCGGTTCGTCAAAGTATTCTATTTTGGTTTGAATTTTCACTAATTTACTCGGTAATTTGGTGCTTCTTGCGTGATGATAACATCATGGACATGGCTTTCTTTAAGTCCGGCACTTGTAATCTCAACAAATTCGGCTTTTTCTTGGAAAGTTTTTATATCTTTACTACCGCAATATCCCATAGAGCTTCGCAAGCCCCCAACTAGCTGGAACACAACATCTTTTAAATAACCTGCATAAGGAACGCGACCTTCTATGCCCTCAGGAACTAGTTTTTCTTTTGCCGTGCCGTCTTGGAAATAGCGATCTGCACTTCCTTTTTGCATAGCTCCAAGTGAGCCCATACCGCGGTAAGTTTTGTATTGTCTGCCTTGGAAAGTAATTAACTCGCCCGGAGTTTCATAACAACCTGCTAGCAAACTTCCTATCATAACCGAACTTGCTCCTGCTGCAAGGGCTTTTGCGATGTCGCCTGAGTATTTTATACCGCCGTCTGCTATGATTGGAATTCCAAATTTTTTAGCAGCTTCCGCACAATCGCTAATAGCCGTGATTTGCGGCACACCGACACCTGCTACAATGCGAGTTGTGCAAATACTTCCCGGACCAATACCGACTTTAATAGCATCAGCCCCGGCCTTAGCAATATCAGCCACACTTGCAGGGTTTGCTACATTTCCGACTATGACATCTACTTCGTAATTTCGTTTTAACTCTTTTAGCGTGTCTATTATGCCTTTTGAGTGTCCGTGTGCTGAGTCCATAACAAGTGCATCAACTCCTGCTTTTACCAATGCTTCGGCTCTTTCAAAATGTCCTACGCTAATAGCAGCAGCAACTCTTAAACGACCAAATTTATCTTTATTTGCGTTTGGATATTCTATTCTTTTTTTCAAATCTTTAATGGTAATCAAACCTTCTAAATGTCCGTTTGCGTCGATTATAGGAAGTTTTTCAACTTTGTTACTTCTAAAAATAAGTTCAGCGTCATCCAAAGTGCAGCCTTTTGGAGCTGTGATTAACGGCGCTTTTGTCATTTTTTCGCCGACTAATGAAGCTGTATCAGTTTCAAAACGCAAATCACGATTTGTTAAAATTCCGATTAGTATGCCGTTATCATCGACAACAGGAACACCGCTGATATGGTATTCTGCCATTAAATCAAGCGCGTCTTTTACGGTCGCATCGGCTTTGATTGAAATTGGATCAAAAATAATACCGCTTTCGCTTTTTTTCACTCTTTTAACCATTTTTGCTTGGCTTTCGATGTCCATATTTTTATGGATTACGCCGATTCCACCCATTCGCGCCATCATAATAGCCGTTTTTACTTCTGTAACCGTATCCATAGCAGCACTAACCAATGGCGTATTTAGCGTAATATTTCTTGTCAAATTCGTTCTAATATCAACATCTTTTGGCAAAATTTCAGAATACTGCGGCACCAACAAAACATCTTCAAATGTCAAAGCTTTTTTCAAAATTTTCATCATTATCCCCTTATAATTTTTTCTAAATTCAAACCGCCATCAAGAACTGCTTGTTCGTCATAAGCCTTGCCGATAAGCTGTGCGCTTATGTTTAAGCCGCCAGAGTTTTTACCCACAGGCACAGAAATCGCAGGAAGTCCTGCTAAATTTACGCCAATTGTATAAATATCGCTTAGATATGCACTTAGCGGATCGGCTAACTCGCCAAATTTATACGCTACGCTTGGAGCAATCGGCATAAAAATAAGATCTGCTTCTTTAAAAATCTCTTCATATTCGGCCTTGATATAGGCTCTTGCTTTTTGTGCTTTTATGTAGTAAGCGTCATAATAACCACTACTTAAAACAAATGTTCCAAGAAGCATTCTTCGTTTTACCTCATCACCAAAGCCCTCGCCACGAGTATTTGCGTAAAGCTCTTTTAAATTTGCCGATTTTGCACGATTTCCGTATCGCACCCCGTCATAACGGCTTAAATTCGCACTAGCTTCGGCAGTTGCGATGATATAATATGTCGCAATGTCATATTTTGAATTTAATAAATTTTTATAAACGATCTTATGTCCGAAAGCTTTAAGCTTATCGATAGCCAAATTCAACGCCGTTTTTATCTCATCACTAGCTTCATTTAAATAATTTTCAATCACGGCGATTGTAAATTTTCTATCGCTATTTAATTTATCTGCCGTTTTTATAAACTCACCTGCGTAGCTTGTGCTATCCATTTTATCGTGCCCTGCGATAATATCGTATAAAATCGCAGCGTCTTCAACATTTTTAGTAATCGGTCCGATTTGATCTAAGCTACTTGAATACGCCCCAAGCCCATAGCGGCTCACTCTGCCGTAACTTGGTTTAAATCCCACGCAACCGCAAAATGCAGCAGGTTGGCGAATACTTCCGCCCGTGTCGCTTCCAAGAGCTGCGATTGCAATTCCTGCGCCCACAGCAGCCGCACTTCCACCGCTACTACCACCTGGAACCCGTGAGCTATCAAGCGGATTTAGCGTTTTGCCGTAATATGAAGTCTCCGTCGTGCTTCCCATAGCAAATTCGTCCATATTTGTGCGACCAAAAGGCGCAAGTCCTGCATTTCGCAGTTTTGTGATAACGGTTGCGTCATAAGGCGCAACATAACCTTGCAAAATCTTCGAAGCAGCCGTTACGCTCCAATCTTTTACTTGAATATTATCTTTTATCGCAATCGGCACACCTAAGCCACTTTCATTTAGCTCTTCGCCTGTTAGCTGTTCGACATAAGCCCCTAAATTCTTTGTTTGTGCGATTTTTTCTTTTAGCTCTTTGCGTAAATTTAGTATCTCATCTGGCGTTAGCTTTAATGCTTCTTTTAAACTTATCAATTTTTCTCCTTTTTGATATTTTTTGCTTTTTTATTTACAAAATAAACGCCCACAAAGCTAAGTGCGATTATAAGGGCGATTGTAGCAATTATAAAGGCAAATGAAATCGGCTCACTTAACATTTAAAACCTTTGCACATCTAGGACACAAGCTTTCGTCCGTTACGGCGTTAAATTTCCAGCATCTTGGGCATTTATGATTTTTTGCCTTACAAAGTCTAAAACTTTCATCGCCGATTTTAAATTCAGCCAAAGCTTCGCTACTATCTATGTTTGCTACTTCGCTGACCATAAACCAATCGCAAATTTCATCACTATCGCCACCTAAAATCTCAGCGCAACTAGTTTGCAAATTTAGCTCCAAAGTCGATTTTATGATTTTGTCTTTTTTAAGACTATCTATGATTTCAAAAAATTTCTCTCTTGAAACCGTTAGTATCTCGCTAAATTCGGTAAATTTATCAAATTTAATCGCTTCATATTCTAAATCAAAAGCGTCATTTTTGCCGTCTTTTACGATATTTGGAGCAAATTCCATAACTTCATCGATTGTATAAGTTAAAGTCGGTGCTATCAAAGGTAAAAGCGCTCTTGTGATGATAACCATAACGCTTTGTGCGCTTCGTCTGCGAGATGAATTTAAATCATCACAATACAATCTATCTTTGCAAATATCAAGGTAAATTCCACTCAAATCTGCACTTAGGAAATTTAAAAGTAGGTTAAAGCCCTTTGAAAAATCATAATTTCTAAACGCGCTCTCAACTTCGCCAAAAACGCTTACCGCTCTTGTTAAAATCCATTTATCAAGCTCTGTGAAATTTGCCGTTTCAAGCTTTTGAAGATCGCTAACATTTGCTAATAAAAAGCGGATTGTATTGCGAATTTTTCGGTATTGTTCGCTGACTTGTTTTAGGATATTTTGACTGATTTTAAGATCTGTTGAATAGTCACTCAAAGCAACCCAAAGGCGTAAAATTTCCACGCCGTATTCTTTGGCTACTTCTTGTGGTGCGACGACATTTCCGACTGATTTACTCATTTTTTGACCTTTTTCATCAACCGTAAATCCATGCGTCAAAATGCTCTTATACGGCGCACACTCATTTATAGCGCAACTTACCAAAAGTGAGCTTTGAAACCAGCCTCTATGTTGATCGCTTCCTTCTAAATACATATCAGCCGGAAAACCACCGGCTTCGTAAATTCCGCTTTGCAAAACGGCTTTCCAAGTGCTTCCGCTATCAAACCAAACATCTAAAATATCCATAACTTTTTCTAAATTTTCAGCTTTAAATTTGCTATTTTTTGGCAGAAGCTCAGAAATTTCCATTTCCCACCAAGCATCAGCCCCGTTAGTTTTGAAAATTTCATAGATATTATCCATTAGTTCTTCATCGAAAATCGGCTCTTTTGTGGATTTATCACGGAAAAATGCAATCGGAACACCCCAGTCTCTTTGCCTTGAAATACACCAGTCAGGGCGATTTTCTATCATCGAAGTTAGACGGTTTTCGCCGCTTTGTGGATAGAATTTAATCCTTTTTATCTCATCAAGTGCGATTTGACGAAGCGTTTTGCCGCCCGAGAATTCCTTATCCATAGCGATAAACCACTGCTTTGTAGCACGATAAATCACAGGTTTGTGCGTTCGCCAACAATGCGGATAAGAGTGCGTAAATTTGCCGACTTTTACCACAGCATCGCCTAGAATTTCGACGATTTTTTCATTTGCCTTAAAAACATGCATACCGATAAACTCATCAACAATGCCGTCTCTAAATAACTTTTTACCGCGAAGCGTTTCATCATAACAGCCGTTTTCATCAACAGGCATTAAAACTTCGATATTGTATTTTAATCCCACAAAATAGTCATCTTCGCCGTGCCCTGGTGCAGTATGCACTAGACCTGTTCCGCCGTCCATTAAGACATGTTCGCCAAGGATAAATTTAGAAAGTCTATCATTTAACGGATTTATCGCGTATAGATTTTCTAGCTCTTTTGCACTAAATTCTTTGATAATTTTGCCACTTGTGATACCTAAATTTACCAAACTTTCAACCAAAGGCTTTGCAAAAATCAAATTTTCAGCCGTTAGCGCATAAATTTCATTTGGATTTAGGCTGATTGCGTTATTAGCAGGAAGCGTCCAAGGCGTAGTCGTCCAAATGACTGCTTTTGCACCTTTTGCGCCGATTTTAGCATTTGCTTCGTCGCTTAATGCAAATGCCACATAAATCGAGTAATCTTCCTTGTCTTTGTATTCGACTTCTGCTTCTGCTAAGGCACTTTTTGCCGCCCAGCTCCAAAAAACAGGCTTACTTCGTTCTATCAAAATGCCTTTTTTAGCGATTTGCGTTAGGGCTTTGTAAATTTCAGCTTCAAACTCAAATTTCATCGTCAAATAAGGATTTTCCCAATCGCCCAAAATGCCTAAATCTTTAAATTCATCTCTTTGAATTCCCATAAATTCGGTAGCGTGAGCCCTGCAAAGTTTGCGAATTTCGCCTTTTGAAGTCTCTTTTTTCTTTTCCCCTAGTTTGATTTCGATTTGTTGCTCGATAGGCAGTCCGTGGCAGTCCCAGCCCGGCACATAGTTTATATTTTCGCCGAAAAAATAGTGAGTTTTTGTGATAATGTCTTTTAAAATTTTATTTAACGCATGACCGATATGCAGGTGGCCGTTTGCATACGGCGGTCCGTCGTGCAAGTTAAAACTAACACTAGCATTTTGCCTTTTGGCTCTCATTTTTTCATAAACTTTTCGTTCATCATACCAAGATTTAAATCTTTTTGGTTCGTTTTGTGGCAGATTTCCGCGCATAGCAAAATCCGTCGTAGGAAGAAATAGCGTGTCCTTATAATCCATTTTTTGCCTTTTTAAAAGTATAAATTTTGATAAATTTGCGAATTTTAGCAAACTAAGCATTAAGAAGTTATAAAACTGAATAATTTATAGAATTTATTGTGGTATAATGCGCCAAATTTATAAGGAAAAAAATGAAAAAAGTTGTTTTGCTTATCGGCGACGAGTTGCGACTAAACGGAAATTTTTTGGATTATATTTTTAGACATTGTCGCAACGGGCATTTAGAATTTGATGAGATTAAATTTGCAAACAAAAATGACAGAAATTTGCCAAATTTCATAGAAAATTTATCCAAAAAGTGCGAATTTATAACGATTTTTGCTAGTAGCGAAAGCTATGGTATAGTAAGCAAAATTTTAGCCACTCTAACTTCTGATTTGCTCGAACTAAAAAACGAAACTTTGGTTCCGTCAATGGTAAAAAATGTCGCCAAAAATAGCTTTTTAATGCAAATTGGAGAGTGCTGGATAAATGTTTTAAAAGCTAGTGCGAACGAAAATTTACCGCAAATTTTAACGCCTTGCGAACAAAATAGCAGAATTTTTTATATTTTTGGATACGGGCTTAATTATGTAAAAACTCGCATTGAACCGCTACTTAAAACCTACGATATAAGCGTAGTTTTATCACAATTTAACGAATTTTTAATCTGCATAAAAGCAAAAGAAAATAAATTTTACGGGCTTAATGATTTCTTGGGTGGCGTAAAGAAAATTTTTGATAATTTTGTGATTGATAGTGAAAATTTTATTGAATTTATCGCACGAAAACTTATACAAAATAACCTTAAAATCACATTTGCCGAAAGTTGCACGGCAGGACTAGTAGCTAGTAAATTTTGCGAAATCTCAGGCGTTTCGGAGATTTTTGAAGGCTCGCTAATCACATATAGCCAAAACGCCAAAAACGCTTGGCTAGGCGTTAGCGATGAGATTTTGACGAATTTTGGCGTTTATAGCAAAGAGTGCGTTAGCGAGATGATTGACGGAATTTTAAAGCTTAGCAAGGCAGATTTTGCGATCGCCGTTAGCGGCGTAGCAGGTCCGTTTGATGACGGCGAGATACCAGCTGGAACGGTGTTTGTAGGCGTAGGCGAAAAAAACGGAGAAAAAATCACGGAAAAATTTCAAATTCACGGCGATAGAAATTTCGTGCGAAACGAGTGCGTAAATATCGCATTTTGCCTACTTTTGAGATTAAAAACTGAACTATTTTTTAAATTTGAAAGGATTAGTGATGAATAAATTTATCATTGCGATTTTGGGTTGTGTTTTGTTTTTTGGCTGTTCTAGCGATGAAAAAAGCAAAAAAGATACGCTAAATTTAGAGATAAACGGCACAAAAAAGGGCGTTGCCGTGGGTAAGACTGAGCCGAATTCTCAAAAATCCCAGCCGAAAATCGAAGCAAATTTAGGCGAGAAAAAAGATGAAAATTTGGCTAAAAATTCGCCAAATTTGAGTGAAAATTCGGCAAATTTAGGCGAAAATTCGCAAAAACCTGCACCGAATTTAGAGAATTTAAAAACAGAAGATATAAACAAAACTATCGATGAAATCGCAAAAAATGCTAAAATTTTAGGCGAGAATTTCGGTAAATTCGGACAGGATTCTATAAATGCATTAAATGATTTTTTGCAAAATAACAAAGAAAATTTAGAAAATTTACGCCAAAACGGCGAAAATTTAGCAAAAGATTTGAATAAAACCTTTGAAATTTTTGGAAAAGATTTAGAAAATTTAGCCAAAGAAGCCGATAAAAGTTTTGGCAAATTTTTTGGCGATTTAAACGCTACATTAAATGAAAATATCGATAACGGCGAACTTGAAAAGATGTTTGGCGACATTTTACAGAATTTAAACAAAAGCTTTCAAATGCATTTTAACGACCAAAATTCGAGTAATAAAAACAAAAAACCAAACATACAAATCGAAGTCTTGCCTGAAAATCCGATTAGAATTTAAAAATTTGCCTAAAAAATTTAAATTCGGCACTAATGGTGGGCAAAATGCCCACCATATAATCTTTTGTTATAAACAAATAAAAACATAAAAATTTTTACATAAAGTTATAGTATAAATTCGCTATCCAATAAAATCTTTTTATTATTAATGAAACAAATTTTAATACCTTTATTATTGATATTTTATTGCTTATTTTGCTCACTTTACCAATTCTTATTTTATAAGTCGATTTAATGTTTTTTTTCATTATAGAACCTTTTCTATATAAATTTATAAAATATTTTAAATAATTTTAACTGCATTGTAAATACGATTTTTTAATAATTCATTTTTCTTTATAAATACCATTTTATGGGATTTTTTAACTAGAATTTGATAGAAAAAATTAAATAAAACTTAATAGGAATTCTTTTCTCTTATTCGAATTTATCAAAATGTGTAGTTTCGTAGGGTGACACCCTTGCCCACCAAAAATTATGCAAGTCGTAGAATGGGCACCCTTGCCCACCGAAATTTAAATTTTCTTTCCATCGCCATCGCAAGAAGCGAATTTTTATTTTGGCGGGCAAGGATGCCCACCCTACAATACTAAATTTGTCTGTCCGAGTTTGCGTGACGAAAAAGCTAGGCTCGTTTCAATTTCAAATCAAAAAACCCGTGCAGGGTCGCAAAAATTCGCCAAATTTAATTATGAATTTAAAACTAAAAACTCTCCAAGCCCGTCAAACACGCATTCAAATCGCCTGTTTTAAAGCCCTTATAAAACCACTCTTTTCTATCTTTGCCGCTTCCGTGCGTAAAAGAATCAGGCACGACATAGCCACGAGCCTTTTTTTGCAAGGTATCATCGCCTATCATCGTGGCGGCATTTAGAGCTTCTTCCAAGTCGCCGTCTTCTAAAATTTTGTATTGATTATGCCCCCAAATTCCGGCAAAACAATCGGCTTGAAGCTCGACTTTTACCTGAATCGCATTTGCGCCAGATTCGTTTGTTCTAGCTTTTAATTTATCGGCATTGCTTAAAATTCCTAGCAAATTTTGCACATGGTGTCCGACTTCGTGGGCGATGACATAGCCTTGTGCGAAATCGCCTGCTGCGTTATGATTTTTTGCTAAATCGCTAAAAAAGTCCGTATCTAGGTAAATTTTTGTATCAACAGGGCAGTAAAATGGTCCTACTTGCGAGCTTGCATAGCCACAACCGCTATTAATCGCTCCGTGAAAAAGTAGCAATTTTGGCTCTACATATCTTGCATTATGGCGCGAAAAAATCGCTCCCCAAGTATCTTCTGTCTGTTTTAAGACGGTAGCGACAAAGTCTTTTGCTTCTTGATCGGCTTGTGTGTTTTGGAATTTTGAAGCACCTGCATTACCGCCAATGGCAGAGAAATTTAAAAGATTTAAAGGATTAAAACCTAAAAACGCTGCTACGACGCCCACTAAAAGGATAATTCTACCAAATTTAGTTTTTATCAAAAATTTTACAATCGGAATCAACAAGGCAAGATTTATTCCGCCACCACCACCTGAACTAGCTCTTTTGTCATCGACATTTAAGCTTTGATTGCCACCACGCCATTTCATTTTAATATCCTTTGAAGTTAAAATCATTAGATTTTAGCACAAAATTCCTTAATTATTTTGCGTAATTGATAATATTTAATAAATTTACCTAAAATTCTTAGATATTTTAGATAATTATACGCTTTATTGAGTTGGCAAACAATATTTCAGAATGGAAAATTATGGTGTCCCCGACAGGATTCGAACCTGTGGCCTCAAAATTAGGAATTTTGCGCTCTATCCGACTGAGCTACGAGGACAAAAAATAAAATAAATAGGGAAAATAAAAAAATTTGGGCTGAAAATCAGCCCAAATTCTAATCTGCGATAATATTCATCACATCATCGAGTTTGCGAGCTAAATCCTTGTCATAAACAGGCTTTGTCATAAAGTCATAAGCACCTTTATTTAGCGCTTCTCTTTTTGCCGTTTCATCTGTCGTTAGGACGATAACAGGTATGTGAGCGACTTCGTCCCTAACATGAAGGTTATCTAGGAATTCAAGCCCGTTCATAACCGGCATAACTATGTCAAGCAAAATAAGATCAATGTCCTGCCTGTTCTCCAAAATACTTAATGCTTCAAGACCATTGGCAGCTTTGACGATTTCATCAACTCTGCCATACTTTTTAAGCATAACTTCCAAAAGTTTCAAGTTGATAGCGTCGTCATCAACTGCTAAAATTTTAATGTTTCTCATATTTCTGTCCCATTATATAAATTTTTTGGCTAATTTCTCTAAATCAGCTTTTGTTATACTATATTTCATAACTTCATTAAATTTACCGCCAAATGTGCCATCTTCCGGATCTGCAAACACAACAGATCTTAATTTGACTTCGCTAGCCTTGTTATGTTGAAGGATAGTATCTGCTAGTTTATCAGCATCAAATCCACTTAGCTTTTTATCAACCATGACGAGCTTATAATTTTCATTGACAATTTGTTTTAGCAATTCATCAAAATTCGAAACAATATCAACATCTTGATATGTATGTTTCAAAATACTTCCGAAAATTTTACTCTCCATGATACTATTTTTACAAATCAAAATATCCTTTGCAGGAGCCGAATTTGTAGCGACACTTTGTTCAACTACCGCTTGCGCGTTAATCGGTTCGCTAACAAAAGCTTTTGTAACTTTTGGTGCCACACTTGAAGCAGGTCTTTCGACTTGAATTTCTTTTTTAACTACAACAGGTTTTTGTTTTATAACCTTTTGCATTACAGTTTTTGGAACTTTAACAGTTTTTACAACAGTTTTTGGAACTTGCTTTTTGACAAGTTTTTTAACTTTTACTATTTTAGTTGCATTGCTTGGAGCAGTAGCACCAACTCCGCCATCTGAGCGTTTATTACCAACAAAATGGTCAAGCATACCAGCTAAAATATCCTTTTTGATTGGTTTTGTGCAGTATTCATCAAGTCCCGCACCCATAAATTTTTCTCTATCGCCTTTAAGTGCATTTGCCGTAACTGCAACAATAGGAACATGTTTTAAGCCATTTTCTGTCTCGTATTGCTTAATTTGTTTAGTAGCTTCAACACCATCCATAACAGGCATAGAAATATCCATAAATACCAAATCAAAATCATTTGCTTTTCTAGCTTCTAGTGCCAATAAACCATTTTCAACAATAGTAACATTCATCTCAAAGCTGTTTAGCGTATGTTTCATAAGTTTTTGGTTAATTTCATTATCTTCCGCAATCAAGATATTTGCATTGTACTTTCTATTAACTAATGGAACATTCGGATCGCCTACTGCTGGTGCAGGAGCACTATCATCAGGAACTTCGACTTCTTCTTCGACTTCAACTTCGACTTCTTCCATAATGGTTTCGCTTTGTTGAACTTCTTCGTAGATAGTTACAGGCTCTTCGACTTCTTCATCAACCATAATTGTCTCTTCAACAATAACAGTTTCAAACACAGGCTCAGGAGGAGTTATAGGTTCTTCGATTATCACTTCTGGTGCAGGAGCAACAACTTCTTCAACCTTTTCTACAACAGCTTCTACTGCTTCTTTTACTTCTTTAACGACAGGAGCAACTGCTGGTTCAGGTTCAACAATAGTTTGGACAACAGGCTCTTCAACGATAGGAGCAACTGTTGGCTCAGGCTCAACAATAGCTTGGATAGCAGGTTCTTCGATTACAGGTGCTATAAATTCTTCAACTTTTTCTGCAATCGGCTCAACTATCGGTTCAGGCTCAACAACCTTAATAACAGGCTCTTCAACGACTGCTTTTGGCATCTCCATCACAGGTATGCTCATATCTTCGCCATCTTCATCTAGTAGATAGTTTGTATCTTCTTTAATTTCTACTTTTGCTTCTTCTACTATCGGCTCTTCTTTTTTAGCAAAAACATCTATGTCAGGTAAATCATCTAAATCAAGAGTATTACTTTCTACTACACTAGGTTTAGGTTCTTCGATAACAGGAGATACGATAGCACTAGCAGTAGTAGCTGTCGAAGTAGATATAATAGGCTCTTCTATTACAGGAGATGACATAAAACTTTCTTCTTGCTGTCTTCTATTTTGTAAAATATTTCTTAAATCATTAGCCGCAGCATCAGATTTTTGAGCGGCACTTTGAGCAGAGGCTATTACGCCGCCTTTTGGAGCAAGATTTGATTTTATAATCTTTTCAATTGTTTTCATCAATTTAGTAATATTTACAGGCTCAGATAGTGTAAATACTGCACTATTATTGATATTGATGCTTTGTAATTCTTTTGGTTTTAGTGTCAAAACAACAGGTAAATTTGTTACTCTATTTAGCTCAGCATAGTTTTTAAATCTACCCATTACCGCATTTACTTTATTATTATTAAGTGCAGTTCTAAATTCAGCATTGGTTTGATAGATACTAATTTGACCACCAAGATTTTCAATATAATTTTTAACGATAGAATTATACATACTATCGCTTTCATCTGTTAGCAACGCAAAGTTAAATAATTTTACATTATCAAACATTACATCGGCATTTGATTTTTGGGTTTCTTTAAACGCTAGCGTAAAGAAGAATCTTGTTCCTTTGCCAACTGTCGATTTGACATCTAACTTGCCACCCATCATCGCAACATATTTAGATGAAATGGTTAGTCCTAGACCAGTTCCACCGTATTTTCTTGTAATAGTAGAATCTGCTTGCGAGAAAGCATTAAATACATTTGCTAATTTATCTTCTGAAATACCAATGCCAGTATCTTCAACACTAAATGTTACAACTGCCTCCCCTGGAGTTTCGCTAGGATTTCTAACTATCTCAACCATAATCTTACCTTGTTCAGGCGTAAATTTAACGGCATTTGACATAAGATTAATAAGAACTTCTTTAATCTTAGTAATATCACCATATAGGTGATGAACAAGGCTAGGATCGATATATAGTAAGATATCGATATTTTTCTCTGCTGCTTTTGCAACATAAATCTCAACCGCACTTTCGAAATCTTGGATAGGGTTAAATAAAATATCTTCAAGTTCGACTTTGTTACTTTCGATTTTAGAAACATCGAGAATGTTATTGATAATGGTCAATAAGTTTTCAGATGATTTTTCAATCGTATCGACATAGTCTCGTTTTTCTTCGTCCAAATCTGTATTTTTAAGAAGCTCTGTAAATCCGATAATACCATTTAGCGGGGTTCGAATTTCGTGAGACATATTCGCAAGGAAGATAGATTTTGCTTTGTTTGCATCTTCTGCCACTGTTTTTTGGTAAGCAACCAAATCCAAAGCATCTTGGATAAGTGCATACGCTTTTGTAATACCCTCACTTGTTTGAATATCAACGATTTCATCTTGGTCAGAAAGCTCACCGATTCGGTTAAGAACGGTGCCAAGTTGTTTAATGTTGTTTCTGAAATTTCTAGCAACACCATAAGCAAAAATACCTAGCAATACAGCTAAAATCCAAAGAGTTAATGCTATGATAAGTTGTTGTTGTTTTTCAGCTTGATACGCAGTTACTTGTGCATCAAATTCATCGTATAGTTTATTTACAATATCATCTGCGACTTTATATTTTTGAGTCATGATAGTAAACCATTCGATAAAAGAGACCGAATAATCACCTTCAAGTGCCTCATTTTGCAATTGAGCATCCAGTTGGGCAACTTCATTTAATACATTTTGAGTTTCAATGCTATTTACAATCTTTAATATCTCATCTTTTGTAGCCGAATCAGGTAAAAGTTGATATACAGGAAGCGAACTTCTTAGGCTATAATCGTTCCATTGTCTAAGTTGTTCAGAATTTACAGCATTATTTGCAACTATATGTTCGATAACATAGTCTCGTTCACCAGCAATCGATATCATCGCAGTTGATGTATTTAGTAGTGTAAGAGCAAGAGCTGTAATATCAGTAGTTACCAGTTTTTCACTAATGGCTGCTTGTGATCTTAGAAATGCATTATCAATCTTTTGAAAATAAGTTTGGAACACTTCACCAAATGAAACTTTTTCTCCATCAATATTAGCTCTAATACCGATAAGTTTTGTTAATTCATCAGCAATCTCATTTTCTGCATTTATGGCAACAGTAGATTTTTTGTCAAAGAAATCTAACAAGGCATTTCTAGTATTTTGGTTTTTAAAATTCTCAAATTCCCTGATAGCTTCGTTTGTTTGTATCCTTTGGGTGTGTAAAATCTCACCGCCACCTATATTTCTACCACTAGCCAAAAACGCAGCTGTTAAGCCTCGTTCTCTACCTAAATTTTCCATAACCTTTTCGATCTTTTCATTCATCCGAACCTGTTCGTTCAGACCCTCAGCCTTTGAGTAATCTACAACCGCAGTGTAAAGATACCAAGACGCAAAGACGAAAACAATCATAAGCGGAATACCGCTGATGAGAAACAATGAACTGGAAGTGTTAAGTTTCATATTTGATCCTTACCTTGCAAAAATGCAAATTTTAGTTTAAATTCTAATATTTTAAAAAACCAAATTAAATCTCATTTACACAAATGCTAACATAGGTGTAAATTTGCGATTTAAAACTTCAAAAAGCACACAAAAATGCTCATATACAAACCGACAAGTTAATTTTACTTCAAGTAACTTTAAAGAAAGCTTTGTTTTAGCGATATTTTAACGATTTTTAAATAATTTTTCTGCTGTTTTTGTATCTGTGAGCGATTTTATCTCATCAAAACTCGCTAAATAGATACTTTCAAAACTTCCGTAAAAATCTAATAATTTTTTTATTTTTCCTTGCGAAATTCCCAAATTTACAAGTTTTGAGCTTTGTAAATCCTGTTTTTTCTTTGTTTTTTGATGAAACGAAATGGCAAAACGGTGTGCTTCATCTCTTAATTTTTGAAAAAATTGCAGTTTTTTATCATCGGTTGAAAGTGAAAAAACGCCGTTTTTGGTGCAAATTTTATCTTTTGCCGACCCTTTTGCGCGGTGAGCTTTCGCGTCAATTTTTTCTTTTGAGATTGCGATTATATCGATATTTGCTCCACTACTTGAAATAATTTCACTGGCTAAATTTAACAACGCCGTTCCGCCGTCAATCACCCACAAATCAGGCGGAGAAAGCTTATCAAAGCGTTTTGCGCGTTCGCTTAAAAATTCCAACATCTGATCGTAATCATTGTTTGAACTCAAATGCGCATGGCGATATTTTGATTTATCAAATTTATCCCCGCTCCACGCCACCATAGCCCCCACGGGCGCAGTCCCAAACATGTGAGAGTTATCAAAAATTTCTATATTTATCGGTAAATTTTCTAAATCAAAATACTCTTTTAACTCATTTTGAAATTCAAAATTATGCGTTTTTAAATGTTTATTTATATTTATTTCGCAGTTTTGGTAAGCTATCTCGCAAATTCGTCGTTTTTCACCGATTTTTGGCGATATGATTTTAAAATTTCGTCCGTGTCGTTTGGATAAAATTTCACTTACGAGCTTATTATCATCAAATTCATCATAAAGATAAATTTTGCTACTTGCGATCGGTGAATTTTGTGGAAAAGAATCTAAAATAACTTGCGTATAAACGCTTTTAATATCGCTAAAATCAGCATTTTTGCAGTTTATGATATTTGAATTTGATGAAGCGATTTTTCCACCACGCACACTAAAATGCACCGCACAAATCAAATCTGAGTGTGAATTTACCGCAATTACTTCGAAATCATCAAGCTTAGCCAAATCAACTTGGGTTTTAATCTCAATATCTTTTAAAATTTCGATTTTATCCCTAATCCCAGCCGCTTCTTCGTAGTTTTCATTTTCAGCATATTTCATCATCAAATTTGATAAATCAGGTATCATGCTTTGTGGATTTTTTAGTGCATTTAAGGCATTTTGCACTATTTTTGCATACTCATCTTTTGAAATTTTATTTTCGCATGGTGCCTTGCAACGCCCGATTTGATGAAATAAACAAGCTTTTTTGGCTTTTATGCACGATTTTTTTTGCACGAGAGCAAATTTCATATATAAAATTTCTAAAATTTCTCTCCCGCCACGAAAATATGGTCCAAAATATTTTATATTCGAACCTTTCACAAGCTTTCTTGTGATTTCAAAACGCGGAAATTCATCGTTTAAATTTACAAAAATATATGGATAAGTTTTATCATCTCTTAGCAAAATATTGTATTTTGGGCGAAGTTGCTTGATAAATGAATTTTCCAAAATCAACGCATCGCTTTCGCTTGGCGTTACGATATATTCTAAATGCGCGGCTTCGCTTATCATCTTGCAAATTCGTGCGCTGTTTTTTGAATTTGGCGAAAGCTTTGGCGTAAAAGAAAAGTAGCTTTTTACGCGGTTTTTTAGGTTCTTTGCCTTGCCGACATAAAGTAGCTTTCCGTTTTTATCAAAATATTCATAAACGCCGGGTAAATTCGGCAAAGTTTTAATCTCGTCTATTAGCAAGGATTAGCCCCCGAATTTCTTCAAAAATAGCGTGAATTTTCTCATCTTTTATATCGTTTTTAAATTTGCCCTTTGATTTTTCAAAATATGGCAAAATTTCCTTTTTTTCGCTCAAATTTGGATTTTTAAATTTGTATTTTTTTGCCATAAATCTATCGGCAACAAAAAATTTTATATCTTTGACACTCGCAAATTCCGAATTCGGACGAAATTTGACAAACATTTTTAATAAGTCTTTTATCAAATTTATATTACTATCTTTTTTTAGTTCTACTTTCCCAAGCGGGTGTTTTAGAGCTATCATCAAAATATTTTCTTTTATATAGATAAAGGCAATCAAACTTTTATGAGTCGCCGAAAAAAGGTTCAAAAAGTCCGCTCTATCGGTAAAAGAAGTATATAAAGGATCGGTTTTAATATGAGAAATAATTTCTTTGGCACTTTTCATTTTGGTATTTTAGCATTTTTATTTTTAGTTTTGCTTAGTGGCTGTGGATATAAAGCTCCGCCTGTTTATAACGGCGATACTACCACAAAAAGCGTAAGCAAATAGTTTATTCAGTTTAGTTTTGTTATACTTTGCAAATTTTATTTTTAAGGACAAATTTTTATGCAAACAGCAGACATTTTAGTTTTGGATTTTGGCTCTCAATACACTCAGCTAATCGCACGAAGACTAAGAGAGCAAGGCGTTTATACCGAGTTAATCCCGTTTAATGCAAGTATCGAGCAAATCAAAGCAAAAAGCCCAAAAGGCTTGATTTTGAGCGGCGGACCTGCAAGCGTGTATGCAAAGGACGCTTATTTTTGTGATGAGAAAATTTTTGATTTAGGTTTGCCGATACTTGGGATTTGCTACGGCATGCAGCTAATCGCCCATAAATTTGGCGGTAGCGTAATACCTGCAAGTCACAAAGAATACGGCAAAGCAGAGCTTAAAATCGCTAAAAATTCTCAGCTTTTTGACGGCGTCGGGGACGATTCTGTCGTGTGGATGAGCCATGCCGATAAAGTAGAAATCTTGCCAAAGAATTTTGAAGTAATGGCAACTTCAAAAAGTAGCGAGTATTGCGTATTTGCCGATGAAAATCGCAAAATTTATGCTATGCAGTTTCACCCAGAAGTCATTCACAGCAAATTTGGCACAGCGATGCTTAAAAATTTCTCCAAAATTTGCGGAATTTCAAGCACTTGGAATATGGGAAGCTTCGCAAAAGATCAAATCGCTAAAATAAAAGCAAAAGTAGGCAACGATAAAGTCCTTTGTGCGGTAAGTGGCGGCGTAGATAGCTCTGTGGTGGCAGCTCTGCTTGCTCACGCGGTGCCAGAGAATTTAATCGTAGTTTTTGTAGATAACGGACTACTTCGCACAAACGAAGCAAAGCAAGTCGAAGAGATGTTTAAGCTCAAACTTGGCGTAAATTTAATCAGCGTCGATGCGAGCGAGCTTTTCCTAAGTCGCTTAAAAGGCGTAACTGAACCTGAGAAAAAACGCAAAATCATCGGCGAGACTTTTATCGAAGTTTTTGATAAGGAAGCCAAAAAATTTGAAAATGTAAAATATCTAGCACAAGGCACACTTTATACCGATGTGATCGAAAGCTCTCCAAGCGGGGCAAGTAAGACGATAAAAAGCCATCACAATGTAGGTGGTCTGCCTGAGTGGATGAAATTTGAGCTAATCGAGCCGTTAAGAGAGATTTTCAAAGACGAAGTTAGGCAGCTAGGGCTCGAGCTTGGGCTTTCGCGAGATGTCGTTTTCCGCCACCCTTTCCCAGGACCAGGCCTTGCGATTCGCATTATGGGCGAAGTAAATACGCCAAATTTAGAGCTACTTCGCAAAGCAGATGTGATTTTAAGAGAAGAGCTAAAATCGAGCGGTTGGTATGATAAAACTTGGCAGGCATTTTGTGTGTTATTAAATGTCCGAAGTGTCGGCGTCATGGGCGATAACCGCACTTATGAAAATGCAGTTTGTATCCGCGTAGTAGATGCGAGCGATGGCATGACGGCTAGTTTTTCGCGTCTTCCTTATGACCTGCTAGAAAACTGCTCACGCCGCATTATAAATGAAGTCGAAGGCATAAATAGAGTAGTTTATGATATTTCGTCCAAACCACCTGCGACCATCGAGTGGGAGTAATTTTTAATTTGACGGGTGTTTTGCCCGTCTTTTTTTATTTTTTTCGCAAATTTAATCTCAAAATAAACGCTAGATTGAATTTATCCACAAACGCCATTGTAAGGCGAGTGGAGAGTTTTGTTTTATTTTTTAGCATTTTTCGTGCAGTGGCGAAAAACGGCGTTTTGCTTAAAATTTCACACTCGCACTTACTAGCAAATTCGTCCCTGTTTTGCACGAAAACTCCATTTTAGCCATATCTTTGCCAAATCTACTTACATAAAAATTCGCGCATCTTATGCCAAATTTTGTCGTAGCGTCAAAAATGAGTTCGGAATTTTTAAAATTTGCCTTTAAATTTACGATTAAATTTAATATTTTTTTCTCGGAAAAATACATAAAAACGCCGTTTGCGACAAAAATCGTAGGCAAATTTTTATCTAAATTTTCGCTCCATTTCATATCAAACATATCGCATGAAATCAGAGTTTCATTATCATTTTGTGGTAGCAAATTTTGCCTAAATTCGATAACTTCTGCCAAATCAACGCCGTAAAATTTCGCCCCATTTTTGCCGAAACGAAAAGCCAAAGTCTCCAAGCCACAGCCCAAATTTACGACATTGCAAACGCCGTGTGTAGCAATGAAATCCTTTATCATAATGTCGGTTTCATAGTATCTTGCAGCAGAAGCCAAAGACTCGTATTCAGATGAAATTTTTAAGAATTTTTGCGGGATTTTATCTTCAAATTTCATCGCCGTTTCATCGTAAAAATACTGCTTGAAATTTTTACTTGCATGAATTCTTGCGATCAACGGAATAAATAGCGTATTTGCGATTTTATTTTGCATAAATATCCTTTTTACGGGATTTTTTAAATTTTAATAACGATATATTTTATCAAAAATTTACACAATTGTAGATTAAATTTATGGATTAAAAATTTTAAATTTAAAAAATCAAAATCTCACGATTTTGCTTCCAAAACCACCTTCGCTTGGGGTTCCATCGCGAAATTCTTTTATACTTGGGTGCGATTTTAAAAATTCTTTTACAGCAAAAGCTAGTTTTCCCGTGCCTATGCCGTGTTTGACTATAACTTCGTCAAAGCCCATTACAAGGCTTTGGCTGATGAATTTATCTAGCCTTTCAATGGCTTCTTCGGCTCTTAGTCCGTGCAGATCTAGCACCACAGAAGCCGTTTGCGGTTTTTGCACTTTTATATTTACCGAATTTGGTTTTGGCGGCGGTGTGTTTCCGCTTCGTTTTAGCAAATTCAGTGGCACTCTAAGGCGAATTCCGTCGCTTTCAATCGTAGCATCGTTTTTACTCATCGCAACAATTTCGCCTTTTATTTTTTCATATTTTACTCTATCGCCGATTTTAAATTCTATCGGTGCAGGGTCAGCTCTTTGCGGTAGCGTAACCGAATTTTTAAGCTCATTTGCCCTATTTATCGCTCTTTGTTTCTCTTTTGTATCGTTTAGTTTTAGCGTTTTTTTGGCTTCTTCTATGGCGAAATAATACTCCCTTTCAAGCTTATTTAAAACCGCTCTAAATTCGCTATCGTTGCGCTCTTTTTGCTCTTTTAAACTTTGCGTTAAGATACCCAGTTTTTGCTCTTTTAATCTTACCTTTTCAAGCTCCGTTTTTAGCTCTAACTCCAAATTTATCGCCTTTGAAATGGCTTCATTTAGATTTTCTTTATCTTCGCCGTAAGTTTGTTTTGCAAGGCTCACCAAATTCGCATTTATGCCATATCTAAGTGCAGTCTCAAAAGCATAAGACTTGCCAATCGTGCCTTTTAAAAACTCATATTTTGGGACGGAGTTTTTTTCATCATAAAGCGCTGCGCACAGATCCACGCTTTTATCTTTTGCTAGTAACATAGCAAGGCGTTTGTGGTGCGTTGTGATGACCATTTTTATGTCATTTTGCATTAAATTTGAAATTATCACGCTATAAAGACTTGCTGCTTCTTCAAAATCGGTTCCAAGCTCGATTTCATCGACACCGATAAGCAAATTTTTGCGTCCAAAAAGCTTTGAAAAACTCATCATTCGCCCTGCAAAAGTCGAAATGTCATTTTTCACGCTTTGCGGATCTTCCATGATGAGTTCAAATTCTTTGAAATTGCCGATTTTAGAGTGCTGGGCGTTGATTTTAATCGGCAAAAGATATTTGCTTAAAATACAAGCACTTAAAATCGATTTTAAAAGCATACTTTTTCCGCCGGCATTAACACCGGTAATCAGCAAAACTTTGCCCGTAAAACTGGCACTTACGGGCTTTGGATTTTTTAGAGCCGGGTGAGAAAAATCACGCAAAATAATATCTTTTGAACTATCGTTTAAAACTATCTCAAAATCATTATTTCTCATCATCATCGCCCTAGCGATAAGCCCGTCAAAGCCGTCAAATGCGTGATTTATGAATTTTAAAAATAGATAATTTTTATTAAAAATTTGCGAAATTTCTTTGCAATGTTCAAAAATAAGCTCTTCTTTTTTATCCAAAATCTCGCTTTGGGCTGATTTGAGCCTAGAAATGCTATCAGGCGTTACATAAAAATATCCGCCGCTACTTCGCCCGATAACGCTTCCTTTTAGCGCGTGGTTAAATCCGCCACGCACCAAAAGCGCTTCACTCTCGCCGATGTAGTGAATTTGAGTATCAACTAAATATGGGCTTATTGATTTAGCATAAATTAGCCTTTTAAGCTCCGCATTTATCTCTTCTTTTTTGATTTTATAGGCTTCATTTAACGCAGAAAATCGCTCATCAATGCTGTCTTTGAAATTTCCGTCTTTATCAAAATAACCTGAAATTTCGACAATCACGCTAGGAATTTCGATTTTTAGCAAACTCTCGGCTAGTTTCCCGCTAAATGGCTGTTTTTTAAGATACAAAAAATATTTTATAATTTTAGCAAACTCGTAAATTTCGCTTATGTGAAGCACGGCATGTTTGGTGATTCGCATTAAAGCGTCATCTAAATTTGCCACTTTTTCGCAAAGCGTGATGTCAAATTTGGCAAATTCGTAAATTTTTTCATAGTTGATTTTGCTATCGCCTTCTAAAAATAGTGGTTTTTCACGCGATAAAAAGGCGTTAAATTTATCCAAATATTCGCTCAAATCAAGGCGAGAAAAAATATCATTTTTCATTTTATCGTGCAGTCTTTTGCGTTAAAAGTTTTATTTTTAAATTCGTTCTGGGCGTCCCTTTTTGCGATAAATGAGCTAGTGGCGAAGGAAAATTCAAAATTTTGCAAATTTACTTGCGTTTGCGATTTGCCGTCACTGCAAATAAGCGTTTTTCCTTGTTTAAATGCCGTAGAAAGCTCGTTTAAATCCTTTGCTTTACTTTGGGTAAAAGTTTCAAAAGAGTAAGCAAATATCGCAAAAATCGCAATCACAGCCGTTATAATAAATTTCGCTTTTTTACTTAATTTTTCATCGTCAATCAAAAAAATCGAAATCATAAAAAGTGTCGCAACAATAAAAACTACAAATCTCAAAATTTGCCCCTTTTAACGATTTAAATTTATCAAATTCGCCCTAAAATTCGCCACGCAACTGATACGAAATATCTCCTGCGCCAAAACCGATAACCAAACCGCTATTTAAAATATGTTTCACGCCAAAAATATCGTAAAATTCTATGCTATCGCCGTTTCGTGAAATTCTCTCGGCAAAAAGCGGATTTAAAGCTTTAAATTCGTCTTTTAAATTTATCCCGTTATCGCTTTCACCTGCTGCATATACAGGCAAAATAACAAGCTCATCGACATTTTTAAAACACTCTTTAAAACCTTGCAAATTCGCCTTTAAGCGAGTGTATCTGTGTGGCTGGAAAATCGCCGTAATCTTGCCAATGCCTAGCAAATTTGCATACTCTTTTGCGCTTTGTAAAGTGGCAGCTATCTCGGTTGGGTGGTGTCCGTAGTCGTCAATCAAAACAAAATCCTTACTTGCCGTTAAAATGTCAAATCGCTTTTTAATGCCTTTGAAATTTAGCAAATTTGCCCTAATCTCTTCAAGCCCTATTTCGCAATTTGCAGCTAGTATCGCTAAACTTGCGTCAATGGCAATGTGCTTACCAAGCCCCCAAACTTCGAATTTGCCAAGCTCTTTGAGATTAAAGCTCATATACGGCTCGTTATTCCTAATAACCTGCTTGACTTCTGTTATATCGCGGCTAGGATATAGCTTTATGCAATCGATTTTTAGCGTTTTTAAAAACTCATCTTCTGCATTTATAACGCGGATTTTCGCCCTTTCTAAAAAGCCCCTGTAAGCTGCGTGAAATTTTTCAATATCAAAATCGTAATGCTCCATGTGTTCTGGTTCTGCGTTAGTTACGACGGCTAGATAAGGGTTTGAATTTAAAAAACTGCTATCGCTCTCATCGGCTTCAAAAATAATATTTTCGCTTTTGCTGTATTTCATATTTGAGCCAAATTGCTTTGAAACTGCACCGATGATGACGCTTCCGTCGATTAGGCTTGAAAGCATAGCACTTGTGGTGCTTTTGCCGTGCGCTCCTGCGACCGCAAAAACTCGCTTAAATCGCAAAATATAAGGCAGAGTTTCCTTGCGTGAAAGGCATTTAATGCCTTTGTTTCTAGCTTCTACTAGCTCGACATTGTCATCTTTTATCGCAGCACTATAAACGACAAAATCTTGATTTTCAATCGCGTTTTTATCGTGAGGCGTGTTGATTTTCATACCTTGCTCTCTAAGCTCGGCGATAGTTTCACTCTCTTTTATATCAGAACCGCTGATTTCATAGTTTTTTTCATGTAGAAATTTAGCAAGAGCAGAAATTCCAATCCCGCCAATGCCTATAAAATGAACTTTTTTCAAATTTATCCTTAAAATTTATAAAAATTTTTGTGCGATTTTACCAAATTTGGGCTAAAAATTTTATAACGAAATGAAAAAATAATTTTTTTATTTTCTCTAAATGTTTTTAAACAAAAATTAAATAAAATAAAGATATAATCCCAAAATTTTATGAAAGCGCAAAAATACAAATTATAAGGAAAATACGATGAAAGCTTTATTTGCTACAATTTTTTCAGCATTGCTTATAAGTTGTGCATTTGCACAAACCCCGCAAGAAACAGATGGTGAAAATACACTTAGCGAAACAAATGCCACTATGGCTAGTGAAACACTGTCACAAGATCAAACTCTTTCGGATTCCACTGCCACAGATACACAGATTGTATCAGAAGAACCTGCGGAAAAAACATTATCTATCTCAGAAATATCGACAACTTCTGGTACGATTTCATCAGATGCCGTAGCAGAAGCAGACAATGGAAGCATAATGAATCCGATTGCTTGTTTTGCTTGTCATAAAGAGCAGTTTGCCGACTGGGAAACTTCGCTTCATGCTAAATCACACGAAGATTTAAATCCGCTTTATGAAAAAGCTATCACTCTTGTAAGTAGCCAAACTCGTCAAATTCGCGAGCAGGTTTTATTAAGCTGTGGAACTTGTCACAACCCAAAACTAGAAAAGAAATTTGTCAGTGAAAGCGCGGCTCTTGCGATTATGCTTGATATAGATTCAACAGTGAAAAATGAGCTAAAAAATGCACTAGAAGCTGAGCATATAAAAAGCGGAATAAGCTGTTATATTTGTCACAATGTCGATAGTATAAATCATAGAGATAATTATACAACAGTCGGTTATCAAATGCTAAATTGGACAAAAGGAAATTTGATAGTAGGGCCTTATGATTTAAGCTCTCAACAAACGATTTTCCACTCTTTTGGGAAACGAGATTTTTTCAGAGAAAATAACGATTTATGCCTATCTTGCCATCAAGGGCAAGCCACTAAAAATGAACTTTCTATGTATAACACAGGTGAAGAGCTAAATTCAAGCGGCACAGACGATAAATGTGTAGATTGCCACATGGGAAACATAAAAAAAGGAATACTTGCCCCACAAATCAAAAGAGATAATATGGTCGAACGCGATATAAAATCACACTTTTTTGCAGGTGCTAGGAATAGTAATATTCTAAAAGATATAATTGATATAAATATGGAAAAAACAGCATCAAGCACTGCTAAAATCATCGTTTCAAATTCTATACCACACGGGGTGCCAAGCGGTTTTAGTGGCAGAAGCTTAGTTTTAGAACTTTTATTTTTAAACGGAGATGAAGTCATCAGAACCGAAACAATCGATTTCAGAGCTACTTATGAAGGCAAATTTGGATCAGAAACTCTATCGTATTCAGCAAAAGCTCTATTAAGCGATACACGATTAAAGCCAAAAGAAAATCGTGAAATTCATATTCGCATTCCAAATGAAACAAATAGTATAAAAGCAACTTTAAGTTATTACATTTTAGCACCACAATTGCAAGAAATTTTAAAAATTGATGACAAAACTTATACAAAACCTTACGAAGTCATATCAAAAGAATTCAAGGTAAATTAGCCTAAATTTGGCGTTTAAATTATATCTTAAACGCCAAATTCACAAATTTACCACTAAAATACTATAAACAATGCAAATTTAAAGATACTTTAAGATTAATATTATATCATACGGAAATTCACCTTATTTTGGGAGTTTGCAAATGAAAAAGTTCTTTGCGGTGCTTATTTTGGTCTTTTTTAGTTCAAATTTAGTTGCCGATGATGAAGTTTCTATCATGGCTGATCCACAAAACTGTCTTGGATGTCACGACGATATACATGCTGATTGGACCACTTCGCTCCATGCTAAATCGCACGAAGATTCCAGTGAGCTATACAAAAAAACTGTTGAGCTAGTCGCAACGGAAACAAAGCAAATTTATGAGCAAGTTTTGGTAAGTTGCGGCACTTGTCATAATCCACGCTTAGAAACCAAAAACATAAGCGATGATGTCGCTCTTGCTTCTATGCTTGGAATTCAAACTGATGAAACAAAAAATTTACATAATAAAATCGAAAGCGAAAGTGTCAAAAACGGCATTAGCTGTTTTGTTTGTCACAGCGTAGAACATGTCAAAATGCGCGATAATCAAACTCAAAACGGATATAAGCTATTTGATTGGACAAAAGATGATTTAATCGTAGGGCCTTATGATTTAAAAGATGAAGAGCCGATTTTTCACAAAAGCGAAGAGCGTAGATTTTTTAGAGAAAATAATGATTTGTGTTTAGCGTGTCATCAAGGTCAAGCTACTAAATCAGAGCACTCGCTTTATAATACAGGCGAAGAAATGCGAATTGTAAGCAGTAGAGAACTTTGCACAGACTGCCACATGAAAAATAGCAAAACCGAAATTATAGCCCCTGATATGCAGCGAGAAAATATGGTTCCAAGAGAGATAAAATCTCACTTTTTTGAAGGCGCACGAAATAGTGATATTTTGAAACACGCTATCGAATTAAGCTTTGAAAAAGTCAGTCAAAATGAAGTAAAACTTTTTGTAAAAAATTTGATAAGCCATGGAATTCCAAGCGGTTTTAGCGGTAGGAGCTTGGTTCTTGATATAGATTTTTTAAAAGATGGTGAAGTTTTACAAACTAAAAATATAGATATGAGAGCAATTTACAAAAATGCACTTTTATATGAAACGCTTTCGTATGCAGCCAAAGCAAAAGGCGAAGACACAAGGCTAAAACCTTATGAAAAAAGAGAAATTTCACTAGAAATTCCTGATAGCACAACCGCTATAAAAGTTTCCGTTGGATATTTTGTAATCGCGCCGCAACTCCAAGAAGTATTGCAAATTCAAAACGAAGAATTTACAAAACGATATGATGTCACAGAACAAACATTTAGTGTAAAATAAAATCTCTTTAACTTCTAATTCTCGGCAAATTCATTTCAATTTGCCGAGAATTTTAAATTTAAATTCCAACCCGTCCGTTCATAGCCTTTATAAGCGAAAGCATATCGACATTTTCAAGGCTGACATTTGTAGGAATTCCTTGTGCGATTTTGCTAAATTTAATGCTTTTGTGTTTGAGTTTATCTTCTATATACAGCATAATGCCGTCTGAATTCACACTTGGAGTGAGTGCAAAAATAAGCTCATCTGAGCCATTTTCATCGATCATTTTTTCAAGACGGGCCAAAATTTGCTCATTTACATCATCAAGCACAAAATAAAGCCCGTCAAAAATGTTATTATTTTCAAAAATAAAAATATCTTTTGGCGTTTCAACTATGCAAATTTTATCTCTATTTCTGCCAAAATCGGCACAAACTTCGCAAATTTCGCTTTCGCAAATTCCGCCACAAATTTCGCAACGGCGTAAATTTTTAACTGCCTCTTCTATGCAGTGAGCTAAATTTAGCCCCATAAAAGAGTTTTCAACTCCCACAAAATAGGCATATTTTAAGGCTGATTTTTTACCCACGCCCGGAAGCTTTTCAAAAGAAGCGACAAGCTCGTCAAATTTTTGTGCTAAATTTTTTTTCATAAACTCATCTTTTAATCATTTTTATTTAAATTTAGGCAAAAAAAGTGCCGTCCGTCGCTGTAATTGTAATCAAATTTAAACTTATGCATTTCGCAAATTTTATCCACGATATAAAGCCCAAGCCCCATTCCACTTGTTTTTTCGCCTTTGTTTCGGATAAAAGCTTGTTTATAATATTCAAACGATTTTGAAAGCGCATTTCCTTGATTGCTAACGCAAATTCGGTTTTTATCGCAAACAACTAATGCCCTTTTATTATCCGAATATTTAAGCGCATTATCGATTAAATTTTTCAAAGCCAAAGAAAATAGCTGAAAATCGACATTTACAATATCATCGCTATTCATCTTAACTTCGACTTTTTCGTCCCAGTTATCGAGCATTGCTATGTCTTTAACTTGCTCTAAAATCAAGCTAAAATGGCACTCTTGATAATTTAATGAATAATTTCGCGAAAGCAGTTGTTCGATTTTTGCAAATTCATTTATCAAAATTTCAAGCCGCTCAAAAACCCCAACTAGCCTTGATTTTTGCGTTTCATCTTCTATCATTTCTGATATTATGCGACCTTTGCCGATTGGCGTTTTAAGCTCATGCATAATGGTTCGCAAAAAAAGTTGGCGAGAGCGAATTAGCTCTTGAATTTTACTAACTGCGTTATCAAATTCGATTGCAACCTGCCCTATTTCATCTTGGCGTGGCTTGTCTAAAATTTTTATCTCCATATCACCACTTGCGAAGCGTTGAATATTTCGATTAAGTTTTTTAAGTGGGGTAAAACTGCGAATCATCGAAAGATAAAGTGAAATCAAAACAGAAATGACTATCAAAAAACCTATCCACAACGGATCGTTTAAATTCTTAGTTCCCAAGCTCTCAAACGCGATCGCAAAAGATTCATTTTTGATATTTAAAAAAAGCGAATCATTATACCGAATCGACTCAAACTCTCCAAGCGGCGTTTTTTGAGCAAAAACTTTTTCTCCGCTTGTGATGATATTTACCATAACATTTTTATCTTTTACCAGTTCAAGACCGAAATTTTTAAAATATTGTTGTATGTCTTGCGGTGGGATTGAACGATCATAAAGCTCCAAAAGATAGTTGATTGCGTTGATTTGATTTGCTTGCATACGAGATAAGGCTTTATTCATCTGAATTCTGCCAAAGGTTATAAAAAGCACACAAACAAGCATCAACGCAATAACGAAAAATATCGTTATTTTGGTAGTTAAAGAGTGTTTCATCCGATAAGTTTATAACCTATTCCACGAACTGAAAAGATGTATTTCGGATTTTTCGAGCTATCACCGATTTTCGTGCGAAGTCTTCCGATGATGACATCAAGGCTTTTTGAATCCTTATCTTTTAGGCTTTTGCAGTTATAAACAAGCTGTTCTCTTGAAACTGAAAAGCTGTGTTGTTTGATTAGGTATTCTAAAATTTCATATTCAGCCGGAGTTAGCGTTAAAGCTTCATCTTCAAAGTAAATTTCATGCCTTTTTTCATCGATTCTAAATACGCTATCAGCGACGACTTCTTCTTTTTCGGCATTTGTTTTTCGGTAACGGCGGATTAGGCTCATAATCCTTGCGTGCATTTCTTTTGGATCATACGGCTTTGGCATATAATCATCAGCACCGATTTGAAGTCCTACGACTCTATCGCTAACATCGCTTCTAGCAGAACTTATGATAATCGGAATATCATATTTTTCGCGAATTTCTTTGCAAACTTCAAGTCCGTCAATGCCCGGCAATGTCAAATCCAAAATCAATAAATCAAAATTTTTAATCCCCGCACTAAGCCCTAAATACGGATCTTCGTAGTTTGTAACTTTAATATTAAATTTGCTTAAATACTCAGATAGTAGCGTTGCAAACTCAGAATCATCTTCAATCATCAAAACATTTACCATAATTTATCCTTTGTTAAAAATTTTGGTAGCACATTATACAGAAAATTAGTTAAAAATTTATTGAGTTTTCAAGTAATTTAGGTAAAATAAGCGTTTTATTAAAATCAAAGCGGAGTTAAAAATTGGCTGATTATTATGAAATTTTAGAAATCACAAGAGAAGCAAATTCTGACGAAATCAAAAAAGCTTATAGAAAACTAGCTCTTAAATACCACCCCGATCGCAATCAAGGCGACAAAGAAGCCGAAGAAAAATTTAAAGAAATCAACGAAGCCTATCAAGTTTTAAGCGATGAAAACAAACGCAGAATGTATGATAGATACGGCAAAGAAGGCGTAAATAACGCAGGTTTTGGCGGATTTAGCGGCGGTTTTGAAGATATAAATTTAGGCGATATTTTTGAGTCATTTTTCGGCGGTGGCGGATTTAGTGGCGCTAGACGCCAAAAAAGCGTAGATCCATACCCGCTAGATACCGAAACTATCGTAACTTTAAGCTTCAAAGAAGCCGTTTTTGGCGTAAGCAAAGAGTTAAAATATAAAATCAAAAAACCATGTGAAACTTGCGACGCAACAGGCTCAAAAGATAAGAAAAAAGAGAGTTGTTCGCATTGTGGCGGAAGCGGTAAATTCGCAAGGCGTCAAGGTTTTATGAGCTATATCCAAACTTGTCCGCACTGCTCGGGCAGTGGCGAAATCGTCAAAAACAAATGCTCTGATTGCCACGGACAAGGTTTTGTTGAAGAGAGCATAGAGGTCAAATTTGACATACCAAAAGGCGTTGATACGGGCTTAAAAATTCGCCTTGCAGAGAAAGGAAATATCTCAAAAACGGGCGAAAAAGGCGATTTGTATGTAAATATTCGCGTAAAAGAAGATAAACATTTCGTGCGAGAAGGCGATGATTTGTATATCGAAGTGCCTGTGTTTTTCACTCAGGCGATACTGGGCGAGACTATCGAAGTGCCTACGACAAGCGGAAAAACCGAGCTTAAACTCAAAGTCGGCACCAAAGACAAAGAGCAATTCATCATCGAAAACGAAGGCGTGGAAAATATCCGAACCAAGCAAAAAGGTCGCTTGATAGTGCAAATCTCAGTCCAAACGCCAAAAAAACTAAACGAGCGACAAACCGAGCTTTTAAAAGAGCTTCAAGAGAGCTTCGAAAAAGACAACGGCGAAAGCTTTTTTGATAAAATCAAAAGCTGGTTTAAGTAGAAAAATTCGGCAAATTTAAATGTAAAATTTGCCGAATTTACAATTTTATTCTTTTGTGTAAAATCCCATAATCTCACAAATATAAACTCTGTGAAAATCCTTGTTTTGATACCAAAAATTCGGTATTTCATCGCTTAAAAAATTCTTTTCTTCAAGGTAGCTTGTATAAAGCTTTTTGCATTTTAGTATCAAATTTGCTTCTTCAAAACCGATTAAGTCCCGTTCTAACAAAACTGCATTTAAGCCGATATTTTTCGCCTTGTCTTCGTCTTTCCCGCTTATTTTTCCACAATACCCAAGAGCCTTTTTCTGACCACCGCCAAAAAACGAAAGGCTCATAAATTCGTTCTCTTCGCTAAATTTAAAGGTGTGGCGTTGCGGACGGATGTAAATATGCGCCACCGGCTTTTCCCACAAATAGCCAAAACCGCCCCATGAAGCGGTCATTGTGTTATAAAGCGGATACTTTTCGCTTGTTCCTGCGCTAACTAGCATCCACTCTTTTCCTACGCTACTAAATGGCTTTAAAACGCTATCTAAGTCCGATATTTTGGCTTCGTTAAACTTAAAACTCATTATTTTTCCTTTTAAAAAATTCTGTAAATTTTAGCGATTTTTTGTTTAAATTTACAAATTTGTAAAAAACTTTATTGTAGGGCGGGCATCCTTGCACACCGAAAAAATTCGGTAACCTTGTGGTAGGCAAGGATGCCCACCCTACGCTAAAACAATCTCATTTACTATTATTATTTTTTTGTTATAATAGACTTTTCAAAAAGGATAAAAGTTGGAAAATAATCAAAATTTAGATGAAAATGTAAATTCAACAAGCAACGAACAGCCGTATGCCGTTATAGACAAGAGAAATCCATTTATGGTTTTGTTTTTTTCAGTAGTAACTGGCTTTATAAGTTTTTCAGGCTTTATGATATTAATAAGTATATTTTTTGGAATAGCACAAATTGTGTCTATGTCATGGTTTGTGCTTTTTATACTTATTGTTATATTTATTTTTTCATTGTATGGTTTTTTTGCGACTATATTATTTCAATATGTCAAATCATACAAAGATAGAATTATAATAAAAAAATATTTTTTCGATGAAATAGTAATTTATCGTAAAGATATTATATGGACACAGGTGTCTGGCACTCCTTTTAATGGAGATACTTTTAATATGTTAGTTAAAAGAAAGATAGGTGTTAGATTTTTTAGCATATTTTGTCTATCTGGCAATCAATGTTATGGAATTTAAATTAAAAAAATATGCAATATACAAATAATCTAAATTTAATTAAAAGCAAAAATTAAAGCATAAAAAAAGCGAAGAATTTAGCAAACTTGCCGAATTCTTCGCTTAAAAAGTATTAAAACTAGCTAAAATTAGCCGTTTCGTTTTTTAATAATTTCTTCGCTTACATTTTTTGGAACTTCATCGTAGTGGTCAAATTCCATAGAATAAGTCGCACGACCTTGTGTTTGGCTTCTAAGGTCAGTAGAGTAACCAAACATCTCTGAAAGCGGACAAAATGCGTCGATGATTTTATTTCCGCCGCGTTCGCTCATATTATTTACTTGACCGCGTCGTTTATTTAAATCGCCGATAACATCGCCCATATACTCTTCTGGGGTTTCTACTTCGACTTTCATCATAGGCTCTAAAATTACAGCACCTGCTTTTCTAGCGCCTTCTTTAAAGCCCATTGAAGCAGCTAGTTTAAACGCCATTTCAGAGCTATCGACTTCGTGGAAGCTTCCGTCATAAACGGTAACTTTGACATCTTCGACAGGATAACCCGCCAAAACGCCGTTTTGCATAGCTTCTTGGCAACCTTTATCAACAGCAGGGATATATTCTTTTGGAATAGCACCACCTTTGATGTCATTTACAAATTCATATCCGCTGCCCGGCTCTTTTGGCTCTAAGCGCAAGAAAACATGTCCGTATTGACCGCGACCGCCTGATTGTTTTGCGTATTTGTATTCTTGTTCGATAGTTTTGCGAATAGTTTCGCGGTAAGCAACTTGCGGTTGTCCTACTTCTGCTTCAACTTTGAATTCTCTAAGCATTCTATCGACGATGATTTCAAGGTGAAGTTCGCCCATACCTGAGATGATAGTTTGACCGCTTTCTTCATCAGTTGCCACGCGGAAGCTTGGATCTTCTTGTGCAAGTTTTTGAAGTGCGATACCCATTTTTTCTTGGTCTGCTTTTGTTTTTGGTTCAACAGCAACGCTAATAACAGGATCAGGGAATTCCATGCGTTCTAGGATTACCTTATCTTTTTCATCTGCTAGTGTATCGCCTGTAAGAGTGTCTTTAAGACCTACGATAGCGCCGATTTCACCTGCGTAAAGCTCTTTAATCTCTTCTCTTTTGTTTGAGTGCATTCGTAGCAAACGACCGATACGCTCTTTTTTGTTTTTACCTGTGTTATAAACATAGCTACCGCTTTCTAGCACACCACGATAAACACGAACGAAAGTTAGCTGTCCTACAAACGGGTCAGTCATAATCTTAAATCCAAGACCTGCAAACGCTCCGTCATCAGTAGATAAAACTTCTGTTTCGCTTCCGTCTTCGTATTCGCCGCGAATCGCAGGAACTTCATCAGGTGCAGGTAAATAATCAACAACAGCATCAAGCAATGGTTGAACGCCTTTGTTTTTAAACGCAGTTCCGCACATCATAGGGATAATGCTAAGCTCTAAACAACCTTTTTTGATGCCTTTTTTGATCTCTTCAATGCTAAGCTCTTCGCCGTTGAAATATTTTTCCATTAAAGCTTCATCAGTTTCGGCAACTGCTTCAACTAGTTTGCTTCTATATTCTTCTGCTTTGTCTTTTAGTTCAGCTGGAATTTCGCCTACTTCTGGCGCACTTGGACCTTTTGCGTCGTCCCAAGTAAGAGCTTTCATAGTTACTAAATCAACTACGCCTTTAAAAGTATCTTCTGCACCGATTGGAATTTGAATCGGAACAGGATTTGCTTTTAGTCTGTTTTTGATTTGAGCTTCAACATTGTAAAAATTTGCACCTACGCGGTCCATTTTATTTACAAAAACGATTCTTGGAACATGATATTTGTTTGCTTGTCGCCAAACGGTTTCACTTTGTGGTTGAACACCGCCGACTGAACAAAATACAGAAACAGCGCCGTCTAAAACACGCATAGAGCGTTCAACTTCGATAGTAAAATCAACGTGTCCCGGGGTGTCGATTAGGTTGATTTGGTGATCGTTCCAAAAGCAAGTAGTCGCAGCAGAAGTAATAGTAATACCTCTTTCTCGCTCTTGCTCCATCCAGTCCATAGTAGCAGCACCCTCATGCACCTCGCCGATTTTGTGGCTCATACCTGTGAAAAATAGAATTCTTTCGCTTGTTGTTGTTTTACCAGCGTCGATATGAGCAGCGATACCGATATTTCTAACTCGGTTTAAAGGAGTTTTTCTTGCCATGATTTACTCCTTACCAGCGATAGTGAGCAAATGCTTTATTAGCTTCTGCCATTTTGTAAGTATCTTCTTTTTTCTTAAATGAAGAACCTTTTGAATTCGCTGCATCAAGTAGCTCGTAAGCTAAACGCTCAATCATAGTTCTTTCGCTTCTTTTTCTAGCAAAAGTGATGATCCAGCGGATTGCCAAAGCTTGTTGGCGAGCTGGGCGAACTTCGATTGGAACTTGATAAGTTGCACCACCCACACGACGAGATTTAACTTCCATAAGTGGTTTTACATTTTCGATAGCGTCGTTGAAAACATCGATACCTTTGGCTTCGCCGCCTTTTTTGTCGATTAAATCAAGCGCACCATACATAATCTCAGTCGCAACGCTTTTTTTGCCGTCATACATAAGTGAATTAATAAATTTAGTGATTACTTTGTTGCCATAAATTGGGTCAGGCATAACTTCCCTTACGGGAGCTTTTCTTCTTCTCATTTTATTATTCCTTCAAATTTGAAAATTTTACTCAAATTTAACCAAAACTAAGGGTTAAATCTGTCTTAGCTAAACTATTTTTTAGGGCGTTTAGCACCGTATTTAGATCTAGAAACTGTTCTTTTTGCGACACCTGCGGTATCAAGCGCACCACGAACAATGTGATATTTAACACCCGGTAAGTCTTTTACACGACCGCCGCGAACTAGAACAATGCTGTGTTCTTGTAGGTTATGACCTTCACCGCCAATATAGCTGATGACTTCAAAACCGCTTGTTAGCCTTACTTTGGCAACTTTTCTCAAAGCTGAGTTTGGTTTTTTAGGAGTTGTTGTATAAACTCTGGTGCAAACTCCGCGTCTTTGAGGACACTCTTTTAGCGCAGGTGATTTTGACTTTACAGTTACTTTTTTGCGCTCTTTTCTGACCAATTGATTTATGGTTGGCACAGTAAATTCCTTTCATCAAAAAATTTATTAAATAAAAAAGAGATTGATTTTACAAAAAAATTACTTAAAAATGGTTGAATATAAGGGAAAATTTATAAATAAAGGTTGCAAAATATTGCAACCTTTATTTACTCAGATTAATAACAAAACTTCAATTGATTATTATTTATTAAAATTGCTGCATCGGATTTGGTATTTTCCCTAGAAAAGTTATCACTGATATATTTCAAAGTTTCATATGAACAATAAATTTCCAAGCACTCTTTTGCCCTTGTAATAGCAGTGTAAAAAATATTATGAGAAATTACACTTCTAGCTTCATCTGTTATAATTACCTTTACGCTTTTATATTCCAAACCTTGCGACTTATGGATTGATACTGCATAAGCTAAGGCAAAAGGTATATCCCCCACATCAATATCATCATCCGTATTTTGATTTATTTCTTCGGCAAATTTAATTATAGATGATTTTTCATCGATTTTTTTGACCAATGTCAAGCCATCGACAATTTCAGCACCTTCTTCTATTCCCTCGAAAGTTCTTTCCACCTCTATTTCAAAAATCAATTTTGAATCATCTTTGACAATATTAACTATTTTTCCTTTTAAATTATTGTATAACGGATAGAAACGATTGGCACTTGTAAAAACAATAGGGTCTCCAATCTTATATCTTAACACGCCTATTTCAAAAGCTTTATTTGTATTCTTTGTATCTTGCAAAAACATATTCATATTATTTATACCATCAAGTCCATCGTAATTTAGACAAAGTATAATTTCGTCATCATCATTTTTGTTAAATATATTTTCTCGTTCTTTATCTAAATCGTAAAAATACACGCCTTCTTTTTTTAAATTTTCCTTTTTATTTTTTACTTCCATATCGTTCTTAAATTTATCTAATACTTTATCTTTTATATTTTTATCTGTTTTAGCTTCTCTTACAAGGTTATAAAATTCCAATAATTTTTCATTTGCCGCCCGATAAGGAGTTTTTAACTCAAATTGACAACGAATATCTGATTTTGGTTGTGGTAAGAAAATTTTAACCATATTAAACCAAGAACCATATTGTATAGCGTCTATTTGATAATTATCGCCGACTAAAACCAATTTATCAAAATTTGCTTTATTTAAAAAATCAAGCATATCCTTATTGCTAACCATACTACATTCATCGATAAAGATTATATCATAGTGCGTATCATAAAACGGTTCTTGTTCTTTTCTTTCTGCCAAAAAGGACGCAATAGTCATTGCTTTGCCTTTTTCTTTTGCCTTTGTAATTTTATCTCTTAAATTTTGAGTAGCAGAGCCAGTATGGGCTAAAAATATCTGACTTTCATTTTTGTGAAATTGAGAGATATACTCCATAAGGGTGCTTTTTCCGGTTCCTGCCGCCCCATAAATAAAAGCAATTTTTGATTTAGCAAATAAATTTTCTATAACTTCTACTTTTTGTGGGTCATCAATCGATTCGCCTTTTAACCATTTTTCAGCTTCGTTTTTATAGTTTTCTACACCATCATTTTTTACTAAATTTTGTAATTCTTCTATTATTTTGATTATAGTATCTTCATGGTTTCGTATGAAATATTTGTTACCATAATTGCTTAATTGTATAGTAATTTTTTTATTAAATTGTTTAGTAGTAATCTTTTTATTATTAAAACGATTTTTTAATATAGATAAATCAAAATCTTTGAATTCTTGCAAATATTTTTCATCGGTATAAAGTTTTTCAAAAGCTTCCGTATTTTCATTTAAGCGATTATATAAAAACTCATCCTCTCTGCCTTTTGGATTTAAACATTGAAGTAAATCTATAAGCCTAGTTTTGCTCCCTTGACCAGGAGGATTCATACAAAACGGAGCCAATGTAAAAGGAAAACATCCAGTGCTTAAAAGTAATTTACTCTTTATATCATCTTTTCTTAGCGTATAATCATCTTGTTTTGTGCCCTTTGCTCTATTTGTTGCCCCTTTTATAGTATTATTTCTCATTATATAAAGCAAATATCTTACCAAATCTTTTCCTACATCGCTATCAATGTATGATTTGCATGGCTCTATTACCTTATCCAAAAAATCTGTTGCAATAGGTCTATTGGTATTTCCAAATTTAATCTTTTCCTTAAAGTCAGCATATCGTTCATTACTAAATTTTACAATATCAAATAAACTTACGCCATAATCATCTAAATATGCGTTTATTCTATCTATTTCTGTTCCGATTTTACCTTTTAAATTTTCGTGAAAAATTGAAGAAAAATTTTCAAACTCGCAAGGTCTTATAGCCGTTTTGGATTCTGTTATTAAAAATACTAACATATCTTTCGTTTTTATTTTAACCTTGTCTGCTTTTATTTTGGCTTTTATAGTATAGTTGTCATTGATTTTATTTCTACTAAAAGCTACAAATCTATTAAATTTATTAGCTTCATTTCTAGCTGCCATGAGCGAAATTTCATAAATTATTTCATTATCTATTATTATGGATTTTATTTTTGTTATATAATATGCTCTTTCTTCGCCTTGATTGTTGTTTTTAGCATTTAATTTTTCTAAAATTTGCCTATAATACTCTTTTGAACTAGCACTTATTTTTGGTTCCAATTTTTCCAAATTTACAAGTATATTTATACCGCATTTTTCTTTAACTATTTTTTTAAATTCAAATAATTGCGGATAAATTCTCGCGGCGGAAAAGCCTTGTTCGTTTTCTTCATTTTCTGAAATATCGCTTTCATCTTTTTCGCCATAAGCATTTGCTTCTATTGCAGTTGCGTCCGTATCTTCTTCATCAAATTTTTTATCATATTTATAACTGCCAAAATAATACACATAAAGTGTCTTTAAAAATCTAAAATCTTTTTGCAATTTTACAGGCAAGGTTTCATAAAAAGTATCTATGTCAAATTCTTTGCCTGTTATATGTTTCAAACAAACTTCAAAAAGTTCTCGCATTTTTTCTAAAAAAATATCTTGCGACGATGAATTTTCATCGATTAATTTTTCAATCTCGGCATTAATTCTTTCTAAATTTTCCATATTTTATCCTTTATCAAAAACCATTTTTAGCTTGAAAATTTTTATAATTTTGCATAGCAGAATTTGGCGAAACATTAGCGTAGCAATACGCACAGCCAAACGGACAGCTATTGTAAAATCCTATGTCTTTTGACATTATACAACCACACTCCGTCCTTTGCCCTTTGTCTTTTAAATCTTTTTCATTTATCTTTTCAAAAATATCGCCGAATAAATTTGAGCTATATTTATATCCCAAAAAATTTGCCAGTTTTTCAAATTTCCCACCTGTTTTTTCATATTTTTTGGCAAGAATTTGCAAAATCAACTCATCATCTACACATTTGTTATGCGAAATTCCAAATTCGCTAAAATCTATCTTTTCAGAACAGGTCGCAAGTTTAAAATTCCATTTTTGAGAATTCATTTGAGCTAATTTCATAGCAAACTCACTCATCTGCTCTTCGTTCCAATCGACGAATTTTATATTTTCATTTTGCAAATTTCGACGGGTTTTTTCATACAAATCCAAAAAGCTAAAAACTAATTTTTCCGTATAACCTGTCAGCTGATTTGCTATATTTTCTATGCGTAAAAGCAAGGTTTTTATATCTAATGCACCGCCTAAAATAAGCGGGTCAAATCGCCAAATAACTCTATCTTTGCCTATTAAATTTGAAAGCTCTTTAAAAGCTTTTATTCTTGCGTCCAAATTCGGAACATTTTTTTCTATTTTTTCGGCGTCGTAATCATTTAAAGTATATTGAAAATAAAAATTTGGAATTTTGGTTTCTATGAAATTTAAATGTTTAAAAATATTTTTTGGAAATTTACTCCAAAACACTGCCATTTGTGCTTCTTGTAATGAAATATAATGAATTTTGCCGTTAAATGGATTTTTCCACTCACAATAACCTTTTTCAAGGGACTTTACAAACCAATCAGCATAAAATGCAGGTAAATCAGTAGCCCTAGAAGCAGAAATAATAATCGGAGATAAAGCATTTATCGCTTCGCCGTTTATTATGATTTTTTTATTTTCCCAACTCATTTCTATTCTTTTGATAAGTATTAAAAACATATCCGTAAATTTTATTTTTGTCGTCTATGTCGCTTGAAATTCTAAATTTTTCAAAATTACTTGTAAGAAATTTACTCGCAAAATCATCCAATCGTTTATTTCGATTTTTATCTTTAAAATACGGACTAACGCAGATAAATAAATTTTGCCCACTAATCGCATTTTTAACCGTTTGGGCAATCTTTTCTATATTGAAAACACTGTCATCTAAATCTATAACATTTGAAAAAATATGCACCGTTAAATCGGCAGTTTCGCTAAATTTTAAATCTTTTTCGGTAATATCAGCAAATTTTAGCCCAATATCTTCAAAATTTGCGTCAGGCAAAATTTGCTTTAAATTTATCATGCACCTTTTAAGTGCTGCTTCCGAAGCTTCTATAAGTTTGGCAGAAATGGATAAATTTTTATCTTGTAAAAAATCTATCAAACACCCAGTCCCGATACCCTGCCCGCAACCATAATCAATCACATTTATGCTCTTACAATTATCAAAAGTATCTTTGCATTCTTTTTCGAGAACGAAATCGAGTTTTGGCTTATGTTTCTCGACGCCATAATCTCTCATATATGCTTCTAATTGAGTATTGTTTTCTAAAATATTCTCTCCGTGATTTGTGCAAAAAGTAGCCAGTCCTTGTGGAATATTTTCTTCGTGCCATTTTATTATGTCTGCAAAACTTTTGCAATCTTTTATAGCTTCTTCATATGTCATTAGATTCCTTTTATTATCCAAAAATTTAAAACGGCATAATACAGCCTTAAATCAAAACTCAACGCTTTTTATGCTTAGTTTTGAAGTTTATCAAATTTGAATTATAAATTCAATAAATTTTTTAGTCTTTAATAATCGCAAATTTTCCGCCACCAGTGGCTAAAAATTTTTGATTTTGGTGGGCAAGGACGCCCACCCTACTTGTCTTAAAGCTACTTTTGTTGCTTTAAGTTATGACTACCTTTATTTTAAAATTTCTAAAAATTCACTCTCGTCAATCATCTCTTTTTCTATAAGAGTTTTCGCGATTTTATCGATTTTATCCCAGTTTTCTTCGATTAATGCTTCGCATTTTTTGCTAAGTTCTGCCATAAGTTCTAAAACTTCTTTTTCGGCTAACTCCGCTATATAGCCAGTTTTGCTTTGGTTGGCTAAATTTAACGAGCCAAATTTGCCCATGCCGAGATTTTTAGTAGCCCAAAATAACAAATTTGTTGCTCTTTCTAAATCGTTTGAAGCCCCGCTATTTATGCCCTTTTCGCCACTGATTTTTTTCTCGGCAGTTCTACCAGCTAGACAAATCAAAACTTCGTTTTTTATGCCCTCAAAGCTTCTACTAGTTTGCATTTCATCTTGGTTATAGGAAACAAATCCAAGTGCCTTGCCCCTTGGCATAACCGTAATCTGCTCGATTTTAATCTCAGGACGCAATAAGTGCGAAATCACAGCATGCCCAGCTTCGTGATATGCTGTGGCACTAAGCTCATCTTGGATACTTTTACTAGATATTTTTTCGCCATATTTCACGGTATTTATCTGCTCTAAAAGAATTTCTTGCGAAATTCCGTCAAGACCTCGTTTTATAACCTCATACGAAGCTTCTCGTTTGACTTTGGAAAGATCGGCACCGCTCATAAACGAACTAAATTTGATAAGTTTTTCTCTATCGATTTTACCAGCTGTTGGGAGCTCTAAAATTTTATCGATAAAATAACCCCTAGCTTCTGGGTCTAGCATTCCAACCTCGACCTTTAAATCAATGCGACCGCTTCTAGTAATGGCTGGATCTAGTTTTTCTGGCAAATTTGTCGCAGCTATGATAAAAATGTCAGCCCCGTCTGAAAATCCATTGATTTCAGTTAAGAGTTGATTTATCTGCACATCAAATCTCGTTCCATCTTCTCTACTACCGAAAACATCGATTTCATCGATAAATATGATAGAAGGCGCATACTCTCTTGCTCTTTTAAAGACCTTTTGCATGGTTTCGATATCTAAAATTTCAGTTCCAGTCGTCTGGATAAAAGGCAAATCAGCCTCATGTGCAAACGCCTTTGCAAGCATTGTTTTACCAGTCCCAGGAGGTCCATACAAAAGCATTCCGCGCGGAGCGTGAATTCCATATTTTTTGAGCTCTTCTTTGTTTAATAAAAGCCTTGTAATCTCTTTTAGTTTAGCCTTAACCTTATTGTGTCCTGCAATATCCTCAAAACAAGTATCTGGCAAATCAACTAAAATCGAACCAACTCCCCCTCCAAAATCGCTTGATTTGGGTAGTTTTTTGAGCTCGGCATTTTTATAGGTTAAATTTAAAATTCCGTCTTTTACATCAATGCTATCCTTTAAATCAACTGTTTGATTTTTTCTAAAACAATCATTTATAAACTTATCAATCGTTGTATTTTCTAGAATTTTATCAATCGATTTGATAAGCTCTTGCTCGACACTAATACAAATTTCTTTGATATCAAGATCTAATCTATCTATCAAAAAATCTTGCAAACGCTTAAACATTTTTTGCGAAAATTTAGATTTTAGCTCTCTTGCATCAAATGACGGAAGCATATTTAAGATTAAAATTTTAATTAGCTCTTTTTTTGCTGTTTCATTAAATTTAATCTTTACAAAATTTTCTTCAAAATTTGCAATCTTATCATCCAAGATAGGTTTTGCGATTTTTTCATAGGCTTCGTAATTTAGCTTATTAAAAAGCGCAATCTCACCCTGAGAGATACGGGATAAAAACTCAGGTTTGAATAAATTTTCCCCTCTATAATTATATTCGGAAGATAACTTTTCTAAAATCATCTTCTCGGCATTTTTAATATTTTCATCAAAAAGCTTTAAAAAGCTTTCGTTTCGATAAAGCTCACTTCCGACATTTGAGGTAAATACAAAAATACACTCCCTAAAATCGATCTCTTCATCGCTAAATTGATCTCTCGTAAAACCACTTCCAAGAATATCTAAAAATGTATCTTGGACACTTATATGGGCTTTTTCGATTTCATCAAATAAGATTATAGACTTTGGATTTTCTTTTACAAATTTAGTTAGTTCGCCCTCGGCTGCTCTCCTCCACACAGGCGTTGAACCGACTAGTTTAAAGCTAGCATCTTCTTCATCTTTATAATGCGCCATGCTAAACTCTTTAAATACATAATTCTCTTCGTAAAAACAATTGCGTATAGCTTTTGCAAGCTCGGTTTTGCCAGTAGCCGGTGGTCCTAGAAAAAAGAAAATCCCTCTTATAGAATTAGCATTTTTCGAGCCTACCACGGCTATCTTGCTCATAACCGCATCGATTGCCATATCTTGCGAAAAAATTCTATTTTTTAGCCAAACTTTTGTTTCTATGATTCTATTCCAAAGCGGTTTTATATTGAGATCGCGCCAAGGGACTCCTATCTCGGTTGTTTCTATATCGAAGTTATTTTCTAACAAAAGCTTTCTTAAATCTATTACTTCTTTGGTAAATCCTACACTGCCTTTAAATTCAGCGTCCAGAATTGTATGTTTATCAATGAACAACCATCCAGGTTCTTCTCGTGGCTCGTAGTCATGATTTTTAAGAAACTCCAAAAACTTTTTATTTGTTATGTAAAATCCTGCTAAAGCGTGACAAAAATGTTCTTTCTTAATTTTATCACTTTCATTTTCAATCGCAGTGGCTTTCGCTGCTAAAAAAATATCTCTTATCGTCATAAACTATCCTATTAAATCGAATTTTCATCTGTCATATTGGATAAATCAGACTCAAAAGGTTTTTTCCGCATTGGTTTGCCTTTTTCTAGCATATATACAATTTCTTCAATATCTCCCAAAAAATCAGTAGCTAATCTATCAGTTCTCTCAATAAGTTTAGGCGTAAGTGGATTATCCTCCAAAATAATTTTTACAGCAAAACTAAGAACTCCAGATTTATCAATCTCCCATGCACCACAATAATATTGAAAGTTCATTTTGAAAAGTTCTTGCATTATAAAATCAAAATATTTTGTATCTTTATTTATTTTAATATCAGTAAAAGTTGTCATAACTCTATCCCCCCAGCCGTCCTCATCTTCTACTACTTCGTAATTGTCACATATATGAGGAAAATAACGGAAAATAACAAACCTACCATTGTCAGCTAAATGAACTTGCCTAGAAACAGAAAACTTACCTTGTAAGTTATCGTCGTAAGATAAGAAACCAAACGGATTTGTATCTGACAATGTATTAGATTTTTCGTCTATTTTATATTCATATTTTATATTTATAGAATTTTCTACAAAATATGGATCCATAGCATATTTCTTATATTTCTTATCGTAATATTTACAAATCTCTTTAAATGTAGTTGCCACAACTTACTCCTAAATAATAAAATTTTTTTCAATTTTCATTGAAAATTGCAAATTATACAGATATATATATATATATATGCTTAAAAATTTTTAAGAAATAGATTTGTTATAGTATTTTGGCTTTGCATATAGCTAATTTTTTTGAAATTTTAAAGTTTATCAGCTTCGTAAGACAATAGAATTTTCATTACTAGCATTTTTTACCTTTTTATTTTGTCCGTGCAAAATTCCAAGCTCATAGCAACTTTTACCGTCGCCTTTTTCGCAAGAAGTTTCTAAATTTGAAACTTCGTCTGCAAACATTATTGCAAATATTAAACTAAATAATACAAATTTTTTCATTTTTATCCTTTGTTATGTTATAAACTCGGCATTGTATCAAAAAAAACGCAATTACAAACCATTGTGAATTTTACTTATACGCATTTTCTCTTGTTGTGATTTCAATAACTTCGATTGTCAGTATATCATCGTGTTTTTCGCCGATTACTCGGTAATGAATTCCTACATACCATTTCCAGCGATTTTCGTATCCTTCCATTTTGCCACAGTTTTTCAACGCAAATGGATTTTCTATTTTTTCTAATTCTTCTAAAAATATTACAATTCGCTCTGCACTTTTTTTATCCCCAATTTTAATTTTTGTAAGCTGTTTATCTGCTTTTTTTACAAGTCTGATTTTATACATTTTATTCACCAAACATTTGAGCTCTAACTTCTGCTCTTAATGCTTCTTGCTCCGATATTGGCATTTTTTGAATTTCAGCTCTTATTTCTTTGATACTCGGGGCTTCATCTAGCGAATAGCCATCTCGTTTTTCTTTCAAAACTTTAAACGGCAAACCGCCTACTTTTAAGGCTTGTTTTAAAAATATTCTAAGAGCCGTTGTGGTATCAAGTCCCAAATCAGCAAACAACTCATCTGCTTGTTTTTTTAACTTTTCATCTACTCTTAATTGTATTAAACTTGTAGCCATTTTAAATCCTTTTGTATGAAATTTGATTGATTTTGTATTATATCATATTTTTAATTCATACAAATAAGAAATATCAAAATAAATTATAAATTCAGTCTTTAACAATCGCAAAGCGTCCGCCGCCGCAGACTAGCAAACAAAAAGAAATTCCGATATAAAGGTATAAAATTTCGGCTGCAAAACCGCCGTGAGAGCTCATCGCAGTTAAATCAGGGTAAGCAACATAAAGTATAATGCCACATAGTCCTAAAACTAGCAAAGCACCGATTCGGCAAAATAGTCCAAGAATAATCATCACAGGCGCAACAACCTCGCCCAAATAAACACCATAAGCTACAAATTCAGGGATATTTTTTGCTACAAGCATACTTTTTATGCCACTAACGCCGTTCATTATCTTTGCCACGCCGTGCATAAAAAGGCAAACGCCAAGCGTCAAACGCACAACTAAAAGCCCAAAATTTGTATAACTTCTCATAATATCTCCCAAATTTAAAAAAGGCGGAGTCATTGCCCCGCCTTTGGAAGTTAGTTATTTTTTATTTTTACGATTTTATCTTGATACAAGCCCGTTCCAACTGGAATCGTGCGACCTAAAATAACATTTTCTTTTAAGTCTTCAAGATAATCAAATTTACCTGCTATCGACGCTTCTGTTAGAACTTTTGTAGTTTCTTGGAACGAAGCAGCCGAAATAACGCTATCAGAACCAATCGCCGCTCTTGTAACACCAAGCAACACAGGCTCAGCAATCGCAGGTTCGCCACCCATAGCCATAACCTTTTCATTTTCTTCACGGAATTTTCTACGGCTTATTAAATCGCCTGTGATAAAATTTGTATTTCCGCTATCTACGATTCGCACTTGGCGAAGCATTTGCGAAACGATGATTTCGATATGTTTATCGTTAATCGCAACGCCTTGTGAGCGATAAACTTGTTGAATTTCGCTTATCAAATAGTAGTGAAGCGCCTTTTCGCCTAGAATTCTAAGCACATCGTGGCTACTTACGAAACCTTCTGTCAAGCGTTCCCCTGCATGGACAAATTCGCCGTTTCTAACTTGAATTTGGCGAGATTTATCGATTAGATATTCAGCCGTTGTGCCGTCGTTTGCTTCGATGATAATTCTCTCTTTTGAGCGAAGCGGTTTATCTAGTCTGATAACGCCGTCGATTTCAGCGATGATAGCCGTATTTTTTGGTCTTCTTGCTTCAAAAAGCTCAGAAACGCGAGGCAAACCACCGGTAATATCTTTTGATTTCGCAACTGCTTTTGGCGTTTTTGCCAAAATGTCGGCTACTTTTACCGTATCGCCGTTATTTACGAAAATCGCAGTATTTGCACCAAGATTATATTTGACTAGCTCTTTTTTAGAAGTTGCGATTATAATCGCAGGTTTTACGCCTTGCGGCAAGTATTCATTGATAACCAAACGGCTTTGACCTGTCATTTCGTCATATTGCTCGCTAGCAGTGTATCCCGGTTCAATATCTTCAAACGCAATCACACCTTCGCTCTCAGCGATAATCGGCGTAGAGTAAGGATCCCACTCAGCAATAACTAGTCTATCATCTTTTTGAGGTTTAGCAATAACGCTTTTTGCTTCGACTTTTGAGTTATCATCGTATTGGATAACTGATTCGCGTGGAATATAGTGGCGAATCGCCTCTCTTCCGTCTTCATCGGCAATAACGACAAACATACCTTTTTCAGCGACTATGTAGCCTTTTTTAAGATCTTTTAATCTTTCTAAATAATCGCCTTTTAAGATGAAATATTTTAGCACACCTTTTGCACCTGCTTTGATGATTTGCGTTACAGGTTCGCCGTCTTTTACCATCAATTCACTAGCAAATGGAATTCGGTTTGGCACATTCCAGCCTTCTTTGATAACCTCAACCAAACTTTCGTTTTCTTGAATTTTCTCGCCGTTTGCATAAGGTAGGTGGAATTTACCTTCAACCTTACCGCTAACTCCTGCTAACTCATTTGGTTTAGCTAAATCATGGCGTCTAATGGTGTATTTAAATTCTTCTTTTTTGTTTTTAACAGAGATATTAACATCATCATGGGTAATATCTATGCTTACAACGCCGTCAATCGGAGCTTTGATTTTAGGCTCAACAAGCAATACGGCTGAATTTCGTCTATTCATAACGATTTGTTTTCCGCCGTTTTCTTGTGTGTTGATATTATAATATCTAATAAAGCCCTCTTTTTGCGCTATAACTTGACGATCTTGTTGTTCAGTCGAAGCGGTACCACCTTGGTGGAAAGTTCGAAGCGTTAGCTGAGTTCCCGGTTCGCCGATTGATTGAGCTGAGATGATACCTACTGCTTCGCCCGGTTTTACTAGTTTTCCTTCGCCCAAATTCACACCATAACATTTCGCACAAACGCCTTTTGCAGCTTTACAAGTAATCGGAGTTCTAATGCTAACTGATTTGATACCTGCATCAACGATAGTTCTAACAGAAATTTCATCAAGCAAAGTGCCTTCGCTAAATAAAACTTCATTTGTAATCGGATCGATAATATCAGAGCTTAAAACTCTACCCATAATGCGATCTTCCAAGCTCTCTACCAACTCGCCGTTATCGGTGATTTCAGTTATTTCGATACCTTCGTGTGTGCCACAATCGTCCATTGTAACTTTTACATTTTGAGCGACATCGATTAGCTTTCTTGTTAGATAACCAGCATTTGCCGTTTTAAGCGCGGTATCAGCAAGACCCTTTCTAGCGCCGTGCGTAGAGATGAAGTATTCTAGCACATTTAGACCTTCGCGGAAATTTGAAATAATCGGAGTTTCGATAATACTTCCGTCCGGTTTAGCCATAAGTCCCCGCATACCTGCAAGTTGCCTAATTTGGTTAGCACTACCCCTAGCTCCTGAGTCAGCCATCATATAAATAGAGTTAAATCCACCCTTGTCGTTTCTAACAAGCTTCATCATCTCTGTTGCGACTTGGTTATTTGTATCGGTCCAAATATCGATGATTTTGTTGTATCTTTCGCTATCGGTTAGCAAACCGGCACCATATTGATTTTGAATTTCTCTAACGCTTTTTTTCGCTTCTTCGATAAATTTGTGTTTTGAATCAGGCACGATAATATCTGCAACTGAAATCGAAATTCCCGCTTTTGTCGCTGATTCGAAGCCTAAATTTTTAAGATTATCTAGGAACTGAGCACTGACTTCAAGTCCGCCTTTTTTATAGACATTATCGACCAAATTCGCAATGTCTTTTTTCTTCATAACTTTATTCCAGTCATCTTCTGTAATAAATTCAGGCAATATTGATTTTATAATCAAGCGACCGGCAGTTGTAAATGTAGTTTTGCCATCAACGATAGTTTTGATTTTTGCGTGAATATCAAGCGAATTTGCTTCAACGGCAACCATAACTTCATCGACATTTGCAAAAATTTTGTTTGTGCCTTTTGCATTTTCTTTTTCCAAAGAAAGATAGTAAATTCCAAGAACCATATCTTGCGACGGAACTGCAACAGCCTTACCGCTAGCAGGAAGCAAGATATTCATAGAACTTAGCATTAAAACCTTACACTCGGCAATCGCTTCTTGGCTTAATGGAACATGCACAGCCATTTGGTCGCCGTCAAAGTCGGCGTTAAAAGCTGCACAAACTAACGGGTGCAAGCGAATCGCCTTTCCTTCAACAAGCACAGGATGAAATGCTTGAATAGACATTTTGTGAAGTGTCGGCGCACGGTTAAGCATAACAGGGTGGTCTTGAACTACTTCTTCAAGGCATTCCCAAACTTCGTTCATCTTGTTTTCAATCATTTTTTTGGCTTGCTTAACGGTTGTTGCGTAGCCTTTTTCTTGAAGTCTAGCTATCAAATGTGGCTTGAAAAGCTCCAATGCCATAGTTTTAGGAAGACCGCATTGATCCATTCTTAGTTTTGGACCAACGACGATAACAGAACGACCAGAGAAATCAACCCGTTTTCCTAGCAAATTTTGTCTGAAACGACCTTGTTTTCCTTTGATGATTTCGCTTAGTGATTTAAGCGGTCGTTTGTTTGCACCTTTTACGGCATTTGCTCGTCTGCCGTTATCAAAAAGCGCATCGACTGCTTCTTGGAGCATTCTTTTTTCGTTGCGAATAATAATCTCAGGTGCATCAAGCTCCATAAGTCTTTTAAGGCGTGAATTTCTGTTGATTACTCTTCTGTATAAATCATTTACATCAGAAACTGCGAATTTACCGCCATCTAGACTTACTAACGGTCTTAAATCAGCCGGTAAAACCGGCAAATTTGTAATCATCATCCACTCAGGTCTATTGCCCGAATTTAAGAAGCTTTCGATGACTTTTAATCTTTTTACGATAGTTTTTTTCTTAGCTTCTGAATTTGTGTTCGCCATTTCATCTTTTAAGCTATTTAAAATTTCGACCAAATCAAGCTCTGCAAGCATATCTCTGATAACTTCGCCACCCATTTTAGCTACAAAACCGGTATGGGCGTATTTGTTATTTAAAGATTGGTATTGCTCTTCATTTAAAACTTCATATTTTTCAACTTTTTTTGAATTTTCGCTATCGTAATAGGCTTCACCTGCATTTTCTACAATATAAGCTTCATAATACAAAACGCGCTCTAAATCTTTCATTTTTACATTTAAAAGCGTTCCGATTCGGCTTGGGAGCGAATTTACATACCAAATGTGAGCCACAGGAGTAACTAGCTCAATATGACCCATTCTTGTGCGGCGAACTTTTGAAGTTGTGATTTCAACGCCGCATTTTTCGCACTTCCAGCCACGATAGCGCATTTTTTTGTATTTTCCACAAATACACTCATAATCCCTAACAGGACCAAAAATTTTAGCACAAAATAGTCCGTCTCGCTCAGGTTTTAGTGTGCGATAATTGATAGTTTCAGGCTTTTTAACTTCGCCGTAACTCCATGATTTGATCTCATCAGGACTAGCTAGTTTTATCTGAAACGCATCAAAATCGTGTGGTCTTTGATCTTCTTTTACATCAATTTGTCTTAAATTCTCACTCATTGTCATCACCGCTTTCATAAATTTCAACATCCAAAGCAAGAGATTTTAACTCTTTTGTCAATACAAAAAATGTCTCTGGGATACCAGTAGATGGAACATTTTCGCCTTTTGTTAAAGCTTTATAAGCTGCAAGTCTGCCCTCAACATCATCTGATTTGATTGTTAGCATTTCTCTTAGCGTGTAAGCTGCACCATAAGCTTCTAATGCCCAAACTTCCATTTCACCAAATCTTTGACCGCCAAATAGCGCTTTACCACCGACTGGTTGTTGTGTAACAAGGCTGTAAGGTCCTGTGCTTCTAGCATGGACTTTTTCATCGACAAGGTGGTGAAGTTTAAGGTAATACATACAACCCACATTTACGCGTTCTTTCATCTTTTCGCCTGTGCGTCCGTCGTAAAGCTCGGTTTTGCCGTCGCTATCGATTCCTGCCATTTCAAATAGTTTTTTGAAATCTTCCGGCACAATGCCTTCGAAAATCGGAGCAGCAAATCTAACGCCTTTGCTCCAATCTCTTGCGTATTTTAGCAACTCTTCATCACTTAAATTTTCAATCGCTTTTTTAGCGTTCATTAGTTTTGAAGTTCCTGCGATTTCAACCATTTTAGCTCTTAAATTTGCAAGCCACTCGCCTGTTTTTTCTTCTAAAATTTGCTGAATTTGCTCACCCAAACGCCAGCCTACAAGTCCTAAGTGGCTTTCCATAATTTGACCGATATTCATACGGCTTGGAACGCCTAGCGGATTTAGAACAATATCTACTCTTTGACCGCTTGGCAAATAAGGCATATCGACTTCCGGGACGATGTTTGAGACGATACCTTTATTTCCGTGTCGTCCTGCCATTTTATCGCCGACTTTTAGTTTGCGTTTAGTTGCGACATAAACTTTTACAAGCTTAACCACACCGCTTGGCAAAATGTCATCTTTTTCCAAAATTTCGATTTTTTCATCGTGTTCTTCTTTTAGCTTTTTCTTTTCATTTTGGAAATGGTTTTTAAGCTCGTCGTATTGTTTTTGAATTTTCTTTGAATATCCTTTAACAAACGAATTTAGCGTAAATCTATTTGAATTTTCCAAATCTTCTTTTTTAACAAAATCGCCCTTTTTATACTCAGTTTTATTTAGAGTTTGAGCGCTTTCTAGCGGATTTTTAGAAAGAAGCGAAATAACTTTTAACATCTCTTCTCTATCTAACATTAAAAGTCTATCGTGGTGTTCTCTTTCTAGCTCTGTTCTTTCTTCTTCATAAGCACGAATTGTTCTAGGATCTTTTTCGTAACCTTTTTTAGTGAAAATTTTCACATCGATTACAACGCCTTCCATAGAACTTCCGGCATATAATGATTTATTTACCACATGCCCTGCTTTTTCGCCAAAAATCGCTCTAAGAAGTCTTTCTTCCGGGGTTGGTTTTACTTCGCCTTTTGGAGTTACTTTTCCTACCAAAATCATACCCGGTTTTACATGGGTTCCGATTTTTACGATACCGCTTTCGTCCAAATGAGTTAGCTCTTCTTCTTTTACATTTGGAATATCTTTTGTAATCTCTTCAACGCCGTCTTTTAGCTCTCTTGCTTCAATCTCTTTTTCGTAGATATGAACGCTTGTGTATTCGTCTTTGCGAATCATTTTTTCGCTTATTACAACGGCATCTTCGTAGTTATAACCATGCCACGGCATAAAGGCAATTAGTGCATTTTTACCGATAGCCAACTCGCCACCGTCCATACTAGCGCCATCTGCGATGATTTGACCTGCTTCAACGCTATCGCCTTTTCGCACAATCGGGTGTTGAGTAAAGGTTGTATTTTGGTTGGTGCGTAAATTTTTCTCCATTGAATAATGGTCAATAAACGGACCTTTTTCATCTTCGCCTAAGATAAAGATATTTTTATTATCTACTTTTTCTACGATTCCGGCTCTTTTTGCTTTAATGGCTTCCCAAGAATCTCTTGCGATAGTTGCTTCCATGCCTGTTCCTACAATCGGAGCAGTTGAGTATAAAAGCGGAACTGCTTGGCGTTGCATGTTTGAACCCATTAGCGCACGGTTGGCGTCATCGTGTTCCAAGAAAGGAATAAGCGAAGCTGCAACACCTGCAACCATACCGCTACAAAGGTCGATCAAATTTATATCTTCTCTTCTTGCCATTATGGTTTCGCCGTCTTTTCTAGCTTCAAGTAGCTCTTCGGCGATATTATTTTTAGCATCTAATTTCGCAGAAGCAGGTGCGATATAAAGCCCTTCTTCTTGTGTTGCGGTTAGATAAACGATTTCATCGGTTACTTTGCCATCAACGACTTTTCTATACGGAGCTTCGATAAAGCCAAGATCATTTACTTTTGCGTAAGTTGCAAGAGTATTGATAAGACCGATATTTTGACCTTCCGGAGTTTCAATCGGGCAAATTCGTCCATAATGCGTCGGATGAACATCTCGCACTTCAAAACCGGCTCGTTCTTTTACTAAACCGCCTTCGCCAAGAGCTGATAATCTTCTTTTATGCGTAACTTCGCTAAGCGGATTTGTTTGATCCATAAATTGGCTTAACTGACCGCTTGTGAAAAATTCCATTAAAGTTGTAGTTATCATTTTTGGATTTACAAAATCATAAGGCATAAGCTCTTCGATATTATTGCTTAGGCTTGTAAATTTATCTTTTATAGCTTTTTGGACTTTGATAAATCCTAAATGAAGCTCATTTGCCAAAAGTTCGCCGATAGCACGAATTCTTCTATTTCCCAAGTGATCTCTATCGTCGATAAATCCTTGTCCGTTTTTAACTTTAATCAAATATTTTGCAGTTTTGATAATATCTTCATTTGTCAAAACGGTTACAAATTCAGGCACACTAAGACCTAATTTGTGATTCATTTTCATTCGTCCTACTTTTGTAAGATCGTATCTTTCAGGGTTGAAAAATAAATCATTTACAAATGCTCTTGCAGCGTCTTTTACGACAGGCTCTCCCGGTCGCATAACTTTGTAAATTCTAATCGCAGCCAAATCATTTTCGTCATCAACGCCTTCTGTTTGTTGCAAAAGTTTTAGCGTTTCTGCATCTTGGATAAATGAATTTATGATTGAGTTATCAACACCGATAGCCAAATCATTTGCTATGTTAAATTCGCTTGTGATTTCGCCGATTTTGGCTAATTTTACTTCATCAAGCGCAGTTAAGGTATCAAATAAAACTTCGCCGCTTTCGCTATTTATGACAGGATCGCTTAAATATCTTTCAACCAAAATTTCAGTCGGATACTCTATAAATTTAAGCCCGTCTTCGACTAGTTTATCTGCTTTTTTCTTGGTTAAGCGTTTTCCTGCTGAGTGTAAAATCTCGCCTTTTTCGTTTTTAATATCATAATCAACCCTACCGGCGCTATATTCATCAGGATTAAAATCTGTCAAAAATTTGCCGTTTTTAATATAAATAGTTTTAATCGGATAAAATAGCTTGATAATGTCTTGTTTTTTATATCCTAATGCCCTAAATAAAATCGTTATAGGCATTTTTCTTCTTTTATTAATTCGAACATAAAGCACATCTTTTGCGTCATATTCGAAATACAGCCAACTTCCCCTATCAGGGATAATTTGAGCCGTAAAAATTAGTTTATTAAGCACAGTTGGGCTTTCTTCTTCTTTAAAGATAACGCCAGGACTTCTGTGGAGTTGATTTACAACAACTCTTTCAACACCGTTTATAATAAATGAAATTCTATCTGTCATCAAAGGAATTTCACGGATAAAAATTTCTTGTTCTTTTATATCTTTTACGCCGATTTTTTCGCCTGTTTTTTCATCTTTATCATGGACTATTAGGCGAATTTTCATTTTCAAATTTACACAATATGTAAGACCTCTTTCCATGCACTCTCTAATGGAGTATCTAGGTTTAGAAATCTCGCTACTTATATATTCTAAACTCAATCTATTTTGAGAATCATGAATAGGAAAAATTGATTTAAAAACCTTTTCGATTCCACTTTCATCGTCAGAATTGTCAAGATTTAAAAAGTGATCAAAACTCTTTTTTTGAAGTTGTAATAAATTTGGAACATCAATCTCTTTTGGAACTTTGGAAAAATCCACTCTAAGACGATTTCCTGAATATAAGCTATTTAGCATTTAGACTACCTCGTAGTTGTATATTTTAAAAAGAAAGAAGTGCTAAATTCAGCGAATTTAGCACACATTAGTTTCGAAAAGAAAATTCTTTTCTCAATTATTTAAGCTCGACTTTTGCTCCGGCTTCTTCTAATTCTTTTTTAGCTTTTTCAGCTTCTTCTTTATTTAGTCCTTCTTTAAGAACTGACGGTGTTCCTTCAACAGCGTCTTTTGCTTCTTTTAAGCCTAGACCAGTTAAAGCTCTAACTACTTTAATAACACCGATTTTATTTGCACCAGCGTCAGTTAAAACAACATTGAATTCTGTTTTTTCTTCTGCTGCTTCGCCACCTGCTGCACCACCAGCTGCACCAGCTACCATAACAGGAGCTGCGCTAACACCAAATTTTTCTTCGAATTCTTTTACCAATTCGCTAAGTTCTAAAACTGAAAGATTAGAAATAAATTCTAATACATCTTCTTTTGTAATTGCCATTTTTAATCTCCTAAATTTTTATTATGCTGTTTGTTCTTTTTTTTCTTTAAGCGCATTTAAGCCGATTGTAAAATTTTGAATCGGTGCGTTCCAAACTTGAAGTAACATTGCGATAAGTTCGTCTCTTGAAGGCATTTTTGACAATGCAACGACTTTTTCCACACTTGCAACTTCGCCGTCGATAAAAGCTGTTTTTAATTTGAAAAATTCATTTTTTTCTTCAAATTTAGCAGCGACTTTACAAACTGAAAGCTGATCGCCCCATAAGAAAATATTTGTATCTTTAAAACTCATACCTTCTTTTTCGGCATTTTTAAGAGCGATATTTGCTAGTGTATTTTTTATGATTTTAACTTTTACATTTTGTTCTTTTGCGCTATTTCTTAAAACTTCAAGTTGTTTAACGCTAAGACCTTTAAAATCGGAAACGACAATAGCTTCGCTAGCTGCGAATTCATCTTTAAGTTCTGCTAAAATTTTAGCTTTTTCATCTCTCGTCATACAGGTTCTCCTTTCCGATCGGTGATTTCAGGAAGAGCGGGTTAAATTTAACCCGATTAAGCAAAAGCCTCTAACCCTCTCCAATCTAAGATAAAAAAATTTATTTAATTATTTTAAATCCATTAGTTCTTGACTATCAAGTGCAACAGACGGGCTCATTGTCAATGACAATGCAGCTGATTTGATATATTTGCCTTTTGCAGTTGATGGTTTGTGTTTATTCAAAGTTTTTACAAACGCATTAACATTATCCAAAAGTTGTTCTTTGCTAAAACTTACTTTTCCAAGACCTGCATGGATATTTCCTTGTTTATCAACACGGAAATTTACTTGACCGCCTTTTGCGTTTTTAACAGCTTGTGCAACATCCATTGTAACAGTGCCTGTTTTTGGGTTTGGCATAATGCCTTTTGGTCCTAGAATTCTACCAACTTTACCTACTAAGCCCATTAAATTTGGAGTAGCGATTAAAACATCAAAATTTATATTGCCTTTTTGAATTTCTTCGATTAAATCATCGCTTCCAACTACATCAGCACCTGCTGCTGTGGCTTCATCTGCTTTTGCATCTTTTGCAATAACGCCAACGCGAACTTTTTTACCGGTTCCAGCAGGAAGTATAACAGAACCTCTAACCATTTGATCAGCGTGTCTTGGATCTACATTTAATTTTAGTGCTATTTCAACTGTTTCATCGAATTTAGCAGAAGCTAGTGTTTTTACTGTTTCAACAGCTTCACTTAAAGCATAAGCTTTGTTTGTATCAACTTTTTTTAAAAGTTCATTAAATCTTTTTGAATTTTTTGACATAAATTTTCCTTCGCATTAGTTTGCTTCCGCCTTTATAACCTTGGCGGTAAAAGGTATTAATCTACTATGGTTATACCCATAGAGCGTGCAGAACCAGCTATAATTTTAGCAGCTTGTTCTTTATCTTTTGTGTTTAAATCAGCGATTTTTTTATCAACAATCTCGAAAATTTGAGCTTTTGTCAATTTGCCGACTTTATTTTTTAACGGATTATCCGAACCTTTTTGAATTCCAGCTGCTTTTTTGATTAGATCAGTTGCAGGTGGTTGTTTTGTAATAAATGTAAAACTTTTATCAGCATAAACAGTGATAACAACAGGGATATTATAACCTGCCATATCTTTTGTTCGCTCGTTAAAAGCCTTACAAAATTCCATAATATTAACGCCTTTTTGACCAAGCGCAGGACCAACCGGTGGGCTTGGGTTAGCTTTTGTAGCGGCAATTTGTAATTTAATTTCGCCTATAACTTTCTTAGCCATAAACTTTTCTCCTTATCAAACTATCTTTTCAACTTGTGAATATAAAATTTCAACCGGTGTGCTTCTACCGAAAATAGAAACATTTAAGCGAAGTTTTCCATGAATCATATCGTATTCTTCGACTATGCCGTTGAAATTTGCAAACGGACCTTCGGTTATTCTAACCGTTTCGCCTTCGTCAAAGAAAATTTTTGGCTTAGGTGCTTCTCGGTTATTTACCTTTTCTAAAATAACTTCAATATCTTTTTCCGAAAGCGGAGACGGCTTTTTTGCTTCGCCGATAAATCTGCTAACTCTCGGTAAAGTTTGAATTTTATGCCATAAAGCAGTATCCAAATCCAAATTTGCAAAACAATAACCCGGATACAAGCTTCTTTCTTTTATGGTTTTTTTACCATTTTTTACTTCGATAACATCTTCTGTGGGAACTAAAACTTCCCCTACTTGCTCGGTCATTCCATAATCTTGTGCAAGTGCCTCAATGGCTCTTTTAACAGCCATTTCGCTTCCTGCATAAGTTTGGATAGCATACCATTTATGTGCCATAGCAGACCTCACTTACGATGCGCTAATTAGACCTGACATAATCGCATCAACCAAAGCCAAAAATAACGCTATAACGAAAACTACTACGATTACCGCTACATAAGCGTTTCTAGTTTGTTCTTTGGTAGGAAAGATAACCTTGTCTAATTCCGATTTTGATTGACTATAATATTCTTTAACTTTTTCCATATTAAACCTTCGTGGCAGGGCAAGAGGGATTCGAACCCCCAACCATCGGATTTGGAATCCGGCGCTCTACCGTTGGAGCTATTGCCCTAAATGGCGTAAATACTAGCTCTTTAACTTAACTTCTTTATGAACTGTGTGTTTTTTAAGTCTTGGGCAATATTTTTTAAGTTCAACTTTTTCAGTTGTAGTTTTGCTATTTTTATAAGTTGTATAATTAATATCACCGCATTCTGCACATTTAAGACCGATTTTTATTCTACTTGAATTTTTTGCCATTTTAATAAACCCTTTAAAAATTAAAAATGCAAACGGCGTAAATTTGCCGTTTGCATAAATTTAATTAAGCTAAAATTTTTGATACAACACCTGAACCAACTGTTCTACCACCCTCACGGATAGCGAATCTTGTTCCTTCTTCAAGTGCGATTGGAGCGATAAGCTCAACAGTGATTTTAACATTATCACCAGGCATAACCATTTCAGTTCCTGTTGGTAATGCGATAGAACCTGTAACATCTGTTGTTCTAACATAGAATTGTGGTCTATAATTGTTAAAGAATGGAGTATGGCGACCACCTTCGTCTTTTGTTAGAATATAAACTTCGCCTTCAAATTTAGTGTGTGGGTTGATTGATTTTGGTTTGCATAGAACCATACCTCTTTCAACTTCTTCTTTTTTAGTTCCTCTTAGCAATACGCCGACATTGTCGCCAGCTTCGCCTTGATCCATCTCTTTTCTAAACATTTCAACGCCGGTTACTGTTGTAGTTTGAGTTGGTCTGATACCTACGATTTCGATTGTGTCGCCTACTTTAACAACACCTTTTTCGATTCTACCTGTTACAACTGTTCCACGACCTGAAATTGAGAAAATATCTTCGATTGGCATCAAGAAATCTTTATCAGTGTCACGAGTTGGAGTTGGGATATAGCTATCAACAGCATTCATAAGTTCCATAATTTTTGCTGACCATTCGCCGTCGTTTCCAGCTTTTGCTTCTTCAAGAGCTTGAAGAGCTGAACCTTGGATAATAGGAGTATCATCTCCCGGGAAATCGTATTGGCTTAGTAGATCTCTAATTTCCATTTCAACTAGTTCGATTAGTTCAGGATCGTCCATCATATCGCATTTGTTTAGGAAAACAACGATATATGGAACACCTACTTGGCGAGATAGCAAAATGTGTTCTCTTGTTTGTGCCATAGGACCGTCTGTCGCAGCGATAACTAGAATCGCGCCGTCCATTTGAGCAGCACCAGTAATCATATTTTTAACATAGTCAGCGTGGCCAGGACAATCAACATGAGCGTAGTGTCTATTTTCTGTTTCATACTCAATGTGTGAAGTTGCAATAGTAATACCGCGTTCTTTTTCTTCTGGTGCGTTATCAATATTGTCATAGTCTTTTAGCTCAGCTAGACCTTTTCTTGAAAGAACAGCAGAAATAGCAGCTGTCAAAGTAGTTTTACCATGATCGACGTGACCAATAGTACCGATGTTTACGTGTGGCTTGTTACGAGTAAATTTTTCTTTAGCCATTATCTTCCTCCGTAATAAATGTTTTTTTCGTAATACCTAAATTTGCATTTTTAAACAGCGGCTCTACATTTCCTAATGGAGCTCATAGCGGGACTTGAACCCGCGACCTCTTCCTTACCAAGGAAGTGCTCTACCTCTGAGCCATATGAGCGCTTAAAGGCTTGGCAAAAGTAGAGTTTGGACACTATTAAAAAACACAAATAAACCTTGGAATCTAAAAAGTAACTGTATAAATTTAAGTTTTACAGCTCCCAGTAAGAATCCAAAATGGAGCGGGAAACGGGGCTCGAACCCGCGACCCTCAGCTTGGAAGGCTGATGCTCTAGCCAACTGAGCTACTCCCGCAAGTCGCTTCCATTTTATTGCCATGGTGGTGAGACGTGGATTCGAACCACGGAAGGCAAAGCCAGCAGATTTACAGTCTGCCCTCGTTGGCCACTTGAGTATCTCACCTAAAAAAATCTGGTCAAACACTGTTACAAAAAAATGGAGCTGGTGAACGGACTTGAACCGCCGACCCACTGCTTACAAGGCAGTAGCTCTACCAACTGAGCTACACCAGCCCGATTAATTTGAAGTTGTGATTATATCTTAAAATTAAACTCTTGTCAAGGTTTTTTTAAAAATTTTATGCAAATTTAGATATTTAATCTTTTCCCTTTGCTGTTTTTGGCGGTATTTGGCTTTTGCATTTTTCACACACTGCAAACGGCTTCGTGCAACTAAAAATAAAAATTTGCAAATTTCCACATTTTGGGCATTTTACCAACTTTGGTTTTCCAGGAATTATGCCGTTGATTTTCATTTTTTATCCTTTATAATCGATTTTTTGTTTTTCTCGCAAAAGCGCAGGTATCGCGCCGTCTCGCCCTATGCCTAAAATTCGGCTTCTTAGCAAATTTATCTCACGCAGGCTCGCCTTTTTTTCATGCACGCTTGCATTTCGCACACTTTGCAGGGCAGTTATCTCGCCGAGCAAGGTGTAAAATAGAAAATTTTCTAAATTCCTATCATTTAGTCTTTTAATAGCGTTTTTTATTTTGATTTGATTAAATAAAAATTTGTAAGTGCCTAAATTTGGGCGAATTTCAAACATATCTCGCACGGTGTAGTCCTTACCCTGCACCGAGTAAGGCACGGCTAAAATCTCTTTGTCAAAAATGCAAAGCCTTTTAAATAAAATTTTGACAAATTCGTAAATTTCAAGCTCCATGACCTTAGAATATCTCATCGAAATGGCGCTAAAATCGTAAATTTTATCATCTTTGTTGGCTAGGTATTCGATCTCGGCTGAGACTAAATTTTCCACGCTATCGATATGTAAGATGTGAAAAATCTCGCCGAAACAATACCTTGCCAAATTTTCTTTTACGCCCAAAAATTCGGCACTTTTATAGACATTTTTATAAAAACACTCGCCGCTAGAAAAATAATCAAGCGAATTTTTTTGTTCTACCACAAGCGGATAAACATAGTCGTTGCCATAAATGCGGTAAGTCCTGCCACGCACCAAAAATCCGCTTAAAAAATCATCTCTGACGCGTTCGAAATCATTTCGCACAAGCTCACGCAAATCGCCTAAAATAAACCATTTCTCCACTTCTAAGCTCTCGTAGTAGCTCGGAGCGATCTTATCATCTAGGCTGTCTTTTACGGCGATGACTTTGGCGACATAAAGGCTAGAAAAATCGCTCAAAAACAGCTGAAAATAGCCGTTTTCGTCTGCGTTTGCACCGGCATAAATTTCGTTTAGGGCGTTTTCATCTAAATTTTGCATATCCCTATCCTTGGCTCTGACCTTGCCAAATGCGACCTTACCTTTGCTAAGCAAAATTTTTATATGCTCTTCGATGACATTTGCCTTGAAATACGGGTTGTAAAGGATAAGGATATTTTGCATTTTTCACCTACGCTATTTTTTCTGAAATTTTTGAAATTTGCTTTTGAATTTGCTCTAAATCATCGTTTTTCGATGACAACTCTCTAAAAATTGTGCTATAAGTATTCAAAAGTGGATTGAAAATTTCATTTGTAATCTTGTTAAATTCTTTTTTGAAATTTACTTCCAAATCATCTGCTATGTTACTAGCTGTATTATTTATACTTGCAATTCGTTCTTTTTCTTTTTTTATCATCTCTTTGTGTTCTTTATTGGCTTTATATATGTCACTGGCACTAGTTATTACTGTTATGATAATGCCAAGCCGTTTTCCAAGCGTTTGAGAAGTTTTTTCTATCCAAACTTTACCTTTTCCTTTCATTAATTTAGGCAAATATTCTTTGATATATTCCAGTGCTTTTTTTGTAGCACCAGAAACTAACTCTTTGTCATTTACTAATCGCATTGCATTATTTTTTAATTCATCAGGTATCAAAAATTCGCCCATTTCGCTATTTGATACTAAATTTGGCAAATTTATATCTACGCTTACGCCACCTAGTTTGCTAAAATTTCCTTGAAATTCATCTACTTTGCGTGAAATTTCACTGCTTATATCATTTACTCCTTGTGAAAATTCATCGCATATCAAATTTGTTTTTGCGTCTATTAGCTCGTATAGTTTTGCTTCGCTAGGATTTTCACTAGATAAAACCGCAACAAGATTATCTTTTAAATTTAAAATATGTCTTCTTAATCCGTTATTTTGCTTGATTTTAAAATTATCTTTTTGTTTTTCAAGGTAGGCTATGAGTTCTGAAATGCTTTTTTGTTTTTCGCTTTCAAAATTTAAATCACAAATTTGAGATATTTTTTCTAATTTCTCTTTTAAAAATTTATTGATAGTATTCTCGACATCGTTTGTGCTAGAATTTTGCATTAAATTTTTTATTGCAAGTTCGATTTGTAGGTAGCCGCTTTTTTCAAGCAAAAGATTTTTATTTTCCATTTTCGCTTTTAACGCAGATAAAGCATTTACAACCTTGATTTGGATATTTTCAGCTTCCGCTCCATACTCAGATGAAATTCTTTGTAAATTTTGGGCTACCTTATCTGTGATTTTTACACTCTCTTCACTATCAAACCCATGACACTCTTTATCATTTACAACGACCAAAAGCTTTTTATTGTTTTTTAAAATTTCAGCCATTGCAGTGTAGATATATCTTGCTTCGACAGAGCCACCATTTTGCATTACAAATATCACGGCATCGCTTTTTTGCAAATGTTCCTGCGAGATTATATCATCTTCATTATTTGCATTAAGTCCGGGAGTATCATAGATAGTAAAGCCGTTAAATTTATGCTCGTGTATCTCTTTGGTAGTAGGCACATCGCCCATAGGTGCTACTTCTTTGCCAAAAAGAGCATTTAGCAGGGTTGATTTACCGCTATTATATGTGCCGTAAATCATAAATGTCGGATTAAAATTTGCTAGTTTTTCATCTAGCGTTTGATTTATACTATCTAAAATTTCTTTGAAATTTTCGTTATCTTTTAACAAAGAATTTAACTCATTTTGGATACTTTTGTAGTTTTTGATTAACATTGTAGCTCCTTTTTAAAAGTTTGTATTTCATTTTCAAATTTATTTAAAATTTCGGCGATTTTAGTAGATTTTTCTTCAAGCGGTTTAAAAATTTTCTCCTGCAAGGCTTCATAAGCTTGTTTTGCTATTTCGGCAAAATGTTTAGTTCTAACTTCTTTAAAATTTAAAATCACTTCTTCGCTATTATCGCCGATTGATACCCACTCGTATTTATCTTTGCCTGTGACTTCTCCGATTTTACCACCGACATAACCAGCGACAGTAGTAGCACCAGTATAAATAGCAGCACCAGTCCAAGTTAATACATTTATACCTGGCACAAGCGAAAGAGCACCCACCACTGCTGTACCTAGTAGAGCACGACCGACAGCCTTATTTCTAGTCTTTGTAGAATATTTTATTTTTTCTCGTTTCTCTTTTATCTCATAATCATAATTTAGTTCGCTTTCAAATTCATCGACAACCTTTTCATAACTTTCAACAACATTTTTAATTTTCATCTCTAAATCTTTTTCAAATTTAGCCTTTATCTTTTTATCTATCTTTTCTAGCGTTTTCTTTAAATCCCTATTTGAAAGGTTTGTCGCATATTTGCTAACCACTTCATCTACTATCAAGCCTACTTCGCTCATAGAATTTAACTTCAAAGTATCAAATTTTTCATTTGTTTGTCTTGTTTCATCATCAAATTTATCTATACTTTCTTTAATTTGAGCTATCGAATTTTCTCTATCTTCCAAAATTTCATCTATGAGTGAATTTAGCGTTAAATACGGACTTTGCTCTTTTAATTTTGTAGCTTTATTTTTCACAATATCAGTTAAATTTTCATACAACTTTGAAATATTGCTATTTTCAAATTTTTCCTTATCATCGTTTTCTAGCCCAATCTTTGCCATTTTTGTCGAAATAGAAAAAATATCTCCCACTTCTTTGCCAATCTGCTCTTTTATGCGTTTTTTGCAATCTTCTTCTTGACCTTTTCTGATTTCTGGCGATTTATTATTTGAAATAAGCACTATTTCTCCATTTATTTCATCTTCGCCGCTTATATCTGATTTAGTGATAATTGTAGTAACTTCTTTATTTGCTCTGAAAATTTCATCAAGTTCTCTATTTTCATCCATTTGAAAAGGGTCAAGCGAGTGAGACGGATAAATAACATAATCAGCACTGCTTAGATATTTTTTAGCAAGTTCGCCATTTTTATCAGTCATCGAGCCAAGACCAGGTGAATCTATCCAAGCCAAACCGCTTAGCTTAAATCCTTGAATAGAGCTTGTGCATTCCAAAAGATCTGTCTTAAACTCTTCGTCATTTATCTCGGCTAACTCTTTGATTTCATCTTTTTTACCTGCTTCATCGTATTTAAAAAACGAAACATTTTGATTTGCAAGTCTATTTTTGGCTATAAAATTTCCTAGATAACTTTTTCCTGCTTTTACTTTTCCAAAAATCATAACTATAAAATAGTTTTTAAGCTCACTTCTCAATTTTTCATTTTCTAAATTTTTCTCGAATTCGGCGTTCCAGTTTTCTATGCTAGATTGTGCCGTGTTTTTGATACTCTCAAATGTCTCAGCTAATGCTTCATTTGCTTTACGCAAATTCTCATCTAAGCTGACATTGCCTAAATCGTCTCTTAAATCATTTACTAAATTTTGAAGCTTTTGTCTTTTTTCATCTATTTTAGAATTTCTGACGCTTATCTCATCAAGAGATTTATAAAATTCAACCATTTTTGATTTCATCTAAAAACTCCTTTAATTCATTGATTTCATTTTGTAAATTTTCATTTTCTTTCTCTATATGGCTAGTGTCAATGCCGTGAAAAACTATTTCATCGTTGTCATTGGAAACCATAGCACAAAGAGCTGATTTATCAGAAACTTGCTCGGAAACTACCTTAGCAATTTTGTGGTATATCGAAGATTTTTCTTGGGTATTTAATTTATCAGAAACTTGCTCGGAAACTACCTTAGCAATTCCAATCCCAGCAGCAACAACACCTGCGACGCCAACAAAAGGAGCCGTCATAGCCGCCGTAGCCATGCCCAGCGGATTAAGTTTATGCTGCACTTTAACCCCAAAATCTCTTTCTATGGAATCAAACACACCTTTTTTATACTTTTTAATACTTGCGTAAATTTTCTCATTATGAGATAACTCTTTTTTCTTTTTTTCTTCTTCTAACTCATTGCGATTGCTTGTAGTCGTTGTCGATGATTTATCATCATCATTAAAAGCTTTTACTACTGCACCTACTACAACGGCACCAACGGCGGCGGCTGCCCAGCCTATCAATGGAATTGGCATTATCTTAACCTCGCTTTCATATTTTTTATAGTTTTGTTTGCTTCTGCTACTTTTTCTTTAATTTGCTCTTCTTTTTCTTTTATATTTTGCACGGCTTTATTGTTTTCTTCGATTTTTTCTTGCAGTGATAAAATCAGCATTTTTACGGCTTTTTCTAATCTTGCATTTCGATTTTTATAAATTTTATCCGGTCTGCACATTTTATTTATCTGCTCTTTTAGCTCATTTATACCGCTGTTTTGAACTAGCAAATTTTTATTTTCATTTTTGCCTTTGATATAACTTGGCGTTTTTATGCTCAAAACTTTCACACTAGCACTAAATTCATTTTGAATTTGCTCTTTTATCTTTTCCATACCCCTTTTTATATCTTCATCGCTTTTATCTTCTATATGATTTATCACAAAGATTGTCTTATCAAAAAACGATTTTGCATTATTTAGCTCGTTTATCAAGCTATGCAAATAACCTATCTCGTCTTTTTTCAGCTCTCCGCCCGATAAAGAGTGCAAAAATATATTCACATCAGACATAAACTCACCGCCAAGAGCCTTTTCATCGTCATCAGGCGTAGCATTTAGTCCAGGTGTGTCGATGTAAATAATACCCCCATACTCCACACTTTTAATTTCTGGCGTTTCTCGCTTGTCAGCCACTTCAAAAGTTTCGTTTTCAAAATCATCTATCAAAGCGTTTAAAAGCGAACTTTTTCCACTATTATAAATCCCTATACACAAAACATTCGGTTTTATGTTTTGAGAAAACTTTAAAGCTTCAACTAATTCTCGTATTTCATCGATACTCATAAGAACTCCTTTGTTTTGAATTTTGAGTTTATAAATCCCCGCTCTAACGCAGACTTATAAACTCAAATTTAAAATTTGCCGTAGAATTCACAGAATTCCACGGCAACTAGGTAAATTCGTAAATTTTAGCGATTTGCGAATTTATTCGGTTTCTGCTTCGATAGTAATTTCGCTACCTTGTGCAACACTTGGGGCAGGTTTTGCACTCTTGCCCCAGCCAAAGGCTTCGTCTATCTCTCCAAGCTTTTTCTCAACGCTATCATAAACTTGCGAAGCCGTCTCTTCGATAGCGTCTTTGGCTCTACCAAATCCGTTGCAAACGCTCTCTATGACATCATCGACTTTTTCGGCGAATTCGTCATCTTCTTCGCACCTATTTTTGACATACATTAATGCACCTACACCTGCTATCGCACCTGCACCTAAACCTAAGAAAAACTTCCACATTTTTCATCCTTTCGTAAAAAATTTATGGTATTTTACGAAACTCTTGCGACAGGATTTGTCATATTATCAAATATGCTTCCACTATCGCCTTTTTCATCTTCAATCTTGCTTGTAAATCTTTAATCTCTTCTTTAAATCTCTCAATGCTTTCCTTTTTAAAATCGATTTCTTTTTGAAGCTCTTTCGTTGTCAAATTTAGAATTTCTTCTTTGATTTTCTCGATTTCTGCTGATATAATGGGTCGTTCTGGCATTAAAATATCTGCGATATGTATGGCTTCATCGCTATGATTACGATAAAAATCGCCTGAAATCAAGTGTTTGATTTCGGACACAAGCTTAATTCCATATTTTTGCTTTATATATAAAATCGCTTCGTTTTCTAGCTCTGTATCATCGCCGTTTGTTTTTTGGGCTATGATTTTTAAAAACTCAGGTGTTATTTCTTCAATCTTTTTTAATAAACCCCGTTTTTTGGCAAATTTTAACTTCAACTCCATTACCCTTTTTTCCGTAGCTGTGACAAATTCGTTCATTTTTCTTTCCTTAAAGTAAATTTTTATCGCACCAAAAAGCACAATAAATTTACTCATTTTAAGAAATTTTCCCGTCAGTATTTGTCGCATTGGCACTTTTTTCCAAATAATCTTGCAGAATTTTTTCAAATTTACTTTGCAAATTCGCAGGTTCGATGATTTTCACATACGGCAGGTAAAGTTTTGCGAAATTTAAAATTTCATCTTCAAACGCCGCCGTTACGCTAAGATAGGCAAATTTTTCATCTTTTTTTGTGATTTTTTGTTTTATAAAAAACTGCTTGTGGTTTAGATACGCCGTTGCCCTGCTATCTAGCCGTAAAACGGCTTGCACCGGGGCAGATGAAAACCAGTGGTTTTTGTTTTCTTTGATTTGTGCTAGTTTTTCATTTTGTGGTGCGAAAGTTTTTCTGCTAACATCTAAATTTAAGATTTTTTCAAATGTAAATGTCTTTAAAACGCCCTTTTCATCGCACAGCACATACCAAACCCCAAGACGGAAAATAAAAGCATAGGGATTAGCCGTGCGTGGTTTTTCGGCGTAAGTGAAATTTAAAATATAGTGATTTTTGATAGCACTGCAAATGTCGTTGAAATCATTTTTCAGCGTAGAATTTGCAATGAATTTTTCAAATTTAGCATCGATTTTATAAACGCCGTTTAATAAATCTGTGATTTCGTTCTCCCCAAAGCTAGGGAAAATCTCGCTAACGCCCAAATTTCGTGCTAGGCTAAGCGAACAAGAATTTAAAAAGCCCCCCCCCAACGCAGTTGCGTGAGTTATGCCGTTTTTGGTTTTAAACTCAAAGCCATGCACTCTAAGCGCCTTTAAATCCCTTTGTATAGTCCTATCGCCCACGCCAAATTCGTTTTCTAAGTCTTTCGTGCTAAAACTCTCGCCCAAAAATGCAAGTTGCATAAATCTAACAAGCCTAATGGCGATATTATCGCGGTCTGATTTTAGATTTCGCTTACTCACTTTTTGCCTTTTTGTTTAAATTTAATTAAATTAGAATTATATCAAAAAAAAAAAAAACGGAAATAAAAAATCTGCCTAAATTCTTGCTATGTCGCCTTTGTGAGCGAAATTTAAATTTGTGCTATAATTATGCTTTGAAAAATTTGAAAAAGGATAAAAAATGAAAATTTTGCCTTGGATTGTCATAGTTTTTTTGATTTATGTGATATATTATTTTTTAAATCGCTACGAAAAACGGACAAAAGAGCTTGAAAAAAGGATAAATTTAAATCAAGAAAAAATCGAACAACTCGAAAAACTCATCGAAACAAATAGGCTTATGATCGAAGAAAATAAATTCAAAATCAAAGAAAACAGCGAAAATGCAAGTAGTATGCTAGAATAAATTTTCAAAGAATTCTCAAAATACCTACACCAAATTTGCTAGAATAAATTTTAATTTATCACAAAAGGTTTGCTGAAATTTCCGTGCTTATCAAGGCTTCTTAGTAAAAATTTTCTAGTTTTGAATAAATTTAGCTCTTTTTCGATTAATTTTATGCTAAATTTGCCCAATTTATCGCTCATTACTCGTTTTATCTCATCGAAGCCGTTTTGTTCGTTTAAGCAAAATAAAATCACTTTGTACTCGCTACTTGCGCCGTCTCCGTAAATTTCGTTAAATTCCAAATTTGCCTTTAAAATATCATCGTTACTAAATTTAACCCACAGCACAAAATGCTCTTCTCTTGGCTCTTTTGTGCCGTCGCTATCGAAGTATCTGACGACAAACATATACTTGCCTTCAAGGAAAAATTTGCTCTTGCAGATAAAAACAAAATAGTCTTTTTCAAACAAAATTTCTCCGTCGATAAAATTAGGCTCTTTAAATAAATGGTCGTTAAAACCGATGATAGATAGCTTAAATTCGTCATAATCGCCAACCTTGAATTTAAGCACAGGATAATGCTCGTTTGTATATAAAATTCGCTCAATGTCAAATTTAACATCGGTTAAATCCATCAAATCGATTAAAAAATTTGTTCCGTTTTGCGAATTTACTTTATAATTGTGATTTTTTAAAATCTCAACCGCTCGTTCTTCGTTTCGATTTGCTCGAAAAATAGGCTTTTTTGTGTCGATTAAAATAACAAATTTATACCTAAATCCGCTCGAATTTTCGCTAGAAATTAAAATTTCAAAATTTAACCTATCTCTTTGTTTTTGTGAATTTATGCGAAAAATCGCTTCGCCTTGCGAATTTGCGTTAAGTTTGATAAATTCGTTTTTTGTTTTTAAATTTACGATAGAAATTTCTGCATTTGGATTTGTGATGATTTTGACTAAAATAGCGGTAAAATTACACTCATAGATATTTAATCCATCTATTATTTGCGAATCAATTATATCGTTAGAATTTTCAGACGATATTATGATCTTGGGCTGTAACTGCCCATGCAACTTTTTTTCCACCATTTCCGCCTAATTATATTTTCAAAATTTTGCCTAAACTCGGACTTTTCCGACTTTTAGCACAAAACCAGCCATTTTATCCTAAATTCTTTAAAAAAAATATAAAGCAAATTTTCAAATTCGCTTAATCTTTTAAAACCTTTGCGATTAACTCAATCGGATTTATGCACTCTTTATCAAGCCCAGCGATATGCAAAGCATTATTTAGCTGCATTTTACATGCACTACACTCGGCACTAACCACATTTAAAGGCATATCTTTTAACATTTCGATTTTGCTTTGACCAGCCTTGCGAGAGAGTTCGTAGTGGTCGGTTTGCATAGTAACACCGCCAAAACCGCAACATTGATTTGAATCTTTCATCTCTTTTATATCGTAGTTGATAGAGAGCAAATTTCGTGGCTCTTTAAAAACGCCCTGCATTTTTCGTGCGTGACATGCGTCGTGGTAGGTTATGACCTGAGCCGTTTTTCGCTTTCCTGCTAATAACGCTTTTAAATTTGTAAATTTATCAAAATACTCCGTCGCCATAAAAATCTTTTCGCTCACTTTTTTTGCTCGCTCGCACCACTCGGGGTCGTTTTCAAAAAAATGAGCGTAATCAACTTTAATCATCGCCGAGCAGGTCGCTTCCGGCACGATGATAGCTTCTACGCTTTGAAGTATCTCTTCAAAATATGCGATATTAAATTTAGCTGATTTTTCCACTGCACCAAAATCGCCCGTAAAATACATCGGCGCACCGCAACAGGCTTGTTTTTTCATCAAATGCAAATTCAGTTTTAAAGCTTTTGCTATCGTAAGAATTCCTTCGCCAATGCCCGTATATGCGTAGTTTCCCATACAGCCGATAAAAACGCCGATGGTTTTAGCTCCACCGTTATCGATAAATTCAGGGTGAGAGTTCATAAAACTTTTTTTAGCGACACTTGGCAATAATCGCTCTTTTTTTACAAGCGGAAAATTAAATCTTGCACTCATCGAATTTGCAAATTTATCGCTCGTTTTAAAACCGCAACTTTTAAAAACAAAGCCAAATTTAGCTGCTAAATCTAAAATTTTTCTATGACCCAAAAACCAAAAAGCAACCCGTTTATGCCACGCAATGCCGAATTTTTCGGCTATATCACGGCGAACATTTTCTATCATCGTATCAACAGGGAGCGAATCATTACAGCTATCTACGCAATTCGTGCATAAAAAACAGCTCTCAAAGATTTTTTTAGCGTCCTTATCAAGCTCTAATTCGCCCCGTTTATACGCTCCAAGCAAATCCAAAAACCCACGCGGAGATGTTACTTCGTCTGCGTTTATATTATGAATAGTGCAAACTTGGATACATTTTCCGCATTTTACGCACTTATCGCTTATTTTTGTAAAGTCAAATTCGCCACTCATCTTACACCGTTTTTGAGAATTTTTTCTCGCCTACATTAAATTTCATATACTCATCAAAGCACATTGCGATATTTCGTATCAAAAGCGTTCCTGTCGGCGTTACGCTGATTTTTTCATCGCTTATTTGCACAAAATCTTTAAGCTCTTCAAGCTCTCTTAGGCTATCTTTGAAATGCTCGAAAAATTTAATGCCAAATTTAGCTTCAACTCCCTTAATATCGACGATAAAGTTACTCATCAAATTCATAACGACTTCTTTTCTAAGCAAATCTTCATCGCTTAGCAAAATTCCTTTAAAAAACGGCAATTTGCCCTGCTCTATCGCATTTTCATATTCGCTCATATCTTTAAAATTTTGTGCGTAGTAGCGTTTGCCTTCGCCGATACTAGTTAAGCCAATTCCCACTAAATCCGCTCCGCCTTTTGTGGTATATCCTTGAAAATTTCTATGAAGAGTGCCGTTTTTAAGGGCAGCGTGAAGCTCGTCGCTTGGTTTTGAGTAGTGATCCATGCCTATTGGTTCATAACCGTTAGCAGTTAAAAAATCGTGTGTAAATTTAAGAATTTCAAGCTTAACTTTTGGGCTTGGTAAGCTAGTTTCATCAAATTTACGCATAGATTTTTTTATCCACGGAACATGAGCGTAGTTAAATATCGCAAAGCGATCAGGATCAAGGCTTAAAGCTAATCTCAAAGTCTCTTTAAAACTTTCCAAACTCTGATAAGGAAGCCCGTAAATAAGATCCATATTTATAGATTTTATACCCCTGTCTCGTGCCATTTTTGTCGCATTTTGCGTGATCTCAAAAGGTTGAATTCGGTGAATTTCTTTTTGCACCTTTTCGTTAAAATCTTGAACGCCGTAGCTTATGCGGTTAAATCCATGCGAAATCAAAACATCAAGTTGTTCTGGCGTTAAAAATCTAGGATCAATCTCACAGCTAATCTCGGCATCATCGCTAAAATTTTTAAAATATTTTTTTATATTTTTTATATGGCGATCAAGTTGTCCCGCATCAAAATATGTCGGCGTTCCGCCGCCAAAGTGCATTTGAGTTACGCTTCGCGAAGTATCCAAAAATTCGCTTAAAATTTGCATTTCTCTTTCAACAAAATCCAAATATCTATCCATTTTGTCGCTTTTGCTCGTATAAATCACATTGCAACCGCAAAAATAACAGGCGCTTCTGCAAAATGGCATGTGAAAATACAGCGACAACGGCGTTTGTGAATTTTGATTTTTTAGTTCATTTTCATACTCTTGCAAACTAAAATTTCTACCAAATTCAAGGGCTGTGGGATAACTAGTATATCTTGGTCCCGGCTTTGAAAATTTCGCATAAGCGTCAAAATCAATCTTCACTTATATTACCTTTCTGCTCAATAAACTCTTTAATATCTACAAATAAATTTGGGTGCTCTTTTTTTACATTATCAACAACGCTATCCAAATCTATATTTATGCGTGAAATATTTGGATTATGTGCCGTAATCTTACGAATTTCGTCCATACACACAACCCAAACATCGCCAAAATCAACAGGTACATGTTGCCAAATACTTTTTTCAAGTTTGAGATCGAAATTCTCTTTCATCGCATTTTTGGCGATTTGAATTAAATTTGAAAGAGATTTTATCGAAACCATCGTATGAAGTTCGCCCTTTTCATCGATCCCAAACCAAGGCTCACCCTGCTCCCATGAACCACTTTTTAAAACAAGCTTTTTTTCGTTTGTTTGCGGGTCATTAGTGATTTCAAAAATAGTTTTTTCATCATCACTAAGACCCAAAATTTCACTTGCTTTATCGATTTTTTTGTAAATTTCGTCCTTTTTTACGGGAGAATTTATTTTTTCCTTTGACGATCTAGCCAAACCATAATTCCTTTTTGCGCATGAAGTCTATTTTCAGCTTCTAAAAATACTTCATTTGCGTGTTTTTCAAAAACATTTTCGCTAACTTCATAGCCCCTGTAAGCTGGCAAACAATGCAAGAAAATAGCGTCTTTTTTCGCCAAATTCATCATACTTGTTTTAACACAAAATCCCTCAAATTGTTTTACTTTGCGATCTTTTTCATCTTCTTGACCCATAGAAATCCAAGTATCTGTCGCAACGACCTCAACGCCTTCGATTGCCTCTTTTGGATCGTTTGTAAAGTGAATTTTTGCACCACTTGTCTTAGCATTTTCTAATGCTTTTTCTATGATTTTATGGTCTGCTTCATAGCCTTTTGGTGTCGCAACTCTAAGCTCAAAACCTAAAATAGAAGCTAGTGAAATCCAAGAGTGAGCCATATTATTTCCGTCGCCTATGTAAGCTACAATGCCCTCTTTGCCAAGCTCTTGCATAGTCATATAATCAGCCATTAACTGCACCGGGTGGATATTATCGCTAAGTCCGTTTATAACAGGCACATCTGAAAATTTAGCAAATTCAACCAAATCGCTTTGTTTATAAACTCTAAGCATTGCCATATCTACCATTTTTGAGATAACTCTTGCAGTATCGCGGATAGGCTCACCACGACCTAGCTGAATATCACGGCTACTTAAAAACATAGCTTGACCGCCTAGTTGATACATACCTGTTTCAAAGCTAACGCGCGTTCTAGTCGAACTTTTTTCAAAAATCATAGCCAAAGTTTGATTTTTAAGATATGGCTTGTATTCACCACTTTTTGCCTCTTTTTTAATATCGGCACCTAGTTTAATAATCTCTAAGATTTCTTCTTTTGTGAAGTCATCAAACGATAAAAAATGTCTCATTTTGCTCTCCTTAAAATTTCGCAAATTTCTTTTGCATGATAGCTTATTATCATATCCGCACCTGCCCTTTTGATACTTAAAAGCGTCTCAACCATAACCCTTTCATAATCAATCACACCAAGTTTGGCTCCTGCCTTTAAAAGCGCATATTCACCGCTTACATTATACGCGCAAATCGGCAAAAGTGTTTTTTCCCTTAAATCTCTAATAATATCTAAATAAGCAAGAGCCGGTTTTACCATTAAAATATCAGCCCCTTGCATTTCATCTTCCAAGCTTTCATTTATCGCCTCTAATCGATTAGCAGGATCCATTTGATATGAGCTTCTATCGCCAAAATGCGGTGTGCTCTCAGCTACATCTCTAAAAGGTCCATAATATCCGCTAGCAAATTTAGTCGAATACGCCATTATCGGCAAATTTTCATATCCGTTGCTATCTAGTCCGTCCCTAAGAGCCGAAATTATGCCGTCCATCATACCGCTTGGAGCTATCATATCGGCACCATTTTTAGCGTGAATCAAAGCCTGTTTAACCGAAATTTCAAGCGTTGCGTCATTATCGACGGTTTGTTTGACGGGGTCGATTATACCACAATGCCCGTGATCTGTGTATTCACAAAAACACAAATCTGTAATAACAAACAAATTTGGAAATTTATCTTTTATCGCTCGAAGCGAAGTTGCGATAATGCCGTTATCACTTAAAGCGTCGCTTCCAACGCTATCTTTTAAATTTGGAATTCCAAATAAAATTATGCTTTTTATACCCAAATTTACCAAATTTTCGCACTCTTTTAAAATTTCATCAAGGCTCATTTGAAAAACGCCCGGCATCGAAGAAATTTCTTTTTTCACATTTTCGCCACTTACGACAAAAAGCGGATAGATAAAGTTGCGACTTTCTAACGAAGTTTCTCGCACCAAATCCCTTAAATTCGGATTTATGCGTAATCTTCTAAATCGTTTAAACATTGTTTTTCCTTTTTTAGATACAATACAAGCGATAATTTTATCATATTTGGAGTAAATTTTATATGAAAATTGAAATTTCAGAGATTGCAAATTTGCCATCACGCTTTGGTAAATTTAAAGTGCAGTCTTTTAAAGAAAATCAAAAAGAGCATTTGGTTATCGCTAAAATGCCGTTTAGCGAAGTAGTTAATGTGCGAATTCACTCAGAGTGTCTAACAGGCGATGCGATAGGAAGCTTAAAATGCGATTGCAGAGATCAGCTCGAAGAAAGTCTTAAATTTATTGAATCTAACGGCGGTATGGTGATTTATTTGCGTCAAGAAGGGCGAAATATCGGACTTTTAAATAAAATAAACGCTTACGCACTGCAAGATAAGGGTTTTGATACAATCGAGGCAAATCATCAGCTGGGCTTCAAAGCAGATGAGCGAACTTACGAAATAGTTGATTTTATTTTAAAACATTATGAAATCAAAAAGATAAATTTGCTAACAAACAACCCCGAAAAGCTTTCAAATTTGCACTGTGTGGAGATTGTAAGCCGAATTCCAATCATTATAAAATCAAATAAATTTAACGAAAATTATCTAAAAACGAAAAAAGATAAAATGGGGCATTTGCTGTGAATTTGATTTTGCCAAGCGATTTTGATGAAAAATGCGATAAATTCGGCGAGTGTTTGCGTAAATTTAACCAAATTCACAGCCTGACAAATTACGATGATTTAAAAGAGATTATCGCTGATAGCATAAAAGGCATAGAATTTATCCCAAAATACCCAAAAATCGCACTTGACATCGGTAGCGGGGCAGGATTTCCTGCTATGTTTTTAGCGATTATTTTAAATCACACAAAGTGGCATTTTTACGAACCAAACGCAAAAAAAGCGGCGTTTCTAACCTACGCAAAGGTAAATTTAGGTTTGCAAAATATCCAAATTCATAGAGAAAAAATCCAAAATTCGCTAAAATTAAGAGCCGATTTGATAACTTCAAGGGCGGTTATGAAAACTAAAAATTTAGTTGAAATTTGCGATGGATTTTATGATGAAAAAACGCACTTTTTGCTGTATAAAGGTAGTAGCGTAGAAGCCGAAATCAGCGAATTTTTAGAAAAGTTTAAATTTGCAAAAACGCAAATTTTTAATGAAAAAACCAGAAATTATCTTTTAATAAGTGAAATTTCAAAACTAATTTAAAAGGCGAAAAATGGGAAAACTTTTATCTTTAATCATAATTATAGCTTTGATTTATTTTTTTATAGTGCCAAAATTTCGCACAAAAAAAAGCGAAAGCTCAACCAAAAAAAATAAAAACGACGAAAATACCCAAAATTTGGTGCTTTGCGAGTGTTGCGGCGCTTTTGTGAGCGAAGATGAAATTCATACAAAAAACAAACAACAAATTTGCAATGAGTGCGAAAAAAAGGAAAAATAGATGATTATTATCGGGCATAGACTTATTAAATTTGAGCCTTTTACGGCTGTTAGCAACTTTGACGAAGTGGCAAAATACGATAATTTGCTTTTTAAATTCAATCCAAAATTTATCGAAAGTTCGCAAATTTTAGGCAAAAAATTTAGCGTTAGGACAAATAAAATCCAAGAAATCATACTCGCAAACGCAAGCGGAGCTAGTTTTATAGTGGTAGATAAAAAATTTGCAAAAACAGCGCAGGATCTGGCGCAAAATTATCTATTTGACGCAAAAATCGCCTGTATCATTTCAAGCGAACGCCATTTAAAAGATCTAGCCGAAATCGGCGTCGATGCGGCGATTTTCAAAAACGGAATTCGCTTTTTATCGCACTCTTTTTTACCGAGTTTCAAGCCAAAATTCGCACTCCCAAAGCTTGAATTTAACAAATTTAAAAAGCAAACACAAAGTAAAGATATATTAACCAAAAATTCTGATAAAATTCAAGCTAACGAATTTCAAAATGAAAATTTGCAATCATTAAGAGAAATCTTAAATAAGAAAGGTTGAAAAAATGGAAAAATTAAAAACTGCCGGTTTAATGGTGGGCTTAATGCTTTTATTTATGTTTGTAGGAAATCTAATCGCAGGTCAAACAGGCATGATAATCGCATTTTTGGTGGCAGCGGGAATGAATTTTTTCAGCTATTTTTTCAGCGATAAACTAGTTTTAAAGCACTACAAAGCCGTCGAAGTAAGCAGAGCAAACGCAGCAGGACTTTATAATATAGTAGAACGCTTAGCAGATAGAGCAAATTTGCCTATGCCAAAGGTTTATATAATCCCCGAGCAAGTGCCAAATGCCTTTGCCACAGGCAGAAACCCTAGCCACGCCGCCGTTGCCGTAACCGAAGGTCTTTTAAAACTAATGGACGAAAAAGAAGTAGAAGGCGTTTTGGCTCACGAAATGAGCCATGTAAATCACTATGATATTTTAATCGGCTCGGTTGCCTCTGTTTTTGCAGGTGCGATTGCTATGCTAGGAAATTTCGCCAAAGTGGGAGCTGCCACAGGCAGAAACGACGCAAACAACCGCGGCGGCGGAGCTTTTATGCTACTAGCAGCTATCGTAATGCCACTTGCCGCTAGTGTTATCCAAATGGCGATTTCTCGCACACGCGAATTTAAAGCCGACGCAGGTGCTGCCAAACTCACAGGACACCCTGAGTGGCTGATTTCGGCTCTATCGAAACTTGATAATTACGCTAAAAATTATCGTATGCAAAATGCAAATTCGCAAACAGCGCACATGTTTATAATAAATCCATTTAGCGGATTAAAAGGGCTTACGAATTTGTTCTCAACTCACCCAACAACGGCTGATCGCATAGAAAAGCTAACGCAAATCGAGCAAGAGCTAAAACAAATTCGCGGTTAAAATTAATTTGAAATTTTACAATCATTTACTAAAAAATTGTAAAATTTCACAATCTTAATTTTTTAAGAAATTACTTTTAAGGAGTCCAAAAATGGGATTACTATCATTTGTTGCAAACGCAGGTAAAAAGTTACTCGGTCTAGGCAAAGACGAAGAGAATATCAAAAGCGAAATCGCTACTAGCCTAAGCTCAGAGCCGGTTGAAAACCTTGAAATCAAAGTCGAGGGCGATACCGTAAAAATCAGCGGCGATGCAAGTCCGGAAGCACTTGAAAAAGCTGCCCTAATCGCAGGAAATGTTAAAGGTATCACAAAAGTAGAAATCGAAGGTGTTAGAGAAGATGAAGGCGATAACTACTACACTATCGTAAAAGGCGATAATCTTTCAAAAATCGCTAAAAAATTCTACGGCGATCCAAACAAATATCCTGTGATTTTCGAAGCAAATCGCGAAGTCATCAAAGATGCAAATTTGATTTATCCGGGTCAAAAAATCAGAATTCCAAAATTATAATTTTGGTAAATTTCATAAATCCTTTACCACAAGGTGCGAATTTTTCGCCCTTGTGGTTTTTTTATGGCTGAAAATTTTACTCGCAAAATAAATACTATACAAAAAAATAAATTTATCGCCGTTTTGTAAATTTTGAGTTATGAGCCAAATTTGAAAATTTCACACTTTCCAAATTCTTGTATTTAAATTTAGTGTTTTGACGATAGATAAAAAGTGCGAAAGTTCGCGTTTTATGGTAAATGCAGGATTTGCGTGTAAAACGCTTTTATCGATGTCTGGCTCGAAATTATCTTTTCCTGTATCTAAAAATATATAAATTTTATCTCCCACAAAACTAACGCTGATTGGAAAATTTAGTCGTCTTTTTAAATCCAAAAGTCGCTTCATAAAAGCAGGACTTAAAATATACATTGCATTTTGCAAATCATTTGAATAAACACTAAATTTAGCGTTAAATTCGCTATCGTCCATTGTGATTTTTTTGAATTTTTTAGCATTATCGCAAACAGTCTCTTTTGATACCACAAAAGTTGTCGAGTTGATATTTTTATTAAAATTTGCGTGAAAAAATATGCCATAAATTCCGTGATTTCTGTTTTTATCATATATAGTTAAATCGTAAAACTCAAACTTAATATTATCAAAATTTCCACAAATTTTATCATTGCCACTTCTTGCATATTCTTCAAGTAAATAAATTTTCTTCCAAAATAATTTGCTATTTTCTAAATCAGCAATTTCTACCAAAGCACTACTTTTATAGCTAAAACCAAATTCTGCTACATAAGGCTCTAAAAAATGAATTTTAAATTCTTTTTGATATATTTTTTGTTTTGCTTCCTTTATATGTTTTATAATAATTTTGTATGTTAGAAAGATTGTAATTGGTGTAAAAATGAAAACTGCGATATAAAAAAAATCTCGTTGATATAGTGTAAATGCAATTAAAATTACGAGTATAAATTTTATAAATTTTATCTCATCTGGCTCAGAATCGTCAGAATTTTGCGCTATAAATATTAGCATAGGGGAAATTATTATTATACAAACACAAACTATAATACGCTTGTCAAGATTGTAATCTTTAAGATGCAAAATTAACCAAATCAATATCGGTAATATAAAAGCTCCAAGAATAGCCAAAGGCTTTGCTTTATTAACTTCTTTTAAAATTCCAAATCGCAAATTTTCTAGTTCGTTAATATCCAAATTCTTGCCTTAAATTTAATTTCAAAACGCCTAACGGCGTTGCCGGATTGACTTCGCGCTTTGCTCGTCCAAACCTGCTTCGTGCTATGCACTCGCACCGCTTCACTTGTTTTGCTTTGTTTTTCTACGAAAAAATCGCAATGACAAAGTTGAATTATATCGCAAATTTAACCATTGGCGATTGCTTCGAATTTGCTGTGCAAATTCTCGCAATGACAAAACCAGCGTAGCGATGGCTCACGCAAAGCGTGAGACAGGTTTCTTGCGTAGCGTAGCGAAGCAGAGTAAATCTAAAAATTTGCAAAAAAACTCAACTTAAATTTGAACCACAAATGCCGACGATTTTTGCAAATTTGTTTAATTTATAAAAAAATATTCAAGACGAAATAGGCGTAGTAAGGCACAAATTTAGGTAATTTCAAGCGAAGTTACCTATGTCGGTAATGAGCGCAGGAATTACCTAAATTTGTGCCTTAATCCGTTCAAGTTCGGGGAATTAAAAGCTAGGCTCATTTCAATTTCCAAAAACAGACTTACCAGCTTCCGCTAGCTCCGCCTCCGCCAAAGCCTCCGCCCCCACCGCTAAATCCGCCGCCAAATCCACCGCCGTGAGAAAATCCACCGCCGTGAGAAAATCCACCGCCAAAACCGCCACCATATCTGCCAAATCCACCGCCCGAACGCATAGAATTTCGCAAAATTTCACTTGCTATATCGCCCAAAATTATCGTGTCGTCGCTGTTTCGTGCCCTGTAAGATCTATTATCCCTGCTCATCATATACAAAATAATGAAAAAGAATATCATAAAAATAATAAAGCCAATGTCGGCTTCTTCGTCATTTTTGGCGATTTTTTCAAATTTTATATCGCCGTTTTCGATAAAATCCAAAATCGTTAAAACACCGCTAACAACGCCATTTTCGTAATCCCCTGCCTTAAAATGTGGCAAAATTTTATAATCAATTATCCGTTTTGCAATGCCGTCAGTTAAAACGCCTTCTAAGCCATAGCCCACTTCTATGCGAACTTTTCGCTCATTTGGCGCGACCAAAAGCAAAATGCCGTTGTCATACTTTTTTTGTCCCAAAGCCAAAAATCTAGCCTGTTCGTTTGCGAATTCTTCGATTTCATAACCGCCAAGCGATTTAACACTTACAACCGAGATTTGATTTGTAGAGTTTTCATCAAATTTGATAAGCAAATCATTTAACGCTTCTTCTATTTGTGGGCGTAAAATTCCGGCTTCATCGATGACGGCGTGATTATTTGGCTGGGCTAAATAATCGCTGATTTTTGCGTCGCTAAAACAAAAACAAAACATTAAAAAAAGCAAAATTTTTTTCATTTTATCTCCACAAATTTTTCTTTAATGTCGTCTTTGTCATCGGCTGTTTTAGCGACTTTTGCGACCACTAACTCGCATAAATTTTTAACGGAATTTTGCAAAACTTGCCCTAAATTTTGCGAATTTACATTTTGGCAAAATTCGTTTATGATGTCTAAAAATTCGCTATTTGGTATAACTTCTGCGATATTTTTTCCACAGATTATGTGGGCGATTTTTTCATTTACACAAACGCAAAACATAACCGTATCATCGCATTTATCGTATCCAAAAAGTTCAAATTTGCTAAACGCAAAATCGTAAGTTAGCCTAAATTTCATCATCTTTGGAAGCATAAATTCCAAAAATTTTGGAAATTTATAAAATAGAAATTTAAAGAGCAAAAATACCAAAACCACGATTTCAAACGCCGTTATTTTGCCGATTTGCGGGAAAAACATAAGCACGGCTCCCGTTATAAAAGCTAGTGTCGCCGCCACGCTCCACGAAAGCGGAGCATAATCAATAGCTTCGTTACTCAAAACGCAGATAAATTCGGCATTTGAGCGTTTTTCTGCTTCCGTTATAGTCTCCGTTATGCTAGTTTTGTAAATTTGCTCTATCATTTTTTATTTAAACGAAACCTGTGGCGCAGCCTGTTCAGCTTCACTTGCCGCAAAAACCGGCTTACTTCCGCCCATGCCGACAAGTTTTGCGATGATATTTGTCGGAAAAACTCTGATAACTTTGTTATACTCTTGCACCACGCCGATATAGTCTTTTCTAGCCACAGCAATGCGATTTTCAGTGCCTTCGAGTTGTGTTTGAAGTTGCGTGAAATTTTCGTTCGCTTTTAGTTCAGGGTAGCGTTCAACCACAAGCATAAGGCGAGAAAGTGCCGAATTTAGCCCGGTTTGTGCTTCGTTAAATTGTTGTAGGGCCTCCATAGTTTGTGGAGCCGTGTTGGCATCGACATTTACGCTAGTTGCCTTTGCACGGGCGTTTATAACGCCTTCAAGAGTTTCTCTTTCATGACTTGCATAGCCCTTTACGGTTTCAACGAAATTTGGGATTAAATCCGCTCTTCGTTTGTATTGATTTTGCACCTGTGCCCACGCCGCATTTACATCTTCGTCCATTTTAACGAGCTTGTTATATGTCGGCACGGCGATAAAACCAAAAATAATGGCAATCGCCACCAAAATTCCAACAACTTTAAGCCAACCAAAACCGCCTTTTTTCTCGCTTTTTGGCGAATTTTCATAGTTTCGGTCGTATTCTACGCCACCGCCATTTTGTGAATTTTTGTTTTCTAACTCTTCCATTAGACCCACCTTCTTTGGATTTTTTCATGTAATTTTACTAAAATTTCGTATTCAATCGTATTAAAAAATTTCGCCCACTCTTTTGCGTTGTCGATGACGCAAATTTTTTCGCCAAAATCTTCGCAAACGAAGCTATCCATTGACATTTTGCCAAGCATTTTTGCTCCATTTGCCACCCTTAACTCGCCCTCGCCGTTGTAGCGAAAAACGCCGTCAGCATATCCTAAATCATAAGTTGCGATTTTCATATCGCTTGGAGCTTCAAATTTAGCCCCATACCCCACTTTTTCGCCTTTTTTTAAAATGCGAGAGCTGATTTTATCGGCATAAAGCTTTAAAACAGGCTTTAAATTCAGACTTTCATCAAACTGAGCGTAACCAAACTGAGCTATGCCAACTCGCACAAACTCATCATCAAATTCAGCGCTTCGCTCGATTGCAGCGGAGTTGCAAGAGTGAAAAACGACATTTTCAAAGCCAAATTCTTTGCACTTTTCTTTGGCGATTTTTTTAAATTCGCTAAAATTTTGCCTTTGCGTGAAAAAATCGCTTCCAAATTCATCGGCTTTGCGAAAATGCGTGTAAAATCCAAGCAATCTAAATTCGCCAGATTTTGCCAAATTTAGAGCATTTTCGAGCTCATCTGTGCTTATGCCGTTTCGGTGCATCAAGGTATCAACAGCAATGTGAATTTTCAAGCCTTTTTTTAGCGTTTTAAAATTTGAAATATCATTTATCGCATAAATAAATCGCTCATCTTCATTGCCGTTTGGAATGTGCGATAAAATCAGCACTTCATCAAAAAATTCAGCTATTTCTACGGCTTCATTTAGTGTGCGAACAACGCCTTTTTTTATGCCAAGAGTTTTAGCAAATTCGCAAACCAGCTTTGCACCATGCCCGTAAGAGTTATCTTTGGCTATGAGATAGATTTTTTCCACGCCACCGACTTTATTTGCGATTTTGTTTATATTATGCTCGTAAGCTTTCCTATCTAGCGTGATTTCAGACATTAAATTTCACCCCATACGCTTCATAAAGATATGGCAAAAGTTTTCGAATCGCATAGTCGTATTTGTGAAATTTTTCATAAATTTCTTTAATATCACAATCTTTTGCATTTTTAAAATCAAAAACATCTGTTCCATTTATTTTAGGAATTTTTTCATCAAAAAGTGCGTAAAATTCAGCTCTGTTATCAAGCAGTTTTTCTATATTTTCTTTTACGATTTGGCTTTTTTCCATTTTATTTTCCTGCGATTTCATTTAAAATTTTTAAAAATTCAGCTTGGAGCAAATCTCTAAATTCAGGTGTCTTGGCTTCAAATCTTGTAACAATTACTGGCGTTGTATTACTAGCTCTTACCAAAGCCCAGCCATCATCAAATCTCACTCTAACGCCGTCAATATCGATAATATCAACGATTTTTGGTAAATTTGCAATTCCGTTTGAAATTTGCGTTTTTAATTTTTCAATAATCTCAAATTTCTCTTCTTCGCTCGTTTTAAATTTAATCTCATCGGTGCTATAAAACTTCGGTAGTTTGGCAAGTTCAGCTTCCAAATCAAAACCAAGCTTAATTAGTTCAAGCACTCTCATCATCGCATACACGCCATCATCAAAGCCAAAATATCGCTCTTTAAAGAAAATATGACCACTAACTTCGGCTGCAAGGTCGATTCCTAGCTCTTTCATCGCTTTTTTTATGTTCGAATGTCCCGTTTTTCCCATAAAGCTTTTACCGATTTTATTTATCGTATCATACATGGCTTGCGAACATTTTACTTCGCCTAAAATTCGCGGATTTTTCATATTTAGAGCCAATAAACATGCCAGTTCGTCGCCTTTTATGTTATGATTTGGCGTTAAAACAGCGATTCTATCGGCATCTCCGTCAAAACCAAAGCCGATTTTATAGCCGTTTTTTGCCATTTCGTTTTTAAGGTCGGCTAGATTTTTTTCTTCGCTAGGGTCTGGGTGATGGTTTGGGAAGTTGCCATTTGGCTCAGGGTAGAGAATTTTTGCCTTTAAATTTAGTCTTTTGCAAATTTGCGTTGCGCTGATTCCTGCTGCACCGTTAGCGCAATCTATCACAAAAGGAAAATCAAAATCTTTCAAATTTGCAAATTCTTTTTCAAAAAAGTCCAAATAATCACTTAAAATATCGAAATTTTCAGCCTTTGCGTTTGTAGTAATTTTCTCTCCGCTTTCTATAAATTCAGCCACTTTTTTACCTAAATTTTGCAAATCTTTCCCAAAAAAACTATCCGTGCCAAGCGTGATTTTAAAGCCGTTGTATTCTTTTGGATTGTGAGAGCCTGTTATCATAATGTTTGCGTCAAATTTGTTTGTAAATACGCTAAAATAGCCAATCGGCGTTGGCAACAAGCCGATATTAAAAACTTGCAAATTTGCGTGATTTAATCCGCTCACAAAGCTCTCAAAAAGCGAATTTGCGCTAAGTCTTGCATCATAACCCACGCTAACTTTTTTTAAGCCCCTGTTTGCTATTTCTTTGCCAAGCTCAAAGCCGATTGCTTTAACGCTAGTCTCGTTTAATTCGCTTCCAAAAATTCCGCGAATATCGTATTCTCTGAAAATATTTTGTATCATAAAAATTTACCTTTTTATAAAAAATCTTGTTATTTTACCACTAACGGCTAAATAAATGATAAAATTACGAAAAAATTTAAAGGAAAAACTATGAAAAAAATATTTTTGGCTTTCATTTTTGCCATTTTTGCGTTTGGCGATGATTATGAAGTCATCGATTCTGTGCCGACTTCGTGGCGGTTGCTAGGCAAAAACGACCGCATTGAAGTCATTTCGGTTAAAGACCCTAAAATAGATGGCATTAGCTGCTATGTATCGTATGCCAAAAAAGGCGGCGCAAAGGAAATCGTGGGTGTCGAAGAAGATACATCTGATGCTTCTGTTTGGTGCGTGCAAACCGCACCAAAAATCATCATAAAAGAAAAACTTGAAAAAGAGGACATTTTTAAGAAAAAAAGCTCGATTTTGTTTAAAAAGACCCATGTCGTGCGTATGTTTGACGAAAAGGAAAAAACGATAATTTATCTAGCTTATTCTGACAGGCTAATTGATGGTTCGCCGAATAACTCAGTTTCAGCCATAGCGTGTAATCAAGCAGTGGGAAGCGTTTGCGAATTTAGGTATTAAATTCTATTTAGAAATCAGCCTAGCTTTTAATTCCCCAGACTTGAACGGATTAAGGCGCAAATTTATGCAGTTTCATCGCTCATTACCGCCACAGGTAACTTCGCTTGAAACTGCCTAAATTTGCGCCTTACTACGCCTATCCTGTCTTGAATATTTTCTAGCAAATCAACTAAATTTCAAAAAAATTCAACTTAAATTTAAACTGCGTATGCCGACGATTTTCAAGGAAATATTTTTACTTCGCAAAAAACGCTTCGCTTGTTTTGCTACGCAAATTCTCGCGATGACAATGGAAATGAAATTTGCAAATTTAAATTTTAAAGTAACAAACACACAAAAATAACGCAGTTTAAAAAATTTTTAGCTAATAAAAAGTCTTTATATTGTAAAATCACTCGGTTAATTTTAAAAATTTAAAGGACAAAAATGAAATACTTTTTAAGCATTGGTGCTGCGTCGTTTTGGCTACTAGTATTTGCCGTAGCTTGCGCCGTCGCAACGATAATCGAAACAGTTTATAGCACCGAAATCGCATGGGCGATGGTTTATAACACACTTTGGTTTGGCGCTATAATGGTGCTTTTAGGCATAAATTTAGCCTACAATATTGTAAAATACAATCTTATTAAAATCAAAAAACTTCCTGCGTTTTTATTCCATTTTAGCTTTTTATTTATCCTTTTGGGTGCGATTTTGACGCGATATTTCGGCTTTGAAGGAAATATCCACATTAGAGAAAACGAAAGCTCAAATTTGGTTTCGACAAGAGATTTTTATATCCAGCTTGTCGCTCACGACGAAAAGGGCGAATTCGTAAGTGCTAGTGAGAAAAACTACCTTTCGCTAACTGGCAAAACAAATTTTGACATCTCGCTTCCTTATAAAGGCAAGAGTGCAAATTTAAAATATACAAAAAGCGTCGCAAACGGCGGTATGAACTGGGTTGAAGGCGAAAACGGCGAACCACGAGTCGAGTTTTTGTTTTCAAATAGCCAACACAAGCGAAACATTTCGCTAAAACAAGGCGAAAATATCGAAATCGGCGACTTTGATTTTGCTTTTAATACTATGCCAAAACAGCCAAAATTCATCTATATCAAGCTAAAAGACGGCAAATTTTATCTAAATACAAACCTTGAAATCACGCAAACAAAAATGGCTGATATGAGCAAATCGGTTTTAGAAAAAAACACCGACATAGAGCTTAGCGAGTTGGGGCTTTATAGCTTTGAAGATCTAAATTTTGCTCCTGTTTCGCTTTTGAAATCCGCAGTTAAGGGCTTTACAGAGCTTCCAAAAGATACTCGCGGCGAAGAGGCGATTTTAGCGAATTTAAGCTACAACGGCGAAGAAAAAGAAGTTTATCTTATATATGGGCGAAGCGGAGAGAGTTTTAGCGTTGGCGGCGAAAATTTCGTTGTAGCGTGGGCGCCAAAAAGTATAACGCTTCCTTTTGAGATGAAGCTAAAAGATTTCAAACTTGATCGCTATCCTGGCTCAAATTCGCCATCAGGTTATAGTAGCGAAGTAACCGTCATCGACAAAGACACTAGTTTTGATTATGAAATTTATATGAACCATGTGCTTGACTGGGCGGGTTATCGCTTTTTCCAAAGCTCGTATGATACAGACGAAAAAGGCACGATTTTATCGGTAAATAGGGATCCGGGTAAAATGCCTACATATATCGGGTATGGGCTTTTGATTTTGGGTATGTTATTTAACTTTTTCAACCCAAATTCAAGGTTTATAAAACTATCAAATTTGATAAATGAAAGCACGAAAAGAGAGAATTCTATGCCAAATTCGCAAAATTCAAAAACACAAAATTCAAAAAACGAGAATTTGCCAAATTCAAATTCTAACAGCGAAAATTCGCAAAACGAAAACCCACAACCAAAGAAAAAAAATAAAAAATCTAAAAAATCAAAAGGCGTGGTTACTGCGTTATTTTTAGCTTTTTTGATAGGAATTTTCACTCCAAATTCGCTAAAAGCCGACAATTTGCCACAAATCGATAAATCTCACATAAATGAGCTAAAAACGCTTGTTATACAGGGTTTTGACGGGCGTATGGAGCCGTTTGACACCGTATCACGCGAACTTTTAAGCAAAATTTATCGCAAAGAAAATTTTCAAGGGCTAAATCACAACGCTGTAATGCTATCTTTTATGGCAAATCCTGAGTTTTGGAAGAGTGCTGAAATCATAAAAGTAAGCGAAAAAGAGTTAAAGAAAATTTTAGGCATTGCCGAAAATAAAACTCACGCTAAAATGGCAGATTTTTTCGAAACCGGCGAAGACGGGACACCACACTATAAACTTACGAAAATGGTCGAAGAGATAAATCGCAAACCGCTTGGAAATCGCGGTGTCTTAGATAAAGAGATTTTAAAAGTCGATGAGCGAGTAAATATCTTTTATATGTCGTTTGTGGGCGAATTTTTCCGTGTCATACCAAAGCTAAATTCGCAAAATAACGAGTGGTTTTCTTATGTTGGTGCTAATATGTATTTTAGCGGGGACGAGAAAGAAAAAGCGCTTGGAATTTTAAATAAATATTTTGATAGCGTGGTAAATGCACAAAAAACAGGCGACTGGGAAAGTGCAAATACTGCACTTCGTGAGCTAAAAGAGTATCAACTAACTCACGCAAAAGAGATTATGCCGACAGATACGGCGATTAAATTCGAAGTGTTTTTTAATAATTTTAAAATTTTTACTCGCTTGATTCCTGTTTATATTTTGGCGGGACTATTTTTATTAGCCTTTGTTTTTGTGCGTATGATGAGCCCAAAAACGCAAATTTCGGGCGCATTTAAGGCTGTTTATATCGTAAATTTTATAGCTTTTGTGCTTCATACCATAGGGCTTATTATTCGTTGGTATATCTCAGGTCATGCACCATGGTCAAATTCATACGAATCAATGGTTTATATCGCTTGGGCGTTATCGCTTAGCGGTATGATTTTTTCTAAAAAATCGGCTATTTCTTTGGCGCTTACTTCTATAATGGCAGGAATTACGCTGTTTGTGGCATTTTTAAGCGGTATGGATCCGCAAATTACTAATATCCAACCGGTTCTTAAATCATACTGGCTTACAATCCATGTTAGCGTTATTACGGCAAGTTACGGATTTTTAGGGCTTTGCTGGTTGCTTGGAATTTTTACTTTGATTTTATTTATTTTTCAAAATCCAAAGAAAAATGCCGAATTTTCACGCAATATCAAAGAAGCAACGCACATTAACGAAATGTCGATGATTTTGGGGCTTTGTCTGCTAACGGTCGGAAACTTTTTAGGCGGTGTTTGGGCGAACGAGAGCTGGGGGCGATACTGGGGCTGGGATCCAAAAGAGACTTGGGCTTTGGTTACGATTTTGGTTTATGCAGCCGTTGTGCATTTTAGATTTATACCGAAGCTAAACGATCAATACGCCTTTGCCGTGGCTTCTGTATTTGCATTTTCAAGCGTTGTGATGACATATTTTGGCGTTAATTATTATCTAAGCGGTATGCACTCGTATGCAGCAGGTGAGCGAGTGCCAGTTCCGGCTGTGGTGTGGATTTTGGGGCTAGTGCTGATTTTGTTAGCGTTTTTTGCGTATTTTAAGAAGGATAATTCACAGAAATTGTAAATTTGAGTAAAAACCGTAGGGTGGGCATCCCTGCCCACCAAATTTTACATTTATTAAATTTATCTTTTAATTATTTGTGTAACCATTATGGTAGGCAAAATACCACCCTACGATACTTTGCACTGGTTTAACAATATGTGATTGTTTTTTTTAAGTTAAAAAAAAAATAATATAACTAGGTGGTATTAACCACCTAGTTATTAAAACATTTATCAAAACCATTGCTATAAACAAAGTCTTGATATTCTATTCTACCCATTACACCGTTATCGTACATTTGGGTATATTTTAGAAATATTGGATCAGAACAATCGCCTTTTCTTACTGGAGCGTCTTCTTGTTGGGTCTTAACCATTTCTGGTTCTGGTTCAACATCTATAACTTTAGGAACTTCTATAAACTCACCTTTATCTTGAACTACAGGTTCATTAACAACTGGTTGTTGTACTACTTGTTGTTTTGGTTTTAGACCTAGTCTAAAATCGGCTATGGCGTGTTCTATGTCATTAGCCATTGTGCAAGTTTCCAACCTTTTTCTTAATTTATCTAAATCAGTATAGTTGGTTTCATATTTATTCTCAAGTTCTGTTAAAATAACATTAATTTCATCTTGAGATAAAATAGGGTGAACTTGTTGTGGAGTAGTTGCTCCCCATTTTTCTTTAGCTCTTTTAACATTAGCTTCTGCTTTAGCTATATTTCTTTCTTCTTCTGTCATAGGTTCTTGTGCTACACTTGGTGATTTAGATTGTAATTCTGTTGTAATATCTTCTAAACATTCTGCTGTTGTACAACTTGCTAGTTTCTTTTTTAGTTTATCTATTTCACTTCCTGAAAGTCCAAATGTTTTAACTAACTCTCCTAGAACAACAACAACCTCATCTTCTGATAAAATAGCATTCTTATTTTTAGATTTCTTAGGTTGCTCATTCTTTTCTTTCTTTTTGATTTTGTATTTTTTAGGAGCCTCGGTTTGACCACAACTATAAGCCCTAAAATCATACATAGCGTCCGCACTTGTAAATGTTTCACGATCGAATATACCTTTATCAACATAGTAAACTACTTTATGGTATATTTCACAAGGTGTTGGTGGGTTGCTACTTATACCATTTAACTCTCTTTCAGCGTAGTTTAACATAGCCATGTTGTATGTTTGTTCAGATCGCTCAACATCTTCTAAAGCAGCTTGATAATCTGCTTCACTTGGTTGGAATAACCAAACAACTAGAATAACTAAACCTGCAATAGGACCTAATATCCAAAATGCTGCGGTACCTACTTTATCGAATATTTTCCAAAACATTTTTTATCCTTCATTTAATGCTTTGACTAATTTAGCGTTTATAAGCCATAGTATTCTAGTGCTCTTTATTCCATTTATATAATGGAATATTAGCGTATTTAACACCACTGCAGTCTAGTATTTCAAGACCTGTTCTTTCCGACTTCTCAACAACTTTACACCCATCATCATCTTGGATAGTTCTTAGTTTAGAAGCTTTCTTAACAAATTCTATGTCTGCTTTAGCTTCTTCAACTAGTTTTGGATGTATTGGAGCATCTGCCGGTCTGTATATGATATAAACCTTTTCTTCACCCCCGTAGTTCATGTCGTTACATACGGTATAGATTTGACCAGCAACACCTGCACTAACAACGCAGTTTTGAAATCTGCTTGTCATATAGGTTCCATACATTGTGCTACCGTCGTCGTATTCGCTTTCAAATCTATTTAAATAATTTTCTAGATAAAGTGGAAAATCTGGAGTATCTGCCATAGTCATAACTTCTGAACGATATAAAATATCCTCGTCTTTTACTGGCAAACCGTATCTATCTGCCATAATTAAATTAGCTCTGCAACTGTTTGGATTTTCAAAACAAACTGTTTCTGAGTCAGCTGCATAAACACCTACAATTAAACTTCCGATTAACACTAATTTTGCTATTTTCATTTTTTATCCTTTATATTTTATCCCATAGGATATAGATTAAGAATTATAGCACTGCTAAATTTAAAGCTAAATTAACCTATGGGATAAAAATGGAAAAAGAATTTAGTAATGTTGGTAGCGATGAGATTTTGGAATTTTATAAGAAAGTATCGCGAAGAGTGCGAAATTTGCGTGAAAGTAACGCCATTTCGCAACTTGATTTGGCTTTGGAAATCGGCATAAAATCTGTAGCTTTTTACTCAAACTGCGAAAGCAATCGTTACGGGAAACATTTCAATTTAGAACATATTTATAAAATTTCAAAAGCTTTAAATGTAAAAATGAGTGAAATTTTAAAAGATATTGATTAAAATTTACTCACCATACAAACCTGCAAAAGCAACCAGCCATGCCTTTTTAGATTACAAATTTATTGGTAATTCTCTGGATTGCTTCGTCGCTTCGCTTCTCACAATGACAAAATTGAAATGTATTGTTAATTTAACCTTTATTGCAAAACCTTATAAAATCCGTCTTTTAGGGTGATTTTTTGAGAATTTAGCAAATTCGCTAAATTTGCCTTTGAGAGTTCGCTAAATTTAGCCTCTACATCGCTTAGGCTTTGAGGACGGCGAACTAGCATAGATAGAATTTCATCTTCGCTAAAATCGAGCTTTTCGCTATCATATTTTGGTTTTGCGACTATATTTACGCTTTGATTTTTCAAAAATTTGCTTAAAAATTCTAGCCTCTCAAAGCTTACAGGCTTAGCGTTTTTAAACGCAGGCGGACGATCAATCGTGCCTAAATCAATGCGAGTGGGATTTATTTTTTCAAGCACCGAATTTAGAGCTTCAAATTCGCTGGCAGTATCATTAAGACCAGCAACAACCAAAATTTCTATGACTAATTCGCCCTTGAATTCGGCACTAAATTTAATCAAATTTGAGATAATTTCGTCCAAATTTACACTACTATGCGGATTATCGATTTTTTTAAAAGTTTCACTAACCACGCTATCAAGGGAAAATTTACAAATATCGCATTTTAAAAACGCTTCGCGGTTTTGCGAAATTCTGCTCGAATTTGATAAAACTAGCAGTTTTTGAGAGAGTTTTAAAGCCTTAATTTCGCTTACAAGTTCGCCAAATTTAGGGTGAAGGCTAGGTTCGCCATTAGCCGTAAGCGTGATGACTTGGGTATTTTTAAATTTAGCCAAAGCCGTTTTTAGCTCGTGGGTCACGGACGAAATATCGCAAATCTCGCTCATCTGCGAAATAGGCTTTTTGGCTTTTAATTCGCAATATGCGCAGTTGAAGTTGCATTGCTTCGAATTTGGACTTAAATCAATCCCAAGGCTCTGCCCAAAACGGCGAGAACTCACAGGACCGAAAATATATTTCATTTTCCCACGCTCATTTCATGCACCAAATTTATGAAATATTTCGCATTTTCCACAGGAATATCAGGCAAAATTCCATGCCCTAAATTGAAAATGTGCGGGCGATTTTTCATAATTTCCAAAATCTGCGAAACACCCTGTTTTATGGCATTTTTGTCATAAAGGCGGGTCGGCTCCATATTTCCTTGAAGCGTATATTTCTGCCCAAGTTTTGCCGCAGCTAACTCTATCGGAGTGCTCCAATCCACGCCAAAAACATCGAAATTACCGCTAATCTTATCCAAATATCCGCTAATGCCCTTTGGAAAAACGATAATCGGCACTTGCGGGAATTTCGCCTTTAAATAGTCGCAAATTTCTAAAATATACTTCCAGCTAAACTCGAAAAACGCGTCCTGCTCCAACGCACTCGCCCAGCTATCAAAAATTTGCACGGCATTTACGCCATTTTTGATTTGATTTTCAAGGTAAAGTTTGGTCGTCTCCGTAACGGCGCGTAAAATCTCGTGCAAAAGCTCAGGGTTTGAATACGCCATTTTTTTGCAAATCGCATAGGTCTTTGTCGTGCCGCCTTCGATCATATATGTCGCCACCGTCCAAGGCGAACCACAAAAGCCAATCAGCGCCTTATCATCGCTTAAATTCTGCCTTGTTAGCGCAACCGTATCATAGACATATTGTAGATTTTTTACCGCTTTTTCGGGACTTAAAGCCTTTAAATCTTCCAAATTTTTCAAAGGATTTTTAAATTTTGGTCCCTCGCCTGCGACAAATTCCAAATCAAGCCCCATTTCAAGCGGAACAACCAAAATATCGCTAAATAAAATCGCCGCATCAACGCCCAAAATCTCCACAGGCTGGATCGTAACCTCACTAGCCTTGCGAAAGTCCTTGCAAAGCTCCAAAAATCCGCCCACGCTTTTTCGCACCACCATGTATTCTGGCAGATAACGCCCAGCTTGTCTCATCATCCACACAGGCGTATAAGGAACTTCTTTTTTCAAACACGCATCTATAAAAATCATCTTACAACCTTTTTATCAAATTTAATCAATCTTTAACACACTTAAAAACGCTTCGCTTGGCAAATTTACCTTACCGATAGCTTTCATGCGTTTTTTGCCTTCTTTTTGCTTTTCAAGCAGTTTTCGCTTTCTCGTTATATCGCCGCCATAGCACTTTGCGGTTACATTTTTGCCCATAGATTTGACATTTTCTCTTGCGATTACTTTGTTTCCGATACTAGCTTGGATTGCGACTTCAAAAAGCTGTCTAGGGACGATCTCTTTCATTGCTTTTACCAAATCTCGCCCCTTTGCAAGAGCTTTGTCTTGTGGGACGATGATAGAGAGCGCATCGACGGTTTCACCTGCGACTTTTATATCAAGCTTAATCAAATCGCCCACTCTATAATCGCTTGGCTCATAATCAAAACTCGCATAGCCTTTCGTGCCGCTTTTTAGCTTATCGTAAAAATCCATTATGATTTCATTTGTCGGTATGTCGTATTCGAGCAAAACCCGCTCAGGCGTGATATAGTCCATTTTTGTTTGGATTCCGCGGCGATTGTTTAGTAAATTTATCAAATTTCCCAAAAATTCGCTCGGGCTTATGATTGTCGCTTTGACATACGGCTCTTTTATATAATCGATTTTTTGTGTTGGCGGAAGTTCGCTTGGGTTGTGAATTTGCACCATTTTTCCGTCAGTCTGATAGACTTCATAGGTTACGGTTGGAGCCGTAGCGATTAAATCAAGATTAAACTCTCGCTCTAAGCGTTCTTTAACCACTTCCATGTGCAAAAGCCCCAAAAACCCCACACGAAAGCCAAATCCAAGCGCAAGTGAAGTCTCAGGCTCGTAGCTTAGTGAGCTATCATTTAAGCGAAGTTTATCAAGGGCGTCGCGAAGTTCTTCAAATTTATCGGTCTCTACCGGATAAATCCCGGCAAAAACAAAAGGTTTTGCCTTTTCAAATCCGCCGATTGGCTCATCGGCTTTATTTTTCGCAAGAGTTATCGTATCGCCGACACTAATGTCGCCTAAATTTTTTAAGCCCAAAACGACAATGCCAACTTCTCCGCTTGAAATTTGCTTTGTTTTTATTGGTGCTAACGGATTTGGATACATGAGATCAAGCACTTGGTGCTTTCCACCCGTTCCCATTACCAAAACTTCGTCATTTTTGCAAATTTTTCCGTCATAAATTCGAACGAGAGCCAAAGCCCCCAAATAACTATCAAACCAGCTATCATAAATCAAAGCTTTTAGCGGTTTTTCATTGTCCGTTTTAGGGGCTGGGATTTTTTGGATTATCGTTTCGATTAGCTCTTTTATGCCTTGTCCTGTTTTTGCACTAACTTCGATAGCTTCGCTGCAATCAAGCCCGATGATATGCTCGATTTCATCTTTTACTCTCTTAGGATCGGCAGCGGGAAGGTCGATTTTATTTAGCACTGGGATTATTTCGAGATTGTTTTCAAGTGCGATATAGACATTTGCGATAGTTTGAGCTTGCACGCCTTGACTTGCATCTACAACGAGAATCGCGCCTTCGCAACTAGCTAGTGAGCGAGAAACTTCATAGCTAAAATCCACATGTCCGGGAGTGTCGATTAAATTTAAAATATATTTTTGCCCGTTAAATTCATATTCAAGGCGAACGGATTGTGCTTTTATGGTGATTCCGCGTTCTTTTTCTATATCCATTGTATCCATGATTTGTGAGCTCATTTGGCGATCTTCAATCGCCTTACACTCGCTAATAAGCCTATCTGCAAGCGTGCTTTTTCCGTGATCAATGTGAGCGATAATGCTAAAATTTCTAATATTATTCAAGTAAAAATCCTAAATTTTGATAAATTCGTAGAATATTGCCATAAATTCAATTAAATTGCCATAAATATATGAAATTTACTTAATATATATAAATTAAATAAACTATATTAAAAAACTAGACATTATTTAATTTTTATTTATTTTTTAGTAGTAGCATTTTACAAATATTTTTATTTTTAAAGGAGTTAAAGATGAAAAAAGCATTAGGTTTATTGATGAGCGCAGCTTTGACATTTTCATGTGCAAATACGCTCGATCAAATCAAAAGCGCAAACACCATAAGGATTGGCGTTGCAGACCACTCTGCACCATTTAGCAGAATCAATAGAGACGGCGAATTCGAAGGCTTTGAAGTTGATTTAGCAAAAGAACTTGCAAGAGCTGTTTTAGGTGACGGCGGTAGAGTCGAATTTATCGCTATAAAGACAGCAGAGCGCGCAAAAGCAGTTACTGAAAATAGAGTTGATTTGCTTATAGATAACTTGGCTAGAACATCAGCCAGAGCCAAAGAAATGGACTTTTCTATCCCTTATCTTTCAGTTACACTTGCGACAGTTTCTCCAAAATCAGCAGCTATCCATAAAGTCGCTGATTTAAATGGTAAAAAACTACTTGTTATCCCTGATACAAACTCTGATGTATGGGCGAAAAAAAATCCAAATTTAGGTCAAATTGTTTATTGCCACAGCAACAGAGAGTGCATGGATGCTTTGCTTGAAGGTCAGGGCGATGCATATATGCACAATATCGTTAATGTTGCAACTATTCCATTGCTACATGATGATTATGAAATAGGTATTCCAAGAATAGGACAAGTTTTGTTTGATTGTGTTGCTACTCAAAAAGGAAATGATGATTTGATTCATATCATAGATGAAAAGATTTTGGACTTGGCAGATAAAGGCTATTTCCATGATGAATATACAAAAACTTTTGAACCATTTTATAAGGGTATGGTTGATGAAAAACTATTTATCCTAGAAGATATTTACGAAGCTTTCCAATAGGAATCTTTCATATCACCATAACCGACATTACCTTTGGTAGTGTCGGTTTTTTTATGCCTAAATTTTTTCGTTTTTTATATGAAATTTTTAAATGCAAATTTTGTTTCATTAGAAATTTGTCACTTTTTTGTAACACGATTTTGAAAAAAATTTATTTTTTGTTTTTTTTTTTTTTGTATCCTACAACCAAAAAATTTAGAAAATTTTTGCAAATTTGTGTATAGAAAAATAATATAGATTTAGACAAATTTTTATAAAAAACAGAAAAAGAGTATAAATTTGCACAAATTTGGTAAAAATTCGTGCAAATTTTTCATCATAAATTTTAAATTTATTTTATAGCTTCGATGTCGATTGAAATTTTTATATCATCGCCAAGCATTGCAGTAGAGCTATTTGGAGCAAAGTTAAAGTCGCTTCTTTTGATTTTGCCTTCTAGGCTAAATCCGATATGCTCTTTGCCTTTTTGATCTGCTTGAACACCGCCAAAATCATAATCAAATTCAACCGCTTTTGTAACATCTTTTATAGTCAAATTTCCGATGACTTTATCGCCTTTAAATTCGCTCATTTCAAATTTCATCTCAGGAAATTTGTCGCTATCAAAAAAATCAGGCGCACTTAGGTGCTTATCGCGCATTTCGTTGGCTGTATCGACAGAAGCAGTTTTTATAACACCACTTAGTTTGTTTAGCTTTTCGCCATCAGCGTCGATAACGCCGTCAAATTCTTTAAATTTGCCATTGGTTGTACTAACGCCCATGTGTTTGATTTTAAAGCCGACATTTGAGTGAGCTTTATCAAGCGCGTATTCGGCTGCATTTACGCTACCGCACAAAAAAGCAAGAGTTGCAACTGAGTAAATAATTTTTCTCATTTAATATCCTTTACAAATTAGAGTTTCGAAATTGTAATAAATTAGGAATAACAAAAGATAAACGAGAGCAAATTTTGAAGCGAATTTGGGCTTTAAATTTGATTTTACGAGAAAATTTTGGTTTTTAATTTTTTTTTGATTGAGCTGTTTTGTGAATTTACGCTTTGGCGATTGCTTCGTTTTTTCGCAGAAAAAACTCGCAATGACAATGGAGAGAAATTTAGAATTTCAAAAACAATTCAACTTAAATTTGGTAATCAAATGCCGACGATTTCGCACAAAACTAGCATAAGATAAGACTTATTGCGTCTATCGTTGCGAGTTTTGTACGAAAGCTAGGCTGAATTTCAATTTCAAAAAATAAAATTCAACTTACAAAAAAGCTATTTTATATCAAACAAGCTATTTACGCTCTCATCATGATAAACCCTGCGTATAACTTCCCCAAAAAGTGGCGCCACGCTAATGACCTTAATATGCTCGTTTTCTTCTTTTAGCGGGATAGTATCTGTTACGACTAGCTCATCGATCGCACCTGTTGCTATGCGTTCATACGCCGGACCGCTAAGCACAGCATGCGTGCAGTAAGCCATAACGCTGTTTGCGCCGTTGTTTTTAAACGCTTCGGCAGCTTTTACGATGGTTCCGGCAGTGTCAATCATATCATCGATTAAAACGACATCTTTGCCATTTACATCGCCGATAATGTTCATAACTTCGCTTTTATTGGCTTCTTCTCGGCGTTTATCGACTATTACCATATCAAGACCAAGTTTTTTAGCAAAACTTCTAGCTCGTGCCACACCGCCTACATCAGGACTTGCGATGATAGGATTTTTAAGATTTTTGGTTTTTAAATACTCAGGAAATACGATAGAGCCGTAAAGGTTATCCACAGGAATATCGAAAAATCCCTGAATTTGCCCTGCGTGCAAATCCATAGTAACAACGCGGTCAATGCCTGCTGCCTGGATCATATTTGCTACAAGCTTTGCAGTTATCGGCACTCTTGGAGCAGCCTTGCGATCTTGCCTAGCATAGCCAAAATAAGGAATTATTGCCGTTATACTACTAGCCGAACTTCGTTTTAGCGCGTCACTTAAAATCAAAAGTTCCATTAAATTCGAATTTGCAGGAGCACAGGTCGGTTGGATAATAAAAACATCTTTGCCCCTAACGCTTTCGCCTACTTGGACGCTGATTTCGCCGTCGCTAAAAGTTTTAATCGCACACTCCGATAAAGGAAGCGACAAATATTTTGAAATTTTCTTTGCAAATTCAGGATTTGCAGTGCCGGAAAAGATTTTATAACCTCGCATTTTTTACCTTTTTTTAAATAAAATTTTCGTCAAATTCTACATAAAACTTGCTTTTAAATTCGTTAATTATTCGCTTATTTTTTTGTGCGCTCCAAAAAGCCTATCAAGCTCCCTAACCAAACTATCATTTGTATTTGAAGTGCCGTTAGATATGGTGTTTTCAAGCGCTTTTACCGCCATAAGAGTTTTGCTTATTTGCTCTTCTTTGTTATCATTTTTGACATAATTTAAAAATTTATTGCTTTCATTACTAACGCTATTTTGAGAATTTTGCAAATTCGTCGGACTTGACGAATTCGAATTTGCCGAATTTATCGAATTTGTCGGATTTACTGAATTTTGCAAATTCGAATTTGCCGAATTTTCTAAATTTTCATCATTTTTTTTTATATCATCACCGCTTTGCATTTTGATTGTCGCGGCATTTCCAAAAACCTTTCGCACAACTGCCATTATGGCTTTTGAAGCATTGCGAAGTGCGATTTTATCGTTATCTTTGGCATTTGAAAGCAAATGCAAAGTATCATCTTCAAATTTGATAAATTCAACGCATTTTTTAAATCTCTCGCCCAAATCATAATCTCTATCATAAATTTTTTCCAAAAATAGCTCATAACTTGGAGCTTGGCTAATTTGCGAATTTAAAGCCACATTTTGCAAATTTGCACTAGAATTCGATAAATTTTTTGCTTGATTTTGAGAATTTAGACTTGGCACAGAAGTTAGATTTTTGCTCAAATTTCCGTCAGCCACCGACTGGTTTGACGACGAATTTATCGTTTTAGAAACTTCGATTAGCTCATCTATGCTGCGTAAATTTACTGCTTCCATCATCATAAAAATCATCATAGATAGCGTAAATCCGTTATCTGCGCTAACGCTTAGCATTCCCTTTGCTTCGCTTAAAATTCTAAAAAATCGCTCATACATTAAAGTATTAAAATTATTTTTTACCCTTTTTTCTCTGCTCTCATCGCTTTCACTTGGAAAAAATTCATCTTTTAAATTTGCGATAATCTCGTCGATTATGGTCTCGGCACTATAATTTTCAATCTCTTTAACAATCTTAATCGCCTTAGTTCGATCCTGCTCTAAAACGACTTTTAAAATTTCATCGATTTTATCGGGATCTAAAAGCCCCAGCATATCGGCAACAGCACTTGCACTTACGCTCTCGCCGCTATAAATGATAGCCTGATCTAGCAAAGTAAGCGTATCTCTTAACGAACCGCTACCTGAACGAGCCAAAATTTCAAGCGCTTCTTTTTGATATTTTATATTTTCGTTATTTAAAATTCGCTCCAAATGCGCCACGACGGCGTTTTTTGGAATCGGCTTAAAGCGAAAATGCTGTGTGCGAGATAGCACGGTAACAGGAAGCTTTAAAGGGTCAGTCGTAGCTAGGATAAATTTGACATAGCCTGGCGGTTCTTCAAGTGTCTTTAAAAGGGCATTTGAAGCCTCTTTTGTAAGCATATGAACTTCATCGATGATGAAAATTTTAAATCTCGCACTCGCAGGAGAATACTTCGTCTGCTCGATAAGCTCACGAATATCGTCGATTTTACGATGACTAGCGGCGTCCATTTCGATAATGTCGATATGGCGACCTTCATTTGCCATAATGCAACTTGCACACTCTTCACAAGGATTTCCCGTAGGTCCCTTTTCGCACAAAAGGGCTTTTGCAAAAATTCTAGCACTTGAAGTCTTACCGCTACCGCGAAGTCCGCTAAAAAGATAAGCATGACTTAAACGCCCCGAATTTAACGCATGAGTAAGGCTTTTGGCGATAGTATCTTGTCCGATAAGTTCGTTATAATTTTTTGGTCTATATTTGAGTGCTAATGCTTGCAAAATTTCTCCTTGAAAAATGTAATATTACAAAAAATTTGATAAATTTCTAATAATTTTTGAAGAAAATTTGATTTTAATTGCCAGATAAAGAAATTGAAAAATTTTTATTAGTTTTTAAGTCAAACAAAGAATTTCATCATCTAAATTTACAAATTTCCAAATTAGAAAATTTGTAAATTTAAATTCTTTGTTTGTTTTGAAAATAAATTTATTTCAGATACGAACCTTGCTCGGTCGGAGTTGTTTGGATCGGTTTGTTTTGATTTTCCCAGTATGCACCGCCGATAAAACTTCTATTTAAATATGGATCATCTTCGCCTTTGATATAAGCGATGATCAAATCAAGCTCAAAATCTTGCACTTTCATAGCTTCTGTTCGCATTATCATTTTAAATTTACCGCCGTGTTCGCTATCGGTTATATAAGAGTGTAAATTCGTAGCTATCTCTTCACCTGTTATGTCTTTTAGGCGTGCTGAGACGCCGTAAGATCTTTTCTCGCCTTTTTCGCCATGACAAGAAGCACACTTTTGCATAAAAACTTTTCTACCCGCTTCGCTCATAGCTCCTACTTGACGGTATCCGCTCACAGGCGCACCGTTTGCGTTAGGGGCTTTTTCATATACATTTACTGAGACATTTCCGTCTTTGGAATGTTTTTGCACTAACTCTTTTAACTCTTTTGCGAATTCGCCTTTTGCTTCAAAAACATAGCTTTCTTCTTCCGCAAAAATAAAACCAAGTAAAAAACATACCAAAAAAGAAATTTTAAATATCTTCATCTAAAAAACCTTTGCTTAGAATTTAAAAAGGGCGAAGTAAAAACTTCGCCCGAGATTTTATCCAATTATAGTAAATAATTAGAATTTGTATTGAGCTTGAACTCTGAAAGTTTTGTCATCAACCATTTTTTCTGGATCATAATCTATATATGAATACCATGAAGTGAAGTTAAGTTTTTTGTTGTATTTGTAACCTAGTCTTCCTACGATTTCTTTTGCTTTGAATTCTTCTGCACCAACTTTGTTGCCTTTGTTGAATTTACCATCAACATAATCTACACCAAAGCTAATGCCTGTGTTAGGGATTTTGTATCCAGCAGTTACGAACCAATAGTCATTTTTGCCAGCATAAGCGTGATATGAGCTAACACCGCTATCTGGAACCATTACTTGACCAGCTGAGATAAATTGACCATTGTCATCTAGTGAGCTTAGGCTATATTTGCCGTCTTTTGCTTTGTAATATACATAACCAGCACTCATATCAAAACCGAATGCACCAAATTCAGCTTTACCAGCTGCGAATTTGCTATCTGCTGCATTAGGAACTTTCTCTTTAAGATCTCCGTCCATATCTGTAAATGCATATTGACCTGTTACGCCAAGAGTTATATCATCAGTGATATTGAAGTTTAGTCCTGCTTCAATAGCAAATAGATTTGCTACATCTTGTAGGCTAGCATACCAAATTTGGAAAGCAAGTGGATCATAAGAACCGATAGCAGCTACACCGTATAGGTTGTGGCTTAGAACATCTCTTTGCATCGCTTTTGCGATTGCAGTACGAACTGCACCATCTTTGCCGTCTAGAACATCGCTGTCATTTTGAAGAGCGTCAGCCCACAATGCCGCAAGAGTTAAGCCTTGGATATCAGTATTTACTACTTTGATACCGTCGCCTAGCATATCATCTGTGAAGAATGTTCCAAGATTATAGCGACCTACCATTACAGTTGTTCCGCCTACATTGTAGCCTAGTAAAGCTTGTGTTACCTTGAAACCTTCTGTATCAAAACCATTGTTTTGTCCCTCTGTGCCATACTTACCACCTGATGAACCAACATCTTTATCTGCACCGTATTGGAAACCAGCTAACATAAAGAAATTGTCATCGATTTTTGTTTTTAGAGTAAGAACTGATTTGAATTTCCACCAGTTACCATCGTGTACCTTACCATCTCTTTTTGCATTTTGATATCTAACGAAAGCCATTCCGCTTAGATCAACATCTTTAATAGCTTCTTCCAAAGCAACTGCACTTGCTGAACTTACAAGTGCGCCCGCAGCGATAGCTGCTGCTAAACTTAGTTTTACTAATTTCATTAGAACTCCTTAAAAAAGTTTTATGGCGAAATTATAGCATAAAAAGACCTATTTTTACTTAAATCAATCTTAAATTTACTAAAATATTGCCAAAAAGTTACCAAACATTTACCAAAATTTACCGAAATTAGGCGATTTTGTGTTTTGTTATTTTTTTGTAACTTTTAGACAAATATCTTTTTTTGTTATTTTAGCTTTTATTATTTCCAAAACAAAGCAAAAAATCAAAATTTCAGCCCATTTATAGATGAAATCGTCGAGCTATCAAGCGGTATGTATGAGACGCTATCGCTATGTTTTAGCTCTCCGGCATCCATTTTTAGGTATGGTTCGACAACCGAGCCGTCTAAAACCCTGCCACAAAGCCCCGAGCGGTCAATGCGAACTTCCATAACGCGCATTCCGTGGAAAATGAATTTCAAGCACTCTTTCTTTTTTACCTTAAATGCGCTATTTTTAAAATCCACGCTTGTCATTTCTTTGATATTTGTTGAGTAGCGACCTTGTGTGAGATTGTATGCGATAACATCGCTAAGAGCGGTTTTTAGATCTAGTTTAGCAGCGGCGACTAACGCATCATCGCGCGAAGCGCTCAGTCTTGGCAAAGCAACGGCAGCTAAAATACCGATAATGGCGATAGCAAAAATAAGTTCGATCATAGAAAATGCTTTTTTCATATTAATATGCTCCAAATTTTTTATGAATTTTACGAAAATTTTTTAAATTTAGCCATTAAATTTGCAAAAATTTATCAAATTTGATAAGATTTTCGCTTTTAAATTCACAAAATAGGATAAAAATTTGAAAAATTTATTTTTTAGTGCTTTTTTGGCGATAATTTTTTGTGGTTGTGGTTTTTTAGGCAGTAGCGTTTCGAATTTGCAAAGTGCAGATGGCGTAAAATGCGAGATTTTAAGCTACGAACGCCATAGCAAAACAAACTATACATATAAATTTAAGGTTTTGAAAAATAACCAAATTTACAGGGCAAATTCGCCAAGATATTATTATAACAGCGGCGATATGGTGTTTGTGATGATAAAAAACGGCGTGATTATAAATATGATTTTAGATCAAAGAAATCCAAATTTACAAACTCGAAATAGCGGTGCAAACGACGGGGAAATCGTAAAAAAAGTGCTACGACAAAACAATGAAATTTCAGTTCCAAAATCTGAAAATATTAGTTTTTAAGCACGATTTTTGGAATTCTTACCGAGTATTTACCGAAATAAAATATAATTTCGATATGCAAAAGATGTTAGAACTTCCTTTCAAAGCCCAAAAGAGAAACCTTGTGGAAGGTTTCTCTTTTTTTATGGCTAATTTTTGATTTTTAAGCACAATATTAGGTTTATTTGATATAATTTCGTTTCTTGCTTGGACAGATGGGTGAGTTGGCCGAAACCACACCCCTGCTAAGGGTGCAGCTTCTAACCGGGGCTCGAGGGTTCGAATCCCTCTCTGTCCGCCACCTACTTAAATTTACAAGATTTTAAATTCGTGCAAATCATCGTCAAAACTATAAAATCAATACGGACTTCCGAAAAATGACTCATAATTTTTATAAAATTTATTGTAATAAGGATTTGATTTTCGCTTTCGCATGCCGTAGTTGTAGCACTCGATTGTGTCTTTTATGTTTTTATTTTTAGCGTTGTAGCATTTTCGCAAAACTTTGGCGCATTTTGTGAGATTGAAAACCGGATTAAAGGCAAATGGTATTTCGTTTGCGCCGAAATTTACCGAATTTAGCTGCCCTAAACCGACATCGATATTAAAACCGCTATCTATCAGATTTTTAGCAATCGCCGTTGCATAAGCTTCATTTATAGGATAAATCGTAACAACCCATTTAGCGCGATTTAAGCTATAAACGCTAGTTTTTATGATGATATTTGGGGTTTGAAGTTTGGCAAAATGATCGGCATTCGCTTTATTTGTCAAAAAAGAGATGACAAATGGGTTAAAATCGCTCTCAATCTTTACAATCGTGTATAAAATTTCAGGCTTTACGCCCTCTTTTTGCGCCACGAAATTAATCGAATTTAAAATATCATTTGGCGTATAGGCAAACATTTGCACCGAAAAAACAAACAAAAAAAGCAATTTTTTCATAATTTTTATCTAAATTTTCCAAAAATTTTTTGTAAGTATAGCAAAAATTTAAAATAAATTAGCTTTTTTTATAAAATTTAAGTAAATTTTTATTATCTTGGCTGTATAATTACAATTCTTTTGCAAAAGATAGCAAAGGAAAGGTCGCTTAGCTCAGTTGGTAGAGCGCCACCCTTACAAGGTGGATGTCATAAGTTCGAGTCTTATAGCGACCACCATTTTATTACTGTTTTGTGCGATGGTAGTTCAGCTGGTTAGAATGCCGCCCTGTCACGGCGGAGGTCGTGGGTTCGAGCCCCATTCATCGCGCCATTTAGGTGTCTTGCTAGCTCAGTAGGTAGAGCATCTCCCTTTTAAGGAGGGGGCCGTTGGTTCGAATCCAACGCAGGACACCATTTTTTTTGCTCAAAATTTATTAAATCCAAAAAAATTGGTTGTTAAATTTAAGATTTTAGCGTGGTTTTTGCGATACTGCGTCAAATTTTTTAAATTTAAGAAATTCTCAAATTTGACGCAGTATCTAAGATAAATTTATTCCAAAAGCTCGGCTCTAATGTCGCCAAAAAGTAAAACATTTTTCAAAATAGCTTTATTTGCGTATCCGCGTTCGTTTAAACTCAAATAAAGCTCACCCCTAGCGCTAGAAAATATTTTTTGATTTATAAAAACGATATACGGGTCAAATTCGCTTTCAAGCTCATTTTGAACGGCGGTTTTTTGCTTATCTTGTGGGATTATTATGTCAATTCGCCCGTTTTCATTTTTCGCACCGACTGCGGTTGTGTAGAATTTGTTTGATGAGTGTTGGAGTTTTGAAAAGTTAAAAAACAGGCTTAAAAGGTCATTTTGCGCGTAATATCCTAGTTTTTCGTTTGAAATATCCATTTTTTCGCCTTTGTAGCCACTTTCTCGCTTCAAATTTACAGCCGAATTTGCGTGATCAAATGTAAAAATTTTGCGCGAAATTCGCTCTTTGTCTTTTTTATTGCGATTTACTTCGTGCGTGTAAATATCAGGCACCAAAGTATTTCCTACGATTTTGCCTTTTGAGTGAAAATATTCACGGCGATTTCCGCTAATGGAATTTGTAAGCCCTGTGGTTTTAGCGTCCAAAGTGATTTCGTATGTTTTTTTGGCTTCATCTTTTACAAGCGTGGCATTTGCTACGCCAATCTCGCCAAAAATGCCGAATTTAACGGCATACTTCACGCTGACACTCTCGCCAAAAGCCAAATTTACAAATATCGCTAAAAACGCAAAAAATTTAAATATTTTCATAAATTTACCTTTTTATCAATTTTTTAAAACCCAAACTCTATTGAATTTTAACTCTTAAATTTTACCGATATAGTTTAAATATGTGAAAAATCATAATTTAATGTAAGCAAAAAATTATCACAAAGCCGTTTTTGGCTCTGTGATAACTACATTTTTTCTTTTGCGCTTAGTCCCATTAAGCTAAATGCCGCGCGTATCGACAGGGCTACAACGGCAAAAAGTTTGAGTTTTGCATTTTCGTTTTCGCTTCCGACTACTCGGTTTTCGTTGTAGTATTTGTGAAAATCAGCAGCCAAGCCTTTGAGATAATCAGGAATTTTTTGCAAACCCCTACTAGAAAAAGCTTCGTTAAGCACTTCATTTAAGGCAAGTGCGTTAAATGCCAAATTTACGCCGTTTTCATCAAGCGAATTAAAATCAGCTTCCAAAATTTCATCGACGCTTTTCTCTGCTTTTGCAAAAATTTGATTAATTCTTGCATGGGCGTAATTTATATAGTAAATCGGATTTGAACTATCTTCTTTTTTAAGCTCGTCGATGTCGAATTCAAGCGGTGTTTCGCCTTTTTTGCTGATAAACATAAATCGCAAATTATCCTTGCCGATAGCACCTAAAACATCGCTCATTAGCACACTTGTGCCAGATCGCTTGCTCATTTTAAAGGCTTCGCCGTTTTTTAGCAAATTTACCATTTGCATAAGTGCGATTTCAAGGGAATTTTCGTCATATCCTAAAAAATGAATAGAGGCTTTAAGGCGTGGTATATAGCCGTGGTGATCTGCGCCCCAGACATTTATATAGCGGTCATATCCGCGTTCAAATTTATTATTATGATAAACAATATCACCTGCTAAATATGTAGGACGCCCGTCTTCTCTAACTACAACGCGGTCTTTTTCATCGCCAAGCTCGGTTGATTTTATCCAAATTTTGCCGTCATTTTTATACATTTGCCCACTTTTTTCAAGCTTTGCGATTGTAGCGTCAAGCTCGCCGTAAAGCGACTTTTCGCTAACCCAGTTTTGTATAAAAATTCCGGCATCGCTTAGATCTTTTTTGATGATTTTTAAAACTTCATCTTTGCCAAATTCGGCAAGTTCCAAAACTCTACTTTCATCGTAAAAAATTTCCTTGCCAAATTTGCTAACGACCGATTTTACAAGCTCATCGATATACTCGCCGCGGTAGTATTTTTCAGGATACTCAACGCTCTCGCCAAAAAGCTCTTTGGCTCTTAAAATCATCGAAATGCCGAGCAACTCGATTTGATTTCCGGCGTCATTTATATAATACTCAGTATCAACCCTAACGCCTAAATAATTTCCCACACTTTGGAGCACATCGCCATAAACAGCACCCCTGACATGCCCTATATGAAGCGGTCCTGTGGGATTTGCGCTGATATATTCAAGTAGAATTTTTTCTTTTAAATTTTCATTTATACCGGATAATGCTCCGTTTTTGGCAAATTCGTTTTTCAAATTTAGAGCTTTTTTGCTTAAATTTCCTAAAAATTTGGCTTTTAGGTGAAAATTTAAATATCCATTTACGGCACTTGCGCTTAAAATTTCGCTATTTTCAAATTTAAGAGCCAACTCTTCTGCTATGATTTTTGGGGCTTTTTTAAGCTCTTTTGCAAGTGAAAAAGCCACAGGCGAAGCATAGTGAGCTAAATTTTTATCTTTTGGTTTTTCTAAAATAATATCTTTACCAAGAGTTTTTTTAATCTCTTTTAAAACTAAATTTTTCAAACATTAAGCCTTTTTTGTATCGCTAACTTCGGCTTCTTCGTCGCTAGTTTCAGTTTTTTTAGTTACTTTTTCAGGCTCGTCATCTTCCATCTCTTTTTTGAACGATTTTATACCTTTTCCTACGCCTTTTGCAAGTTCAGGGATTTTTTTCGCCCCAAAAAGCAACACGATAATAACTAAAATAATAAGCATTTGTTGGACACTTGGACCCATTTTTTTCTCCTTTTACCAGTTATCAATAAATTCGGTTAAATTCAAATTTTTTGTATTGCATTTAATCGATTTAAAGATAGATTTTAAATTTTGATAAGCTTTTTCTAAATCATCATTGATAAGTAAATAATCATAATCTTTTATGTGCGACATTTCACCGACTGCGTTTTCAAGGCGTCTTGCTATATCATCAAGTGTATTTGTATTGCGATCTTCAAGGCGTTTGCGAAGCTCATCGCTGTTTTTTGTCGTAAGAAAAACAGAAGTTATCTCATCCGGAAAAATGCCTCTAACAATATCAAAACCTTGAACATCAATATCAAAAATAACTATTTTATCATCTTCAAAGGCTTCTAATACAGGTTTTAGCGAAGTTCCGTAATAATTTTTATGAACCAACGCCCACTCTAAAAATTCGCCGTTTTCTATGCCTTTTTTAAATCCATCAACGCTTAAAAAATAGTAATCCACGCCGTCTTTTTCGCCTTGACGAATTTCGCGTGTGGTGCAAGAAATGGAAAAATAAATATCTTTTTCTTCTTTCATCAAACGATTTATAAGTGTGCTTTTTCCGCTTCCGCTAGGACCTGAAATCAGTAAAATTTGCCCTTTCAAACTATTTATCCTTAAAAGCAATATTTAGATCAAGTTTTAGATTTCTTAATGCCTTAGCTAATTTTTCATCACTGGCAACACTCATTTCGAAAGCTTTTTTAAATGTTTCTTCTAGTTTTTCTTTTAGCTCATCAATGCTCATTTCTTCGTCATTTTGAGCCAAAATTTGCTCTTTTTCGCTTTTATTTTTTTGCAAATTTTCATTCTCTTGTTTTTCGTCTTCGTCTTCCACTTTTTCTTGTGGTTTTTCTGGCAATTTTTGCAACTCATCATCTGCAAATTTGCCGACTTCAACGAGTTTTAAACTAGAAAAATCTTTTGGTTCTTCAACTTTTTTAGTTTCGATTGTTTGTTTTGGGAGATCATTGATGATAGGAATAGCAATCTCATCATCCGATACAAGCCCGATTGGCGCTTCATCTTGTGGCTCATCGACTAAATTTACTTTATTTGTATCATCGTTTAAAATTTCTAACGGAGCCACTTCGTCGCTACTGATATTTTGGGCTTTTTCATATTTTGTATCATCGGCTAGGCTCGATGGTACAAAATCATCGATATTTGGCATTTCTAGTGGTGGCAATTCATCATCGTCAAAGCTTATATCGTCTTGTTCTGGCAAATTTAACGGCGCAAAATCATCGTCATTTGGCATTTCTAGCGGCGGCAACTCATCATCGTCAAATAAATTTGTATCATCTTGTTCAGCTAAATTTAAAGGCACCAAATCAATATCATCATTTAGTTCAAGTGGCACAAAATCATCATCTGCCTGTTTGATTTGCGAATTTTCTTCTGTGTTTAAATTTTGAATTTGCGCAATATTATCGTTAGCAGCCAAAGTCTGCCCGTTATCATCTTTGGCAAAATCATCTTTATCGATACTATTTAAAATTTGATTAAATTCCTCTTGTTCGTTTGAAACTTCATTTTTTTGCATATTTTGAATAAATTGATCAAGAGGAATATCATCATCTAGCTCAAAATTATCATCTATGCTTATTTCGTTACCGTTTGGTTGCGAATTTTGTAAATTTTCCACACTCTGTGAATTTTGTAAATTTTGCAAATTTTCTGTGCTTTGATTTTGCATATTTTGGATAAATTGATCAAGCGGAATATCATCGTCCATATCAAAATTCTCATCTAACGGTATTACAGGCACAGCCAAATTCTCGCTAGTTTGTGCGTTTTGTGTCTCGACTTTTGTCTCGGCGATATTTGTCGTTTGAGAGCTCTTAGCTTTTTGGTTAAGTTCTTTTAAGATTTCATCGAGCGGTCTATCATCATCTAGTATATCTATGACATTATCTATATTTTCGCTACCGCTAGGCATAATGGCACCCCCTATTTGAATTTTTTCTTGATTTTGTGTAGGCATATCGTCGATTTCTTTGACGATTTGGCTTATGGTTTGTATATCTTGTGCGATTTTTTCGCCCATAGCTTCGCTAAAAGTATTATCTAAATTTTGAGTTTCGTCGCTGTTAGAATTAGAAACAAAAGAGCCAAAATTTGTTAAAAAATTTATCAAATCTATCGGCAAAAACGGCTTTGGCAAAGACAAATTTGACGAAAAGTTACCGATTAAATTTTTCGGAACCAAAAAAAGTGTTTTTGTTTTATCAAATTCCGAAATATCGCAACCATCATCATAATTTTTAATAATCAAATCATATTCGTCTATGTCATTTGAGTATGGCAAAACTTCCGCATTTATGCGTTCGCAACAGATATTTACGACATTTGCGATCGAAGCATTGTCATTATCAAGTAAAATTTTCATTATAAACTCTCTTACGACAAATTAATAGGATATTTTAGAACATTTTTTATTATTAGTTGCTTATTTTTGGATAAATTTATGAGATTTTTTCTAATTTTTTTTCGTTTAAGCGATAAACCGTGGAGCATTTTTTGGCTAAATTTTCATCGTGCGTTACTAGCACGAGTGCGCCACTGGCTTCTTGGATATAATCAAAAATCACGCTCATTACATCATTTGCGGTATCTTTGTCTAAATTTCCTGTGGGTTCATCGGCAAAAATAATTTTTGGTTTTTTACTTAGCACCCTTGCTATGCTAATTCGTTGTTGCTGACCGCCACTAAGATCCCCTACGCTTTGTTTTACGACGCTTTCGATTTTTAGCTTTTGCAAAATTTTCTCATCGATTTCTTGTTTTGTAAGCTTTGCAGCTAGTTCTATATTTTCATACGCTGAAAAGCCCTTAAAAAGGTAGTGTGATTGAAAAATTATGCCAAAATCATTTCTGCGAATTTTGATTTTTTCGTCATCTTTTAGTGAGTAAATTTCTTTTTCGTTAAAATAAACTTCGCCCGAATTTGGTTTTAACAAGGTGCATAAAATGTGCAAAAGAGTGGATTTCCCACAACCGCTCACACCCAAAACGGCTATGCTCTCTTTTTCGTGGATTGATAAATTTATATTTTCAAAGAGCGTATAATCATACGCATGAGTAAGATTAACGCCCTTTAAAAGTTCCATTTTTAGCCAATTTGAGCCGCAACTTCGGCAGCAAAATCATCAACTTTTTTCTCTAAGCCTTCGCCTACTTCGTAGCGAACATAGCTTGTGATAACGATATTTCCGCCAAGTTCTTTGCTTTTTTCAGCGATAACTTGCTCGATAGTTTTTTTATCGTCCATTACGAAAAATTGTCCCAAAAGTGTTAGTCTTTGATCTAAAATCGTATTATCAGCGAAAAATCTATCGATTTGACCCGGAATTATCTTATCCCAAATTTGCTCAGGTTTGTTTTGTTTTTTAAGTTCGGCTTTTAAATCTTCTGTAACACGAGCCAAAACTTCATCTGTGATTTGAGATTTTGAGCCAAATTCAGGTATTTTATGAAGTGGTTTACCAAGACGGACAAGCTCTTCATTTTCTTTTTCTAACTCAGCTTTAAGCGCAACAACTTCTTTTTCGATAAAATCTTTATCAAATTCGTTGTAGCTAATAACGCTTGGTTTCATCGCAGCTGCATGCATACAAAGTGATTTTAAAAACTCGCCCACTTTTGCTTTATCGGCGCCGCCACACTCTGCTGCTATGACAACGGCAACTCTGCCGTTTGAGTGCAAGTAGCCGCTTACTACTTCGCCTTTGATAGTATCAAATCTGCGAACAACCAAATTTTCGCCGATTGTAGCGATTTGATTTTTTAGATAATCTTCAAATTTAACGCCGTCGATCTCACTAGCGTTTAGCTCGTCGATTGTTTTTAAGCCTTTTGCTTGAATTTGATTGATTGTTTTTTTAACCATATCAACGAATTTTTCGTTTTTAGCGACAAAGTCAGTTTCTGAATTTACTTCGATTAGGCTTCCTGTTGTGCAGTCATTATTTATCAAAACTTGCGCTAAGCCTTCACTAGCTAGTCTATCAGCTTTTTTAGCAGCTTTGCCAAGACCTTTTTCGCGTAGCCAATCAACAGCCTTTTCCATATCGCCTGCTGTTTCAACCAACGCTTTTTTACACTCTAACATACCTGCTCCGGTGCTTTCACGGAGCTCTTTTACCATTTGTGCTGAAATTTCCATTATTCTGCGTCCTCTGCTGTTTCGAAATCTTCTTCGCTCATCGCTTCTTCTACGATTTCATCTTTTTCTTCTTGGCTTACTTCTGCTTTTTCTTCGCTTACTTCGCCGTCTTGGTCTCTTAGCGCTTTTCCTTCATTGATAGCCTCAGCCATTTCTTGGCAGAAAAGTTGAACGCTTCTGATAGCGTCATCATTACCCGGAATTGGGAAATCTACAACATCAGGGTCGCAGTTTGTATCAAGTGGAGCTACAACAGGGATTTTTAATCTGTTTGCTTCTGCTACGGCGATTTTTTCTTTTACTACATCGATGACGAAAATCATATCAGGTAAGCTTTTCATATTGCGAATTCCGCCTAAATATTGCTCTAATTTCTCTTTTTTGCGGCGTAGCATTAGGGCTTCTTTTTTTGTTAAAAGGTTGATTGAGCCGTCTTCTTCCATAGCTTCGATGACTTCTAGTTTGCGGATTGATTGTTTGATTGTGCTGAAATTTGTAAGCATACCGCCTAACCAGCGATGATTTACAAATGGCATTCCGCATTTTTCAGCATATTCACGCAAAGTCGCACCTGCTTGTTTTTTAGTGCCGACAAATAGCACTGTTTTGCCCTCAGCTGCTGCATCGCGAACGACATTGTAAGTGTAGCGGAAGTAGCGGATAGTTTTTTGCAAATCTATGATATAGATACCTTTTCTCTCGCCGAAAATGAATTTCTTCATTTTTGGGTTCCAGCGGCGTGTTTGGTGACCAAAATGAACGCCACATTCTAATAAATCTCTCATTGTAACCATGAGTTTTCTCCTTGTGGGACTAGCCCGAAATTTAGTTTCTTCCTCCGCATTTTTTAGCAAATTTAGGGCTTTTTGGGCGTGAAATTTGCTTTCACAACTTGCCAAATTTGCAACTAAAAAGGATAAATGCGTGTGAAATGAAGTGTGGATTATACTGAAAGTATGCTAAATTTAAGATAAATTTATGGTATAAATTTAGAGATTGAACCCAGCCTAGCTTTTTTGTGATACTTCGTTTGGACTTCGTTCGATAGCCAAAACAGGCTTATCTCACTCGTCCAAACTCGTAAGCACAAAAAATCGTCGGCATTTGTCGTTTAAATTTAACATTGAATTGTTTTGAAATTTTAAATTTACTTCCATTGTCATTGCGAGTTTTTGCAAAGCAAAAACGAAGCAATCTAGCAAATTTAAAATTCGCTTCCATTGTCATTGCGAGAATTTTTGCGTAAGCAAAAATTCGTGGCAATCGCCAATGTTTAAATTTACAAAACAACTCAGTCCAAAAATTTGCGTAAGCAAATTTTTTCGTAAAATCAAATTTAAAAAAGCGAAAGCTTTTTTAAATTTGCCACGATAAAAGCGTGCAGGGTATGGGGGTTGTTAAGGGGGAAAGGGGCGCTTCGCAAGTCAGCCCCTTTCCCCCTTAAAAAAGCAACTTGCAAAATAATTAAATTTACAAGAATAATTTCGATACCAAATTTGATTGAATTTTTAAATTTGTAAATTCATATTGTGGTGGGCAAAGATGCCCACCCTACGATACTTTTTCAGAGTATTTATCTGGATTTTTATTATATTTTAAAAGTAATTCTTTAAATGTTTCATCAAAATCTCTTTTTAAATATTTTATATAAAATTCATTGACAGCCTCATCTAAATTGCCAAATTCAAATAAAAAATCAAAAAAATTATAGTTATATTCTTTAAAACATTTCCAGCCCCATTTATCTTCGCTGAATCCTTTTTTTAATTTATATTTCTTTGCTAATTCTTCCAATGTCTCTTTATTAAATTTATTGTTTTTATTATATACACCATAGCATAATTCTATAAAATCATTATAAGTAAACTCAAATTTATACGAAAAATCTTTTTTTGAATTTTCTGTAATTTCTAGACATTCTTTATTATTTGATTTTTTTAGTATATCAAAAGCAAAATCCTTATATTCTTTTTCAAATATATCTTTAAGCTTATTTAAAAAATCTATAAATATTATATCTTTGTCTTTTTTGTAATTTTCAAAAATTGCTTTTAAAATTTTATAATTTTCCCTATTCCAAAGTGCTTTTGTTTCCATAACTAACTCCTTATAATTCCCATAAATTTTATCAATAACCATAGAATAATCACGAATATAAAGGCTTAAATTCGTAATGTTTCCAACTTCGTTCAAACACATTTCAAGCCAATTTTTTATTTCTGTGTCATAGTGAATATTTTTAAATTTGGCTATAAAAATTCCATTTTCATCTAGAATTTGATTTTTTTCATCGTTTAATTTATACTCGCCCAAGCTAGATTCGCTTGGATTTTCCCTATCAAGCGACAGATATAAAACAAACCTATTGTTTGAATTTGCTTCAATTTTATTGATATATCCTTGGATTTGTTTTTCTCGGTCGTTTGCATAAATTTTATTTTCTAAAATTATATGATTTTCTCCATCTGTTATGTAAATATCAATATTTTCATATTCTCTATAAACTTTTACATCGTGTAAATTTATAAAATTTTCTAATCCAACAGCCTTTAAAAACAATTTTAAAAACAAATCTTTTTGATAATGTTTTTCTAACGGATTTAAAAGCGAATAAATAAATTTAGAATGTAATCCAACTTCGTCATTTTCTTTTCGCAAAACAGAAAAAATATTAAATTCATTTATTCCACGCAGTTTTCTTACTTCAAATTCATTTTTTAAAATTTTTGCTTGTTCTTTAATTTTGTCAAATTTTGCCAAAAGCTCATCTGTCATAAAATATCCTTTCTAAAAATTTAATTATTTTTCACCACAAACCCGCAAAAGCGACCTGTTACGCCGTCTCGGCGGTATGAGTAAAGATGATTTTCGCAATGAGTGCAAAATTTGCTAAATTTGAATTTTTTTATGCCAAGTTCGTTAAATTCAGCTTTCAAAGCCAAATTCATATCAAATTTATCACCACGCTTAAAGGCGTTAAATTCGCCCAAATCCATTTCGCCCACTTCGTAGCAACTGCTCCTTATATTTGCCCCCACAATCACGCTTAAATCGCAAATTTCCGTGCCGTAACGCTCACTCATTTTAATGGCTGTTTTGGTTACGATTTTTTGCGTAACCCCGGCTCTGCCAGCGTGAGCTACGCCCACTGCGCCACTTTTTTCATCGAGCAGTAAAACAGGCGAACAATCCGCCACCATGACACACAGCCCCACGCCATGCAAATTTGTAATCATTGCATCGCGCTCGGGGAAAATTTTCACAAATTCGCTTTGCAAATTTTCACTTTTAAATTTGCCAAATTCAAAAAATTTATCAAATTTCGCCCCAAATTCAGCCATAAATTTTTCATCTACAACGCAAATTTTATCACTATGGATTTGGTTCATAAAAATCAAATTTTGTAACTCTAAACCCAGCAAATTTGCCAGTTTAAAACGATTTTGCAAAACGCTTTTAAAATCATCACCGACATGAAAAGCAAGGTTAAATTTGCCAAATTTTCCCAAATTTTCGCCGTTCAAATTTTTCGGCGCAGTATCCTTAAAAATTGCGTTAGCTAAACCAAATTTATCGGTAAAGCCGAATTTAAAGGCATTTAGTAAAGGCTTGAAATCAAATTCACCTGATCCCACGACAAACTCTCTTTTTTCTCGCCCACAAAGCCCAAAATTCGCGCTGCGTATCTTGCGAGCAAATCGGTTTCTACATTTACTTTTCGCCCTGCTTGAAACTCGCCAAATAGCGTATCTTTCATAGTTTGCGGGATTATCGTTAGGCGAATTCCGCTAGGCAAGACTTCGTTTATGGTTAAACTCACGCCGTCAATCGCCACGGAGCCTTTGTTTGCGACAAACGGCATTAAATTTTTTGGCAAATTTATAAAAAAATCATATCCGCTTTTTAGCTTTGTGATTTTTGCGATTTCGCCCACGCCGTCGATATGGCCCTGCACCAAATGCCCGTCAATTCGCTCTCCAAGCTTCATCGCTGGTTCGATATGCACTCTGCCACGCAAATTTTGCACGGCGATTAAATTTGCCGTTTCGCTTGAAATCTCCACGACAAAGCCGTCAGCTAAAATTTGCGTTACGCTAAGACACGCGCCGTTTATGGCGATACTGTCGCCAATACGCTCAGGGCGAAATTTAGCGCGAATTCGAAGCGAATTTCCGCTAAAACTAACGACTTCGGCGATTTCCCTAATTAGTCCGTTAAACATAAACTTCCTTTTAATTTTTTGCTGAATTTTATATAAAATTTGCTAAAAATTCCCCATATTTTACGAATTGAAGTGCAAATTTTCGAATTAATGAAATTTTTAATGCTTTTTTAAGTGGGAAGGGGGCTGACTTTCGAAGCGCCCCCTTCCCCCTTAACAACCCCCAACCCCTGCACGATAGAAGTGGCAAATTTAAAAAACTTTCGTTTTTTAAATTTGCGAATTTTTCGATTTATATTTTTAAAATTAAATTTTTGCTAAAATCTCTTTTTAAAATTTTAAGGGAAAATCTAATGAACTATGATATTATCGTTATCGGTGGCGGACACGCAGGTATTGAAGCCAGTCTTGCTGCTGCAAAAATGGGAGCAAAAACACTTTTAATCACAATTTTGGCTGAGCAAATCGGCGCAGCAAGTTGCAACCCTGCAATCGGCGGTCTTGCAAAAGGGCATTTGGTAAAAGAGCTTGACGCACTTGGCGGTCAAATGGGTCGCACCACAGATGAGTGCGGAATCCAGTTTCGCATACTAAATGAGAGCAAAGGCCCTGCCGTGCGTGGCAGTCGCGCTCAAATCGATATGGATAAATACCGCATTTATATGCGAAATTTGCTTTTAAATACGCCAAATTTAGACATTACGCAAGAAATCGCAACCGAAATTTTAAGCGAATTTAGCGGCGACAAACCACGCGTTACAGGCGTTAAAACGCACCTTGATAATATTTACAGCGCAAAAAAAGTCATCATCACAACAGGCACTTTTTTAAATGGCGTTATCCACACAGGCACGGCTCAGCTTAGTGCGGGCAGGGTCGGCGAACTAAGTAGCACCGAACTTAGCAAATCACTAGCAAATTTTGGGCTAAATTTAGGTAGGCTAAAAACGGGAACTTGCCCAAGAATCGATGCAAAAAGCATTGATTTTAGCGTCCTTGAAGCACAAGGCGGAGACGAAATGCCTAAGCCGTTTAGCTTTCGCACGAAAGATTTTGCCCCAAATCAGCTTCCTTGCTATATCGGCTACACAAACGAAACTACGCACGAGATTATTCGCTCAGATTTTCATCGCGCACCACTTTTTACGGGACAAATTAGGAGCACGGGTCCAAGATACTGCCCTAGTATCGAAACCAAAATTTACGAATTTCCTGAGAGAGAACGCCACCACATTTTTATCGAGCCACAAACGGACGCAGCCAGTGAATACTATCTAAACGGGCTTTCTACAAGTTTGCCTTATGATACGCAGGTTAAAATGATTCGCTCCATAAAAGGCTTAGAAAATGCTAAAATCGTTCGTCCCGGATACGCTGTGGAGTATGATTTTGTCGATCCAACAGAGCTTAAACACGATTTGCAGACAAAAAAGGTCGCAGGGCTGTATCTAGCAGGGCAAATCAACGGCACCACAGGCTACGAAGAAGCCGCCGCACAAGGGCTAATGGCTGGAATTAACGCCGCTCTTGCACTAAAAGGCAAAGAGCCTTTGATTTTACGCAGAGACGAAGCATATATCGGCGTTTTGATAGATGATCTCGTTACAAAAGGGACAAAAGAGCCATATCGTGTTTTTACAAGCAGAGCTGAGTTTAGGCTTTTGTTGCGTGAAGATAACGCCGTTTTAAGGCTTGGCGAATATGGGCGAAATGTGGGGTTGCTTGACGAACCGACTTATGAGCGAATTTGCAAATTTAAAAACGACATACAAAAAGGTATGGATTTTCTTTTAGAAACGACGGTAACGCCGTGCAAAGAGACTTTACAAATGCTATCAAATTTGGGCGAAGAGCCGATTTCGCAAAATTCAACGCTTCAAAAAATCGTAGCACGAAAAAGCTTTACGAAAGAGAAGCTAAAAGCCTTAAATTCGATGTTTGGCGAATTTTCAGACGGCGTTTTAGAAGAGATTTCAACGCAATGCAAGTATTATTTTTATATCCAAATGCAAAAGGCAGAAGTGGAAAAAATGAAAGGTATGCTAGGCGTGAAAATCCCTACTGAGCTTGATTTTAGCAAGATTTCCGGGCTTAGCAATGAAGTGGTTGAAAAGCTTAAAAAATTTGCTCCGCCGACGCTGTTTGCGGCGAGTGAGATTTCAGGCATTACACCTGCGGCGATTGATATACTTCACATTTACATTAAACAGCATAGTCTTTAATTCCCCAAACCTGAACGGATTAAAGCCCGAATTTGAGCAATTCCTGCACTCACTACCACAACAAAGGTAGCTTCGTTTGAAATCGCTCAAATTCGGGCTTTACTACGCCTATTTTGTCTTGAATATTTTTATCAAATAGATATTTTGCTTTAAAAATAAAATTTAAGCCAAATTTTTTTATAATTCAGTTTGCAAATTTTCAAATCAAGGTAAGCAAATGCCATACAAAACCGATACGATTTTTACTTTTGATGAATACAAAAAATTTAACAACTCCATTAAAGGAAAATGGCTAACTAAAATAATTTATATAATAATTGGAATTTTGGTTTTAAATTCTTTATCTAGGGAATTTTATTTGCTTATATATAAAGGAATTTTTACTATTGACTTATTTATAGGATTAGGATTTTTGATTTGGCTTGGCGGAACTTATTACTACATATATTTTTATTTTGTCAAAAAGACATTTTATTCAAATAAATTGTCGGCAAATCAGCACTCTTTTTTTGAATTTTATGATGATTATTTCACAGAAAAAACAAACGAATTTAACGAAAATTCTAGCTCGAATTTCGCCAAAATAAGATACGACGATTTATATAAAATCATCGAAACTAAGACGAATTTTTATCTATTCGTCGGAAATATTTTAGCCTTTACTATTATAAAACAAAACTGCTCTGCCGAGCTGGTAGAATTTTTACGAAAAATCAAAATAGAATTTAAAAAATAAAGCGAATTTTAAAAATTTGCATTTGAATTCTTATTGCTTTGGCGATTGCTTCGTTTTTTCTACGAAAAAACTCGCAATGACAATGGAAAGAAAAAAAATAGTTCAATTTAAATTAAACTGCGTATGCTCTGCTTCGTGCTTCGCTACTGCTAAGAAAGCTCTCTCACGCAAAGCGTGAGCCATCGCTTCGCTTGTTTTCACAGAAACCTGTCTCGTTTCACTCGCCATCGCTTCGCTTCTTTTGCCGACGATTTTGCACAAAGTGGGCGAAGGATAAGACTTAAATTCGTCTATCCAAGCTCACTTTGTGCAAAAGCTAGGCTGAATTCCATTGCAAATTTATAAATTTTAGATTCTCCTTGCTCTGCAAGGCTCAGAATGACGAAAAATTAAATTTACAATAATAACTTCAACTCATTTTCAAATGCAGATTTCGGATAAAGCCCAAGCAGCTGCTTTACTATCTTTCCGTCCTTATCAAATATCACGCTCATAGGCGTTCCCATTACGCCACCGACCATATTTGCTAGATACATTGCAGATTTTTTGCTTGTGGCTGTCGGAAATGAAATATTTTTTTCTTTTAGCGTTTTTATATCTTTATCCAGCCCATGCGAATCGCCCAAAACGCCGATAATTCGCACATTTTCACCAAATTCTTTTGCTAAATTTTCTAAAATCGGCGCTTGCTCGGCGCACGCACCACAATCGCTAGAAAAAAAGTATAAAATAAAAGGCTTATCATGCCCTACGATTTTTAACTCTTTTTTGGCACTATCAAATGTCGTTTTAAAGCCGTTTTCATCATTTAGCGTCATGTGGTGGCGTTCGTTTCCCCCGCAACCTAGCACAAAAAACGCAACCAAAACCAAAATAAATTTTCTCATTTTTTTCCTTTTTAGTTTTTAATTTCTATTTTATCTAATTTTCCGTGTTTTAAACGCACGATTTTATCGGCATTTAAGCCAAGTTCTTCGTTGTGCGTTACCAAAAGTAGCGTTTTGCCTTCGCTTCTTAACTCATTAAATAAATTTAGCACAATCTCTTCATTTGCTTCGTCTAAATTTCCTGTTGGTTCGTCGGCGATGATGATTTCAGGCTCGTTTATCAAAGCCCTTGCTATGCAAACTCTTTGCTGTTCGCCGCCACTTAGTTCGCTTGGTCTGTGAGAAATTCTATGAGCCAAACCCACTTTTTCTAAGGCTTTTTTAGCACTTTGCAAATCCACACAAGAGTGATAATATTGATTTAGCATTACATTTTCAACGGCATTTAGATACGGCACAAGGTGAAATGCTTGAAAAACTAGCCCTATTTTTTTACGGCGAAACTCTAAAATTTGCTCTTCGTTTAGATGACTTGCGTCGCTTCCGCCTAAAAAATATGAGCCATTTGTGAGAGTATCCATAAGGCTTAAAATATTTACCAAAGTGCTTTTTCCGCTTCCGCTTGGTCCCATTATGCTGACCCACTCGCCCTTATTTACGCTAAAAGAAATATCATCAAGTGCTTTTACTTCGCCAAAATATTTACACACGCTATCAAGTTTTAAAATTTCCATATTATTCCTTTAATAAATTTGCTAAATTTGGATTTAAAGCCCGTTTTATCGGATAATAACTAGCACCAAGCGCAAAAATAAGGCTTAAAATCACAGCACTAATAAGTCCTACAAACCTAAAATCAACTCCGCTTGAAAAAATCAAAAAGCCTAGCAAATTTGCTAAAAAATATCCAAGCAATGCCCCAAAAACCGAGCCTATCACGCAAATCGTTAAAATTTCAGCCAAAATCATTTTTAATAAATTATCTCTACTTGCGCCGATCGCTCGAAGCAATGCAAATTCTTTAATCCTAGCAAACAAAATCGCGCTAAGGCTTGTATTTATGCAAATGGAAGTTATAAATAAAATCACTAGACCGATTAAAAGCATTAAAAGTTTGATTTTATCCAAAATCACCCCTTGTGCTTTTGAAATTTTGCTAATCGGCTCAAAAACGGCGTTTTCATCGCTTAAATTTTGCGAAATTTGCTTGATTTCATCGTAATTTCCAGCGACAATCGCTTGGGCGTAATTTAGCGAATTTGGCATATCGAAAATACGCTGAGCTAATTCAAGCGAGATGATTAAAAGCCCGTCTTCCTTGCCGCCGTCATAAACTATGCCTTTGATTTTAACTTTTGTAGGCATTTTTCCTTTTGGCGTGATTTCGATACTCTCGCCAACTTTTACGCCTAAAAGTTTAGCCAAATCCTGCCCGATTAAGGCATTTTTATCGTCAAAATCTATATTTATAAATTCGCCCGATTTTAAATCCAAAAACGGCATAACTAACCTTAAATTTGAAAAATTTACTCCCATTACGACGCCGCTACTAACGCCTAAATTCGCACTTGCAAAAAGATATTTGTTATATGCTTTTAAATTTGAAATTTTTTCAAATTTGGCGTCCATTATTTGCTCATTTATATGCGAATTTTCAAAATCTTTTGGGCTTATAATCAAATTTGCCCCATAAGAATTTAACTCGCTACCGACTTTTTTATCAATATCGGCATAGATATTTACAAATGCCGCTGTTACGGCACTTCCAAGCATAATGGCTAGAAAAATAACAAATCCCCTTAAACCACTTCCTAAAATGCTTTTAAATATTAGATTTTTAAAAAATGCGCTATTTCCTACCATAAAGCACCTCGGCAGGAAGTAGTTTTATAACGCTTTTTAACGGCAAAATCGAACCAAAAATGCAAATTAGTAGCCCAAAAATCACGCTCAAAGGCAAAACCATAAAACTAATGCCAATCAGTGAGCCAAAAATTTGATAAGCGATAATAAAGCTTAAAATATAGCCCAAAATCGCCCCGCAAATCGAAGCTATCACACATACAATGAAAGTTTCAGTCGCAAACTGCGTATAAATCATAAAATTTCCAGCTCCCAAAGCTTTTAAAAGCCCGATCTCTTTTTTTCGCCTGTGAATTTCGCTAGTTAGCAAACTCGTAATACAAATCGCAGAGATAAAAAGCGATAAAATGCTAACGACTGCCATTAAATTTTGGATTTTTTTAGTTATTCCGCTTTGAGTTTCGCTTACGCTTAAAAGTGCCTTTGCCGTGGCGTTTGGAAAATCTTCGGTTATTTGATACGCAATCGAACTAACATAAGCCGAACAATACCATTTATCATACGCAACCGCATCTAAGCTCTCAAAATCTCGCCTTGCTTTTACAGATAAATCATCTTCCGGAATCGTCATTGCGCTGACTTCTGCTTTGGCGATGAGACCGGCTTTATCTGTGATTTTTTGCACCAAATTTAGGCTTGTTATGATTTTATCCGACATTTCATCGCCGTTTTTTAAAATTCCTACGACTTTTACTTCAAATTCGCCCAAATTTAGCTTTTCGTCAAGCTTTAAATTTAGCCTTTCGCCGACTAAAACTTCATCTAAACTATCATCTTTTGGAAATCTACCATCAACGACCCAAAACGGATAAAGCGTAGCAACTCCGCTTTTAAAATCGCTCTCGCCTTCAACCGGAATAACCTTATCAAAATAAGTTCCAACAATCTCAAATTCATTAAATTTAGTAGATAAAAACGGCGCAAAAGCGACAATGTTATTTCGCCAAAAAATTTCTTTTATCTTATGTAAATCTTTTTCATTTAAATAATCTTCATTTTTAAGCGGCGAATACTCTTTTCCGGCTATTTCGATACTTAAATTTTGCGAACTAGGCAAAACCACGATATTTGAGCCGTAGCTTCGAAGCTCTTTTGCGACTTTATCGCCGATTTTAAGCGTGATATTTAGCATACAAGCGATCAAACTCACACTTAACAAAATGGTTAGAAAAGCTAAAATTTTATTATCTTTTGAATTTAAAATCGAAGCTTTTATTATGCGAAAAAACATTATTTTAGCTCCTTTAAAACGCCGTTTGTATCGACAAATTTTTCAGGGTTTGCTTCAAATTCGGCTTGATTTTGAGAATTTTCAAAAAAATAAGTCCGCCCGTAATACAAATATCTAAATTTTGAAGTGTTTTTGATGTTTTCTCTACTTACGGGATCGGTTACTATTTTTTCGACCACTTCGCTAAAAAAACTAGCTCCTTTTTCAATCTCTTTAAGCGAGATTATTATCTCTTTTCCGTCAAATTTATATTCGAGCGGAATAGGATTGCAGCCTCCTGCCTTGCCGACACTTGGCAAGAAAATTCGCACATTACAACTAATGCAGATTAACTCATCACCTTTTTTCACATAGCCCATATCGCCACAAATGCTACAAGCATCAAAAACGGCAACGGGAGCGAGTTTGTCTTTAAATTTATTGATTAAGAAAAATCGCACTTTATGCCCGTCATCTGTGATATAGGCGTAGCGATGAAGTTTGTTATCTTTTACAATTTCGGCGTTAAATTTAAATTCATTATTTATAGGTTCGATTATGGTTGGATTATCTATTTTAGGTGGTTTTGAAGCAACTAAAATATAAAAAAGCGAGATAAAAATGATAATCCCACCACAAAGCAAAGCATAAAAAAATTCGCTAAATGCTTTAAATTTGCCGGCTTTAAATTCTCTAAATTCAATAATATTTTCTTTATTTTTGCATTTTTCAAATTTAAGCCCAAATGCCCCTAAAATAATCAAAATCAAAGAAAAAACAATCGGCAAAAAGCTATTAAAATATATAATTTTTGCAATCACAGAAAGCAGTTTTGGTGTCGTTTTAATAATACCTTCTTGCATAAGCGAAAGTCCAAAAAAGCCTAATCTATCGATAATCAATAGAAAAAGAATTAAAACAAAAAAGCAAATTTTGACTTTTTTATTTACCCTTTTTAAAAGCGAATTTAAAAGAAAAAATATGCAAATGAAAATCAAAAATGCAAAACTAGCCATAAATAAATTTGATAAACTTAGGCTATCTAAAAGCGAACTAGTAAAAATTTTAAAATTTGCACTTATAAATTTATACTCATAACCATAAGTCATAGCAAGTAAAAAGACTATCACAGCAGTCAGATAAACGCTTTTAAATTTAAATAAAATCGGAAAAATTATCAACAATAAAATGCAAATTATGTCAAAAAATATTTTTGCCGTATCGTTATTTGCCGAAACAGCAAATGCGCTAAAACAGGCAAAACCAAAGATCACGCCACAAACAATAGGGATAAATAGCTCTTTGATATAATTTGTTCTTTGCAAAAAAGACGATATTAAAACTAACGGAAATATCGCAAGTGCAACTTGATAAAAAAATATACTCATTTATTACCTTGTAAATTTGATTAAATTCCGTCAAGCACGGAGCTTGACGGAAAATTTGGATTACTCTTTTGGAGTTCCTGTGTATTGGAATTTATAATTTACATCAAATGCGTCCCACCATTTGCCAACGCCGGTTGCTTCATCAGCGTGTCGTCCGAAACCTTGAACGCTAGGATTTTCGATATGAAAAGTTAGCTCATAGTTACCAACTCCGCCGTCCATTTTGATATTTGCGCCGTAGTGCGGTCCGTCGCTTGCTACCATAGGCATAAATGTGCCCTCTTTTACTTTGCCGTTATCTGTGTTTTTTAGTATGTAAGAAACTTTTAAATACGGAATCCACTCGCCTTCGCCAAAGCCGTTTTTGTTGCCCTCTATCGCGTGAATATCAGCTTCTAGGTGAATATCTGCTAGACTTGGGGCTAGATCAATGCCTTTTGGTTCCATGTCGATTGGTTGTAGATAAACAGCAGCTATTTCCATGCCGTTGATTTCAACAGGTTCGCCGATAGGTTGTTCTCCTGCGAACGCAATACTTGAAGCAAGGCTTAATGCCAACACTGATGAAAATAATTTTTTCATTTTATTTCTCCTTTGATAAGATTTTTCTTTCTCATTATAAAAATTCCGATAATTAGTGCCGAAATTAAGAGAATTTGCGGAATTAAACTCTCTAAATATGGATAAATTCCAAGCCATGAAATGGTTGGGAAATTTTCTATAATATGTGGAACAAAAAGTTTGCCTTCAACTAGCTCCATAACGCCTTTTCCGACAAAAACAATCGACATATAGAAAATGATTGCCGAAGTGACAAGGAAAAATGGCTTAATTGCGATTTTAAGCGAGAAAAATTTAATCACAAAATATACCACAGCAAGTGCCACAAGCCCGACTGCAAAGCCAAGAGCTACCATACTTAACGCTGAGCTTGATTTGGCATCGAAAATTAACGCCATGTAAAATAGCACGGTCTCAGCCCCTTCTCTATAAACAGCTAAAAACACGGTCCACCAAAGCGTTTTGCTATCCCCGCTACTTAGACTTTGGCTAATTTGCCCTTGTATGTAGCTTGACCATTTTTTTGCTCCTGCGTTTGAAAGTAGCCAAAAACCGACATAAAATAGCAAGAAAACGGCGATTAGCATAACAACGCCTTCTAAAATCTCCCTACTTTGAGCTGCCATTTGCGAACCAAATATCAAATTTACAGCGTATGCCGTAACTAGACTTAAAATAACGGCAACCGCTAATGAGCTATAAACTATGCCTAAATGCTTTGAATTTCCTGTTTTGATAAGATAAGCGATGACTGCCGTAACGATAATCAAAGCCTCAAAACCCTCGCGTAAAATAATGATAAAAGCATAAAGAAACAAATCCCAGTTACTTGATTTTTTGGTTAAATCAAGGCTTTGTTCTAACTGTTCAAAAAGCCTATTAGCAGCCGCGATGATTTCGCTTTTATCTGCTTTGTTTTGCATTAGGGCAACGATTTTGCTAAAACTAGCTTCCGTATCTACTTTTAGTTGCGAATTTTTAGCACCAACAAGAGCTTCCATACCGCTTGCTTCGTATTCGTCAAAATAAATATCCCCTGCATCGCTAACGGCTGAGTTTATATCGCCATTTTCATAGAGCTTCAAAGCTTCTGCCATTTTTTTACGAATATTTTCAACAACAACGCTAAAATCTGCTTGCTCTGCGATTTCTTCTTCTTGCATTTCCTGCATTATGGCTTTTGGCGCAAGAGCGTAAGATTCACTAGGCAATTTTGCGATACTTGTGTTAAGCAAATCATCAATATCTTTTAAAGCTTGAACTACTTGTGTTTGGCTCATTTGCGTGTTTTTGCTAATAACAGCACCCATAACCTGCTGAATCATTTGATCCATTTTAGCCGAATCATATCGTCTAACGGCGATTTCAAGCTGTTTATTGCGGTAAAGATTAAATTTAGCCCTGTTTAATGCTTCCTTCATAGCTTCGCCGTCGTTTTTTTCGTAAGCCTCTTTTGCGTTTTTAAGCTCATTTGAAATTTGATTATAAATATTTACCCACGGATTTGCGTTTTGCGTTAAATTTGTCTCGTTTAAATTTTCATTTTTAGGCTCGATTTTCGCCGCACTAATACCGCCGTCATCGCTTCGCTCTGCGACTAGTTTATGTCCGCTTTCAATCACAGGTAAAATTTCGATGATTTCAGCATTTAGCTTATCTATCATAGCTTGAATTTCATCAACAGGCTTTTCATTTTTTATCGCTTTGCGAATATCACCAAACTGCTTTTCCATAGCGTAAGATTTTTTCTGACCTAAATTTATACGAATTCCGGCTTCCAAATTTTCAAAATGCCCAAAATATGCTTGTTGCGTAAGTTGCCTTGCTTCTGCGTTTTTTCCGTCTTTATAAAGTGTAATTACTTCTTTAAATTTATTTTCTATCTCTTTTGCTTCATTGGCATAATCAGCACCAAATAAAATCGTAAAAGATAAAATAAAATAAATGCTAAATTTTATAAATTTCATAAATCGCCTTTTAAATTTATGTTATGAAAATTATTTTCATATAATGAGCGTAATTTTATAGTTAAATTTCTTAAAAAGCTATAAAAATTTTTATATTATCAATTTGATTAAAAAACGATATTTAGAGATTTTAAATAAAAATTTTAATTTTTTATTTAAGTATATTTATGATAATCTTATTTAAAATTATCAATTAAAAATGATTTTGAATTTAACAAAATTCAAAAAGAAAATATAATGATAAATGATAAAGCTTATAAATTTAGTAAAACGGGGCAAAGTTATGAATTTTATGAGATAAAAATTCGGTAGCTAAATTTAGCTACCGAATTTAAAATTTAAAATCTTAGTGAAGTTTTTCCCAAACTTTCTTTTTCCAAAGTCCTGCAAATACAGCCAAAATCGCAAAATAGATCATAATCCAAATGGTTGTTTTCTCTCTTTCGCTTTTTTTGCTATCGCCGACATTTTCTAAGTATGCAACGACTTGATCTTCTGCTTGTTGATTTAGACCAACGCGTGGCATAGAAGTTCCCGGCAATCTTTTTTGAGGATCGTTGATAAATTCATGCAAATAACTAGCTCTTTTAGATCTAATCATCATAGACAAATCAGGCGGAGTTGAACCCATATATTTGCTAAGCGCGTCAATATTGCTAGTCATTGCTTTGTTGTCATATTTTACATCGTGGCAACGGCTACAAGCGTTATCAAATACCGCTGAGTTTTCCATCTCTTTTGGTGCGATTGATTTTAGATAGGCTACAATATCGGCTAGTTCTTGGTTTATATCACCGCCAAGACCGAAAAATCCCGGCATAGGAAACGGAGTTTCATCGCCGAATTTATGACCTAATTTTAATGCCATAACAGGATCTTTAATGATAGCGGCTAAGAATTTTTCATCATATAAATAACCAGCAGTGCTTAAATCAGGCGGATTTACGCCATAAGCATCACTAGCTGTTGCGCCGTCCATAGGAGCAGGAAGTCCTGCTGCTTCTACGCCGTGACATGCCGTACAACCTGCATTTATAAATGTTTCGGCTCCTGTTGAAGCATCACCTTTACTAAAATCAATTTGATTTACTTCGTTCCAAAACAAAGTCGCTTTATCTTGATTTTCTTTTGCTACGCTTAAATCAGCTTCTGCCGCTGCGATAGCTTTTTCGTCATTGCGAGATTTTGCGCTTTCTAGTGCGCTTTGAGCCATATCGATATTATCTTTTGTAGATAAAGCGTCCCCTTGACTAAAATCATAATTCACAGGTGCAACATGCGGACTTAGTTTTGAGTGAGCATAAGGCTCGATAAACCAATATGTAACCAAAACACTTACGATAAGGATTAATAATACTTTTAGTTCTTTATTCATCTGTTTTACCTTTCTTTTCTTTCAGCTATTGTTATCAAAGGCAAAAATACTACTATTAAGAATATGTATATTATAGATAGCAAAAATCCCCAGTAAGTATTTAATACACCAAGCGTAGATCCGTCAGCAGGTAATTTACCAAATAGACTTAAAAGTATCATATCAATAACCAAAACCCAAAACCAGACCAAATATGCTTTGTTTTTGTGTGCCGGTTCTACAACGCTACTTCTATCCATCCAAGGAACTAAAATCAGTGAAATTCCGGCAAACGCAAACGCTATAAGGCCAATGTCTGCTGCTTTTAAAGGACCAACATCAAAGAAAAATCCTCTTAAAATTTCATATTGCCACAAGAAATACCACTCAGGATAAATATGAGCAGGTGTTTTCATATCATTTGCAGGATCAAAGTTAATCGGATCCATAGCAAAATCAAAGTGAAAACCTACCAAGTAGAAGAAGAAAATCATAAATATTGATAGGTAGAAAAAGTCTTTTGATAAAAATCCCGGCCAAAATGGAATAACTTTGCTCTCTTTTGTTTCGCCTTTTAAGTATTTTTCTGCTTCAAGCTCAAAATCAATCTCTTCGCCTTCTAAATTATTTACATGCGGAAATCTTAAAGCATAAAAGTGAAGCGCAATCACAGCAATAACAACAATCGGCAATAAACAAACATGGAGCATGAAAAATCTAGTTAGTGTTGGATCGCTTACGGCATAATCACCCCTAATCCACTCAACAACAGCATCCCCAATAACAGGAATTCCACCAAATAAATTTGTGATAACCATCGCAGCCCAGTAGCTCATTTGTCCCCAAGGAAGCATATATCCGCTAAATGCTTCGGCTGAGAAAATCATAAATAGTAGCATACCGCTTACCCAAATCATCTCTCTGCCTTGTTTGTAAGAGCGATAATAAAGTCCCGTAAATAAGTGGATATACATTACTAAAAATACAACAGAAGCAGCAACAGCATGTATATGTCGCCATAACCAACCATATTCAACTTCTTGCATGATAGTTTTATTTACGCTATCAAACGCTAATGCTGCGTCCGGTTTATAATACATTACAAGCATCAAACCGCTTAAAAATAAAACAACAAAAAGCGTCATCAAAATAACGCCCATAGCCCATAGGAAGTTAATATTTTTTGGAATCCAATATTCACTCACCATAACTTTCATAAATTTTTTAACACCTAGTCTTTGATCAAACCAATCTAAAAGGCTAGTAGCTTTTGTGATATGTGCCATATTTTATCCCTCCTACGCTTGCATTAAGGCTTTATATTCAGGGCCTTCTTCGCCCAAAACTATCTTAGTGCCTTCGATTTTAAACGGCGGAATATCAAGCGGTCTTGGCGGTGGTCCAAAAACATTTTCGCCACTCACATCAAACTGACCCCCATGACAGGCACATACAAAAAGTTGTTTGCTAGGATTATAGCTAGGAATACAACCCAAATGTGTGCAAAGACCGATACATACTATATATCTAGCACCATCGACTACAATATCTCTTTTTTCGTTTGCTTCCATTTGTGCGGTTTTTTTAAGCACAAAAATAGGTTTTTTTCGCCATTGAGTTACATAGAGTTCGCCTTCTTTAACGCCACCCAAATCAATAGTCGTAAAACCCGCTGCTCTAACGCTAGGAAGCGGATCCCACGATTTTTTCAAACCACCAAGTGCCAATATGCCACCCACAGCAGCAGTCGCACCAAAGGCAAGTCCAATAAAATCGCGTCGTTCTTTAAATTTTACAGACATTATCCAATCCTTTCTAAAAATAAAAAATCCTAAAATTATATCCAAATAAATATTAAATGAAAATGATATTTTAGATAAATAATAAAAATTTTATTTTAGAAAAAGCCTAATTTTAGATAAAAATCCCAATTTTAGGCAATTTATATAAATTTAATATATGTTTAAAATTTTCTTAAACTTAAAAATGGAAAAATTTAATTTTTGATAAACAAAATTAATTTTGAAAGAAAATTTTGACGAATTTTAAGCAAATTTTTAGCACTAAAAGGCAAAAATTCTAAATTATTTCAAAAATTTAAAGGCAAATTTATGAAAGAAATTTTAAACAAATTTACTCCTGCTTTAATCAAACAGATAATTTTTATGATTGTTTTAAATGCCATTTATAGTGGTTCAAGCATAGCGATTCTATCGTTTATAAATAAATATTTGCTAAAACTTGAAACAAAAAATCTTCAAATAATGTTTTTCTTTTTTGCTTTGCTTTTGCTATTTTTAGGGCTTTCTATACTATCTCGTGCTGTGCTTTGCAAAATCGAAACAAATTTTGTATTTAATCTTAGAAGCAAAATCATAAAACAAATCATCGACACGAAATACCAAAAAATCGAACAAGCAGGTCAGGCAAATTTACTTGCGTCCCTTTCTAGCGACATTTCTCGCTTGACTGACGGCTTTATGCGAATTTCCGAACTCGTCCAAGGTGTGATGATAGTCATTTTCGTGGGAATTTATATCGCTTATATCTCTTTTGATATGTTTTTATTTTTATTTTTTTGGATTGGTGCATTGATGATCATTTGGCACTTTTTTATGAAAAAGGTTATTGCAAATTTCGACGCTTACAGGCAGGGCGAAGATGCACTTTATAAAAATTATAAAGCAAGTATCGAAGGACATAAAGAGCTTTCTATCAACTCTGTTAAAGCAAAAAATTTATACGAAAACAAATTTCTGCCAAATGCGACAAATTTACGCCAAACATCACTAAAAGCGCAAATTTATCAAGCTTTTGCTAGTAATTTCATGAGCATTATGCTTTTAGGCGCAGTTGGCGTTGTGCTTTATTATGGGCTTGGTGGAACCAAAGAAGATCTTGCAAATGCCGTAACCGTCGCACTTACTGTTTTGTTTTTAAGAGGACCTTTGATGACCGTTGCCTTTTCGTTTCCTAGTTTGCTTCGTGCAAAAATCGCTTTTAATAAAATTCAAGATTTAAATTTGGACGAATTTAAGCCTGAATTTTGGAGTGAGAGTCTGCCTGAGTGGAAAAGCCTAAAACTAAAAAACATAAATTTCAGATACAAAAACAGCGAATTTGGTTTAAAAAATATAAATTTAGAGATAAATAGTGGCGAAATCGTGTTTTTGGTAGGCGATAACGGAAGCGGAAAATCAACGCTTTTTATGATTTTAGCAGGACTTTATGAAGCCACTAGTGGGGAAATTTGGGTAGATGACACCAAAATCACGGAGCAAAATTTACAAAGTTATCGCAACAACATAAGTGCGATTTTTAGCGATTTTTACCTGTTTGACGATGTTTTGGGAGACGAAGAGATCGCCAAAGCGTGGTTAGAAAAAATGGCATTAACAGGTAAAGTAAATATCGAAAAAGGTGAAAAAAGCGAAAACGAAGCAAGTAAATTTGCCAAATTTAGCACGACAAATCTTTCTAGTGGTCAGCGAAAACGCCTTGCAATGGTTAGCACACTTTTAGAAAATAATAAATTTTTAATGCTTGATGAGTGGGCAGCCGATCAAGATCCTGTTTTTAGAAAGCAGTTTTACGAAGAAATTTTAGGAACCCTAAAAGCCAAAGGTTATACGATTTTTGCAATCAGCCACGATGATAGATATTTTGAGTATGCAGATAAAATTTACAAAATGAAAAACGGCGAAATTTCTCGCTTAAAGTAGGCTTAAAATTTATTAAATTTTGGTCAATTTTGATAAAAATTAAATCTATTTTAAATTTTTTATTTGCCTATATATTTAAGAATTCAGCAAAAAGTTCGCAAAAAATGGCACTAATTTGTAATTTAAGAATAAATTTTATCGATTAGTAAAAAGTAAATAAAATTTTAAATAAATATTTATTTTTTTTCATTATAATGCCACTTGCAATTTACCTGAAAGGATATAAAAATGAAAAAATCACTAATCGTTTGCGCTGCTCTTGCAGCTTTTGCATGTAGTTCTTTTGCGGCTGATGGCGAAGCATTATTTAAAAAATGTGCTGCTTGTCATGGTGCAAAAGCAGAAAAATCTTACCTAAATAAAGTTCCTGTACTTACAACTTTGGATAAAGAAGCTAGACTAGCTGATATGAAAGCTTACAAAGCAGGCACAATCGGCGAAGGCAAAGGTAAAATCGGCATGGGTGCAGTTATGAAAGGTCAAATGGCTACTATGAGCGATGACGATATGGCTGCTGTTAATGATTTCATCGAAACTTTGAAATAATAACTCTGTTTCTTATGCGACGGGGATTGGGTCTTCGTCGCATTTTTTATTTTTAATCAAATTTATTTATTTTTAAATTCCAAAAGATTTTTTGCTCATCAAATCAAAATGACAACAATAACAAGAATTTGCAAAAGAATTAACGCAAATTTAAATCATTTGTAGGGCAGATAAGCTTATTTGCCACAACCACTTTAAAGCAAAATTTATCTTTTAGTAGTAAAATCAAAATCCAAAATCTAAACGAAAGGAGCAAAATCATGCGAGATAGAGCGATTTTGGCGAATTTTCGCCGTGAAATTTCATTAAAAAGTCGCGTTGTGAAATCTAAAAAAATTTACAATCGCAAAAAGGCAAAAGCTGAATTTAACGCACAAAAAGTGCGTTAATTTAAGTTTTAAATTTAAAAATTTAAATTAACGCATTTTAGATTTTTGTAGTTTTTATCAAAAATTTTTGGTGGGCAAGGATGCCCACCCTACGATACTTGGTATCTCCTTAAAAAAATTTATTTATTTGATTTTTTATATTATTTATAATATCCGAAAGGAACACGGGAAAAAATACTGCTCCAAAAAATAAAATAATCCCATGTGCTAGAAAAGTCCAAAAAAATATTTCAAGCCTAATACTCATAGTGGGATAAAAATCTTTTGCAAATATACCTACTTTTTCTAAAACTAAATTACCATAAAAATATAATCTTATATGTATATAATAAATTACTGCACAAACGAAAGCAGTATATAAAATGTGTTTTAATTTAAAATTTTTACAACATATATCATTACTATATTTCATTGAAAGAAATAAAATACTAAAAAATAAAATAAGAAAAAGTATTACGAAAATTACATAAATATACCCCGTATAAAACATAACCACCTGTGGTATCTTACTAGTGCTACCAAATATTTCAATACTAGGTATAAATTGTTTCATAAAATTTGTAAAACTAGCACAAATTTGGCATTTATCTAAAATATCAGTTGGTATGATAAAAACACTCAAAAGAAAAAGTATATAAACACCAAATATAAATGTAAATCTATTTAACCACTTTTTACCTTCTGGACTTAACTCGTCTTGTTCGGTATTTTTATTTTCCGAATTTCCAGTGTTTTTTGAATTTTCAATGTTTTCTAAATTTCTTGTATTTTCTAAATTTTCATTTTCCAATTTTAATCCTTTAAAATAAATTTCCTTGCAAATTCAAATTCAGGTCGTATCGTTTAGCCACGATACGAAAATCTGTTTTAAAATTTGCTATTTTGCAAATTTGCTTTTTAATAAACAGTTTTGCCGTTTGCGCGGATTGCCACGAATTTTTGCTTTCGCAAGAATTCTCGCAATGACATTATATAGCAACTTAAATTACAAATGCCGACGATTTTTCGTCAGGCGGACGATGGCTAGACTAAATTCGTCTGACCGAGTTTGCATGACGAAAAAGCTAGGCTCGGTTCAACTTAATAAATTCAAAAAGATTTTTTATTTAGTTTTAAAATTTTCGGTCGTATCGTAATGTCTGTAACCACCGACTTTGTGCGTAAAATTTCTAAAACCAAATTTGCTATCTCTTCCGCGTCGATATATGAGCTCTCATCGTCGCTTGGCTCAAAACGCAAATCATCGTAAAACGGCGTTTTGACGATGTCAGGGTTTATGCAGGTAACTTTGATTTCTTTGCGATTTTCTTCAAAAAGTGAGAGCAAAAAAGCCCTTAGCCCTGCCTTAGAAGCACTATATGCACAAGAAAATTTGCTAAAACGCAAAGCTTCGATCGACGAAATGCCGATGATATGGGCATGGTTGCGTTTTAAATTTTTAAGCAAAAGCGAAGTTATGATTAAATTTGCGCTTAAATTTATATTTATTAAATTTGCGATTTCGCCTGCTCTTTGGCATTCAAGTGGGTCAAATTTACCAACACCCGCACACAGCAAAAGTGCCGAAATTTCGTGCTTTTGCGAGAGTTCGCTAACTTCTTTTTCAAGCTCATTTAAATTTTCAAAACGGCTTTTTAGTGTCAAAATTTCATAGCCGTTTGCCTTTAAAATTTTCGCGCACTCCCCGCCGATACCGCCACTAACGCCTGTTACCAAAGCTTTCATCTTGTCCCCTTTAAAGCAATTTTTTCAAAATATGCATTTTTCATCGCCATTTCCATTTCGTCATTTGAGCCAAACTCATAGCCAAAACACTCGCCCCAAAGCGATTTTTCTTCCATACACATATAGAAAAATACCTTGTCATGCCACTTTGCGAAGCTTTCATAGGCGAATTTAAACATCTCTTTTTTGATTTCGTGTGGATACGAAAATTTGCCGTTGATTTCGCACAAAGGCATTTGCAAAATTTTTGATTTTCGTTTTCTCTCACGCAATTTTTTGATAACGCTTTTTATAAATGTAAGCGTTCCAAAGCTCACACAAGCGACATTTTGCGGGTCAAATTCGCTTTGTAAATGCGCGAAAATTTCAGCGTATTCGCTTTGATAATTTTCATACCAAACCATCGGGTGAAAGTGAAAACCAACCAAAATTCCTTTTTCACTCAAAGCCTTTGCAGCCTTTAATCTCGCGTTTAAATTTGCACTAAAATGCTCTTCATTTTCCACGATTGTAGGCGTATTTAGCGAAAAAGTGGCGATTAAATTTTTTGGAATTTCATTTTCTAGCAAGAATTTAATATTATCCGATTTGCTTTTAAGCTCTAAAATCACATTTGGATTAAGTCTCGCAAATTCGCAAAGAGCCGATAAAATGCCGAATTTATCGCCCCACATAAGCGAGTCCGAGCTTTGACCTGTGCCGATATGATAGGTTTGATCTCTATCAAGTTTTAAATTCTTTAAATTTTTAGCAAATTCGGTGTTAAAGCCGATTTTACCGCCATTGTAAAAAGATTGAATAGAACAATATGAGCAGTCAAATCCGCATGACTGCACGGCATCAAGCGTTAAAAGATTGCAACACCTTGTATTAACACTTGCCACAGGACAACGCCCAAGTGCGATTTTATCGCTACTAAAAAGCGAAATTTCATTTTGTTTTGGCGTCAAATTTGGTTTAAAATTTACATAACTATGCTTAGTTTGCTTTAAATCTTGCCAAATTTTTCGCAAATTTACAAAAATATCTTTTGCGTGCGAATGCTCATCAAATTTGCAAAAATTCGGCACAAAATTTTCATCAAAATACTCATAAATTGGCTTTTCGCACCACGCTTCAAAATCTATTGCAAATTCAGCAATTTGCTTTTTTTCTTGGAACGAAAAATGATATTTTTCAAATAAATTTGTCAAAAAATTTGCCGTTTTATCATCTAAATTCATAAAATTCTTTCTATATTTTTGATTTGATTTTTGACGAGATTATACACAAAATTCTTTGAAATTCTCTCAGTGTTTAGATGATCGCTTACGATTTTTACTATTAAAAAAGACACGCCAAATTCGGTGCAAATTCGCCCAAATTCATCGCTTTCCATATCGCAAAGCGTCGCATTTATCGCCGTTTTTGGCGAAGATACGCACTCTAAATTTGCTGTTTTAAAGCCTTCGATTTTTTCATTTATGCAAAAAATTTCGCCGATTTGAACGCCTTTGTCACTACAACCACAAATTCCTAAATTTATAACTTTGCTAAAAGAATTTACGCATAAAATTTCAGCTAAATTTGCCGTATTTTTTGCTCCCACACCCAAAACACAAAGCCAAATTTGCTCGTTTTTGTAAATTTTAAATTTTTCGCTTTTATCTAGTTTTAGCTTAAATCGCTCTATTATCGGCATTGCTTCGCATAAAAGTGCCGTATGAATCAAAATCATAAAAATCCTTATAAATTTTTTGTCTATTTTAACAAATTTCAGCTATAATGAAAGGTTAATTAAATTTTTTAAGGCAAAAAATGAACGATACAATCAAAATAACGGGCGCAAGAGAGCATAACCTGCAAAATATAAATTTAGAGATTCCAAAAAATAAACTTGTGGTTTTTACAGGGCTTTCTGGTTCTGGTAAAAGCACTTTGGCGTTTGATACGCTTTATGCCGAGGGTCAAAGGCGCTATGTAGAAAGTCTTTCAAGCTACGCTAGGCAGTTTTTAGATCGTGTCGGAAAGCCTGACATCGATAAAATCGACGGCTTAACACCTGCTATTGCGATAGATCAAAAAACCACTTCTAAAAACCCGCGATCTACCGTGGGAACGATAACCGAAATTTATGATTATTTGCGACTTTTATACGCTAGGGTTGGCGTTCAGCATTGTCATCAGTGCGGAAAGCCGATTTCAAAAATGAGTTCAAGCGATATTATCGCAGAAGTTATGAAGCTTCCTAATGGCACGAAAATATCCATTTTATCGCCTTTGGTGCGTGAAAAAAAAGGCACATTTGCCGATATGATTGAAAATTTGCGAAATCAAGGCTTTGTCAGAGCTATCATAGACGGCGTTATGGTAAGGTTAGATGAAGACATCGAGCTATCAAAAACCAAAAAACACACGATAAAAGTCGTCATCGACCGCACCGCCGTAAATGGCGAAAATTCGGTGCGTATCGCAAGTGATATAGAAAAATCTTTAAAACTTAGCTACGGCGAAGTTGAAATCGACATCGCAAACGCTGATGAGATGGGCTTAGAACGAAATTTTATACATTATAGCGAACACATGGCGTGTTTTGATTGTAAAATTTCATTTACACCGCTTGAACCGCTTGCATTTAGCTTTAACTCGCCAAAAGGGGCGTGTGAAAGTTGCGACGGGCTTGGAATTCGTTTTAGCCTTGATTTAAACAAAATCATCAACGAAAATATCAGCATTGAAGACGGCGCAGTTAAGCTAATGTATGGCTTTAACAAGAGTTATTATTATAAATTTTTGCTCGGTTTTTGCGAAGCAAACGGCATAAATGTCAAAATGCCATACGCCGAACTTAGCGAAGACGAAAAAAAGCTCATTTTATACGGAAATGTCAAGGAAGTGCCGTTTTACTGGAAACACCACAAACTAATGCGTAAATTTGAAGGTGCGATAAAATACGCCTATGATTTGCTAAAAAATGAAAATGATTTGGACGAATATATGAGCGAAAAAATTTGCTCGGATTGTGGTGGCAAACGCCTAAAACCTGAGAGTTTAGCCGTAAAAGTAGCGAATTTAACGCTCGGGGAAGTCATAAGCCTAAGCATAGATGAGTGCGTGGAATTTTTTTCAAACGAAAGCAATTTTAGCAAATTTAGCGAACAACAAAGTCAAATCGCAATGCCGATTTTAAAAGAAATCAACGAACGGCTTTTCTTTTTAAAAGATGTGGGCCTAGGTTATCTCACACTCGGACGAGATGCAAGGACGATTAGCGGTGGCGAAGCGCAACGCATTCGCATAGCTAGTCAAATCGGAAGTGGGCTAAGCGGCGTAATGTATGTTTTAGATGAACCAAGTATCGGGTTACATGAACGAGATACGATAAAACTCATTAAGACTTTGCGAAATTTGCAACAAAAAGGAAATTCTGTTATCGTCGTCGAACACGATAAAAAAACTATCGAAGAAGCCGATTTTGTGGTTGATATTGGTCCGGGAGCCGGTAAATATGGCGGAAATGTCGTATTTGCAGGAAGTGTGGAAAAACTGCTAAAAAGCGACACACAAACTGCCCTTTATCTAACGCATAAAAAAGAGATAAATTATCAAAAAAATAGAGCGCAAGAGCTATGGCTAGGCATAAAAAATGTCAATATCAATAATATAAAAGGCTTAAATGCGAAATTTCCTTTGCGAAATTTGGTAGGCATTACAGGCGTAAGCGGTAGCGGAAAAAGCTCACTCGTGCTTCAAACCATTTTACCAAGAGCGTTAGAACAGCTAAATCACGCCAAAAAGGTTAAAATCGTAAAAGATGCGAAAATTTCAGGCTTAGAAAATTTAGATAAAGTTATTTATCTTGATCAAACCCCTATCGGTCGCACTCCGCGTTCAAATCCTGCTACTTACACAGGCGTTATGGACGAAATTCGCGCCCTTTTTGCAGCCACAAAAGAAGCGGCCTTGCGTGGGTATAAAATCGGGCGTTTTAGCTTCAATGTCAAAGGCGGGCGTTGCGAAAAATGCGCAGGAGAAGGTGAAATAAAAATCGAAATGCACTTTTTGCCTGATATTAGCGTGGTTTGCGATGTTTGTGGTGGCACTCGCTATAACGCTCAAACACTTGAAATTTTATACAAAAACAAAAATATCGCCGAAGTTTTGGCTATGAGTATTGATGAAGCTTTGGAATTTTTCAAAGCCGTGCCAAAAATTCAAACAAAACTTAAAACTCTCCAAGATGTGGGGCTTGGCTATGTCGCTTTGGGGCAACCTGCCACTACGCTAAGCGGCGGCGAAGCCCAAAGGGTAAAACTAGCAAAAGAGCTAAGCCGCACAGATACGGGCAATACGCTTTATATTTTAGATGAGCCGACCACGGGTCTGCATTTTGCCGATGTCGATAGGCTTGTTCGAGTGCTTCATCATTTAGTGGATTTAGGCAATTCGGTTTTTGTAATCGAGCATAATATGGACATAATTAAAAACTGCGATTATCTTATTGATATGGGTCCAGAAGGCGGGGACGGCGGCGGAAAAATCATAGCACAAGGAACGCCAAAGCAGTTAGCGAAAGCTTATAAAAAAACAGGCTCTTATACGGGAGAATTTTTAGCGAAAGAAGTATTGTAAATCCAACCCAGCCTAGCTTTCGTGCGTAGCGAACTTGGACAGACAATTTTAGTCTAGTCCTTTGTTCGCCACGCACGAAATCGTCGGCATTTGGTTTTAAAATTTAAATTGAATTATTTTGTCATTGCGAGAATTTTTGCGTTAGCAAAAATTCGTGGCAATCGCCAAAGCCTAAATAACCAAAATGCAAATTCACAAATTTAAAAAAAATCAAAAAATAATCAAAATTTCTAAATTTACAAAAACCAAATAGCAAATTTAACCACTAGCGATTGCTTCGACCACTTCGTGGTCTCGCAATGACAAAAAGAGCAAATTTTTTATTTTGTCATTGCGAGAATTTTTGCGTTAGCAAAAATTCGTGGCAATCGCCAAAGCTTAAATAACCAAAATGCAAATTCACAAATTTTTATCTCATTCTAAGCGTAACAAAATGGAGCGAAGAATTTCAAATTTAATCGCCAATTTTGCCGATTTTTTCCAAATTTTAGTATAATTACCGAAAAAATTTAAAGGCACAAAAAAATGAATTTAAAGATTGATTGGCAAAAGGTCGGTGGTTTGCTTCCTGTGGTGGTGCAAGATGACGGAAATGGCGAAGTTTTGATGATGGCATATATGAACGAAGAAGCGCTAAATTTAAGCCTGAAAAGCGGTTTTGCGCACTATTTTTCACGCACAAAAAATCGCATTTGGAAAAAAGGCGAAGAAAGCGGAAATGTCCAAAAAATCAAATCTGCCACGCTGGATTGCGATTTTGATACGCTTTTGTTAAAAGTCGAGCAAACCCGCAACGCGTGCCATACGGGCAAAAAATCGTGCTTTTTTAATGAAATTTCGCTTGAAAACGGCAAAAATTCGGAAAATTTAGCACAAAATGAAATAGTTTCAAAACCAAAATATGACATTTTAGATGAAATTTATCACACTTGTTTAGAGCGAAAATTCTCTGCAAATGCCGAAAAATCTTATGTCGCAAGTCTATATGCCAAAGGCGAAAATGCTTATCTTAAAAAAATCGCCGAAGAAGCGTGCGAGTTCGCATTAGCGTGTAAAGATTTAAGCAAAGCCGAAAAATACGCTAAATTCGGCGTTGAAACCTTTGGCGAACACAAAAAGGACGAGCCGAAATTCGACGCCGTTTATGAAGGGGCGGACATTTTATTTCACATGCTAGTCGCCCTTGCAGACCACGGAATTCACCCTGAAAATTTGCTAAGCGAACTTAAACGCAGACACGGCATTAGCGGGATTGATGAGAAAAAATCAAGAAAATAAATCTTTATTTTTCAAATTTTAAATTTGGAAAAATCGGACGAAATTTAAGAATTTAGGATATTTATGAGCGATTTAAATTTTATAAACGAGATGAAAGAAAAGGCTATCGCCACTGAGTGTTTAAGCAAAAACGAAGCGTTAAATTTAGCCAAAACTAGCGATTTGGACGCACTTTTGAGCTCGGCAAACGAGATTAGGCAAATTTGCTGTGGCGATGAGTTTAATTTTTGCTCGATTATAAATGCGCGTTCTGGCAAATGCTCGGAAAATTGCAAATATTGCGCCCAGTCTGCGCATTTTAAAACAGGTTGCGAAACCTACTCGCTTTTGGACATGGCGCCCGTTTTGCAAATGGCACAGCAAAACGAAAAGGCAAAAGTTCATCGCTTTTCGCTCGTTGCCAGTGGTCGCGGGATAAGAGAAAATGACAAAGACATGCCAAAAATCGAGCAAATTTATCGTGCGCTAAGAGAGCAGACGAATTTGCACCTTTGCGCTTCGTTTGGACTTGCAAGCGAACAAGCCTTGCAAAAGCTTAAAGATAGTGGCGTGAAAACCTATCACCACAATTTAGAGACTTCACGCAGGTTTTATCCGCGAATTTGCACCACGCACACCTATGATGATAGAGTGCAAACTATCAAAAACTGCCACGCTGTCGGGCTTGATGTGTGTAGCGGCGGGATTTTTGGGCTTGGCGAGAGCGTGGAAGACCGCATAGATATGGCGTTTGAGTTGCGAGAACTTGGCGTAAGTTCCGTGCCGATAAACATTTTAATGCCGATTTTAGGCACTCCGCTTCAAAACTGCGCTCCGCTTAGCGAAGAAGAAATTTTACGCTCAATCGCCGTGTATCGATTTATTTTACCGCGCGTTTATCTGCGTTTTGCTGGCGGACGCGTAAAGCTAGGTAAAAGTATCGAAAAAGCGCTAAATTCCGGCGTAAATTCGGCGATTACAGGGGATTTTCTCACCACCACCGGCGATAGTATAAAAGGCGATATGAAGCTTGTCGCTTCACTTGGTTTTAAGATTTAGTTTTGTAAATTTTATAACCTATAAATTTTCATTTTGCTAGATTTATTTTTGCAATATCTGTAATTTTTTTGCAAATTCGTTTAATTTTTAAAAATTTAGCCTAAATTTTTAAATTTGCACGAAGCCTTTTTCTGCCTTATCTAACTCAATCCTAGCTTTCGCTTCTCTACTACCTGTTGAACTCATAGTTCGCTCCTTTATTAAAATAAAATGTTTTCAACTTTGTTAATATCAATACCTTTTTTAAACAAAAAATATTTCCTAATTTCTTTATAATCATCATTTTTTGCAATAAAGATGCAAATTTTGAAATCATCTGTTTTTACTAAAATAGTATCGTATAGAGTTAGAAAATTTTTATCTTTTTTTAAATGATATAAAACTTGCGGAACAAATAAGCCTAAAAGCAAAATTGTAAAAATAGGCAATATTGAAGCAAGTTGATTTTCGATAACTATTACTACAAAAATAATCCCTAATAACCAAAAAATAAGAAAAATATTGACAAAATATTTTAAAAATTTATTTTCTACTTTTTCATTGTGAATTTCATAAAAAATTTGCATACTTTTTTGAATTTTATCAATTCGTTGGGTGCCAATTTCTTTAATAAATTTTGGCGAAGTATGCAAAATACTAGAATTTGTAAATTTAAATTCGGCATTTTTATATTGGTTTTCTGATTTAAAAATCCAAATCAAAAACGGCAATGCTACAAACTTATTATCACTAAAAGCAATAGCAATTAAAATGAAAATAAAAACAAAAAGTGTCCAAAAAGAAGTAACTTCTCCATTATAATCTTTTATAATCAACGGCTCTTTGTCATAATCCCTTTTATTTTCATTTGAATTTGTGTTTAAATTTTTATCAAATTTCTTTTTATTCCAATTTTCAAAATTTTCCAAATTTAATCCTTTTATGTTTAATTACTCGTCATTGCGAGACGGCGTAGCTGTCGTGGCAATCGCCAGAGCTAAAATAACGAAAATGCAAATTTGCAAAATTCAAGGAATTTAAAAACAACCAAATTTTATAAATTTTTGCAAAAAAAAACCGAATTTTAAATTTAAACATTGGCGATTGCCACGACCACTTCGTGGTCTCGCAATGACAAATTCTAGCAAATTCAGGTCGTATCGCTTTTGGCGATACGAATTTGTTAAATTTATAAATTCACATTTGACAAGTTATTTTATTTCGCTATTTTCAAACGGAGAATTTTATCAAATTTTAACTTTATTATTTGAAAAATTTGCAAATTTAAGCTAAATTTCATTGACAAAAAAGCGAAATTCGTATATAATGCAACTTTCAATTTCCACAAAATTCAGTAACGGAGCGTAGCGCAGTCTGGTAGCGCATCTGGTTTGGGACCAGAGGGTCGAAGGTTCGAATCCTTTCGCTCCGACCATGTGGTGAGTTTAGCTCAGTCGGTTAGAGCATCAGATTGTGGTCCTGAGGGTCGTGGGTTCGATTCCCACAATTCACCCCACTTTCGCGCTCGTAGCTCAATTGGATAGAGCAACAGACTTCGGATCTGTAGGTTGAAGGTTCGACTCCTTTCGAGCGTACCACTGATTTTGATATGAGCGTCCATAGCTCAGTTGGATAGAGCAACGGCCTTCTAAGCCGTAGGTCAGAGGTTCGAATCCTCTTGGGCGTACCATTTTTAAGTCAGCATTAAGCGATGTTTAGCTAAAATACCATTTCTTTTTTTCGCGGATGTGGTGAAATTGGCAGACACGCCAGACTTAGGATCTGGTGCTTCACGGCGTGGAGGTTCAAGTCCTCTCATCCGCACCATTTTGTTCCGGATTAGCTCAGCGGTAGAGTAGGCGGCTGTTAACCGCTTGGTCGCTGGTTCGAATCCAGCATCCGGAGCCATTTCTTTTTAAATCCTTTCAGTTATTTTTAGTTTCACATAGCTTTTTTGTTGGCTTTGCTTTTTAATTTTAAACAATAAATTCGATTTAGATTTTTAAATTACAAATTTGGATTAGAGAGTTAAATTTGGCTTTATTTTCCGCCAAATTTAAGTAGTGCCGAACCCCAAGTAAATCCGCCGCCAAATGCGTCTAGTAGCATTAACGAGCCGGTTTTTAGCCGACCGCTTTCGTAAGCGTCATTTATCGCCATAGGGATTGAAGCTGAGCTTGTATTGCCAAATTTACCGACGGTTACGATACATTGCTCGTCGCTAAATTCAAGTCTAGTTTTAACCGCTTCGATAATACGCAAATTTGCTTGGTGCGGGATAAATAAATCAATTTTGCTTGGCTCGATACGATTTTTTTCTAAAATATCAATAACATCTGTCGTTAGTGTATTTACGGCGATTTTGAAAACTTCGTTGCCGTTCATATGCACGAAACACAAATTCTCATCAATAACTCTTTGGCTCATAGGATTTGCGCTTCCGGGTGCTGGAGTGATTAGCAAATTCCCTTTGCCGCCGTCGCTTGCAGTATGCACATCGATGATTTCGTTATCGTCTCGCGCCGAAATCACAGCCGCCCCTGCTCCGTCGCCAAAAAGCACACAGGTGCTTCTATCTTCCCAATTTACAATCGAGCTTAGCTTTTCAGCACCGATTATAAGGACATTTTGTTTTATACCACTTTCGATTAGACCTTTTGAAATTTGCAGAGCATAGATAAATCCGCTACAAGCCGCACTTATATCAAAAGCCGTAACCCCGCTTGGAATTCCAAGTTTTTCTGCGACCAAACACGCAGTTGAAGGCATACAAAAGTGATCAGGACTAACAGTCGCACAAATAACGCAATCGATTTCGTCTAAATTTAAGCCACTTCGCTTGATTGCTAATTTTGCCGCATTGACCGCTAAATCACTAGTGCTTTCATTTTCATCTGCTATATGACGAGTATGAATTCCCGTTCGCTTCGTTATCCATTCGTCGCTTGTTTCGACCATTTTTTCAAGATCAAAATTTGTTAAAATTCTTTGTGGCACATAAGCACCGATTGAAATCATTGAAGCTTTTTTCATTTTTGTCCTAATTTTCAAAATGCGATAATTTGTTTTCAATTACCGAATTTATGTTTGAATTTGAGAATTTTAGTGCCTGAAATACGGCATTTTTGATAGCTTTTGGTGTGCTTTTGCCGTGGCTTATGATAACACAGCCATTTACGCCAAGAAGCGGAGCTCCGCCGTATTCGTCATAGTCTGTATTTTTCTTAACTATCTTAAAAACTTTGTTCATCAAAACAGCACCAGTTATGGCAATAGGGGATTTTTTAACCTCTTTTTTGATAAGTTTATTTATCGCACTTGCCACGCCTTCACTTGCTTTTAGGACCACATTTCCGATAAATCCGTCGGTTATAATAACATCGACCGATCCGTCAAAAATTTGATTTCCCTCTGCGTTGCCGACAAAATTTTTAAGAGATTTAAGTTGTTTAAAGGCTTCTTTGGTAATTTCATTGCCTTTGCTATCTTCTTCGCCGTTGGATAAAAGCCCTAGTCTAGGATTTGAAATTCCCATAATCTCTTTTGCGTAGGCTTCGCCCATAACACCAAATTGAAATAGATATTCAGCTTTGCAGTCGGTATTTGCGCCCACATCAAGCACAAGCGTATGAGTGCCGTGCGAATTTGGCATAAGTGTCGCAAGTGGTGGTCTGGCGACATTTTTAAGTCTGCCGATACGCAAAGTCGCTAAACTCATAGTTGCACCACTATGACCTGCTGAAACAACAGCTTTGCACTCGCCGTTTTTAACTAGTTCAACGGCTTTGTAAATACTGCTTTCTTTGCGTTTTAAAGCATCGGTCGCGCCCTCGCCCATATCAAAAACCTCATCTGCTTGGACAAAAGTTACTGAATTTTTAAATCGCGTTGGGATCAAAGGCTCGATTTGTGCTTTATCGCCCACCAAAAAAGCATGAAATTCACGCTCTTTTAGTGCCGAAATTACACCGCTTACTATCGGCTCACAGCCGAAATCACCGCCCATTGCGTCAATAGCAATCGAAGTCATATTTTAGTATTCGCCTGTATTTTTATTTATTCTATGTGGAATTTTCCAGCTTCCGTCTTTGTCTTTAACAGGAATCGGAAGAGTTACTTTATAGTGAGTTCTTCTCTTTGCTGCGCGAGTTTTGCTCACTCTTCTCTTTGGAACTGCCATTTTTCTACTCCTTTATAAATTTTCGTTTCTACATGCCATACAATATAAATAATCGCTTTTGTAGGCTTCTAGTTCGCTTTGTAAAATTTCATCAAGGTCAATTTGACCGTTAAAAAATTCCATTATATCTAAATTTGCTTGATTTTCATCTTTAAAAATTCCGTCACTTAAAAGCAAATCGATTTCTTCATCGATTTCTAGCTCAAAATCATTTCCGCAACGATCGCAAATATATGGAATCACCCCTTGCATTTTTCCCTTGCAAGATACCAAATTTACAGCTTTTTTAGTTAAATTTCCACTAAATTTAACGCCGTCAGATTCTATACTAAATTCGGTCGGCGAATTTGAGATTTTTTGGAAATTTATCATTTTTTAACTCTTTAAATTTAGCAAATTTCTCTTTTTGCAAAGAAAAATGCGATTTCATTTTTTGCATTTTCTAAGCTGTCGCTTCCATGAACAGCGTTTGCGTCGATACTTTCTGCAAAATCAGCTCTAATAGTGCCTTTTTCAGCTTTTTTAGGATCAGTCGCGCCCATAAGTTCTCTATTTTTTGCAACTGCATTTTCGCCTTCAAGCACCATAACTACAACAGGACCGCTTGTCATAAAATCGATTAAATCATTATAAAATGGTCTTTCTTTATGAATTTCATAAAATTTTCCCGCATCATATCTGCTAAGTTGCATTTTTTTTGCAGCCGCAATCCTTAAACCGTTAGTTTCAAATCTACTAATAATTTTGCCTATAACGCCCTTTTTTACGGCATCAGGTTTAATTATAGATAGTGTTTGCTCCATCTTGGATTCTCCTTGAATTTATATAGAAAATTTTTACAGAAATGTGATTATATCAAAAATAGGTTAAAATTTATTTAAGCCCGAAAGTTCGGGCTTAAAATTATGCCATTACCGGTGTATCGCCGTTTCTTAGATCGGCACCGATTTCGGCTTTGCTTGGTTGTCCAGCAACAACTTCGCTCCATACGATACAGCCGTCAGTCGGACAGGCACTAGCACATGCCGGTTCGTCGTTGTGTCCTACACACTCAACACATTTATCGGCATATACATAATATGTATCTTCTCCTGTTGGGTTATCGCTATCATCTACGATCGCGCTAACAGGACACTCATCTATACAAGAACCACATGCTATACAAATATCGGTAATTTTAACCGCCATAATATTCTCCTTATCAAAAAAGATACAAAATGATACCAAAACAAACTTAAAATTTATATAAATTTAATCAATAAAATTTATTATCTAAAAATTTTTAGCTTTTTTTAAACTAAATTTGGTATAATTTCGCCATAATTTTAAAATATAAGGAGAAAAAAATGATAGTAACTAACAAAGCTATCGATTTTACAGCAACCGCTGTATTAGGAAACAACCAAATAGTTGAAGATTTCAATCTTTACAAAAATATCGGCGAAAAAGGCGCGGTAGTATTTTTCTATCCAAAAGATTTTACTTTTGTTTGCCCAAGCGAAATTATTGCATTTGACAAAAGATATGACGAATTTAAAGCTCGCGGTATCGAAGTTATCGGTGTATCTTGCGATAACGAATTTACTCACCTTGCATGGAAAAACACTCCGGTAAATCAAGGTGGTATCGGTCAAGTAAAATTCCCACTTGTTGCAGATATGACAAAAGACATTGCTAAAAATTTCGATGTTCTTTTCGGTAACGCTGTTGCGCTTCGCGGTTCATTTTTGCTTGATAAAGACGGCACAGTTCGCCACGCAGTAATCAACGACCTACCACTTGGCAGAAATATCGATGAAATGATTAGAATGGTTGATACAATGCTATTTACAAATGAACACGGCGAAGTTTGCCCTGCTGGTTGGAACAAAGGCGACAAAGGTATGAAAGCAGATCCAAAAGGCGTTGCTGATTATCTTTCTGAAAATTCAGGCAAACTATAATACTTAAATTTAAAAATCCCCCTTTGAAATTTTGGAGAGCTTCGGCTCTCCTTTTTTTATGTTCTTAAATAAATTGAAATAAACTAGCTTTTATGCCGAATTTACACCGATAGATAAACCAAATTTTATCTTATATGAATTCGGCGTAAAATCAACAGCCATTTGGTTTTCAAATTTAAATTAAATACAGAAATTTAAAAATTAAATTTAACTTTTAGTAGTAAAATCAAAATCCAAAAAATCTAACGAAAGGAGCAAAAATTATGCGAGATAAAGCGATTTTGGCGAATTTTCGCCGTGAAATTTCATTAAAAAGTCGCGTTGTGAAATCTAAAAAAATTTACAATCGCAAAAAGGCAAAAGCTGAACTTAACGCACAAAAAATGCGTTAATTTAAGTTTTAAAATTAAAATTTAAATTAACGCATTTTGATAATTTTATCTATAAATTTAAAGAATTTAGCCCGAAAATTCGGGCTAAATTTGATTATTCTAGCTCGTCGCTAAAATCTGAATTTGCTATGCGTTTTAGTTGGCGATAGCGTCGTTTAGAATCTGCTTTGTTTGCTTCATAAAGTTCTTGCGCATGTTCAGGATTAACTTTCACAAGTGCATTATAGCGAACTTCGTTCATCAAGAACTCTTGATATGAATCCCAATCAGGCTCTTTTGAAGTTATTTTTAGCGGATTTTTACCTTCTTTAATCAAACTTGGATCAAATGTATAAGTCGGCCAATAACCACATTTTGTCGCTAACTCAGCTTGATTTCCAGACCCTGCCATACCGCCTTTGATACCATGAGCGATACAAGGGCTGTAACAAACAACAAGGCTTGGTCCGTCATAGGCTTCTGCTGCCATTATAGCTTTTATAGCACCAGCCATATTTGCATTTGAGTTAATTTGAGCTACGAAAATATTTCCATAAGTCATCGCAATTTGTCCCAAATCTTTCTTTTGAACAGCTTTACCTGCTGCTGTAAATTGAGCAATTGAACCTTTGCGTGATGATTTTGAGCTTTGACCGCCTGTGTTAGAATAAACTTCGGTATCAAGCACCAAAACATTTACATTTTCGCCACTTGCTAAAACATGATCTAAACCGCCATATCCAATGTCATACGCCCAGCCGTCACCGCCAATGATCCATTGTGATTTTTTAGATAAATATCTGCGAAGTTCTAAAATTTCTTTGACACCTTTTGCGTCTTTATTTTCTTGCAATACAGGGATTAATTTATTGCGAATCTCAGCTGATTTTTCGCTATCGTTTTTATTTTCAATCCAATCTGTATAAAGCGCTTTTAGTGCATTTGGAACATCATCTCTGGTATTTAACATAATATCTACGATTTTATGGCGAATTGTTTCAGTTGCCACTTTCATACCAAGACCAAATTCAGCATTGTCTTCAAATAATGAATTTGCCCAAGCAATACCGTTTCCGTTTTCATCTTTTCTATATGGCATAGACGGAGCTGAACCACCGTAAATCGAGCTACAACCTGTTGCATTTGCTACAATCATGTGATCGCCAAATAGTCTTGAAACCATAGTTACATACGGAGTTTCACCACAACCAGGGCAAGCACCGCTAAATTCAAAATATGGTCTAGCAAAACCAAGACCTTTTACACTTGATTTGCCTAGTAAATCATCTTTGTATTTTACTTTGTTAAACAAATAATCGGCGTTTTCTTGTTCGCCTTTATCAAGCTCTTCGCCAAGCGGAACCATTACCAAAGATTTTTCTTTTGACGGACAATTTTTAGCACAAAGTTCGCAACCAGTGCAGTCTAGAACACTTACTTGAATTTTGTATTTAAGACCTGTTAGTTCTTTACCTTTTGCTTCAAGCAAATGTCCTTTTAAATTCGCAGGAGCGTTTGCTTCATCTTTTTCATCAAGCAAAAATGGTCTAATAACAGCATGCGGACAAACAAATGCACATTGATTACATTGGATACAATTTTCTTCTATCCATTTTGGAACCATAACGCCGACACCGCGTTTTTCGTATTGTGTTGTTCCTGCTTCCCAGCTTCCGTCTTCGTGTCCTACAAATACTGAAACTGGCAAATCATCGCCTTTTGCTGCATTGACAGGTTTAACGATTTTTTCTACAAATTCGCTTCCTACATATTTTGAAGTTTCAGTTTTTACTTCATCAGCTAAATTTGCCCATGCAGGATCAACGCTAACTTTTACAAGTTTATCGGCACCTTGATCGATAGCATCAAAGTTCATTTGAACGATTTTATCGCCTTTTTTGCCGTAAGTTTTTTTAGCGTATTCTTTCATATAACCTTGTGCTTCTTCAAACGGAATAATTTTTGCTAGTTTAAAGAAAGCTGATTGCATAATCGTGTTTGTACGATTTCCTAGCCCTATCTCATGTGCTAATTTTGTAGCGTTTAAAATGTAGAAATTTACATTTCTTTGAGCCAAAATTCTTTTTACTTTATTTGGAATTCTCTCAACTGTTTCTTTTTCATCCCAGATTGAATTTAATAAGAAAGTTCCGTTTTCTCTAATACCGCCGATAACATCGTAAATATCAAGGTAAGCCGCAACAGAACAAGCCACAAAATGTGGATTTGAAACTAGATAAGTCGAGCGAATCGGTTTTTTGCTAAATCGCAAGTGGCTTCTAGTGTAACCGCCTGATTTTTTGCTATCGTAAGCAAAATAGGCTTGTGCGTAAAAATCAGTGTGATCACCGATGATTTTGATAGAGTTTTTATTTGCTCCGACTGTACCATCGGCACCAAGTCCGTAGAATAGACACTCGGTCGCATCGTCATTTGCCAATGACATTTTTGGTTTTAAAGGTAGCGATGTAAAGCTTACATCGTCGTTAATACCAACCGTAAAGCCGTTTTTTGGCTCTTTTGCGTCTAAATTTTCAAATACTGCGATTAATTGAGAAGGATCAACATCTTTTGAGCTAAGACCGTATCTACCGCCTACGATAACAGGAGCATTTTCTTTGCCGTAAAATGCTGATTTTATATCTAGATATAGCGGTTCGCCGATTGAGCCTGGTTCTTTTGTTCTATCCAAAACTGCGATTTTTTTAACGCTTTTTGGAAGAACTGCAAAGAAATGTTTCAAGCTGAAAGGTCGATATAGCTTAACTTTTACCATACCTACTTTTTCGCCTTTACTTACCAAATAATCGACTGTTTCTTCTAACGCTTGATTTACAGAACCCATTGCAACGATGATTTTTTCAGCATCTTTTGCACCATAATAAACAAACGGTTTATACTCTCTGCCTGTAACTTTTGATATTTTTTCCATATAATCAGCAACAATATCAGGCATCGCATCATAGAATTTATTTGTTAATTCTCTTGTTTGGAAATAAATATCATCGTTTTGAGCTGTTCCTCTTGTTTTTGGATTTTCAGGGTTCATAGCGTTATCTCTGAATTCTTGCACTGCTTTTCTATCTAAAAGTTTGTCAAATTCAGCATAATCCATAACTTCGACTTTTTGGATCTCGTGGCTTGTTCTAAATCCGTCAAAGAAATGTAAAAACGGAATTCTACCCTTAATCGCCGCTAAGTGAGCTATTCCGCCTATATCCATAACCTCTTGAACGCTGTCACTTGCTAAAATCGCAAATCCTGTTTGGCGACAGGCATAAATGTCTTGATGATCGCCAAAAATAGATAGTGCTTGTGCCGCAAGAGAACGAGCCGCTACATGGATAACGCCCGGAAGCATTTGTCCTGCGATTTTATACATATTAGGAATTTTCAAAAGCAAACCTTGTGCCGCTGTGTAAGTAGTAGTTAGCGCGCCTGCTTGAAGTGAGCCATGCACGGTTCCGGCAGCTCCCGCTTCACTTTGCATTTCAACAACTTTAACTGGCATTCCAAAAAGATTTTTTTTGCCTTGACTTGCCCAAATATCGGTATAATCAGCCATAGGCGAACTAGGCGTAATAGGATAAATCCCCGCAACTTCGGTAAAAGCATAAGATACATAAGCGGCGGCTTCGTTGCCGTCCATAGTTTTCATAACTTTACTCATACATACTCCTAATAGAAAGTTAATACTCGGAGATTTTATCAATTACTTCCTTAAATTTTCTATTAAACTAAGGATTTTTATGGGACTAGTTATCATTATGTAACAATTTTACACGAATTTAAGCTAATTAAAAACTTTCTAATTACATTTTAAATTTTAAGCAAAAAATTAAAAATTAATTTTATATAAATTTATTACATACTCTTTAAATTTATCGCCACGCTCGGCGTAAGATTTAAATTGATCCAAACTAGCACAGGCTGGACTAAGTAACGCGATTTCATCACTAGAATTTGCATAGTTTTTATGAATTTTTTCTACTGCAACATTTAAAAATTCGCATTTAACGGCACTTATATTAAATTTTTCGCATAAATTCATCAATTTTTGGGTGTTTGAGCCGATTGCATAAACGCAAATTTGCAAATTTAAAAGTTCCTTAAAAAGTGGCTCTAAATCCACTCCTTTATCATCTCCGCCTAAAATGATATGAATTTTTTTATCTTTGTATCTGCGGAGTGCCTGAATTGCGGCGTCTAAATTTGTCGCCTTTGTGTCATTTACCCAAATTCGCCCAAATTTATCGCTAAATTCTTCAAGCTTGTTATTTTCAATCACAAATTTATTTAAAAGCGAAATATTAGCTTTATCAAAAAGAATTTTTTCCACACAAAGTGCCATAACAGCGTCCATCAAAAAAGGCACTTTGAAATTTATCTCACTCAAATTCAAACCAAAAAATTTAGCCAAATCTTCTTCATTTTCATAGCCGATGACTTTTGCAAGGCTAGTCGTGTTTGCATACGCTTTTGGCACTATTGCGACACTTCCTTCGCTCATAGTTTTTAAAGGCTTTAACTTTGCCTTTTCATACTCGCTAAAATCGCCATGCCATGATAAATGATCGGGCGTAATAGGAAGCAAGATATAAATATCTGGCTTAGAAAATTTAGTGTAATGAATAGTAAAAGAACTAGTTTCTAAGACCCAAATTTTGGCATTTTTGTCCAAATTTGCCAAAGGCACACCGACATTTCCGCCCATAGCTGAGCCATAATTTTCTAGCAAAAACTGCGTCATTTGCGTGGTAGTTGTTTTGCCGTTAGTTCCGCTTATCCAAATTTTAACACCATTAAAATCATTAAAATAATCATATTCGCTGATTAAATTTTTTGCTTTTTGGACTAACTCGTGAGTTCGTGGAAAACCAGGACTTGGGATTTCAAGCTCACTTAAATTTGCGTTAAATTCGCTAGGATTTAGAAGATTATTGCCAAATTCGTCCTTCGAATTTGAGCTAAATTTATCATCATAAATGTCCCAACCGCCACTTTTAGCGATTGCTTTTGTAGTTAGTCCATATCCAAAAAGAGATTTTTTCATATTTTTACCTTAATTTTAACGAAGTTAAAGCGATGATATTTACGATTAATGCGATTATCCAAAAACGGATTATGATTTTATTTTCTGCCCAGCCTTTTAGCTCAAAATGATGATGAATCGGCGACATTAAAAAAATTCGTTTTTTTCGCATTTTAAAACTAGCAACCTGCAAAATCACAGACAAAGTCTCCATGACAAAAACCCAACCGATGATGATTAGTAAAAATTCGTTTTTGGTTACAATGCCCGTGTAGCCGATAAATGCGCCCACGCTCAGGCTTCCGCTATCACCCATAAAAACCTCTGCCGGATAGCAGTTATACCACAAAAAGCCTAGTAATGCCCCCACTAACGCAGAAGCGATAATGCAAAGTTCGCCCACACCGCTAACCTTTGGCAAAAGCAAATATGATGAAAACTCGGCATGTCCGCACAAATATGCAAAAATTCCAAGACTTATCAATGAAAATACCGACGGAATCGTCGCTAAGCCGTCCAAGCCGTCTGTCAAATTTACCGAATTTGAAGCTGCCGTCATCACCAAAAGCCAAAAAATCACGGCAAAAAACCATAAATTTATGATAGGAAATTTATAAAACGGCAGATAAAGTTCGGTCGTAAGGTCGCTAAAAAAGAAAAGCAAAAACGCAATAAGTGCCGAAATGAAAAGCTGAAATGCAAATTTGGCTCTTGCCGATAAGCCGTCGTGGTTTTTTCCGCCTGTGATTTTGGCAAAATCGTCCTTAAAACCCAAAAATGAAAAGCCCAAAAGACATAAAATTCCGCCCACGACATAAACATTATTAAATTTAGCGCAAATCAAACTTGCTATCACGGTTGCTGTTATAAAAACAATTCCGCCCATTGTCGGCGTTGATTTTTTGGCTTGATGAGTTTTTGGAGCAAGTTCGTAAATGGGTTGCTCTGCCTTTTTCTTTTGCGCCCATTTTATGAATTTTGGCATCAAATAAATCGTAACAAAAAACGCTATAAAAAACGCTATACCACTTCGCACAGTGGTATATGAAAAAAAGTGCATATTGAAAAATTTTGCAATCGCATAAAGCATAAAAATCGACCTTTAAACTAATGAAAGCAAAATTATATTAAAATATTGCTTTTATATTTTTGAAAACGGAAAAATTTATGAAACAAAAAACGATTTTAGTCATAACTGACGGCATAGGTTCGAATTCGAGCGATAAATTTAACGCTTTTGCAAATGCAAAAAAACCAAATTATGATTATTTTTTTAAAAATGTTCCAAATTCGCTTTTAAAAACTTCGGGACTAGCTGTTGGCTTACCGGACGGGCAAATGGGAAACTCCGAAGTCGGGCACATGACCATCGGCAGTGGGCGAATTTTGTATCAAAATTTGGTAAAAGTAGATCGTGCTATCGAAAAAAATGAGCTAAAAGATAACGAAGCTTTAAAAAATTTGCTAAAAATTTGCAAAAATATCCATGTTATAGGTCTATATAGCGACGGCGGTGTGCATTCGCATTTAAGGCACTTTGATGCGATTATGCAAATCGCAGTTGATAATGGTTGCAAGGCTTATGCTCACGCTATCACAGACGGACGAGATGTAAGTCCCACAAGCGGAGCTGAATTTATCAAGCATTTAGATGAAAAATTCGGCGTAAGCAGTATTTGTGGCAGATTTTACGCTATGGATAGAGATAAGCGTTGGGACAGAGTGCAAAAAGCCTATGAAGTCATAAAAAATGGTGCAAACAAAATCTCGCAAACTCCACTTGAATATATGCAAAATTCCTACGCTAACGGCATTACGGACGAATTTATCGAACCTGCTAGTTTTGGTGAATTTAATGGGATTAGCAAAGATGACGGCATAATTTTTATAAATTTTAGAAACGATAGAGCAAGAGAGATTTGCTCGGCTTTATCTCTACCAAATTTTAGCGAATTTGGGCGCAGCGAAAATGTGGCAAATTTGATAACGCTTACAAACTATGATGATAATTTTAAATTTCCTGTAATGTTTGCAAATGATGATATAAAGGATACTTTAAGCGAAATCGTAGCGAAAAATGGACTTAGCCAGCTCCACACGGCAGAAACCGAAAAATACGCTCATGTAACCTTCTTTTTCAACGGCGGGAAAGAAGAGCCAAATTTAAATGAAAGTAGAATTTTAATACCTAGTCCAAAGGTTAAAACTTATGATGAAAAGCCCGAAATGTCTGCTTACGAAGTTTGCGATGCAGTAGTTAAAGGCATAAAAGGCGGAGAAGATTTTATCGTTGTAAATTTCGCAAACGGCGATATGGTCGGACACACAGGCAACTACGAAGCCGCCGTAAAAGCTGTCGAGGCAGTCGATGAGTGCTTGGGTAAAATTTTTGCAGCCGCCAAAGAAAATGGATATGCCTATATGCAAATTTCAGATCACGGCAACTGCGAAGAAATGCGTGATGAAAACGGCGAAATGCTGACAAATCACACGACTTATGATGTTTTTTGCTTTGTTTATGCAAACGGAGTTGAAAAAATCGCAAACGGCGGTCTTAGCAATGTCGCTCCAACAATCTTAAAAATCATGGGGTTAGAAATTCCAAAAGTTATGGATAAAGCTCTGTTTTAAAAAATTTATTGCCCTAAATTCACTAAATTTAGGGCAAATTTAAAATCTCAATCTGGCGGAGAGTAGTTTTTTTCGCGTTTTTTTAACGCTTCTTTGCGTTTTTGCTCCATTTTTACGGCTTCATTTAGGGCTTCTTCGCTGTCATATTGTGTGCCGTCCAAAAACTTTGAGTAGTCTTCAAACTGCTTTGTTTTTATCCCCCAAAGAAGCGCCCCAAGCGCAATAAAACCTAAAATCGTCGAAATGCCTATCATAATGGCTAAAATTCCGCTATCCATTTTTAATCCTTTTTCAAAACTCTTTTAATTCTCATCGAATTTAGCACGACCAAAACCGAGCTTAAACTCATCGATAATGCCGCAAACAGCGGTATTATAAAGCCACAAACCGCCAACGGGATAGTTAAAGCGTTATAAACGAGCGAAAAAGCCAAATTTTGTTTTATCGTTTTAAAGGTTTTTTTGGCTATCAAAATCGTATCAAGCAAACTAGCCAAATCGTCCCGCATTAGCACGACATCGCTTTTTGCGATACTTATGTCAGCACCGCTTCCAAGAGCGATTCCCACAGCCGCACTCAAAAGCGCAGCTGCGTCATTTACGCCATCGCCTACCATGACGACGCTTTTGCCTTGCGAATTTAGCGAATTTATAAATTCAGACTTTTCATCTGGCAAAAGCGAAAATTTGTAATTTTTTATACCCAAATTTTGCGCTACACTTCGCACGGCATTTTCATTATCGCCGCTTAAAATATAAATTTCTAAACCTAAATTTTTTAGTTTAGCTACGACCGACGGCGCGTCTTTTCGAATTTCATCGTTTAGGCTAAATTTGGCTTTTATCTCGCCACCTACTGCGAAAAAATACTCAGTCGCGCCCAAACTTTGGCATTTTATGCCATTTTCTTGCATAAATTTTGAATTTCCGCCCAAAATTTGCAAATTTTTAAATTTGGCTTTAATTCCCTTTGCTGCGATATTTTCAACGCTTTCGATAACCACTTCGTCTTTTAGTTCATCTTTAAAATTTTCGCTTACAAATTTCGCAACTGCCGTGCTTACAGGGTGATTTGAGCTTTTTAAAAGCGCAAAAAGCAAATTTTTATCAAATTCTTCTAAAATTTCAAATTCGCCAACTTGCAAATTTCCGCTTGTTAGCGTTCCTGTTTTGTCAAACACCACGCAGTCGCATTTGGCGATAGTTTCGATGATTTTGGCTTCTTTAAAAATTATCCCTTTTTTTAAGCCGGAACTTAGCCCTACAAGCGTGCCAACAGGCGTTGCTAAACCCAAAGCACAGGGACATGCTATTATTATAACTGAGACTGCGATAATGATAGCAGTTTGCAAATTTGCATTAAAAAACCAAAACAAAAATGTAAAAAAAGCAATGCTTAAAATCGTAATTGAAAATTTTGCTGAAATTTGATTTACCAAAAGCTCTATTTTTGGCTTTTTTAGACTTGCGTTTTCTAGCAAATTTATGATTTTAGATAGCACGGACGAACTAAAATTTGCACTCGCTTTGTATCTAATCGAGCCGTCAATGCAAACCGCACCGCTTGTGATAAAATCGCCTTTTTCTTTGCTTACGGGGATACTTTCGCCGTTTAAACTAGCATAATCAAAACTCGCACTTCCGCTGATAATCTCGCCGTCGATTAACACTTTTTGCCCCGAATTTATGAGAATTTCATCTCCGAGCGCGACTTCGTTTGGATTTTTGCTTACAAATTCGTCCCCTACTTTTACCATGACAGCGCCCGTAACCATATTTGAGAGCGAATCAAGGTTATCGACAGCCTGTTTTTTACTTAAAATTTCAAGATATTTGCCGATAAAAACGAAAGTGATTATCATAGCAACTGAATCAAAATAAACTTCTCCGCTTCTTGCAAACATCGCATATAGCGAATAAATATAGACAATCGTTACGCCTGTTGAAATTAGCAAATCCATATTCGCCGAGCGATTTTTTATTGCAAAATACGCACCCTTGTAAAACGCACTTCCTGTGTAAAATAGCACAGGCGTAGCTAAAACAAACTCCGCAAAGTGCAAAATGTCTTTAACCTTTGCGTCAATCCCGCTAAAATAGCCACTATAAAGCGCAACCGCAATCCACATTATATTCATAACGCAAAAAATACCAACCAAAAGTTTAGCGTAAAATTCACGGCGTTGCGAATTTATGCGAGTTTCGACAGTTTTTGGATCGTAAGGATACGGGTTGTAGCCGATTGCTTGAATTTTATTAAAAATTTCAGCTAAACTCGTCTGAGTTTCGTCCCAAACGATTTTGGCTTTATTTGTTGTTGCGTTTATGGACGCTTCTACGATTCCTGCGGTATTAAAAAGCACTTTTTCATTTAGCCACACACACGCCGTGCAGTGAATTCCATCTATTATGATAAAAATTTCGTTAAATCCATCAGCCGTTTTTCGCACGAAATTATCATAAATTCCTTGCGTTTCGTTTGCGCTAAATTCGCGAATTTTTGCAGCATTTAGCGTGTTTTTACCAAGACGATTATAAAAATCGTCAAGCCCGTTTTCTTTTAAAAGATAAAAAACTTGCTTACAGCCGTTACAGCAAAATTTATTTCCGATTTCGTCGATCATAAGGGCATTTTCATCAAAACTCTGACGACAATGCGAACATTTTTCGTGTGCCATTTTTCTCTTTTTTATTACATTTTAATTTCAAATTTAAACGAAATTATGGCAAAAATTTCCTACAAATTTGCTTATTTTGGCTGTTTTAAATTTGCAAATTTTAATCACAAATTTGCTATCATCACAAAATGAACGCTTTTATTTTAACTTTGATTTTTATTTTTTTCGAGTTTTGCGACATCGCTTTAAATCCGCAAAGCGACTTCAAAAGCCTTGTAAATTCATATATCGCAAGGTATCAAAAAAGCCCATTTCTGTTTTTTGCGACACAATTTAACTTTTTGTTTTTAACATTTTGCATTTTTTATCTTGGAATTTATGCACTTTTTGTGCTTTATGCGTTTTATGTTTTGGATTTGCTAACTAAGCTAATTTTTATCAAAAATTCATTTTCAAATGACGAAAATAGCGAAATAAATCAAATGCTTGATATGAATTTTAAATTTACAAAAATGCAAAGAATTTTTATCGCACTTGCATGTTCGGCTGTATTTTTCGTGCTGGTAATTTAATAAATTTATTGACAAAAAAGCTAAATTTTACTAAAATCAAAACTTCAAAACTCATTTGAAACTTACAATCCCACATTTTCTAAATTTATGAAGAGGAAAAATGGAAAACACAAATACAAATAATGTTACAAACGGAAAAAAGCAACACGCTAGAACGCATATACCGGTCGATGGCTATCAGATCGAAGAACTAAGATCGCTTGATCTTGATAATTTAGTTAAAATCGCCGAAGAGCTCGGCATTGAAAATCCGCGTGAATTCCGTCGCCAAGATTTGGTTTTTGAAATCCTAAAAATGCAGACAAAACAAGGCGGTTTTGTCCTATTTACAGGAATTCTCGAAGTTACAAACGAAGGATACGGTTTTTTAAGGGGAATTGATTCAAACCTTACAGATAGCGTAAATGACGCCTATGTAAGCCTGTCGCAAATTCGCAAATTCGCACTTCGCGTGGGCGATATAGTAACAGGTCAGGTGCGTGAGCCAAAAGAGCAGGAAAAATATTACGCGCTTTTAAAAATCGAAGCGATAAATTATAAATCAATCAACGAAGCCAAAGAAAGACCGCTTTTTGACAACCTTACCCCGCTTTTCCCGACTGAAAAACTAAAACTCGAATACGATCCAATGAAGCTAACAGGGCGAGTTTTGGATTTATTTACGCCTATCGGAAAAGGTCAAAGAGCGCTTATCACAGCTCCGCCACGAACCGGAAAAACCGAGCTTATGAAAGAGCTTGCTAACGGCATTTCAAAAAACCACCCAGAAGTCGAGCTTATGGTGCTACTCGTCGATGAGCGCCCAGAAGAAGTAACCGACATGCAACGAAGCGTTAAAGGCGAAGTTTTTAGCTCGACCTTTGACTTGCCTGCGTTTAACCATGTTCGTGTAGCAGAACTCGTCATCGAAAAGGCAAAACGCGCCGTCGAAATGGGAAAAGATGTCGTTATTTTGCTTGATAGTATTACTCGTTTAGCACGAGCTTATAATACCGTTGCCCCAAGTAGCGGAAAAGTGCTAAGCGGCGGCGTTGATGCAAACGCACTCCACAAACCAAAACGCTTTTTTGGTGCTGCACGAAATATCGAATTTGGCGGAAGTTTAACTATTATCGCAACTGCCTTGATAGAAACAGGCTCTCGCATGGACGATGTTATTTTTGAAGAATTTAAAGGCACGGGAAATAGCGAAATGATTTTAGATAGAAATATCTCTGATCGCCGAATTTACCCTGCAATAAATATCATAAAATCAGGCACAAGAAAAGAAGAGTTGCTTCAAAATCCTGTTGATTTGCAAAAAATTTGGGCGATTCGCTCGGCGATTTCGACTATGGACGACATCGAGGCGCTTAAATTTTTATACGCAAAAATGCTAAAAACTAAAAATAACGAAGAGTTATTGTCTATTATGAACGAGTAGAAAATTTTTGCTTTTGCCACAAAAGCAAAAGCAAAAATTTTTAACGAGCCATACCAAAACCAAGCATAGAAAGTAAAACTGGACTAGTTGCAAATGCAACTACTAATAAAATCCAAGCTATAATGGCAACAAGTTTTGAAGCCGAACCTTTAACCGCCTTAATCGTAGCAATAATAGCACAAATAAGAGCAAGTGGGACAAATAAAATTCCCAAAAAGAAAATTCCTAAAATAGCAAATACGATAGCTAGAATTCCAGCCGTATTGCCACTACTTTGATTGACAACTATGATTTTTTCATCTGCCATAAAAACTCCTTAGAAAAAATAATAAGTGATTATAGCCCCCCCCCCATTAAAATTTGCTGAATTTAAGCTTAATACGATAAATTTATGCGTAAATAATCGGAATTTGTAAAATTTAAGATGATTTTTGAATATAAATTTGCAATAAATTTAATAAAAAGAATTTTGAGTAATTTATAAAACTACTCTTTAAAAGCACCCAAATTTAGGATTTTTTCTTGTCTTTTTGCTACAAGCTGTTCAGGTGAGAGAAGCTCTAATTCTTTAAGCTCATTTAAAACATAATCCCCAAGAGCTTTTGCGGCTCCTGCTTTATCTCTGTGTGCGCCGTTTTTTGGTTCAGCGATAACTGCATCTATCAAATTTAGATTTTTAAGCTCTTCTGCCGTGATTTTAAGTGCCTTTGTGGCAGCTTCGCTTTTAGCTGGATCGTTCCACAAAATAGCAGCACAGCCTTCCGGTGAAATAACAGAAAAAACCGAATTTTGTAGCATTGCTAAACGATCAGCAACGCCGATAGCCAAAGCCCCGCCGCTTCCGCCTTCGCCGATAACAACGGCGATAGTAGGAGTTTTTAAATCGCTTAAATCGCATAAATTTCGTGCTATGGCTTCGCTTTGTCCTCGCTCTTCTGCTCCGATTCCGGGATACGCCCCCGGAGTGTCGATCAAAAACAAAATCGGCAGACCAAATTTCTCAGCCATTTTAGCCACTCTTAGCGCCTTGCGATACCCTTCTGGATGAGGCATACCGAAATTTCGAATTAGTTTGTATTTTGTTCCCCTGCCCTTTTGTTCGGCGATTACTACAAATTTTTTATCGCCTATCATACCGATAAAACAGACAATCGACGGATCATCTCTAAAAGCACGATCCCCGTGAATTTCGTAATAATCCTTTAAAAGCGCCCTAACATAATCAAGCGCATAAGGGCGGTCAGGGTGTCTTGCAAGCTGTAATCGTTGGTATTCGTTTAAATTTTTATAGACTTTTGTTATTTCTTTTTCGAGATTTGCCTTTAAAATTTTAACGGCATCTTCATCGCCTTTAATCTTGGCACTTGTAATGTCATCATCAATCTGTTTTATAGACTTCTCGAAATCCAAATAACTAGCCATTTTTAAACCCTTTTAAAAATTACAGAGCCGTTCGTGCCGCCAAACCCAAATGAGTTACTCATAACGACATCGACAGTGGCTTTTCTGGCGACATTTGGGATATAATCCAAATCGCACTCGCTATCTTTTGAAATTTGATTTATGGTTGGAGGTAAAATTCCTTCTTGCATAGCAAGTAGGCTAACAACCGCTTCTATCGCACCTGCCGCACCAAGACAATGTCCTGTTTGCCCTTTTGTTGAGCTTACAGGCGGAACAGCACTTCCAAAAAGCTCTTTTAGAGCCGCTGTTTCGTTTTTATCATTTGCCGAAGTCGAAGTTCCGTGCGCATTTACATAGTCTATTTTTGGTTTTCCTGCCATTTCATAAGCTTTTTTCATCGCTCTGTATGGACCATCAAGTGTCGGAGAAGTCATGTGGTATGCGTCTCCGCTCTCGCCAAAACCGATTAACTCGCCGTAAATTTTAGCTCCCCTTGCGACGGCATCTTCGTAAGTTTCTAAAACAAGTGCCGCTGCGCCTTCGCCCATAACAAAGCCATCTCGCTCCCCGTCAAACGGGCGTGAAGCGTGCTGTGGATCGTCATTTCGTGTCGAAAGTGCTTTCATCGCCGCAAAACCGCCGATTCCAACAGGACAAATAGCTGCTTCTGCGCCGACAACTAGCATTTTTTTAGCTTCACCGATCATAATAGACTTTGCGGCTTCGCAAATAGCGTGAGTTGAAGCTGCACATGCAGTAACACTAGCTAAATTTGGACCTTTTAGCTTATGATAAATCGATACAAATCCGCCTAGCATATTTACAAGTGCCGATGGTATAAAAAACGGACTTATGCGTCTTGGCCCACGCTCCAAACAGACATTTGAATTTATCTCAATGTTCGGAAGTCCGCCGATACCCGCAGCAGAACTTACGCCAAATTCGTCATTATCAAATTCACCGTCTTTAAAATTCGCATCAGCCATAGCGTCCTTAGCAGCTTTTAAGCCAAGCTGGATAAATCTATCCATTTTTTTGACTTCTTTGCCGTCTTCAACGACACTAGTCGGATCGAAATCTTTAATCTCGGCTGCGATTTGAGCTGAAAATTCGCTCGGATCAAAATGAGTTATCTTGCAAACTCCCGTTTTACCTTCGCAAATATTTTTAAAACTGCTTTGTGCGTCAGAGCCGACAGAAGTTATCATACCGACGCCGGTTACCACCACTCGCTTCAAAACTATTCCTTTAATTATTTGTTTAAATTTTCAACAAATGTAACAACATCTTGAATGCTTAGCAATTTTTCTGCTTCGCTATCAGGAATTTCGATACCGAATTTTTCTTCCAAAGCCATTACTAGCTCAACAACATCAAGAGAATCAGCACCCAAATCTTCGATGATTTTAGATTCTAATTTAACAGCGTCAGCTGAAACGCTAAGTTGATCAACAACTACATCTCTTACATCTTCAAATACTGCCATTTTAAAGCTCCTTTTAAAAAATTAACTTTCAATTCTATAATATTTATCCTTAAAATTTACAAAAACCTACATATAAAGTCCGCCATTGACTTTTAAAACTTCGCCCGTAATGTAACTAGCGTTATCGCTTAATAAAAACGCAACGGCATTTGCGATGTCTTCGGTACTACCAAATCTTTTTAACGGAATATTATCTTCATAACTTTTTCGTACATCATCGCTCAAAGCATCCGTCATATCAGTAGCGATAAATCCCGGTGTTACGCAGTTAAATCGCACACTTCTACTAGCGCCTTCTTTGGCAAAACTTTTGCTCATCGCTATCATTCCGCCTTTGCTTGCACTATAATTTACCTGTCCTGCATTTCCCATTTCACCGACGATTGAAGCGATATTTACAACCGCGCCGAAGCGTTTTTTGCTCATCACTTTCAAAGCTTCGCGTGAGCCGATGAAAGCTGATGTCAAATTTGCTTCGATTACGCTAGTAAAATCTTCTAGTTTCATACGAAGAGCTAACTTATCATTTGTAATTCCTGCGTTATTTACAAGATAGCTTAATTCGCCATCACTTTCTACTATCAAATTTATTGCATTTATAAATTCTTCTTCATTTGTCGCGTCAAATTTGATAACCGCTGCTTTTCCGCCGCCATTTTCGATTTCATTTTTTAGGGCGTCTGCGATTTCGGGTTTTGAGCGATAATTTATCCAAACTTTAAGTCCCAAATTTGCTAAATTTTTTGCGATTCCCGCGCCTATTCCGCGACTTGCACCTGTTATTAAAACATTTTTTCCACTAAATTTCATATTCTACCTTTATTTGAAAATTTTTTCGTATTATAGCAACTTATCGTAAATTTCTCGTATAAAAACTTTTTTATCGATATAAAAATTTAAAACAAATTTTTTATCAAATTCAGTGCTTCTAAGGGATTTTTGCAAACAAAATCGCAATGTTTTTCAAGCTCGTTTTGACTTCCGTATCCACAAAGCAAACCGATACTTTTTATACCCGCACTTTTTGCTGCGATTGCATCTAGCTTGGTATCACCCACCATAAAAGCATTTTGGTTAGATTTTTGCATTTTATTTAAGGCATTTAAAATGGGTTCTGGATGTGGTTTTAAATTTATCGTGTCTTCCCTGCCGATAATAGTTTTGAAAAACCTATAAATTCCCAAGTGTTCAAGCAAAATGTGAGAAAATTTTGAAGTTTTCGTTGTAACCACGCCAAGATCTGCAAATTCATTTGCAAATTTGACCGCTTCGTAAGCAGTGTCCAACAAAGTCGTTTGATTTAAATAAATTTGCAAATATTTTTCTTTATAGGCTTTTACAAATTCATCAATAAACTCATTTTTAACGCCCAAATTTGCAAACATTATATCAAGCGGATAGCCGATTTGTGAAGTTATGGCTTCATCTTTTGGTTTAGCAAAATCAAATTTATCAAAAGCATGATAAAACCCCGCTAAAATCGCAGAAGTAGAATCTATTAAAGTTCCATCTAGATCAAATAAAATCGTTGGTTTCATTTTGGGAATAAAAAAAAGGCGGAGCTAAAAAGCCCCGCCCAAGAATTTATCAAAACAAGAATTATCGTCTAAATCTTGCATCAACGCGTCTATTTTGAGCGCGACCTTCTTTTGTAGCGTTTGTTGCGATTGGTTGAGTTTCGCCGTAACCTACGCTAGAAATTTTAGCAGCATCAACGCCGAAATTTTGAAGCGCACCAGCAACAGCGGCAGCTCTTTTTTCTGATAGTTTTTGATTGTAAGCAGCTGAACCTGTGCTATCAGTGTGTCCTTCTAGGATAACTGAATAATCAGGATTGTCTCCCATGAAGTTAGCAACTGTTTTAATTTCTTCCATATATTCTGGGCTGATTTTTGCGCTATCTGTTGCAAAATTTACACCTAGATTTAATCTAATAACTTTTTCGCAGCCGTATTCATCTACAACTACACCAGCAGGTGTACCAGGACATCTATCTACATTATCGCATACACCATCATTATCTTCATCTGCGCAACCAGCAGGAGTGGCGTCTGCATATCTTTTACCGAAATCAGCAGCAAAGCCAAGTGTGTAGAACAAGATATGGTTGCCATCATTAAATCTGATAGCATCTCTTGCTTCAAGTTTTGTTGCAAAATTGTCTGTCCAGTAGTATTTTAGACCAAGACCATATTGACCAAAACCGCTATCATAATCTTCATTTGAAACTTTTGCGTTATAATCCATATAACCAAGACCTAGTAAGCCATAAAGTTTCAAATTATCAGTGAAATTTACAATGTTTTTTACAACATTTGCAAAATAATAATCTGCATCTGGTTCAACGGTGCTTGTAGCTTCATCTAAACCAATGCCGTTTGAGCGGTCATAACCAAGTTCGATTTGATCAATAAAAGAATTTTCTAAATTCTTAGCAATTCTCAAACCAAAAAGGAAAGCTTGATCAAGGTCCATGTTGCCTTCATGCATACTTCCACCGATTGTAGGGCTAATTTCCCAACCATAATTTGCTTCATTTGCCATAAGAGCAGTTGAAGCACATAAGCTTAATGCAAGTAAAACTTTTTTCATTAAACATCCTTTCAAAAAAAACTTATTTCTCAATTTTATCACAAAAATTAAAATCTTTTTTAAACAAATAAACTTTAATATTTGCTTGAAAAAAATAATTGATAAAATTTCCCGCAAAAATGCGGGAAATAAAATATTATCTTTTTGAAAATTGCGGGCTTCTTCTTGCCTTTCTTTTTCCAAATTTCTTTCTTTCTACTACACGAGAATCGCGAGTTAGCAAACCTTTTGGTTTTAATAAAGCTCTAAAATCTTTATCCATAGCAGCCAATGCTCTTGAAATTCCGTGCCTTAACGCCTCTGCTTGTGCTGAGTAACCACCACCCAATGTTTGCGCTGTTACATCCATTGAAGTTTCTTGTTTTGTAACTAAAAGTGGTTGAACAACTTTTAGTTTGATAGCTTCGTGTCCGCCAAGCCAAGTATTTAAATCCATACCATTTACGACGATTTTACCGCTTCCTGGTTTTACCCAAACCTTAGCTACGGCTGATTTTCTTTTTCCTGTTGCATAAACTGTTGCCATAATTATTTTCCTTTTTTAGTTGTTTGAGCAGTGTGCGGATGTTCACTTCCTTCATAAACGAAAAGCTTTTTAATCATCTCTTTGCCAAGTTTTGTTTTTGGTAACATACCACGAACAGCAAGTTTGTAAAGTTTTACAGGATTGTTTTTCAACATATCTTCAAATTTGACGCTTTTTAAACTTCCGAAATATCCTGAATAACTATGATATAGTTTATCTTCACCTTTGTTTGCACCTGTAAAAACTGCTTTTGAAGCATTTATGATGATGACGCAATCGCCACAATCAACATTTGGAGTATAGTTTGGTTTGTGTTTGCCACGCAATAAAACTGCAACTTCGGTTAGCATTCTACCAAATCGTTTGCCTGTCGCATCTATAACGATCCAGTCGCGTTTTACTTCGCTAGGCTTAGTAATTTTTGTCATGTTTTCCGCCTTTGTAAAATTTGAAAGTGTGATTTTACAAAAAATAAACTTATAAGAAACTGAATTTAAGTTAAATTTAAAGAATTTTATTAAAAAGAGTGTGAAAGTGGGAATTCTACCATCAAAAATAGAATTCCCATTATTTTAATTATAACAATATTGTACCTAAAATAACAGCCAATATTACATAGAATATACAAGGTGCTAAGTTATAAGTAAGACATCTAGCCTCGCCTTTACCTAATAGACCAACGGTTGCACAAACCGCAACGATATTGTTAATACATATCATATTACCGATAGCACCACCGACATTTTGAAGCGCAACAATAACTTCGGTTTTTAGACCAACAAGCGTAGCGGTTTCGTATTGAAGACCTGAGAAGAGCATGTTTGATACTGTGTTTGAACCAGAGAAAAACGCTCCAAGAACACCAACTAGCGGTGCAACAGCAACATAAGCTTGACCTGAAATATCGGCAAAGAATTTAGCCATAAGCTTAATCATAGAGTAGTTCGTTCCATCGACTGTTGTGCCGACATTTAGCATAAGTTGAACCAAAGCTAGACCTGCTGCTAGTGGAATTGCCGCCGCCGCAACTTGTTTGAAAGTTTTGCTCCAAGCCTCTTTTACATCTTCGCCACTCATTCTGTGTAAGAATATAGTAAGGATAGCAACCAAGATAAATGGAATAATACCTGGTAAATAGCCGTAGTTGAAGCTATATGCAGTGCCCGGAACACCAAACATTAGGCTATCTGCGGTAAATAAATTTATCTTCCAGCTTTGTAGAATTGGTTTTAATCCGATTGCAGGAATACGAGTAACAACTAGTATAAATGAAATAAGGATATATGGTAACCATGCCATAAATAATGACATATCTTTTTTGCTAGTCTCTTCTACTTTGGCTTGTGTTGAGCCAATCCAATACTCTTGCCACTCAGCGCGAGGAGCAAAATCCCAATTATCTTTTGGTGTCATAAATCCGGCTTTTGCAGCTACAATAAGAATACCAAGAGATATAAGACCAGCAAGAAGCGATGGTAACTCAATACCCAAAAATTTCGCAGCTATCAAATAAGGAACTATGAAGCTTAAAGAAGCAAGCAATGCAAATGGCAATGCAGGGAAAGCATCTTTAAAGCTTTTGTTTTTACCAAATAGTTTTACCATTATCATAACAACGATAAAAGGAATAAAAATAGCACCTATTGAGTGGATAATAGCAGTGTTTGTGCTAACGGTAGTGATATATGAATCTATATTTCCACCGCTTCCTTCTACAAGACTTTGAACGGTAGTTTTAACACCAAATGTAGGGGTTCCAACCGCACCATAACTAACAGGAGAGCTGTTTAAAACCAGACATGCAAGAGCTGCACCAAGAGCTGGGAAACCAAGACCGACAAGAAGCGGAGCTGCCAAAGCAGCAGGTGTTCCAAAACCGGCAGCACCCTCAATAAAAGCACCAAATGCCCAACCAATAATCAACACTTGAACACGGCGGTCAGTTGAAATTTTGGTAAAGCCGTTGTTGATTGATTGCATAGCACCTGAGTATTTCATAGTGTTTAATATTAAAATAGCACCAAAGATGATAACCAAAATATCAAACGCCTTTAAAAAACCTAAAAGCACATAGGCTAAAACGCTAGTCCCATCAGCATTTACACTAAATGCAGACAGAGCAATGCCGATAGCTAAAAACATAGCGACACTAAGTGAAAGCCTAGAACTTAGTTTAAAACCTATCATCATAATTAAAATGACGATAATAGGTAAAAACGCCAACAAAGTATGCATCGTAGAACTCCTTTATAGAATTAGATTTCGAATCATCTATTAACAATTCTTATACGGGAATTATATCAAAAATTAATGAATAATAAACTAAAAAATAATTTAAATTTTTTTTTAAAAAAAACAGCTTTAAGCAAAATATAATAAAAGCAAATTTGCAAATTATACACAGATAAAAAACAAATAAAAATAAGTAGTTATGCTTGTAAGTTGGGATTTACAAAGCAAATTTAAATTTTTTAAACTAGCTTTAACTAAACTTAATTTGATTTGGTTTGATTTGATAAAGTTATAAATTAGTTTAATATTAAAGCAAAATTTATTTTTTATTTAATGTTCAAATTTTCAAATTTATGTTAAAATTAACTTGTTGAATTTATTTTCACAAAATCATTTTGGAAAGGAGTAAAGGTGAGTAAGGTTTATTTTTTTGCAACCTGTCTTGGTAACGCAATCTACACGCAAACTGCCTTAAATGCTATAAAACTTTTAAGAAGAGAAGGCGTAGAGGTTATTTTCAAAAAAGATCAAACCTGTTGCGGACAACCAAGCTATAACACAGGTTATTTTGAAGATACCAAAAAAATAGCATTATATAACATGGATCTTTTTAAAGACAACTATCCTGTCATAGTTCCGTCAGGCTCATGTGCCGGAATGATGAAACACGATTATGTAGAGCTATTTAAGGGTACAGAGTTTGAAGGTAAAGCCAAAGAATTTGGTTCTAGGGTCTATGATTTATGCGAATATTTAGACAAAGTTTTAAAAGCTAAATATGAAGACAAAGGCGAAAAAGTAAAAATTACTTGGCATTCAAACTGCCACGCCTTGCGAGTTCAAAAATCAATTCAATCTGCAAAAAATTTATTAGCACAACTTAAAAATGTTGAATTAATAGATTTAGAAAGAGAAGAAGAATGCTGTGGATTTGGCGGAACTTTTGCGGTAAAAGAACCTGAAATTTCAAACGCAATGGTAAGTCAAAAAATAAAGTATATCGAAGAAAGCGGAGCTGAATTTTTAGTATCCGGTGACGGGGGTTGCTTGTTAAATATATCCGGAACTATGGGAAAAATGGGCTCAAAAGTAAAAGCAATACATTTGTATGACTTTTTAATAAAAAGAATTGAAGGGGAAAAGCTATGATGAATCATGAAAAATTAGTAAATCAAAAGCTTGCCGACAAGCAACTAAGAGAAAATTTAGATAAAGCTATGCACACTCTTCAAGGCAACAGAAACAGGCTTAGCACTACAAAATTTAAAAATTTTGACGAGTTAAGAAGTAGAGCAAAAACTGTTAAAAATAACGCTCTTGCAACACTTGATGAAAGACTACTCGAATTTGAAGCAAACGCTACAAAAAATGGTATGAAAGTGCATTGGGCAGTAGATGGCGGTGAAGCAAACGAGATAATTTATCAAATTATAAAATCTCACAACGGGGACAAAGTTTTAAAACAAAAAACAATGGCTAGTGAAGAAATTCACCTAAATCACTATCTAGAAGATAGGGGTGTCAAGGCTATGGAAACCGACCTTGGTGAATTGATTATTCAATTAATCCAAGATCCGCCTGTGCATATCGTTGTTCCTGCGATTCATAAAAATCGTAATGAAGTCGGTAGAATTTTTCAGGAGCGATTAGGTGCGCCGTTAGAGAGCGAACCGGAAAAACTAAATGCAATCGCTAGAAATCACCTAAGAAACGCATTTAGAACGATGAAAATCGGTATTTCAGGTGCGAATTTTGGAATTAGCAAAGCAGGAGCTATTTGGTTGCTAGAAAACGAAGGTAACGGTAGAATGTGCACCACGGCTCCTGATGTACATATCGTAATCTGTGGTATAGAAAAAGTTTTAGAGACATTTGAAGATGTAGTAAGCGCTCACTCTCCTGTTACTCCATCAGCCGTAGGTGCGCCTATTACTTGCTACAACAACATTATCACAGGTCCTAGAAAAGAGGGTGAACTAGACGGTCCAAAAGAAGTCCATGTTGTCTTATTAGATAACGGCAGAAGTGATATGCTAACCAATGAAGAATACTATGAAGCTTTAAGATGTGTTAGGTGCGGTGCCTGTATGAACTACTGCCCTGTTTATGATAAAATCGGTGGTCATACATATCATGCAGTCTATCCGGGACCAATCGGCGAAGTAATTAGCCCACAAATTTTCGGTATGGAAAAAAACGCAGATATTCTTAATTTCTGCTCACTTTGCGGTAGATGTAGCGAAGTTTGTCCTGTAAGAATTCCGTTGGCAGAAACAATTAGAAAGTTAAGAAGCAACAAAGTCGGTGAAGGTAAGAAAAAAGCAAAAGGTTCAGACTTGCTAGAACATAGCAAATTAGAAAAAATGGGCTTTGCAGGATTTAGAATGGTTACAACAAACGGATTTATGTGGAGAAATGGTATAAAAATGGGCTCAATGTTCTCAAATTTCGTTGTGAAGCATGCAGATTCTATTCCTGTTGTAAAACTATGGACAAGACACAGAACGCCGCCTGTTTTAAAAGGAAATCTACACGCAGATGTCCAAAAAATCGAAGGAGTAATCTATGAGTAGCAAAGAGAAAATTTTAGCTAAAATTAGGTCAAATAGAGTAGCTAAAAGAACCGAGATTGAACCGTTGGATATAACTCATTTTGTCGCAAATGACGGCGATAAATATGAGAATTTTAAAACAAATTTGACAAATAATAAGGCCGTCGTTCATGAGACAGACGCAAAAGGACTTCAAGCAAAAGTTGAAGAAATCATCAAAACCGTCGGCGCAAAAACGGTTATGTTTGGTTCAGATTTACCGATAAAAACCGATAAATTAAAAGCAGACAAATTGCCGTTTGACAAACCGGTAAATGAGATAAGAGAAGAGGTTTTTGATGCCGATACTTCAATTATCCAAGCAAGACTTGGTGTTTCAAATTTCGGCGTATGTTGCGTGGTTAGCTCAAAAGAGCAACCAAGGCTTCTTAGCTTGCTTCCGACTAACTGCATTATTTTGCTTAAAAAAGACGCCCTTGTAGAAAGCCTTGATAAAGCCCTAGCAGAAGTTACCAAAGATGAATTACCTACAAATATCATCTTTATCATGGGACCATCTCGCACGGCTGATATTGAGCTTATAACAGTTCTTGGTGTTCATGGCCCACAAAATGTCCATGTAGTGCTATACTAACAAATTTCCCCTTTTTAGGGGAAATTCAACTACTTAAATTTCGTAAAATTCAGTTTTGTTATAGTTCAAAATAGCTATAAATCCGCGAATTTGCAAATTTGAATAAATTTGGCTTAATGAGTTTTTATAAAATTCGACCTGCCCACGGTTTTTTTCAAAAAATTCATCATTTTTGCTACTTTTATAATCAATTATAATGGCTTCATTTTCTTTAACTAAAAGCAAATCTATTTGCCTAAATTCGCCGTCTTGCGTTTTAAAAGGGACTTCTTTATAAATTTTTGCGCCATTTAAAAGTTCGCTAAATTTATACGAATTTATCAAATTTAAAATTCTTTTTTCGATATTCTCAAAGCTCTCAATACCCAAAAACTGCCCGAATTTATTTTTACTTGCCATAAGCGCTATTTTAAGCGAATTTTCATCAAATTTTTCGCACATTTCAAGAGCGTAGTGAAGTGCGGTTCCAAAAATTTGCGATTTGTAGTTTGTGATACTCTCTCCGTTTTCATCTATATCGCTTTCATTATCGCTAACTAGCTGTTTTGGGATACTTTCATCAAAAGCTATCTTTTGTGGCGCAGATTTTGTGATAGCTTTTGGCGCACTTGGTATAACAAAACCATACTCAAAATCGCCCAAATCCAAGTAATCATCATGTAAAACTTTATTATTGCCGCTGCCCGTTTCATAGGGGACAAAATAGCTAGGACTTTTGCCGTTTGGGTTAGCTTTTTTAATGATGATTAGCGATTTTTTAGCCCTTGTAAAGGCCACATAAATATCGTTTATTTTCTCATCTTTTTCTATTTTTTCAAGTTTTTCTTTAAGATTGCTATACCGGCTATCCACATTTTCACGCCCCGAAACTTTGTATTTTATCTGCCATTTTTTAGCATTTGTATCATAATTTATCAAAAAATTATCTGCATTGTGTTTTTTGCCGCCAACTAAATCGCAAACGATTAGATGATCAAATTCCAGCCCTTTTGATTTATGAATACTCATTAAATTTACGCCGCTACTACTTTGTGAAAATGCGTTGGTATCGTCGTTTGCGTAAATATACTCAATGAAGTTTTTATATTTATTTAACACTTCAAAAAATAGCAAAATATTTTCATTATTCAGCTCGATTTTTAAAATTTTTGCTATTTTTTTGGCTAAAATTTGCGGATTTTGTCTAAAATCCAAGCTCTCACGCTCAGGAGTAAAACCCAATAGAGAATTTAAATTTCGCTCGTAAATTTTAGCCCCGCTTAGGCAAAATTTAGCGTATTCTACGATACTAGCGATCTCTTTTACAGAACGCAATTTTTTTGTGCTATTTATCGTTACTCCAATACCCTTGCTCTCCAACATCTCTTTTAGGCTTTCGCAATCTTCATTTTTCCAGCAAAGCACCGTTATGTCACCATCATCAACCCCATTTTGGCGTAAAAATGCGATCTGGTTTAAAACTTCATCAAAAATTTCATCGCTACTAAGCGATTTTACATAGCCGTAATCGTCATTTTCGATCTCAAAAAGGCTAAAATTTGGATTGTTTTTTATATATTCTTGCGATTTTGCGAGATCATTTCCGTTAAGAGCATTGTTGCATTTTTGCTCTACAAATTTGCCGTCAAATTTATCCTTAAAAACAAAATTTACAAATTTAACCAAAAGCTTTAAACTACGATAATTTGTATCCAAATTTGTTGTTCGAATTTGCAAAAATTCATCTCTAAGTGCGTCAAATAGCTCTTTTTTTGCACCACGAAAGCCATAAATGCTCTGCTTTTTATCTCCCACATAAAAAAAGCTTCCAACGCCGTTTTGCCCAGCTCCTGCAACTATTTCGCTAATTAGCGGGTGCATGATTTTATACTGCGAAACGCTAGTGTCTTGAAATTCATCGATTAGCAAATGCGTGATTTTACTATCAAGCCTAAAATATAGCAAATTTGTATCGATTTTGCCACCACAAAGCAAATCATAAACAAGCGATGAAACATCGCTATATGTGAGTTTTGAGCTTGTTTTGTTAAATTTAGTTTTTGCATTTTTATAAGTTTTGATAAATTTGGCTAGTTCGCTAAGATTGTAAATTTCAAGCTCGTCTAAATATTTTTTAATCTCATCTTTTAAAGCGATGAATTTCTCGTCAAGTTCAGGCGTGTAGGCTTTTTTAAAAAAACTATGCTCTGATAATGTCTCGCGATTTAGCACCGAAATTTTCATAATTTCAGAAATTTTTCTAGGTTTGTCAAAAATATCAATGGCTTTTTGCGAAAATTCACCTTTTTTTAAAAGCTCTAAAATCTCATCAAGCAAAGAATTTATACTATTTAAATTTGGAAATTTTGGGTTTGTGAAATTTGGAATTTCGACTTGATTTTCTTGCAAATAGTCCAAATTTGATAAAATTTTATCTTTTTTGGCGTCCAAATTTGCAATCAAATTTATCAAATTTGCAAAATCCATCGGATTTTTTATAATCTCGTCGATAAATATTTTCTGCTGGTGTTTTAAAATGGTATCATCAATGCCAAAATGCGGATCTACGCCACAATTTAGGGCAAAAAGTTTTATGATTTTATTGAAAAATGAATCAAAGGTCGAGATATTTAAATTAGCTTTTAAAAACTCATCTTTTCGTTTATCTCTGAGCGAAATTATCTCATTTTCGTTTAAATTTAAATCTTTTTTGATGAGTTCAAGCTCGTTTTTTTGATTTTCAAGATTTAAAAAATTACGAATTATCCGCTCTTTCATCTCATTTGCTGCTTTTTTAGTAAAGGTTAGCGCCATAATCTGGCTAATCCCAGCCCCGCTTAAAATAAGCTCGATAAATCGCACGGCTAGATTAAATGTTTTTCCAGTTCCGGCACTGGCTTCTAATGCCCAATACAGCTTATCTTGTGGTAGCATCAACTTTTCCTTTGCAGATAATTTGATACGGACAGTATTCGCAAATAGGCTTTTTGCCACCCTGCGTAGTGCAACCAAAATTCACTTCATTTTTAAATTCATCTTTTAGTTCATTTATGAGAATTTTTAAATTTTCTACTCCAAAATCTTTGCCAGCTTCGCAAACTTCGCCACTTCCAAAAAAGATAAATTTGCTTTTGCAAGGCCTATCCAACAAGGCTTCATAAAATGCAAGTTGATAAGAATTATCTTTTTTGCTACCGCTTTTGTAATCAATCACAAAAATCTCGCCCACGCCGTTTTCATCGATTCTATCGATTTTGCCTTTGATTTTAATGCCGTTAAATTCGCGCTCGTTAAGCTCAAATTCGCATTTTTTGCACGAAAAATCCCGTTCGTGTTCAAATAAAAAATTATCGGCGATTTTTTTGATATTTAACAAATTTAAAGCTATATCAAATTCATTTAAATGTCTGTTTTTTGCCTTTTTTTCATATATAATTTTAAATTTATCAAAGTCAAATTTGGCGTTTTCTTTGTAAAATTCTTCAAAACTTTCATGCAAAACATTTCCTTTTGCAAAGTTGTCAGTTTCGTTAAATAGGACATTTTCATCGATTTTTTCTATGTATTTGTAGTAATATTTTCGCTTGCACTCTAAATAGCAATTTAGCCTTGAAAATGATAATGTTTCTTTAAAAAAATCTTCTTTTTTAATAATTGGCTCATCGTTTTTCATCACCATTTTTTGGTCGTTTCCAAAGGTTTGCAGATAGTCATCTTCACTAAAATCATTATCTTCTTTGTATGAAAAATTATTTAAAAAACGAGATTTTAGTTTTTCTTCCGATTTTTCGTAGCTTATGGCAACAAATTTTGCCGAATTTATCAAGCTTTCGTAGTAAAATCTCTGCAAATTCTCTCTATCAGCGTGGCTAATTAGTCCTGCTTCTTTTCGCACAGCTGAACTTAAAAACATCTCTCCGCTACTACGATTTGGCACTAAATCATCGTTAAAATCGATAATAATAACGCCGTCAAATTTCATACCCCTACTTTCTAAAACGCCTAAAACACTCACAGCGCCACCGCCGATATGTGGGATTTTGACATCACTAAGCAGTATTAAAAAAAGCTCGATCGTCTCTTTTAAACAAAGAGTGTTTTTTTGTAAAAAAATTTCTATCATAAAAAGTGGTTTTGCTATAAACTCGTTCAAATTTTCATTTTTCAAACTCAAAATTTCATTTATAATATCGCTAAATTCGCTAAATTCGACCACCTGTTCGAAATTTATTTTTATCCTTTCATACAAGCTTTCTTTCAAGCCGATTTGTAAAAAAAATAGCGAATATTCATTGGAAATTTCATTTTTTACTGCGCTAAAATCTACAAAAGCATTTTCTTTAATGCTCTCATTTATCTTTGATAAAACGCGGTAAAATAGCGTCCTAGCAATCTTTTTGCCCATTGCAAAATTTAGCATATTGTATTTATCATGCAATCTTAAAATATCGGCAAATTCTTCATCAGGCAAGATTACAGCGATATTTTCTGGCTTTATGCCTTTTTTTATAAATGTTGAAATTTTTTCAAAAACAAAGGCACACTGCAAACTTCTAAGCGAAAAATGTTTTACCAAAATTTCGACACATTTTGGTAAATTTTCACTTTTTTCGATGAATTTTTGACTTAAATTTAGCGTGTATTCTTTGTTAAGTTTAAATTCTTGCGGCAAAATTCCACTTAAATTTGCAATTTTTTCAACGACTTTTTTATTAAAATTTGTATTTTTGAAAATAAGTTTTAAATTTGTCAAATTTGCGCATTTTGCGATGATTTCAAACTCAAACTCGCTCAAAAATCCGTCAATGTAAATTTGGATACTTTCAAATTCTTTGATAAAGCTTTCATTTATCTCATACAAATCACAAACGCTAATGTCATCATAAACGCCGTTTTGCTTTAAAATTTCAAGATAGCATTTCAAAAGCTCATCTAAAATTTGTAAATGCTCATTGTAGCTGTCGTAAGTATCGGCTAAAACTATATCTTTGATACCTTTCTTGGCAGTTTTTAGCTCTTTGAAAAATTTAAACAAATACTCGCTATTTTTCATAAATTCAAAAAATTCGCTCGGAAAATTCAGGGTTTGTGTGATTTTTTTTGTCTTTTCGCATGCTTGTTGCATATATAAAATTTGCGAAATTTCACCGCATTTGCTAAGATTTTTTACGATTATCGCTTTTTGCAAAAACTCGCCAAGACTAAGCGTTTTTGGCAGTATAAAATCGCTACTATCTTTTTTAAATTCTCTGATTTTTCTGTTTGTAGAAAAGACGATTAGGTTATTTTTTAATGCTGATAAACTCAAATTTGTAAAACCCCGCATTCTCGCCGTCATCAAGTCTAACTATGACTTGCCAACGACCTTTTTGTGGGACTTCAAACTCATCGACGCTTATAAATCCGTTTTCAAATTTAGCCGATAAATCTTGATTAAATTCATTGGTCTCAGGTCGCGTAAGGCGAATTTGTGCGTCCATTTTATCAGTATTTGGCTTAAAAGCTATTTTAAATTTAATTTTATTACCATTAATAAGTTCATAATTAGGCGCCAAAACAGCGATATTTTCTTGATTTACGCCATCTTCTCTTAAAGATTTTAAAAAAGATTTTTCAAAATTTAGCACATTTATATCTGTGTTATCTTTTGGCTTTACGATTTCACTCTCTCCTTCGTTTGCTACGAATTCGGCAATATAAACTTGATACTTTTCATCAAATTTTGCTTGTGAAATTTGAATTTCATTATATCCGTGATCGACTTCTTGATATTTTCCCATAAAGCCATCTTCATGCACAGGATTATCAAGTGCGATAACCACTGTATGGATAATAGCTGCGATGATTGCGACAAAAGAGAGCATTATCGCATAAGGCCATGGATTAAATTTTTTATTTTCGCTCATTGTTTTTTCTTTTTCCTACTATAAAAATACATAAAAATCGCAAATGCAAGGGTTCCATAAAAAATATATCTAAGTGTGTTTATGAAAATTCTATTTGTATCTCCGATAGAAGTTTCAAGCTCTATGCCTTGCGATTTTGCAACCTGATCGGCAATATCGGCATATCCGTTTAAAATGGCAGCATTTATGATTCCAGTCATATTTGCATCTCTTTTGTGATTTACCAAAATCGGAATAATCGAGCCACGATTTGGCATAGGACTTAGAATTTGCTCTTTGTCAAAAAGATTTTGCGTATCTTGCGAATTATAAATTTGAATTTTATGTTCGTCATTTGTAAAAATCAAAAATATATACGGATTTTTTAAATTTGCCGTAAATTCACTACCTTTTTCGCTTAAACTTTTGTTCTGTAAATTTTTAAGCACAGCAACGGATAAATTTACGCCTGTTTTTTGATATAGCTCATTTCCTATACTTTCAAGCTGCGAAATAAGCTCAGGTTGCAAAATATCATCATTTTGCACAACAAAATTTGCCTGCAAATTTACACAAAAAAAGAAAAGGACGCACAAAGCGCCCTTTGTAATCAAATTTAGTCTCATACTAACCTATATACAATATATTTGAAGTAAGAACTGAACCGGCTGTTGCAACAGCAAGTGCAATTATTAGAAGAAGTATGACTTTTTCAAGTAATCCTGCTGACATATCCTACTCCTTTACCATTGTATTTTTTTGAACTTCAATGCTACTTCTCATTTCAACACTTGCAGGGTTATTTAGCTTGTATGGTTTTTGCATAACTGATTGTTGTGCGCCGATACCAAGCACTGTCAAAGTAGCCAAGATTGAAAGCAAAAGAACGGTAGCAATAAGCATTCCTGTAACGCCATTTAACGCAAAAACACTTCTACTTGTATTTTCCATAGTTTGCTCCTTATTCTGCCAAAGACGAAATAAATTCGCCGACTGCTTGTTTTTGAACTTCGCTAAGTCTTCCGTCCGTAAATGAAGGCATAACACCGATTGAACCGGCTTTACCTCTATTTAGAACTTCTTTTACGAATTCACTTGAACCATATTTTGTAAGATCCGGTGCTGAGCCGTCCATACCTTTGCCGTCTTCGCCGTGGCAAGATGCGCAAACACCAAAAGCTTCTCTTCCTTGTGATACTAAATTTTCATTTTTAGTAGATTTGATAGCAGAAACTTCTTTTGCGACATAGGCAGCGATTGCTTTTGCAGTATTATTATCGATACCTAAATCAGCAGCTTTGCTCATCATACCCAAAGGATATTCCATACCTTCTGAACCATTAATAATAGCATCTTCGATACCTGCTTCGCTGCCCCATTTCGTCAAATCTCTTGCTACGCCGTTTATGCCATCACCGCTAACGCCATGACATTGAGCGCATTGAACCAAGAAAACACTCTCGCCCATATTTTTTAAAGTTGCTTTATCGGCACCTGCAAAGTTTTGTTCAAATTTTGCATTATGAGCCTTAACTTCTTCATTATACTCGCCGATTTGTGAGTATGAATTTAGCGGGTAACCTAAAAAGAAATACCACAAAGCCCATACCATAACCGCGATAAAAGATATTGCCCAGCCTGTCGGCAAATTATTTTTAAGTTCGCCGATGCCGTCCCACTCTTCGCCCGTGCTTTCAACTTTATCTTTGGCAACTTTCATTTTTTTGACATAACCACCTATAACAAAGGCACTTATGAGCAAGATAGCCAAAGCTCCTAAAAGCGACAGAGAATTTACACTATCACTTAAATTAAACCATTTCATAATTTATTGCTCCTTTTTCTCGTTTTCATCGGCTCTTTTGGGTTCGATAATCTCGTCGCTTAGCTCATCATCGATTACTAAATTTCCATACTTTTCATAGTTTCTACGACCTGTTTTTTCAGATCTTTTTAAATGAAACCAATAAGCATAAAGCACAAAACTTAAAATCATAACCGCAAATGCGTATCCGTAAGCTTGCAAACTTCTTATAGTATCCATATCCAAATTCACCGAAAATCCTTTATTTTAGGCTATTCATATATGCGATCAAAGCAACGATTTGTCTAATCTCGCCTCTTGCGAACGCATCTTTGACATCTTGATCTTTCATTTGACTAACTATAACTGCTGCCTCTTTTTTGATTTGATCTTGTAGCATATCAAAATTTTCTTGTGCAGATTTAGATTCGTCTAGTATGACTTGTGGCATACCTGCTTGATCATAAGGAACATTGAACGCTTTTTTAACCGTTAGGGCTTCTGCAAACGCAGTTTCTAGGTCTGCATTTTTAACAAACATGTGCTTGTAAGCAGGCATAATCGAACCCGGAACTACTTCTGTTGGATTTTTCATGTGTTTTTCATGCCAATCAGCAGTTCTAGCATTTCCTACACGAGCAAGATCCGGACCTGTTCTTTTTGAACCCCAAAGGAAAGGTCTATCATAAGCAAATTCGCCTGTTTTTGAGTAAGCACCGTATCTGTCTGTTTCGGCTTTGAACGGTCTGATAAGTTGTGAATGACAAGCATTACAGCTATCTTGAATATAAACATGACGACCTGCTAGTTCTAGAACGCTATAAGGTTTTTTACCTTCAATCGGTCTAGCACTTTCTGCAAAGTTTGGTAAAACTGTTACCACGCCTGCATAAGCAATAACAACAAAAACGGCAACTGCAAAGAAGAATGGATTTTTTTCTAACCAACTAAACATTTTATCCTCCTTTATTATGCTGCCATCGGTGAAGCACTGCGAGGTTCTTCTGCGATACTTCTACCTGAACTAACTGATTTAAGAACATTATATACAAACATAACTAAACCTATGAAATATAATGCACCGCCGACTGCTCTAATCCAGTAATAAGGAACCAAAACAGTTACTGTATCGATAAATTGATATGCAAGGCTACCAAATTCATCTGTCGCTCTCCACATCATACCTTGTGTGATACCTGCAATCCACATTGAGCTGAAAAATAAAACAATACCTGTTGTTTGAATCCAAAATTGAGCTTCCATTAAAGATTTTGAATAAAGCTCTCTTTTGAAAATTCTAGGAACCATGTGATACATAGCTGCAATTGTCATAAATCCAACCCAACCAAGTGTTCCATCATGAACATGTCCCGGGATCCAATCTGTAAAGTGTGCAAGAGCATTTACTGATTTGATTGAAAGGATTGGACCTTCTAGTGTTGAGAATAGATAGAAAGTTGAAGCTAAAACCATAAATTTGATTAGTGGATTTTCTCTTAATTGATTCCATTCACCTTTCATTGTTAAAAGGATATTAATACCAGAGCCCCATGATGGCAAAATCAAGACAACAGAGAAAACAGAACCCATAGTTTGAACCCAATCAGGAACAGTTGAGTAAATCAAGTGGTGTCCGCCAGCCCATAGATAAATAAACATTAAGCCCCAAAATGAAAACAATGATAGTTTATAAGAATAAACAGATTGTCCGCTCTCTTTTGGTAGGAAATAATAAATTTGAGCAATAATAGCAACAGTAAATACGAACGCAACAGCGTTGTGTCCCCACCACCATTGAACCATAGCATCGTTACTTCCTGCATACATAGAAACAGAGTGAATCCAGCTTCCCATACCTGTTAATAATCTTGTAGGAATTTCCATGTTGTTAAACAAATAAAGCATTGCAACGCCAAGGAAAGTAGCGATATAATACCAAATAGAGATATATAGAGTTTTTTCTCTTCTAATTCCGATTAAACCGAAAATCGAAATACCCCATAAAACCCAAACAACTACGACAAGTATATCGATTGGCCATTCAAGTTCTGCATACTCTTTTGATGTTGAAATACCTGCAAAAAGCGTAACAACAGCTAAAAGAATAATCAAAATATATAGAACAAAGTGAAGCTTTCCGATAAACATCAAAAAACCAGACTCGGCCATTGAAACTTTCAAAACTCTTTGACCTACATAATACCATGTAGCCCAAATTCCTGAAAGCATAAAGCCATAAACAACGCCATTTGTATGTAGCGGTCTAAGGCGACTAAAAGTTCCATACTCACCCAAAAGGTAGTTTAAATCAGGACATGCGAGTTGAAATGCAATTAGCGTTCCAATAAGCATACCGATAATACCAAATGCAAGAGTAGAAAACAAGAACAACTTAGCGACCGAATAGTCGTAACTTAATGCTTTTCCTGGTTGCATTAAAAATCCTCCTAGAAATTTAGTATTATTAAGATAACACTTTAATGTAATTATAATCTTTAATTGCTACAAGTAAGCTTAAAGTATTAAATTTATATTTATTTAAAATTTAATCTTTAAGCTTCGATAAATTCATAGTTTTGTATCGATCTTATATCCAAGACCTGGTATGTTTTTGATAAAATCAGCCCCTACTTTATCTCTAACTCGTTTAATAAAAGTTCGAATCGCCGCATCGCTTACACTTTCGCCTATCCAGACATTTTTTTTGATGTCAGAGTGTAAAACAAGCGTTCCAAGACGATTTATCAAAAGCGAAATAAATGCTAGCTCTTTTTTAGTTAGTGGGATTTCAACTCCGTTTTTAATAAGAACTTTTTTTGTAGGACTAAAAGTGTAATTTTTGCCGATTTCTATCAAATTTGAAGAATCTATTTTAGCTTTCGCCAAAGTCTCAATCGCATAGATTAGCTCGTCCATATCAATCGGTTTTAAAAGATATTTATTTATGCCGATTTCAATGGCTTGCATAAGTTTGTCTTTGTCATTAAACGCACTTAAAACCACAATCGGCGTCCCAGGCGAAATAGCTCTAATATCTTTTGACATCTCCAAACCATCACGAATCGGCATTAAAATATCGGTTATGACGATATTTGGATTAAATTTTTTAAATTTTTTCAGACCCTCTTCGCCGTTTTGCGCCGTTATGACCTTTTTGAAAACTTTTTCCATAACGCTAGCTAACAAATCACGAATTTTCGCTTCATCTTCAACTAAAAGGACACTTAATTCCTTCAACGCTACACTCATACGCCCCCCTCTTCTTTTGCCAACGGCAGTATTATTTTAAAATTTACCCAATTTTTCAAATTTTCTGCGATTATCTCGCCTTTCATGTGCTCAATTATCATTTTTGACATATATAGCCCAAGACCGGTACCAGAAGATTTATGCTTAGTCGTAAAATAAGGCTCAAAAATTCTTTCCATAATCTCGTCTTTTATGACTCCTGCGTTGTCTTTTATATCGATAATCGCAAATTTATCATTTGATTTGATTGAAATTTGAATTTTTTTACTTTTTATTTTACTATTTTTAAATGCGTCTTTTGCATTTACTAAAATATTCATAAAAACTTGTGTAAGTTCGCTTTGATGACCATATACAAAAACATTTTTTTGACTTTTCACATCGATTTTTATATCATTTCTATCAAGCGTTCCTTTTAACATAATCATAGCATCATCAACACAACTACTAACCAAAAAATTTTCAACCGGCTTGTTTGCGTTGAAGAAATTTCTAAAATCATCAATCGTATTGGACATGTTTTTGATGACCTGTTTTGCATGTTCGTAAGTATCTAAAAACTCATCTTTATCTTCCAAATTTTGCTTCATTTTAAAAAGATCAATACTAAGTTCGCTTAACGGCTGACGCCACTGATGAGCGATATTTGCCATCATTTCGCCCATAGAAGCAAGGCGAGACTGCCTAAACATAATGCGACTACTTTGCTCATTTTTAGCAATCTCTTCTTCTACTCTTTTTTCCAAATTCGCATTTAATATAGTGAGTTCTTTGGTTTGTTCTTTTACTTTATTTTCTAGTGATTGATTTAACTCGTTTAACTCTACTCTAAGCTGCGTAAGGTGTTCGTTAAGCAAAATAACATTTGTTACATCGTGGCGAATAGCAACAAATTCTTCTATCTCGCCGTTATCATCTAAAATCGGAATAATCGTTGCATTTAGATAAAACGCTCTGCCGTCTTTTGATAAATTTTTAACTATACCTTTATAAACTTTTTTAGCTAAAATGGTCTCCCAAAGCTTTTTAAAAACTGATTTTTTGACATCTGGGTGGCGAACTATATTATGCGGAGAACCGATAAGTTCTTGTCTAGAATAACCGCTAATTTTGCAAAATTCATCATTTACAAAGGTTATAATGCCGTTAATGTCGGTTTTTGAAACAATATTACTCGCATCAATCGCATCTTGATATTGCTTTAATTTTGCCTGAGTTTTTTTCATATTGTCGCCATAAACCCCGTAAATGCCTTGTAAATTCCATAAGCAATTATAAAAATTGCCGACAGCGTTAGCATAGTATTTTTAAACTTTAAACCTAATAAATTTATCACAAAAGAAAAACCTAACAGCGTAGGAAGTGTGCAAATTCCAAAAACTGCCATTATGAGTGCGCCTTGTGCTATATCTGCCGACATAATCGCCATAGCAAGAGCCGTATATACAACGCCGCACGGCAAAAGTCCGTTTAAAAAACCAAGCAAACAAAATCCGCTTAAATTCTCGCTTTGCATTGCAAATTTAGTAGGTTTTGCTAGAAATTTAGACCAAATTTTATCGTTTTCTATAAATTTTAAAAGCGCACCCCGTTTTAAAAGCGCGATCCCAAAAATCACAAGCAAAATTCCGATAAAAAAGTGCAAAAATCCTAAACTTTTTTGGCTAAATTTAAAAAAAGAACCAAAAAATCCGCCTAAAATTCCTAAACTTATATATGCAAAAACTCTGCTTAAATGGTAACTCAAAGCGTAAATAAAGGCTTGGAATTTGGTTTTTTTTGTTAGTTTTGTGTTGTAGGCAATGACAAAACCGCCGCACATCCCTAGGCAATGCCCAAAACTCATCAACACTGCCATAGGGATAATGCTAACTAAATTTGACATTATAAAATTTCTAAAAATTCTTTAAAAATATATTTGCTTTCATTTGGACCAGAGCTTGCTTCTGGGTGGTGTTGGACCGAAAAAACAGGATAATTTTTATATCTAACGCCTTCAATCGTGCCATCAAATAAATTTCTATGCGTTATTTCGGCAACTTCTGCTATGCTTTCAGGGACATTGTAGTTATGGTTTTGCGCCGTGATTTCGATTGATTTGCTAAATTGATTTTGCACGGGGTGGTTTGCGCCGTGTTGTCCGAATTTAAGCTTGTAAGTTTCATAGCCCATTGCATTGCTTAAAAGCTGATGTCCTAGGCAAATTCCAAAAATAGGAATTTTTGCTTCTATCATTTTTTTAATTTCTGCTATTTCGGCTTTTAGCATTTTTGGTTCGCCGGGGCCATTAGAAAGGAAAATTCCGTGAATTTCGCCTTTTTTAAATTTATCAATTAGCGTATCTGCTTTGGTATCGTGCGGGAAAATTTGAGTTTGTATGCCAAGCGTTCCAAGCTCATTTAAGATGTTTCGCTTTACGCCGTAGTCCATAACGGCGACTTTTTTGCCACAAGATTCGATTTTTTTATACTCATTTTTAGCATAATCCCAAGAGCCGTTTTCATGGGCGTAGCCACTTTTGGTGCTAACAATGCTGACATAATTTACCTCTTCGATTCTAGCTGAATTTGCCAAAGCATTTTTAAGCATCTCTTTATCGCTGATTTCGGTTGAAACAAAAACACGCAAATTACCTTGATCGCGAAGCATTTTGGTTAAATATCTAGTATCAATGTCATAAACTCCGAATTTGCCGTTTTTGATAAAATACTCTTCTAAATTTGCTTCGTTTCTAAAATTTGACGGGTTGTTATTAAAATTTCTGATAAAAATTCCACTTGCGTGAATTTTTGAGCTTTCGTTATCAAAACTATTTGTGCCGACAATGCCGATTTCAGGCATAGTAAAAACTATAAACTGCCCGGCATAACTTGGATCAGAGATTATTTCTTGATAGCCTGTAATTGAAGTGTTAAACACAAGTTCGCCAAATGCACTTCCGCCCTTACCAAAAGCCTTTGCTTCCAAATACACGCCGTTTTCAATATAAATATAAGCTTTCATTAAAACATACCTTTTTTGCGTAATTCTTCTTCATAGAGTTTTTCAAAAACCATATCGTATTCTTCTGTTCCGGGGATCAATTTTCGTTTATAGCCTTCGATTTTTTCGATAACTATATCTTCGATTTTTTCGAAATTTTTAAGATAATCTTCAATCGAAATGTAAATCACATTTTTTACCTTGTTTTCCGAAACAGAGTAATCAATCAAGCTTTTTTTCCAAATAGTTTCTAAAATTTCATGCGATAAATTTGAGTATCTATCTTCGTAATTAAGACTGAAATTTGCTTCTTCGGCAAGTTTTTTCTTTATAAGCCAAAACATATTTTTCTTATCAACTTGCATACTATCCATTTCATCGATTCGCGCGTCGATGATTTCATTTGCCCTTTCTTCTATGGCTCTTTCCTTCATCAAATCACTTCGCAAAATTTCATCTGCCGCTTTTGAGACAGGCTCTAAACCGCTAGTAAGCGTAACAAACCCTGAATTCACTAAATCAATCGCGATCTTATGTGCGATATACGGGACATGTGATAATCTTATACGCATATTTCCGCCTTTCTGTTATTATAAAATAATCGTGTCGGTTCGCTCTGGGCTAGTTGAAATAAACCCAACTTTAACGCCTGTTAATTCTTCTATTTTTTTAATGTAAATTTGCGCATTTTTTGGTAAATCTTCAAATTTAGAGACACCTTTTACGCTCTCCCAACCGTCCATTTCTTCATAAACTGGCTCGACTTCGTCTAAATTTACAGGAAAATAATCAATTATCTTTTCGCCAAGTTTATAAGCTTTGCAAATTTTGATTTTTTCAAATCCGTCTAAAACATCAAGTTTCATCAATGCGAATTTATCGATTCCGCTAAGCCTTGAAGCGTATTTTACACCCACAGCGTCAAACCAACCGCATCTTCTTCGTCTGCCTGTTGTCGTACCAAATTCTTTTCCTACTTCGCACATAATATCGCCTTGTGTGCCTTTATCTTCGGTAGGAAATGCGCCGTTTCCAACGCGTGTAGTGTAAGCTTTTACTATGCCGATGACTTCGCCTATATCTTTTGGAGAAAGCCCTAAACCACTACAAGCACCCGCTGCAACGGTGTTCGAGCTAGTTACATAAGGGTAAGTTCCATGATCAATATCAAGCAAACTTCCTTGTGCGCCTTCTACTAAAACCTTTTTGTTTTCGCTCAAAGCTTTCCAAATCATATTTGTAGTATCTGCAATGTATGGCGCAAGAGTGTTTTTAAATCTTTTTAGCTCTTCGTAAATTTCAAGTTTTGACGGCAAATTTATGCCAAGCGTATCAAAAATATATTTATTTGCCGCAAAATCCCTTGATAAGGCTTCACTAAGTTTTTCAGGCTCTAAAAGTTCGCCCACTCTATGACCTGTTCGGTTGATTTTATCAGCATACGCAGGACCTATGCCTTTGCCCGTCGTGCCGATAGCTTTATCGCCTTTTAATTTTTCTTTTGCCTGATCTATGAGCGAGTGAAAACTTAAATTTAAATGTGCTTTTTCACTTATAAAAAATCTGCCTTGCAAATTCTCAAACTGCGCCATTTCAGTAATCAAAACATCAGGATTGACCACAACGCCGTTTCCTATGATATTAATTGTATTTTTATTTAAAATCCCACTTGGTACCAAATGAAGTGCGTATTTTGTGCCATTTACCCAGATTGTATGCCCTGCATTGTGTCCGCCGCCGCTTCTACAAACAAAATCATAATCAGCACAAATCATATCGACGATTTTGCCTTTGCCTTCATCGCCCCACTGAACGCCTAAAATCAAATCAGCCTTACTCATTTTTTAATCCTTATATATAATTTTTTCTATCATTGCATCAACCATAACGGCAAAACCGCTCGAATTTGTGCCGTCGATCTTGTAGTTTCCGCCGCTACAAAGTATCGAATTTGCGTCTAAAAATCTAAAAAATAGCTCATCATAATATCGCATTTTTGAATAATACAAAAGCGAAATTCGAACATTTTCATACGAAATTCCCAAATTTTCAATATCATTTATAGCATCTTTTAATTCGCTAGGAACGCTGTTTTTAAGAGCTTTTAAATCCTGCAAAGTGGTAGCTTTGGTAATGTCATTTAGCCATTTTATATCTTTTTGAAGCAAAACTTCAATCGCACCTTTTTCAAAAACATCAATCGAAATGCCTAAAATTTGACAAATCAGCTTTGGAATTTCGATATTGCTAAGCTGCAAAACAGGCTTTAAACCAAATTCGCTAAAAATTTCTAATGCAATTTTTATCGCAAGAGACAAATTTCGCTCATCTATCATCTCGGCGCCGATTTGATAAAATTCCTTGCTTGGATATTTAAAAATCGGCTGCATATAAAACCAGCGTTTTAAATTTTCATTTTTTAGCCGTCTTCGCACGATACGCACGACATCTACGGTGCTATCGGCTCTTAAAGCGATTTCATTATTTTGCGGGTCAGAAAATTTCAAAAGTCCGCTTTTAACGCCTAAATTTTGATGATACGAAAAACAAGGTGTGAGAATTTCGTTAAAATCATTTTTAAGCAAAATCTCACTTGCAATATTTTCAATCTTTCGTTTTAAAGCGGCATTTTTTCCAAAATAAAGTCTTGATCCGTTTGGAATTTCGTGCTCAAAATCAGCACTAAGACTATCTATCATAAATCCTCCGTGTTTTTTATGAGTGCCGTAAGTTTTGGCGTAAATTCACGCACAAAATTTTGCAAATTTTCATAATCAAGCGTAAGAATATCCAAAATTTGCTTATGTATTTCTGTATTTAAATTAAAATTATCACTCTTAGCAGTTTGAATTTGCTCTAAAATTTCGCTAAATTTTGCTTTTGATGAGTTAAAATTTTCTTTATTGATTTTTTTTGTTTGAACCAAATTTATAAATTCTTCTGCCGTTTTTTTGTAATCTAAGAAAATCAAAAAATCGTTAAATTCGGTTTTTGAAATAGGCTTAGGCTGATTTAATTTTTTGAATTTATTGGCAAAACCGGCGATTTCATCTTTTTTAAGTGCTTTTGAAATCACATTTCCTTGTAAATAATCAAAACCTAAATTTTTAAGCAATCTTAGCGAAAAATCATCTTCAATGCCTTGTGCGCCGACTTTTAAATCCAATTTTTCGGCATAAAGCAAAATGGCTTTTAGCATTTTGATATTATCATAACTTTTTTTGGCATTTAGACAAATGTCTCTTTGAACTTTTATCATATAAAACGGCAAATTTTTTGCCAACACAATATTTTGAGAATTCACGCTATTTATGGCAAATTTCACACCAAATTCGGCATATTTTTCAAAAATATTTTTAAATTTATCTACACTTTCTTCGTCAAAATCAGTAATTTCAAAAATAAATTTGCTAGGATTTACATTTGGATTTTGAGCCATTGTTTTTGCAAAATGCTCGTAAAATTCGCTATTTTGAAGCTGAGTAGAACTTATATTTATGCTACAAATGCAATCAAATTCGCTTTGAAATTCTGCTAGTTTGCTAAGCGAAAAGATACTTAAAACTCTCTCCAAATCGCTTTCGTTTAAATCTAACAAAAAATCTCCCGGCAATAAAATGCCCATATTTGGATGATTCCAACGAAGTAAAAGCTCATAACCGAAAATTTCGTTATTTTTGGCATCTATCATCGGTTGATAAAGCATAAAAAATTCATTATTTCTTATCGACGCGACAAGGCGATCTACTTGCGAATTTGCACTCATATCTTCATATATGCTAAATCCACCTTTATGAAGCGTTTTTGCATTATACATTGCTTTATCGGCTCTGCTTAGCAAATCTTTAAATTCGACTTCTTCATCGCCATTATAAAATACCACGCCGATACTAGCACTTGCTCCGATTTTTTCATTTTTTATATTGAATTTAGTATTTGAAGCTTCAAGCAGTCTATTTAAAATAGGCATTAGTATTTTTTTATCTTCAATATTTGGGATAATAGCACAAAATTCGTCTCCGCCAAGCCTAGCTAAAAAGTCATTTTCTCTAAGTGCCTTTTTCATCACGGCTGAAATTTCACGCAGATAAATATCGCCAACATCATGCCCGTAAGTATCGTTGATCGCCTTAAATCCGTCATAATCGATAAATAAAACAGCCATAAATTTCCCGCTATCTTTTGCCTTTTGCATAAATTCAGGCGCAATCTGCATAAAATAAATTCGATTTGGCAAATTTGTTAAAGCGTCATAGTGTGCTATTAGTTGCAATTTTTCTTCTCTTTCTTTGATGCCATAAATTTCCATAAACATTATCATATAGTTTGTGATTTCGCCCTTATCGTCCCTAATGGCATTTATAGTAACAATAGCAGGGATAATCTCGCCTTTTTTGCTTAGACCCTCGATTTCATCTCTATAAACATCATCTTTTGTAAGCGAATTTCTTAAAGCCTGCACATACTCTTCTTTATTTTTTGCAAATAAAAATGACGGATAGCGACCCAAAACTTCTTCTTCATTATAGCCTGTAATATCGCTAAATGCTTTATTTGTTCGCATTACAAGACCGTCTTTGCCACATAGCATAATGCCTTCGTGAGAATTTGAAAAAACACTTGCATTTAGTTTTAGTTGAATTTCTGCCTCTTTTCGCTCGGTAATATTTTCAAAAATACCTGAAATTTTTGTTATCAAGCCATCTTTTTGATTAGTCGCTCTGCCCTGCACACTAAGCCAGATTATTTGATTCGATCTACCTTTTATGCGATATTCTGCAATAAATTTTTCACATTGTCCGTTTATATAATCATTTAGTGCATTATTAAAAATTTGCACATCTTCATCTAAAATCATATTTTTAAAATCACCAAAAGAAATGCTATATTGATGATATTTATCTTCATAATTTAAAATTTTCAAAAAATTGCCGTCGAATTCAATCGTTTTGGATTTTAAATCCATTTCCCAAGTTACAAAAGTCCGTGTGTCAATGATATTTTTATAAAATTCGCTATCGTATCTTGATTTTTCTTCGGATTTTGTTAGTGTATCGATATTGTTGAAATAAAAAATAATCAGCTCTTTCCCTTTTGTGTGCAAAATTTTTGCAAAAACGCTATAAGTGTAGTATTCGTTATCCAAGTGCCTTATGCGATAGGTCTGCTCGAAACTATCTCTTCTTGTCGTATCAAAAAGTGAGATATTATTTTTTATTTCATTTCGCACACGAAGAACATCTTTTAGATGAATAATACTAAAAAAATCAATCTCGCCGTTTATAAATTTAAAATAATCATAACCCCAAATAGCTTTTGCATTACTCGTTAAATTTAACACTTTTGAAGCATTAAAATCATAAACCATCATAATTTGAGGCGAATTTTGCATAAATTCATACTGCTTACTTGTTTGTTCTTGTAAATTTATGTATTTTGACATATCAAACATGATATATACGATAAAAACCGCTCCGTTTGAGTAAATATAGCTTTTTTGCATATACATACTTTTTTGACCATTAATCGTATTTTGCATACCTATCATATAATTTTCATTTGCATAATTTGCCTTAAATTCGTTAATCTGCCTTTCAAGTAGTGAATTTGCGCTAATTTCAAATACATTTTTTTCGGCTATATCATCGCCGTAAATTTGCTTTGCAGTCTCGCTATAATCAACAATCATACCGCTTATACCATCTACAATCAAAACGCAAAGAGAACTTTGTTTAAAAATATCATAAAAATTTTTACTCAAATCACCAAGCTCGCTATCCTTGGCGCTGAATTTATCAGAAAATTTCAAAATATCATCGCTAAAATCTTTAAAAATTCCCTTTTGTATGATTTTGGTCGAAACTTCCGCGTTTTTATTTGATGACATTAAAATCTTTTTGACTTCATTTATAGGAGCGATAACTTTTGAATTTAAAAAGAAAATATTTGCTAACAAAAATAATCCCACAAGCCCAAATAAAGCCAAAATAACCAAAAACATAATAACTTCGCCGTTTAGCTCAGAAAACAAAGTTCTTTTAACAAGGACGAAATTTTGAGTATTTGCAATATTTTTGATATATAAAAAATCAAAACCGCCTAATTTTTCTTTTATAAGCACAAGTCTATCTGTTTTTTTAAAACTAAACGAATCGCCGTAAATATCGTAGATGTCGCCATTTACACCCGAAATAAAATGTCCGTTTGAATTTAAGATTCTAATTTGCGAATTTGGAAAAGTAAAATTTGAAACAAGGCTTTTTGTATCGACAAAACCAACCAAATACGCACCATTTTGAGCCTGTTTAATAATAAAATAACGATAAATTCCGCCGTAAAATATAAAATCTGAAATATAAAAACCGCTTTTTTTAACGCTATCTTTAAATTTGTCAATATCAAATTCGCTTGGGAAAGCGATTTTATTATAATCACTAGCTAAAATCAAATCATTTTTCAGATAAAAAATAGCGTTAAATTCGTCTTTTTTATCCATTTTCGAATTCATTACTTCAAGCGGCTTTGAAGTCAAGACAATGCTATTTTGTATATCATCAAGTTCGCTTATCAGGTCATCATTATGGTGTTTCATAAGATTTACGGCAATTTCGCTTTGAGATTTTAAATCTTGTTCGATTCTACTTTTTTTGCTATAAATTCCCGAAGCCAAAACCGCAAAAATCACAAATACAACAAATAATCCGAGTAAATAAAATCTTTTTATAAAAGAAATTTTCTGTCTTCTAGCGTTAAACATAGCAAATTCCAAAAAATTTATTTTATCCAAAGATTGCTAAATTTAAAATGATTTTAAAGGCTTGTGAATTTTGCTTTTTTCGAATTTAAAAAATAAACCGCAAACAAAACGCAAAAGCTAATTATAAGCATAATTCCCGCATAAATGTGCGCTAAGCGAAAATCCAACAACTCAACAGCTTCATAAATAGCGATACTTGCGACCTTTGTTTTATCACTAACACTTCCGCCTATCATCAAAACTACGCCAAATTCGCCCATTGTGTGAGCAAAACTTATCACAAGCGCCGTTAAAAGCGATGGTTTAATAGACGGTAAAGCAACCCTAAAAAGCGTTTGTAATCGACCTTTTCCGAGCGAATAACTAGCTTCGATCAAATTTTTATTTAGGCTTCGAAAGCCCGAAACCAAAGGCTGAAACATAAACGGAAGCGAATAAATGCAACTTGCGATGACTAAACCGCTAAAATTAAAAACTAAACGAATTCCAAAGGTTTCATCAAAAAATTTGCCAAAAAACGAGTAAGGCGATAAAAAAACCAAAAGATAAAATCCAAGCACCGACGGCGGCAAAACAAGCGGCAGTGAAATCACAGCTTCAAGTGCATTTTTCCCCTTAAAATCGCGATATGCCATAAAATAAGCTAACGGCAAAACCAAGATAAATAAAATCAAAGTGGTGATAAAAGATAGTTTTAACGAAACCCAAAACGGTGTGTAATCGAGTTTTAAAAGCGTTTCTATCATTTTTCTACCTTTTTTAAATTTAGCAAATACGCCTTTGTGCTTAGACTTACTTCATCTCCAACTTGCAAATTCTTAGCTTCAAATTCACTCAAAACCACTTCGCAAAGCTGATTTCCAACAGCGACAACTGCCACAAAAACGCTGTCTTTTTGCGAAATTTCAACGATTTTTCCTAAAAACGAAAACTTTTGCGAACCAAGCGTTTTTAAAAAAACTTCGCTTGGCGTTCCGCTTTTTATAACTCGTCCGTTTTCAATCTCAAAAACTATATCGCAAAGCTTATAAATCTCGCTAACATCGTGGCTGACGATGATTATCGTGGGTTTATAAATTTGATGAATTTTTAGCAAATAATCTTGAATTTTGTTTCTCATTGTGTTATCAAGCGCACTTAATGGCTCATCTAAAAGCAGAATTTTTGGATCTTGCATCAATGCTCTTGCTAGTGCGACGCGCTGTTTTTGACCACCTGAAAGCTCGGAAATTTGCGAATTTGCGTGATCCCCAATCTCTAATAAATTTAAAAGTTCGTTTGCTTTTTGGGGATCATTTTTTGCAAAAAGCAAATTTTTTATGACACTCATATTTTCAAAAAGCGCGTAATCTTGAAATAAAAATCCGATTTGTCTTTTTTGCGGCGACATAAAAAATTTATCGTCAAATAGCGTTATTTCGCCGTTTATTATCTCTCCGCTATCAGCCTTTTGGAAACCTGCGATTAGGCGTAAAAGTGTCGTTTTCCCGCTTCCGCTTTTGCCGTAAAAACATGCAATTTTGCCTTTTGGAATTTGCAAATTTGCTTCGATTTTAAATTTATCGCCAAATTTTTTAACGCAATTTATACTAATCATAAAACCCCATCGATAAACAGCGAAGTCGCCTTTATATAGGCGTAAATTTGCAAATTTTGGCTTAAATTTAACCTTTTTGCAGATGCAGTTGTGATTATACTTTCAAAAATATCGTCTGAATTTATTGCTTTTAAATTTACTACGCTTAAAATCTCGCCAACAGCGATATTTTGGATAATACAACCAATTTCATTGCTTAAAGAACAATTTTGAAGTTTTTCTAGACTTAAAATCACTTCCGAGCTTTTAAATCCAAGCTTTACGCGCGAATTTATCGATAAATTTGCAGGAATTTCTAAACTAACCATAGTTAGTTTTCCAAATTTAGCACCGAATTTAAGGGCGTTTATACCCTTAAATTCGTTAATTTCTTCTACTTTTGCTTCAATCATTAAAAATCATATCCATATTTGGCAAAAATTTCCTTACCCTTTTCGCCTAAGATAAAATCATAAAAAGCCTTTGCTTCGGCGTTGTTTTCGGCTTTTTTAAGGATTACGATGCCTTGTGCGATAGGGTCGTAAAGCGAGCTATCAACAAGCACGAAATTTACACCTTCTTTATACTCTGCCATTTTTGGCGAATACATAGAACTAGCCGCCACAAAACCCACATCGGCTGCGCTCATAGCTTGTGAAAGCGCATCGCCGATTGATTTTGCTTCTACGATTTTGGCTTTGATTGTATCATAAATTCCTGCTTTTTCAAAGGCAGCCACACTTGCAGCGCCATAAGGAGCGGTTTTTGGATTTGCGATTGAGATTGATTTTACCTTTTCATCTTTTAAAACTTCCAAACCTTGTGTTAAATTTAGATCTCTAACGCTAAACATAGCAACTTTGCCTTTTGCGTAGGTTACGGCTTCATTTATGGCAAATCCGTCTTTGAAAAGATTGTTCGCAAAGTCCATATCTGCTGCCATAAAAATGTCAAACGGAGCTCCGTTTTTAATCTGTGTGCTTAAAGCACCACTTGCACCAAGGCTCACATTTAGCGTAATCTCTGGATGGGCTTTGGCAAATTCAGCCTTAATCTCATCAAATGCATAAGTAGTATTTGCAGCTGCTGCAATACTAACTTCTCCCGCGTTTGCTAGGACGCCCACTAAAAGACCTAAAAATAGTGATTTTGCAGAAATTTTCATTTCTATTCTCCTTATAAAAATTGTAAAATCGATTTTATATTATGTATGCTTTTATATAACTTAATTTTATTAAAATTATTATATAAAAGGATTTTAATTAATATTATATAATTTTATATATAATAAGGGAAATTTGAAATATACTTTTATAAATCAAAAATTAACATTTATTTTCTAAAAAAATGCTACAATGTCGCTTTAATATTGACAAAAAAGCTTTAAATTTATAGAATTTGAAGTTTTTTTAAATTCAAAAATAAGGATAAAAGTTGAAATTTGCATTTGCCTTTTTACTTTGTCTTGGCACCCTTTTTGCTAACCCAAACGAAGCCGAATTTGACGAATTCGAAAGCGAATTTGGCACTACGCAGGTTTTTGATCCGCTCTCAGGCTATAATCGCGTTATGACAAATGTAAATGACGCATTTTACGGCTATTTAGTAAGACCTTTGGCGATAGGCTATGATTTTGTAATGCCAGATCCCATTCAAGGCGCATTTAGCGATTTTTTTGACAATCTTATGTATCCGATGAGATTAGTAAATAACCTTTTACAGGGCAAATTTGCAAATTCTTGGGATGAGACAAAACGATTTTTGATAAATACAACCATAGGTTTTGCCGGACTTAGTGATGCTGCTACAAAGCATTTTAATATCCCAAAACACGATGAAGACTTCGGTCAAACACTTGGTTTTTGGGGAATTCCTGCCGGTCCTCATATAGTTTGGCCAATTTTAGGACCTAGCAACCTAAGAGACACATTTGGTCTAGTTGGGGATTATTTTACAAATCCTGTTAATTATATCCACGACGACGGCACGGCTCTTGGGCTAAATGTATTTAATAAATTTAACGAATTTTCACTAGATCCTGATCAATACGAAAATATCAAAAAAGGCGTTGTTGATCTTTATCCGTTTTTGCGCGATTCTTACGAGCAAAGACGAAATTACCTAATAAAGGAGTAAAAAATGAAAATTTTAAAAATTATCCTAGCAATTTTTTGCCTAAACGCTTTTGCTTTTGCGATCGATAAAAGTGAGATTAAGCCTGTTATGAGCGACAAAGTTGCAAACGCTGTTTCGATTTTAAAAGATAGTGCAATCTCAAAAGAAAACAAGCCAAAGCAAATTTTTGCCCTTTTTGACTCGCTTTTTGATTACAAAACTATGGCAAAACTTTCGCTTTCAAAGCATTATAAGAGCCTAACGCCGGAGCAAGTGGCTAAATTTAACGAAGCTTACGAAGCACACCTAAAACAAACTTTTATCGACAAACTTGCCCTTTACACAAACCAAGAGATGAAAGTCATAAACGCAACAGAGCCAAATGAAAAAAGGGTTTATCTAAAAACCGAAATCATCGGCGAAGATAAAAACTATCCGATTGATTTTAAATTTTTTCCAAGCGAAAACGACTGGCGTATTTACGATGTCGATATTTTGGGGATTAGCTTAGTGCAAACTTACCGCTCGCAGTTTGGCGATGTCGTCGAAAATGTAAGTTTTGACGAGCTTTTAAAAAGACTAAGCCAAACAAATTTGCCAGATAGCAAATGAGCCAAATTTTTAGAATTTTAGTCAATTTTCCCAAAGCCGTATTAGCGATTTTTACGGCTTTGACACTCTTTTTTGCATATTATTCAACCAAACTTGAAATAGATGCTTCAAGCCAAACTTTGCTTTTAGAGCATGACATAGATTTAGAAATTTGGCGTGAAGTTTCAAAACGCTACGAAAGCCCGAATTTTTTGGTTATTGCTTACACTCCAAACGGCGATTTGCTAAGCCAAAATTCGTTAAATAAAATCCGTGCAATCTCAAATGAAATTCGCAAATTTGACTTTGTTGATAGTGTCTTAGATATTACGAGCGTTCCGCTTTTGCAAAATAAAGAAAATCAGCAAATTTCAGATCTCATATCGCATATTCCGACCCTTGATGATAATGATACCGACATTAAAATGGCAAGGCGTGAGTTTGAAACTAGCCCGTTGTATGCTTCAAATTTGGTTAGCAGTGATCTTAAAACCACAGCCATAATGATAAATTTAAAGCCAAATTTAAAATATGACGAATTTTTACAAAAAAAAGAAATACTATCCAAAAAAGAGCTAAATTCCACAATCACAAATGACGAAAAAATCGAGCTGGTAGAGCTAAATAAGGAATTTAAAATTTACCGCGACGCCAATCGCATAAAAGAACACGACGACCTAGCGCAAATTCGTGCCGTCGTCGCAAAATATAAAAACGACGGCTTAAAAGAGAGCCTATTTTTGGGCGGTATGAACCTAATTGCTGATGATATGATGAATTTTGTGCGAAACGACATTGGCACTTACGGCGTTTTGAGCTGTTTGCTTTTGCTTTTTTGTTTTTGGCTCTTTTTCCGTCAGCTCAAATTCGTCCTAATCGCCCTTGTGATATGCGTTTATAGCGCACTTTTGGCTAGTGGCTTGTTTGGATTTTTGGGATTTGAAGTTACGGTTATTAGCTCAAATTATATCGCACTTCAACTCATCATCACGGTTTCAGTTTGCATACATTTAATCGTATCTTATAGAGAATATTTAAGCAAATTTCCAAATTTCACGCAAAATCAGCTTGTTTATGCGGTTTTAAAAGATCGCGCAAAACCATGCTTTTTCGCCATTTTCACGACCATTGTCGGATTTTTCTCGCTGATTTTATGCGACATTAAGCCTGTCATTTCGCTTGGTATTATGATGAGTGTTGGCATTGCTATCTCGCTGATTACGGCATTTGTCCTGTTTTCTTCCATCATTTTGCTGACTAAAAAAACGCCGATTGAGCGTAAATTTGAAGAGCATTTTAAATTTACCGAATTTTGCGCGAATTTAGCCATAAATCACAGAAAGGCTATCTACGCCGTTTGCGTTACTAGCGTTTGTGTTGGATTATTTGGCATTTCAAAGCTAAAAGTCGAAAACAGCTTCATCGGATACTTTAAAGAAAGCACCGAAATTTACGGCGGTATGGCGGTAATCGATAAAGAGCTTGGCGGCACGGTTCCGCTTGATGTCGTTATTAAATTTGGCAATAATTCAGCACAAAATTCGCAAATTTCGCAAAGCGGAGATGATGAATTTGACGAATTTGAAGCTGAGTTTGCCGAAAATCAAAACAAAGCCCAGTATTGGTTTAGTAGCGATAAAATGCGAATCATCAACAAAACGCACGATTTTTTAAAAGAGCAAGAATTTATCGGAAATGTGGGTTCGCTTTCGACTTTGCTAAAAATCGGCAAAAATTTAAATGACGGCAAAGAGCTTGATGATTTTATGCTTGCCGTTATGTATAACGAACTGCCTGAAAACTACCGAAAAATGGTACTTAGCCCATATATCAACATAGAAGCAAACGAAGCGCATTTTGCCGTTAGGACAATCGATAGCGACAAAAATTTACGCAGAAATGAGTTTTTAAAAAATCTTAACGCAAATTTGCAAAATTTACTCGCAAACGACGGCGTAAGTGTGCAGGTCAGTGGCGTAATGGTGCTTTATAATAATATGCTTCAAAGCCTTGTAAGCTCGCAGTTTGGCACACTTAGTTTCACGCTTTTGGTGCTATTTGCGATATTTATAGTGATTTTTAGAAGCCTTAAATTTGCGCTTATGGCGATAGTTGTAAATTTAATCCCGTTGTCGCTTGGTTTTGGCATTATGGGGCTGCTTGGAATTCCGCTTGATATTATGAGTATCACGATTGCCGCTATTAGCATAGGAATGGGCGTTGATAACTCTATCCACTACATTCATCGCTACAAACAAGAAATCGCTTCAAATTCGGCGCAAAATGCCGTGCTAAATAGCCACAAAAGTATCGGTTATGCTATGTATTACACTTCATTTGCCGTTATTTTGGGATTTAGCGTTATGTCTATTAGCAACTTTTGGCCGACGATTTATTTTGGGCTTTTGATTGATTTGGTTATGGCGTTGTTGCTGCTTGGGGCGCTGATAATACTACCGTCGCTAATCTTAACCTTTGGTAAAAAGGGTTTGGCGAATTGAAATGAGCCTAGCTTTTGCGTGATTTTGTAAATTTCTCACTCGATAGGCATACCAGCCTTATCTCGTTCGAAATTTACTGCAAAACACGCAAAATCGTCGGCATAAATTTATCAAATTTTCATTGAATTATTTTGTATCCATTGTCATTGCGAGAAAACGAAGTTTTCGAAGCAATCGCCAATGTTTAAATTTACAAAACAACTCAATTCAAAAATTTGCGTTAGCAAATTTTTCATAAAATCAAATTTAAAAAAGCGAAAGCTTTTTTAAATTTGCCACTCCTAGCGTGCAGGGTTTGGGGGTTGTTAAGGGGGAAAGGGGCGCTTCGCAAGTCAGCCCCTTTCCCCCTTAAAAAGCAACTTTCAAAATAACTAAATTTAAAAAAATAATAACAATACCAAATTTGATTGAATTTTTAAATTTGCAAATTCACAAATTTTAGGCAACTTTTCCGTCATACCCAATATTTTTCTCAAATTCGCTAAGTCGCATATAAATGGAGCGAAGTTCTGTTATCGTCGTCCAGTTATTTGTAAAAACGCTGAAACTTTGGCGGACTTGGTTAAATGCGTTGCTAACTTGGATTAGTACCCCAAAAGTGATAAGCTTCATAAAAAGCCCCGGACCCATGATGAGATACGGCACGATGACAAGCACTTGCGAGTAAGTATGAAGCCAAGTATCAAAATACAAATAGTGCAAAAATAGCTTATGATAGTTGTGTTTTAGCTTGTCAAAAAGTGTCTGAATTTTCTCTTCGCCGCCGTAGTTTTGCTTATCTTCTTCGGCGAAAACAAGCTCTTTTCTAAATGCCGCTTCGACCTTTTGGTTGTTGTATTCAAGGCGTGGCAAATACCAGCCAACCAGCCACGAAATGGCTAACCCGCCCACGCTGACCACCAAAGCAACCCAAACAAGCGAACCCGGAATATCTTTGATATAAGGTATATTTACACCTGAGCTTAGCCCCCATAAAATGGGGATAAACGCAAACAGCGTCATAAACGCATAGATGATTTTCACGCCGATTTCTTCAAGCGTCCTTGTGAAACGATAAATATCTTCTTGAATCCGTTGTGAGCTACCCTCGATGTCATGCTTGACCTTTCGCCAGTGCGTGATATAGGTAAATGTCATCGCTTCACGCCACTTAAAAACCCAAACTCTGGTTAGATAGCGTTCGATGACAATCGCCACGATAAACGGCAAGGCAATCTGCAAAAAGACAAGCATTTGCTCGTAAAAATCGTCGATTGTGTGCTTGTCGATCTCACCGCCCATATCGTAAAATGTGCGATACCACTCGTTGAGTTTGACATTTAGCGTAGTTTGATAATAATTTAGCAAAATAATGCAAATAAGCCCTGCGTAAGCTAAAAACCGCCACTTTTTGCTTTTGAAAAATGAAGCAAACATTTTTTACCTTTGTAAATTTATAAAAGCGAGATTTTAGCAAATTTGATATTAAAGTGCAATTTAAAGCAAAATCAAGCAAATTTGAGAATTTGATTTGAATTTAATATTAAAAAATGTAAAAAAATCAACTTAAAAATTTATTATTTTTAATCCCTTAATTATCTATTATTGTGGCAATGATACCAGCTCTACGATACTTCCGCATTGTCTAGCTCGATTTGAGCAACTGTTTCTCTACTTATTATGTCTCCTTTGTTTGGTTAAATAGCTAAAAAGCTCTTTTTAACCGAATTTAAATTAATATGTTTCTTATCAGAAAAATATTTTTGTAATTCTAAATAGTCTTGGTGTTTAATAATATAAAGCATGTGAAATTTACCACGCATATCGTTCCACTCAAAAGAACCTGCTTGGCTAAATGCAGAAGCCAAAACTTCATAATGATAAATTGTAATAGCTGGAAATAATGAAAACTCTTTTAAATTTCCACCTAAGACCAAATGAAAAATAAATTTAAATAAAAAATTTAAACAAAAACAAATAATATGATATGCTATAAAAAACCAAAATATTTTCGCACCCATAATTTCACCCAATATAACTCCAAAAATAATTATTAAATGCATGATAATAGTGGCAATTGGTGCATAAACTCTAAGATTAAATGTTCTTTCAAATGGTATTAATTCACTTAATTTTTTTACTCTTTTAACTTCCCCATTTACTATAAATTCAATCGTTTTATTTGTAAATTTGGTTTCACATTTATTTTTAATAATGTAGTAATAAAAAGTAGCTACAATATGCAAAGTCCAAAATCCACAAAAAAGCCATATATAGATATTTTTGATTTCAAAAAATTGCATATAACCTGCATAATTTGCATAAATTCCTAAAATAAAAAATGTTCCAGTATGCGAAAAAAAGAACAAATTTGCAAGAAAAAATTCATAAGGATTTTTGATTATTATCGGCTCTTTGTCGTAATCTCTTTGACTTAAATTTTCATTTGAATTTTTATTTCTTACATTTTTATTCCAGTTTTCAAAGTTTTCCAAAAATTTATTCCTTTTATGTTTAATTTCTTGTCATTGCCAGACCACAAAGTGGTCGAAGCAATGACAAATTAAGCAAATTTACAATGACAAATTCTAGCAAATTCATTTCGTATCGCCAAAAGCGATACGAAGTGATGAAAATTTAATTTTTCGGATTTAAAATCGCTGTGAAAAAATTGCCCGTATCAACTAGGCTCAAAATCGCCTTTATATCGTCATTTGTGATAGAATTTATGCTTTTTTCATATTTGCTCTCATTGTAAATCGGGAAGCCCCAAAGTCCGTATCCGCTTAAATTCGCTATCCAAAATGGCGCATTTTGTGCGTTTCGCTTGATAGAGAGAATTTTTGCCTTTTTTGCGTTTTCTAAAACACTCTCTTTTACGCCGTCTTTTTTAATGCTATCTAAAATCTCTCTAAGTTCGCTAACTACGAGCTTTGCGTCATCTTTTTTACACGAAAAATTTATGCTTAAATGTGCGTTTTGATACGGCTCATTTTCAAACTCGCCACCCACGCTAGCTGAGTAAATTTGCCCTTTTTCTTCTCTGATTTTTTCCAAAATTTCAGCCCTTATGACATCTTTTAGAATATTAAATTTTCGCACATTTTCCACGCTAAATTCGGTGATTTCGTCATTTTGGATAATCACGCTAACTTCGCTTTTATCGCTATCGCCGTAGTCTTTTTCTATTCCAAAAACGCCTTTTTTAGCCCTTAGTCCGTCATCTTTGGCTATGCTTTGCGTTTTTTCGCCTTTTAAATTTGCCACATAAATTCCTAGCAAATCCTTTGTTTTAGGAATTTCCAAGTCCCCTGAAATCACAAATAAAAACTCTCCTGCGTTTTTAAAACTCTCATCTGCGATTTTTTGCAAGTCGCTTAAATTAGCCCCGTCAAGGTCGCTAATTTCAAGTGGCATCGCCCTTTCGTTTCCGTTATAAAAATTTTCTAAAATCTCTTTTGAAAAGCGGTAACCGCTCGTTTCGTTGCGTTTAGCTATGTCGGTTTTGGCTCTTTGTTTATAAAGTTCGAATTCGCTCTCGTGCAGTTTTGGATTGTTAAATTTGATAAAAAATTCTTGCAATAAATTCTCAAAATTATCGCTTGAAGAATTCCCGCTAAAAGTGGTTTGCGTATCGTTTATACCGACTTTTAGCGAATAAGTAAATCCGCTTGTAAGCTTTGCGCTTTCATATTTGCCAAAATCCCCGATAGTGCCTGAATTTAGCACGGCTAGGGCAATCCCTGCTTGTTGTTTGCTAGAAAAATTTGTCTTTCCGCCCTTTTTAACGGCTAAAAAATTTATCTGATTTTTTATCGTTTTAATGTCCTTTAAAATCGCCCTTGCGCCGTTTTCAAACTCCAAAATATAAATTTCGTTTTCTTTGTCAAATTCGTCCTTGCTAGGTGCGATTTTTGCAGGAATTTCGCTTAGCAAAACACTTTGCATAGCCAAATCTTTGCTAAAATCATAAGGCGTTGCATTTTCGTAAATTTTATCAATCTCGCTTTGCGTGATTTTTAATGGCTCAGGTGTGATGAATTCGACGAATTTATCGCCGTTTGTAATAGTTTTAAAATGCTCGTTAATCTCTTTAAGGGTGATAGAATTTAGCAAATTTTCGCCAAGTTCGAATTTATCCTTTTTGCTAAGTTTAATCGTGTCTTCATAGATAAAATTCAAAATTCCATAAACGCCCTGCACCTGCGTATCCGAACGCTGGAATTCGCTTAAATTTTGTTTTAAAAATTCTTTTTTTACACTTTCAAAATCATCTTTGCTAAAACCAAACTCTCTTACACCTTTAATCGCCGAAAATAGGCTACCCAGCGTTGCGTTTGTGTCATTATCGATGATATTTGCCGAAAATGAGTTTAGCACCCTTTGCCTAAACAAATCGCCTGAGCTAAAATTGCCTTTTATAGGGCTTTTAAGCGTGATATTTAACTTATCGTAGCTCACCGATAAAAGTGTGGAAATGTAGCGTTTTAGATAGGCCTTGCGAAGTGCAGATAGCGAATTTAACGGCTCGTATGTATCAGCAAACATAATATTTATCAAATTTGCCCCGCTTTCCTTTTCGACCAAATTTGCAAAACCGCCCTTAAACGGCGTTAGCGTTTTATCGGCTCGTATCGGTTCGTCCGCGTTTTTTAAATCGCTAAAATACTCTTTTATCAAATTTTGGGTCTTTGCTTCGTCTATGTCGCCCACGACAACCACGCTCATAAATTTTGGCTGATACATACGCTTGTAAAATCCCAAAAGCGTAGCACGATCTGCATTTGCGATGATTTCGTTTTTGCCTATCGGGAAGCGTTTTGCATAGATACTGCCCGGATAAATATACTCAGCCCTTTTTTCATAAAGCCTAGTGCCGACATCTCGTTTGGCTTCTTCGAGAATCACACCGCTTTCTTTTTTTATCTCTTCTTCGTCAAATTTTAAGCCCCCAGCCCAATCTTTAAGCACCAAAAAAACGCTTTTTAAATTCTCGTCATTTACGCTGATTTGGACATTGTAGGTCGTGCTTTCAAAACTTGTCATCGCATTTAAATCAGCTCCAAATTTAACGCCCAAGCTTTCTAGTTTTCGGATTAATTCGTTTTTGCTAAAATGTTCGCTTCCGTTAAATGCCATGTGCTCGACAAAGTGCGCTAAACCTTGCTCGTTTTCGTTTTCGTCGATACTGCCTGCTTTTATGCAGAGATAAAAATATGCCGAATTTTTTGGATTGTCATTAGCTAAAATGTAGTATTTTAGGCCATTTTCAAGGCTTCCTGTTTTAATGTCGCTATCTAAATTTAGTGCTTCATTTTCGCTAGTTTTTCGTAAATTTTCATCGCTTTTAACTTGCGAATTCGCATTTTGCGTTATTTCTTGCTTTTGCAAATCTGGCGTTTGCCCGTTTTTTGTGGAATTTTCACTATCTTTACAACCACCAAAAAACAGACAAATCGCTAAAATAAAAATAATTTTTTTCATACCCACCGCTTTGTTTTAAAATTTAAATCCATTTTTCTCTTTCGCCACTATCGTCGGTTTCGTTGCCGATTTCTTCGTGGCGTTTGTAATAAAATTTTACAAATTCTCGCACTTTTTCATCTTTTGGAAAATAATATCCGTTTTCCATAATGGTAAATTCGCTCAAAAACTTCTTAGCATCGACTTTATAAGCATAAATTTTCGCTAGTTTTTCATAATTGCTAATACATTTTTTCTTAAAATTTTCATAACTTTCTTTGCTAAAATTTAAAAGCAATTTTCCTTCTAAAAAGTTTAAAACACCACTATCAAAAAGAACACTTAGATGGATTAAACTCTCGCAATAATACGCCTTGACATCATCGACCCTTTGCCAAGCAATCAAACTCACACTTCGGCGAATAAGCTCGTCTAAAACTGCCATTTTTAGGCTATCTTCTTCGTGCAAAAAGAAATTCATAAGTCCGCCCGTGGTGGCTTTGTATTCTTCTATATATTTAAAAACTCCGCTTTTATTCATCAAATTTTCGGTATCTTCATCGATGAAAAATATATGTCCAAATTCATGCCCGATAGTCGAAATTTCATAAACTCTACGCCAAATTTCAGGATGTTTAAACAAAATCGCCCTACCAAAATTTAGATAAGTCTTATCGAAAATTTCGCTAGTTAGCTTCATAAACGGTCTTGCTTTTGCATTTTCATAAACAAAATCCACAAACGCAAAGATTTTTTTACCGCAGTTTGAGCTTACAAATTCGTCATTTGGCACGACTTGGGCTGAAAAAAGTCCGTTTAAATCAGCCCCATAGTAAATCATCGGAGTTGAGATATAAAGTTGCGTTTTATCTATGTTTGAATTCACCAAAGAGTGCATTATTTGGTTGTTTGCTTCAATTTTTTTGTAAATTTTATCAAATGTCTCTTTGGTTTGGGCTTTAAATTTATCCCCGTCAAATTTAGACGCCCTTGCAAGGCGAATGTCCCACTCCAACGCCACTGCGTGCGTGTAAATATCTTCGTAATATTCAAGCGGATGTCCTATTTGAATCGGAGTTTTTATATCCATCCACGCTATTTCTGCATCTCGCCATGCACCGATAACCTTGTCATTATCGGTTTGCAAAAATGCTTCTTTTAATTTTACCAAGTAAGTTATGTAGGCTCTATGTTCTGCGCAATTTTCTAACTCGCTAAGCTTAGCTAAAACTATTTCAAATGCGTGTTCTATACGCAAAACTTGGCTTTTAAATGCAACCGCATACGGCACAAATCTATATCTTCCTTCATTTTCTACAACTGCACCATAAGAACGGTCGCAAATCTCATCTCTTGGGGTTTTTTGATAGAGTCTATTTTCAGAAATAAATTTTTTTGCGTCGCTAAAATTTGAAAACTTAGCAGCAATTCTTTTATTTGTCGTATCGATTATCCTTTTTTGCCAGTCTTTTTGAAATTCATTGATGATTAGACCGATTTTATGAACCCCGATGATAAGTTGAAAATAAAATTCTTCTAAAATTTTTGCTTTACCGATTTTATTTATAAGTTCTCTGTGCAAATCTTCGTGGATCATGCGCGTAAAATCATACATCTCTTCGCGCAACTTTTCGCACTTTGTTTTACTAAATCTAAGTTTTTTAAATTCGCTCATTAAAGGATCTACTTTTAAATCAACAATGCGTCTTAAAATAGCGACTTTTTGCGATTTTCTCCCGCTAAATCCGCAAATTTTCAAGCCTTTTTTAACAAAATCGTTATCCAGGTCCTTATAAAGCGCATTGAGCACAGCCTTGCTCTCTTCGACTAACAAATTTAACTTTTCGTAATCGTTCATTGCAAATCCTTTTGCGTAATTTTAGCAAATTTTTAGTTAAGAGTTTTTTAGTAATTTTCATTTAATATTATTTTGATACAATGTCGCAAAAATTTATAAATATAAAGGAAAAACATGCAAGATATAGGTGAAGCAGTTATTAAAATCATCGCTATGCCCTCAGATACAAATCCGGCAGGAAATATTTTTGGTGGTTGGATTTTATCTCAAATAGACTTGGCAGGAAGCGTTGCAGCAAAAGAATTTGCACCTGAACGAGTGGTTACGATTTCTATGAAGGAAGTCGTTTTTAAACAGCCTGTTTTTATAGGCGATTTGGTTGTTTGCCATGCAAAAATTATCAAAGTAGGAACAACTTCGATAACAGTTATCGTAAATGTAACAGCTGAGAGATATTGCAAAGAAAGCCACGCTAGAATTTGTCAGCATGTAACAAGTGCCGAAGTTACCTATGTAGCGGTTGATTCGCTAGGAAATAAAATCGTAATTGACCCTGATTTAAAACGATCTAGGGGATTTTAAAAATCTCATCGCAAATTTGGATAAATTTTCAAATTTGCGACTTTTTTTCTAACGCAAAATAATCAAAATGAGTAAAAAAGAAATCTTTAAAAGCACCGTTCCTGTAATGCTTGGGTATATTCCGCTTGGATTTGCATTTGGCATTTACGGCGCTAGTAGCGGTGTTCCTGCGTGGGTTTTAGTCATTGCTTGTTTTATGCTTTATGCAGGAAGTGGTCAGTTTGTCTTGGTAGCTTTTATAGTCGCAAAAGCCACGCTTATCGAAGTTTTCTTAATCTCATTTTTACTAAATTTTAGACATTTTTTCTACACGATGACCTTGCTAGATGATATAAAACGCCTAAAAAATCGCATTTATTTTATCTATGCTTTAACGGATGAAACCTTTGCTCTGCTAGTTTCTCGCAAAAAAACCCAAAACGAAAATACGAATTTGGTTTTTAATCTAACTGCACTTTTAGATCAAAGCTACTGGGTAATCGGCGTAACGCTCGGAGCGATTTTTGGAAATATTTTGCCTGTGAAATTTGACGGCGTTGAATTTAGCCTTGTGGCACTTTTTGCGATACTAACTTACGAGCTTTTCAAAGCAAATCCAAACCACAAAGTGCTATCTCTTGGATTTGCAATTGCATTTATCGGACTTTTTGCATTTCCAAGTCAATACTTTTTATTTGGCTCACTTATCTTAGCAACTGCGATTTTAGCGGTATTTAGGCGGTATTTATGAGCGAATATTTTCCTTATTTGATTGTCGCAGGAGTTGCTACTATGCTAACGCGATTTTTGCCGTATTGGATCTTTAAACGCAAAAGCGAAAACCGCACCCTAGCGCATTTGCAAAGACATAGCGGTTTGATTATTATGGCGATTTTGACGATTTATGGCTTAAAATCAATTGGATTTAATCTAAATTTAAATGGCGCCATTATGGCATTTTGTTTGGCTTTAACTTTTATTTTACATAAAATTTGGCACAATTTTTTGCTAAGTATCACGATACCGACGATTTTATATATGATTTTACTTCGAATTTTGTGAGATTTCAAATGCAAATTTGAAATCTCTTTACTCAGTTTCTTTTCTAAATTCTTCGTAAAATTCGCTTTCTAATCTGTGATTTGTTTTAACAAGCTTGGCTGATTCGTGGATTATTTTTGGAAAACAAGCAGTGCAAATATGCACGGTTTCGCCGCCTTTGTGCGCCTTGATAAAGACTGCTTCTTTGTCCTTGCTACTTTCGATACTACAAACATTGCAAATATAAACATTTCCGCGTTTCATTTTAAATCCTTTCATTTAAAATTTGAAAATTTTAACAAATTTACTATTTAATTTCATTAAATTTCTTTTTTACGCCCAATTTTTGCTCATTTTGATATAAAATATGACTTAAAAAAATCACAAAGAAAAGTTGCAAAAATAGTCCCACTAAGGGAATTAAACAAAGCAGATAAAACAAAGAACAGCTTAGCATAAATTTATATCCGCCGCCTTTTTTGTAAATTTTTTCAAATCGCTCTTTATTTAGCGAGTTTGACGCCACATCGATGAGTAAAAATTTGTAAAAAAGGTAAAAAAACGGCACATTTATGACAAATAAATTCAAAATCGGCACAAAGTAAAAAACCAAGCAAATAAGGAAAATAGCGATAAATTTTAAAAGTGAAGTAGCCATTAATTTTACTACTTTTAAAAAACTTACTTCGTTTTGCCTTTCGAGACCATAATGGCGCAAATTTATCTCTTTTGTTACCACGGGCGTTAAAAATCCTGCGATAATAACGGCGATGATAACCGAAAAAATCAGCACCAAAAAGGTTCCTGCTATGTAAAAAAACGCTCCGATTATCCATTTTGTAATGCTATAATTTAAAATTTTTGAGATTATCGGATAGTTTTGAAGTAGCGTAAAATCACCGTTTGCAATGGCTATTTGTAAATTCTCAAAGCCCTCTTTTCCACCAAAAAATGCTAAAACCCCAAGCACCAAAACAGCGCCCAAAAGCGGTAAAAGCGAAAGTAAAATAAATTTTTTAGTTAAAAAATCTTTTATGGAAATATCAAAAATTTTACCCATCAAATTTCCTAAAATTTACTAAATTTCTTTTAAAAATTTACACTCAAAATTTGCTAAATTTTGCAAATTTATTTTGCTTCGTTATATTTTTTTTGAAGCTCATTATAAATTTCATCAACGCCACAAATTCCCTTTTTTAAAATCTCGCCAAGAGCGACATTATCTTCCACACCGTTCCACGATTTTTTGTAAGTTCCTTCCTTGTAGCCGTTGTCTTGGCGGAATTTATTTAGCACATTTTTTCCGATATAAACTTCGAACAAAATGTCTAAATTTACGCCACATTTAAGCGCAACTCTAAAATAATTTGTCAAAAGCTCATAAATATCGATACTAAATCCGCTTGTTTGGTGGATTAGAATTTCAATATCATTTATAATTTCATAGATATTGTAATCATTTATGTTGTATGCGTGAGAGATGAAATCCCCGTATCCGCTTATCATCGTTATGTCGCTGACGATTTCATCGATACTGCGATTTTTATGGCTTTTTTCCAAAACCAAACTCATCACAAAGTGCCAAATATCGACGATTTCGATAACGACATTGTGTGTATCGATTGGTGCAGCAATATTTTTCCAATGTTTCCACGCAAAGCTGTCGATCAACTCAGCGCACTCCATATAAATGCACCTTTTCCAGCTGATAAGTTTGCCATTTTTTGTGTATCCATCTTCCCAGCCAAGGCCGTTAGTTTCGTCATTTAGGCGTTGTTGCATTAAAAACATTTCTTTTATTTTTGCTAAATTTTGCATTTTTTATTCCTTTTTTTAAAAACTAAGATTATAATAAAATTTTTTAAATATTTAAAATCAAAGAGCTAAAAATGAGTGAAAAATTTGATAAATTTTTAAAACAAAAACATCTTTTAAGCCTAGCCGTAATGCACGAAAATGCCCCGTATGCGTGTAGTTGCTTTTATGCTTATGACGAGAATTTAAAAATTTTTGTCATTGCGTGCGATGAAGATACTACGCATATAAAGGCGATTTTGGCGAATTCTAGCGTAAGCGGAACGATTGCTCTTGATACAAAAATCATCGGCAAAATCAAAGGTGTGCAGTTTTTAGGAAATATGAGAAAAGCAAATTCAAACGAAAGCAAGATTTATTTTAGCAAATTTCCGTTTGCAAAGGCGATAAATCCACTACTTTGGACGATAGAAATATGTTGGATAAAATTTACCGATAATACTCTTGGTTTTGGCAAAAAAATCGTTTGGAAAAGAAGTTGAATTCAGCCTAGCTTTTTTTGCAAAGCAACCGGCATACGCAATTTAAACAGAGCTAAATTCGGAAAAATCTTGGCATTTTAGTTTAAATTGCTATCAAATTTTGCAAATTTACAAAAGCGATAAATCAAGCTTTATATCATCGTTTTTAATCACGCAAATTCCGCGATTTAAAATGTTTTTGGCGATAAGCTTTGCTTCGTCTAAGCTGTGCATTTTGTACGTTCCGCATTGATACGGATTTAACTCAGGAATTTGGCTTTGCGAAGCGACATTTAAAATATCTTTCATAGAAGCCTTCCACGCCGAAATAACCGAGCTTTCGCTAGGATTTCCAAGCAAACTCATATAAAAGCCCGTCCTGCAACCCATAGGCGAAATGTCGATTATTTCGACTTCGCTAGAATTTAGATGTTCTCGCATAAATCCTGCAAACAAATGTTCAAGCGTGTGAATTCCCTTTTCGCCTAAAATTTCGTAGTTCGGTCTGCAAAAACGCAAATCAAAAACGCTGATAATGTCGCCTTTTTTGCTTTTCATCGTTTTTGCTAGGCGAACGCCGGGAGCTTGCATTTTAGTGTGATCGACTTTGAAGCTATCAAGTAACGGCATTTTAAATCCTTTTGTAAATTTTTGTGGTATTTTACAGAAAAATTTTTAAATTTTAGGATAAATTTTTAAAAAAATTAATCAGAAAATTCGGCATAGTCATCGCAAATTTGCGTGGCTAAATTTAAAAAAACCAAATTTGCAAATTCACAAATTTGGTTTAAAAAAAATTATGCAAGTTCAGATTTTATCTGCCCTACCCATGCTTCTATGCGAGATTGCGTTAAATCGCTTTGATTGTCGTTATCAAGTGCTAAGCCTACAAATTTGCCGTCTTTTACGGCAGCACTATCATCGAATTCATATCCGTCGGTGGCTACTGCGCCAACGATTTTAGCACCTTTTGCGACGAATTTTTCGTAAAGTTCGCCCATTGCATTGCAATAAGCATCCGAATAGCTCGAACTATCGCCCATACCGAAAATCGCAACAACTTTGCCTGATACTTCAAGTCCGTCAAAATCGAAATCCGCCCAGTCATCTTGTAACTCGCCGTCGTTCCAAGTCGAGCTTCCTATAATAAGCGATGAAAATTTGTTTAAATCGCTAGGACTTATGTCGGCGACATTTACCACCTCGTTTTCTAAGCCTAAACATGCAGAAATCGCCTTTGCGGCGTCTTCTGTATTCCCCATAGAACTACCAAAAATAATTCCTACCATTTTATTTCCTTTCAAAAAATTTTGTTATTTATGCTATATGGAACAAGTTTTACTTTTAAATTTGGCTCAAATTCGAAGCTTTTTATCTCGATATGTCGCCTAAAATTCGCACTTCTTGGATAAACTAAATAAAGCATATCGAATTTGCCTTTTTGTAAAAGTGCATTTTGCAAATCATGGCTAAAATTTTCCGTGTTTAAATTTGAAATTTCTTTAAAATTTGGCAAAATTCCAAGTCTGAATTTATCTTTTTTAATAACGATAATATCATCATCAAAGGTGATTTTTAAGTTTTTATTTTTATGCGAGATTTTATCAAAAACAAAATTTTTAAAACAATAATTTGCATCAAATTCTATGCCAAAATCAAACATACTTCTTAATAAAAAAATTATTTTCGCAACTTTTAAATTCGGCAAATTTGCCAAATTTGGTTGCGGTTTATTTTGCAAAAAAGAAAAAATAATCAAATTTGAAGATACACAAAATTTGGTTATTTTTTTAAAATTTAGTGGTTTTTTTGCTAAATTGTGCGTTATAAAATTCCTAAAAATTTGATTTAATGCAGTGCAATTTTTTGCAAATTTCGGCGGAATTTTATAATCTTTATCAACATTTGCATTATAAATCGTTAAAAAAATCTCTGAAATTTTCTCTTTTTTCAAATTTGAAAAAATTCTTGGCGCAAACTCGCCGTTTTCGCAAAAGCCGAATTTTTCGCTACTATTTTGTAAATTTTGCAAAAATTTACTCCGCACACGACGAGCAAGAAAATTCTTGATTTAAATTAAAAACTTTGCAATACTCACAATACACGCAGCTAACGCTTCTTTTAGCGCAAACTAACGGAATTTTTAGTTTTTTTGTTTCACTTTTAATTTTTTTCATGGTGTTGTGATTTAAAAAACTTGTTAGCATAACCACGCAGTCAGTTCCAGCGGGAATTGGCTTTCGATTTACCCTATTTTCGTTTCTAGCGTCCCAGTGCTCTATATCTTTTGCGCCTAAATTCCTTAAAACTGCCTTTATGGGAGTTATTTCATCAGCCCCGATAACCAAAACTCTCATTTTATTTTCCTTTTTCAATTTTTAATTTGATAATTGATATTATAAAATTTTTTTCTTTAAATTAAACTGATATTCTATATCATAAAATAAATTTATAATAAATATTCTCAAAAAAAATTCAAATAAAAATTTTAAAAAATCAAAAAATATAATCAAATAAATCAAATTTAATCAAATTTCAAGTAAAATACCCGTTATGAATAAGGCTATTTTTTTGGATCGAGACGGAGTTATAAACGAAGATAGCGGATATGTAAGCAAAGTTGAGAATTTTAAGTTCATCGACGGCGTTTTTGAAGCGTTAAAAGGCTTTAAAAAGCTTGGTTTTTTGCTTATCATCGTTACAAATCAATCAGGTATCGGCAGAGGTTTTTATAGTCTTGAAGATTTTGAAAATTTAAATAAATTTATGCTTGATGAATTTGCTAAAAACGCAGTTTTTATCGATAAAGTTTATTTTTGTCCGCATAGCCCTGAATTTGGTTGCGAGTGCAGAAAACCGCGTGCAGGTATGATTTTACAGGCGATAAGCGAATTTAAAATTGATCCGAAAAATTCGGTCTTAATCGGCGATAAGCCTAGCGATATAGAAGCAGCCAAAAATGCGAATTTGGCAAATGCTTATCAAATAGGGATTCACGGAGCAAATTTATATGAAATTTATGAAAAAATAAAGGATAATTTATGAGAATAGTTATCACAGGTGGTGGCGGATTTATCGGCTCAAATTTGGCAAAACACTTTATGGCTGAACATGAAGTTTTGGTGGTCGATAGCTTTCGCTCAAACAAAACTTTTAGCAACGGCAACTTACGAAGTTTCGGGCATTTTAAAAATTTGCTAGGATTTGACGGGGAAATTTATTGTGGCGACATTTGCGATGAAAAAACAATGCAAAAAATTAGGCACTTCAAACCTGATGTTATTTTCCACGAAGCAGCCATTTCCGATACCACAGTGAGCGAACAAGACGAACTTTTAAAGGTAAATTTAAACTCATTTTACGATTTGCTTGAAATTTCGCGTGATTTAAATGCAAAGCTCATTTATGCAAGTTCAGCGGCAACTTATGGTAATGCTAGTGCCCCACAAAAGGTATTTGAATGCGAAAATCCAAACAATGTTTATGGTTTTAGCAAACTTATGATGGATAAAACGGCTTTGAAATTTGATAAAGAATTTGGCACCAAAACTATCGGTTTAAGGTATTTTAATGTCTATGGCGGTGGCGAATTTTTCAAAAACAAAACCGCTTCAATGGTGCTTGGGTTTGGGCTTCAAATTTTAAAAGGAAATGCGCCAAAACTCTTTGTCGGAAGTGATAAAATTTTTAGAGATTTTATCTATATAAAAGATATTATTAACGCTAACGAACTTGCGATGAAATCAGATACTAACGGCGTTTTTAATGTCGGAACAGGCAATGCTAGGAGTTTCCAAGACATAGCCGACATTTTACAAAACGAACTTGGCACGAGTTACGGCAACGAATATATCCCAAATCCATTTAGCTCACAATATCAGTTTTTCACACAAGCCGACATTGAGCCGACTAAAAATTCACTTGGTTATACGCCAAAATGGACGCTAGAAGCAGGGATTAAAGATTATCTACCTGAAATAATTAAAATTCATGAGAGTTTGAAAAATGGCTAAAATACTAGTTATCGGCGATTTGATGATAGATCATTATATTTGGGGAAGTTGCGATAGAATTTCGCCAGAAGCCCCAGTGCAAGTCGTTTTAAAGCAAAATGAAAACAAAAGACTTGGCGGAAGCGGAAATGTCGTTTCAAATTTGATCGCCCTTGGAGCGCAGGTTGGCGTCATAAGCGTAATCGGCGACGACAGCCTTGGCGAAGAGATATTAAATTTAATCTCGCTTCGTGGCGCAAAAGCTGAGCTAGTCATAAAAGAAAAAGGGCGAAAATCTAGCCAAAAATCACGCATAATGGTCGCTCACCAGCAGGTTTTGAGAGTTGATACCGAAAGCGTTTGCGATATAACCTGCACCACTGAAATAATCGCTAAATTTGATGAAATTTTATCTCGCTATGATATAGTTTTGCTAAGCGATTACGGCAAAGGTGTTTTGAGTAAAAATTTATGCCAAGAAATCATTGCCAAAACTACGGCTAAAAACAAAATGGTCTTAGTCGATCCAAAAGGCAAGGATTATTCAAAATACAAAGGTGCTACGCTTCTTACGCCAAATAAAAAAGAAGCAGGAATCGCGCTAGATACGGACCTAAATTCATCACAAAGCATAAATCAAGCCGTGCAAAATTTAAAAGAAAAATTCTCTCTAAAATATGGTCTTATAACGCTTAGCGAAGAAGGCATTATTTTATGCGATGAAAATTCGCAAATTCGCTCTTTTCCTGCACTTGCCAAAGAGGTTTTTGATGTAACGGGTGCCGGAGATAGCGTTTTAGCGACTTTGGGATACTGCTTGGCAAGTGGAGCAAACATAGATGAAGCCATAGAAACTGCAAATTTAGCAGCCGCGGTCGTGGTCGGCAAAGTAGGCTCGGCAGATGCTGCTTGGAGCGAAATCGAAGCCCTAAAAAGCACGAAAATCGGCTTAGAGCGAAAGATCGTCGATTTGCCGACTTTGCTCGGGCTTTATCTAAAAGATAAAAAAGTGGTTTTTACAAACGGTTGCTTTGATATTTTGCATGTGGGGCATATTTCGTATCTGCAAAAAGCAAAAGAGCTTGGCGATATTTTGATTGTGGGGCTAAACTCAGATCGCTCTGTAAAAGCTCTAAAAGGCGATCCGCGCCCAGTAAATGAGCAAAATGATAGAGCTAAAATGCTTGCAGCTCTTGAATGCGTGGATTTTGTGGTGATTTTTGACGATGATACGCCACACGACTTAATCAAAGCCCTAAAACCTGATATTTTGGTAAAAGGTGCAGATTACACAGGCAAAAAAGTGGTTGGTAGCGAATTTGCTAAGGAAACGAAACTGATAGAATTCGTTGAAGGCAAAAGCACAACAAATTTGATAAATAAAATTAAAGGTTAAAAAATGTTTGAAAATGAATTAAAAGCGCATTTAGAAGTCGCACAAAAAACAGCGAATTTAAGTAACGCGGTCAAAAAAGCGACTGATATTATAGTAGAGTGCCTTAAAAACGGCGGGAGAGTTTTGATATGTGGCAACGGCGGAAGTGCCGCAGATAGCCAACACTTCGCAGCAGAACTAAGCGGTAGGTATAAAATCGAGCGAACTCCGCTAGCAGGAATCGCCCTTACCACCGATACTTCGGCATTAACAGCCATCGGAAATGACTATGGGTATGATGCGGTTTTTGCTAGACAATGCGGTGCAATCGGACGAACGGGCGATGTTTTGGTAGGAATTTCCACAAGCGGAAATAGCAAAAATGTGCTAAATGCCTTTGAAGTCGCCAAAAAAATCGGTATGCGAACGATAGGTTTTAGTGGCAAAGGCGGCGGCGCGATGAACGAAGCGTGTGAGCTAAATTTAGTAGTCCCTAGCGACGATACAGCCAGAATCCAAGAAATGCATATTTTGATTATTCACACCATTTGCGGTGGCGTGGATAAGGCGTATATGGAATAAAATATGAAATATCCCGTTTATGTAATTTCTTTGGAAAGAGATACCAAAAGAAGGCAGAATTTAAAAAAACAATTTCGAAGCTATGATGAATTTGAAATCATCTATGCTGTAGATGGTAGCAAAATACCGTCAAAAGAATACTACAAATATATGATAAATTCGCTAACTGAATACTCCATACTTCTAGCTCCAAATGAAGTTGCCTGTTCGCTTTCACACATAAAAGCATACGAAAAATTTTTAAATTCAGGCGCAGAATACTGCTTGATTTTAGAAGATGATGTTATAGGTAGCGATGAGTGTATCAATAAAGCTTTTGAATTAGCCGAGAAATTACCTAAAAATAGCATATTTCACTGCGGTAAGAGAAAAAATTTAGAAACAATTTGGGGGAAAAAAGAAGATGATAATCTAATTTTAGTTTCAAAATTTGCTCACTATTTGCTAACGGGGGCTTTTGCTTATGTTCTAGATAGAAAAATCGCCCAAAGCCTTTTAGATACTCAAAGAAATACACTTTGCGAAGCAGATAATTATAAATTTTTCTCGCAAAAAATAAATTTTAACTTATATTATACCGATATTTTTCACCATGAAGACCTGACGGAAAAAAATTCAAACTTGCAAATATCAAGAAATCAACGAGCAATAGCTGATAAAAAAATAATCCAACCAAAACATTCAACAAAACTTAGATGGCTAAGATTTAAAGATAAATATTTAAGCGGAAATAAATATTTTCAAATTTAAATTTATAAATTTAGGAAGCTACTGCTTCCAAAACCATTTTCGGTGTTAAATTTTTCATGCACTCGTGCGTTTTTAATGGGCAAATTCGCTTCATGCAGGGCATACAAGGCAAATTTAGATGAACGATTTTTGCATTTTTGTTCCCATACGGCGAAGTCTCATCAAATCTAGTCGGTCCAAAAACGGCTACACTTAGGATTTTAAAAGCTGCTGCGATATGCATAGGGCCGCTATCGTTTGTGATAAAAAGATCTAAATTTGCGATATTTTCGCAAAGCTCTTTTATACTCGTTTTTCCACATAAATTCACACAAACTACGCCATTTTGTCTTAAAATTTGCTCGATTTCATCGCAAATTCCCTTTTCGCCCACTCCACCAAAAATCACAATATCAAATTTATCTTTCAAAACAGTCGCCACTTCGGCAAAATAAGCAGGATACCAACGCTTTGCCGAGCCGTAAGTAGCTCCCGGATTTAGTCCTAAAAGTTTTTTTTGTGAATTTAGAAGCGATTTTTTTTCAAAATACAACTTTTGATCTTGCGTTAAATTTTGTAAATTCAAAGCAGAATTCACAAAATTTAGATATTTTTGCACTTGATGAATTTTTTCGCCGTTGTTTTTAAATATAAATTTACGCCCTGCATTAGCAAATTTAAGAAAAACTCTGCTTGCAAAATGCGAACGAAAACTCACGGCGATGTCAAATTTGCCAAGATTTTTTGCCGTTTTTATCAAATTTAAAAGCCTAAATTTACTTTTTCTACTCTCATCAATGACGATTTTTTCGCAGTTTGGGTGATTTTCGTATAAATTTACACTTGCAAACGAGCCAAAAAAAACGATCTTTGCACCTCGCAAATTTAGGCATAAATTCTCTACCGCCGCACTCGCCATCACGCCGTCCCCTAACCACGACGGAAGCTCAATCAAAATTCGCATTTATCGCCCTTGATAACTATTAATAAAAATAATTTGTTTCATAAATTTCATATTCCATTTTTTTAATAATTTTTTTGTTATAATACCCAAATTTTTAGAAAAAAGACCGATAAATGATAATTTCAAGTGAAAAAAAAATAAAAATTTTTGACAATGCAATATTTGTTTTTATTTGTCTATATTTTTTAGCACAATTTATAAGACACTTAAATGTAGTAAAATCAATAGGCGTTTATACGGCTATCCCACTTATAATATTTTTTATAATTTTATGCCATGAAATAGCAATAACTAGATTTAAAGAGAATTTCAAAAAGAATAAAATTTTATTTTTTATAGTATCTTTTTTGGTAGCTACAACGCTTATATTATCGATTTCGCCGTATGATCCGTCACATAATTCACTTAAAGAATTTATGCGAGTTGTAAAAAAAGAGTATCTACTTTTTGTTATGCTACTTTTTTGGTTTGACGGAAGCGAAAAAAGATCAAAAATCATTTTTTGGGTTTTAGTTGGTTCGCTTTTTTATGAATCGATTTATACCATTATAGATAGTGTAATAAATTTTGATTCAAAAATGTTGCAAAAAAGAGTAAAAGTAGTATATAGAGATTATTCTATATGTGTCGATGCGCTTTTTGCTTTTTGTCTTGTAGCCATTTTATTTGTCAAAAAGAAAACTTGGCTACAAATATCGCTAATGCTTTTTTTAGCAGTTATAATTATTTTAAATATTTTAACAGGCGCTAGGGCAAGTTGGTTGGCTCTTGCACTGACATTTTTATTTTGCATTTTCTTTTTACTACTTAAAAATAAATTCAGCGTAAAAACGGCACTTTATATCGGTATGTTTTTTATTTTAGCAGGCGGGGCATTTAGCGTTGCGTATGAAACTTTTCCACATATAAAATATAAATTAACACAAAAAAATGTTACCAGCGGGAGAGATTTGATTTTAAAAAATCGTTTGCCTTTAATTTTAAATAGCGACAGAGCCTTAATAGGCTTAGGCTACGGCACGACTCAATACGAAAAATTTATTTATGACAATAGAAATAAAGCTACTGGGAAACTAGGTCCAGGTAGAACCGAAAGAGATAAAAACAAAAAGGTGAAATTTATTCACTACTGGCACGACGAACCTGCATTTATAGCTTATTATTATCATGTCGGCGTTGGGGTTATATTTTTTATAGCATTGGTATTTTTTATAGCTTATAAAGGCATAAGCGAATATATCAAAAATAATAATTACCTGCTCTTGGGCGTATCTTTATCGGCAATCTCTTTTTATTTGATCAGAGGGCTTTTTGAGTGGTTTGGAATTCAAACTATAATCGCACTTAGCGCACTTTTTATAGTATTAAACTATAAAAATAAAGAAGCGGTAACAAATGAAAATTGATTTTGGTAAATTTATAATCAAATTTTTACTTTTAAATAAACGCATAAAAAAAAGCGAATTTGTAAATTCAGACGAATTTGAAAATGTATGTTTTTTTTCAAATTCTGCTATCGGCGATACCTTATTTAACACTCCTGTTTTTCGTGCTTTTAAACAAAATTTTCCAAATAAAAAAGTGGTTTCGGTTTTAGATCCGAGAAATTATGTTTTATTTAAAAACGATCCAAATTTAGATGAAATTATTTTGTATCGCAACAAATGGCGAAATTTTTTTCAGATCGCAAAAATTTTAAAAAATAAAAAAATAGATACCATTTTTATTTTGCACTCAAACGAGCCACAAGCCACGCCGTTGGCAGTTTTTAGCGGTGCAAAATATATTTTTAAACTGCCAAATTTGCATAATGAATTTAATAAATTTCACTCAAATTCGCCAAGCGATGAAAATTTAAACGAATATGTAGTGCAAAGAAGATTAAATCAACTTAAATTTATCGGTATCAATAGTAGCGACACAAAAATGCAAATTTTCTTTGATGATGATGATTTTAGCAGTGTTAATGAGATTTTTGAAAACTCTAAGAAATTTAAATTTATCGGCTTTCAAATGGGAGCAAGCGTGATTTCTAGGCAGTGGATTTTTGAGTATTGGGGTGAGCTAGCAAAAATGCTTTTAAAGCACGAAAATATAAAAATAATTTTAACAGGAAGCCCGGGTGAGCGTAAAATAACCGATAGATTAGAGCAAATTTTAGGTAGCGATAGGGTTTTAAATTTGGCAGGGAATTTTAATCTTAGAAAATCAGCCGCCCTAATTTCAAAACTAAATTTATTTATCACCCCAGATACCGGTCCGTTTCATATAGCCATAGCCACCAAAACGCCCACTATATCGCTTTATGGAAGTAGCAATCACAAAGAAGTATATCCAAACTACGACCAAGAAATTCACAAATTTATCCAAAAGCCGATTATTTGCAAACTTTGCGAAGATAGAAAATGTATCTGCCAAAAAGGTATGCGTCAAATCAAACCAAGCGAAGTATATGAAAAAATAAAAAAATTTGGACTTTTAGATTAAATCAAATTTAACTCTTGCGCTTTAAGTCTAATAATTTTACAAATAAGAGCAAAATCTAACTCTGTTAAGCACTTGCTAATGCCCGAATTCTCACAACCTTTCGCACCACACGGAACGCAATGCCTGTCATCTTGGATAACGATGTGCTTATTTGTGCTTTGGATTCCTTTTCTAGCTAGATAATTACTTTTTTGCAAATCATTATCCCAAGGCCCCCATTCAAATGCACCGCTTGGTCCAAAAAATGCGATAACAGGCGTATTATTTGCAGCACTAATATGCATTATAGAAGTATCCACTCCGATAAAAAGTCTAGCTTTTGAGTTTAAAAATGCCACTTCTTTTAAACTTAGATTTCCTAAAAATTTAATAGGATTTGATTTGCAAAGGCTTAAAATTTGCTCATTTTTTTGCATTTCATCTTCATTTTTATCACCAGTTATAATGACTTTTATGCCTAAATCAATCTCGCAAAAATCAATAATCTTAGCAGCAAGTTCATCGCTTAAACATTTAAAAAAATCTATACTCATTAGATGGATATGAATAAAATTTTGTGGCAAATCGTTGAATTTTTCTCTAAAATCATCAAAATAGATAGAAACTTTTTTACTAACAGGCTCAAATCCTAAAACTCGCAAAACATCTAAATTCTGTTCTACCGTATGTTTTTCTTCGCTATGTTTCAAACTTTTTGTAATAAATTTATTTAACTGCGTGTGTCTTGTAGGATAGGCAACAATCTCTTTTGCGCCGCTTAAAATAGCCAAAATAAGCCCACGATCGCCTTCTGTGGTTTGGATAATAATGTCAAATTTTTCTCGCCTTAATTCAAGAGCAAATTTAATCTCTCCCCAAATTCTAGCAAAGATATTTGCATTTTTTATCTTTTCTCGCTCATAAATGTGAATTTTTGCTACATTTGGATTTTGCGTTATCATCTCTTTTGAGCTACGATTTAGAGCAAAATGAATTTGGGCATCTGGATAAAAATGTCTTAAATTTTCTAAAAGCGGAGTAGTTAGTAGCACATCACCGATACGCCTAAATTTCATAACTAAAATTTTCATTTTATCTCTTCGCTCCGTAAAATTGGCTCATTTATAACTCTCTTCATAGTAGTGATTAAATTTTTTATGCATCCAAAAATACTCATCGGGCTTAGCTTCGATAACTTTTTTTGTGGCATCGCTTTGCATTTGGGTTGCAACCTGCACGGCGTTTTCGCTAATCTCGTTTATGTCGATAGGCTCGTAAAATTCAATATCAGTCATGCTTTCCCCGTTTCTACGGGCAAAAAAAGGAACGATTAGGGCATTTAGCTTTTGCGCAAACACAGAAGCGGCAGGTGTATGCATAATCTTTTTGCCAAAAAATTCGCACTCTATGCCCTCATTTCCTGCATTTTGATCGACTAAAATTCCAAGCATTCTGCCGTTTTTAAGCGCTCTTAGCATTTCTTTTGCACCGCCTTTTTTCGAAATCAACTCTATGTCAAATTTTACCCTATTTTTGGTTAAAATTTTATCCATCGCCACACTATCAAGCTTTCGCCCGACTATACTCATTTTACCAAATTTTGCCCCCATAGCAAGTCCCATTATCTCCCAGTTACCATAATGCGCTGTTTGCACTATAATCGGTCGTCCCGAATTAAGTGAATTTTCTAAAAAATGTGAATTTATAAAATTTACCTTTGCTAGAATTTGGTCTTTGTCTAAATTTTGATTTTTTAAAAAATCATAAGCAAAAAATGCAAAATTTTTATATGTTGATTTTATGATTTTATCGATTTCATTTTTATTCAAATTTGGAAAGCAAAAGCCCAAATTTACGCTCATTATGCGATAATGCTTTTTATCAAATTTATAAAAACAAAATGCGATAAAATTTAAAAATCCTAATACAATTTTATTTGGCAAAGCATTTACAACAAAATTGAAAAATTTATATAAAAATAGATAAAATTTATCCATTGTCTAGCTCTTTTTTGTAGCTTTCGTCATAGAAATGCCTAAATTTTCTATGCATCCAAAAATACTCATCTGGCTTAGCTTCGATAACTTTTTTTGTGGCATCGCTTTGCATTTGGGTTGCGATTTGCACTGTGTTTTTGCCAAGCTTGTTTATGTCGATAGGCTCGTAAAACTCAAAGTCCGTTAAATTTGGATTTTCTAAATTCCTACGGGCAAAAGCAGGAACTATCAAAGCATTTAGCTTTTGTGCAAAAACAGAAGCCACAGGCGTATGCATAATCTTTTTGCCAAAAAATTCGCACTCGATACCTTCAAAACCGGCATCTTGATCGACTAAAATTCCAAGCATTATCCCTTTTTTTAGCACACTTATCATCTGCTTTGCGCCGCCTTTTTTATCGATTAGCTCTATATCAAATTTTTCTCTTTTTTTTCTTAAAATTTCGCTCATCACGGCACTTTTTAGTCTTCGCCCTACAATGGCGATTTTTCCGTATTTTGCTGCCATTGCTAGGGAAGTTATCTCCCAGTTACCATAATGCGCTGTTTGCACTATAATCGGTCGTCCCGAATTAAGTGAATTTTCTAAAAAATGTGAATTTATAAAATTTACCTTTGCTAGAATTTGGTCTTTGTCTAAATTTTGATTTTTTAAAAAATCATAAGCAAAAAATGCAAAATTTTTATATGTTGATTTTATGATTTTATCGATTTCATTTTTAGCTAAATTTGGAAAGCAAAAGCCCAAATTTACGCTCATTATGCGATAATGCTTTTTATCAAATTTATAAAAGCAAAATGCGATAAAATTTAAAAATCCTAATACAATTTTATTTGGTAAAGCATTTACAACAAAATTAAAAAATTTATATAAAAATAGATAAAATTTATCCATTTAACAACTCGTTTGCTTTTGAAATTATCGCTTGTGGCGGTATTTCATTGATACAAAAATCATTTTTATCGATTTTTTTTGGATCGATTTTTTTGCCTGTATCGATCACCAAATTTATCGGCGTTTTATATGCGTTTCGCCGGCTTGGGCGATTGCCAAAAAGCGTGATTGAACGCACATTTTGCGCCCATGCAAGGTGCGTTATGGCACTATCATTTCCGATAACCAAATTCATATTTTCCACTACGCTTATCATTTCATTTATACTCAAACTTGGCAAAACTTCGGCGTTAGCGCCCCCTGCGATGCGTTCGGCACGCTTTTTTTCGTTTTCATTGCCATGACAAATGTAAATTTTTTCTGCATTTAAGCCATTTATAACTTGTTTAAATTTGTCGTAACATTTGCTTGGCTCACTCGCAAACGGCGCTATTAAAACATTTTTAGCATTAGCAAATTTTAAATTTGTTGGCTTAGTGCTAAAACATTTTCGCTTATTTAAAATTTCATTTTCATCAAATTTAAAACCCAAAGCCTTACTTGCTAGTGTCAAATAGCGAATAATCGTATTTTCGCCGTAATCACAAGGAATTTTATCTTTATAAAAATTTGCAGCAAAACTCTCTCTAAGGCTAAATTTATCAAATCCAAAAGTGTTTTTTCCTAAAACTCTAGCCACAATGGCGGATTTAATCAAACCTTGAAAATCCAAAATAAGATCAAATTTGCCACTAAATTCTTTTAAAATTTGGTAAGATTTTGCGATTTTTTTATCTTTAAGCGGAATTTTTATAATGCCGTTTAAATTTGGCAAATTTTCTAAAATTTTGGCAAATTTTTCATCGCAAACCCAGTAAATTTCGGCATTTTCTACATTTTTTTTGATAAATTGCAAGACTACCGAAGTCTGAATTATATCGCCGAGTGCCGAAAGCCTAATTATCGCTATTTTCAATCTTTTTTCCGTTTTTAAATTTAACTAAATATTTTATAAAAAAAATCCTAAAAAAGCGGTAAAGGGCAATTAAACTCGCTCTTTACTCGCTCAAAGTATTCGCTAACTCTTTTAACGCCTTGAAATTTACCTTGCCACTACCAAGCACAGGGATTTCATCGATTTTTTTGATTACGCTTGGTTGCATAATGCCCGTGATTTTCGAGCTTTTTATTCGCTCATTAATCTCACTTTCACCTAGCTCACCACTATAAAGCATTACGATTTTTTCGCCTTTTTTATCATCACTAACATTTGCACACGCAAAATTTATCTCATCTTTAAAAATTTCACTTAATGCACTCTCAACTGCGCCCAAACTTATCATCTCGCCACCGATTTTAGCAAATCTAGAAAGGCGATCAGTGATAAATAAAAATCCGTCGTCGTCCTTATAGCCTATATCGCCACTTTTGTAGTATCTAACGCCGTCATTTTCGATGATGACTTCTGCAGTTTTTTCAGGATTTTTATAATATTCCTTCATAACTTGGCTTCCGCCGATTAAAACCAAGCCTTGTTCGCCGTTTTTAAGCTCTTCATAGCTATTTGGATCTACGATTTTTACGATGGTTCCGGGTAGCGTTAGCCCAACGCTTCCTGGTTTATTAAAAATTAGTTCGCCAAAAAAATCAGGCTCTAAAATGTTTGGCGTATTTATACAAACCACAGGCGCAGTTTCGGTTGCGCCGTATCCTTCGTAGGCTTCTATACCAAATTTAATCTTAAATTCTTGGCGAACCACCGAATTTAGCTTTTCAGCACCTGCTACGACTAAGCGAAGAGTTGAAAACATTAACGGATTTAATTTTTTATTTTTGGTATAAATTCGCAAAAATGTCGAAGTGCCAAACATCAAACTAGCACCATATTTTGCCGCCATTTTACCGACACTAAATGCATCTGTTGGATCAGGCACATGTATGCTAAGCAATCCTTCATTTAATGGAAAATACGCAGTTACAGTTAGTCCAAAGCAGTGGAAAATCGGCAAATTTGCTAAAATAGCTTCATTTTTACTTGCATTTACCAAATCCGCAATTTGTTTTATATTTGCCATTAAATTTTTATGCGTCAAAACCACGCCTTTTGGGTTGCCCTCGCTTCCGCTACTAAATAAAATCACCGCTTCATCGTCGATTTTTGTGTAGTGAAAATATAGAAAATCAAGCATAAATTTAGGCAGCAAAACTGCTTTCAAAAGTGCTTTTACTCGGTCATTTTGCGAAATTTCTTTGCCTATGTCTTCAAGGAAAACTAACTTCTCGCCGATACTACTTTCTAAATCAAATCCACGACCTTTTAGGCGTTCGATAAAGGTGCGAGAAGTTATGATATGCTCTAACTCAGCCATCCCAGAGCATTTGATTAAATTTTCTTCGCTTAAAGTGTAGTTTAAATTTACAACGACTTTTCCCAGCATAAAAAGCACCAAATTTACGATGCTTCCCATAACCGAGCTTGGCAAAACAACGCCGACATTTCTATTTTTACCAAGAATTTTCTCAAATTTATTGTGAAATAAAATCGAAGCCGTTAGCACCTTTAAATTTGTCATTGTTAAGCCCGTCGTATCGACCATAACCTTTTTAAAAAGATTGCTTTTAGCCTGTTTTAGCCAGTTATACTGCATAGGTTCTAGCGAATTTAAATATTTTTCCCAGCTAAAAAATGATAATTCAACCACTTTTTCTTTGACTTGCGGTGCTTTTGAATTTATATCCATTGGTTTGCCAAAACTTACACGAAGTGCCGATTTACCGTGCTTTGAAAATAGTTTTTTGTAGTTTTTATCGGCTCTTGAAAATGTCGAACCCCAAAGCCCCCTTATGTAAAACGGCACGATTTTTGCGTTAGTATCGTGTGCTGCGACTTCAAAGCCGTGCTGAAATTCATCGATTCGTCCGTTGTAGCTAATATGACCTTCCGGAAAAAGTGCCACAACTTCGCCGTTGTTTAATTTCGTTCTAATAGTTTCAATGGCACTTTTGCTAACTCCTGCACCAATCGGAATAACTTTGAAAATTTCCAAAAACCATTTTAGATACCAAAGATCGTAAAAGCTTCTGTGCATAGCAAATTTGATTGGGCGCGGGGAAGCGATTTGCACGACAGCCCAGTCAATCCAGCTAATGTGATTTCCAAGCAGTAAAACACCGCCTGTTTGTGGTATATTTTCAACGCCATCGACATTTACTTTATAGCCCATTTTTAGGAAAGGAATTGCCAAAATTCGCACAAACAAATGCGGTAAGTATTTAATCGCAAAAAGCGCACTTATCAAAACACAAATGGCTGCTAAAATCAAAATATGCCTTGTGGCAATAGGAAATTTAACAAGCAAAATAACCAAAACAAGGGCAAAAAGCATAAAAATATTTTGAACAAAATTACTTCCTGCCAAAACGCGACCCATTTTGTGTTCTGGCGTGAAAAATTGGATATTTGCATTTAAAGGAACTATAAAAATTCCCCCAGCAAAACCAAATCCAAAACTAGCAACCATCATCCAAAACACAGAGTGCGAATTTGCTAATCCCATTAAACATAAAAACAGACCAAACGCACCAAAAGGCACGATTCCCATTTCAATATGTTTTTTGCAATAATTTCCCGCCGTTATAGAACCAAGCGTGATCCCTATGATACTCATCGCTAAAATTAGTTGAACTAATGCAGCGTTATCAATGCCCGTGATTGCCTTAAAATGGGCAGGGAAAACAGCGATGATAAGCTGTGAAACGCCCCAAAATACGCCAAGCCCGAGTGTGCAAAGCAGAACATTGCTACTTTTTAGCACAAAATTTAAATTTTCTTTTAAATATCCTAGCGTGTAGTATTTTTTTGCTTCAAATTTAGCTTCGTTATTTGTAGCTTCAAAATATGGAATTTTAAATGCAAAAACAGCTTCTGCTATCGCGCAAATCACCAAAATAACGCCGATAAACCAAATCGACTGCAAAGTTTCGTTTATACCTTCGCCGACAACGACGATTTTTTCAAAAATTATAGAAAAAATCAATGAGGCAAAAAGTATCGCAACGACCGTGATTCCTTGAATCAAGCCGTTTGCAGTTCCTAAATTTTCAAGTCCGACAAAGCGTTTTATTAGACCATATTTTGCAGGCGAATAAATCGCACTTTGAAATGCAAGTAAAAGAGTAAGCGCAAATGCAGCATAAAACCAGCCAAAATAGTAGCTAATCGTGATTAAAAGCGTAAGCAAAACGCCAAGTAGCGCCATAGCTCTTATAACTTTTGTGCGCGAGAATTTGTCATTTACAAAACCTGCAACGCTAAAAAATAGGATAAACGGAAGCAAAATTAGCATATTTACAATCGCCGTTGTAATCGCTAAAAATTCGCCGTCAAAGCTCTTAAAAAGCACATTTTGGATTGTGATTTTATGCCCTAAATCAACACTAGCGTTTATAAACATTATAGCTATAAACGCCCAAAAACCTTTGATATTAAATAAATTTCCCATTAAAATACCTTTTTAGTTTAGACATAAAATCCTACCAAATTTTTGCTTTAAAACTATAAAAATCGTAAAAATTTAAGCCCGAATTTGTTAAAATTGCAGGATTTTTATTTTTACGGAGACGATATGGAAGTTACGGTTACCAACAAAGATGTTACAAATTTGAATAAATTTATGCTTAATCATAGCAAAAGTGCGAAAAAACAACGATTTTTTAGCACTTACGCGATTCCTTTTGAATTTATACTAGTGGGCATCATCACAGATACACTTTTGAAATTTTCGCCATTTACTACGATTATTTCTACTATTTTAGCGGCTCTTTGGCTGATATATTTTCCAAAATTTTACAACAAAAACATAGAAAAAAATATCAAAAAAGTAGAAAATTTAAATCTTAGCGATTCAAAAATGAATTTTATAGTTAAAGATGACAAAATTTCATTTTCACCTGATAACACACCAAAACCTAGCGAAATTTTTGATATTAGTTTGCTAAAAAGAATAGTTTGCACTGATGAAAATTATTTTTTAGGCTTTGATAAAAGCGTTCATATCGTGCTTCCAAAAACAGACGAAATAGCTCAAATAGCACAAAGCCTAAGCCAAAAACAAAATATAAAAATAGAAAATGTGGAAATTTAGATTAAATTTGGCAAAATAGCGCCAAATTTAATCCTTTTAAATCAAATTTACAATTTAAAAATATCTTTTATAGCAGATATTTGTTTATTTGCCATTGTATCGCTATTTTTGGAGATATAACAACACTCTAAAATCGGTTCTAAAACTTCGCTAAAAAAGCTATTTAAGCTATCTTGTGTGATTTGGGAATTGCTTTGAAAATCAACTAGTTTCATAAAAATACCATGCCCTATTTCGGTACCCAAACGACCGTCTTTGGCGATAAAATCGTTTAAATTTCGGCACACAGCCACACAAGCAGCTGAATTTTTAATTTTTTCTTCATTTAGTGTATCTTCGATAACGCTATAATTACAACCCATTTTGACCCAGTTAAAAACCTTAGCAGATGATGGCGAAATGCCGTCATTTTTGCCATTTGTAGCACATAAAATGTATAAATTTTTTGGCACAGCAAAATACGACCTGCCGTTTTCTACAACCACACTAAATTCAGCCTTTTTGGCTTCATCAAATTTATCGATGATGTGCGAATTTTTCGTGCGTATCATCGAAAACGGCTCATTTTGATCGTAGCGTTTTTTCAAAAGTTCAACCGTTTCGCCAAAAATTTCATCAAATTTACCGCAATTAATATTATCTATTACCAAATAATATTCATTTTGCGGATCGCTTAGAGCCTTTTTGCAAATTTGTTTAAATTCGCCGTTTGTAAATTCGCTTCCGATAAATCCATCTATAATGTCGCTATAATCGTAACTTTGGTGAAGCGAAATATAGCTAAACCTATCATAGCTTAATTTTTTTGATTTGATAATTTCTGCTATTTTTCTACTTTTGCCCGAACCCACAGCTCCATAAAAAATGGTATTTTTGGCTAAATCTTGTGATTTAAAATTTTTGATATAATCAAAAAATAACCCGGTATAAATATATTTCATCAACGAATTTGCATCGCTTGGATACGGAGAAAATTCGCTTAGAAATTTATCACATAATCTTTGAAAATCGCTAAAATTTAATATTTTTTCGCCAAAAGTTTGCTCTAACATTTCTGCGTTTTCAGCAGAATAAATAAAACTCGGAAAGGTTTCATTTAACATCGCAAACGCAGAAGCTATCGTATAAAGTTCATTTTTTTCTATGCGGCGGAAATTTTCATTGTCTGCAATTTTAAAATTCAAAAGTCCGTCATCTGTCAGATAAAGTTCAATCTCATCAAATGAAGTCGCATTAATGGCTGTTTTTATAAATTCGACTAAAATCAAAGGCTGATTATGCAAAACTAAATCAAAATAAAAAAGCGAAATCTCGCCACCGATGGTATAAAAAATCTTAAAAATAGCATCATAAAATTTGACTAACTTTCCTTTAAATTCATCTCTTTGTGTCCTATCGGCACAAGTTGTGTTAAAATTTTTGGCTACATTTTCTATAAAAACATAAAGTGAAATTATGCTTTTATCTTCCCCTTTTAGCGTATTTTCAACGCTTAAAGCAGAAGCATTTTGAAAAATTTCTTTTTTGGCGATAATTTTATTTTTAAAAACAAAATCATAATAGTGCGAAGTCATATTTGATTCTAAAATTTTATCAATAAAGAAAAACTCGGCTCGTTCATATTTTTCACCAAGTTCTAAAATTTTCGTGCTATGAATATTTCCGTCGCTTGAATTTATATAAAAATTCTGAAAAAAATCATTTTCTGTTTCATTAAATGAACTTAAAACTGCCCTTAATTCGCCTAAATATTTTGCTATATTGTTTGATTTTTTTACCCAAAATTGATTTTTGTTATGGATTTTCCAGCTCTCAACCATTAATTTGACATTTTCAGGACTCGTTTCTAACATTTTTTATCCTTTGAATTTAGTTAAAAATTTATGAATTTTAGTGTAAAAGTTATTAAAATACAATCAATTTTAAATTTATTCTCGTCCGCTAAGAAGCGGCACAAATTCGCAAGATTCTATGATTTTTTCTACGATACGATACGATTTTTCGCCTGTTTTATCAAAATTTAAAGCCCCATTTGTGCTTAAATTCGGTAAAGGCATTTTTGTAAATTTGATGATTTGTTGAACGCCGTTTTTCTCAATCGGAGCAACCAAAATTCCGCCCATTGTAAGCTGATCAAAAAGCCGTTTGTCGATCTGTTTTGCGGCCGCTGAGAGCAAAATTCTATCATAAGGAGCATAGTCTTTCCAGCCTGCGTTTCCATCATCGTAACGCACATTTATGTTGCTTAAATTCAAATTTGCAAAGTGTTTTTTGGCTTCTTTTACCAAGCGTTCTATGCGTTCGATTGTAAAAACTCTACGCACGATTTTGCTTAAAATGGCAGCTTGATAACCACTTCCACAGCCGATTTCAAGGACACTATCTGCATTTTCTAACTCTAATGCCATTGTCATTTTCGCAACCGTCAAAGGCGAACTTATCCATTGATTTCCTAAAATGGGTTGGGCATTTAGGCTAAATGCGTAAGCCGAAACAGGGACAAACTCAGAACGAGAAATGGCACAAAATGCTTCATATAAATTCGGGCTGATTTGAATTTTATCGGCGATTTCGTCCGCCATTTTCGCACATCTTGCTTTTTCCAAAGGTTGCATTTGTATCCTAATTTTTTAAATTTAACGGCGATATTTTAAGATAAATTTGCTTAAATTTAAGATTTTTATGAATTTTTGCAACAACAAATTCGTAGTTTTGAATTTATAAAATAGCAAACAGCGAATTTAACCACTGGCGATTGCTTCGAAATGCTTCGCATTTCTCGCAATGACAAATTATGCGATTTTGTTTAATTTATAAAAAAATATTCAAGACAGAATAGGCGTAGTAAGGCATAAATTCGGACGATTTCAAGCGAAACTACCTTTGTCGGTAGTGAGCGTAGGAATTGTCCGAATTTACGCCTTAATCCGTTCAAGTCTGGGGAATTAAAAACAAAAATATTTCAATTCCACAAGACATTTAAAAATCGTCGAAGCTTAGGCTACCTTTTGAATAGTTCGTAACCTTACTTTCAAAAAAATTCGACTTTTGATCATTAAATTTAGAAAAATCATCAACCCATTTTATCGGGTGGGAAGCATTGTATTTCTTTTCTAGTCCGATTGCAAGTAGGCGTTGATCTACCAAATAGTGAATATACTCTTCGATAATATCATCTGTAAAGCCCATTATTTGGTTATCTGTGATATATTTTCCCCATTTGATTTCCAAATTTCCTGCCGCTTCAAACATTTCATAAATTTTATCTATATTTCGCTCGTGGAAAAGATCAGGTCGTTCCTTGCGAACCGAATTTATCATATTTTGAAAAAGCAATAAATGCGTGATTTCATCTCTTTGAATAAAGCGAATCATTTGCGCTGAACCCAGCATTTTTCCGGCACGAGCTAACGCATAAATCGAAGTAAATCCGCTATAAAAATAAATTCCTTCTAAAATTTGATTTGCAACCATAGCCAAAAGCAGTTTATCTTCGGTAACTTCGCCCGCAAGCTCTTCATAAATGCTTGAAATGTAATCGTTTTTCTCGCGCAAAACATCGTCGTGTTTTTCCATTTCATAGATCAAATCGGTATTTTCGCAAATGGCTTCGACCATAACGGCGTAGCTTTTAGAGTGATTTGCTTCTTCGTAGGCTTGTCGCGCTAAAATCGCATTGATTTCAGGGGCTGTTATATAAGGATTTATATTATCAGCCAAGTTGTTTGTTTGGAAGCTATCCATTGAGATAAGTTGGCTCCAAACCAAATCATACATGCGTTTTTCGGCAGCTGTTAAGTTGAAGTTATAGTCCCTAACATCATCAGTTGTATCAACCTCTTTTGGAAACCAAGTATTTGCTTCCATTATGTCCCACAGTTTCAAAGCCCATTGATACTTTGCTTTTGTGAAATTTAAAATTCCTTGCGGATTTCCGCCAAAAACCTTGCGATTTGTAAGCGTTTCATCAGAAAACGGATTGTAGATTTTTTTCCTATTCATTGCATTTCCTTTGATAAATTTATCGGTAATTTTAACTAAAAGTTGCTGAAATTTATAAATTCACTTGTCAAAATTTCGCAAAGAAATTTTTAAATTTGATTTTATTTTTGTGGGGTCAAATTTGCTCACGGGTTCGCCGATACAGCCAAAATTTTCCCCTGTATATAAAAAATTTTGCAAAAAATATGTCCCTTTATAACCTTCGTTTTCTAAAATTTTTGCCATTTTTTCTATCAATTTTTCATCAATAAAATCACTATGGACGGTTGTTCTCACTTCAAAATCAAAATTTATACTTACTAAATAACGCAATGATTGTAAAAAATTAGAATACAAATTTGAATTTGTAATAAATTCAAAGTGTTTTTCATCGCCTTTAAAATCAAGTGCGATAAAATCTATCAAATTCTCTTCTATTGCCTTTTTTAAGATATTTGGATTTGAGCCGTTTGTGTCAATTTTAAGTTTAAATCCAAGCCTTTTAACTTCCCTTGCCAAATAAAAAAAATCGACATTTTGTGTGCATTCGCCACCGCTAAAAACAACGCCATCAAGCTTATCTATGCGAGATTTCAAAAACTCACTCAGCTCGTCATAGCCGACATTTCCTTCGCTTACGACTAGCTGGGTATTGTAACAATAAATGCAACGCATATTGCAACCCACAAACCAAACGATACAAGCAGTCAGTTCGCCAAAATCTAGCATCGTAAATGGCGTTATTTCATAAATTTGACTTTTATGCACTTTGTTTTTTTACCTTTTTTTCCACGAAAAATACTCGCTCTTTGTGTTCGCCTTTTTTGCCAAGATTAAAGCTCTCAACAGGTCTAAAATAGCCCATAACCCTAGTATAAACTACGCATTTTGTGCGTTTTGCTTCAAGTTCTTTTGGAAATTCCATTTTATGCCCCTTTATTTTTTTGATATTCTTGCAAAATTTCTTCATCGCATTTCGGACAAAACTCATGCTCACCTGCGATATAGCCGTGTTTATGGCAAACGCTAAAAATCGGTGTTATTGTTATGTAAGGAAGCTTGTAATTACTAACAATTTTTCTAATTAAATTTTTACACGCTTCGCCAGAACTAATGCGCTCTTTCATATACAAATGAAAAACTGTTCCGCCTGTGTAGCTAGATTGCAAGTCATCTTGCAAATCCAAAGCTTCAAACGGATCATCTCCGAAATATGACGGAAGTTGTGTTGAATTTGTGTAGTAAATATTTTTATCCGACCCTGCTTGTAATATATTTTCATAGCGTTTTTTATCTTCTTTTGCAAAACGATAAGTTGTGCCTTCTGCCGGAGTTGCTTCGAGATTATATAAATTTCCTGTTTGCTCTTGGAAAAGGCGAATTTTTTCACGCAAATGCTCGATAATTTCACTAGCAAATTCTCGCCCGAACCTAGTCGTAATGTTTTCTTTATCATCAGTAAAATTTCGTATCATTTCGTTTGCGCCGTTAATGCCAATAGTGCTAAAATGGTTATTAAAGCCGTTTAAATAGCGTTTTGTGTATGGATAAAGCCCACGCTCAAACATTTCATTTACAAATTTGCGTTTTTTCTCCAAGGTTGATTTTGCAAGTTCTAATAGCTCATCAAGTCTAGCAAAAAGCCCTGCTTTATCATCTTTATACAAATATCCAAGACGGGCTAAATTTATGGTTACTACGCCGATACTTCCTGTCATTTCCGCACTACCAAAAAGACCACCACCCCGTTTTAAAAGCTCTCTTAAATCAAGCTGTAACCTACAACACATAGAGCGAACTGCCCCTGGCTTATAGGCTTTTGGGTTCGGCACTTTTTCGCCATTTTCATTTGTGATATATTGGCTTCCGATAAAATTTTGAAAGTAGCTAGAACCGATTTTTGCGGTATTTTCAAAAATCGCTTCTGCTGCCTTGCTCTCCCAGTCAAAACTCTCGGTTAAATTCACAGTCGGTATCGGGAAAGTAAAAGGCTGACCGCATTTATCGCCCTGCGTTAGCACCTCATAAAACGCAACCACAATCCGACCCATTTCAGGCTCAAAATCGCCGTAAGTAAGCTCTTCTAGCGAATTTTTGCCCCGTTTTTTAGCTTCCTTTAAAAGCTCGTCATCGCAAATTCCGCGAAATAAATGAATATCGTTGCTAGTTGGAATTTGCTCTTTTAAATCATCAGGGCAAGTAAGATCAATCGTAACATTTGTAAATGGACTTTGACCCCAACGGGCTGGCACATTTAGATTAAAAACGAAGCTAGTTATGGCTTTTTTAATCTCATCATCGCTAAGTTTATCTCTAAAAACATAAGGTGCGAGGTATGTATCAAAACTCGAAAATGCCTGAGCTCCCGCCCATTCGCTTTGCAAAATTCCTAAAAAATTTGCCATTTGATAAAGTGCTTCACGAAAGTGCTTTGGGGCTTTACTTTCAACGCGTCCCCTAACGCCGTTAAAGCCTTCGTTTAATAAAACTCGCAAACTCCAACCAGCACAATAAGCGCTCAAACAATCTAAATCATGTATATGGTAATCCCCGTTTCTATGCGCCGCGCCTTCTTCTTTGTTATAAACTTTATCTAGCCAATAATTTGCAATGACTTTTCCTGCGGTGTTGTTAATAAGCCCTGCATTTGAGTAGCTTGTGTTTGAATTTGCAGATATTCGCCAATCAGATTTGCTTATATATTCATTTATTGTCTGAGTGCAGTTTATGTAGGTCGTATCGTCATTTAAGCCCAAAATTTGCTCTCTTTGCATTTTATGCGTGTGGCGATAGATCATAAAACTTTTCATAACGGCAAAGTATCCGTGCGAATACAGCGACTTTTCAATCAAATCTTGAATCTCTTCGACGCCTAGTTTCTCTTTAAAAACTATACTTTGCAAAACACTTTCAAAAACTCGTTTATCATAAGGCCATGATTCACTTTTAAAAGCCTTTTTAATTGCATCTTCGATTTTGTAAGGTAAAAATTCCTGAGCGCTTCCGTCTCTTTTGATAATTTTTTTCATAAAATTTATTTCCTTTCACGAAGCGAGTATAATGAAAAAAATATTTCACTATACTTAAAATTTGCAACTTTTTTTGATAAAATTATCAATTTTATGACTTTGTTATAACATATTAATAATATCCTAAATTTCGAACTTTACAAGATATTTTTAGAACTTAAATTCAAATCAAAAAATTAGTTTTTTGTATCTAAATATTTTGTAAATTTAAAGCATAAATTCATTTAAATAAATTTAATATAATTTCGTAATTTTTTTAATAGGAAAGCCTGTGAATTTGCGAATTTTCGTTTTGATTTTTACGGCATTTTTGTTTAGCGGGTGTGCTGTTTTTACAGGGCATGGCGATAAAATAGCTAAATTTGATTACGAAATTTCACGCGGAATTTGCGATATAAAAGACTACGCAAAAATGGTTGCAAAAAACGACGATAAGATTTTTGCCGCAAATAGCGCAGGTTCGATTGCTAGAAACTGCAAAAACTACGAAAAAAGCAACTATTTTTTTGACATCGCAGAAGGAAATTATAAAACCGCAGTCGATGAGCGAAATTTATTTGTAAAAGGGCTAAATGAGATAGTTTCGTCCTTTACAAACGACAACATTTTAGATTATAACGGCAAATTTTACGAGCGAATTATGACAAATTTATACAAAGCCTTAAATTTTATGAATTTGGGCGAATTTGACAATGCAAGGGTCGAATTTAACCGCATTTTAGAACGCCAAGAAATCGCCAAACGCCATTTTATGGACGATATTTTAGCAGCAGCAAAAACGCAACCAAATTACGCCGATGAAACGGGGCGCTATCTTTATAATGCAAATTCAAAAAATATCAACGAATTTTTAAATTTTTACGAAAATTCATACTCAAATTTAAAGGCTAGTAGTAACTTTGTAAATCCCTTTGCATCGTATTTAGCAGGAATTTTCTTTTTGTGCGACGGAAGTTATTCAAAGGGAGCTGATTTGCTAAAAGAAGTTTCGCTTATAATGCCAAAAAATGGGCAAATCAAAAAAGATTTAGCTTATGCAAATTCACTCGCAAATTCGCTAAATGCAAGAAATTCAAAAAAACGAGTTTGGGTTATTTATGAAAACGGGCGAGGTGCAGGTTTAAAAGAGAGCGGTTTTTCATTTCCGTTTATAATCGATAGAGCGTTTATGTCGCTAAATGTAGCTTTGCCGGTGCTAAAAAAACGAAATACTTCGTATGAATTTTTGCAGATAAATGGTGCAAAAACCACGCAAATAACCGATATGAACGAGATCATCGCGGCTGAATTTAAAGCCACGGCAAATCTTAGGGCTAATCGACAAATTTTTCTAGGAATTTCAAAAATCATTTTAGAATATCAGCTTTCACAGCACAAAGACGGAGTGGCATTTGGGGCGATTTATGCTATGTTTAATATGCTAAGTAATCGTGCAGATATTCGCTATTGGAGCTATTTACCTGCGAATTTCCAAAGTGCGAGTTTTGAAAACAAAAACGGATTAAATTTGCAAATTTCAGGCGATAACGGCGAAAAAATCACAAATTCGCAAATTCCGCCAAACAAAAATGCAATAATTTATATAAAATCATTACAACGAAATTTAAACTATATTGATACAATCATATTTTAAGGAGTTAGTATGAAAAAGTTTTTAATCTTTTTACTTAGCGTTTTCTTGCTAAGCGGTTGTGTAAAAAAGGTAAAAGATCCAAATTTCACGGTCGAAGATAGCGGAATTTACGATACTTTGGAGTTTGTAGATATGGTTAAGCGCACCAAAGAAGACGGATTTTTAGAAATTCAAGCCGTCTTTAAAAACTATACAAATTCAAACGAAACGGTCGCTTACAAGGTTGATTGGTATGATAATGACGGCTTTTTAATTGATACGATTATGTCAAAATGGAAAGTCGTCGAAGTCGAAGCCAAGCGAAATTTTGTTTTAAAGGCAGTTGCGCCGTCGATTAAAGCGGTGGATTATAAAATTCGTATGCAGTTTCCTAGCGACGATGACGAATTTAGAAATAATCCTGCACAATATGAATATCAAGGGAAATAAGGAGCTATGATGAAGAATTTAAAATTTTTGCTAATTTGTGCTTTGGCTGTGGGAATTTTCACAGGTTGCGCCGATAAAACCGAATATATGAGTAATGGCAAACCAAGCGGCGGAAACGAATATATGACGCTAGGACTTGATCGTGCTGATTTTGAAAAAGCAGCAAGCGATGCGGTCGAAAACCTGCTATCAAGCGGAGTTTTAAACAAAAAAGGCGGCGGCAGGTATGTCGTGGCTATTGGTCGGGTTATAAATGACACAACCCAACGCATAGATACAGATTTGCTGACTAAAAAAATTCGCATTGCAATGCTAAATTCAGGCAAAGCCGTCATCACAAGTGCTATTAGCGGAGATGGAAACAACGAAGAAGGGCTAATCGGCGACATTAGAGATATGAGAGAGAGCGACGAAGTAAATCAAAAAACGCTTCCGCCAAAAGGCTCGATTTATGCACCAAATTTCGCTCTTAGCGGAAAAATAATCCAACGCACTTCGCTAACGGCATCTAAAAAAGCCTTAGTAGCGTATTATTTTCAGCTAACTTTGACCGATTTAGAAACAGGACTAGCGTTTTGGGAAGATGAAAGCGTCATCGAAAAAATCGGCTCAGCAAAAAGCGTAACTTGGTAAAAGGATAAAAAATGAAAAAACTAGCTTTGATTTTTTGCGTTTGTGGTTTGGTTTTTGGGGCTGGTAGTGCGCTAAATTCATCAAATTCGCAAAGCAGTTCTGCTGTGCCAAAAATCACAAGTATCGATTTGGGCGGAAATTTAAGTAAAGATAGTGGTTGCGAGGCAGATTTGCCAAATGATGTTTTTAGCGGTGGAGTTAAAATTTGTGCCGTCGATGAAAATGAAACAGACACAAATGCCACAAGCGAAGGTAATTTCACGGCAAATTTAGAAAATAATGCAACCGAAGTTTCGCAAAATACAAACGAAAGTGAAATTTTGCACAAAAGTAACTCAGGCGTAATACAAGGCAAAAACGGTGGCGTAAAACTACCTTTTGATTAAAATTACAAATTCGCCGAGTTTATAAAATTCGGCGAATTTAATTAAATTTAGAATAAAAAATCTAAAAAACGCTAAATTTTATACAAAATTTACAAAATTCAACTATAATTTAACGAATTTTTTAATAAGGAAAAAATATGAAAAAAACAATTTTAACTTCGGCACTAGCCGTAGCTACTCTAACTAGCCTAAATGCAGCAACTGATGAGCAAATTTTATCAGTTTTTGGTGGTGCGCCAAAAGAGTTAAATTTTAAAGTCGCTGAAAGATTGCCTATTAAAGGACTTGACGGCTTTGAGGCTGTTGTAGTGGAGGTTTTACAAGACGGAAATGTAAGGCAAGAAGAAATTTTAATCTCAAAAGACGATTTGATTTTCCCAGAAGTTTTTAATATAAAAGATAAAATTCGCTATATCGATGAAATCAAAAAACAAAGAACTGCGGTAAAACTTTCTAAGGTTTATAATGAAGAAAAAGCTGAAAATATCATAAAACTAGGCAATGACAAAAACAAACCTACAATGATAATCTTTACAGACGCAGAATGCCCATACTGCCGTCAAGAAATGAATCAAATCGAAGAAAGACTTAAAGCTTGGAATTTAGAAATCATTATGACTTCGGTTCATGGAAATAGCGGACACTCGAAAAGCTATATGATTTACAAGGATATTAAAACAGCTAAAACCGATGCCGATAAAATCAAAGTTTTACGCAAATACTACGACAAAGAGCTTCCTTCACAAGAAAAAGAAGCAGGTGAAGCAAATGTCGCTAAAATGCAAGCTTTGGCTGCAAAATACCACGCAGCAGGTGTAAATAGCGTTCCTTATACATTTGAAAAAGACAAAATCATAAAATAATTTATCAAAATTTGTGCGAGTTTTGCTCTCGCACAACTCTTTTTTTTATTATATTTTAAATCTTATTTCCAAATTCTTTCCAAAAATGTTACAAATTTTCACATTTAATTAAAAAAATTCACTATTTTTCTTGTCCATTTAAGTTTCGTTTAGGGGGGGGGGGGGGTATAATAATACCAATTTTACTATGTTTGCCTGCAAATTTAGTAAAAAATTAATTTTAAAGGATTTTTATGAAATTGGCTAAACTCATATTAGCAAGTTCGTTAGTAGCAAGTTGCGCTTTTGCAGAAGGTGCTTTTATCGGTGTAGGCGGCGGATATAACTTTAATGCTGAATTCCAAACAGAAGACGACCTATCGATAGACGGAAATCAAGGCGTTTTTAGCGTTAAGGGCGGTTATGATTTTGGTAGTTATAGAAGTTATGCACAATACAACTACAATTCAAAATATTCAGAAGAAGTTTCCGTTACACAAGGCGGACAAACTACTCTACTAGGAAAAGCTGAATTTTCAGGACACGAATTTGTAGTAGGTGTGGATTTTACTCCTGCATTAAGCGAAAATTTTAAACTATCAGTTGGTCCTTATGCCGGTCTTTCTTTATTAAAAGCGACAGCTGCTGATCAAACAGGTAGCGAAAGTCAAACTCAAAAAGGTTTCATCGTAGGCGGTAAGGCTGGTGTTATTTTTGATTTTGGCGCAGGCGAGATTGAAGCTGGCGTAAAAGCCGATAAAGCTTGGCATAGCGGTCAAGACGGCTGGGTTGATATAGATAAAACCACTCTTGGTGCCTATGCGGGATACAATTTTAAATTCTAATTAGAACTTCTTTAATAATCCAAATTCGGCGAATTTAAATTTGCCGAATTTATTATTTTTTTGCATAAATTTTGATTTTGATAAAAACTAGAAATTTGATAAATTCAAAGTAAAATTACCAAATTTTAACCATAAAAAAAGCCCGAGTTTTGGCTCGGGCTTAGCAAATTTATTAGAAATTAAGAATAAAAATTTAACGAGAATTCGGTAAATTCTGTTATAGATAGCCTTGATCTATCATCGCATCGGCTACTTTTCTAAAACCTGCAATGTTCGATCCTAAAACCAAGTTTCCTTCTTGACCAAATTCTTTTGATGTTTCATAGCTAACTTTGAAAATATGTCGCATAATGTCGTGAAGCCTAGAATCAACCTCTTCAAAACTCCAACTTGTCATACTTGCATTTTGCGCCATTTCTAAGCCACTTGTTGCCACGCCGCCTGCGTTTGCTGCTTTTGCAGGACCAAAAAGAAAATCTTTTTTGCTAAGCATAAAATCAATCGCTTCAAGTGTGCTTGGCATATTTGCACCTTCGCAAACCATGCGGCAGCCGTTATTATAAAGTGTTTTTATATCTTCTAAATTTAGCTCGTTTTGAGTTGCACTTGGGAAAGCTGCGTCGCATTTTACACCCCAAACGCCGTTTCTTCCTGTCGGATAGCTACCAACTGGTGTAAAAATTGCTTTTGGATGAGTTTTTACATACTCGGCAAGCCCTACTCTCATCTCTTCTTTTAATTTTTTTAGAAGTGCCAAATCAATGCCGTTTTCATCATAAATAAAGCCTGTCGAATCGCTAACAGTCACCGGTTTTGCTTCCATTTCATAAAGTTTTGCAACGGTATAAATAGCAACATTTCCGGCACCACTAACGGCACAAATTTTGCCACGCAAACTATCTCCGTTTTTAGTTAGCATTTCATTTGCGAAATAAACCGAGCCATAGCCTGTCGCTTCTGTTCTAGCTAAACTTCCGCCCCAGCTTAGACCTTTTCCTGTTAAAGAACCGTCAAATCTGCGTGTGATTTTTTTGTATTGACCAAACATATAGCCGATCTCTCGTCCCCCAACACCAATATCACCGGCAGGAACATCGGTAACATCGCTAATAAGCCTTTGAAGCTCAATCATAAATGATTGACAAAATCTCATAATCTCGTTATCGCTTTTGCCTTTTGGATCGAAATTTGCCCCGCCTTTTCCGCCGCCGATATTAAGACCTGTTAGTGAATTTTTGAAAATTTGCTCAAATCCTAAAAATTTCAAAACGCCCAAATTTACGGTCGGGTGAAATCTAATACCACCTTTGTATGGTCCGATTGCAGAGTTAAATTCGACCCTATAACCCGTATGAACGCAAGGTTCGTTTTTATCATTTGTATAAACAACGCGAAACATCAAAGTTCTCTCAGGCACTAGAATTCTCTCTAAAATCTTATGTTTAATGTATTTGTCTTCTCGTTTAATTAACGGTTCTAGGCTATATAATACTTCGGTGGCTGCTTGGATAAAAACTTCTTGACCCGGATTTTTTCTCTTAATATCTTCTAAGATATTACTGACATAGTTTTTCATTTAACTCCCTTTCGTTTAGGATTAAAATTGTAAGTTCTTGCTCTTTTTATAAAGATCTTAAACGCCTTTTCTTCTTTTGCGCCGATTTTATAGCTAATAAAATTTAGATACTCTAATATATCTTTTGGCGCAATCTGCCGTGTCTTGGCGTAATCTTGCAAAATGTAGTATGGAATTTTAATCTTACGGCTTAAAAATTTTTTTACCAAAACTTTATATAGGTCGCCGTTTTTTATGTAACAAAATCTACCGAAAGTAAAGGGCAAATTTGTCTTTTTTTTCCAAACTTCGCCAAGATCGTGAAAATTCTCACTTCCTTCGCTAAGATTTGCTCTAAGTGCATTATCTCCGATAATGACTTCGCCCCAAAGCCCTAAAATTCGGCAAAGCATATTTGAACTCATCGAAGCGCTATCTAGTTTGGAAGCAGAATTTTTCCTAACCAAAACGCTTTTAACGCTTTTTTTCGCGACTATACCTAAATTTAGTTTCTTGTATTTTGCTCGTCTGCTTTCTATGCTAGAAATCACAGCTGCATCGATTTTGCGGTTGTAGAGTTTTTTGCAAAGTTCGCTTGGAACGCCTTTTTTAAACTCGATTGCCTTTTTTGCGTAATTTTGAAGCGGATAACCTTTTAAAAACACATGAAAGGGCAATAAATTTAGATAATCTATCTTTCCAAAAAGCATTATTTTCCTTTTGAAGTTCGTATTCTATTACTTATAACCTTAAAATTTAATAAAAAAATGACTTTTATTTTATTTTAAGTTTTATAAATTTATGTATAAAATTACTATATACAGTAATTTTATAATAAAAAATTGCTGAATTTAAGTCTAAATTTATAAAATTTTGTCTTATTTTTTGATAAATTTCATTAAATTTTAATAAAAATAAATTTTATATTTTTTTAAGATTTAAAATTTCGTGCCTTAAAAGTCTATTTTAAGGCACTTTTAAAATTAAAAATAGCTTAAAATTAATCTACAAGATCAATCGTAATTGATTTATATTTATCAAATTCGACAACGCCGTATGTGTTTTTAAAATGGATATTTGCTCCGTCGGCTGATTCCATATAAACACCGCTACCTGATGGTTTGCGAACCATAGAATATGATTTTTTATTTTTATTTGTTGTCATTGTTGCTGTTTCGAAATCGTCATTTGAAACCAACTTGACTTTTAAGCCGTCTTCACCTTCAAAATTTAAAACTTCTTCATTGATTAAATCAATATTAGTTTCTTTATATTTTCCAAATTTAACTATGCCTTGTGAGCCTTTAAAATGGATATTTGCTCCATCTTTTGATTCCATATAGACACCGCTACCTGATGGTTTGCGAACCATAGAATACGCTTGTTTGCTTTTATTCGTAGTCATAGTAGCTGTTTCAAAATCATCATTTGAAACTAATTTAACCGTTAAGCCTTTCTTGCCTGTGAAATTTAAAACTTCTTCTTTGTTTTTTTCGACACTAGAACTAGTTCCTAGACCTAAATTTGCAAGTTCTGCACAACCGCTAAGCAAAAATGCGCCTAAAAACGCACAACATAACATTTTTTTCATGTCTTCTCCTTAAAAAAGATTTTATTAATTTATTGTATTAAAAACTCTATCTCCTGCATCCCCAAGTCCGGGAACAATGTATCCGTTTTCATTTAATTTTTCATCGATTGCAGCCGTATAAACAGGAACATCTGGGTAAATTTCGCTAAATTTTTTTAGCCCCTCGGGTGCCGCTATAATCGAAATAAATTTGATATTTTTAACCCCTTTTTCTTTTAAAAATTTAACCGCATCGATCGCCGTTCCGCCTGTGGCAAACATAGGATCGATGATAATCGCAGTGCGATTTTTGTAATCTTTTGGCAATTTTGCGTAAAAAAACTCTGCTTGAAGAGTTTTTTCGTTGCGTTGAAAGCCCAAAAATCCGACACTCGCATCAGGAATTAGCTTGAAAATAGCATCAAGCATACCAAGAGCAGCTCGTAAAATCGGACAAATCATAATCTTTTCATCAAGCTTTTTTGCATTCATTTTTGCAACGGGCGTCGTGATTTCTACACTTTTAAGCTTTAAGTCATTACTGGCTTCAAATAGCATTAAATAGCTAATTTCATCGATTAGCATACGAAATTGAAACGGATCGGTTTTTTTATCCCGCAAAATAGATAATTTATGCTCTATAAGCGGGTGCGAGATGAGTTTTACATTTTTCATTGTATTCCTTTCCTATGCTCATTTATCAAATTTTCTCTGAGTTCATAAAGTTTTTTAGAGAGATCGACTTTGTAAGTTTGTGGGTGAATATTTCTTAAAAATTCGTCCCAAATGCTCTCTTTTTCGGACTTTGCAAATTTAGCGATTTCATTAACACTATAAATTTTTCCTACAAATTCGCCGTTTATAAACAGCGGTTCAAGCAGTTTTTTAGCGTAAAAATTTGAAATTCGTTTTCGTTTATAAGTATAAAGTGGGTGAAAAATTTCAAGCTCCCTACTCTCGTCGATAATCTCATCATCAAGCGTGATAAGATCGGCAAGTGCTTTATTTGTCGCTTTATCATAAAGTCTAAAAACTTGCTTATAAGCAGGATTATTTATTTTGCGTGGATCGTTTGAAATTTTAATTTTTGGAATTTCTTTACCATTTTTGATAATCGCACTTAGTTTATAAACACCACCAAGACTAGGGCAATCGCTAGAAGTTATGAGCTTTGTGCCAATCCCCCAGCTATCGACTTTTGCACCAAGAAGTCTTAATTGATCGATTTTATATTCGTCTAAATCGCTTGAAGCCGTGATTTTAGCGTCAGTAAAACCAGCGTTATCTAGCATTTTTCGTGCTTGTTTAGTAAGATACTCAATATCGCCCGAATCAATGCGAATTCCAAGCGGTTTGTAGCCATTTGCTGCTAACTCTTTGAAAACCTTTATCGCATTTGGGATACCGCTAGCAAGGGTATCGTAAGTATCGACAAGCAAAAGAGTGTTATTTGGGTAAATTTTTGCATACGCGCGAAAGGCATCAAGTTCGCTATCAAAGCTTTGAATCCACGAGTGAGAGTGCGTTCCAAGCGCCGTGATACCAAATTTTTTAGCCGCTACTACATTTGAAGTTCCCACGCAACCGCCCACCACAGCAGCCTTTGCGCCGTAAATTCCGGCACTTTTATCTTGCGCTCTTCTTAAACCAAATTCCATTATCGGCGCGTCCCCTGCACTTCGCACCATGCGTGAGCTTTTTGTAGCGATTAAGGTTTGAAAATTTATGGTATTTAAAATGGCAGCTTCCATGAGCTGGGCTTCCATGATATTTGCTTTTACTCTTATTAACGGCTCGTGTGCAAAAACAACGCTTCCTTCACGCATAGCGTAAATTTCGCCGTTAAATTTGAAATCTTTTAGATAAGCCAAAAATCTTTCGTCAAAAATTTTCAAACTTCTTAAATATGAGATTTCTTCATCGCTAAATTTTAAATTCTTAACATATTCGACTACTTCATTTATACCACAAAGTATCGCATAGCCACCACCACACGGAGCTTTTCTAAAAAAAACATCAAAAACAGCAACTTCATCTTTTTTCTCAAAAAAATAGCCCTGCATCATAGTAAGCTGATAAAAATCGGTAAGTAAAGCAAAATTTTGCATAACGCCTCGTTTATAAAAAAGTCCGTTAATTATAGTTAAATTTGTTTAATAAAATACTAAATTTTAGGAGTTTTTCCGAATTTACCATAGCAAATTCGGAAAAAAATATACATTTATTTTAAAAGCGTTTTTAAACTCTCTTTATAGGCTTTTTTATCAAAATTTTTCACTAATGCCACGCCGTCATCTACCGCAGCTTGCGCAACAGCAGGAGCTACTTCTGTAAGCACTCTTGGATCAAAAGGTTTTGGTATGATGTAGTCTTTGCCAAATTTCAGCTCACTCACGCCATAGGCCCTTAAAACCTCATCGGGAACTTCTTTCATAGCTAGTTCTGCTAAGGCATTTGCTGCTGCGACCTTCATATTTTCGGTGATTTTAGTCGCTTTTACATCAAGTGCGCCACGGAAAATAAAAGGAAAGCCAAGGACATTATTTACTTGATTTGGAAAATCTGTTCTGCCTGTTCCCATAATAACATCGTCTCTTACGGCTTTTACTTCATCAGGATAAATTTCAGGCACAGGATTTGCTAATGCAAAAATTATAGGATTGTTTGGAGCCATTGTTTTTACCATTTCGCCTGTTAAAACGCCAGGTTTTGAAAGACCCAAAAACATATTTGCGCCTTTCATCGCATCGGCAAGGGTTCTATCTTGCGTATCGATAGCAAATTCCTCTTTTTCAGGTGTTAAATTTGGTCTTCCTTTGTAAATCACGCCCTTGCTATCAAGCATTACGATATTTTTGACGCCTAGATTTCTATACATTTTCGCGCACGCTATCCCAGCAGCACCTGCACCACTTACTACGATTTTAAGGTTTTCTGGTTTGTCGCCTGTGATTTTTAGAACATTTATTAGACCTGCTGTTGTGATGATAGCCGTGCCGTGTTGGTCATCGTGCATTACAGGGATATTTACGCTTTCTTGGAGTTTTTTCTCGATATAAAAGCATTTTGGTGCACCGATGTCTTCAAGGTTTATACCACCAAAAGTAGGCGCTAATGCTTTGCAAATTTCGACGATTTTATCAGGATCTTTTTCATCAAGCTCAATATCAAACGCATCAACGCCTGCAAATTTTTTAAACAAAACTGACTTACCTTCCATTACCGGTTTTCCAGCTACCGCACCGATGTCGCCAAGCCCAAGCACTGCCGTTCCGTCTGTGATAACTGCTACAAGATTGCCTTTATTTGTGTATTTATAGGCTAGTTCGTTGTCTTTTTCTATCTCTTTGCAAGGCTCAGCCACGCCCGGAGTATATGCTAAACCCAAATCTTCCGCGCTAACGCAAGGTTTTGTTACTCTAATCTCAATTTTACCGTTTTCATGGTATTTCAAAGCTTTTTCTTTCAAATCCATTTTATGCTCCTTAAAATTAAATTAAAAACTAATTTTGGAATTATACACCATTTAAGATAAGGTAAAAATAAAATTCTTCTGAATTTATAGCATTTAAGTAGGAATTTAAAAAAATTTTATAAATTTAAGCCGAATTTTAAAAATATATTTCAAAATTCGGCAAATTTAAATTTATTGTTTTGCGTAGGCTAAAAGTTTTGAAATTCGCTCTTTTACGCACTCGCTTCCTAAAATTTCAATAACTTCAAAAATGCTTGGACTTACGCTTGTGCCAGTAACCGCAACTCGCACAGCTTGGGCAAGATCTTTTAGTTTTGCACCCTTACTTTCTAAAAAGCTCATCGTGGCTTCTTCGTAGTCTTTTGCCGTCAAATTTGGTTTTAAAATTTCGCTAAATTCAGCCAAAATTTGCAGTGAATTTTCATTTATAAATTTATTATACGCCTTTTCGTCGTAGCTTTGCGGCTCGTTTAAAAGCGAATTTATAGAATCTCTCATTTCAACTAGCGTTTTGCTTCGTTCTCTATATTGACCAATTAAAAGTTCCTTTTTAGGGTGATTTCGCAAATTTAATCCAAGTTCGCTAAGCTCATCAAAAATGCGCTCGGAATTTGCCGTTTTGATATAATGAGCATTTAGCCACTCCAATTTTGTTTGATTAAATGTGCTTGAAGATTTGCTTAGATGATTTGGATCAAAAAGCCTTTTCATATCATTTATGCTAAAAATTTCATCGTCCCCATGACTCCAACCAAGTCGCACCAAAAAATTTAACAACGCTTCGCTTAGATAGCCCATGCGTTTGTATTCCATAACATCGGTTGCGCCGTGCCTTTTTGATAGCTTTGCGCCGTCGCTTCCGTTTATCATCGCAACATGATAAAATTTTGGAATTTTAAAGCCCAAAGCTTCATATAAAATAATCTGCTTTGGCGTATTTGAAAGATGATCGTCCCCACGAATAATATCCGTTACGCCCATAAGCGCATCATCAATCACAACAGTAAAGTTATAAGTCGGCGTCCCGTCGCTTCTAGCGATAATAAAATCATCTAGTATATCATTTGCGTTAAAGCTAACTTTTCCTTTTACGCCGTCTTCAAATTCGATAACACCGCTAGTCGGGGCTTTTATGCGAACAACAGGCTCGATTCCGCTTGGCGGTGTTCCTGTAAAATCTCTGTAACGCCCGTCATATTTTGGGCGTTCTTTTCTAGCTTCTTGTTCGGCTCTTAAAGCGTCAAGCTCTTCTTTACTCATATAACACTTATATGCTTTTCCGCTTTCAAGCAGTTTTGCAACATATTCTTTGTATAAATCAAATCTTGAACTTTGATAAACAATCTCGCCGTCGTATTCTAACCCGCACCAGTTAAATGCCTGAACTATGGCTTCTGCGGCCTCTTTTGAGTTTCGTTTTAAGTCGGTATCTTCAATGCGAAGTAAAAATTTACCCCCATTTGCTCTTGCGTATAAATAGTTATAAAGCGCAGTTCTTAGCCCACCGATATGCAAATAGCCTGTCGGGCTTGGCGCAAAACGAGTTACAATCATAGAATTTCCTTAAATTTACTAAATAATGTTATAATTCAAGCTTTAATTATAAGTAAAAAAATATAAATAAAGGTTGAAAATGACAAAAAAATTTTTATTAATTTTAGCGTTTGCTTTTGTAAGCGCAAATGCAGATGTCGTAAATAGCGTTATCGCCGTTGTCGAAAACGAGCCGATTACAAATTATGAACTAGCACAAGTTAAAAAAGAACGAAGAGTAAGCGATGCTGAGGCATTAGAAATTTTGATAAATTCAAAAGTAAAAACAGCTGAAATCAAAAAACGCGGTATCATGGTAAATTCGTATGAAATAGACCAACGAATCGCAGCGATTGCGGCACAAAATAATATGAGCGTGGAAGCATTACACGCAGCCGCCGCAAAAGACGGCATAAGCAAAGCCAAATTTAGAGAAGATGTAAAAAAATCTTTGCAAGAAGAGAAGCTTTACGGCGCATTTGAAAATGAAATTCGAAAAAGCGTAACACCTGAAAATGTTAGACAATTTTACAATCAAAATTTATCGCTATTTACGACATTTGATAGCGTTACGCTTACAAGATTTATCGCAAAAAGTGCCGATAGATTAAATGCCGTGCTAAAAAATCCAAACGCTAGACCAAGCGGCGTTCATATCCAAAAAGGAACGCTTAAAAATTCACAAATGGACGAAGGTTTGCGCTATATCATCACAAATGTCGCTCAGGGCGAGTTTTCGCCGGTGATTCCTACTGCAAATGGATATGAAACATTTTATGTAAATTCGAAATCCGGCGTGCAAACTGCTGACTTTGAAAGTGTGCAAGAAAAAGCAATCGAAGCCTATGTGCTTTCAAAACGCCAACAAATGCTAAAAGAATTCAACGAACGACTTCGCTCAAATGCAAATGTTCGCATTGTAAATCGATAAATTTCGCTTTTAAATTTACTCAAATTTGCCGAAAAAATTCGGCAAATTTATCTTTTTTTTAAAAAAATTCATAAATTTTGATAAATTTATTTTTCGAAATCTCTATTTTTTTCAAATTTTTTTATATATTTTTTATTTTCACAAAAGCCCATAAATTCGGCATCTATCTCGTTGGAACAAAAAAAACGATTTTAACCCGAGTATTTACTTTTTAAAAATATAATTTCGCTTTCATTTCAAAATTCACACAAAGGAAATTTATGCCAAATATAAACAAAAATGCCTTTTGGATTAAGCCTGTGGTAATTTTCATTTTGCTTTTGCTAATGCTAATTCCGCTTGGTTTTATCAAATCTATTCTTTATGATCGCCAAGCCGTAAAAAGCGAAGCCGAAAGCTCTATCATGCGTCCCGTTGGTGGCACACTCGAAATCGGTGGAATTTTGCTTTCGCTTCCTGTTAAACAATTCGTTAGCACCCAAAATAGCGACGGTCGCTTTACTACGCAAAGCATAACAAAGCAAATTTTGCTAACACCGAAAGATTATAAAATTTCAACCGAACTTGACCCACAATACCTAAAACGAGGCATTTTTAGCGTTCCGATTTTTAATGGCGAAATTGCGTTAGAAGCCAAATTTGAACCGATTGATTTCGAGCATTTGGGCGTCAAAGAGGGCGATATTTTATTTGACGAAGCCGTGATGATTTTGGGTATCGGAAATAAAAAAACTTTCACAGCTTTTCCAAAACTAGTTGCAAATTCAGATGCAAATGCCACCAAAAGCGAACTCGTTCAGTCTTTTGCAGCACCTGAGTATTCACCTTTTAGTCAAAGCATTTTTTATAAACTGCCTTATGATATGGCAAGGTCAAATTTCACAATTTCTGCTTCGCTTTTCGTGCAAGGCGGAGCTAAAATCAGCTTTACGCCACTTGCTACAAACAACACTTTTGCACTAAAATCTACATGGGCATCTCCGTCATTTAGCGGTGGCTGGTTGCCAAAAACACGCCAAATAAACAAAGACGGATTTAACGCCGTTTGGGAAGTTTCAGGTCTTAGCACAAATTTTGCTCCCGCTTGGATAGTAAAGCCAAACGAACGCTCACATTACGAAATGATAGATGTAAATTTCATCAGCCCAATCAACAACTATTCGCTCGTGAAGCGTTGCGTAACTTACGCGCTTTTATTTTTAGTCGTGCCGTTTTTGGCGATTTTCTTGTGCGAAATTTGGGCTAAAACGCGAATTCACCCGGTTCAATACTTCCTAATCGGCGCAGCAGATGTGCTTTTTTATCTGCTTATTTTATCGATTTCAGAGCATTTGGCATTTTTCGCTGCTTACGCGTTAGCAGGAATTGCAGTAACTTTGACGGTATTTTTATATGCAAGTGCGATTTTTAAATCCAAAAAACACGGCGCATTTATCGCAATCGTCCATTTGATTTCATATATTACGCTTTATGGAATTTTGCAATCCGAAGACTATGCGCTGCTGCTTGGAAGCATTTTGATGTTTGCTGTGTTAGCGATATTAATGTTTGTTACACGCAAAATCGACTGGTATAAAAATGCTTTTTCAAACGAAGTTGAAGAGTTTTTTACAGATAAAATAGACGGGGAAAATCGGTAAAAAGTATAAATTTAAAACCTTAATAAAGGCAAAGCCGCCGGTAAAATACGCAAATTTAAAAGCGAGAAGCTTTTAAATTTGCAATCTTTTAGGCTTTGCAAGAAATTGCAAATTTTATCAAAATTCGAAAAGCAAAACCATACTAAACTTAGCGAATTTGTTTATCGGGACGGATAAATACAAACAAAATCAGCGAAAAAATCGCTCCTAGCGTATCACAAAGCATATCTTTTTGAGCGTCCCAAATATCGCCTTGTGAGCCTAAAAACTCAATTCCTGCGTTTCCGCCTTTGATAACGGCATAAAGCCACTCGATAATCTCATAAGCTCCTGCAACGCTCATCATAAAAAACAGCCCAAACCAAAGCGCCGTGCCAAAAGTGCATTTGTGCTTTCGCAGTAGCCACTCGCTCATCGCAAAAGCGTAAAATCCAATGGAAAAATGCGCCAAACGATCAAAGTGGTTGCGCTCTTCGCCAAAAATAGGCGTTAAAAACTCATTTCCCCATTCAAACGGAACGGCTGCAAATGTATATTTTGCGCCGATTGTATGCAAAAGTAACCAAACGCTCATCAAAATATAAGCCGTGTTGCTAAATTTAAATTTTTTATATGTAAAAACAAGAGCCAAAAATACGATAAAAAGTGGCGTAGTCTCTGCATACCAAACTGCTCTATCATTTGGCGAAATTCCAGCCCACAGCGACATCGCCACAAAAATAGTAGCTAAAATTAAAGGCACGGCGTGTTTTTGCATTGAGTAAAAATCCTTAAAAAGCAAATTTAGAGCTAAATTTGCTCTAAATTTGCCAAATTTTAGTGTTTTGCTAGATAATTTGTATCAAATTCGTTATTGATAAAATCAGGATTATTCATCATCGCTAGATGAAAATCACGCGTTGATTTTATGCCTTGAATCATCAGTTGTGAAAGTGCCACTTTCATTTTGGCTATGGCTTTGTTGCGGTCTTTGTCATGCACGATTAGTTTGCCTATCATGCTATCATAATACGGCGGAACGCTGTAACCTTCATAAACATGGCTATCCATGCGAACACTTCTGCCACCGGGTGCGACATATTTTGTGATTTTGCCCGGATTTGGCGTGAAGCTTTTTGGATCTTCTGCTGTGATACGGCACTCGATAGCGTGTCCGCTTAAATTTATCTCGCTTTGTTTTGGCAGTTTTTCGCCTTGCGCCACTCTTATCATAAGCTCGATTAAATCAACACCGCTTCGCATTTCGCTAACTGTGTGTTCAACCTGCAAGCGAGTATTCATCTCGATAAAATAGAATTTTTTGTCGCTACTATCATATAAAAATTCAAATGTTCCTGCGCTAAAATATCCGATAGCTTTTGCCGCTTTTACCGCTGTTTCATGGAGTTTTTTGCGAGTTTCATCATCTAGTATTACAGCCGGGCTTTCTTCGATGAGTTTTTGGTGTCTTCTTTGCATAGAGCAGTCTCTCTCACCGATATGAAGCACATTTCCGTGCTCATCGCCGATGACTTGAACTTCGATATGGCGTGGATTTGTAATGTATTTTTCCATATACATTGTCCCATCCCCAAATGCGCTCACCGCTTCGCTCTCAGCCGACCAGAAAAGTTTTTCTAAATCTTCTTCTTTTTGCACCACGCGCATACCGCGACCACCGCCACCGGCAGCAGCTTTGATGATAACAGGATAACCGATTTTCTCGGCTAATTTCCTAGCCTCTTCGACATCGGCGATTGCGCCGTCAGATCCCGGAACAACGGGAATTCCAGCTCTCATCATAACCTGTTTTGCTTTTGATTTATCGCTCATTAAAGTCATAGCTTCAACGCTTGGTCCTATAAATTTAATGCCGTGTTTTTCGCAAATTTCTATAAAATTTTGATTTTCACTTAAAAAGCCATATCCCGGGAAAATGGCGTCTGCTTCTGTTAGCTCACAAGCTGTAATAATCGCAGGTATGTTTAAATAGCTATCACTTGATCTAGGTCCGCCTATGCAAATGGAAGCGTCTGCGTATTTGACATAAAGGGCGTCTTGATCGGCTGTTGAATGCACAACAATAGCTTGTTTGCCCATTTCTTGGATAGTTCTAAGCGCCCTAAGAGCTATTTCGCCACGATTTGCTATAAGAATTCTTTTGATTTCTTTCATAGTTTTTCAACCTCAAATAACGCCATAGCGTATTCTACCGGCTGTCCGTCTTCAACGAGCGCTTTTTTGATACGACAATCAAACTCGGCTTCAATCTCGTTCATAATTTTCATAGCTTCGATAATACCGATAGTCTCGCCCTTATGCACGACTTGACCGACACTTACAAACGCATTTGCACCAGGGCTTGGGGCTTTATAAAAAGTTCCTACCATAGGGCTATCGATCGTATCTGTGGTGGCTTTCGAGCTTGATTTTTCATTTACTACGACATTTACGCTTGGTGCTGGTTGTGGAGCAACAGGTATTTGCGGTGCCAAATTTTCGCCGTCTGCTCCGTATTTTTTAATCTCTATTTCAAAATCTTTGTCTTTGATTTTTAGCTTATTTATACTTTTTTGTTCGTCAAAAAAGCTCATAAGTTCTTTAATATCGTCTTTATTCATTAAGTTTCTCCTAAAAATATTGTAATTAATAATATTAGCTAAAATTTTATAATTATTTGATTAAATTTGGTTGATTTATTCTTTTAGCGTAGTGTTAAAATTTAAAAAATTCAACTTAAATTTGATTATTTATGCCGACGATTTCGTGTGTTTTGAAGCAAATTTTGAGTGAAATAAGGCTTATTGCCTATCGAACAAAAAATTTGCGAAATCACACGAAAGCTAGGCTCGTCTGGCTTTCCAAAAAAAATTACATAAATACTGGAATTTTAGTATTTTTTAGGAAATATTTCGACGCTCCGCCTAAGAAAATCTCTTTTATCCCGTTGTCTGCATGCATTCCAGCTACGATGAGATCGTATTCGCCTTTGCTTGAATGCTCTACTAGCATTTGACCGGGTACTTTCCCTTCGGTATCTAAACACTCAAATTCGACATTTTCTATGCCGTGCAAACTCAAATAGTTTCGAATTCTACCCACTGTTTCTTCTTCGCTATCTGCTAAATAATGTCTAGCGATAACGCAATGCACGACTTTTGCCTTTTTAAGCAAGAAAATCGAATTTGTAAGTGCCCTTGCGCTCGCTGCCGTTCCAGATAAACTAAGTAAAATTTTATCGGCTTTAAATTGATTCATTACACGCGGTATTACTATACAACTTTTTCCGCTTTTGACAACAGCTGCTTCAAAAGTCCCTGTAATGCTGCCTGTCGGTGGGACAGAAGCGATAACCAAATCGCAATAGCGAGAGTGCTTCTCAACAAGTTCAGATCTAACTCCGGTCAAACATTTAAGTCTAGCACTATTTGGAATACCTACTTCATCATTTATATCTAGTCCAACGCTTTCGCACTCTTCTTTAAAAATTTGATTTAAATTTTCTCTTTCCTTTTCTAACTCATCATTTGCGGATTTTAAAAATTCGTCCATCAAAACGCCGCCTTTTAGCGTCATTCTGACATTATAAATCGTTCTTGGATCTAACTGAGCTGCCATAATAGTTAAGTGTGTCCCAAAAAATTTATTCACAAGCAAAGCTCCACGAATTCGCTCTCTAAGCTCTTCTCCGCCACCGATTGGGAAAAATAATTTTTTTAACTCCATTTTTATTCTCCTTATGAATTTTCGCTAACTAATTCAAGTGAAATTTTGCTTCCTTTTTGCTCTGCCACTTTTACTTTGACGCTGTCGCCTTCGTTTAGTTTTGTTTTGATTTTTGAGATATGAAGCAAACCATCTACGCCATCTCTAAGTGAGATAAATGCGCCAAATTCCATTACTTTTTGCACCACGCCATCAAATTCTTCGCCGATTTCAAATTTAATATCTTTTTTGAAATCTTTTCTTGGCGCACCTTTTTTGAAATCTCGTCCGCCGCCTTTGACAATAGAAAGAATTTGCTCTTTTGCGCCATCGACACCTGATTTTTTAACGCCGTGAATTTTAACTTCGCCTTTTTCTCTATCTAAATCAATGCTAACGCCGAATTTTTCGGTAATTTCTTTTATAGTTTTACCGCCTTGACCGATAATATCGACGATTTTGCTTGGATCTACGCTAAAAATTTCAAGTTTTGGCAAAATCTCTTCATTTACGCAAATTTTATCATTTGCAATTTCCATTAAATTTAAGATATGTTCTCTGCCTTCTTTTGCTTGATTTAGGGCTTCGCTTAGCACTTCAAGGCTAATTCCGCCAAGCTTTATGTCCATTTGAAGTGCAGTGATTCCGTCCTTGCTACCTGCAACCTTAAAATCCATATCGCCGTCGTGATCTTCTAGTCCCATGATGTCTGTTAAGACCGCGTGTTTATCATCTTCAAAAACTAAGCCCATAGCAACTCCTGCAACTAGTTTTTGTGTAGAAATTCCGGCTGCTCTCATAGATAAAGAACCGCCACAAACACTCGCCATTGAGCTAGAACCATTGCTCTCTAAAATTTCGCTAACTACGCGAATAGCCCACGGCGAATTTATCGCAACACTTGGGAAAAGCGCTCTTTTGGCTAAATTTCCATGTCCTAGCTCTCTACGACCAGGACTTTTTAACGGGCTAGCTTCGCCAACAGAAAATCCCGGGAAATTGTAATTAAACATAAATTTTTCAGTAATTGCCGAGTTTTCCGTTAAACTATCGCTAAGTTGAGCATCGCTATCGCCGCCAAGCGTAGTAACAACTAACGCCTGAGTTTGACCGCGCGTAAAAAGACAACTGCCGTGAGCGTTTGGAAGCAAATTTGTTTCTATGTCGATTGGGCGAACTTCGTTTAATGCTCTGCCGTCAGCTCTACGGCGTTCATTTATGATTTGGCTTCTAATAATTTTGCGTTTATATTTGCCGATGACATTTGAGATAACGCCTTCTTCCCATTCATTTTTAATCGCTTCATCATCAGTTACGATTTTTTTAACGATTTTATCAAGCTCGGTTGCTCGCTCACTTTTTGCCATTTGGTTTATAGCAAATTTAACATCGTCTTTATAGAATTTATCGATATATTCGGCGATTGCTTCGTTTTCGATTTCAGGCTTATACTCTAAATTTGCTTCATTTTTTTTGTGTGGCATAAAAACTTCTTCATAAGCCAAAGAGCCTTTTAAAATCGCCTGTCCTGCAAAATCAATAGCTTTTACCATATCGTCTTCATTTACTTCGTTCATATTTTGATTTTCGCCGTTTAGTTGTGGCAAAGATCTCATCTCTATCATCAAAAGCTCATCGCCGACACCTGCGACATAAAGATCAAGCGAACTTTGTTTAAGCTGCGAATTTGTAGGATTTATGATAAGTTCGCCGTTGATCTTACCTACTCTAACACCGCAAACAGGGGCTTTCATAGGAATATCGCTTAAATAAAGAGCTGCACTTGCGGCATTTAGACTTACAACTTGTAAATCAACTTCCGGATCAGCAGAAAGCACAAAAACCACGATTTGCGTAGGATAAGCATAGCCTTTTGGGAAAAGAGGTCTTAAAGAGCGATCGATTATCCTGCTCGTTAGCGTTTCAAAATCTCCGGGCTTAGTCTCCCTTTTTATATAACCACCGGGAATTCGCCCTGCTGCGTATTGTTTTTCGATATACTGCACGGTTAGCGGTAAAAAATCTTCTTCAACCTGCCTTTCTTCTCTTGCGACTGTGGCTAAAACGACTGTGTTTTTCACTCTTAAAAGTGCAGCTCCTGCTGCTTGTTTGGCGACTTTGTTAATATCAAAAATCTCTAAATTGTTATTCACATCAACTAAGCACTGCATTTGTTTCTTCTCCTTCTAATACTTCTTTATGTAAAGGTAAATAATACGGACTTTCTTCTAAAATTTGCATTATAATATCAACTTTTGGCTCAATTTTTTCTTTGTAATAAAAATCAACCGAAACAAAATCGGCAATATTATGAACACAAAAAAGCTCATCAACCAAAACGCCCAAATTCTTAGCAACGCTGTTTGGTATTAAAGGCGTTGCGTAAATTATCGTTTTTGCGTTTAAATTTGTAAGCGATTTTATGCAAGCAAGAGCAGTCATACCGCTTTCGCAACCTTCATCTATCAAAATAACATTGCGATTTTCAAAATCTTGCAAAAGTTCGCCTTTGCGATATTTATAAACGCTTTTTAGAATTTTTTCTTCATATTTTCTATTACTTTGTCCGTAAATATAGTCTAAATTTATGCCAAAAGATTTGACTAGCTCTTCTAGTATAACGATTTCTTGTGTTTCGCTAACACAAGCAATGGCGCATTCAGGGTTATTTGGCGCAAAAATTTGTTCGCTAAATAAAATTTCATAACCAATTTTTAATTTTCTAGCTATCTCATCTACCAAAATAACGGAATCTAGCGACGAACAGATAATAATATAGTTGTCTTTTTTAAAATCACTTACAGGCAAAATTTCTATTAGTTTTTCGGCTGCTTGAATTTGATTTTCAAACATTAAATTTTCTCTTGAAATCATCAGTTTTGCTCCGTATAATCGTGATTTATAGAAAAATCATAGCCAACACCGCCAAAAGGATAGAAATTTACAAAGAAATAAAATCCTTGTTCTTTGCTCGCTTTTTCATAATTTTGCTTGTTTGTATTTTTTGGTTCAATATCTTCTTGATACACAAATGAGAAATTCCAACACTTTCGATTATGCGTAACGCCGACTCGCCACATTTTAGTATAATCTCTTTGCAAATCATAATCAACCCTGCCAAAGAGTTTATAATAATTTGGCAAATTTAGTGCTAAATTTGCTATGAAATAGTTGTCTTTTGTATATCTATCTCTATCTTCGCTAAATTTTCTATACTCATAAGAGTGCGTCAAAGATCCGCTAAAATAGTCATTTGAATAACTTGCATAGCTTCTAATTCGATCAAAGCTATGGTATTTATGCGAATATAAAAATCTATTTCCAAGTCTAAGACCATTTTTAAAATAAAAATCAATGCTATGATCTAACTCGCCAAATTCATCTTCGTCAAAATCATATCTTTGTTTTATCATGTGCCTTATAAATTTACGCCCATTTCCATCATAAAAATACTGCGTAAAACGCCCTGCAAGGCTATCGTGCGTATAATCATCGCTAAGTTCGTTTATGAAATTATCTTCATAATAAAGCGAACTTTTTACATTATTTAAGGCAGATTTATTTATTTTTGAATTTTCCTTATCATAATCGTAGCGGTAGTATTTAAACAATCTGTCATCAATATCGCCCTTTTGATACCAAGGGATAAGCAAATCAAGCCCAAATGAAACGGTGTGGAAAAAATTCTCGTAGGATTTTGCTAAATCGCTTTGAAGAGAAATTAAATGATAATTATTTATATATGCAGTTGAATTATCCGTGCTAAATTCGCCATTTGCGTAGTTATACTTTTTATCCCAATCAATATATGAAAAATAGAGATTTTCGCCGATAATCAAATTTAAATACTCATCAAATAAAGGCATAGAAAAACTCACAGGAATATTTAACTCATAATGCCTTGCTTCTACGCCGTCATCTCTAATGTAATTGTGTGCCTTGGTATCGACAGAATAAAGCAAATTTGGCAAGGCAAAATTATCAACGAATTTATGATAATGCAAAGTAGGAATTTCTTGAACCGTATCGTTATTTTTAAACAAATTCTCGCTATTTAGCTTCGCAGTATCTAAATAATATCTCGCGTAAAGCCCAAAATAGTGATTGTCTGTCGTTAGATAATAATTTAGTCTTGAAGTTACAAGCGAATTTGCGCTATCGTCGTCAATCCCGCCTTTGCTAACTAAATCATAATACTCCAAATCATTAAGTTTGGTAAAATCAAGCCATAAATTTTCTTTGAAATCGCCGTCGATTAGGTGTTTTACGAGCCTACTTCTATCGTATTGTATCTCGAATCCATGGTGTTGTTTATTTGCAAGTTCAAGTCTTTTTTGATGCTTTGATTTGTTTTCAAACATACCACCCCGAATTTCGCCATAAGAGTAAGGCGAATCGGCAAATCTAAATGTGCCATAAACACCTGCTCCCCTACGAGCGCGAATTTGTGGATCTAGCTGAAAATCCCAGCTCTCATAAGGAGCAAAATAAATCGGCTGTTTATAATACGCACCCTCGCTTCCGATATAACCAATCTCAGGCGGTAAAAGCCCAGTTCTGCGTGTTTTATCGGTCGGAAAGCCAAAATACGGCAAATATAAAACAGGATAATCGCTAACATAAAAAACAGGGTTAAAAATATGCAAAAATTTGCTCTCTTTATTCATTTTTGCACTACTAAATTTAATCTTCCAGTCAGGATCGCTGACATTACAGCTAGAAACCGCGCCGCCTTTTATGCGATAATACTCGCTATCAACGCAGGTTTTATCATTTTGCATCCAAATTTCGCCGTCTTTATCCATAATGAAATTTGCATCGGCTTCTTGCAAATCGTTTTTAAAATCAAGTTTGACATAGTTTGCCCGCGAAGTCTCATTTAACCCACGCATAGAATTTACATTTCCAAAAAGCTCGGCAACTTCGTTTTTTTGGTCATACACGGCGCGATCTGCGGTTACGAAATAATCTTGCGAATATATTATTACATTTCCGGTTGCTGTTATTATGTCTCCATTTTTTACTACATCATCGGCGATAAGCTCGACATTTTGGACTTTTGCGTTAAGTAAATTTAGGCAAAATAGCAAAATAACGGATAAAAATTTAAATATTTTAATCAACTTGCACCACCAAAGTTGTCGCAAATTTATCGTGCCAAGTTTGCTTAAATTCGCTAAAAAATGCCCACACAAAGCCCAAATAAAAGGCAAATTCGCTAATAATCCTAACAACGGCTCTCATTAGCGATTCATAAAAATTTGGCACAAGAGCGTCTTGGTTTATGCAACGAATTTTGCAAACAAATTTACCCAAAGTCGCTCCGTAAAAATAGACAAAAAGCGTGTGGTAAAGCACTTTTATGATATAGTATTGCACTATAAAATTCATCATTATATCTTGAAGTTGCTCTTGATTTGCGGCTTTTGAAAATTCGCCCATGTAAATAAGAAAAAATAAAATCGCCAAAACCATTTCATCGATACCGCAAGAAAGTATCCTGCGTCCGTTTGTGGCTAGGCTTAATTTCCCGTTTTCAGCCATTTTTTAACGCCTGATACGCTATATCTTTGCGATACTGTGCGCCGTCAAATTTGATATTTTCACAGAGCCTGTAAGCCGTGTCTCTTGCTTCTTTTATGCTTTTTGCAGTTGCCACGCTTACTAAAACCCTACCGCCTGTTGCGATTATTTTATCATTTTCCCTACCGACACCGGCATAGCAAATGTGCGAATTTGGCTCAATTTCGCTTACGCTGATAAGTGCTGGTTCGCTAGAAGAAAAAGGATAATTTTTACTAGCCATTACAACACCCACGGCAAATTCGTCTTTTAATTTTATGCTTTGAAGTTTGCCGATTGCGGCATTATAAAGAATTTTACTCAAACTTCCATCAATCAACGGCATTAAAACTTCACATTCAGGGTCGCCAAAGCGGACATTGTATTCAAGCACAAAAGGCTCGTTTTTAACTATCATAAGTCCCACAAAAAGCACTCCGCAAAAAGGATTTCCATCTTCCTTCATGCCTTTTAGAGTTGGCGCTACGATTTCATTTTCCACTTTTTTTATTAGCTCAGGCGTTGCCAACGGACTTGGAGCATAAGCGCCCATTCCGCCTGTATTTGGACCCATGTCGTTATCTAGTAGTCTTTTGTGATCTTGTGCAACAGGAAGTGATACAAAATTTTCGCCGTCGCAAATGGCAAAAAAGCTAAGTTCAAATCCGTCTAAAAATTCTTCTACAACCACTGTTTTACCGGCATTTCCAAAGCTTTCACCGCTTAGCATACTTTTTACAGCACTCTTGGCTTCATCTTTGCTTTTTGCGATGATTACGCCTTTTCCGGCACATAGTCCGTCGGCTTTAACAACGATTGTTTCGCCCAAATTATCGATAAATTCACAAATTTCATTAAAATCGCTTGAACTTAAAAATCTAGCAGTTTTTATATTTTTTCGCTTTAAAAAATCTTTCATAAAGGCCTTACTGCCCTCGAGCCTTGCAGCATTTTTACTCGGTCCAAAAACAGCTAAATTATGAGATTTAAAAACATCTACAATGCCCTTTGTAAGCGGATCTTCGGGACCTACAATAGTTAGGTTTATATCTCTTTTGATTGCAAATTTAGCCAAATCTTCAAAGTCGCTTAAATTCACATTTTTACCGAGTTTTTCAGTCGCTCCGTTACCTGGAGCAAAGTATAAATTTAAAACATTAGAGTCTTCTTTTAGTTTTAATCCGATGGCGTATTCTCTACCGCCGTTGCCGATGATAAGTATATTCAAAGCAAATTCTCCAAAAAATAAAAAACCCAAGTGAGCGTTGCGTAGAAAGAATCGGCCCAAAACAAGCCAAATCTTGCGAGTAGGAAAGGTCTTCTAGGTCGCAACCCGTAAGCTTAGAGCCTCAAACCGAGCCGCGTCACACGGACTTTTTCACATCGTCGCTATCACAATTATGTTGGACCCTCATAAAAACGCTGTCGCATCACTCAGGCGTTAGATAATTATATTAAAAAAATACTTAAACTATTAGTAAAGCAAGATTTATTGCCGAATTTATCGACTGAATTTCGCAAATTTTAGGTTCGCAAAAATCTTTTAAAATTTGTGCCGTTGTATTTCCGATACTAACTGCCTTGTAGCTTTCGTCCCAACCGAAATTTCGCACAAAAGATTTGACATTTTTTGGTGAAGTAAAGATTAAAACCGAGTTTTTTGGTGGTTTAGCTGAATTTGGCAAATTTAATTCTACATTTTCATAGGCTGCAATAACGCTTAAATTTACGCCGTTTTGAAGCAAAAATTTATCCAAATTTGAAACGGTTTCTTTGGCTTTTAAATACAAAATTTTTCCTTTTAAAAACGGCAAAATTTCACGCGCAAATTCGCTTCCGTGCGAGTTTTTGGCTAAATATATATTTTTAAATCCAAATTTTTTAGCTTCTTTATGAGAAGCTTCGCCGATAGCGTAAATTTGTGTGTTTAAATTTAAGCTAATTTGGTTAAATTCCAAAGCTTTTATCGCATTTTTGGAAGTTATGATAATACTATCAAATTCGCCCAAGTTTGCAAATTCAAAAAATTTGATTTCGCAAACTTGCAAATGTGCTATGCGCTCATCGCTACAAGGCGTATTTGAGATAAGATAGATTAGGCTTTGCTTTTTAGCCATTTCTCTATCTCTTTGATTTGTGTTTTCACACTTGCATTTGCCGTTCCGCCAAGCGAAGTTCTAGCTTCTTTTGAGTTGGCTAAATTTAGCACTTCTATGGCGCTCTCATCGAAGTCTGCGTAAATTTTTCTAAGCTCTTTTAGGCTAATTTCGCTTAAATCAATGCCAAGCTTTTCAGCCCTTGCCACGCATTTTCCTGTGATAAAATGAGCCTGTCTAAATGGCACATTTCTTTCTCGCACCAAAAAATCAGCCAAATCAGTCGCACTTAAATGCCCTGTTTTGGTTGCTTTTAGCATATTTTCTTCGTTAAATTTGGTTGTTTTTAACATTTCATTTAAAATAATAAGCGAATTTTTAGCTTGTTCTACACTATCAAAAACGCCTTCTTTGTCTTCTTGCATATCCTTGTTATACGCCAAAGGTAGGGCTTTCATCGTGGTTAGCAGTGCCATTAAATTTCCATAAACTCTGCCCGTTTTGCCTCTAATTAGCTCTGCGACATCCGGGTTTTTCTTTTGTGGCATTATGCTTGAACCTGTGCTAAATTTATCGCTGATACTTATAAATCCAAATTCTTGCGAACTCCACAAAATAAGCTCTTCGCAAAGCCTTGAAGTGTGCGTAAAAATAACGCTTATATTAAATAAAATCTCCAAAGCAAAATCTCTATCGCTAACGCCGTCCATAGAATTTGACAAAGGCGCTTTAAAGCCCATAAGCTCGGCAGTTTGGTTGCGATTTATATTATGTGGCGTTCCTGCAAGTGCCGCGCTTCCCAAAGGAGAGAAATTATTTCGCTCATAACTTGAAATAAGGCGATCAAAATCCCTTTTAAACATAAACGCATACGCCATTAAATGTTGTGCTAGACTTACCGGTTGAGCGTGTTGTAAGTGCGTGTAACCGGGCATTAGCGTATTTAAATTTGCTTTTGCGATTTCATTAAAAGATGTGATTAAATTTAGCAAAAGTTTTGAAATTTCCAAATTCGAACGAAGCACAAATCGCCTAAAATCGGTTGCAACCTGATCATTTCTACTTCGTGCTGTGTGAAGTTTGCCACCCAGTTCTGCTCCGATTATCTCGCCAAGGCGCTTTTCAACCGCCATGTGAATATCTTCATCGCTAATTTTTATCTCGAATTTGCCGTTTTCAAACTCTTTTAAAATTTGCTCTAAACCTTTTATGATTTTTTTGCTCTCATTTTTTGTTATAATCCCGCACTCGCCAAGCATCGTAGCATGGGCAATCGAGCCTGTAATATCCTCAAAATATAAATTTTTATCAAATTCAATCGAAGCGTTAAATTTTTCTAAAAGTTCGCTACTAGCTTCGCTAAATCTGCCTTCCCACATTTTTTTCATCGTCGTTTCCTTGCTAAAAAATAAAATATAATTATAGCCAAAATTATACCGCCCACAGCGTAGATGAACGGATCTTGCTTGTAATTTTTTGATTTTTCTTTTAAAAACACATTGATAACTTTGCCATCATTTGTCGTAATTTTTAGTTTCGAACCTTTTGCGCCACTTAGTTTAACTCGCAAAGTATTTGCGTGTGGATTTGAAATTTCAGGTTTATTCATAAATGAAGAACTTGCTTTATATGAACTTAACAGGTCATTGCAATCTTTTGGTGCGATAAAAATATCATAATAAATATCGGGCATAACGCCCAAATTATCGCCATCTTTGGCTACAAAATAGTTGTTTTTTGGTGTGGAAGTTTTAAATTTCCACGCATGAGTTTTATTTTCGCCATCTTGCGTGTAGCTAAATTTGGCTTCGTATTCTGTGTCGAATTCAAAAATGCTTTTACTAAAAAGCACAAACTGGCGGTCGTTTAAAATGCCGTTTGGATCGCTTTTTTTATCCAAAATTTTTGTATCTGTGATTTCTACGCCGTTTTTGTAAATTTTAAAACTTTGCATTTTAACGGGCTTGGCGAATTTATTAAATTCGATACTTATCGGATTTGCCGTGATTTTACACTCCGGAATAGGATCTGGAATTTCATTGCTAAAAAAGGCTTGTTGGGGTTCCGAATTTGGAAAATAAACAAACGGCGTGGAATTTAATCTATTTGCCATTTCAAATTTATCGGATTTCATTTTTAGCGTTTTATCCTTGCACATGCCAAGTATAAATCTGCCGTTGCCTTCGTCGTTTTTGTTTGCGCTACAAAATCGTTCAAGCGATGAATTTCCCATTTCAAAGGCGTAACTGGCGTCTTTTTCGTTTTTAAAGTAGGCAATGCCGACCTCATCGATTTCAAAATCCAAAAATGCAAAGCGATGATAAATCGCACTCATAAGCCCGTCAATCGCACTTTGCAAATCATCAGCATTAAAAGATATATTTTCTCTAACGCTTGAATTATACCCTACAAACTCAGCTCTTTTACTCGGATTTTCGCCTGTAAAACCAGTTTTTCCTTGAATTTCATCGTGCGACATAACCGAATTTGCAACAACATATTTTGCGTGATTAAGCGCGGCAAGATCTAAAATTTGATTTTGTTTTAGCTGATTAAGTCCTGATTTTATGCGAAGATTATTTAGATAATTAAGCGGTTCATCATAAACTAAAAAACCGCTTTTTGATTCAAGCGGTTTTTTAAGATTATCTGGGGCTTTTTCGCAAGAAATAAGCAAAAAAGCGATGCCCAAAAGCAAAAAAAATCTAAGCTTTCGGACCCGCTTTTGCAAATTCTATTCCTTCTTTGACATCTTCGTAGCGTTTGAAATTTTCTACAAACATTTTCGCAAGTTTTTCACGAGTTTTTGCGTATTCATCAGCATTTTCCCAAGTGTTGGCTGGATTTAGAAGTTTTGTCTCAACACCAGCTAACTCTTTTGGAACGGCTAGATTAAATTTTTCAAAATTTTCAAATTCGCATTTTGTGATACTTCCGTCAAGGATAGCATTTATACAAGCACGAGTTGCCTTTATGCTCATGCGTTTGCCAACGCCATAAGCTCCGCCGCTCCAACCTGTATTTACTAGATATACATTTACGCCGTGTTTGTCGATTTTTTCGCCTAAAAGTTTTGCATAAACTGTCGGGTGAAGCGGCATAAACGGCTCACCAAAACAAGCACTAAAAGTCGCCACAGGCTCGGTAATACCGCGTTCAGTTCCTGCGACTTTGGCAGTGTATCCGCTTAGGAAATAATACATCGCTTGTTCTTTTGTAAGCTTCGCAACAGGCGGTAAAACGCCAAAAGCGTCAGCGCTTAGGAAAATGATATTTTTTGGGTGTCCTGCTTTTAGGCTTTTTTGATGATTTTCAATGTGTTCTATCGGATAGCTAACGCGTGTGTTTTCGGTTTTATATGAATCAGCATAATTTACAACCCCGTGTTCGTCATAAACGACATTTTCTAAAAGTGCGTTTCTTTTGATAGCAGCGTAAATTTCAGGCTCACTAGCAGGGTCTAAATTTATACATTTTGCGTAGCAACCACCTTCAAAATTAAACACGCCTTCATCGTCCCAGCCATGCTCGTCATCGCCGATTAATGCTCTGTTTGGATCTGTCGAAAGTGTTGTTTTTCCGGTTCCTGAAAGCCCAAAAAATAGTGCAGTGTCGCCGTCCTTGCCGACATTTGCTGAGCAGTGCATTGACATTTTACCTTGAAGCGGAAGCCAATAATTCATCATAGAAAAAATTCCTTTTTTCATCTCTCCGCCATACCATGTTCCGCCGATTACAGCGACATTTTCTTCGACATTAAAAATAACAAAAACTTCTGAGTTCAATCCGTCTTTTTCATAATTTTCATTTTCACATTTACAAGCGTTATAAACGACGAAATCAGGGTGAAAATTTGATAACTCATCAGAGCTTGGGCGGATAAACATATTTTTTACAAAGTGCGCTTGCCACGCTACTTCTGTTACAAAACGAACGCTTTTTCGGCTCTCTAAGCTAGATCCACAAAATGCGTCTTGAATATAGATATTTTTATTTGAAAGTTGTGTTTTTGCTTTTTTTAGAAGTTTTTCAAAAAGTTCTTTTGTGATAGGTTGATTGATTTTTCCCCAAGCTATGTATTTTTGGCTAGGGTCTTGTTTGACGAAATATTTATCTTTTGGGCTTCGTCCGGTAAAAATGCCGGTATCAACCATAAAGGTTCCGTTTGAGCTAACCTTGCCCTCTTCATTTCGCACCTCATGCTCAAAAAGTTCGTCATAACTTAGGTTATAATAAACTTCCTTCACGCCTTCCAAGCCTAACTTGTCCAAGTCGTTAATCATCGTAATTTCCTTTAAATTTGCTAAGAGATTGAATTTTGTCAAAAAAATTCAGACAAAATTCAAAAAATTCAGCCCTAATTATAGCTAAAAAATGCTTGTTTTAACTTTATAGATAAGAATTGTTATTAAATTTACGATGCAGAAAAGTGAAAATTTGGAGAAATTAAGATATTTCCCCAAATTTAAAAAATTTACTGCAATCTTGCCAAAACCTGTCCGCTATCTACGGTTTCGCCTTGTTTGACTAAAATTTCAGCTATCACGCCGTCTCGTGGGCTTTCTATGTTGATTTCCATTTTCATGGCTTCTAGTATTACCACGGTTTGCCCTGCTTTTACATGTTCGCCCTCTTTTACGACGATTTTAAAAACATTGCTTGGCAAGGTTGCTTCGATTTCATTTCCGTTACCGCTAGAAACGGCTTTTGGTGCTTCGCTTTGGGCTTGTGCTTTTGGTGCTTCTACTTTTTTGATTTGCGGATAATTATTTTCACCTACGCCAACAGCCACTTCATATTTGTTACCATTTACGCTTACTTCATCGCCGTTTAGCGCGACTTCGTATTTATTTCCATTTACCAAAACGCTATATTTTCTAGTGCCTTTTTTAGGCGTATTAGCTGTTTTTGGCATATCTGAGTTTTTGCGAACCATAACCTTGCCTTCGCCTTTTAAGAAAGCAATTCCTTTTTCTTTACAAGCAAGAGCGATGAAAATATTTTCTTCATTTGCTTCAATACCTTCTTTTTCAAGCTCGGCTTTTGCATAGGCGATAGATTTTTTCTCATCTTTATCGGCTATATCAATCGCATTTTGCGTTGTCGGTTCTAGTTTTAGTTGCTCACTAGCCATTTTTACAATCTCAGGATCTGGCGCAACAGGAGTTTTACCAAAATATCCTAGCACCATTTTGCCATATCCGTCTGCGATTTTTTTCCAGTCGCCAAACATTACATTATTAAATGCTTGTTGGAAGTAAAATTGACTTACAGGTGTTACACTCGTGCCGTATCCGCCTTTTTCAACTACCACACGCATAGCCTTGATAACGGCGTTAAATTTATCCAAAATATTATTATCTCTCATCATTTGCGTATTTGCCGTTAGCGCACCACCTGGCATAGGCGAAAATGGTATCAACGGGCTTACTTGCGTAGCTTCCGGTGGCATAAAATAATCTTTCAAGCAATCATTTAATGTCTCTTCATAAATTAAAACTTTTTCAATATCAAGTCCGCCAAGATCGTAGTTTTTGCCTTTTACTGCATGAAGCATAGTTAAAATATCAGGTTGGCTCGTTCCGCCACTTACAGGGTGAGCTGCAAGGTCGATTCCGCTAACCCCTGCTTCAAGTGCTGCTAAATAACAAGCCACGCTAACGCCGGCTGTTTCGTGTGTGTGAAGTCTTATGTGCATATCTTCGCCAAGCAATCTTCTAGCCATTTTTATGGTTTGATATACTTTTTCAGGGCTACTTGTGCCGCTTGCGTCTTTAAAACAAAGGCTATCAAAAGGAATTCCGCTATCTAAAATTTGACGCAAAGTTTTTTCATAAAATGCCGTATCGTGGGCGCCTTCGCATTTTGGAGGAAGATCCATCATAGTAATTACGATTTCATGTTTTGCACCGTGAGCCTTGATTCTCTCGCCACTATAACGCAAATTTTCAACATCATTTAGCGCATCGAAGTTTCTAATGGTAGTCGTGCCGTGTTTTTTGAAAAGTTTTGCGTGAAGATCGACGATTTCGCGACTTCCTGTATCAAGAGTAACGGTATTTACGCCCCTTGATAAAGTTTGCAAATTTGCGCTTTCGCCGACGATTTCTCTAAATTTATCCATCATATCAAAAGCGTCTTCATTTAGATAAAAATATAAACTTTGAAACCTAGCCCCGCCGCCAAATTCGAAGTGATTAATCCCTGCTTCTTTTGCGGCAGCCACCGCGGGCAGGAAATCCTGCATAAGCACTCTTGCACCAAAAACAGACTGAAACCCGTCACGGAAAGTCGTATCCATGACATCGATAAATTTTTTCGCCATTACAAGCACCTTTTTTGAAATTTTTTAACAATCTTAAAATTTTAATGTTTCAAAATTATTTTTGGCTTAAAAAATTTAATTTTCAGCAAAAATTTATTTGCGATTTTTTACAAAAATTGATATTAATTTTTAAAAATATCACTTTATAAATTTAGCAAAAAGTCGCTATATTGGATAAATTTTAACGATATAAATTTATAAATTTAAATGCTAAATTTGCTAAATTTATACAAAATTTGTCTAAAAATAACTTTTTAAATTTGTAACAAGTTGTAACAATTTATTTTTATCGTTTATGAATTTATTGTAAAATACGGAAATTTAATCGAAGGATTGATTGTGAAAAAGAGTTTTTTAAAAGTTATTTGTGCGGTTTTTTGCCTTTTTTCTTTTGCATTTTGCGAGCAAGATGAACGCTATATCGTGCTTGAAAATCCGATTGAAAATGCCGAAAATTCGCTGATTGAGATTTTTAGTTACGATTGTCCGTTTTGTTATAAATTTGATGAAGTTATCAAAAAAATAATGTGCGAAAATACAAATTTGAAATTTATCCCTTATCATTTAGCAACTAGGGGCGAATTTGGGGTTTTAGGGAGCGAAATTTTTGCAAATTTGATAGCTTATGACAATAATAAAAGCGTTGATTTATTTGATGAGATTTCCGAATTTAATAGAGCCAAAAAGGCGATTTTCGCGGCATATCACGAGAAAAAAGAGCGTTGGGGCGGTGTGGCTGATGAAAACGGAAAAAATGCTTTTTTGCAAACCGCTTTGGCAAATTCGCAAATATCAAATTTTAAATTTGAAAATAACAGCACCACCGTTAGCGAAATTCTAAATTCTTGGGGTCTGGATAAAAACGGAAAAGCCTATGAAATCGCAAAAATTTTAGGCGTTCCTGCCTTTGTGATAAACGGAAAATATCTTATAAAAACAAGCTCTCTGCGTAGTTTTGAAGATATGGATAAGCTTGTTAAAGAACTAAGTTTAAAGGATTAAAATGAGCCTAAAAGCGATACTAATTAAAATCGGAAATTGGCAAAATGGACGGGATTTTTGGATTTATTTGGCGATAATTTCGGGCTTTTGTGTGTTTTTTTCGCACTATTTTTTCCAAAAATATCTTTTTATGTTGCCGTGCGAGCAATGCGTTTATGTGCGTTTTGCACTTTGTGTGATAGCTCTTGGTGCGATTTTTGCAGCCATTAATCCAAAAAATATATTTTTAAAAATTTTAGGATTTGTTTTTGGAATCTATGGTGTGATTTTAGGAATTAGCTCTGCACTTCATTTAAATGCCATCCACAAAGCACTTCACGGCGGAGATATGTTTGGAATTCAGGGCTGTTCGGCTGAACCAAAATTTATACTAAATTTGCCTTTGCATGAGATTTTTCCTGCGATTTTCAAACCATTGGGGGATTGTGGTTATGATATGCCCGTTGTTCCAAATGGCACAAAACTTGATGCCACGCAAGAAGTTTTAGTCAACCTCTATGAAAACGGCTGGTATTTAGTCCCACAAATGAGATTTATGAATCTTGCCGAATGCTCATTTATACTATTTTTTGTAATAGCAATTTTATTTGCACTAACAATTCTTTTTGGAATTTTAATGAGAAATAAATTTTAATAAATGCGGGAAAATCCCGCATTAATTTGTTGTTTCTACAAAAATTATACCATCTGTAAATGACATATTTGCCAAATTTTTTAAACTTCCAATTTGCCAAACCCTATTACATAAATCATTATTTAAATATATATTAAGAATAGTTTCATTAATATCTCTATATACAAATTCGGCGCAAGTTTCACCTTTTACTTTTATAGGATTTGAAACATTTGTCATAGAGGAAATATTTGAATTAAATTTTCCTTGCGAAACATAATAACCACCAATATCCTGAACTGCAAGTCTTATATTGGATGCTGCTTTTGAAACCTCAGCATCATCTCTTGTTGCTAGAAGTCTAGGCATGGCAACTGCCGCCAAAATGCCCAAAATAACGATCACGAAAATGAGTTCAATCATTGTAAAAGCTTTCATGTTTTTAACCTTTGTTAAAAAATTTTGCTTACATATTATACAACTTTTTTTTTAAAAATGTTAAATTTTATAAATTTCTAAGCATTTCATCCAAAAATTTGACATTGTTTCTATCTAAGACTAAATAAGGATTATTTATCAGGTTCTCGCTGTCGTATCTTGGTAGCTCACGCGTTTTTAGATCGATTATCATACCGCCACTTTGCACTACCAAAAAATCCCCCGCAGCGATGTCCCAAAGCGAAGACGGACCAAGCCTAGAATACGCACCTGCTTTGTTTTCGCAAATTCTACAAAATTTAATCGCCGAACCAATTCTTTTTAATTCATAACCAAATTTGTTAGCCAATTCTGTTCTTTTTGCCGAATTTCCGTGTCTTCCAAGTAAAAACAAATTTGGTGTCCTGTCGCATTTAGGCAAAATTTCGCCGTTTTTATAGACTATGCCTTCGCCTTTGCTATAAAAAAGCTCGTCGCTTACGGGGATATAAATCGCACTCAAAATCGGTCGCCCGGCTTTTATCAAAGCGATACAAACGCAAAATTCGCCGTTTTGCGCAATAAATTCTTTTGTCCCGTCAAGCGGATCAACAAGCCAAAACATTTCGGCATTTTTCCGTTCATCGGCACTTAAAATACTCTCTTCGGAGCAAATCGGAATCCTGCTTTTGCCTAAAATTTTTAAAATTATCTCATTTGCGGCTAAATCCGCCGTCGTAAGCGGAGATTTGTCTTCTTTTTCATAAATTTCAAATTTCTCATAATGCTTTAAAATTTCCTTACCTGCTTCTCTTGCTGCACTTATTGCTAAATTTAATAATTCTTGCACTTTAAATCCTTTTGAATTCAGATTTTACAATAAATTTGATTTATAAATTTTGAAAGAATTTGTCGAATTCGCAAATTTGCAAATTCGACAAAACATTTAGTTTTTCGGAGTTATATCTTTTGGGCCGACATAAAGTTGTCTTGGGCGAACGATTTTTATAGTATCTTGTTCTTTTAGTTCCATCCATTGAGAAATCCAGCCCGGACATCTTCCCATTACGAAAATTACCGCAAACATCTCTGTCGGGATTTTTAGCGCCTTTAAAATAAGACCTGAGTTAAAATCAACATTTGGGTAAAGGTTGCGCGAAACGAAATAATCGTCATTTAGCACGATTTCTTCAATTCTATTTGCAATTTTAATTAAATTTGAATCAATGCCGATTTCATCGATTAGTTGATTTCTCATTTTTTTAAGTACTTTTGCGCGAGGATCGTAGTTTTTATAAACTCTGTGTCCAAAGCCCATTAGTCTAAACGGATCGTTTTTATCTTTTGCTTTTGCGATATATTTATCGACATTATCGACACTTCCTATCATTTCTAGTTGGCGAATTACGCTTTCATTAGCACCGCCATGCGCATGTCCCCAAAGTGCGCCGATACCTGCACTAATGCAAGAATACGGGTGCGAATGTGTTGATCCGACAGTCCTAACCGTCGTGGTTGAAGCATTTTGCTCGTGGTCGCAGTGAAGCATAAGCACGGTATCAAAAGCTTTAACTTCGATTGGTCTTAATTCAAAACGAGAGTGCGGAAACGATCTCATCATATAAAGGAAATTCTCTGTAAATCCGCGATCAAGATCTGGGTAAATTTGCGGATAACCGCGTGAGTGGCGATAATAAAATGCTGCAAGTGTAGGCATTTTTGCAACTAATCTTTTTGCAAGTTCCATATACTCAACTGGATCATCAAAATTCATATCTCGTGAATAATATGTGCTAAGCGTTGCCACACAAGCCTGTAAAACTGCCATAGGGTGGGCACGATCAGGAAATGCGTCAAAAAGTTTTAAGATATTTTCATTGATAAAACAGCGAGTTTTTAACTCGGTTTTGAATTCTTTTAGCTCGTCTGAATTCGGAAGTCTTTTATTTAAAAGCAGATAAACTACATCTAAGAAAATTTTATTTTCGGCAAGCCACGCTATATCATATCCTCTGTGCAAAAGTTCGCCTTTTTCGCCGTCGATATAAGTTATTTGGCTTCGGCACATCGCAGTAGAAGTATAACCACGATCGAAAGTAAACATTCCTGTATCTTTATAAAATGTAGAAATATCTACAACACTAGGTCCTAAATTTCCGTCTAATATCGGGAAATTATATGACTTACCATTACGATTATCGGTTAGAGTTACGGAATTTTCTGCCATATCATATCCTTTCAAATTTTTTCTGAAATTGTAGCGAAAATATTATTAAAATTCGAAGGGGCTTAAAATCAGAAATAAAAATTTAAGATTTTTTTAAATTAAATACAAATTTGATTAAAACCATCGAAAAAACGGCTTCAAAAATACTTGATAAAACCAAAGCATAATAAATTTCATTGTTTATAATTTCAAGTGTTTTTCCGATCGTAGCTGTTGCTATAACCAAAGTTAGCGGCATAGAAAGACTTAAAGAAGTTAAAATCGTATTTTTTAATTTAAATTCTTTTAGAAAAACGCTTGAAGCAATCAATCTAAATGCGAACATTGAAACAACGATTATAACGATATTTGGTAAAACTCCCGGAAGCAAAACCGAACGCAAATCCACAGCAGAGCCTGTGTAGATAAAAAATATCGGCACCAAAAATCCAAAACCAAAACCCGATAATTTTTGTGGCAAATCTTTTTTATGTTCGAAAAATGTCGGTATGAAGGTTCCTGCGATAAATGCACCGATGACGATTTCAAGGTCTAACATTAGCATAATTCCTGCTACAAAAAACAAAATCGCCGCCGCAAAACGAATATCTTTTTCATTTTTGTCATATTTTGGCATAATGATTGTTTTTAAATTCGGATACCACCAAAATAGCGTTTCTAACCCTTTGAAAACAAAAGTCGCCATAAGCAAAAACGCACAAAGTGCAAAAATATGCAAAAACAAATCGCTTCCAAAGCCATTTTTTAGGTAAATTGCGCCGATGGTGATGACGCCTATGCTGATAACTTCGCCGATAATGCCTATTAGCATTGCTCGATTTAGCCAAATTTCGTTTTTGCCGTAATCTTTGTAAAGCGTAGAAAGCAAACCGATACTCATCGTAGGGATTACAATGGCAAAAATTTGCTCCAAATTAAAGCCAAAAACCAATAAAATAGTTAAAAAATATAAAATTGCCAAAAATAAAAGTACTTTTTTTAGAATTTCTCGTTTTATATTTAGGAAAATTTTTAAATCAACCTCAGTTCCTGCCAAAAACATCATATAGTAAAATCCAATCTCTGAAACTGATTTAAATAGCTCATTTTGCGGCAAAAAGCCAAAAAAACCAAAAATCATACCAAGCAAAATTTCAGTCGGAGAAATGGGAATTTTTATCACTTTTGCGACATAAGGAGAGAGAAAAATAATCAAAGCAACGCTAAATAAAATGGAAATTTCACTCATAAAATAATTTCCCTTTGGTTCCAAAATTTCTCGCCAAAGTCCTTTTCAACCTTAAAAACTCTAAATTTGCTATTCTCAAATTCGATGTATGCAAATTCGTGTTTTGGTTTTTTTCTAGCGCAAATTTCACCCGAATTTAGCGTTAAATTTACGCCGTTTAAAACACTAGCGAAAAAATGCGTATGCCCGTAAATGGTTAAATTTGCCGAATTTTCAAAATAAAACGGGTGGTGCATAAGGCGAATTTTTAAATCTTTAAATTCAAAATCATAAGGCTCAGGATAAATTTCAAATTCACTTTCGCAACTTTTTAAAAAAGAATCATTATTTCCCAAAACGGCTTTATACGGAATTCCGCTATCTCGCATATCTTTTAGCGTAGAAATTTCTACGATGTCCCCTGCATGCAGCAGCAAATCCACGCCCTTTTCTTTTAGATAATCAATCGCACTTTTTGCGATGTCAGAGCGATGATGAGAATCCGAGATAACGCCGATTTTTAGCATATTTTAATCTTGTTTTTCTTTAAATTTACAAGCCGGACACTCGAAAAAAGTTCCGCTTTTTAGCTCTTTTTTTACTAAATGCGATTTTTTGCACTCAGGGCATTTTAAATTTGTCGGTTCGTAGTTGCTTACAAATTTGCATTTTGGGTAACTTTTACAGCCGTAAAATTTGCCCCGCCTTGAAAATCTCTCCACGATCTCGCCACAGCACTCAGGGCATTTCACGCCGATTTCTTTGGCGACTTTTTTGGTCGCATTTTGCGAATTTTCATCGCCATTTTCGCTTTTTAAATTCCTTGAATATTTGCATTTTGGAAAATTCGAACAAGCGATAAATTCGCCATATCTCCCACTTCGTTTTAGCAGATCTCCGCCACACTCAGGACATGCTTCGCCGATACTGATAGCTACTTTTTGACTAGCGATATTTGTTTTTCCTTCGCTTATTTTTTCTATAAAAGGATAGTAAAAATCAGATAAAATTTCTTGCCAATCTGCCTTATTTTCGGCTATATCGTCAAGTTTTTCTTCCATTTTTGAAGTAAATTCGCTATCAACTATATTTTCAAAATTTTTCTCCAACATTTCCGTAATTTTAAATGCAATCTCGGTTGGCACTAGCTGCTTTTTCTCGATTTCGACATATTTTCTAGCACTTAGTAAAGAAATCGTCGGCGCATAGGTCGATGGTCTTCCAATACCCAAACTTTCTAGCTTTTTAACCAAACTAGCTTCTGAATACCTTGCAGGTGGTTCTGTGAAGTGTTGTTCGCTAGAAATTTTTTCTAAGCTCATTTCATCGCCGATATTTAGGCTTGGCAAAATTCTATCTTTATCCAAATCACCGTAAATTCGGTAAAATCCGTCAAAACTTACCTTTCTACCGCTTAGCCTAAATTCGCTTTTTTGCCCTTTAATATTTATGGTTTGAATTTGCGACACGCTTGGCGTCATTTGCGAAGCCACAAATCGGTTGTAAATAAGCGTATAAAGTCTTGCTTCATCTTTTGGCAAAGTCGCCGCCGCAAGCTCTGGCGTAAATTTCAAATCAGTAGGCCTTATAGCTTCGTGTGCTTCTTGTGCGCCTTTGCTTGAAGTTGTATAAAAATTTGGGCTTTTTGGCAGGTAATTATCGCCAAATTCGCTCTTTATGAAATCTCTTGCCATAGCGATGGCTTCTTTTGCGATATTTAGCGAATCAGTTCTCATATAGGTTATCGCACCGCCTGATTTCGTATTTACGCCCTCATAAAGGCTTTGAGCCAAACTCATCGTTTTTTTAGGGCTAAAACCAAGACTTGAACTAGCACTTTGTTGCAAGGTTGAAGTCATAAACGGCGCATAAGGATTTGTTTTTCGCTCTTTGCTCTCAATCGAACTAACGCTAAATTTCTCTATTTTAACACTTTTAACTATTTCATCAGCAAATTTAGCAGAATTTACGCTTAGTTTTTCCATTTTAACGCCGTCAAACTTAACAAGCTCGGCTTCAAGTTTTTTCTTAAAAATCGCATCGATACTATAATATTCAACGGGCTTAAAAGCCTTTATTTCGCGCTCTTTATCTACTACGATTTTTAGAGCTGCACTTTGCACACGCCCTGCACTTAACCCTTTTTGGATTTTTAAATTTAAAAGCGGACTTAATTTATAACCAACAATTCTATCTAGCAAACGCCTTGCTTGTTGGGCATTTACGCTATCGATATTTAGTTTGCGTGGCGAATTTAAGGCGTTTTGGATTGCGGTTTTTGTGATTTCATGGAAAACAATGCGTGGCAAGGATTCTGGTTTTTTGCCGATAGAAACGGCGATATGATAGGCTATTGCTTCTCCTTCTCTATCTTCGTCCGTTGCAAGGTAAATTTGATCGCTTTGTTTGGCAAGATTTTTTATCTCTTTTACAACCGCGGCGTGGTCGCTACTGATTTCATATTGTGGTTCAAAATGATTTTCATCGATTTTTATACCAAATTTCTTTGTCGGCAAATCCCTAATATGCCCTTTTGAAGCGATTACTTCATACTCATCGCCTAAAAATTTTTTAATCGTTTTAGCTTTTGCAGGAGATTCTACAATTATTAAATTTTTCATATTTTTACCTTAAATTTAACTCTTTAAATTCTTGTATTCTACCAAAAATTTATTTATTTCAAAATTCGTGGCAAAGTAATGCCTGTTTGACTTTGGTATTTGCCTTTTTTGTCGCTATAACTTACTTCGCACGGCTCATCGCCTTGCAAAAATAAAACTTGCGCAATGCCTTCATTTGCGTAAATTTTGGCAGGAAGCGGTGTTGTGTTTGAAATCTCAATCGTAATATGACCTTCAAATCCCGGCTCAAACGGCGTTACATTTACGATTATTCCGCACCTTGCATAAGTGCTTTTGCCAAGACAAATGGCTAAAACATCGCGGGGCATTTTAAAATACTCCACAGTTCTAGCAAGTGCGAACGAATTTGGCGGGACAATGCAGACATCGCCTACAAAATCAACCACATTTTTTTCATCAAAATTCTTTGGATCGACAACCGTTCCGCCGATATTTGTAAAGATTTTAAACTCATTTCCTACTCTTATATCATATCCGTAGCTAGAAACGCCGTAACTTACCACGCCTTTGCCAACATTTTCTTCGCAAAACGGCGTTATCATCTCGTTTTCTACGCTCATTTTTCGTATCCACTTGTCGCTTTTTAAACCCATTTAAAATCCTTAAAATTTTTTTGGCGAAATTATAGCAATAAATTTTTAAAATGCAAATTTTCGTAAAAGCAAATTCAAAAAGTTGAAAACTTTTTTATAAATTTGATTTTATGAGAAAATTTGCTTCGCAAATTTACAAAACTAGTTTTTATTTATGGTAAAATTCGCTTAAATTTTTAAATTTACAAAGGATAAGCTATGAATTTCTTAAACAAAGTCGCATTAACTACATTTCTAGCTGCTTCAACGCTTGTTGCAAAACCTACTATTTATATATTAGCTACCGGCGGGACGATTGCAGGTAGCAGCGAAAGCACACTTAGCGGAGACTACACATCAGGCACGGCCACCGTAGATCAGCTTATAGCTTCTGTTCCTGAAATAAAAGAACTCGCAACTATAAAAGGTGAGCAAATTTCAAATATCGGCTCACAAGAGATGAATAACGAAGTCTGGCTAAAACTCGCAAATAGAGTAAATGAACTTTTGGTTAAAAACGATGTTGATGGCGTGGTTATCACGCATGGAACCGATACTATGGAAGAAAGTGCGTATTTTTTAAATTTGGTAGTAAAAAGCAAAAAACCTATCGTTTTTGTGGGAGCCATGAGACCTGCGAATTCTATCGGAAGCGACGGGGCATTAAACATTTTTAACGCCGTAAATGTCGCGATAAATCCAAAAAGCTGGGGAAAAGGTGCGTTGGTTGTCTTAAACGATGAAATTCACGCCGCAAGAGAAGTAAGCAAAACAAATACAACTTCGGTTGCTACTTTTGCTTCGCCAAATTCGGGTAAAATCGGAAGTGTAAATTTTGGCATTGTAAATTATTATATGCAAAGCACACGCAAACACACGGTAGATAGCGAATTTAACATAAAAGATATAAAAGAATTTCCACGAGTTGATATTGTTTATGCTCACACAAACGATACGGCAGATTTTGTAAATTTAGCCGTAGAAAAAGGTGCAAAAGGTATTATTTTAGCTGGTATGGGAAACGGAAATCCATATCCAAGTGTCGCAGAAGCACTTGAAAATGCTGCAAAAAGTGGCGTTATCGTAGTTCGCTCATCTCGCACAGGAAGCGGCTCGACTAGTGTCGGTGGCGAAGTAGATGATGAAAAACTCGGATTTTTAAGCGGGGATAATTTAAATCCGCAAAAAGCGAGAGTTTTGCTGATGACGGCTTTAAGTAAAACAGATGATAAAAATAAAATCAAAGAGTATTTTGCGACGCATTAAATTTCTATGAATTTAATCTCGATTGAAACGAGCCTAGCAATTCCACATATCGAACGAATTAAGGATTAAATTTATTGCAAATTTACACGAATTTTGAATTTATTTTATAAAATTTGGTAAAATCATCGCTAAATTTGATGAAAGGATTTGCGATGAATAAATTTAGAGTTTTATTTTTGGCAGTTCTTATGACTTTTTTCCTAACAGGTTGTGCTAGTAGCGGTGTTGCGCGAAATTCAGGCATTATAAAATCTAGCGATCCGATTTTTATCACAAATTTACCAGATAAAAAGCTCGTAAATGTCGCATTTACAAACACTAGTAATTTTGATTCAAATTTAACCACTGCGATCGAAGAATATCTCATACAAGACGGATATAGCGTAGTTTCAAAAGACAAAGCAAATATTTTAATCGAAGGAAATTTAAACTATTTTAGACGCATTGCTTATAGAGATGATAGATTTCGCCCGACATTTGGTTTTGGATTTGGTATGGGTAGATTTTCACGCCACTTTGGGCTTGGCATGGGTATGGGATTTCCGTTTGGCTGGGGCTGGGACGACGATTATTACGGCGTTACAAGCTATATTTATGACGGGCAATTAAGCCTTTTGATTAGGGTTAAAAACGGCAAAGAATTTAAAGATTACGCAACAAATTTAAACTATCAAAGCGAACCTGACGCTGGCGGTATCGCACGAGTAACCGATTCGTTTAATTACAAAGTTTATCAACAAATTTCACAATTTTTAAGTAGGCAATAATGATAATTAAAGAAAACAAAAAATCTGCACTTTACACGCTAATTGGAGCGATTATTCTCATAGTCGCAGGAACACTTGGAACGCTAAACAACGAAGGCGGGGCTTATATTTTTGCACTCATCGTGGGGGTTGCTTGTATAGGATTTTGCATAGCAAAACTGCTTAGTAAAAATTATATGGAAATTTATGATGACGGATTTATGATTGAACACTCTAAAAAACAGATGAAATTCAATTTTAAGGACATTGAAGATATAGGCATAAGAACATTTCACACGACAAAAAATGTGCAGGTTTTAAATTTCAAATTCAAAAAAAATTTTTCGTGCGAAGATAGATTTAATTTCGTTAGATTTTATAGTGAAGATGAAGCTACTTTGCCAAACATTTACGAAAAATCATTTTATGAAATTTGCGGAATTTTAAGAAATAAATTCATCGAATTTAAAGAAAAGAGCGAACAAATTTAGCCTATGTTTGTCTCTTTTTTAAACGGAGCGATTTTAAGCTTTTCCCTAATCGTCGCCATCGGCGCACAAAATGTTTTTGTTTTACAACAAGGACTTATGAAAAATCATATTTTTGTTGTTTGTTTTATCTGCTTTATTTGTGATGCGATTTTAATGGCGTGTGGGATTTTTGGTATCGGCGGAGTTTTTGCAAAAAATGAAAATTTATCATTTTGGCTTGGCGTGTGTGGCATTTTATTTTTACTCGCTTTTGGCTTAAACGCTTTTATTTCGTCATTTCGTGGCTCAAATTTCGCTAAAATCAAAAATGCCGTCCCGCAAAAACTCTCAAAAACAGCGCTCAAAACCCTTGCCGTTACGCTTTTAAATCCGCATGTTTATTTAGATACCGTTGTTATCGTAGGCGGAATAGGAACCACGCTAAATTTGCAAGAGCGAATTTATTTTTGGTTAGGAAGTGTTCTTGCATCTTTTATTTGGTTTTTTTCTCTCGGATACGGCGCCATGAAACTTTCAAAACTTTTTATGAACGCAAAAGCTTGGCGAATTATTGATTTTGTAGTCGGTATTTTTATGTTTTATATAGCTTTTTTGTTGATAAGATTTATATTAAAAATTTAAATAAATTTAGATAAAATAAAGATTTTAATTTTAAATTTAAAAAGGATAAAAAATGCGATTATCTGTCAAAAACGGTACTAAAATCGATACCGTTGTCAAAAAAATAAAAAAAATGCTCGAAGATGAATATAAAGACGGGGTTTTGACATCAGGAATTAATATTTACATAGGTAGCGATACATGCAATGTTTATGATTGCGAAATTCAAAACAACATACAAGAAGCCTACGCCTATGCAAGGGGTAAATTTCGTAACGAAATGCTAACTTTTTTTGAAAATCATCTAAATTTAGACCTTTCAAAAGAGATAGAAAAATATAACACAAAATATAGAAAACACCTAGAACAAGGGCAAACCATGTTAGCCATGAAATACAAAGAGCTACTAGAAGATGCAAAAAAAATGCAAGAGCAAATTCCGTTTTACAGACAGCTATATGCTATGGTGATGACAACCGGCAAAAAAAGCACAATTCATCTTAAAGTCGCTGAAATCGGTAGAAAATGGGTAATAATCAGAGCTTATCAAGAATTTGACCTTGAAAACGGAGAGAAAATTTACTACGCAAACAAAAAAATATATGATAAAATCGATGAAAATTTTGGAAATCGATATAAATTCGCAATTTAAATTTGATAAAAGGAAAACAAAATGAGCCATATTTTGATTATCGGAGCAGGTGGAGTAAGCCGCGTAGCAACCGTGAAATGTGCGATGAATTCTGGGGTTTTTACCAAAATAACTCTTGCAAGTAGAACCAAAAGCAAATGCGATGAAATCGCTAAATTTATAAAAGAACGCCTTGGCGTAGAAATCGCAACGGCTAAAATCGATGCTGATGACACCGAAGCCGTGGCAAAATTTGCCAAAGAAATTGAAGCAGATTTGCTTTTAAATGTGGCTTTGCCGTATCAGGATCTCACACTAATGGACGCTTGTTTAAAAGCAGGAATCCCATATATCGATACCGCAAACTACGAGCACCCAGACACAGCGCACTTTGAATACAAACTTCAATGGGCAAAAAATGATGATTTTAAAAACGCAGGAATTCCCGCACTTCTTGGAAGCGGATTTGATCCGGGCGTTACAAATGTATTTTGCGCCTATGCACAGCAAAATTTATTCGATGAAATAAATGAGATTGATATACTTGATTGCAACGCAGGCGACCATGGATACGCGTTTGCGACAAATTTTAACCCAGAAATTAATTTGCGTGAAGTTTCAGCTAATGGCAGATACTGGGAAGATGGCTCGTGGATCACCACAAAACCGCTTGAAATAATGATGAAATGGGACTATCCTCGTGTCGGCGTAAAAGATAGCTATTTGCTTTATCACGAAGAAATGGAAAGCCTTGTTAAAAATATCAAAGGCTTAAAGCGAATTCGCTTTTTTATGACCTTTGGGCAAAGCTATCTTATGCACATGCGTTGCCTAGAAAATGTCGGTATGCTTCGAATCGATGAAGTGAAACACAACGGTATGAAAATCGTGCCAATTCAATTCCTAAAAACACTTTTGCCAGATCCTGCAAGTTTAGGACCACGCACAAAAGGCAAAACAAATATCGGCTGCGTGATAAAAGGCGTCAAAGACGGAAATCCACGCAAAGTTTATATTTACAATGTCTGCGACCACGAAGAGTGCTACGCAGAGACTGGCGCACAGGCTGTTAGCTACACCACAGGCGTGCCAGCTATGATAGGCTCGATGATGATAGCAACTGGCAAATGGAGCGGAAAAGGCGTATTTAATATGGAAGAATTTGATGCCAAGCCATTTATGGACGAGCTAAATCGCCAAGGCTTACCATGGGAAATCATCGAAATGGATCCAAACGAAAGTAGAGTTGTGGAGTAAATTTATGAGTGAAATTTGCTAAATTTACGCACTGCAAAATCGCTAAATTTCACTAAATTTATAGACAAAATTCGCCAAATTCGGCAAATTTAAAGTCGAATTTGGCGAATTTTAAATTTAAAAAAGGACTAAATTTGCCCTACGAATCGACACTTTGGACTAAATTTCTTGTATATTTGCAAGGCTTAATTTTTGCTTATAATCCCTATTTTGAAATTTTTTTAGTTCTATTTTTTGTGATTTTTTGGATTGGCTTTGTTTTTGGCGTGATTAAATTTAAAAAATCTCGCAAATTAGGCAAACAGACATTAAAATATAAATTTATCATCGCCGTTTGCGGAATTTTATTTCTCTTTGGTATTTTTATATATTTTTCCTGCTATTTTGCGATGTGGGCTGCATATATGGGAGTGTGACATTTCCACTTAAAACATAGCGAAAAATTCTAATTTACGAATTTGCTAATATTTAATAAAATTTATATTTCCATTTACTTTTATTTAATTTTTATTTAACTTCTGATATTATTCCAAAATTGTTAAAGAAAATTTCCGTTAAATTTTTTCAAAAAAGGATAATCAATGAGAAAAGTAGTTTTACTTTTAACCGCATTATTTTTGACAAATTCATTAAATGCTATAACTTCAAACGACAAAATTGCGTTGCTCCACATGGTGACAGAAGATTTAAGCAGTATCGATATTAGTAACACATATTGCGAACAAGCAATACTAGATTTTTACAGTATTGTTGCTAAAAAAGGCGAACAAAATGCAAAAATTGTAAAAAAATATAAAGAGTGCATGGCTCAAAAACCAAACTACGAAGTTGTAGAATAATCGATAAATTTTAGGGCTTATATGCAAAAGCATAAAGCCCTTTTTGTATCAGTACAACAATGCCTTATATAAATCGTCAAGCAATAAGTGCTTTCTATCGACTGTTCCTTTATAAAACGCTTCAAAAGTATCATCATAAACATCTTTGAAAAAATTTGTCGCACTTAGCTCGATGATTGTATCATTTATGACTTTAAGCAAATCAGTATTTCCCTTAACAACTCCTGCACAAACATAATCCAACCCGCCTATGCTTTTAACGCCCATTTCAAGGTCGTCATTATTAAGCGGAACAGCAGCATTAAGGATATTTGTATGTATATAGCCATCGCCTTCATCATCAGCTAATGCCTGACCACACTCTTTAACACTATTACAATACACGACTTCAAGTCCGTATTTTTGGGCATTTATTTGTAGCCAATCATCACTTGTAGTAGCTTTGGTTACTAGCATTCGCTTACCGCTTAAATCTTTTATATTTTCGATTTTATCTATTTTGCGAGTGATAACTGCTTGTGTGTTCGATAAATACGGCGTAGAAAAATCAACTTTTTTCGCCCGTTCAGGTGTTTTGGTGAAATTTGCCACGGCAATGTCGATTTCACCGCTTTCTAACATAGGAATTCTATCTTTTGCATTTAAAACAATAAACTCGATTTCACCATCTTCGCCAACAAGTTTTTTGGCGATTTCTTTGGCTAAGGAAACCTCAAAACCATCGCTTATTCCGTTTTCATCTTGGTTTGAAAATGGCGGAAGTTTTGCCCTTATGCCGATTTTAACTCTTTTAGATTCTTGAATTTCTTGCAACGACGCAGAAAAAACAAATGACGATAAAACAAACAATGAAATAAGTAACTTTTTCATAGCCGTCTCCTTAAACTAAAATCTATAACATTGTTGCATTTAGTGGCGAAATTATAGCAGAAAAAACAAAAAAAAAAAAAAACGATTTTTTAAATACAAGACAGCAACCGAATTTTAGGCACTTAAAATACTATAAAAAATATAATTAACTTTTTATTAATAAAATTTTTTTCAAATTTTTCATATTTTTTGTGAAATTATTCTACTTAGGATATCCAATATATGTTTAGCTATTGTTAAGCCCTTTGTTCGGTGCGAAATTTTTAGCTTTATTTCAAGCGGCAACTCGCCGATGGTTTGTGAAAAGCCCTCGGGAATAAACATAAAATCATACCCAAAGCCGTGATCTCCCCTTTCTTCGTTTATCACTTTTCCGTGCATAAATCCGTGTGCGCTAAATTCGCCGAATTTACTCGCAACGGCGATACAGGCAGTGTAAAATGCAGGACTTTGGCTCAAATTTAGCGAATTTAGTTCGCTAATTACCTTTGCGCGGTTGCTAGCGTCAGTGGCGTTTTCGCCACTATAACGAGCCGAAAAAATCCCCGGTCGCCAATCAATAGCTTCTACGCTGATACCGCTATCATCGCTTAGCACAACAAATTCATCTTGCAAATTTTTCTCTTTTAGTTTTTCAAAAACTGCCCTTGCCTTTATCAAAGCATTTTCCTTAAAAGTTTTTCCGTCTTCAACAATCTCAAAAGGCTCTAAAACTTCATTTAACGCATAAATTTCAAATTCATTGTAAAACTCTTTTATCTCTTTGACTTTTCCGTGATTTCCCGTTGCAAGTAAAATTTTCATGCTTTTCCTTTAAAAAATTTCGCATAATTTTACCCAAATTTAGTGATTTTTAGTTAAACATATACGATAGTAACAAATTTACAAAATATTTTAAATAAAATTTGGTAGAATTATAACTTAATTTTATCTCAAAAACGAAAGGTAATTAAAATGAAAAAACTTTTATTTTTTCTTGCTCTTGGAAGTTTTTTATATGCCGATCCTATAAAAGTCGCCATGGATAACGAATTTCCACCATTTGAATATCAAAAAGACGGCAACATTATAGGATTTGATGTTGATCTTGCAACAGAGATCTCAAAGAGAACAGGACTAGAATTTCAAATAGTCTATGTCCCTTACAATGACGCTTGTGCAGCCATAAATTCAGGTAGTGTCGATATAGGAATTTCAGCTTTTGCCACAGATGATGCCACGAAAGATTGCGACCATGGGCTTTCTTATTTTGAATCTTCGTATGTTTTTATCAAAAATAAAAATAGAGATGATATTAAAAATGCGGCTGATTTAAAGGATAAAAAGGTTGCTTACGATAGAGATAGTAGTGCAATGAAGGATTTTATAATTGATTTAGGGGCAAGACCGATTCCAAAAAGAGCAGGAACTATCATACCAAGTCTGCTTTCTTTAAGCGAAGGACAGGTTGATAGCGTTATGGTGTATGATTTAAATATGCCTGTTGTGCATGGCGACACAGAATTTTTAACACAAAATGATATAGATAAGTTAGAATTTATTAGTGGTGGGCTTGAAAGTTTTGCTGTTTTTGATAAACAACACGGATACGATAGCGAAACTTTTGCTATCTTCCCAAAAGACGGACGACACGAAGAGCTAAAAAAGAAAATAAATGGCGCCATTTTGTCGATGAGACAAGATGGTTTTATAAAAAAACTACTTGAAAAATATAAAATTAATTAGAAAATTTCATCTACGAATTTGCCGAATTTTCGGCAAATTCTCTCAAATTTAAAATTTTTTGTTATACCTGTCGCATAAAAGTAACAAATTTAGCTAAATTTTATTTTAAATTCATAAAAAGAGCTATTTTATCTTTTTATTTTCTTCTCATTTCTTTTTTATGAATTTAATTTCTATATTTTTTCATCTGAAATTTCTTATAAATTGGCTAAATTTAGAGATTTTTGTGAATTTTGACTAAAATCGTCTAATTTTTTCAAAACAAATGCTATAATATAAAAACAATTCCAAAAAGAAAGCGAGAAACGATAGATGAAAAAAGTTTTATTTTTGTTTCTGTTTGGTGGAAGTTTTTTATTTGCCGATACCATAAAAGTAGGTATGGATTATCAATATCCGCCATTTGAATACTTAGACCAAGCAGGAAATATCAAGGGCTTTGATGTTGATCTTGCTAACGAACTTGCAAAACGAGCAGGATTTCAAATCGAAATCGTTAAAATGGAATACGATGGCATTTGCGATGCCGTAAATGCAAAAAAAGTTGATATAGGAATTTCTGCTTTTGGAGACGATGAAGCCACAGCGGCTTGTGATCATGGAGTCTCATACTTTGAAAGCGAACTTCTTTTTGTAAAAGATAAAAGTCGAAAAGACATAAATGCTCCTGAGAATTTAGCTGGTAAAAAAGTTGCTTATGATGCCGATAGTAGCGTCTTAAAAGATATTGTTACTGCTTATGGCGGAAAAGCTGTTCCTAAAAAATCAGGAACCCTTGTTTTGACATTACTTTTGCTTCACGAAGGTAAAGTAGATAGTATAGTCTTGGATAGTTGCAATGCGCCTATTTTATATGGAAAGCTTGAAACTTTATCAGATGCCGATAGAAACAGGCTTGATTTAATCAGCGGCGGTTTGAATAACTTTGAAATTTATAATGTACAACCTGTTGATGATTCCGAAACTTTCGTCATTTTTCCAAAAGACGGTAGCCAAGAAGCTTTGAAAAATAAAATAAATGACGCAATCGTGCAAATGCGAAATGACGGAACTATACAAAATCTACTTAATAAATATGGTTTGAAATAATTGAATTTGCCGAAAAATTCGGCAAATTCGTTGAATTTAAATTTAAAAATTTATTGCAAAAATTCATTAAAAAAGTGGTATAATTTAAACTTGTAAAATCAATATAAGGATAAGATATGAAAAAGATAGTTTTTTCGCTCTTGTTTTTGACTTATTTCTTGTATGGTGAAGATTTAAAAATCGCTATTGACCCGACTTATCCGCCATTTGAATACAAAAATACAAACAATCAACTAGTCGGTTTTGATATTGAACTAATCGCAGCTATCGCCCAAAAAGCAGGTTTTAACTATACTTTTGTAGAAACAGCTCACGATAGCGCTTGCGGTGCTGTTAATGGAAAAAGCGTCGATATAGCAATTTCTGCTTTTACGCACGATAAATTTACACAAGATTGCGATTATAGCGATTCGTATTATAATCCAAGATTTATTTTTCTAAAAATTTCAGGAAGCCCCATAAATTCAACCGATGATTTAGTCGGTAAAAAAGTCGGCTATGTCGGAGATGATGTAGCAAAAGAGATGATAGAAGCTTTTGGTGCAAAGCCTATCAGACGAGATAGAAATGCGCTAATAAATTTATTTACCGCTATGCAAGACGGCAAAGCAGATGCTCTTTTAATTGATTCTAGAAGTATGCCTATACTTTCAAATGATTACGAACACATGAGCCAAGCCGATAAAGATAAACTTGTTGCGTATGAAAGTATGGGTTTTGATAAAAAATTAGAAATTTTTTATCAAGAAGATGTAGGCAGTGCTGAAACTTCTATTTTATTTCCAAATGATGGTTCAAAAAATGAACTAAAAGGTAGAATAAATAAGGCTATTTCGGAGCTTAAAAACGACGGAACAATTGATAATTTAATAAAAAAATATAATCTTTAAATTTAAAAAATCGCCCAAATTTACGGGCGATTAAATTTTTTACAACGGATTTTTATGATAAAAAATGTTTTACCTTTAAGTTTTATTGTCGCAACGAGATTTTTTGGGCTTTTTATAGTTCTGCCCGTTTTAAGCCTTTATGCTCTAAATTTGGACGGAGCAGACGAAAAACTAGTCGGTTTTTTAATCGGAATTTATGCCTTTATGCAAATGGCACTTCAAACTCCCTTTGGGATCCTAAGCGATAAAATCGGTCGCAAAAATGCCCTTGCTATCGGGCTTTTGATTTTTATCATTGGCTCTATCATTTGCGCTTATAGCAGCGGAATTTACACTATGATTTTTGGTCGCTGTTTGCAAGGCTGTGGGGCTGTTGGAGCCGTCGCCACCGCACTCATCAGCGATTTTACAAAAGAAGAAGAACGCGGCAAAGCTATGAGTATAATGGGCGCGATGATCGGCATAGCTTTTGCAAGCGCGATTGTTTTAAGCCCGATTTTAAGCGATAAATTCGGACTTTCTAGCATTTTTAATCTAAGCGCATTTTTGACTTTGATTTGTTTGATCTTGCTTTATGCAGTCGTCCCAAAAGAGCCAAAAATCACCACAAAAAGCGAAAAAACGCCATTTAGCGAGATTTTAAAAGACAAAAATTTACTGCTTTTAAATTTGAGCAACTTTTTGCAAAAAATGCTAATGACCACAGCATTTTTCATAATCCCTATCGTTTTGGTAAATAATCTTGGCTTTGATAAAAGTCAAATTTACAAAATTTACATTACGGCGATGATTTTTGGGCTAGTCGCTATGGGACTAAGTGGCGCACTTGGCGAAAAACGGGGCTTAGCAAAGGAAATTTTGCTAAGCGGCATTGCGTTTTTTATCGCTTCTTACGCACTTTTTGCCACAGAAAATTCGCTTAGCGTCTTTGTTATCGCCGTGATTTTATTTTTCATCGGATTTAACATGCACGAGCCGATTATGCAAAGCCTAGCGTCAAAATTTGCCAAATCACACCAAAAAGGCTCTGCACTTGGGGTTTTTAACTCATTTGGATTTTTAGGAAGCTTTGTGGGCGGCGTTTTTGGCGGCATTGCGTTAAAAGAGATCGGGCTTTTTTACCTTGCCCTTGTCGTGGTCGTTTTAGCCGTCATTTGGTTTATTTTACTTTTAAATTTGACAAATCCGATAATTTTTAAAAATTTATATTTCGATAAAAGCATAAAAGCCGATTTTACCGCACTTAGCGATACGCACGGCATCATCGAGTGCTACGAAACTGAAAAAAACTTCATCGTCAAATACAATAGAAAACGCATTAGCAAACACCAAATTTTAAAAAAATTAGGGCTAACTCGCTAAATTTGAAAGGAAAAAAATGCCAAATTTACCGAAATTTGAAGATACAATCGCAAATCTTAAAAAAAGCGTTACAAAATGGGATCGTATAGAAAAAATCGCCCTAACTCAGGCATTAGATAGAGTTCTAGCCACCGACATAATCGCCCCGCACGACCACCCAAAACAGCCAACCGCTGCTATGGACGGATATGCGCTTAAATTTAGCGATTTAAAAGAAAACGCTGAAATTAAAATTTTAGGCAAAACTCCGGCAGGAACGCAAAATTCGCTTCAAATTCATAACGGCGAGTGCATAAAAACCTTTACAGGCTCACTTATGGCTAAGGGTGCTGACACGCTCATACCTATCGAAAATGTCGAAGTCATTGGCGAATTTATCAAAGTTATAAAGCCTGTATCACAAGGCTTTGCCGTCAGAAAAACAGGCGAAAGCTACGCCAAAGGCGAAATCCTAATCAAAAAAGGAACACGCATAAACTACGCTGTAATCGGGCTTTTAGCCGAACTTGGCATTTCATATATAAGCGTTTTTGTTCGCCCCAAAGTCGCCGTTTTTTCCACCGGAAGCGAAATCAAAGAACTTGGCGAAAGCCTAGAAAACGGGGCACAAATTTATAGCTCAAATCACATAATGATTGCGAATTTAGTGCAAAAAATGGGCTGCGAAAGTATCATTTTGCCTGTTGTCAAAGACGAAAAAGAACTGCTTGAAAAATCCATAATCTCAGCGCTAAAAAGTGCAGACATAGTCCTTAGCACGGGCGGAGTGAGCGTGGGGGATTTTGATTTTGTCAAAGAAATCGTCAAAGAAAACTTCGAAATCATCGTCGATAAATCCGCCATAAAACCGGGTCGCCACATAAAAATCGCCAAAACCGGCGAAAAATACATTTTCGCGTTGCCGGGATTTCCGTTTTCTGCTGTGGTTACTTGCGTTTTATATTTGCGTGAGTTTTTAAATTCGGCTTTTGGAGTGAGCGAAGAGTGCGAAATTTCGGCGATTTTAGCAGAAGATTATGCCAAAAAATCGCCGTTTTTGGAATTTAGCGCCGTTAGTTTGATAAACGAAAACGGGCAAATTTACGCCACCACAAAAGGCAAAAGGCAAGGAAGTAGCGCGATTTTAAACAATCTTTTGCAAAACGCAAATTTGCTAGTTTGCCCCGCTGAGCGAAGCGATGGACTAAAAAAAGGCGAAATTGTAAAAATCATAAAAATGCCTTAAATTTTTGCAAATTGAACTTAGCCTAGCTTTGCACTAAATTTGCAACGATAGACAAACCCAAGTCTTATCTTATGCAAATTTAGTGCAAAATCGTCGGCATACGCATATCGAGTTTAAGTTGAATTATTTTTTAATTACTTCCATTGTCATTGCGAGTTTTTGCAAAGCAAAAACGAAGCAATCGCCAAAGTTTAAATTCCCAAACAATTTAATTTAAAATTTGCGTAGCAAATTTATTGTCAGAATTTACAATTATTTTGTCAAATTTATCACAATCTCGCCAAATTTAATAAAATTTTCTCCACGCTCGACTTTAAAATCGTCTTTAAATTCATGCACTTTTGCGTTTGCATAACCACTAAATTTATTACAAATCACGCCGTTTTTATAGGTCAAAATACTTTCGCTTAGAAATTCTTTATCTATAAATTTAGCCGGGATTATCCCAAAAACTTCACTTTTAACGCTATATAAAAAGCCCTTATCATCGGCGTAGTCGCCAATGACGACTTCAAATTTAACAAATTCGCTTCCGTCTGCAAATTTGCCAATCTCGCCGTCTTCAAACGAGCTTACAAACTCCAAATTTTCATACTGCAAAATCCACGCAAAATCACCGATATAGTATTCGCCTTTTTTCATAAATCGCCCTTAAATTCGCCATTTCCAAGCATTTCTTTGATTTTTTCTTTCACGCTTACTAAATCATCGCTTGAAAGAATTTCCCCCAAATTTTCGATTTCACCCACGCTTTTATCCCACCATTTAAGAGTTAAAAGCAAATTTATCATCTCATCGTCAAAGCGTTTTCGCACTAGCCGTGCGGGGTTTCCGGCGACTATGCTATACGGCGGTATTTCGCCACCCACTACGCTATTAGCGCCGATTATCACGCCATCGCCGATTTTAGCTCCCGGTAATATGAGCGAATTTTGCCCTATCCACACATCGTTTCCGACCACCGTGTCGCCCTTAATCGGCAGTTTATCAAGGCTCGGAGCGTCTTGCGAAAAGCCCTTAAAAATATAAAACGGAAATGTGCTAATACCGCCCATAGCGTGATTTGCTCCGTTCATCATAAACTCCACCCCAAAACCTATTTGACAAAATTTGCCGATGATTAGCCTATCGCCGATGAAATCATAATGGTGCGTAACCTGCCTCTCAAAATCCTGCCCAGCATAGTAGCTAAATTCGCCCACGATTATATTTTTATTTTTAATAGTAGGCTTAATGTAAGTTACGCTTTCTAAGCCTGATTTTAAGGGGAAAATTTCGTTTGGATTTGGAAAATTATTACTCATTTTCTTCCTTTAAACCGACCTTTTTTTTTAAAATTTTTTTCCAAAATATAAACTCAACAATAGTCTCAATAAAGAATACAAATAGAAAAAACATTGGAATAATAATTATAATACCAGCCGACCCAGCCGCCATAATAGCGTGTTCAATTGGCTCACTATCAAGCAAAGCCAATAGTCCCAATAAAATGGACAAAAGATAAAAAAAATGCAATAATGCCGAAAGTTTGAAATCAATATAATCTGTCATCAAATATGCTTTTGCAATCAGCAAAAAACCTAAAATTGGCAAAATAGCTATAAATTTCGCATACTCTTTAATATAATCCAAATAACCAAACGAAATCCAATATAATGAAATTAGCGTAATTCCTACGATAAGTATTTTAAAAAGATTTGCTTTGTTGCTGTTTTTTAAAAATATTTTAAATTTAAAAGCCCTTATCAAATAAATCACAAAATAAGACAAGGCAAAATAAAATTCAAATTTGCTAGAAAACGAAAGAAAAAACGGAATAAATGCTATAGCAAAAAATAATGAAACAAAAATTTGCAAAATTGACAAATTTTTAATCACTTTTGAATTTTTTAATTCTAATGGGTAAATTTTATTTTGGTTTAAAATACTATTTTGCATTAAATTTACCCATAAATTTTCTTTAAATTCCCCAAATTTGCACTTGTATTTAGTAAAAGTAGGTCAGCTAAAATCAGCCGTAAAAGTGCCGTGCAGACGACACTGCCACGCACTCCGATACAAGGGTCGTGGCGACCACGAAGCGAACAAATCGTTTCATCGCCGTTTTTATCAATCGTCGGCTGGTCGACAAAAATGCTAGGGGTCGGCTTAAAATGTGTTTTTATAATGATTTGCTCCCCTGTTGTGATACCGCCAAGAATGCCCCCTGCGTGGTTTGATTTAAAACCATTTTTATCCATAAAATCATTATTTTGTGAGCCAAATTTGCATGAGCTTTCCACGCCGTCGCCAATCTCTACGGCTTTTACGCCGTTTAGCCCCATGTAAGCTCCACCGATTAACGCGTCAATTTTAGCATAAAGTGGCTCTCCAAGCCCCTTTGGCACGCCATTTGCGATTGTTAGCACACTAGCGCCCACGCTCTCGCCTTTTTTCTTTAAATTTGCGATTAGCTCTTTTTGCAAATTCTCCGCGCCCTTATCAAGTGCGAAAATCTCGCTATTATCGGCATTTTCGAAGTCTAAATTCTCAGCCTTTATTTCACCTACGCTTAAAACTCCGCTTTTCACGCTCACGCCAAATTCATTTAAAAGCATCTGCGCAAACGCGCCACCTGCGACCCTTATCGCCGTTTCTCTTGCCGAGCTTCTGCCCCCGCCTCTGTGATCCCTAATGCCGTATTTAGCAAAATAGCCAAAATCAGCGTGTCCCGGGCGAAAAAGCTCTTTTAAATTTTCATAGTCTTTTGAGTGCTGATTTGCGTTGTAAATCACAAATCCAATGGGCGCTCCCGTGCTAAGCCCATCGAAAACGCCACTTAAAATCTGCACCTCATCGCTTTCTTTGCGAGAAGTGGCAAATTTACCGCCGGGTTTGCGTCTGTCTAGTTCGGCTTGTAAAAATTTAGTATCGATTTTCACGCCCGCCGGAAAGCCGTCCAAAACGCCACCAATCGCCACGCCGTGGCTCTCCCCAAAAGTCGTAAGCCTGAGTTTTATACCTAGTGTGTTCATATCAAATCTCCGTTATAAAATATCTGTGAATTTTGGCGGATTTTTATCTATCAGCCATTTAAAATAGTTTTGGTCTATGTTAAATACGGTTTGACCTTCCATTTGCTGTCTTGTAATCCAGTTTAAATCATCGTCAGCGATATTTGAAATATCCACAAACGCAACCTGCCCGTTAAATAAATCAAAATGTAAAACAAGAGTTTGAATTTTACTCTCGGCAAAAACTCGTTTTGCTTCTAAGACCTTGTGCTGTTTTATGTCGTTTATGCCCTGAAACCCGCTTTGAACTTCAATTCTATAAGCATTAAATTCTAAATCAGCCTTTGGCGTTCTTTTAAAAGAATCCAAGCTATCAAATTTATCATCGCCTATGTTTTTTATTTGCGAAATTTTGACTTCAAAAATCTCAGTAATCGCACCTTTAAAAAATTCAAGACTCAAAAACCCGCGCATCCAACTAAAATAAACTTCTTCTTTCCGTCTGCCTTGATTGTTTAATTTATTTAAAATTCCGTTATTTTTGAGCTTCTCAAAGGTTGCAAACAGATTATTTTGCAAAAATTTATCAATATCGCACGGATTATAATAAATTTCATTTATTTTCGTAAAAATTTCACATAGTCTATCATTTAGGCTTCCGATATAAGCAAAATCAACACTCGCTTCAATATCTTTTGCCGATAAAAAATTTTTAAAATCTACCTTTGATGAAAAGCCAAGTTTTTTTCTGTATTCTTTAAAATCGTCGCTACTAAACATAATTTTCTCCTAAAAACTCTATAACCGATTTTGACAAAGCAATGCTAAGAAGCGGTGGCACGGCATTTCCAATTTGTAGTCTTTTTGACTGGTCGCTTCCACAAAAAGCGTAATCATCAGGGAAACTTTGAAGCCTAGCACCTTCTCTAATGCTAAGTGCTCTTGAATCTCGCGGGTGGATACAACGAGAGCTTGACGGCGTGGCGAAATTGCGTGTGATTGTAGGTGCGGGGCGATTCCACCACATTTTGGCATAAGTGTTTGTATAGCCTGATTTTGGGCGAATTTCGCTTGGCAAATCGTCCTTGCACTCGCCGTCTTTTAGCGTTTGCATGATTTTGATTAAATTTGGATTGTTTTTTGGGCTAGAATGCTCGGTTAAATTTGATGAATTTCTAACAAATTTTAAAAATTCATTGTTTGGTGCGTGGCGATAGGCTTTTTCATTTCCGTTTTCGCCACTCCCAATAATCGGCAAATCATCAATGGCTTCTTTTAATGATATAAAATTTGATAAATCTCGCTCGTTTTCGCCGTGTGTGGGGCGTGGAAATTTAAATTCGCCCTTTTTTGTGCCGACAAGCAAAACTCGCTCTCTGATTTGCGGAACACCAAATTCGGCAGCATTTAAAATTTTATAATCCGTTTTATAGCCCAAATTTTCAAACTCAGCACAAATTTGTTTAAATAATTTTCCGCCCTGCATAGATAAAATTCCCCTAACATTTTCGAAAATAAACATTTTTGGGGATAAAATTTTTAAAATTCGCAAATATTCTTTAAATAAATTTGCTCTGCTATCCATTTGCCTTTTGCCAAGTGTCGAGTAGCTTTGGCACGGCGGACCGCCTAACAAAATGTCGATTTGTCCGAATTTTTCGATTTCATTTTGGCTTAAATTCGCTATATCTTTGCATAAAATAGCCGTGTTTTTGTGATTTGCTTTGTATGAATTTACGGCGTCTTTGTCTATGTCGTTAGCAAAAACTATTTCAAATTTATCGTTTTTGCTAAAACCATAGCTAAGCCCGCCGGCTCCACAAAAAATATCAGCTATTTTGTAGGTCATTTAACAGCTCCTTTACTATGGATTTGGCATTTTAAGCATGTTAAAAAATGTTTTATTTCTTATTTTTGCTATGCTTATTAAATCCTGTATTGAAAGTAAAGTTACAAAAATATCTTGTCTATCCGTATTTTTTGGAGAAAATGAAATTGTTCCTTCATAGCTTCCGTTTGCGTATGGGATTTCTTTAAATGTTCCTTTATTTTGACCCTTTTCTTCTTTTTTTATATCATCTATATCGGCTATAATGTAACCAAAAAATTTACAATTATTTGGTTCAAAATGAATACCTGACGGCGTTTTATGGTTGTCATAAATTTTTGCTGCGTATTCTTGTATTTGGTTAATCATCTTACCAGTATTATGGGCTTTTGTTGGTTTCTTTAATTCTAATAACACAATTTGCATAGGAGATTCTTGATTATCGAAGTATGGATAAAATAAAAAATCTACGGCATTTTCCCCTTGCTTAGCATTATGAGCTTCCATAAAATAAGAAAACTTATCATCTAAAAGCCATAAATTATGATTTGCTAAATCTAAATTTTCGCACTTTCTATCTGTTAGCAACTGATGAAAATCATTTTCATTAAATTTACTATTACCAAGCATTTGCTCTAATGCTATTAATACTCTTTCTCTATGTTTTATATATAAATACAATGCTGATTTTTGCAATCTCTCATCTAGTTGCTCGTTTTTATTTGATAACCAAAAATTTTTTTCAACTTCTCCTTTTGACATAATTGCAGAATTCACAAAATCATTTTCTTCTTCTATTTTTACACCACTTATGTCATCATATTTTGGCATAAATTCAGATAAAAAAGGAAATTTATTTTTAGCTTTTGAAAGATTTTTTTGAGATAGCTCTTTTTGCTCTTTTATCTCTTTATTAAATTTTTTATCTAAATAATTCGATATAGATTGTTCCAATTCATCTTTAATATCTTTAATATCTGCACTTAATCCATTTGGAGTAATTCTTTCATCTAGTATAGTAGAAGAAATATACAAACGATTTTTGTAATTTTCTATATTTTTACTATATGCGATTTCTGTATCAATTAATAATCTATGTGCTATTAATTTAATTTCAAATTTATTTGAATTTATTTCCAACATCTTTGCTTCATATTGATTATCTCCTATGTTAATATAAAAATCTTCATTTTTGGCAGAATCTAGATTTACGATTTTTTGCTCTCCATTAAATTCTAACAAAATTGTTAATTCAGCAAAATCGTGTATCAAAAATACAAAATTATCTAAAATCCAATCAGAAAGTAATTGCAAATTATTTTTAAATTTATCAGAAAATGTTTTCATATATTGTTTATTCACAACCATTTCTATTTTAGTATTGTTTTTTTCATCTTTATTCACAGAATCAATATATAAGCCAAGAGAAGCTGGATACGAAAAAGATGAAAATTTATTATTGTTAGTAGTTTGTATAGTAATTTGATTTGCATAATAAACAAATACTAGTCTCCCCAATCCTTTTGTTGGTAACCGATGATTTATTTTAGTTTCATTGCTACTACCCAAATCAAACAACATTTCCTTGTCTATTTCGCTAAATCCTATCCCATTATCTTCTATAACAATAATTCCACCGTTTTGATTTTCTTGTATCTTAATGTGTATTTTTGCTTGATAGCTTTCTTCTTTAAATGTCTCTTTTTGTATTATACAAGCGTGAATTGAATTCGATATGGCTTCTCTTAAAATCAATTCAACACCATTGTGTTTATTTTTATAAAATTTTTCAGCCATATTTTTTAAATTTACAAATGATTGTTGTTTATCTAATTTCATAGTTGCTCCATTTTGTTCATAAATTTTATGTTGATAATCGAAATTTTACCTTAATCTCTTCCGATTTTCTCTAAAATCTCAATCGCAATCTTTGCTGCCTTTTGTTCGGCCTCTTTTTTACTTTTGCCAACTGCACGGGATAGTTCTTTATCGCCCAAAATCACAGCCATTTCAAACTCTTTCATGTGATCTGGACCCTTTGAGCCGATTAAGCGGTATTCAGGTGTAACGCCAAATTCGCCCTGTGTTAGCTCTTGGAGTGCAGTCTTGTGATCTTTTAAAAGCGTTTTTGGATCTATTTTTGGATAAATTTCTTCTAAAATTCTAACGGCGATTTCCTTACACGGCTCAATCCCGCTTTCTAAATAAATCGCCCCAAAAATCGCTTCAAAAGCGTCAGAAAGCAAAGAATCCTTGCTTCTTCCGCCGTTTTTCTCTTCGGCTTGCGAAAGGATTAAATTTTCACCCAAATTTAGCAAATTTGCAAATTTTGAAAAGCTTTTTTCATTTACCAAAGCAGCGCGAAGCTTGCTAAGATCGCCTTCTGATGTGTTTAGCTTTTTAAAAAGATACTCAGCCACGACCAAATCCATAACCGCATCGCCTAGGAATTCCAAGCGTTCGTTGTTATATCCTGCATTTGAACTTTTGTGCGTAAGCGCCGCCTTTAAAAGCTTTGTGTCTTTAAATTTATAACCCAATTTTTCTTGTAAGATTTCCAAATTCATTGATTTGCCTTTTTTAAATTTTCTGCTTGATTCCTTGCTAAGCGGTCACACTCTTCATTTTGTGGGTGTCCGGCATGACCTTTTACCCAAAAAGCCGTGATTTTATGGGCTTTTGCGACTTCTAAATACTCCAACCACAACGGCACATTTTTTACATTTTTGAAATTCTTTTTTATCCAGCCATCTAGCCACAAATTTATAGAATTTGCCACATAGCTACTATCTGTATAAAGCTCGACAATGCAAGGCTCTTTAAGCGCTTTTAAGCCCATTATGGCGGCTGTTAGCTCCATTTGATTATTTGTTGTTTCAGACTTTGCGCCACTTTGGGATTTTTTAAATTTGCCGTATTCTAAAATATACGCCCAACCGCCAACGCCCGGATTCCCCAGACAGCTTCCGTCGCTAAAAAGTTTGACTGATTTCAATGCGTTTTTCCGTGATTTTTGGGATAATGCAGGAAGTATCTAGTTTGTGGCAAATCGGACAGCGATAGAAAAAGAGCGGGATTGTATTTTTGCACTCGGTGCAGACAAACTCAAAGGCTAAATCAGTGTTTAAATTTGATTTTTTAAGCTCTCTTAGGGCATTTATTTCAAAAAATTTGCTCTTTTGCGAATTTTTGCTAAGCCCCTTTGCACCGAAAAACGCCGCATACTCGCTATCTTCTAAATTTACGGCTTCTTTAAAATCGTTTAACATATCCACGCATTTTTCAAGCGGCGGAAATTTGCTTAAATTTGCAAACGGCTCTTTGTGTTGCAAACAAAGCTCCAAGGCAAATCTTGGTGCATTTTTAAAGCCGTTTTCAAGTCGCAAAATCTCATTTATTTTCTCGCTAAACGGCATTTTTACATTGTTTGCGATGATTTGCGATTTTATATAGTCTGTTTCGCTTCTAGTATCGGCTCCTAGCTCCCTTAGCGCGTCTAAAACTTCAAGCGCACGATCGAATTTTTTAAGTTTTTCATAAATCACGCTTAGATGAGTTAGGCTCTCTGTGTTTCGTGGGCTAAGTTTCAAGCTTTCTAAAAAAACCTCTTCTGCACGACCTAAAAATCCTGCTTTGAAATAAATTTTCCCCAAATTTGTAAGGATAAATCTTTTTTCTTTGTTTGAATTTACCTTTTCAAGGGCGATGAGATAAACGCTTATGGCTTTTTCGTAATCCCCGCTTTTGGCAAATGTAAGGGCTAAAAAGCCAAGCGTATCGGCTCCTACTTGCAAATTTTGCAAGATTTTTTTATGCTCGTCATCAAGCCCGTTAGAAATATCAAATTTTTTGATAAATTTTTCGATATTTTCTTGTTCGTTATTTTTGCTAAAAATCCCCCACAAGTAGCTTAACACCGCAACCAGCAAAATAATGCTAATCAAAACAATCAAACCAAAAATCGGATCTCGATACTCTACAAAAAAATTTTCCACCTAAAATTCCTAAAAAAATTCAAAAGGATTATAGCAAATCTTGTGTATAATTTGGCTTATGATTAAAGAAGAAAGCATAGAACGGCTACTTAGCATTGTTGATATTGTTGAAGTTGTAGAAAGATATGTGCCTTTGAAGCGTTCAGGGCGAAATTCTGTTGGAATTTGCCCGTTTCACGACGATAGAAACCCGAGCATGAGCGTAAATTCGCAAATGGGAATTTTTCACTGCTTTTCGTGCAAGGCAGGTGGAAATGCGATAAAATTTATAATGGAATATGAAAAAATTTCCTACCCCGAAGCCATAGAAAAACTCGCCGCAAGTGTCGGTTTTACGCTAGAATACGAAAATAACCATTTTGGCGAAACTAAAAAAGAGAGCAAAAAAATTTTAGAGCTTTTAAACGGATACTATCAAAATTTGCTCTATTCGAACCAAGAAGCGCTGAATTATCTATATTCGCGTGGCATAACCGATGAGCTTATTCGCAAATTTGGCATAGGTTGGGCTCCTGCGTCGCAAAATACGATTAGATTGCTTGAAAACGAAGAAATCGAGCCTAGTGAAGCCCTAAATGTCGGCGCGATAAAACAAAACGAACGGGGCTTTTACGCTAGTTTTACAGAACGCATTACATTTCCAATTTGCAATCACACAGGGCGTTTGGTGGGTTTTGGGGGACGAACCATTTCAAATCACCCTGCAAAATATGTAAATTCGCCACAATGCTCCGTTTTTGATAAATCTCGCATTTTTTACGCTTTTGATTTGGCTAAAAAATCGGCTTATGATAAAAAAGAGCTTATCATCACAGAAGGCTATATGGATGTCATAATGCTTCACAAAGCAGGATTTACAAACGCTGTGGCGGTTTTAGGCACGGCTTTAACTGAGCTTCATTTGCCGCTTATTAAAAGGGGAAATTTTAAAGTTATCCTTAGTTTTGACGGCGATAGCGCAGGAATCAATGCAGCCGTAAAATCGGCAAAACTTCTTAGCACAAACGGCATAGATAGCGGTGTTGTCATCATACAAGATGGATTAGATCCTGCTGATATGGTATTTCGTGGTGAAATAAAAAAACTAAAAGAAATTTATGCAAATTCGGTAGAAAGCGGGGAATTTTTGATTAGAAATATCGTTAAAAATTACGACATCTTACGCCCGATAGTAAAAAATCAAGCCTTAAATGAAATCATAGCCTATACTAACACGCTAAATCCGATTGTAGCGGGATCGTATCAGGATTTGGTAGCAAATTTGCTAAAAATTCCGATAAATTCGTTTAGGCTTACCAAAAATTCGCAACAAAACACAAATTTTAGCGAATTTAAAAACGAAAAAACTCAAAATTCGGTGCAAAATGGTGCATTTTCACGCCAAAAAGATATAAACGAGTTGCAAATTTTAAAATCAATGGTTTTAAACAAAGATTATTTGCAACTTTTTTATGATTACGGCGAAAATGATGATTTTAAGGCGCATAAAGATTTGCTTGGCATAGTTTTATCGGGCGATGAAAATGACGAAAACAAGGCGATTTTTCGCAATCTTGCACTCGATGAAAATATTTTGGAATTTAGCGAAGATGATAAATTTATCATGGCACTTAAAATTCTGCGTGAAAATCGCTATCGAGACGAAATCGAAATTCTAAAACGCTCAGATGATCCGGATAAATTAAGCAAAATAATGAAGCTTGAAAATCTCATACGAGCGTTAAAATCAAAAAAATTAAGGTAAAAAATGAAATGTTTAGCACTTTTTAGCGGCGGGTTAGATTCTATGTTAGCGATAAAAATTATCAGCGATCTTGGTATTAGCGTAACTGCGCTTCACTTTAACATAGGTTTTGGCGGAAAAGAAGATAAAAGCGAGATTATGAAAAAAAGGGCGAACCAAGCAGGTGGCGAATTTAAGCTAGTCGATGTGCGAAACGAATATCTCCAAAAGGTGCTTTTTAGCCCAAAATACGGCTACGGAAAGCATTTTAATCCTTGCATTGATTGTCATGGATTTATGCTAAAAACGGCTTTATCTATGCTAGAAAGCGAAGAAGCAAATTTTATCATCACAGGCGAAGTGGTCGGGCAACGCCCGATGAGTCAGCGAAGTGCTGCGTTAAATCAGGTTTTAAGCGTGAGTGGCGACACGGAAAATCTCATTTTGCGACCACTTTGCGCCAAACTTTTAAAGCCAAGCATAGCTGAAATCAACGGCTGGATCGATAGAGAAAAACTGCTTGACATTAGCGGTCGTGGTAGGACGCGTCAAATGGAGCTTGCTAAAATTTATGGTTTTAGCGACTATGAAACGCCGGGCGGTGGGTGTTTGCTGACGATTGAAAGTTTTGCCGAAAAAATAAGAGATATGATTAAATTTGAAAAAATCGAGACTTCGAAAGATACCGAAATTCTTAAATTCGGTCGCCATTTACGCTTAGAAAATGGCGCAAAAATGGTTGTCGGAAAAGATGAAACCGATAACGAAAAATTGCGTCAAATCGCAAATGAAAAATTTACCGAGATTAAAATTCCATTGATTGGTGCTTGTAGTTTGATAAGCAAAAATGCTAATGAAGCCGACTTGCAAACGGCAGCAAAAATCGCTTTAACTTACGCTAAAAGCGAATTTGGCAAAGAATATGAAGTGCAAATCGATGAAAAAAAATTCACCGCAACGCCGTTAAAAAGCAAAGATGAAATCAAAAAATATTTTGTAGGCTAAATTTGCGAATTTGAAATTTATATTTTTTAACGGATAAAAACATCGTATCCGTTTTCGATTTTTTCGATACTTAAATTTCCTTCTTTTGTGCCGATTTCGATTGTGTAAAATCCGTCATTTCTGGTAACATTTATATCGCTAAAACCGCCTTTATTGACGCGAAAGCTAACCTTTGAAAGTGGTATTTCCATACGAAAAAACTCAGCTTTTAAAACGCCGTTTTTAAAGGAATTTGATTTTATCGAGTCTTGCGTTACTAGGCGAATACTACGATTTTTGATGATAAATTTAAGCTCGTCATCAAATTTCAAAGTCTCAATCGGAAGTTCAAATTGTGGCGTGATAAGCGAACTAACGGCACTTGTGGCACTATTTTCTTTTAAATTTGGATCTTTTGAAGTAACTGAAACATCGATTGCTTTTGATAAATTCGGTCTTTCGCGACTTACGACGCTAAAATCGTGTTGCCAGTTTATGGTTTTATTTATTTCTAAAATTTTCTCGTTTAATGCGCCCGTGCCATCTGTATAGCGAACGATGATTTGATTTAAAATCGCTGCATCGCTTGGCATATTAAAATTTAAATTTTCAAATATTTCTAAATTTGGCTTGTTTAAAATAGCCGTCTGGTTTGTTTCGTTTTTATCCAAATTTGCCAAATTTGAAGTTAAATTTGCAGGAAGCGGAATTTTGTAATTTGTAAGATTAAATTCGCTCTTGTTATTTTCTAAATTTGATGAATTTTTTTCGCTTTTAACGGTGTTTTGCGATTTTTTTGGTGTTTTTAAATTTGGCACGGTACCAGCAAAAGCTAAATTTAAAAAAACCAAAAAAACACTAAATTTGAAAATTTTTTTCATTTTGCAAAATCCGGATCAAGCGATTTTCGCTCCAAATAGTTGCGTTGAAGCTCGGCATTTTCTTTTTTTAGGCGTTCGGTGTCTTGGTATAAAAACGCCTTTTCCTTTTGCAAATCCCGCAAAACTTCAAATGAGCGTTTGCCAAAAAGTGCATCGCCGATAAAAATTCCGATAAAAATGACAAAAATAGCTAGTAGCAAAAACACAAAAATTTGTTTAAACGGAGCTAAAATATCTCTATCTAGCCCCGTTTCGATTTCGTCTAAAATTTCGTCTTCGCGTGAAATTTCGCTCAATTTTTAGCCCAAAAATTAAAGTTTATTGCCTAAAAATTCATCGGTTTCCACTTCGATTTCAAGCAAGCGATTATATTTTGCGTTTCGCTCGCTTCTTGAAGTAGCGCCCGTTTTGATTTCACCCGTATTTAACGCGACCGCAAAATCAGCGATAAACGCATCTTCGCTCTCGCCGCTTCTGTGGCTCATAATGCAGCGATAGCCGTTGCGTTGCGCTAGGCGCACGGTTTGCATGGTTTGGCTTACAGAGCCGATTTGATTTGGTTTAATCAAAATCGCATTTGCCACGCCTTTTTTGATACCTTCTAGCAAAATTTTCTCATTTGTTACAAACAAATCATCGCCCACGAGTTGCACTTTTTTGCCAAGGCGCTCGGTTAGCTTTTTCCAGCCGTCCCAGTCATCTTCGCTTAGACCATCTTCGATTGAGAAAATTGGGTATTTTTCGCACAAATTCGCGTAGTATTCGATTAGCTCTTCGCTTGTGAATTCTCTGCCTTCTAATTTGTATTTTCCGTCCTCGTAAAGCTCGCTAGAAGCGACATCTAGGGCGATTTTAATTTGTTCTCCTGCTTTGTAACCAGCTTTTTCGATTGCACTCATAATGATTTTAATCGGCTCTTCGTTGTCTTTTAAATTTGGTGCGAAACCGCCTTCATCGCCCACGGCTGTGCTATGCCCTGCGTCATTTAGGATTTTCTTTAAAGTTTGATAAATCTCAGCTGCTGCTCTTAGAGCCTCGCTAAAACTATCAAAACCAAACGGCATAATCATAAATTCTTGGAAATCCACGCTATTGTTTGCGTGTGCGCCGCCGTTTATGATATTAAACATAGGCACAGGCAAAATACTAGCGTTAGCCCCACCCAAATAGCGATATAATGGGATATTTAGGCTTTTTGCAGCTGCTCTTGCTACAGCCATAGAAACGCCTAAAACCGCATTTGCACCTAAATTTGAGTAGTTTTCGGTGCCGTCGATTTCAAGCATAATATCATCAATCTCTTTTTGATTAAACGGGCTTAAACCAACTATAACTTCGGCGATAGCTTCGTTTACATTTGTAACTGCCTTTAAAACGCCCTTTCCGCCAAATCGTTCGTCCTTATCTCTAAGCTCTAAGGCTTCTCTTTTGCCTGTGCTTGCGCCACTTGGGACTGTGGCACTTGCAACCGTGCCATCACTTAGCTCGACAGTAGCTCTAACTGTCGGATTTCCCCTGCTATCAAGCACTTCTTGTGCATAAACATTTTCAATAAATACCATTATTCATCTCCGTTATCTGAATTTTCATCGTCCCCGTTAGCAGACATTATGTTTGTTCCGCCGATTTGGGCTTTGATTGCGTTTAAGATTTCTTCTCTAACTTCTTTGTTTTCTTTTAAGAAAGCCTTTGAATTTTCTCTGCCTTGACCTAGTTTTGTATCTTTGTAGCTAAACCACGCGCCGCTTTTATCGACAATGTCAAGCTTAACACCATAATCGATTATCTCGCCTTCGCTGCTGATTCCTTCGCCAAACATAACATCAAATTCTGCCACTTTAAACGGCGGAGCGACCTTGTTTTTAACCACTTTTGCCTTAACTCTATTTCCGATAGATTCTTCGTTTTGTTTAAGTGTAGCGATTTTTCTTATGTCAATTCGCACAGAAGCGTAAAATTTAAGCGCATTTCCGCCTGTGGTGGTCTCTGGCGAACCATATCCCATTTGACCGATTTTCATACGAATTTGGTTGATGAAAATCACCGTCGTTCCCATTTTATGCACGACGCCTGTTAGTTTGCGAAGCGCTTGGCTCATAAGTCTTGCTTGAAGTCCCACATGCGTATCGCCCATATCGCCTTCGATTTCGGTTTTTGGCGTAAGGGCCGCCACGCTATCAACGACAATTAAATCAATCGCACCGCTTCTAGCAAGAGTTTCGACAATATCAAGAGCTTGTTCGCCAAAATCAGGTTGGCTCACATATAAATTGTCGGTATCAACGCCCAAATTCGCAGCATATTTTACATCAAGAGCATGTTCTGCATCGACAAAAGCGCAAATTCCACCTGCCTTTTGGCACTCTGCGATGATATGAAGCGTAAGAGTAGTTTTACCTGAGCTTTCAGGTCCATAAACTTCGACAATGCGACCTTTTGGAACGCCGCCTATGCCAAGAGCGATGTCTAAGCCGACAGAACCTGTCGAAATAGAATCAATGGGCTCAACTTGTTTGTCGCCAAGCCTAACCAAAGTGCCTTTGCCAAACGCTTTGTCAATCGATTTTAGCGCGGCATCTAATGTTTTTTTCTTGTTTTCGTCCATGCCTTACCTTTAAAAAATTTCTCATCATTTTACCAAAAAATATCTTAAAAAATTTAGCTAGATTTAGCTATTATTATGCAAAAAATTTATAAAGGTTTGAATTTGAAAAACATTAGCGTTGCTCACTCGCCCGATGCGGACGATATTTTTATGTATATGGCGATTAAATTTGGCTGGATTGGTTCTTCGTGGCTGAGATTTTCTAACCACGCAGACGATATTCAAACGCTAAATTTGGCAAGTCTTGCTGGGACTTACGATGTTTGTGCTATCTCTTTTGCATTGTATCCAAAAATTTATGAAAATTACGCTCTTTTGCGAACTGCGGTTAGTTTTGGAGAGGGTTACGGTCCGAAACTTATAAAAAAAATTGGCACGAAATTAAAACCGAATTTCAAAGTCGCCCTAAGTGGCGAACACACGACAAATGCGATGATTTTTCGCATTGCTTACCCAAACGCTAGGATTGTGTATAAAAATTTCTTAGAGATCGAAAACGCCGTGCTTAGTGGCGAAGTCGATGCTGGGGTGCTGATACACGAGAGCATTTTGGATTTTTCTAGTGATTTGTGCGTAGAGCGCGAAATTTGGGACATTTGGAGCGAGTTAAACGGCGAAAATTTACCGCTTCCGCTTGGCGGTATGGCGCTTCGCAGATCGCTGCCACTAACTGATGCCATAGAGTGTGAAAGGGTGCTGACTGACGCCGTGCGGGTCGCTCACGCAAATAAATCTTTGCTTTCAAAAATGCTGATTGAGCGAGATTTGGTGCGAGTTGATGATAAAAAACTTGAAATTTATCTAGGACTGTATGCAAACGAAAATTCGATTACGATGAACGAAACGCAACTAAAAGCGGTGCAAAAGCTTTTTGATTTGGGCTTTTTGCATGGATTTTACGCTGAGCAAATTTGTGCGAGAGATATGCTGATACCGAGCGAGTATAAAGAAATTAGGAATTTGTAAAAATTAATTCCCCGAACTTGAACGGATTAAGGCACAAATTTAGGTAATTCCTACGCTCATTACCGACATAGGTAACTTCGCTTGAAATTACCTAAATTTGTGCCTTACTGCGCCTATTTCGTCTTGAATATTTTTTGTGAAATTAAACAAATTTGCGAAATCGTCGGCATTTGGTTATCAAAATTTAAGTTGAGTTTTTCGTCATTCTGAGCGAAGCGAAGAATCTCAATTCAATCTGCCATTGCGAGAATTTTTATGTAGCAAAAATCTTGTTAGCAAATTTTAAAATATTGTATAATAACGCAAAAACTTAAGGTATCATTGTGGCAAAAATTTATAAAGAAATTGACTTTTCAAAATATAGTTCGGTGAAAATCGGTGGCGTGGAAAAAGTTGAAATTTTAGGCGTTAATAGCGAATTTAGCGGCTTTGTAGTGGGTGGAGCAAATAATCTTTTAATCTCGCCAAATCCGCCACAATTAGGAATTTTAAGCGATAAATTTGATTTTATTTCATTTGACGGCGACACGCTAAAAATCGGCGCAAAAACAAAAAGCGCTAAAATTTACAACTTCGCAAAACAGCAAAATCTTGCAAATTTCGAGTTTTTAAAAAATATTCCCGGCACACTTGGCGGTATAATAACGATGAACGCTGGACTTATGGGCTTTGAAATTAGTCAAAATTTGCTAAGCGTTCGCACAAACAAGGGCGAATTTGACAAAGACGAGTTAAATTTCGCCTATCGCCACAGCGAAATAAAGGGCATTATTTTGGAAGCGAAATTTAGAGTTTCGCACGGATTTAACGCCCTTTTAAGCGATGAAATCGCAAAAAAACGAGCAAATCAGCCGCGTGGTGCAAGTTTTGGAAGCTGTTTTAAAAATCCAAATGGCGAAAGTGCCGGTAGGCTCATCGAAGCTGTGGGTTTAAAGGGCTTTCGTGTCGGTGGGTGCGGATTTAGCGAAATCCACGCAAATTTTCTTATCAATTATGGAGACGGCAAATTTGATGAAGCAATCACCCTTATAAATCTAGCCAAAAAGCGAGTTTATGAGCAATTTGGCATAAATTTGCAAGAAGAAGTGGTGATTTTGTGAATATTTTATTGATTTTGCAAATTTAAGCGAAACAAAAAAAAAAAAAACGATATTATTGCTAAAATATTTTTAAAGGATTTTATATGAAAATATTATTAGCTACTCTATCTTTGATAGCGTTAATTTCATTTAGCGGTTGTGGTGCAAAAGGTGCTTATTTTAGTCATTTTGAAACTCCAAGCCAACATAATTCCCTTGTTTATGTTTATCGCACACCGGCATTTGCCGCAGGTGGTAGGTCGTATGATGTTGTCATTGAAATAGACGGAATTAGCAAACCTATGGGAACTATGAAAAACGGCGGCTATTTTAAACAAGAAGTTTCAGCAAATAGCAAAGTGCGTGTTTTGGTTCCTTCTTTTCCTTTCCAACACGCCGAATTTGAAACAAAAGCTGGGGAGACATATTGTGTAAAAACAGGTTACGATATACACCCATTTAGTTTTCAAGAAAATTCTTTCATAGTTATGGCAGTGGATAAAGAAACTTGCCAAAATGAAATTTATCAAACGCAAGAGAATTAAAAAATAATCAAATGCCTTTAAATAGGCATTTGATTTATAAATATCAATCGCTACTTCTAAATCTAAACTGCCCCTTTTTCAGCACTGTGGCGAGATTTGAAACCGAGAGTATCCAGCGATTTTCGATAATATTTTTCAAAAAAGCAGCCGCTTCGCCCTTTAAATTCACGCCATACGCCACGCCAACACCGTCAGTATGCCCGATAGCGCAAACCGTTCCCCTGTGAATAAAGTGAAATTTTTCATTTAAGGGCTTATTTTGCGAGATTTTTATCAAATTTTTAGCGCAATACTCGCCCATTTGCGAAGCCAGTTGAGCCGTCGGGGCATGGATTATGTCGCGTTCGTTGGCGATGGCGCTATCGCCGATGACGAAAACTTCGGGCTTATCTGGCATTTGCAAAAATTCATTTACTTCCACACGGCTATTTTTGTTTGGAATTTGCGAATTTTTTATCAGCTCATTTCCTAAAACCCCGGCGCTCCAAACAACCGTATTTGCCTGAATTTTCTCCTGTTTTTCACCACTTTTTACCATTACGCCGTCTTTCATGCATTCTACGACATCGCCACGAACTAGCGTAACGCCGATTTTACGCAGTTTATCTTCGGCAACACGGCTTAATTTTTCATCAAACATCGGCAAAATTCTATCCCCCCTACCGATAAGATAAATTTTGACTAAATTCCTATCGATTCCGCAAATTTTGCAAAGGTTATCTGCCTGTTTTGCAAACTCAGCAGCAAATTCAACGCCAGTAAAACCACTACCGCAAACCGCCACGCTAAGGTCATCTAAATCGCCTTTAAATGGGAAATCTTTAAAATTTACTTCTAAATTTTTACGAATTTTTAGGGCTGAATTTATGGACTGAATTTTATGTGCGTATTCGCTAACACCCTTAATACCGAAATCGTTCGGTCTAAATCCAACGCAAACTACCAAATAATCGTATTCATAAACGCCACGCACACACTCGACACGACGATTTTGCAAATCAATCTTGTTTGCAATATCTTTGATAAATTCGACCCTTTTTAGCAAATTTCGATAAAAAATTCGCGCTTTTCGTGCGCTATAAGTTCCGCTTGCGACCTTGTGAAGCAAGGTAGTTTGGTAGTGGTAGTCGTGGCGGCTTATCAAAGTTACGCTAAATTCATCGTTTTTTAGCTTTTTTTCTAGCGTAACGGCGCATTTTAGCCCTGCATAACCACCACCTAAAATCAAAATTTTTTTCATTTTTTGCCTTGATTTATAAATTCGGAGCAATTATATCTTTAAAATAATTACAAAATGAAGTGATTTTGAAAATAGAAATTTTATTTAAATCTGTTTTAAGAATTTGCAGTAATAAATTTGTCTGTCCGAGTTTGACACGCAAAAAAGCTAGGCTGAACTCAATTTCAACTAAACAACTTATGCCGACGATTTCGTGCGTTTTGCAGTAAATTTCAAGCGAGATAAGGCTTGTTGCCTATCGAGCTTGAAATTTACAAACATCGCACGAAAGCTAGGCTCGTTTCAATTACAAATTCAAATTCTCAAAGTCGCAGGTTGGATTGATTTGTAGGGCATTATACTCGCTAAATTCGCCCCGTTCAAATTTCACTAACCCAGCACGAGCAATCATAGCAGCATTATCAGAACAAAATTTCAAAGGTGCAAGAAGTAAATTTGAGCCATAAATTTGGCATAAATTCTCAATCTCTTCGCGTAAAAATAAATTCGCACTAGCCCCGCCCACAACGGAAAAATTTGTAAATTTATGCTCTTTAAAAATTAATTTTAATTTATCCATAATATGCAAAATCGCCGTTTTTTCAAAACTCGCCGAAATATCACAAATATCAGCTAAATTTAGCTCTAAATTCGGTGAAAAACCCAAAATTTCATCTAAATTTGGTAAATTTTCGCTTTGAATTTTGTCTAAATTTGCATTTTGTTTTAGTTTTTCTATTTGGGTGCGAACTTGATTTTTAAGCCCTGAAAAGCTGTATTCTAGGCGATTTTTATCTTTAATAGGAATTGTAAATTTAAATCTATTTTCATCTCCAAATTTGGCTAATTTTTCAATAGTAGCCCCGCCCGGGTAGCCTAAATTCATCATCTTAGCAACCTTATCAAAACTTTCGCCAAAACTATCATCGGTAGTGGTCGCTAAAATCGTGGCTTTGCCGAATTTATCGATATTTAAAACAAGCGTATGTCCACCGCTAACGAGCAAAACGCCAAGCGGAAAAACAGCCTTGCTTTCGATAAAAAGCGAATAAATATGCCCTACAAGGTGATTTACGCCGATAAGTGGCACTCTAAGAGCGATAGCAAGGGCTTTTGCCATGCTAACGCCGCCGACTAAACTCACCGAAAGCCCCGGTTCATTTGTAACGGCGATTGCTTTTATTTGCGAAAAATAGGGTTTAATTTCGTCCAAAAGTGCAGGAAGTGCCGCCGTGTGGAGCCTTGCAGCCAGTTCAGGCACAACTCCGCCAAATTTAGAGTGTTCGCATTCTTGCGAAATTTTTTTATGATAAATCAGCTTTAAACTTGCCGAATCCAAAAGAGCAACCGAACTATCATCGCAGCTGCTCTCAATCCCTAAAATCATTTTTCTTCTTCGCCTTTTAGTTGCTCGTAGTCTAAATCTTGCAATTTTTCGGTTTTTGGCAAAACCAAATTTAAAACCACGCCGACAATCGCCCCTAGACCAATTCCGCTAAATTTGGCATAAGAAAAATCCAAAACTAGCCCACCTATGGAAACAACTAAAATAAGCGAGATGATTACCATATTTCGCGGATTTGCCAAATCGACTTTGGCTTTAATCATCGATTCCATACCCACAGAAGCGATAATACCAAACAACAAAATCATAATTCCGCCGATTACCGGAACAGGAATTGTAGCGATAAATGCGCCGATTTTACCGACAAAAGCCAACAAAATCGCAGTTATAGCCGTCCAAGTCATAATGGCAGGATTAAAAGCTTTTGTTAGGCGAACCGCGCCCGTTACTTCGCTATAAGTCGTATTTGGCGGACCACCAAAACACGCAGCCGCCGTTGTCGCTAAACCATCGCCTAAGAGCGTGTTTTTTAGCCCCGGATTTTTTAGAAAATTTTCTTTTGTAACATTACTGATTGCTAAAATATCGCCGATATGCTCGATTGTAGGGGCGATTGCGATTGGAAGCATATATAAAATCGCATTTAGATTAAAGCTAGGAGCCGTGAAATTTGGCACAGAAAACCAACTAGCTTTTGCGATCGGCGAAAAATCGACAATCCCAAAAAATAGCGAAGCTATGTATCCCACAAAAATGCCTGATAGTATCGGAATAAGCTTAATAATGCCTTTTCCAAACATTATAGCTATAATCGTCGCAACGAGCGAAATTCCCGCAACTATGAGCGCAGTTGTTTCCGGTATCGCATCAATCCCTTTTGCAGTTGCCATATTTACGGCTGTCGGGCTTAAAATAAGACCAATCGCCATGATAACAGGACCCACGACAACGGGCGGTAAAAGCTTATGGATAAAGCCTTCGCCTTTAAATCGCACGACAAAACTCAAAATCACATACAAAAGTCCGGCTGCCATAAGTCCGCCCATAGTCGCGCTCATACCCCAATGCGACACGCTAAAAGTAATGGGTGCAATAAACGCAAACGAACTAGCCAAAAATATCGGCACGACTTGTTTGCGAGTGCAAATTTGAAAAACAAGCGTTCCAATCCCTGCCGTAAAAAGCGCGACATTTGTATCAAGTCCCGTTAAAATCGGCACCAAAACAAGCGCACCAAACGCAACAAATAAAAACTGAACGCCTAAAAGTGAATCTTTTAGACGAAAATTATAACCCTCATATCGCTCCGACATTTAGTTTCCTTTTAACTCATTTTTCGCGAATTCTCGCACTTTTTTATCAATCTCGCAAAGCTCTTGCACCGAATTTGGCTTAACTTCACCAAATTTATCCAAACTTTTAAAAACAATCTTTGAAATATCTGTAAATTTACACTTTGAATTTAAAAACTTCTCAACTCCGATTTCATTTGAAGCATTTATTATGACGCCTAAATCAGGGTTGTTTAGCAACTCATCTTTAAGCGAAAAAATCGGATATTTTTTTAGGCTTATTTTTTTAAATTTGATTTTTGCTAGCTCGCATAAATTTAGGGGCTTTAAAATTTGCTCTTTTACTCTGCCACAAATCGCCCACGCAATGGCTAGTTTCATATCGGCTCTGCTTAAATGCGCCGTAGTCGAGCCGTCAATAAAATTTATTAAGGCATGAACCATAGAAGTGCGTTCTATCACAGCTTCGACGCTTTTTACGCCGTAAAGATGATACGCTTCGATAATCTCAAAAAGCTTGTTTGCCATTGTGGCGCTATCGATTGTGATTTTTGCGCCCATATCCCAGTTTGGGTGTTTTAGTGCCATTTGTGGCGTTACCAAATTTAGGGCTTTAACGGGCGTTTGATAAAACGCTCCGCCGCTTGCTGTGATGATTAAATTTGCTACTTTTGTGGGATTTTCAAGCAAAAATTTCAAGCCAAAATGTTCGCTATCAATCGCTCTAATCTCTTTTGTTTTTAAAAATTTACCCCCGACTACCAAGCTTTCTTTGTTTGCAAGAGCTAAGGTTTTGCCTAAACTTTGCGTTTTTACGCTTGGGCGTAGTCCGGCAAAACCCACAAGAGCGTTTATGACAAATTTGCTCTCACACATTTCAAGCATTTCTAAAATGCCGTCCGCTCCACAAAAAACCTTGTCGTGAGTGATTAAATTTTTTAAATTTTCATCGCCGATACAGACGAATTTTGGCCTGAATTCGGCGATTTGAGCGTTTAATAATTTATAATTTTTATTACAACTTAACGCTTCTACTTTGATACCGAATTTTCGTGCAAGTTCGAGCGAATTTCGCCCGATACTGCCGGTGGAGCCAAGAACTATCATCTTACCAAGAATAAATCAAAAACATCGCAATCGCGCCAAACATATACCCGTCAATTCTATCTAAAACACCGCCATGACCCGGGAAGATCGTTCCGCTGTCTTTGACATTTGCTCTGCGTTTTAAATAGCTTTCAAACAAATCGCCAAATACGCCAAAAACAGAAACCACGATAGTGGTCGCTAAAATTTCTTTGACTTCTAAATTCGTAAAAATTTTAGCATAAATAAAGCTTACAACAAGCGCAAAAACAAATCCGCCGATAACGCCTTCGAGCGTTTTATTTGGGGAGCTTTTACTAAATTCGATACGCCCAAACGCTTTTCCGACAAAATACGCACCGCTATCACTAGCAATAACGATAAAAATCATCCAAACAAAATAAAAAATTCCCAAATCGCTATAAAGCCCAAACATAATAAAAATCGGCACACAAGGGTAGATGAAAGGAAGTAAAATTTTCATCGTTGGATACTTGGTAAAAGCTATAATCGAAGCGACAGAGATGACCATTAAAACGCTTAATTTTATAGAAGCCGAAAACGGCTCTTCAAGCGTCAAAAAGGGCATTACGGCAAAAAAACCAAGCGCAACCAAAACCAAATATTTGCTCTCTTTTTTTAGTTTGTAAATTTTTACGCTCTCAAAGAACGCACAAACAAGCATTGCCGCAAAAATCAAAAAATTTAAAACAAAATTATTTATCCAAATTAAAGCAACAAAAACCGCAAGTAAAATAAGCCCCGTCGTTAGTCTCTCTTTCATTTTCACTCCTAAAAATTTGCAAAATTATATAAAAAACTTGCTTATTTAGGGCTTTAAAACGGCTATTGTTTTGAAATTTACATAATGCACAAACGAGCCTTTCACGGGGCTTACATTTAGGCGTTTTGTGTAATCTACAAGATAATTTCCGCTCTTTTTTACGCTAAAATTCACGCAAATTTTAGCTGCGAATTCGCAAATTTCATCATTTAGGTTTTGTTTGTTTGTTTGGACGATGACATGCGCACTTGGAATATCTTTTAAATGAAACCAAAAGTCGTTTTTTGCGCTGTTTTTTAACAAAAATTCATTGCCTTTTTCATTTTTTCCGACACTTATTTTAAATTCGCCGATATAAAAGTTCTGCACAAATTCAGCGTTTTTTTCCTTTAAATTTGCGCTAATTCGCTTTTTTGGAAGCAAAATTTCAAGCTCTTCGCATGTTTTTGCGTTTGTGATTAAATTTTTTAAATTTTCATAAAATTCGATTTTTTCGTTTAAATTTTCGCTTTGTTTATGCGAATTTGCGGCTTTTTGACGCATTTTTTTGGCATCGTTAAAAAATTCGTTCATCGCTATTTTTGGCGAATTTTCTAGCTTAAATTCCACGCTTTTGCCGTTTTCATCTCGCAAAGAAAATTCCCTTTGATAATCTTTTAAATTATATAAATTCGCAGATAAAATTTGCCCACGATAAGCCAAATTTTCGGCATCTCGCAAAAGCTCGTCAGCTTTTGGCACAGACACCAAATTTGCATTTAAAACTTCTAATTTTTTATCAATTTGCATTAATTTTGAATTTTTAGTTTGGACTAAATTTTGCGAATTTAGCTTTTCAAATTCGCTCACAAAAAATTCATCGAAATTTTCTATTGTAACTGCTTCTTTTTCTTTTATTTTAGTTGGCGGTAGTGGCGTCAAAACCCGCCCCACACGGATACTTCTAATATCATTATCCAAATGCCTAAGCGCTTCGAGTATTACGCCATTTTCATCAGTTATTATCACATTTGTAAAACGCCCTGTAAATTCAAAATATAAATTTGAGATAAACGCCTTGTAACTTGCTTTTAGCTCAGTTTTGATATGTAAAATTCGGTTATTTTCAGGAACACTTATTTGCACGATTTTTGATTTTACAAGCCGTTTGGCTAAAACCCCGTCAAATGGTGCTTTATAAATTTTATTTTCCACGAAAGAGCCGTTTTTATGGATATTACAGGCAGTTTTATTCATATCAAAAAACAGCTCATAACTATCAAAGCTTAGCTTAAAAAGGTTGTCGCCGACACGCTTTATGTGGCTAAGCATCTTAAATTTTTGTAAAAATTCGCAAATTTGGATTAGGTGTTGGTATTTCATAAACGCTATTTTAGCAAAAATTCAGTAAAATCAGCTAAAAATTTTTCAAGGATCACTATGAAACAAACAATTACGGAAAAAATTTTTAGCGAACATGTGGGCGAGGCGGTCAGTGCAGGGCAAATCGTAGAAAGCTCTATCGATATGGTCATCGGCAACGACATCACAACGCCGATTTCGATAAAGCAGTTTGAGCTAAGCGGCGCAAAGGCTTTGGCAAATCCAGACGGCTTTGCGATTGTAATGGATCACTATATTCCTACAAAGGACATTTTAAGCGCAAATCAAGCCAAAATTTCACGCGAATTTGCCTACAAACACAACCTAAAAAACTATTTTGACGAAAAAGATATGGGAATAGAACACGCCCTAATGCCTGAAAAAGGGCTAGTCGTACCCGGCGATGTCATCATCGGTGCCGACTCGCATACCTGCACGCACGGCGCACTTGGGGCGTTTTCTACCGGTATGGGAAGCACGGATTTAGCTTATGCGATGATTACGGGCAAAAACTGGTTTAAGGTGCCAGAAAGCATAAAGGTTGTTTTCAAAGGCAAACCGGGCGCACACATTTACGGCAAGGATTTGATACTTGAAGTTATCCGCCAAATCGGCGTTGATGGTGCGTTATATAAGGCTTTGGAATTCACAGGTGAAGCAATTTCATACCTTGATATGGATAGCAGATTTTCACTTTGCAATATGGCTATCGAAGCAGGTGCTAAAAGCGGAATCGTCGCCTGTGATGAGATAACAAAAGAATTTTTGGCAGGACGAACGCTACGAAGCAAGCCAAAATTTCACTACTCAGACGATGGCGCAAAATACGATAAAATCATCGAAATCGACACGGCGAATTTAGACCCGGTTATTGCTTATCCTTTCTTGCCAAGCAACGGCAAAAGCGTGAGAGAAGCGGTAAAAGACGACCTAGCAGTAGATCAAGCTTTTATCGGAAGTTGCACAAACGGGCGACTAAGCGACCTGCGAATTGCTGCTGGGATTTTAAAAGGCAAAAGAGTTGCTAAAAAAACAAGGCTCATCATCACACCTGCAACGCAAAAAATCGCCCGTGCAGCGTGGGCGGAAGGGCTAATGGACATTTTCATCGACGCAGGGGCCGTTGTGAGTAACCCAACCTGTGGAGCGTGTCTAGGTGGATATATGGGGATTTTAGGCGAACACGAACGCTGTATAAGCACGACAAATCGCAACTTCGTCGGTCGCATGGGCGATCGCACAAGCGAAGTTTATCTAGCAAATTCTGCCGTCGTGGCTGCATCTGCAATCGCAGGAAAAATCGTAGATCCAAGAGATTTGTAAAATTTGGAAAAACTATGCAAAATCACGCAAATTTTAGCCTTAAATTGCCGATTTGCGTGATTTTATGTGGCGGGAAAAGCTCTCGTATGGGGCAAGATAAAACGCTTATGGAATTTGGCGAATTTAGCGATTTGACGCATTTTCAATTTGCCAAAATGAGTGAGATTTTTAAGAGCGTTTTTATCTCGGCAAAGTCGCAAAAATTCGACCCGCCGCTTCCTGTTTTAACGGACGAATTTAGTGAATTTTCGCCAATGGGGGCGGTTTATAGCATTTTAAAAAATTTTAAAGATAGCAAAGTTTTTATAATCCCTTGTGATATGCCGTTTGTGGAAATTTCTACCATTTATGAACTTTACGAAAATGTGGGAAACTGCGATATTTGCGTGGCTAGTGATGAATTTAGGCAGCATAATTTATGTGGATTTTTCGATACTTCTGTCGCCACTACTGCACTTAAATTTTATAAACGAAAGAACCACAAAATCGCAAATTTGCTAAATTCGGTCAAATGTAAAGCCGTCAAATTTGCAAATTCCGAACAATTTCATAACATAAATGATAAATTTGATTACGAAAAAGCAGTTTCGCTTTTAAAAAAGGAAATTTGATGAAAAAGGCTATTTTTGGGCTTTTGGCGATATTTTGTATTTTGAGTGCAAATGAAAATTTGCTTGAACTTTATCAAAAAGCTAACGAATTTGAAAAAAACGGCGAAATACAAAACGCAATGCAAATTTATAAAAAAATCGCCGAAATATCGCTAAATTTAGAGCAAAATTCGCAAATTCAAACTACTCAAAATCCACAAAATTCGTCAAATTTAAATCCGCAAAGTATCGTGGAAAATTCGCCAAATTTAGAGATTTCAGAGAATTTGCAAAATTCGGCAAATTCAGAGCAAAACGAGCTATTTTTGGGGCTTAAAGCTTACGAGCCGATTTATGTGCTTTGGACGCACGATTTTAAGAGTAAAGAAGATCGCAGAAGAAACGAACTAAAATTTAGTTTTAGCCTTGAACGCCCTATGCTTTACGATTTTTTCGGGCTTGATGAAAAAATTTCACTTGCATACACGCAAACTTCGTGGTGGCAAGTAACGCAAGATTCTATGCCGTTTCGCGAGAGCAACTATCAGCCCGAAATTTTCATGCAAATACCGATTTCATCGCTTGATTTCATAGAGTATGCAAAATTTGGGCTAATGCACGAATCAAACGGCAAGGACGGGGCAAATTCTCGCTCGTGGAACAAGGCTTATGCTGAGACTTCGCTAAATTTTGGCAACCTTAGCATAACGCCACGCATTTGGCATAGCTTTTATTTTGACGCCACAAACGACGACATACGCCGATATATGGGGCATGGCGAGCTAAAACTTAGCTATGATTATGCTAGACAAAACTTTGCTTTAAAACTTAGAAATAATCTTAAATTTAACGCTGATAATAAAGGCGCTGTGCAGTTTGATTGGTTTTTTCCGATATTTAATAGCGGATTTTACGGCTATTTGCAGTATTTTAGCGGATACGGCGAAAGCCTAGCTGACTACAACCGCCATGTCGATAAAATCGGACTTGGAGTTGCATTTAGGCAGTGAATTTATTGGCGTAAATTCCTGCTAAAAACGCACAAATCGCGATATTTATCGCAACACTTAGACCAAAAACCGCCACAGCCGAAGTCCCGCTAAAACTAAGAGCAAAAAATGAAACCATGCTAGTAAGAGCCGCAACGCTTATGCCAAAGGTTTTTTTGGCTGTTTGAAGGTGCGAATTTAACGCAAAAATCATATAATCAACCCCCACAGCTCCTGCTAAAATCAGCCCAAAAATCACAAAAATATTGATAGAAAAACCAAAAATACTAAGGATAAAAATGGTAATTAAATTTGATAAAAATACCGCTGTAACGATATTTGCGCTGATTTTTAATCCGAAAAAATAACACAAAAGTGCAAAGGCTAAGGCGTAAGCGATGATTTTAAGGTAAATCGCATTTATCTTAATGTTTAAAAATGCCGAATTTGCGCTATCTTTGAAGCTCAAATACGCTCCGCCGTCTGCTAAAATAGCATTTTTTAACGCGATTTTATCTTTTATGTCGTATAAAAAAACGATATTTTTGCCATCTATTTGCAAATTTTTTAAATTTAAAAAAAGCGATGAATTTAAAACTTCATTTCGCGTGAAGACCCGCGAATTTGCGAGTTTATCAAGCTCTTTTTGAACTAAATTTGGATTTATGCCTTTCATTAAATCCGCATTGGAATTTGCAAAAATTTGAATTATTTTTTCTTGTGTTTTTGGACTTTGGATAAATTTTTCCGCACTCAAATACGAGCCGATGACTCCGCTAGAAACGAGCATATTTGGCACATTTGAGCCACTATCTAAAACCGCCAAATCATAGCTTTGAGAGCTTAGCGCGGATAGTTTAGCACTCATTTGCAAAAGCGTTTTATCCATACTAGAATACTCGCTAATATCGTCTTTAAAAACGGCAAAATTATACAAAAATAGCGTTAAAATCGTTATGCAAACGAGATTAAATTTCAAATTTACGAATTTAAATTTAGCAGAGAATTTAATCAAAATTTGCAAAAATTTATCCCAAATTTTAGAGCTTTTAAATTCGCAATTATCAAAAATTTCAGGCAACATAAAATAAGAAAACAAAAACGCTCCCAAAAGCGCAAATATCGCAAATACAGCGATTTGCAAAAGCAAATCAAACGACGAAAACAAAAATACAGCATATCCCCCGGCGGTAATAAAAAAGCCTAACAAAAAGATTTTTTTCATATCTTTTATGCTCTGTTTTTTTACCAGCGAATTTGCATTTGAGCCAAGCCAATGTGCGCTAAAATCGAGCATTAGTCCGATTAAGCTAGTCGAAATCACCACGCTTATGCTATGAACACTCTCAAAAAACAAAAATAACGCAAACACCCCGCTAACTAGCCCAAAAGCCACTACGCCGACAACGGCAAAAATTCTAGCGTTTTTAAAAGCCAAAAATAGCAAAATAGCGCAGATTATCAGCGAAAAACTTCCCATAAATGCACTTTCAAATTTAGCCGAATTTTTCCCAAGCGCCGAGTAAATCGCACCGCCGCTTATGATAATTTCGCTATTTTTTGCGATTTGGGTTAAATTTAAAAGCACATTTTCATCATAAATTTGCTCTAATTTTGCTTTGGCAAAATAGTATTTTTGATTTTCAATCTCGCCGTAAAAGCGGTTTTCGCTCATATCGAATTTAATCCCGCCACCGCCTTTTAAAATCTCTGAGTGAAGAGTCAATGAAAAAAAATCCTGCGAAGCGCTTAACGGCTTAAATTTATTGAAAAAATCCGCCTGACTTCGCGCAAAAAAGGCAGTGGCGTTGTTTTCGAGTAAATTTACGCTCTCATCGTCTAAAAGCGCGATTTTGTAAATTTCAAGCTCTTTTTGATAATCTTTTATCGAATTTATCTTATATAAAATTTCGCTAAAAATCCCGCTATTTTCGCACTCTGCGATAAAATTTTCAAATTTCATTTTATCGTTTGAAGCAAAAATTATCTCATCTCTTAAACTCTCGTTTAGGTTGGTAAAAATTTCCTTGCTCTCTTTATCAAATCCAATTAAGCCGTAAATATCGGAATTTATTTTGCCCAAATTCAAAGCGATAAAAACGCTCATTATGGCGAAAGTTACGGCAAAAACGGCTTTATTTAACATCGCTAAACAAAGTCCTTGTTTCATCGCCCTGCGCGTTAGTAATGGCGATTTCTCGCACCGTTTCGCCACCTTTTATGATAATGTTTTTAAAAATTTCTTTAAAAAGCGTCCCTTTTGGGCTTAAATTTAGCTCCCACGCGCCACTTTCGCCACTTAGTGAAATGTCAAAATCTTTTTGCAAAACGCTAAAATCCAAAGAAAAAATCGCCAAAAAAAGCTCTTTATCCATGAGTGAGTTTTTTTGCAGTTCCCATTTGCCGTTTTCTAGGCTAAAAATGCCATTTTGTGCGATTTTAACGCTACTTTCGAGCGGTTCTTTTATATGCCAAATAAGCTCTTTGTTTTTTATTTCAAACTCACCACTACTTTTAATCGGCTCGTCAAATCCGCCCAAAATCATCTCTTCGTTAAATTTACCGCTTATGTTGTCGGTTTTGAGATTTAACTCGCCCACTTCCAAGCCAAAAACCAAACCGCAAAATGCCAAAAACGAAAGCAAAATTCTCATTTTATTCCTTGATAATAAAAAAATTTATTAATTTTACTATAACTCATAAAATAAATATTGCTAAATTTTGCAAAAGTGCCATTTTGGGTCAAATTTCTTTTAAAATTTAAAATTTCCAGCTAACGCAATCTTGGATACTGCGCCGAAATTTTAGTTGTAGTGTGGTAAGTTGCCTAGCGAAAATTTGGTAACCTTATGATGGGCAAGGATGCCCACCCTACGAAGCTTTGCCATAGTTTGATTTTGAAATACAGCGTGGATTTTCGACACTGACCGAATTTAAATTTGATTGTAGAATTTTGGAATTCGGAAGCATAGAAGCGTTTAGCGTGGTAGAAAAACCAAAAATTATGGCGATGAATAAATTTGTGAATTTATTTGGTTCCATCGATACTGCCTTTTTGATTTTTGAATTTGATATTTTTCAAATTTAATTTATTTTTTGGTTTATCAAATTTAACTTTTTTGCCTTTTGGTTTTTTGGGTTTTTTGCGTTGTGGTTCGTTTGGAGTAAATTTCTCAGGTCGCAAAGCATAGATTATCACAGCAAAAGTAGAAATCCAGCTAAAAATGCAAAGATAAATTAAATAGCCGTCTGATTTATAGATTGTAAATTTTATAAGAAAAAAGCAAACAGCAAAACACAAAGCAAGAAAAGCAATATCTATTTTTAAAATTCTAGAATTATCACATTTTTTATACATTAAAATAGATTGTTTAATAATTTTGGCACTAAAAAATATTATAGGCATTCCGATAACATATAAAACAATCCAAGAAATTGCTGGATATTGAATGGCAAGGTAAATTACAAAATCTACAATTCTATATTGAAATTCTCGCCAAAAAGCATTACTAAATTCACTCATTATTTTTACCAATAGTATTATTTTTTATTGTATTGCCAAGTTCGTAATTTGCCCCTTGAAAAATACCATGCCTAACAACACTCCCAGCACCGTAGGGTAGGCATCTTACCAACCAAATTTATATGTTTATCCAATTTTATTTTAGTCCCTTTAATTTTTCTTTTAAAATCTCAGGTAGATAAAAGCAGGTTTCCATATTTTCTAAATTTACCGTTGCTTGTGCAGTGGTTGCCTTGCATAAAATTTCGCCCGTATCAGCGTTTTTTATGGTGTATTTGAATTTAAGTAAGCTTTCAAATTCGCTCAATTCTACTTCAACGCAAATTTCATCATCAAACATCGCAGGACGCACAAATTTAAAATCCATTTTCACAATCGGATAAGCATATCCGTCATTTTTCATATCGATATAAGTGTAGCCGATCTCGCGCAAAAACGCACACCGCGCCATTTCGCAGTATTTGACATAGTTTCCGTGCCACACCACGCCCATGCTGTCGGTATCGTAAAACTCAACTCTAAATTTATAGTTCTTTTTCACCTTGCCCCCAAAAATCAAAAAAATTATACCATTGCGCGGGATCGCTTACGCATTTGCTCTCTAAATCCGCCACATACGCTCTCAAAGCAGGCATTACAGAAGCGATTTTATCGCTTTTTAGCTCCACGCTTGGCAGTTTTTTCGTTTCAAAAGTATATTTTTTGCCTACTTTGTAACACCAAAATGAGTAAATTTCAGCCTTTAAAATCCCTGCTATGAGATACGCCCCAATGCTAAAATTCGCCGTTTTTCCCAAAAATTTGGCACTTGCGACCTTTTCGCTTTTTATCGGCACACGATCTGCCATTATGGCGATATGTTCGCCGTTATCTAGCAAATTTCCCAAATTTAGCATAGTTTCAATATTTAGCTCATCGACCCAAAAGACATTGATTTTCCCGCCACTGATTTTATCCATAAATTCGTTAAATTTAGCGTTGTTTGCGCGATACATAAAGATATTTATTTTCGTGCGACCAAGTTCGCTCACAAGGGCTTTTGCCACCTCTATATTGCCGTAATGGCTAGTTAGTAAAATTTTTCCCCGTTTTACGCCGTCTAGCTGTGAGCGAATTTTTTCTAAATTTGTTCGGTCGATTTCTATGCCTTTTTTATTTGTCCAAATGGCGATTTTATCGCAGATTGCAACGCCAAAATTATAAAAATTCGCATACGCGTTGCCGCTTATTTTCCCGCCACTTTGTGCGACATTTTTTCTAAAATTTATTATATTTTCTCTTTGGTTTTTTAAAAACAAAAAATACACGCTAACCACGATAAATACGATACACTTAACGATAAAACTAGGCAGTTTTGTAACCAAAAAAAATGTCGCTTTTAAAAATAAACTTGGTGCGACTTCGTTTTGCTCTGCCCAGTGCTTAGCCATGAAATGCCCTTTTTGCCAACCACGGCAGAAGCGTGAAAAAGAGCCTTGCGTGGGTTAGCGAAATTTGAAAATTATCCCTAAACATGCGAAAATGGCTAACTCCGCCCTTCTCGTAGCGAACTTTTAGCTCAATCCATTTCAAGGATATTTTTGCGCGACAAGCCAAAACCAAAATTTCTATATCAAAGCCCATGCGATTATCTTTTACGCTATCTAAAATTTCGCAAATCTCTTTTAAGGGATAAATTCTAAACCCGCACATGCCGTCTTTTATGTCGTTTGAAAGCGAATTTATAGCGCACCAAAAATTTGTTATTTTTCGTCCGTAATATCTGCTTTTTGGGGCGTTTTCATCATAAATCGGATTTGCACAAATTAGCGAGTGCGGATTTTCTTGTGAGATTTGCAAAAACTCGCCACATTTTGAAATATCGTGCTGAAAATCAGCGTCAATCTGAAATGCGTGAGTGTAGCCCTTTTGCAAAGCGATTTTAAAGCCGTCTTTGAGCGCAGCGCCCTTACCGCCGTTATTTTCGCGCGTAAAAATTTCAGCTTTTAAGCCGATTAGCGCATTTTTGCTAACTTCATCACTGCCATCATCGATGATCAAAATCTCACCCATTTTTGATAAATTTTCTACCAAATCGGCGATTTTAGCGGGGTGGTTGTAGTAAGGCACCAAAAAAACAGGCTTAAAGGCTGATTTTTCCATTGCAACACTCTTTTTGACTTTTGATTTTAAAACTTAACGATTTTTCTTTTTTCTCAAAAGTTATGGTTATTTCGTCATTTGGGCGGATAAAGTGCATAAATTTTATGCTTGGAATATGGCTTAAATTTTGCAAATCATATCCTAATTTTTCTGCGCAAATCCTAGCAAATTTAAACTGCATAAAGCCCGGCACCACAGGAAAACTCGCAAAATGTCCGTCAAAATAAAAATCGCTTGGCTTAATTTTTGCCCTAAATTCATTTTGCGAAATTTGCGTAAATTCAGGCATTTCGTAGCTCTCGTAAGCTTTTAAAAAATCATCTTTTTTTACCTTACTTTGCGCAGAATACGGGACTTTGCTGACTATTTTAAAATACCTTACAACCGAGCCAAAATCATATTTTAGATATTTTTTTAAGTTTTCTACGATACTTTTTTTGCCGTTTTTTCTAAACTCTTCTTCGCCGCTCTCGCTTAAAACTATCAAAGCCAAAATTCGCTCAAATTTTGGGTGAAGCCCTAATTTGCAGTCTTTTATAAACTCATTTTGATTTAATTTTTCTTCTACGGCGTCTAAATTTACGCGGTTTTCGCTAAATTTGACAATCCTATCAAGGCGTCCGTGCAAAATAATATCATCGCCTCTAATCTCGCCGCTATCGCTACTTTCAAACCTTTTACACCAAGGCGAAGTTATGATGAGTTCGCCTTTGCTGCCTACTTCTAAATTTACAGGCTCAAATTTTTTAAGCCCGGCTCCTAAATTTGCCCCCACAACGCCCGTTTCGCTAGATCCGTAAATATCGACGATTTTAGCATTTGTGATTTTATTTAATTCATCACGCAAATTTTGTGGAAGCCTAGCTCCTGCTGAGATTATCATTTTTAAATTTGCTATTTTTTTGGCGTTTTTGTGCTGATAAAGTGCGTTTAAAATCGTAGGCGATGAGATCAAGATAGAGCCATTTAGGCTTTGATCGAAAATAATTTCAGGGTAGTTGTATTCGCCCTTATCAGACTTCGCGTCCAAAACTAACGGCAAGAAAAACTTAAATGTCAGCCCAAACATATTTTGGTGAGTTACGCTGGCTAAAAACTGCTCATGGGAGCTTAAATTTAGGGCTTTTGCTAAATGCTTTGCTTCTAAGACCATATCCAAAAGCGACTTTTGAATATTTTTTGGCTTACCAGTGCTTCCGGAAGTTTTTAGATAAAAAATCTCGTTTCCGTTTAAATTTAACTCGCCAAATTCGCCTAAATTTTCAAACTCAGCGCAAATCTTGGCAAATTTTTCATCATCAATGCCAAAAAAACCGTCTTCAAAATGATTATCTCTTAAAAGCTCAGGCTTTGTCCCTGCTAACATCGCCCCAAAAAAAGCGATTTTAAACTCACTCATATCGCTTAGAAAAATTTGAGTTCGCTTTATGTTTTTATTTTTTAAAACAGCTGCAAATTTGCAAATTTGCTCCGAAATTTCACTTAAATTTTGTATAAATTCACGCATTTTTTATATAAAACTTCCTAAAAATAATCTCGCCAAAAAGCAATATCCCTATAAAAACATAAGAAATCGCCCCACAATAAACGCCCCAGTAAATTTTGTTTTCAAAACACGCTAAAATCGCACTTATAAGCCCATTTATCACAAAAAAACCTATCCAAATTTTGGTTAAATTTCTTGTATAAATCAAAGCTTTTGGCTCTAAATTTTTTTCTTTTAACATAGCAAATTTAGTTATCATCGGCGTTTGCTTTAAGCTAAAATAAAAAATTGTTCCCAAAAAGGCATTTATTAGCACAGGATAAAGATATTTTATCCCATAAGCACTAAAAACCGCACAAAGTGCGAAAAAACCGCACAAAACAAAGCTAAATTTACCAAATTCGCTTAAATTTTTGCTCTCAAAGCCAAATTCCAAAATCCCGCGCAGTCCCCATAAAATCGCCATTATAATCAATAAATAAAAACTAAACTCTCTAAAAAAGACAATTCCAAAAGGATAAATCACGCTAAAAAGCGTAATTATCGCCTTTAAAATAGTTTTCAAATTTACTCGCCGATTTGGTATTTTTTCGCCACGACCTCAACGATATCGCCAAGCGTTTTTATGGCTTTGAAGTCTTCTGGCATTAGTTTATGACCTGTTTGTTTTTTGACAAAATCAACCAAATCAATCGCATCAATGCTATCGATGTCTAAGTCTTCATAAATCTTAGCATCAAGCGAAATTTTGCTTTCATCGATTTCGAAAAGCTCAACCAGAGCCTGTTTTAGAATTTCAAAAATCTGATTTTTATCCATTTTATTTCCTATTTTTTGATATAAAATCTGCCAAATTTACGACATTTGCGAAAATTTCTTTGACATTTTCAGTTTTTGAGTTTATAACAATGTCATATTTTTTTTGGATCAAAAGTCCAAGTTCGAGCGCATCGACGCTATCAAGCCCGAGTCCTTCTCCAAAAAGCGGCGCATTTTCGTCAATGTCGCTCACGCTCATATCTTCAAGGTTAAGCCCTGAGATAATCATCTCTTTAATCTCTAAAATAAGATCACTCATAAATCTTGCCTTTCATATAAATTTTGTATTTTTTCGTGTAATAATCTAACTCGAATCGGATTTGAACGAGATTTTTCAAATTCGCTCAAATCTAAATTTTCTAAAATATCCACTTCATATTTTATCTTATTTTGTGGCGTATCATACCACGATTGTCCTTTTTTTAAGCTTTTTGGCGACATTTTTATGCCTAGCGCAATTAGCTCTTTTGCGCAGTTTATGGCTATATAAAATGCACCTTTTTGCATACAAATTTTATCTTTCGTGCGAGTGCCTTCTGGGAAAATTATCAAATTTTCTCCATTTTGCAACGCTTTTTTTGATAGTTCTAACATTTTTTCATTTTCTGTGTTTAAAATATAATTTGCCGATTTTATCGCTCCAAATAAAAAAATATTTTTTGCCAAACTTGCCTTAACTATGCAATTTGCCCTGCGTATGTGAGATAAAAGCAACACGACATCGAGCAAGGACGGGTGGTTTGCGATGATGATAGCGCTATCTTTGCGAACAAATTTTGCTCTAAAATCTATTTTTGCGTATCCATAAAACACAATCAAATACAAAAACACTCGCCAAGCCACAAAAACCAAATCCCTAGCGAAATTTTCTATGATTTTAAATTTGTTTAATCGCAGTATTATTACGGGGATAAAAAAGAGATTTCCAACCATGCAAATAATGCCAAAGCTTGCAAAGCACAACGCTACGCAAACTCGCCTAAATAGCAGTTTCATCGACCCATTTCCAGCTTAAATCTTGCTCTTTTGTAACCCAAGATTTTTTGTGATTTTTTAGATTTAGCAAAAATTCAAAATCGCTATTTTTAGTCAAATTTGCTAAATTTGGCTCGTTATTTGGTGAAATTTCAATGCTAAAATTTTTGCCTTTTTCTACCACAACCAAAATCGCATAAATCAAATCATTTTCGTTCATAAGTTCATTATTTATGCCCTCAAAATAGCTAATAATCACTATTTTATCAAATTCATCAAATTTAGCTACGGCATTTAAAATTCCGTTTTCTAAGCTCAAATTTGCAGATACTGCCGAAATTTCAGCCCTATTTTTGGCAAAAATCGCATTTTGTGCCACAATCGCATTATGAACACTAATGCAAAATGAAGCAGGAGAGAGCGGTTCGAGTGTAGCTAGACTAGATTGCAAAGAAAAACAGCGATTTATCTCGCCGTGCTTTGAGCTAAAAATGACAGGCATTTCATCGCACTCTTTTAAGAGCGAAATGCAAAATCTCGCCCCCTTGCTAAGTCTTCTTCGCTCAATAGGGGCGATATGCGTTAAATCTGGACTTTTTTTGTAAATTTCAAGCTCACCTAAATTCGAGCCAGTATCGATAATGGCGTCGAATTTGGAAATATTAAAATAGACTTTATTTTGCAATTTAACCCCTAAATTAAAATGGCTAAAATTATAGCAAAATATCTCTTAATCTTAAATTGTTATAAATCGGCGTAAATTTGCAAAAAATGCAAATTTACGACCATGAAATCGATTTTAAATCTATATTTTCGCTTTGTATAAATTTCGCATAAACATCGTTAAAAATAATACCCATGCACTCTTTAAAACGCGGATCGTCTTCTTTTTCGATAGCTTGTAAGATAGCTTCTTTTGCCTTTGAGCTATCTTTTGCATCATCGCAACTACTCAAAGCAGAAATAAATTTTTCATAAAGCTCTTTCGCATGAACATAGCTCATCAAAAATTTTGCTTTTTGCAGAACTAATTTTTCAAAATTTGTATCGCCGATTAACGATTTTTGTTCTAAATTTACAAATTCGTCATCTTTATCAAATTTTTCTTCTTTTTGTTTTTGTTCGACTAGTCCAAGCGCATTTGCCAAACCATAAATAATACCGGCTGGATGCGGCGGACAGCCCGGAATAAAAACATCAACCGGAATTATATTTTGCACACCGCCCCAAACGCCGTAACTATCATGGAAAATTCCGCCGCTTATGCCACATGCGCCTAAGGCTACAACTATTTTTGGTTCGGGAACTGCTTCATAAGCTCTTAAAAGCGGATAATACATCTGCCTTGTAACAGGACCCGTTACAAGCAAAATATCGGCGTGGCGTGGGTTTGCGACAAGCTTAAAACCAAATCTCTCTGGATCCCAAAGCGGAGAAATTCCTGCAAAAATCTCTATCTCGCAACCATTACAACCGCCACAATCCACACGAAAAACGCTAAAACTGCGTCTAATTTGTTTTAAAAATTTTAATTTATCATCACCGCTCATCACTCAATCCTTTGATAATCTTTTTCACGCATTGCCGTAGAAGTATTCTCTCGTTTGCAATCAGGGCAAATTTGCGTATAGCTTAGCGCTAATTTTTTTCGTTTGCTACTCATATTTGACGAATTTATTTTATTTAATGCCGATTTTATAAACCTTTTTGAAGTAAAAGGTTTTTCGCATTTTGTGCAAATTTGAGCTTCCATTTCGCCTTGAACCAACAAGTCGTTTTTGTTAAAATTCACGCCTAGTTCAAATTTATCGCTTAATTTTATAGCTCCTGTCGGGCAGACTTCTTCACATCGACCACAAAAAATACATCTGCCTGTGTTATATCGCCATACTACGCTTTTGTCTTCTATTTTAACACTTATGGCATTTGGCGGACAAGCAATGCCACACGCGGCACAGCCTATGCAAAAAGAGTAATTATATTCGGGTTTGCCACGAAAATTTTCGCTTACTTCATAAGGTTGCAACGGATATGGGCTTGTAACTACACCGCTTTTTTTCAATAAATCAATTATTTTCATCTAATTTCCTTTTTGGCAAATGCTTTTAAGCTCTTTTCCGCTTAAAATCTTGCTTTTTCCGCTTTTTATATCAACCACAGTTAGCCTTTCGGTGCATGAATAGCAAGGATCTAGGCTACATACGATTAAAGCAGCGTCTGCGACAGTGTAACCACGAAGCTGATGAGCTAGGGCTGGCCAGTTGCTAAATGTAGGAGCCTTAACGCGCCATCTATAAACCTTTTGGCTTCCGCTTTGCATTATCCAGTGTATATCTTCACCGCGTGGTGCTTCGATACAGCCGATTGCATAGCTATTTGGCGTTATACGATAATCACTACTTACGATAATATCGCCACCTGGCATCAAGTCAATACATTGTCTAATTATGCTAATAGCATCTATCGTATCGTGATAACGAACTTTTACTCTACCATAAACATCGCAACTGGTTTCGGTATTGATATTAAATTTAAGTTTTTTCGTAAAATCATCAGGGTGATCATAGCGAACATCTCTTTTAAATCCGCTAGCTCTTATAGTAGGTCCTACTGAGCCGTAATCCCTACCGACCTGCGGATCTAAAACGCCGATTCCCTTCCAGCGAGACATTTGTCTTTCATCATTTATAATAACATCCCAAATTTCGTCAAATTCTTGTTCGATTTTAACAAGTAAATGAAGCATTTGTTTTATCTCTTTTGCTCTAATATCTCTTCTCATACCGCCAACGGCAACAGTTCCGTAAGTTTTACGACCGCCTGTAATGATTTGAGCTAAATCAAGCGTATATTCACGAATTCTAAAAACATGCATAAATGCGGTGTAGTTTCCTGTAACTTCACACGCTAAACCGATATTTAGCAAGTTTGAGTGAAGTCTTTCAACTTCTGCACTCATAACTCTAAGAGCTTTTGCTCGTTCAGGAATTTCTAACCCCATAGCGTTTTCTGTGGCTCTTGCCATAGCGATAGAGTGCGCAAAACCGCAAATTCCACAAACTCTCTCGGCTAAAAATGCCATTTGAGTGTAGTTCATGCGATTTTCAGCTAGTTTTTCCATGCCTCTATGCTCATAATACAGCCTATAATCCGCATCTACAATCGTATCGCCGTCACAATAAAGCCTAAAATGCCCCGGTTCATCAGCCGTGATATGAAGCGGTCCAAGCGGAATGGCTTGTGTATTTACTCCCTTTGGCTTTTTAAATTCATAATCAGGCTCTATGCTTAGCGGATCTGGACGAAATTTATAATTCATCTCATCTTTTCTAAGCGGATATAAATCTAGCGGCCAATCATCACTCATAGCAAGTCTTCTTGGATCGATTAATCCTTCCGCTCTAAGCCCAAAGAGATCAAAAGCTTCTCTTTCATACCAAACAGCAGCCTTAACGAGCGGTGTAACTGACGGATAAACAGGATCATCAGCCGGAATTAAAGTTTTAACGGTTATAAAGCATTTCTCTTCTAATTCATCATCTTGGCTAAATTTAGAACCCTCCATAGAAAGCACATAATAAAGCGCAAAATGTTTATTGATAGACCTTTCATCGTTTGCTACCATCGTCACTAACCAACCGCCGATACCATAATATAGCTTATTTACCACAGCAGGCAGGTCGTTTCTATCGACCAAAATCGTTATTTGTTTATCGGTTGGTCTAGTGGTTTCAAGTATGTTAAATTCGCTTTCGATTTGACTAATGTATAAATCACCTATCATCTTAAATCCTTTATTAAATTCACGCTCAAATCAAGCAAATTCCAGAAAAACTCAAATTTCCAAAGTCCAAAAGCGATAACAAAAAAGCCCAAAAATATAAGCGGTAAATTTTCAAACAAACTCATCTCTTTATCGTATTTTAACTCGCTTTGGTTTTTGCCAAATGAAGCTAAGAAAAAGTGTGAAAAGTCTGCTATGAAAATAACTGCTAATGCAATCGCAAAAATAATCGCTACGACATATCGCTCTGTCAAAATTGCTTGCGTAAAAGTCATAAATTCGCTTACGAAAATCGCAAAAGCTGGAACTCCAACAAGTGAGCAAATCGAAATTCCAAAAAATACACAAGTAAGCGGTGCAGTGTAGGCTAGACCACCCATTTTGTGCATGTTGTTTGTTTGGTAAATTCTCCAAGTATTTCCCGTGGTAAGGAAAGCTAGGGCTTTTGTAAGACTGTGAGCCAAGCAGTGGAAAAGTGCTGCCGCTACGCCGATTTTTCCGCCAACTCCAAGTGCAAATGCGATAACGCCCATATGAACTACGCTGTGATAAGCAAGCATGCGTTTTACATCGTGTTGAGTTACCAAGAAATACCCAGCCACATAAAGAGTAATCACGCCACTTACAAGCATAGTATCCATTACAAATTCCATGCCGACTGAATTTGCAGCGATAAAATAGTATCTAATGAGAGCTAGCATTGCCACTTTTAGCACGATACCGCTAAGCACAGCAGAAGTCGGAGATGGACCTTGCGCGTGAGCATCAGGAAGCCAAGTATGGGTTGGAACAAGACCTGCTTTTGTGCCAAATCCAACAAGAGCTAGGATAAAAATAACTTTCATCGTAAGCGGATCGATTTTTTTATCAATCAAATCCGTAAATAAAATTCCGCCGCTTGAATAAAGCAAAATAGTAGCCAACATAGCAAATGCTAGACCAAGAGAGCAGACCATTACATATTTATAACCAGCTTCTACGATTTGTTTTTTCTTGTTATAAACAACCATAAAAACACTACTTAGCGTTGTCGCTTCGACCGCTGCCCACATAATAGCAATATCATTTGCCACAGCAGATAGTATCATAGCAAATGTCGTGATATAGGCTAAAACTAGCATTTTTTTGATTTTTTTAGGGCTTTCATCTCTCCAACCAAGATAAGTAGGAAAATATAGCGTTACCAAAGTCCCTGTAATGCCGATGATTGTCAGATAAATTCCACCCAAGCTATCTAAAAACAGCATTTTATTTAGCGCGAAAAGCGGAGTAAAGCCTATCAAAGAGATAGCTTTAAATATAACCGCACAAATAACGAGCGCAAAGGCTAAATTTGCGATTTTTATCAGCCTATCAGGCACGAAATAAATCAACGCCGCACATATTAACGGCAAAATAAGCATTAAATATATTATCATATTAACCCTTTAACTCACTGGCTAAATTCGTATTTTGGCTACCAAAGACCTCTTTGTATCTAACTGCCAAAATAGCCATAATCGCGATTCCAAACACAGCGTCGCTTAAAATTCCAAGTTCGACTAGCGAACTAGCATTACAAGCGTTTGTGGCTAAATTTAGATGAACCGCGTTTTCTATCAAACAATAAGCCAAAATTTGTTTTAAAAACGACCTTCTTAAAATAAATCCGCAAACCCCAATCCAAAATGTAAAAATCGCAGCACAAATAACCACTTCATTTTGGATAATTGCAAATTTCATAAATATCGGCGTTAAAAGAAGTGCCAATCCAAGCGAAAATGCAAAAGCTATCACAGGCGATAAGAAAAATCCTGTATATGGATCATTTTCATAACGCATATCGATTTTACTAAGAGCATAAAACAAAATCGCAGGAACCAAAATAACCTTTGTGATAATCGCAATTACCGCCCAAGAACGAAGCTCGTGAGCATCAAATTTAGCTGCCATAATAAAAAATAGAGTTACCAAACAAACAGTATTTAACGCATAAAGAGAAATTGAAATTTTATAATCCCTAAACGAAAATACCGCCAAAGAAATCATCATTAAAAGTATCGCAAACACTTCCATATTAAACCCCCGCAGCAAACAAAATCACGCTTAAAACGCCAAGTCCTAACATCCACGAAGCGTTTAATTTCAAAGTCGAAAGCATTGCATACCTAGGACCAAAGTTATCGATTAACACAGCAGCCGTTGTGGCAAATTCGACCAAAATCACCGTAAAAATACAATCTAAAAGCAAATTATTAAACCCAAAAGGAATAAAAATTTTAACAAATAAGCAAATTACGGCAAATTGTTTTAGCATAGCACCAATGTCGATGAGCGCTAAATCTCTACCGCTAAATTCAGCCACGACACCTTCTTGAACCTCTTGTTCTGCTTCTGCTATATCAAAAGGCTTTCTTGACATTTCGATATAAACAGACCATAACAATACAATTCCTGCTATTATAAATGAAATTTTAAATCCAACTTCGCCGTTAATGACTGCATTATGAATAGTGGTTAAATTTGTAGTTCCAAACATAACACAAACCACAATCAAACCGCAAATCATAATAGGCTCAGCATATAACGCTAACATATTTTCTCTGTTTGCGCCGATTGCCGCAAATGGGTTAAGACTATCAAAAGCCGCTAAATTTAGGATAAATCTAAATGCGACAAGCAGATAAACAATAACAATTAAATCTGAAATGCTCTCACACCTAGCAGCCGTTAGCATTACCAAAAACGCTCCGATTGCCACAAGCAAATACGGCGTCCATTTAAAGACAAAATGTGCTGAATTTGGAGCTGTTCGCTTTCTGCGCAAAAGTTTTAACAAATCATAATAAGTTTGCCAAATCGGCGGTCCTTGGCGAGACTGGATTTTTGCACGCAAACTTCGACAAATACCGTCAAATAGTGGCATCAAGGCAAGAGCTAAAAGTAGTTGTAATATCATAGTTTGCCTCCAAAAAAGTAAAATATTCCCACGCCTAAAATACCAAGATAAAGCACCATGTAAAATGCGTAAGTCGCACTCTTGCCATTTTGCATAATGGCGATTTTATCGGCTATTTTCATATTAATATCGATTATAGGCTTATAGATATACTCCATAAAAACATCTTTTACGATAATGCTATAAGATGAGCCTTTTTTGCGCATTTTTATGCACATAAATTTAGCCAAAACTCGCCTTAAATCACCCACAGCTGTGTTTGAATTTGGTAAAAATTCACTCTGGAATTTAAATCCGTTTGCCCACGGATCGCTTAGTTTTGGTTTCTCAAATGGCGATTTAAAAGCTAGTAAAATCGCAAACGGCAAAATAAGCATAGCAATCAAACATAGCCAAAGTAGCGAAAATGACATCGTTGTGGCGTCCGCATTAGTCGGCAAAAAACTACAAATTTCTTTGATTAGTATCGGTGAAATTAGAGCAAAAATAACACAAAATGCAGATAGTATCACCATAGGAATCAGTGAAAAAATCGAAGCTTCCCTATAAGAATCTTCTTTTTCTTTTCCGCTAAAAACAAGTCCGTAAAATTTAACAAACGCAAACGCACAAAGCACACCAGCTAATGTCAAAGCGATAGTCGAAATCGCAAAGATTAGTTTAGAATAAAACGAACCTGTATTTGTAAGCAAGGCTTTATAAATCAACCACTCACTTGCAAATCCGTTAAACAGTGGAATTGCAACCGCACTAAAAATGGCAACCAAAGCACATATCGCACTTATCGGCATAAATTTGGCTAATCCGCCAAGTGAGTTGATTTTTAGTTTTTTGCTTGCGACATATACATTTCCTGCCGCAAAAAACAAAATTGCTTTAAAAACGCTGTGGTTTAGACTATGAAAAATCGCTCCTGCTAAGCCAAATGCCGTTAAAATAGCATTTTGTGTGCTAAGTCCGTAAAGCCCGGCACCAAGAGCAAGTAAAATTATGCCCATATTTTCAACCGAACTATAAGCGATAAGCTTTTTATACTCGTTTTGAAGTGTAGCAAAAATTATGCCCCAAATCGCTCCAAATCCACCCAAAATCATCATAGCTAAGGCAAAAGAAGCAGGAATTTTTGCAATCAGCATAAATTTAATCAAACCAAAAATCGCAACTTTGCTCATAGCAGAGCTAAAAAGTGCTGAAACATTTGAATTTACATGCGGATAAACTATCGGACTCCACACATGAAAAGGCGCTAGACCTGCTTTCGTTCCAAATCCGATAAAAAGCAAAATGCAGATAAAAAGAGATGGAGAATTAAAATTCCAATCACTAAAATGCAAACTTCCGCTAGTATTTGCCATAATAAGCATCGCAATAACTAAACAAAATGCACCGACTTGTGCTACTCCAAGATAGAGCATAACGCTGTAATTTGAGCTTGGGGTATCGTTAAATTTAAGCATTAATGCAGATACTAGTGTCATTAATTCCCAAAGCACGATAAATCCAAACACATCGTTGCTATTTAGAACCATTAACATGCTAAGCATAAAAAAGCTAAATAGTGATGAAAAAACTGCAAAATTTACCTTGAAATTTTTTAGGTATCCAAGCGAATAAATTGCACTCATCGCGCCGATAAAACAAACTATAAAGCTAAAAAACGCCCCAAGTGGCGTTAGCATAAAATTTGGTTCAAACAAAAATCCTTTTAAGCTAAATTCATATTTCGAGTTTAGATTTGTTATAAAATAAAGCGCACCTAAAAGCGAAATAAGCGCATTTGAAACAAATCCAAAATAAAAAGCTATTTTTTTGGATTTATAAAGAATTAAGCTTATTATTCCGACACATAAATAAGAAAAAAATAGAAATTTAAGCATTGTCTTCCTTGTTATCCGTTGGATTTTGCAAATTCGCCGAATTCTCGTCTTTTTTCGGTTTTTCTTGCGAATTTGCAGAAGTTTCGGAATTTGCAGCTTCTGCATTAGGAGTTGCAGGGGCAGGTTTTGGCGGTGCTTTTGGCACAAATTTTTCTACATCTACCTTTTTTCCGCTTATTGCGTGGATAAATTCCTGCATATTTTCCGTATCTTTTAGCTTTTTGCCGAATTTATGGTTGTCTTTAAAATCCAGCATAATAATAGCACCTTTTGGACAGGCTTCAACACAAGCAGAACCTTCGACTCTACCGTCGCAAATATCACATTTTACGGCGATATTAGGAAATCCGGGCTGAGATAGATCGTTTTCATCTCTATCTACGCCAAAAACATCCATACAATCAAGACTAATCGCACCATACGGACATGCTACCGTGCAAAGCCCACAGCCTATACATAAATGCTCATTTAAATGGACGAAATCGCCCAAATTTTGTAAAGCACCGCTAGGACAAACGACCGCACACGGAGCATCGTCGCACTGACGACACTGATTTGTAGAAGAAGTTTTTTCTACTTTGGAAACCTTAATTCTGGTAATCCCTAACTTTCCGCGTTTTATAGATTCTTTAACGCAAGCCTTTTCACAGGCCTTACAGCCTATACAAAGACCGGGATTTGTAATGACAAATTGATGTGTTTTACTCAAAGAATCGCCTTTATTTGGAGATTATTTTAAATTTTATTTGACAAAATTTACTTTAAATTTAATAAAATTCAACTTAATATTTTAGCTAAATTCTTAAAATTTTATTAAAGTATCGCTATAATCACAATCTTTAAGAATAAAAAAAGATTAAAAAAATATTTTTAAATTTATCAAAATCAAAAATTTCAACAATGTTACAAAATTTGCGTAACAAAAAAATTATTTTTACAATATTTATTTATAAAAAATATAGCTAAAATAACCAAATAGGCATATTTTTAAGTTTTTAACGATAATGTAAATTTGCGAATTCAACATATCAAATTCGGTGCAATTTGATACAATATCGCACCGAATTTACTAAATTTATTTTGCAATATAGCCACGAAGTGTAACGCCGACCATTATATTTCCGACACCACACTCAAATTCTTTACTACTTATAAATTCGTTTTTATAATAGTAACTAGAAAGATTTACAACCTTGCTTCCGCCCTCTCTTTTGGCTCTTTCTTGAAAAGTTTTAATTGCCGATAAAAACGCCCAGTTGCATGCTGCTTCATCGCTTTTACCTACGCCGTTTGTCTTTTTATTGGCTGAGAGCTGCTGGGTAATTTTTTTAGCTTTGCCACCGTCTTTACCAAAATATAACTTAATGCTAGGATCTAGCACCTCTTTTGCTCTTGGATCATTCAAAGCACCGCTAATTGGAAGTCTAATGACTTCGTTTTTCGCCCAAACACTGCTAGTAAGTAGCATTGCACCTAAAAATAAAACAAATTTTTTCATTTTATCCCCTTTAAATTTACTCTTTAAAATCCTTAAAAATCAAAGATGTATTAACACCGCCAAATGCGAAATTATTATTCATTACAAATTCGGTTTGTATCTCGGTAATATCGCGTAAATAATTCAAATTTGCACACTGCGAATCTAGCGAATTTAAATTTAAATTTGGATAAAACCTGCTTTGCTTCATCATCATAATGCTCAAAAAGCTCTCCAATGCCCCGCACGCACCCAAAGTATGCCCAAGATAGCTTTTTAGCGAACTAATCGCTGTTTTTTCGCCAAAAAGTTCGTTTGTGGCGATACTTTCTGCGATGTCGCCTTGTTTGGTGGCTGTGGCGTGGGCGTTTATGTAGCCGATTTTTTCAGGCGTTAAATTTGCATCTTTTAAGGCTAAACGCATAGCTTCTTTCATCGTGGCACTTTGCGGTCTAGTGATGTGAGTGCCATCGCAACTCGATCCAAAGCCCACAATCTCAGCGTAAATTTTGGCATTTCTTTTTTTTGCACTTTCTAAACTCTCTAAAACCAGCATTGATCCGCCTTCGCCCAAAACTAGCCCGTCTCTATCCGCATCAAACGGTGCCGGGGCTAAATTTGGCGTATCATTTTTACAGCTTGTCGCAAACAATCTATCAAAAACAAAGGCTTCGCTAGGACAAAGCTCTTCTGCACCGCCTGCTAACATCATATCAATTTGCCCGTATTTTATGGCTTCATAAGAGTATCCTATGGCATGACTTGCGCTCGTGCAAGCCGAACTTGTCGGAATCATGCGACCTTTTAGCCCATAAAAAATAGAAATATTTGCTGCTGTGGTGTGTGGCATCATTCTTATGTATGTGTTTGCATTAAAATTGCTCTCCATGCCAAGCAGCAAAGTAACCGCCTGAGACATGGCTTCTGTGCTTCCTGTGCTTGACCCAGCTGCCACGCCCATTCGCCCGTCTTTTATACTCTCATCATCTAAAAGCCCGGCATCTTTTAGAGCAAGACCGGCTGCTTCGACAGCGTATTGAGATACGATTCCAAGAGAGCGAAGTTGTTTTCTATCCCACTGAGAAGGCGGTGCGTAGTTTATTATCGGAGCGGCTAAGCGAGTATTTAATTCACTCCCAAACCTATCCCACTCGCTCATAAATTTAACGGCATTTTGCTTAGCTTCAAATTTAGCTCTTATCTCGCTCCACTCACGCCCAAATGCACAAACATTTCCAAAACCAGTAACTACAACCCTATTTAACATAATCCGCCATTTACTCCTATTACTTGTCTTGTGATATAGCTAGCTTTTTCGCTTAACAAAAACTCAGCCAAAGCAGCCACTTCGTCTGCTTCCCCAATGCGACGAGCCGGAATTTGCTTGATTATCTCATCTTTTAATTCGCCCAAATCTGTCATAGCCGTATCGATTAGTCCCGGTGCTATGCAATTAACGGTTATTTTCCTACTTGCAAGTTCGATTGCCAAAGATTTTGCCGCTGCGATAAGACCTGCTTTACTAGCGGCGTAATTGCTCTGTCCGCGATTTCCCATGATTGCGCTAACTGAGCTCATTACGATTATTCTAGCCGGACTTTTAGCCCTTATCATCGGCATTAGCACGGGATTTAGCACATTGTAAAAACTATTTAAATTTGTATCAATTACGCTTTTCCACTCGATCTCTTCAAGTCCAGCAAATGTGTTATCTCGCGTGATTCCTGCGTTTAAAATCACGCCGTAATACACGCCATTTTGCAAATCTTTTGTAAGAATTTCTTTTGCCCCCTCAGTATCTGCGACATCAAAAATTAAAATTTCAGGCTTTTTAGCTCCAAATTTGCAAATTTCATCCGCTACGGCTTGTAAATTTACTAAATTTCGCCCGTGTAAAACCACTTCATAACCGGCTTTTGCTAGTCTTAAAGCACACGCCTTGCCGATCCCCGCACTAGAACCCGTAATCAAAACCCGCTTATTCATTTATCGCCTTATCTAAAAATTCTTTACTCGGATTTAACACACTCAAACTCGCCTTTGCAACGCACTCATTGCCAAGCAAAATTTCACAATCAAACACAAACATTCCAGCCCCGTCACTTAGGCTCTCGGTTGCTTTTATGATTAGCTCATCGCCTACATTTACAAAAGGGCGGAAAATATCCATTTTGCGACAACTTAGCAAAAATCCAAGCTCGATTTTATCGTTGCTTCCTGCATAAGCTGCGATTGATTGTGCCATTATTTCGATATATGTGTAGCTTTCAAGTCGTCCGTCTTCTACAAATGGCGAACCAGGCGGAATTTTCACAGCGCATACTATCTCGCCTTGCTTGATTTCTTTGATTTCGTCCAAAAAAACCATGTATCCGCTTTGGGGCAAAATTGATTTTATATTCATATTTTTCCTATCACGCTAACTGCGTTGTCTCCGCCAAAAGCAAAGCTTAAATTCATCGCAGTTTTTATGTTTGTCTGTATTTTTTCATCTATTATATTTATTTTTGGCAAAATTTGCTCTTTATCGTAAATTTGAGGTGGCAAAATGCCGTTTTTTATGACTTGAAAGCAAATTCCAAGCTCAATGGCTCCTGCTGCTCCTAGCGTATGCCCAAAAATCGGCTTACTCGAACTACACGGCGTGTTTTTTAGCGTCGAACTTATCGCCACGCTTTCCATAATGTCGTTTGCATTTGTGCCTGTGCCGTGTAAATTTACATAATCCACTTTGTCTAAACCCGCTTTTTGCAAGGCTAAATTTATCGCCTCAATTTGCATAGTGGCACTTGGATTTGGCTGAGTTATATGAAAAGCGTCTGAGTTTGCATGGTATGAGAGCAAAGCAATGTCTGAAATCTCATCACGGCTTAGCAAAAAAACTCCCGCTCCTTCGCCCAAATTCGTGCCTTTTCGGTTAAGAGAGAACGGATTTAATCTCTCATCGCTTAGCACACCAAGACTCTCAAATCCCAAAACAGTCAAAGTATCGATCCCGTCGCTCCCACCGCAAATCACAGCGTCGCAAATCCCGCTTTTTATAAGCCTTGCAGCTTCGATTACGGCTTTATTTCCGCTAGTGCAAGCTGATGAAATCCCCACTGCAACGCTTTTTAAGCCAAAAAAATCTCTCACGAAATTCGCAGGATTTCCCTGAGAGTTTTGCTCTGCGTTGTATCCTTTAAATTCGCCCATTTTTGCGTGATTTTCAAAGGCTTTAAAATTGCTTTGCACTCCTGTTACGGTCGTGCCAATGACCACGCCGACGCGGTGCAAGCCAAATTTAGCAATCGCATTTTTAATCTCATTTTCAATTTGCATAAAAGCAAGAAATAAAATTTGATTTGTGCGATTTGCGAAATCTCTTTTAAATTTAGGGCAAATTTGATCTAAATTTTGCGAAATTTTGCCCAAAACAAAGCTTTTGTTATTATAAAAATTTTCTATTTTTTTTAGGGCTGAGTTTTTGTCGCAAACTGCCTTAAATACGGCGTTTGTATCATTTCCGGCAGAGCTTATGAGACCAGGGCTACTTAGATAAATTTGCATTTTTGACCTTATAAATTTGACCTTGCAAATTTATCTCAAATTCGCTTTTTTCGATATTTTCAAGCAAATTTAAAAATAAATTTTCAGCCCCTTTATTTGGCGGTAAAAATCCGTCGTTTTCAAACTCTGCGCAAATTTTTTCACCGCAATTATTTAAATGCAAAAATTTCCTTGCAATCGGAGCTTTTAGCATATCAAGCCAGATAAAATGATAAAATCCATCGCCGCTTCTAGCAAAAATTTGGCTTTTTACTCCGCCGTTTTCTACCAAAAAATGCTTTTGGCTAAATTTGGGCGTATCGCTAAGCGTAAATTTAGCAGCACACCCAAAAAACAAAAAAACCAAAAAAACGGCAATCAAAAATCTCATTTGCAAAGCTCAGCTAAGGTATCTAAATGCCTTTTTGCATCTTTTACAAATGGATTGCTTTTATCCCACGCATAACCCGCTAAAACCGAGCTTATGTAGCGTTTGATTTTGTGATCTTTTTTCGGATAATAAATCACATCTTGGAATTTGCCATCATACCAGCCATCGACATAAACTCTAAATGTATCAACGCCGCTCATTAGCTCTTTTGCGTAATCATTTTCCCAATCAGCCTTGCCGTTTTTGATCTCGTCTATCACGCATTTTGCGGCGATTTTAGCTGAATACAATGCAATCGTAACGCCTGAGCTAAATACAGGATCTAAAAACTCAGTCGCATTGCCTAAAAGTGCGTATTTATCGCCATACAGACGGCTCACATTTTTTGAATATCCGTTGAGATTTCGCACAGGCGTATCCCAGAGAGCATTGTTTAAAAGCCTTTTTAGCATAGGACATTCATAAACGCATTTTTTAAGAATTTCGGCGTTATTTTCAGGATTTATTTCTAAATTTGATGGATTTATGATATGTTTTTCGCCGACCACGCCGATAGAACAACGCCCATTTGAAAACGGAATCAACCAAATCCAAACATCTCTATGAACCGGGTGAGTGGTGATTAAAATCTTATTTCTATCATAAAGCGGCTCTGTTATATTATCCTCTATATGCGTGAAATACGCACTTCTAGGCGGTAAGTGAGACGGCGTTTCTAAATTTAATAAGCTCGGCAAAATCCGTCCGTATCCGCTCGCATCAAGGACAAATTTGGCTTCTAAATTTTCGCTAATGCCGTTATTTTCCACGCTTAAAACTGCATTTTGTCCGCTAAAATCGACTGCTTTTACTTCGCATTTGTAGGTTACTTCTACGCCAATTTTTTCGACTTCATCTATCAAAAGTTTGTCGAAATCAGCCCTTGGGACTTGAAAAGTCGTCCCGCTTCCAACGCTTGATTTATCGCAAAAATCGATATATGTGTATTTCTCGCCCCACGAAAAAGCAGCGCCGTTTTTGTATTGAAATCCGTAGTTATAAACAGCGTCTAATAGACCTGCTTCTTCAAGGATATTGTTGCAGTTTGAGAGCAAACTCTCGCCAATGACGAATTTTGGCATAGTTTCTTTTTCCAAAACTCGCACTTTAAGACCGGCTTTATGCAAAAATGCCGCCGCCACGCTACCACTTGGTCCAGCACCGATTACCAAAACATCATACATTTTTTACTCCTTAAAACAAACAGAAATCAGAAATTTATTATAAAGCAAATAAGTTTTAAAACTTATAAATTTACCTTTGTGATTTTTGGCTTTGATTTCGTTTTGATTTGTGCTTAGCCCGACCCTTGCAAGGTCGCTAAATGCGAGATTTTCTAGCTTAATGATAGCTTCTTTGATAGTGTAAATTTGATAAAAAAGGATTATTTTTTCGCTTTTATCGCAAATTTGCATTAAATTTTTTTCAAATTCGTTAAAACAAAAATCAATCACGCTGTCAAAATCTCGCTCCGCTAAAATCTCCAAATCAAGCCCAAATTTTTTATTTGAAAAGCCGACAGCTGCGATGTGATTTGATAAATTTGCTTTGTTTGTCGCTAAATTTGGAGAATTTTGCAAATTTAAAGCAGTATTTAAATCGCTCAAATTTAGTAAATTTTCATCAAATTTTTTATGCGAAATGCAAAACTTGCCCCGTTTTTTAATGCGTGATTTAACAGAACGAGAAAGCAAAAAATCAGCAGAATTTTTACGGGATTTGTATAATTTTTTGTCTTTTTTATCTAGCTTTGATTTATCAAATTTAAAGATTTTATCGCTAATGTGTATTTCAAATCGTTGCATAATTTTATCTGAATAAAAAGTGGTGGTTAGAGGCGTCTTTTATAAAGCTCTAAAACACTTATATATAATCCTTTCAACTAAAAATAATAATAAATTATGGTGCTTTTTATGTAGCTATTACTCTTTAAGTTTAAAATGTAAAATTTTCTACTTTTGAAAAGTTTAGTTTTCAAAACTAAAATACATAAAGCCCCTAAATTAGGCTTTTTGCAAAAGTGAAATTCACTTTTTTAAGTTTCGTTTGCTTAAAGTGGTAAATTTGATTTAAGAATTCTCAAAATTCACTCAAATTTTAACGCTAAACTTAATTAAGCTTTGTGGTAAAAAATCGCATTTACTCAAATCAAAATCTTTTACCATAGGTCGCATTATAGCATAAGTAGCTAAATGGATAATAAAAAGGCTCATTGCGTTTTGTTTTGGTGTGATTTATGCGTTCGCTTTATCGTTCGCCTTGTGATGTTCGCTTTTGCTTTGTGGCTTTGGTATTTATGGCTTTTGTGCGTTCGTTTTTGTTCGGTTTTTACTTCTCAAATGGTTTTATTTTTTCTGTTTTTACTCTGTAAAGGATTATGTTTTTATCAGTATTACGATTAGTATAAAATATTACTAAAATGTGGAAATAAAAAATATTTCTTATATAACAAACTTTTTTTTATTTTGTTAGATTTTTACTTATTTTTATACCTTACTTTTTTTGTAAATCATAATAAAATCGGACTTTGAATTCAAAATTTGCTAAAAAATTCTTATGGATATATTTAAGTTTATTTTTATTTTTTGTAGGGGTATGGGCGGGTCTTTGCGTTTAGCTCTTATCTTTGCTTGGTTATTCGCATTGTGATTTTGTGCGTTTGCATTTCTTATTTTTAGCTAATGCTTTGCTTTTTTGTTCTTGCTTTATGTTTTGTTTGCCTTGCCTTGCTTTGTGGTGCGTTTGTTTTTGTTCTTGTTTGTGTTTTGCTCTTGCTCTTTTGCTTTATGCTTTTTGAAGTGGGTCAAATTTTAAGCTCTAAACGGAATTATTTTAAATTCACACTCTAAATTTTAATAAAATAATAAAGCTGTGGTTTTAGATATTTTGGTAATGGTTAGCATAAAGGAATTTCCTTTTCTCTATTAGAGAGAGATTTTAGCCTATGCTTCAAACATAAGCCTTATGGTGCTTTGTTCGCATTTTTTTAGGTTGCAAAAATAGCGAATTAGGTCGGAAGTGAGTTTCAACCATTATCACTAATAAAAAAGCATAGTTCAAAACGAATTAAAGGGCTTTTGAGTGAGTTTTTAGCCGTTTTATCATAAATCTTTACTCTTTGTAAATTTGCGTTAATCGGCTCTGAATTTGGTCTTGCGTTTTTCTGTATGTAAAGCGTGGTCGTATCTTTGTATTTTTTAAATTCACACTCTAAATTTGCTAAGTATTCAGCCTTTTTTATTGCGTAACTTTTGCAAATTTCAGCCTTTTCAAAATAATCAAGGGCGAAATCAAAACTTTTAAGTGCGATATTATTTCGGCTCTTGCCTGTGTCGCAAAACGAAAGCAAATATTTTAAAATTTGCCGTGTTTTTTTGCCGTGCTTAATCGGTTCGGCTGCTTCGCTTTGATATTGTTGTAAGCCGTGAATTTCTAAAAAAATAAAATTGTCTAGTTTTTTCTTATGCTTACGGCTTAAATTTAGCGTGTCGGTTGAGTGGTAAGCATAAATCTTAATCTTATCGGTTACTTTGCAAATAAAAGCCGTTTTTGGCGTTTGTGTGCTAAATATATCAGCTAGTGTGTAATGTCTTGTATTAAATGAAGTTTCATTAAATTTTAAATCAAAATGTTTGATAAATTTATCAAAAAATGCTTTTGTGATAACAAATCGCAAACTATCAATTCCGTTAAAATTAGGCTCTGTAAATTGATTTATATTTTCCTTGATAAAATATTCGTTTTTTTCGCCTATCGCTTTAAAAACGCTTTGAATAGGCTCTGAATTGTGATATAATTTCATTGTCTTAAAATCGTTCAAGGGCGATAATCAAATCGCCCTTTTTAATTTTAATTTTTACTCAAACAAATCATCATAAAGATTTACCACGCAATTAGCATTTTGTAAATAATTCAAAATGCCTTTTGCGTGTTTAATCGCTCTTTTATTTTTGCGATTAATAAAATATCTCTTATGATAGCCTTTTGATAATTCATTTTTTACACGAATATCGGCTATTTCTAAATGATAATTTCGCCTTAAATCGCCTATAATATCCTTTACGGAATTTGTGTGAAATTTAGCGTTTTCGTGGTTTGTGATTTTTTCGCCACTAACCAAAGCCTTTAAAATTAAAATCGTGGAATACTTGCTTCCACGAATAGCCAAAGGGGCTTTTTTTGATTTACTCATTTTCTCCCCCTTGTGTTGCTTCGGCTTGTGAAGTTAAGCCTAATTTTGCATTAACTTCATCAATATTCCAAAGCAAAATACTTTTTGATATTCGCTTCGGTTGCGGAAGTTTATTTTCTCTTTTATAGTATCGCCAAAGCGTAGCTTGACTGATACCGCCTAGATATTCTCTTAACTGCTTGGCGTTTAGCCATTTATTTAAATTTTGATTATTCATAATGAAAAATCCTTGAAAAATAAATTTAATTTTTCGGTTTTCATTGCAATGATTGAAAAATTATGAGCGTATTTTAATAAAGGTGATGATACGAAATATAGTATTATTTCGTAAATTTAGCAATTTTTTTTGATTTTTTATAGTTTTTTTTGGAAAATTTGAATATTCTTAAAATTTTAGCTCTTACTCTTTGCCTAAATTTTCTAAATAGTCGCTATACCACTGCATTAACTCGGTTTTTTCGCTTAATCGTTCGCTTCTGTTATAAACTGCTCGAACATTTTTTCGCTCTTTGTGGTCGATACAAAGCTCAATCACTTCATAGTTTAAGCCGTGTTCTTTGGTGTGTTCGTTACAAATGGTCGAAAATGTGCTTCTAAGTCCGTGAAAGTGCATTTCGTAACCAAAGCCCAAACTTTTAACTGCTAAATTCAAAGCGTTCTCGCTTAAAGGTTTATCGCTATTTTTTGGAGTGATAAAAACAAAAGGCGAATTTATCCCAAATTTGCTATTATATTTTTTCACTTCGTCTAAAATATCCATAACTTGCGAACTCAAAGGCAAAATAAATTCTTGCTTTAATTTCATTTCATTAGCCGGTATGGTTAAAAGTTTTTTGTTAAAGTCTATATACTCCCATTGCAAAAGACGGACATTTGCATTTCTCAAAGCTGTGTGAAGTCCAAATAATAAAGCTTGTTTTGTATGAAAAAATATAAAATTTGCGTTTTTGACTGCTCTTAAAAAATCTTTTATGCGTGTTTCGTCTGTTATCGCCTTGCGTGGTGTTGGCTCTGGTAGGGCTTTGAAAGTTTTGTTAAATTTAACTCCATAAAGTGGTGAAATTTGGATATAGCCTTTGCTAACTGCTAAATCCATAACTCCGTTTAAAATCGAAAAGCATTTGTAAGAAGTGTTTAGCCCCTTGCCGTCAATTTCTGCTTTGGCTTGGATTTTTTCTATCACTTGAACCAAATCAAGGCGTGTGAGTTCGTTTATTTTGTGGTCTTTGATATAAGGATAAATATGCGTATTTAATCTACTTATATCCTTTGCTAGTGTGCTTTCTGCCTTTTGACTTATGTTTAGCCATTGCTCGGCTACTTCGCTAAATGTAAGGGCTTTTTCCTTTTCGCTTTTTATCGTTTCGCCCCTATCCCTTGCGATTTGATACTCTCTTGCTTTTAGCCTTGCTTCGTTTAGGCTAATGCTTGGATACTTACCTATTGTGATTTTTTTGACGGCTTTGCCTATGCGATAAACATATAAAAATGTCTTGCTTTGTTCTTTTACGCCCTGTCTAACTCTACAAAATAAATTTGGCGTTTTGGTATCGTTTAAATCTATCACTTCTTTATTTTGTGGTAGCCTGTAATTTTTTAGTTGGCTGTCTGTTGTAAAGGAATTCATCTAAGCCCCCTTATAATCATTACTTGCAAAAACTGCACCATAAAAATTTTATGGTGCTTTTATGGTGCTGTTTGTGTTGCTTTTTTTGTGAAAATCGTTGATTTTCCTTGAAAATGATTTTAATCAAAATATGCTTTAAAGTCTCTTAAAATGGTGCTTTGTGAAGTTTTGTGAAAGTCGTTAAAAAGGGGAAATGGTGGTTAGAGGCAGAATCGAACTGCCGACACGCAGATTTTCAGTCTGCTGCTCTACCGACTGAGCTATCCAACCACGAAAAAGAAAAATTATTATATTCAAAGAGTGCTTAAAAAAGATTTAAATTTGATAAATTTAAATCTTTTTTGTAAAATTCCGCCCAGCCGAATTTAAAAAACCAAGCGGAATTTATACGCCAAGTTAGCCTTTATTTGCCAGAAAATGTCAAATCCACGCTAAGTCTGGCAGATACATTGTCCCCGGCTAATACAAATCTATCAAGATTATTTTTGGCGATGTCTTCTTCTTCGATTTGTTCGCTTATGTAAGAGTGCAAGAAAATCTCAGTAGCGTAATCGCCCTCTTTTCTAGCTAGTTCGAGCAGTTTTGAGATACGAGCAGTAACCTTTTGCTCGTGCTCTAAGATGAGTTTTGCTACTTCAAGCGGAGTTTTGACATCGACTGGGCTAAATTTAATATCTCCAAGCTCAGGTGTAATGTCGCGTTTTTGCAAAAATGCAATAAAATCTTCTGCGTGAGAAAATTCTTCTTTGTAATGCTGAAATAGCCACGCCGCATAACCTTTGTAGTTTTCACGCTCCATAACCAAAGAAGCTTGTAAATAAATGTAACCTGAATACATCTCAAAAACCACATGCTCGCTCATAGCTTTTGCTATATTTTTTTTCATTTTTTCTCCTTTAAAACGAAATTATTTTGAAAATTTACAACAAAAAAACTTAAATTTGTCTTATCAATATTTAATATATTTTGATAATATAAAATAATAACTATAATCAAATTTTACAACAAAAGAGCTTACTATAAATTTAACTAATAAATTTCCACTCATAACAGTAATGAAATTAATTATCTACTTTTAAAATGGTCGTTTTTTCCAAATATCTAGCAAAACACGACGCAACCATAGTTTCGTTTGGAGACTAGAAAATAAAGCAAATATTTTTTTCACTTTATTTTATATTGTAAAACCAAATGCTTCTTTACGCTCGTTTTGTAGCACAATAAATTTAACAAGAAATTTTACACGCTCTAACTTTTACTTATCCAAAACTTTCACACTATCATAATAAAAATTCTAATGCAATCTTGGAAATTTAACTTCAAGTTTGCCAAGATTTGTAAATTTATTAATAAAAATTAATCTTTTTTTGCTTTTTTAGCGCTTTCTTTTACTTCGTCTTTTGCTTTATTTGCAGTTTTTTCTGATTTTTCCTTTACTTTTTTAACTTTTTCTTTTGTTTCGCTTTTAGCCTTTTTAGTGCTATCTTTTGCTTCTTTTGTCATTTCTTTTACTTCATCTTTTGCCTTTTTAGCATTTTTTTCTGCTTTTTTGGCTTTTGCTTTTGCCTTTCTTTCGGCTTTTGCTTTTTCTTTTTGGGCAACTGATTTTAAATTTGTCGTATCGGTTTCGCCGCTAACGCTCAAATCATCTTTTAGCATTTCAAATCTTTTATTTCCGATACCTTTTATATTTTTTATATCTTCAATTCTTTCAAATTTATTTGATTTTCTATATTCTATGATGGCTTCTGCTTTTCCTGCACCAATACCCGGTAGCATCATAAGTTCTTTTTTTGTAGCTGTGTTAAGATTAATCTCTGCAAATGCAAAACTCGCTACCGCCGTAACTAGAACTAGAATTTTTGATAATTTCATAGGAACTCCTTCAAATAAAAAAATTGAATTTTAATCCTAACTTATAGAAGCTTAAATTTAAATTAAAATGAAAGTAATTAGAAATACTTTTAATAAATTTATAAAGATAATTTTATTTGCAAATTTATATTGCAAAAACGCAAATTAAATTTAATTCATAAATTTAAATACAATTTATAAAATATAAAAAATCTTACAATTTTTCATCATTAAATTTATATCTAAATTAGATAAATTTAACAACCCAATCCCACAAATTCAACACCAAAAACTACAAATTAAATTTTAAAGATTTAACTAAGATTTATTTAAAAGATTAATTGATTTAAAAAAGAAAGCATAAAGAAATAACAACAAAGTCCGCAACGACCTACTTTCCCCGTCCCAGTAAGGGATAGTATCATCAGCCATGATGAGCTTAGCTTCTTGGTTCGGTATGGAGCAAGGCGTTTCCTCATCTGTATAGTCACGGACAGTGTTAAAAAAGGAAACTTTGTAAGTTTGCTTTTTTAACACTGCAAAAGTCATCAAGCTTAATAAAAATAATTTTGCTTGTAAGGATTATTCAAATTTAAAGTTGCGAGTATTTTGAAATGATTTTTTGCGTTTATAAGCGTTTGCGAATGAGACGCACTTGTTTGTGCGTCGCAGTGAAGCAAATGCGAAATATCGCAAAAAAGCGTTCAAAAGACGAAGCAAGTTTTATCCTTAACAAGGAAGTAATGCTTAAAAAGATAAGCAAACGAGCTATTAGTACCGGTCAGCTAAATGACTTTCATCACTTACACATCCGGCCTATCAAACAGATAGTCTTTCTGAGCTCTTAAAAGAAGATTCATCTTGGAGTTGGCTTCGAGCTTAGATGCTTTCAGCTCTTATCGCATCCGAACTTAGCTACTCGGCGATGCTCTTGGCAGAACAACCGATACACCAGTGGTTCGTTCGACTCGGTCCTCTCGTACTAGAGTCAACTCTCCTCAATCTTCTTACGCCCACGGCAGATAGGGACCGAACTGTCTCACGACGTTCTGAACCCAGCTCGCGTACCGCTTTAAATGGCGAACAGCCATACCCTTGGGACCTGCTCCAGCCCCAGGATGCGATGAGCCGACATCGAGGTGCCAAACCTCCCCGTCGATGTGAGCTCTTGGGGGAGATCAGCCTGTTATCCCCGGGGTACCTTTTATCCTTTGAGCGATGGCCCTTCCACACAGAACCACCGGATCACTAAGACCGACTTTCGTCTCTGCTTGACTTGTGTGTCTCGCAGTTAAGCTGGCTTATGCCTTTATACTCTACAAGCGATTTCCAACCGCTTTGAGCCAACCTTTGTAAGCCTCCGTTACATTTTGGGAGGCGACCGCCCCAGTCAAACTACCCACCAGACATTGTCCTACCTGAGGATATACTCAGGCTAGTTAGCTACCCAAATAAAGAAGAGTGGTATCTCAACAATGGCTCACCATAAACCGGGGTCTATGGATCAAAGCCTCCCACCTATCCTGCGCATCTTTATCCAAGTAGCAGTGTCAAGCTATAGTAAAGGTCCACGGGGTCTTTCCGTCTTGCCGCGGGTAGGAGGAATTTTCACCTCCACTACAATTTCACTGGATCCCTCTTTGAGACAGCTCCCATCTCGTTACGCCATTCATGCAGGTCGGTATTTAACCGACAAGGAATTTCGCTACCTTAGGACCGTTATAGTTACGGCCGCCGTTTACTCGGGCTTCGATCAGATGCTTCGCGTGAGCTGACATCATCAATTAACCTTCGAGCACCGGGCAGGCGTCACACCCTATACATCCAATTGCTTGTTAGCAGAGTGCTGTGTTTATGGTAAACAGTCGGGAGGGACTCTTTGTTGTAACCTTCTTTGCTTAGGGAGTAAATCTTTCACAAAGTTAGGCACACCTTATACCGAAGATACGGTGCTATTTTGCAGAGTTCCTTAAAGAGAGTTCTTCCACGCGCCTTAGAATACTCATCCCACCCACCTGTGTCGGTTTACGGTACGGGCAATATTAGCTAAACTTAGAAACTTTTCTTGGCTCGATAGTATCAAGGATTCTCCATCTACTCCGAAGAGCGTCAAGAGCCTTTAATGTCTCGGATAAAGAGTTACGGATTTGCCTATAACTCAACCTACACACTTAGACCAGCACTTCCATCAGCTGGCTCCCCTAACTTTAAGCGTCCTTCCATCGCACACTAATATTGGTATCGGAATATTAACCGATTTTCCATCGCATACCCCTTTCGGACTTTGCTTAGGACCCGACTAACCCTACGATGACGAGCATCGCGTAGGAAACCTTGGGTTTACGGCGAATATGATTCTCACATATTTTATCGCTACTCATGCCTGCATGCTCACTTCTATCCGCTCCACCACTCCTTGCCGGTATGGCTTCGACGCTGAATAGAACGCTCTCCTACCACTTACACAAAAGTGTAAATTTAAAGCTTCGGTACTTATTTTAGCCCCGTTATATTTTCCGCGCAGAATCACTAGACCAGTGAGCTATTACGCTATCTTTAAAGGATGGCTGCTTCTAAGCCAACCTCCTGGTTGTTTCAGTAACTCCACATCGTTTTCCACTTAAATAAGATTTAGGGACCTTAGCTGTTAATCTGGGTTGTTCCCCTCTTGACGACGGATTTTATCACTCGCCGCCTGACTGCTGTGATTACATTATAAGTATTCGGAGTTTGATAGGGTTTGGTACATTGGTGTATGCCCTAGCCCATTCAGTGCTCTACCCCTTATAATTACGACACAACGCTATACCTCGATATATTTCGGAGAGAACCAGCTATCACGATGTTTGATTGGCCTTTCACCCCTATCCACAAGTCATCCGGAGCTTTTTCAACAGCCGTCGGTTCGGTCCTCCACCGGTTCTTACACCGGTTTCAACCTGCTCATGGATAGATCACATCGTTTCGGGTCTGCAGCATCTGACTTAGCGCCCTATTAAGACTCGCTTTCGCTACGGCTCCGGGTTTCCTTAACCTTGCCAGATACCACAACTCGCAGGCTCATTATGCAAAAGGCAGTCCATCACCCTGATAAATCATAGGGCTCTGAATGATTGTAAGCAAACGGTTTCAGGTTCTATTTCACTCTGATCACCTCAGTTCTTTTCACCTTTCCCTCACGGTACTTGTGCACTATCGGTCTAGTAGTAGTATTTAGGGTTGGATAGTGGTCTACCCGGCTTCAGACAGGATTTCGCGTGTCCCGCCCTACTCAGGATACTGCTAAGTAAAAAGGAGATTTCGCATACGGGATTATCACCCTCTATGATTAAACTTTCCAGTTTATTCTGCTATCTGCTTTTAGTCTTTTATGCAGTCCTACAACCCCACTAGCAAGCTAGTGGTTTGCCCTCTTACGCTTTCGCTCGCCGCTACTAGCGTAATCTCTTTTGATTTCTTTTCCTGAGGGTACTAAGATGTTTCAATTCCCCTCGTTCGCTCCCGTAGGTAGTTAATATTACTATTAACTGGGTTGCCCCATTCGGAAATTCCCGGATCAAAGCCCCTTGACGGCTCCCCGAGACTTATCGCAGCCTGGCACGTCCTTCATCGCCTCTACTAGCCAAGGCATCCACCGTTTGCTCTTAGTAGCTTACCTTTTTTTACTTCATAATAAAATGAAGTATTAGACTATGTTGATATTCTAATTTGCATTACTTCCTTGTTAAAGATAAAAGATTTAATTTATAAATTCTAAATTTAATAAATTGCTTTTACAATATTTAAATTTAAAACACCCAAGACGGAAAGCATTAACAACAACTAGATAAGTTTTAACTCTAATTGTTTGTGCCGTTAAACTTGATTTAGTAAATGTAAAATTTAAACTTTATGATTTAAATTTAAAAATTTAAATCTCAATCATTTAAATTTGGGATAACAAATTTACTAAATTTGCATTAGTGTCTAAATTTAAAGCTTTAACAAGATCCTGTAAAATCGTTTTTATTAAAACTTGATTGTGACTTTTAACAATGGTAAGTTAAGGAACTTTAAGTCGTAAAAGACTTAAATAGAAAGTTAAAATTTACAACTTCCTATTTAAGTCTTTAAAACTATCTTTTGATTTTAAATTTGAGATTAAATGGTGGAGAATAGCGGGATCGAACCGCTGACCTCCTGCGTGCAAAGCAGGCGCTCTCCCAGCTGAGCTAATTCCCCATTTCAAATTTAGTGTCAATCCCTCAAACCTAAACAAGGACGATTGAGTTTATGATGAATATCTTGTGAGAGAATATTCATTTGTACTCTAGAAAGGAGGTGATCCAACCGCAGGTTCTCCTACGGTTACCTTGTTACGACTTCACCCCAGTCGCTGATTCCACTGTGGACGGTAGCTAGTTTAGCATTCCGGCTTCGAGTGAAATCAACTCCCATGGTGTGACGGGCGGTGAGTACAAGACCCGGGAACGTATTCACCGTAGCATGGCTGATCTACGATTACTAGCGATTCCGGCTTCATGCTCTCGAGTTGCAGAGAACAATCCGAACTGGGACATATTTTATAGATTTGCTCCATCTCGCGATATTGCGTCTCATTGTATATGCCATTGTAGCACGTGTGTCGCCCTAGGCATAAGGGCCATGATGACTTGACGTCGTCCACACCTTCCTCCTCCTTACGAAGGCAGTCTATTTAGAGTGCTCGGCCGAACCGTTAGCAACTAAATACGTGGGTTGCGCTCGTTGCGGGACTTAACCCAACATCTCACGACACGAGCTGACGACAGCCGTGCAGCACCTGTCTCAACATTCTAGCAAGCTAGCACTCTCTTATCTCTAAGAGATTTGTTGGATATCAAGCCTAGGTAAGGTTCTTCGCGTATCTTCGAATTAAACCACATGCTCCACCGCTTGTGCGGGTCCCCGTCTATTCCTTTGAGTTTTAATCTTGCGACCGTACTCCCCAGGCGGTATACTTAATCCGTTAGGTGGATTACTGCCATGACTAGCATAGCAACAACCAGTATACATCGTTTAGGGCGTGGACTACCAGGGTATCTAATCCTGTTTGCTCCCCACGCTTTCACGCATTAGCGTCAGTTAAGTTCCAGTAGATCGCCTTCGCAATGGGTATTCTTCTTGATCTCTACGGATTTTACCCCTACACCAAGAATTCCATCTACCTCTCCCTTACTCTAGATTACCAGTTTCCCAAGCAGTTTAACGGTTAAGCCGTTAGATTTCACAAGAGACTTGATAATCCGCCTACGCGTCCTTTACGCCCAGTGATTCCGAGTAACGCTTGCACCCTCCGTATTACCGCGGCTGCTGGCACGGAGTTAGCCGGTGCTTATTCGTTAGGTACCGTCAGTGTTCTTCCCTAACAAAAGGAGTTTACGCTCCGAAAAGTGTCATCCTCCACGCGGCGTTGCTGCTTCAGGGTTTCCCCCATTGAGCAATATTCCCTACTGCTGCCTCCCGTAGGAGTCTGGACCGTGTCTCAGTTCCAGTGTGACTGATCATCCTCTCAGACCAGTTATGCGTCATAGCCTTGGTAAGCCATTACCTTACCAACTAGCTGATACAATATAGTCTCATCCTACACCGAAAAACTTTCCCGACTTAACTTGTGTTAAGAAGGAGTATGGAGTATTAGCAGTCATTTCTAACTGTTGTCCTCCAGTGTAGGGCAGATTAACTATACATTACTCACCCGTGCGCCACTAACTCATAAGAGCAAGCTCTTACTTGTCCGTTCGACTTGCATGTATTAGGCACGCCGCCAGCGTTCACTCTGAGCCAGGATCAAACTCTCCATAAAAAATGTATCAAAGATAAAAAGAAACTTTTTATCTTTTAAATTCAATTTATGAAGTTTTTAATCTAAAAACTTAATTGTTTGTAACTTTTAAATTTGACAATTTAAATAAATTGTCTTTGGCTCAATCGATCACTTGTTTAGATTTCAAAGATTGACTAAAAGATAGTTTAACAATACTAATTTAAAAAACGCTTTTTAACAAAAACAAAATCTAGGATTTAGTCCGAGAAGGTTGTTTCCGTGAAAAGGAAATGTGATTATATATGAGGGTTGCTTAAAGACAGCTTAATAAACGGGCGATTTTTGATAAATTTTCAAAAATTTGCAAAAAATTTAAAAAAATTTGCAAATTTTATCAATCTATATAATTATAGAAACGAAATTTATTTTTTAAATTCCAAATTTAATTTTTTCGTTTCGCCCGTTTGAAAATTTGAATTTTGTATCATTTCTATGCGTTTTTGTAGTTTTGGGTGTGAGCTAAAAAGGCTTGAAATCATATTTTCATCGCCGTCTTTTGCCATACTTACAAAAAATTCGTCCGCCCCACCGACATGCCCGTAGTAGCAATTTAGCACTTCAAGCGCACTTTTATCGGCTGCACTTTCTTGGTCTTGCGAATATTTACTAAATCCTAAATTTTGGATTAAATTTAACAAAGCATTGCTTTCGCCAAGACTAGCAGAAATCACACCAAATACCAAATTTACGGCAGTTCCACGCAAATGGTCGCGGTTTTTAAAATGTGAAAGTTCGTGCGCTAAAATAAAAACTAGCCCGTTTTCACTTTTTATATGCGAAAAAAGTTTGTCGGTTACGACGATGTCGCCGCCGATTTTCGCATACGCATTTGGCACGACGCTCTCTTCTATATGAATTTGCAAGTCGTATTTAATGTCAGCGCAAGGTTTGATTTTATCGACTAAAATTTGCAAATTTTTATCTTTTTGAGTGAGTTTTTCAGCTGGAATTTTTGATGAGAAAATTCTATGTTCTGTTTCTTCGGGGATAAATTTAACCACGAAATTTACTAAAATTTGCAAAACAAAAACCAAAACAATAATCCCGACAACCGCCCCTAGCGTAAGCGCAAGAAAATTTTTTATATGATTTTCTTTGCTTATATTTTCATCGCTTTCGGTATATCGTGGTTCGTAGTTCATTTTTTATAATAAATCGCCGTAGCATAAGCAAAAACTTCGATCGAGCCGACACTTTTTGTATTTTTTGTTATCGACGCTGTTTCGATGCGTAAATTCATAAATTCATCAGCCGTCGGGGCTGATTCTTTTAAACGCAAAACCGCCTCTCTTCTAGCACGATCAAGCAGACTTTCATACGGCACGACCTTGCCGCCAAAAATATTTATAACACTTGCGTAAATTCGCTTAAAATAATCCACCGAAACAACAACGCTTCCTTGCACGAGCGCTGAATTTACAATCTCATCGCTTCGCATAGGAAATTTTTTATTTGTTGTCGGAATTCGTAAAAATTTAAGCTCTCGTTTTTTAATCGATTTGTAGTGATTAGCTTCTGCAGCACTTCCGAAAAAATACCCCAAAGCCAAAAGCACTAAAAATATGATAATATCGCTCATAAAACTACCTTACGACCACTGCCGTGCCATAAACATAAATTTCAGCCGCACCTGCTGCGATAGAAGATGTCGCAAAACGGACATTTACGATTGCATTTGCTCCAAGTCTCTGAGCCTGTGCTATCATACGATTTGTGGCTTCTTTGCGAGAATCTTCTAAAAGCTCGGTGTAGCCCTTTAACTCACCGCCAAAAACATTTTTTAGCCCTGCCATCATATCTCGTCCGATATGTTTAGCTCTAATCGTGCTTCCTGAAACCACGCCAAAAACGCTTTGAATTTCCTTTCCCGGCACGGTTTCTGTATTTACCAAAATCATTTATGTCCTTTAAATTTAAATAAGCAAAATGGTAGCATAAATTTATTTAAATTTAAATGCAAATTTAAAAAATTTTCAAATTTAAACTTTTAAGTGAGTGCTAAATTGTTAAGAGTTATAATACAAATGTTAAAAATTTTTTAGGAGATGAGTATGAGAACAATTCAAGCAGAAGAAATCTCTAAAACAGTCGCTGAGCTTTGTAAAAAAGCTTGTTATGTCGTTACGCCCGATATGAGAAAGGCGTTTGAAAAGGCGCGTGAGAGCGAAGTTTCGCCTATCGGAAAAGATATTATTGGCAAACTTCTTCAAAATGCCGACATTGCCGCAAAAGGCGTAACTCCGATTTGCCAAGATACGGGCATGGCGGTAGTTTTTGTCGAAGTCGGACAAGATGTGCATATCGAAGGCGGATATATCGAAGATGCTATCAACGAAGGCGTTAAAAACGGCTATGTTGATAATTATCTTAGAAAATCAGTCGTGGCTGAGCCTTTGTTTGAGCGAAAAAATACCACAAACAACACTCCTGCGGTTATAAATTTACGCATTGTGCCTGGGGAAAAAATCAAAATCACAGTCGCTCCAAAAGGTTTTGGTAGCGAAAACAAGTCAATCCTAAAAATGTTAGTTCCTGCTGACGGAGTTGAAGGCGTGAAAAAGGTATTCCTTGAAGCCGTAAAATACGCAGGACCAAACGCCTGTCCTCCAATGGTTGTGGGCGTTGGAATCGGCGGGACGATGGATAAAGTAGCACTCCTAGCCAAACAAGCTGCCGTCCGCTCAGTCGATAGTAGAAATCCTGATGAAAGATATGCAAAGTTAGAAGATGAGCTTTTAGAAATGGCTCGTGCCACAGGTGTTGGTCCGCAAGGACTAGGTGGAATCAATACTGCCGTGAAAGTAAATGTCGAGTGGTATCCAACTCACATAGCAGGGCTTCCTGTGGCGATAAACATCAACTGCCACGCAGCAAGACACGCTAGTGCCGAAATTTAAGGAGATAATCATGTCAGAAGTAAAAAGAATAACAGCACCGTTTGATAAAGAAGTAGCAAGAAGCCTAAAAGCAGGCGATAATGTGTTGATTTCAGGCACAATCATAGCTGCCCGTGATGCCGCACACAAAGTGCTAACAGAAACTTTGGCTCGTGGAGAGAAACTACCTGTGGATTTAGCAGGAGAGACGATTTATTATCTTGGACCAAGCCCAGCTAAACCGGGAAATGTAATCGGCGCAGCAGGTCCTACTACAAGCGGCAGAATGGATAAATACACCCCGACAATGATAAACGAAGTCGGCATTAACGGTATGATCGGCAAAGGTTATAGAAGCGAAGCCGTCGTCGAAGCGATGAAAAAATCAGGTTGCGTTTATATGGTGGCCATAGGCGGTGCTGGCTCACTCATCAGCCAAAGCATAAAATCTTATGAAGTCCTAGCCTACCCGGAACTTGGTCCAGAAGCCGTCGCAAGACTAGTGGTAGAAGATTTCCCTGCGATTGTGGCGATTGACTGCGACGGAAATAATTTCTACGAAACAGGTCAAGCACCATACAAAAAAATCTAAATTTAAAAAACCAAAGCGAATTTCGCTTTGGTTTATCTTTTAAAACTCAAAACTCTCACTGCAAAAATAATCGCACCAAATATCGCCAGATATTCGCAAATGCTTAGTATTAGCGAATTTTTATTTTCAAGCCCGAAGCCTACTTTAAAAAACAGATATTCATAAAAATGCAAATCAACAAATGAGTAAATTCCAAAAGATAAAAGTGCCAAAAATAGAGCAAATTTGACGAATTTATTAAATTTTATACTCTCTAAATTTGCTAAAATTTTTAAATTTAAGCCGATATGGATACTTGCGAGTAAAAATAGCAAATGCGTAGCAAACATGTGGATATTTTTTGCGCCGTCTGAGCCAAAACCAAAATCAACAAACGCAAAAATATATTCAGAGAGAAAAACGGCACTCACAAAAGTCGCACACAGCGTAAATAAAAGCGTCAAATTTAAAATGCTTCTAAAAAATTTTCTATTAAATTTAGCAAGATTTTTTCGTCTAAAAAATGCGTGAGTTAGAGCAAAAATCACAATGATTAAGCCCAAAATTTCATGCACAAATTCGCCGATTTTTTTGTAATTCATACTTAAAATAAGGCACAAAATCGCCGTCAAATAAAAAAATCTAGCGTATTTTTTCATCATAAATTTGCAAAATTTAGTTATTAATCTTATCAAACCACGCTTTTATCTCTTTTTTCGCCTTTTCGCGTTCGTTTTGTGCGACAGCACCCCTAATGCTAAAATATCCCAAAACTTTGTTTTTTGTCGTTTTCTCGACCGAATTTACAGTCCTATCTAAGCCGCTTCCTTCGTGTGTGTTGAAGACAAAAATCGGTTTGCCTTGCAAATTTACGCTTTCTAAAAATGTAAAAACACCCATCGGCAAATCGCCCCACCAAGTCGGAAAGCCCAAAAATATGGCGTCATAATTAGCTATATCATCACCAAATGGCTTAATCTCAGGACGAGCACTTCGTTTTTGTTCGCTTTTTGCGTAATCAATGGCTTCTTGATAGCCTTTTGCGTAAGGCTTTAAAGTTTCGATTTTAAATAATTTTCCGCCACTAAATTCAGCCAAAAATTCAGCCAAAATTTCTGTGTTGCCTTTTTCTATGTAGCCTACTTGATAATTCTCATCAGCCCTAGAAAAATACGCAATTAGCACCTTTTTACCACTCATATTAAAGCTTTGCGAAACCTTCGTGTCAGCGGCATTTCCCGCACACCCAAAAAAAATCATCACAAAAAAAATCAAAATTTTCTTCATCGTTTTTCCTTGCTTTAAATTTAATTCTAAACAAAGAAATTATATAAAAAAGATAAAAAAATCGGTAGAACAATTCTCCAAATTCATTGCCCAATCCTACAAAATTTGACAAATCGAAGTAAAATTTGCAAATTTTAAAAAATTACGATAAAAAACTTTAAATTTAGTCGTTTTGTATCTTATTTTCATCTTTTAGGCTGACTTTTACCGAACCGATTGTCGTGCCGTCCATTTTAAGCACTTCATAAATGCAGTTTTCATCTTCAATGACATCGCCGACAACTGGCAAACGACCAAGCAGGTTAAAGACATAACCGCCTATGGTTAGTTGTTCGGTTTCATCATCAAAGGCTATTTCCATTAGCTCTTCAACACTTTCGATGTCAAAGCGCCCTTTGAATTCGTAAGATTTATCATCAAGTTTTCTATAAGCCAAATTTTTATCATCATGCTCGTCGTTTATCTCGCCAAAAATCTCTTCGATAATGTCTTCCATAGTAAGAAGCCCTGCCGTACCGCCGTATTCATCGATGACAAGGGCGGCTGAAATTCGCTCTTTATTCATCATCGGCAAAATTTTTGAAATCGGGCTATTTTCGGGAACTATTATTATTTTTCGCACGATTTTATCAAAATTTTTCTCGCCACTGTGTTGCAAAATATCCCTGATATGGATAAGACCTAGCACATTATCTTTGCTTCCGTCGATATAAGGAAAGCGAGTAAATTTGCTATCTATCATAATTTTATAATTTTCTTCATAGCTTTTTTGTTTATTTAGACAAATCAAATCTTTCCTAGGTGTCATTATCTCTTTTGCCACCGTATCGCCGAATTCAACGGCATTTTTGATGATTTCAGTCTCTAAGGAATCTAAAACTCCGCCTTTAAGGCTTTCGCTTGCTATGATTTTTATCTCTTCTTCGGAGTGCGCTACTTCGCTATCTTTGACGGCACGAATTCCAAAAAGTCTAACCACACTTGAAGCGATAAAATCAAACGCCTTAATCGCAGGTAGGCACAAAACCCAAAAATAATACAGCGGTCTAGCAATCCAAAGCACGATTTTTTCGGATTTTGCGATAGCGATTAGCTTTGGAGCCTGTTCGCCTAAGACAATATGCAAAATCGTAATAACGCTAAAAGCGATAACAACGCTAATAGTATGCACAGCAGTAGTGCTAAAACCATAAGCACCAAGCGGTTCTTTTAAAAGCCTTGCGACAGCAGGTTCGCCTATCCAACCAAGTGCTAGCGAAGCAAGAGTAATGCCGATTTGACAAGCACTTAAATATGTATCGATTGAATTTGTCATTTTTAGCGCAAGTTTTGCATTGCTTACCTTATCTTTAACCATTTCTTCGAGTTTTGAGCGACGAACTTTAACAAGAGCAAATTCAGATAAAACAAAAAAAGCATTTAAAAAAATTAAAACAAAAGCGAGTAAAAGCATAAAGACCGAATGATCCGTGTCCAAAATTTAATCCTTAAATTTAAAAAATAAAAGCAAATTATATCAAAAATTTTGTAAATGAAAAAATTTAAATTTGCGTTGATTGCGACGGCACCGAGTTTTTGAGCCAAATTTGAATATGAAAATTTGCATTAAAATTTGCTAAATTTAAGTGAAATTTAATGAAATATTATAAATTTTGCAATCGAAAAAGGCTTTAAATTTGTGCGAATTTACACAAATTTAAAGCCGTAAATTTAACTACTTTTTAGCAGTTTTTGTTGATTTTTTTGTCGCTTCATACAAAGGCATAACCTTTGGAATAGCCTTATTTAACTCTTGAATTCGTGTTTCATTTGACGGGTGAGTTGATAAAAATTGCGGCGTGCTACCCTCGCTTAATAGGCTCATCTTTTTCCATACATTTACAGCTGCATTTGGATCGTATCCTGCTCTTGCCATTAGTTCAAGTCCCATCAAATCGGCTTCGCTCTCGTGGCTTCTTGAAAACGGCAAAGATATGGTGTAGTGAGCCGCCATATTAACCGCGGCAGTTCCTAGATCGCCAAGTCCTGCTGCTTGGCTAACTGCAAAAATTCCTACATTTTTAAGTTGATCTTGTGAAGCTTGTTCCCTGCTGTGTTCTCTTAAAGCATGAGCAATCTCATGTCCGATAACGGCTGCCAACTCAGCATCGGTTAGTTTAAGAGAATTTATAATGCCCGTATAAACGGCGATTTTACCGCCCGGCATACACCAAGCATTAACCGTTTTATCATTGATTACATTTACTTCCCAATTCCATTTTAACGCATCGGGTCTAAAAACTCCGACTTGATTTATGAGTTTAGTAGAGATATTTTTAACTCTATCTGTCTGCTTTTTGTCTGTATTTAGTGTTTTTGAAGCGTTTGCTTTTTTCAAAGTATCGGCATACGCCAAAGTAGCACTTTGATTCATCGCTTCTTCACTCACCACCAAAAGCTGAGTTCTGTTTGCGCCTACAACGCCACCTTGCGTGGTGCTAGCACAACCTGAAAAAATAACACCTATAAAAATAGAAACCAATAAAACCAATTTTTTCATACTATTCTCCTTGTGAAAATTTCATAAAATTCTATCATTTAACAACTTCAATCAGACTTAATCAAATTTGCAAATTTTATCTTAAATTTGGTAATGTTTTGCAAAATTATTAAATTTTTTCTTAATCTATATAAGCAATATTTTTGATAATATTTTTGCAAATATGTCCAAATTTAGGAGATAATTTAAGTCTTAAATGATTAAATAAATTTAAATTTTTCATCGTTTATTGTAAATTTTAATTAAATTTTAAATAGCAAAGCTATAAAATAAAAATTAAGTTCAATAGAAAGGAACAACAATGAGTTTTTTAACTGAATTGAGCCAAGGAACACAATTTGCACTTCAATTGTTGATAGTGCTTGGTTGTTTGTTTTACGGCGCTAGAAAGGGCGGTATAGCCCTTGGTTTGCTAGGCGGTATCGGTCTTTTGGTAATGGTATTTTTATTCCATATCCAACCGGGAAAACCTGCAATCACCGTTATGCTCGTTATCTTGGCAGTTGTTGTCGCAAGTGCGACATTGCAGGCAAGTGGTGGTTTGGACTGTATGTTGCAAATCGCCGAAAGAGTTTTGCGAAAGCATCCTAAATATGTAAGTATTTTAGCGGGTTTTGTAACTTGCACTTTGACCGTTCTTTGCGGAACAGGACATGTTGTTTATACCGTTTTGCCTATCATTTATGATGTTGCGATTAAAAACAATATCCGCCCTGAACGCCCTATGGCAGCAGGTTCCGTTTCAGCGCAAATGGGCATTATCGCAAGTCCGGTTTCGGTTGCGGTTGTATCTTTGACTGCATTTTTACTTGCAGCTGAAACAAAACTACCAAATTTTGACGGATATTTAGATTTGCTAAAAATCACTTTCCCATCTACATATTGTGGCGTTTTAGCGATTGGTCTATTTAGTATGTTTAGAGGTAAAGACTTGGAAAAAGACGAAGAATTCCAAGAAAAGATGAAAGACCCTGAATTTAGACACTATGTTTATGGCGAAAACGAAGGCGCTTCGCTACTTGGCGTAAAACTAGAAAGCAAAAAATGGCTTGCAATGTGGATTTTCTTAGGCATTATCGTTGTTGTTGCTGTTTTGGGTTATTTTAAAGAACTGCGCCCTGCATGGCCAAGTGCAAAAGATCCTGCTAAATTATCTCCTATGAGCATGACAGATGTTATCCAACTATTTATGCTACTAGCCGGTGCGCTTATTATCATCTTTACAAAAACAGATGCAAACAAAATCAGCAGAAACGAAATTTTCCGCTCAGGTATGATTGCTTTGGTTGCCGTTTTTGGAATTTCATGGATGGCAGATACTATGTTTGCAGTTCATACAAAAATGTTTAAAGAAGCGCTTGGTGGCGTCGTTCAAGCTCACCCTTGGACCTATGCAGTTATGCTTTTATTGATTTCAAAATTCGTAAATTCACAAGCAGCCGCGTTAGCCGCATTTGTTCCAATCGCTCTTGGTATCGGTGTAAGCCCTGGTATCATCGCAGCATTTGCACCTGCTTGCTATGGTTATTATATCCTTCCTACATACCCAAGCGACCTTGCGGCTATCCAATTTGACCGCACAGGCACTACACATATCGGAAAATATGTAATCAACCACAGCTTTATATTCCCAGGATTAATCGGCGTATTTACTTCATGCGTTGTAGGTTATATTCTAGCCGGAGTTTATGGCTATCTATAATAGTTAAAAAGGAAGCGTTTAAAACGCTTCCTTTTTTTGTTTTCTAAAAATTATTCAGCCTAGCTTTTTTGTGATACTTCGTTTTTACTTCACTCGATAGACAGCAAGTCTTATCTCGCTCGTAAAAACTCGTAAGCACAAAAAATCGTCGGCATACGCACATCAAATTTAACATTGAATTGTTTTTGAAATTCCAAATTTGTTTCCATTGTCATTGCGAGTTTTTTCGCAGAAAAAACGAAGCAATCGCCAATGGTTAAATTTATGAAATGTAAATTTATAATTTAACAACTTAACCTTTGGTGATTGCTATAAATTGTTTTGAAAATTTAAATTTGACGGCAAATTTGAAAATGCCGTCAAATTAGTAATTAAAGATTATTTATTTTCGTCTTTTTTATTTTCGTCTGTTTTTTTAGTTTTTAGCGAATTTTTCGCAGCTTCAAAGGCTCTTGCGCCAAATTCTTTGGCTTTTTCGTTGAAGTTTTTTGCCGTGTCTGAGTTTTTAAATTCGTTAAATTTTTCACCCAATTTTTTCTCAAAATCCAAAAATTCTTTTTTTATGTCATTAAATTTCTCGTCTAAATCCAAATTTTCGATAAATTTAGAACTTTTTTCATTGAATTCTTTTTTAAGCTCTTCAAATTTTTCATTGCCGATTTTTGCGATTTCTTTGTATTTGCTTTCCAAATCAAGCTCTTCGATTTTTGCATTTATTTGATCTGAAAGCTCGGTTGAAATTTTCTTAAATTTACCCGCATATCCGCTAAATTCTTCATCTAAAACCTTTTGTAACGCACTTTTTGCAGGTTCGTCTGCTTTGGTGTGAAGCTCTTTTAAAAGTGCGTTAAATTCGTTCTGAATGTGCGGAATTTCACTTCTTGTATCTTCTAAATTCGCCACCACCTCATCGGGGGCAAAGTTTAGATTGTCTTTAAATTTTTCGATTGATTTTAAAATTCCGTCGTTTGCTCCGCTAACGGCACCGCAAATTAGCTCGCCAGAGTAAATTTTGCTCTCATTTGCTACTAAAATCGCCCTTGAAACAACGATTTTAGCAATCTGCAAAATGCGAGATTTTTTAAATTCGCCATCATTTATCGACATAAAAACGATATTTTTCGCCACTTCGTGCGCAGTTTCTTTTATATCCAAACCATTTTCGATAACCGAAATAAAGGCAAGTTCAGAGCTTTCTTTTAAAATGCCCTTCATATCAAGTTCGTTTATCAAAACATCGTTTAAGATACCTAAAATTTCATCTTTTTTGTCAAATTTGCCGTCTTTAACCGAATTTTCTATCGCCTCAAAGCCACTCGAAACGGCGTTTTTCATTTCGGCTCGTTGAGCAAAAATTTGTTTTTTTAGTTTGTCGGCTTCATAAATCAGCTTAAATAAATACTGCTCTTCTTCATCACAAATCGCCTTTTTAAGCCCCAAAAGAACAAACTTTACGCTTTTTTCGTCCAAAATTTCAAGCTTTTTTAAATCTGTGCAAAATTTACTAAAAAGCGAACTTACTTTTTTATTTTTCGCTTCTCTATCAAGCCCACGAAACGCCCTTAAACTCTCATCAAACGCCAAATTTTCAATGCTTTGACCAAGCTCAGCGGAACCTAATTTTTCTTTTAGGTTATCAAAAAATTTACTCATCACACTCCCCTATAATACAAATTTGAAATTTGCTCTTAATTTATCAAAAATCTCAACTCTTTTTTCATCACTATCAACCAACACAGCGACATTAAAACTGCTAAATTTTCCGCCGTTTGAAAAATTTGAAAACGAAATTTTATACTCTTCGCCTTTTAAAAGCTCTTCGATATGCGCTCTTTCGTGTTTGATAGTTTCTAAAATCACTTTGTATTGCCAAAAATTTGGATACTCTATCTTTGGTTTTTTACCATTAACATCGCAAATACTCGCCACTTTTGCCTCCGCTCTTGCTTTCTAGTCTAATTTCAGAAATTTCCATTGATTTATCGATTGCTTTTACCATATCGTAAATCGTTAAAAGTCCAACGCTAACGCCTGTTAGCGCTTCCATTTCAACGCCTGTTTTGCCAAAAATTTTAACCGTTACAAAAAGTCTAAACGCACAAATTTCGCTTAACTCTTCAATGTCGGTTTTAACCGAATTTATAAAAAGCGGGTGCGTCATCGGGATTAATTCGCTTGTTTTTTTTGCTCCCATTATGGCTGCAACCACCGCCGTTTGCAAAACAGGACCTTTTTTTGCGGTATTATTTCGCACCGCTTCAAATGCCTCGCGGCTCATTTTTATAACGCCGCTAGCTGTTGCGACTCGCTTAGTTTCGGCCTTTTCGCCCACATCAACCATTTTTGGCATATTATTTTCATCTAAATGTGTTAGCATAATTTTTCCTTTTTTAAAAAGACGATTATAGCAAATTTAATAAAATTAAGGGTAAAAATAAAAAAACCCGAGCCGTTGGAAGAGCTCGGGTCAATACAAAAAGGAGGTTTTTATCTTGTCGGACAACGGAATAATAATATCTTTTTTTAAATTTGCAATCAATTTTTATTAAATAAAATATAACGAGATAAGAATTTTTATAATTTAGAGCTTGTGCGGAAAAAATTCCGCACAAATTTTGTTATTTTAGACCTTTTAGAAGTGCGCCAAGCATTCCAAGATCTAATCCGCCTGAGTTTTGTTGTTGAGCGTTTTGTTTATTTCCGCCCAAAAAGTTACTAGCAAGTCCCGGTAAATCAGCTAAATCTAGCTTTCCGTCGCCGTTAGTATCAAATTTAGCAACTGCAAGTCTTGCTATAAGCGAATTAAAATCAATGCCGGAAGCTTTATCGACTGCATTTGCTTGTTTTTGACCTAAGAAATTTGCACCAATACCTGCTATAATCGCGTTTAGCGTATCAGGGTTCATATTTGAACCCAAAAATTTTTGAACGAAATTTTCAGGTTGTTTTTCGAATTTATCGACATTTTTTTGGCTTTGTTGCAAAGCTGAAACCAATTTTAACAAATCATTTATTTCCATTTATTTCTCCTTTTTTACAGTCGCTTTTACGACTTCTTTTGCGATCATTTCTATAACTTTTTTGCAGTCGCTTTTTTGTTTGAAATCTTCGCTAACAGCGATGATTTGACCATTTCGCGCAGTTAATCTAAATCTAAATTTACCGGCTTTATCATCGTAAATTTGGAATTTAGGATGCGTTAAGGCTTCGCCTTTTTCGGTTAAGTCTTCGACTTTGTTCAAAGCGGCATTCTTCTTCACACTTTCGATGCCATTTTTGCAGCCGTCTAAACTTTTATAGACTTCCGAAGTGCAAACAGTATGTCCGTTTGTGCTGATAAAATCGAACTTGCAACCGTCTTTGGCTGGTTTGATTAAAAAGTGAGCCATTTTTTATCCTTTCAGAAAAAATTTCTATTATTTTAGCAAATTTAAATTAATTAGTTGTATTAAAATTAAAAAATAAATTTATTTTTTTCGCTATAATCGCCAAAAAATTTTGGAGCAAATAGATATGAAATTTAAAATTTGCCTTTTTAGCGTGATTTGTGCGTTCTTTTTTGGTTGTGATGACGGCGGGTCTGCATTTGGAAGCAGTGAAAAATTATCAATACTTCCTTGCGATTTAAATTCACAAATTTGCGAAAAAGAATTTAACGGCACAAAAGTTAAATTTGAAATCTCGCCAAAACCGATTTTAGCAATGGAAAAACACATTTTAAAAATTTCAAATTTAAACGCAAATTTCAAAAATCCCGAAATCGTCTTTAAAGGCGTAAATATGTATATGGGCGACATCGCTTCGCCTTTACAAAAAGACGAAAATGGCGAATTTAGGGCAAATTTTATGCTAAGTTTTTGCACCACTAGCGTTATGCGTTATCGTGCTGAAATCTATGACAATAAAGAACCAACGGGAATCTTCATCGAATTTGATGTGATTAAAAGATAAAATTATGGCAGACAGGAAGGGATTTGAACCCTCGAAAGCTTTCACTTTACACGCGTTCCAGGCGTGCTCCTTAAACCACTCGGACACCTGTCTATGAGATAAAAATTTATCAAATTTAATAAATTTTAGTATGAAATTTGCCAAATTTAGTGAAAATTTAATAAATTTAGCAAATTTAAAAAGCGTAAATTCGCTAAATTTGCAAATTTACGCCAAATTTTTTATGAATTTAAAAGCTCTTTTGCTATTTTAGCGACATTGACATCGCTAAAACCAAAGAGTTTAAACAGCTCATTTGCGTTTCCGCTCTCGCCAAAGCTCTTCATACCAAGCACTTCATCGGCAAATTTATACCACTCCAAGCCACTAGCTGCTTCGACGGCTAAGACTTTTGTATTTTTATTAAAAACTCTATCTAAATAGCTCTTATCTTGCTTGCACAAAAGCTCAAAACAAGGCGCACTAACGACATTTGCTTCTATATCTTCGCTTTGCAAAATATCGGCAGCCTTCAAACAAAGCGAGACTTCGCTACCGCTTGCAACAAGCGTGATTTTAGCGTTTTCTCTTTCTTTTACGAGATAAGCGCCGCCTTTAACGCTTCCAAAAACTGCTTTTGGTAAGCACTCTAAGCCCTGACGAGAGCAAACAAACGCGCAAGGACTTCCCAAATTTAGGGCTTCCTTCCAGCACTCAACATTTTCATTTCCATCCGCTGGGCGAAATGTGTAGAAATTTGGCATTGACCTAAAAGTTGCTAGTTGTTCGATAGGTTCATGCGTTGGTCCGTCTTCGCCAACGCCGATACTATCGTGCGTAAAAATAAAATAATGGCGTAAATTCATGAGTGCGGCAAGTCTAGCCCCACATTTTAGATAATCACTAAAAATGAAAAATGTCGCCGAAAACGGCACAAAAAGCCCATACCTAGCAATCGCGTTATTTATCGCCGCCATTGCGTGTTCGCGAATTCCAAAGTGCAAATTTTTTCCGTTTGGAAAATCGCCCATATCTTTAAGCTCGGTTTTATTTGAAGCAGCCAAATCGGCACTTCCGCCTAGAAAGCTAGGCACAGACGCAGCGATTGCATTTAAAATTTTGCCGTTGCTGTCCCTTGTGGCGACCTTTTGACCGCTAAAATCAGGAAAAGCTACCTTGCTAAAATCAGGGTTTAAAAGCGAATTTAGTAAATTTTTCTTTTCATCGCTTAGTTTTGCAACTTTTTCGTTCCAAAGTTTTTCTTCTAAATCGCCCTTTTCAACGGCACTTCGTGTCTCAAAAAGCACATCTTCGCCCACTACAAATGTTTTATCAGGGTCAAATTTAAGCTCGGCTTTCGCTCTTTTTATCAAATCTTCGCCAAGCGGCGCTCCATGCGTTTTATGGCTTCCTTCAAGCTCTAACGCACCCTTGCCGATAGTCGTATTTGCGATGATTAAGTATGGTTTTTCTTTATTTTTAGCTTCATCTAGCACGAATTCGATTTGATCAAAATTATGTCCGTCTATTCGCGCCACTTCAAAACCTTGCGCTTCAAAACGCACCTTAACATCTTCGTCCCACGCGATGTCTGTGCTTCCGTCGATTGTGATTTTGTTGCTATCATAAATTATGACTAGATTGTCTAAGTTATGGCGACCGGCTAACGCACAGGCTTCGTAGCTAATGCCTTCTTCTAAATCGCCGTCCCCGCAAAGGCAGTAAATTTTATGATCGATTATTTCGTTATTTTCTTCATTTAGCAAATTTGCAGCGTATTTTGCCGCCATAGCAAAGCCAACAGCATTTGCCACGCCTTGACCGAGTGGTCCTGTTGCGATTTCAACGCCGTCAGTGGTAATTTCGGGGTGTCCGGGCGTTTTTGAGTGGAGTTGTCTAAAATTCTTTAAATCGTCCAGATCAAGATCGTATCCGCTTAAATACAAATAACTATACACCAAAGCACTTGCATGACCGCCTGAAAATACGATTCTATCGCGGTTTAGCCACTTTGGATTTTTTGGATTGTGGCGAATTTTGCTCATTAAGACACTCATTACATCGCTTAGTCCCATTGGAGTTCCTGGGTGTCCTGAATTTGCCTTTTGAATCATATCGGCACTTAAAAACTTAATGGTGTTTGAAATTTTGCTTCGCATATTTATCCTTTTAAATATTTTTCTATTAAATTTGATATTAAATTCACTAAATTTTCATCATAATTTTGCAAATTTTCGCTGATTTGGGCGATGATTTTTTCTTTGTAGGCTTTTGAACGCTCAACGCCGATTAAATTCACAAATGAATTTTTAAATTCGTCGTGATTTACAGGTTTTCCCGCTTCTTCGCTGGTTGCGGTTGCGTCGATTAAATCATCTTGAATTTGAAAAGCTAGTCCTATTTTTAGCCCGATTTTATATAGCTCTTTTGCTTTTTCATCACTAAGTCCAGCAATAACGGCACCAAGCTCCAAACTAGCTGCGATTAGTGCGCCTGTTTTGTGTAAATGCAAAAATTCAAGCTTATCAAGTTCGAGCGTAGTTTTTTCAAAATAACAATCTAGTGCTTGACCCAACGCCATACCCGCACTTCCTGCATTTTTGGCTAGAATTCGCACACATTTTACTTTGATTTCATCGTTTAAATTTGCATTTGCTATGCGTAAAAATGCGTCTGAATTTAGCGCGTCCCCGACTAAAATAGCCGTTACTTCGTCATATTTTTTATGAATCGTAGGAATTCCGCGACGAAAATCAGCATTATCCATACTTGGCAAATCATCATGGATTAGCGAATATGAGTGAATCATCTCTAATGCCATCGCAACTGCCATTGCGTCGTTAAATTTGCTCTTATCGACGGCATTAACTACGCCTAAGAGAAGCTGAGCGCGAAAATGTTTGCCACCTGCTAAAAGCATATAATTTAACGCTTCTTCAAAATACGGGTGATAGCTTTTGCATTTTGTTAAATTCTGCTTTAAATAATCCTTGAAACACTCTAAAATATTCATTTTTGCACCTTAAATTTACAAACCAAAATTCCCTAAATTCCCAAGCCCTAGCATTTTCGCTGCTGTTTGTTTTTTCTCATTTTCTATAAGTTTAACAGCGTCATTCATCGCTGAAATGAGCAAAATTTGCAAACTCTCTTTGTCTTCAAACAAGCTATCGTCGATATTTAAATCCATTACTTCGCCGTTGCCGTTGATTTTGATAGCGACTAAGCCGCCGCCTGATTTGACCGAGTATTCTTTATTTGCATTGGCTTCTTCGATCTCTTTTGCCTTTTTTTGCATTTCTTCGACCATTTCGCCCATTTTTGAAAAATCAAACCCTTCAAACATCATTTACTCCACAATTTCATTTTTTTCATTTACATGCACGATTGTCGGCTTGTGCGTTTTGGCTTCATTTGCGTCCATATCGGCATAACTTACGATTATGACAAGATCTCCAACGCAAACTTTCCTTGCGGCTGCGCCATTTAGGCAAATTTCGCCCTTTTTCTCGCCTTTTATGATATATGTGCTAAATCTCTCGCCATTGTTAATATCAAGCACATCGACCTTTTGAAATTCAAGCAAATTTGCAGCTTTCATTAGATTTTTATCTATCGTAATCGAGCCGACATAGTTTAAATTCGCATCGGTTATGGTCGCTCTGTGAATTTTACTTTGCATCATTGTTATCGTCATTTTATCTCCTTTAAAATTTCCCTAACGCACTCTTTGTCGCTAAATGGGTATTTTACCCCTTTTATCTCTTGGGTATTTTCATCGCCCTTGCCTAAAATCGCTACAACTTCGCCGTTTGTAGCCAAACTTAAAGCCTTTTTTATCGCTTCTTTTCTGTCTGTGATTTTTAGAATTTTATCAAATTTACTCATTCCAGCATAAATTTCTTCTATGATTTCGCTTGGATTTTCGCTTCTTGGATTATCGCTTGTTATAATGCAAATTTTAGCAAATTTTTCGGCGATTTTCCCCATTAACGGGCGTTTTGTTTTGTCTCTATCCCCACCTGCTCCAAAAACTACGATTAGCTCGTTATCTTTTAGCGCATTTAGCACTTTTTCTATGCCATCGGGCGTATGCGCAAAATCAACGATTACAAGCGGATTTTTGCTAACTATTTCAACGCGACCTTCGACACCTGCGAAATTTGCCAGTGCGTTTGCGATTTTTTCGTTTTCTAAATTTGTTAGAATTTTAACGGCACAAAAAGCCGAAATGATATTGTAAAGATTAAATTCGCCAACCAAATCGCTTTCTATCTCGCACTCGCCATAGGGCGTTTTTAAAACAGCGTTTATGCTATCTTTTACGCTGTAAGCTAAAACGCTAAAAGTGGCTGAATTTTTTATCCCATAGGTAAAAGCGTTTTTGAGATTGAAATTTATAAATTTATCGTCTTTATTTATCAGCTTTACGCTCTCATCGGCAAAAAAACTGCTTTTAACTCTTGCATATTCTTCAAAAGTTTTGTGATAATCAAGGTGATCTTGCGTTAAATTTGTAAAAATTTTAAGAGCAAATTTAAGCCCTTCTATGCGATTTTGTGCGATAGCATGAGAGCTAACTTCCATTACCAAAAATTCGCACCCCTGCTTTGTAGCTTCGTATAAATAACTAAGCGTTTTGATAACCGAGCTTGTGGTTAGCCCTTTTTCGTCAATGCGTTTATCGTTTATAAATGCCCCGCGCGTCCCCGTTAAGGCGCATTTATAGCCCAAATCCAAAAGCGTAGAATAAATGGCTGCCGCTGTGGTCGTTTTGCCGTTAGTGCCTGTAATACCCACTATTTTGATATTTTCATCGATTCCAAGCATTTCTTTGGCTTTTTCTATGCTAATTATCTTTGCGCCGTTTTGGCTCGCCGAATTTACAAAAGCCGAATTTGCCGAAGTTTGCAAAAAAAAGCAACCATTTTCGCACTCGTTAGAATTGTCCGTGATAAAGCTATTTTGAATTTGAATTTTCATTGTTTTTTATCTTTTCTATAAGTTTATTAAATTTCAAATCGTCCGTAAATACCCAAGAAAAATCTTCGATATATCGCAAACTCATATCGATAAAATCGTTTTCTACCAAATTCTCTAAGAAATTTAGCATTTCGTCTTTGCTCTCTATGGTTATGCTCGATGAAAACATTACACCTTCTAAAACCTGCTTGAAATCGCCCGTTTTACCCAGTATTTCTCTAAATTCTTTATACGAAATCGAATTTTTTACATCATCTTTGAGATTTTCAGGAATTTGTGACTCTTCTTCTTCGTAAATATTTTTATAAAGCGAATTTAAAATGTCAAAAAATTCGTCCATATTTTTTTTGGATTTGATTTGATAAAACTCGAAAATCGGCATAACTTCGCTTCTATCGATAAGCGCTAACTCGGCAAGTTCTATCAAAAACAAAAGCTCATCATTTGGTTCTTGCTCGTAAGCAAGGCTAAAATAAAGCTTTGCGTCTTTAAATCTGTAACGCGAAAATGCCTTTATGCCTAATTCTTTATAATCCATCTACACTCTCGCCCATTGGGATATTTACGACGCTTAGTTCTGGGTGTATGTCTATGCGAAGTTGGCGCTCTACGCCGTATTTAAGCGTCTGACCGGCAGCCGCACAGCCGTGGCAATGCCCTGTTAGTTGCACATAGACAACGCCGTTTTTGATTTTTAAAAGCTCTATATCGCCACCGTCATTTTGGAGCATTGGGCGGATTGCGTTTAGGCTATTTTGAACCGGTTTTAAAAGTTCTTCATCGCTAAATGGTATCACTAAATTTTCCTTTATTTTTTTGTGCGAATTATACTATAAAAGCACTAAAATAAGTCTTATTAAATTTGATAACAAGCATAACACAAAATAAATATTTTTTTAGCGATTTAAAAACCAAATTTAGCTTTTTGATAGGTAAAAAATTTAAATATAATTGCTCGTTACAATAACTATTATTTGATTGTATTTTTTAGCCTTTCAATCTACTTTCTTAGATTATTTAAATAGTAAAAAATAAAAATCAATCACTTAAAATGTTGATTTTTTATTTTTTTTCAATAATTTTCAAAAAATAGTTATAGAATGTGAAAAATTTAAAGAAAGGAGCAAAAAATGCTAAATTTTATAGCAATTGCAATTTTTGCAATTTCAACTTTTAGTCTTTCATTTTTTATTGGAATGACTGTAATTGAATTTTGCAAAAACAAAATTTTATAAAATTTCGTAAGGTGGGCAAGGATGCCCATCTTACTTTGAATTTGTGGATTAAAAAAATAGGGGCAAATTCGCCCCTAAAATTTGGATTATTCGCCGATTAGTTCGATGAAAGCCATTTCGGCTGCATCGCCTTTGCGAATTCTAGTTTTGATGATTCTTGTATATCCGCCGTTGCGACCTGCGTATTTTGGTGCAACTTCGGTAACTAGTTTGTTTGTAGCTGCTTTATCTTGCAATGCAGCAAAAACAAATCTATGGGCTTCGCTATCGCCAATTCTTGCTCTTGTGATTAGTTTTTCTACATAGCTTCTTAACTCTTTTGCTTTTGGCAAAGTCGTCTCAATCTTGCCGCTATTGATGATTGCGATTGTCAAATTTTTAAGCAATGCGGCTCTGTGAGACGAAGTGCGACCTAGCTTTCTATATCCGTGATTGTGTCTCATTTATTATCCTTCGCTCTTTTGTGATTTTAACTCTTCAAGTTTCGCTCTTAGCTGTTCTTTTTTGTCCTTTAAATCAGGATTTCCGACAGGATAACCGATTTCTTGCATAACAGCTTTGATCTCTTCAAGAGATTTTTTGCCTAAATTTTTAAGCTCTTTTAGCTCATTTTCTTCCATAATGGCAAGTTCGCCGATAAATCTGATTTCAGCTTTATCAAGGCAGTTAAAGCTTCTTGCGCTTAAATTTAGGTTTTCTACGCTTTCAAAAAGTTTAGCGTGTTCGTTGCTTGGAATTTGTTTTCCCAAAGTGTTTGAAATATCAATATCAACGATGCCTTTGAAAACCGACATTTGTTGATACATAGCTTCTAGTGCATTTTTAAATGCGTCGATTGCGCTTACTTGTCCGTCAGTTGTGATCGTAAATACGATTTTTTCAAAATCAGGATTGTCTTCAACAAAAACATTTTCAATATCATAAACCGCTTTTGTTACAGGTGTAAAAAACGCATCAAGTGCGATATAATCGCTATCGATATAATCTCTAATCTCTTCACTAGGAACATATCCTATGCCTTTTTCTACAACAAGTGAAAATTTAAGTTCGGCATCTTCGTTTATGGTCGCTAAGTAACTATCAGGATTTACGATTTCAACGATGTCGTTAGTCAAATCTTTTCCGTAAATTTCTTTTGGACCTTTAAAGCTATATTCAACAACTTCTCTTTTTGAATCGCCTTTGATTTTAAATCTTAATGCTTTTAAATTTATGATAAAAGCAGCAACATCTTCAAGCATACCTCTCATGCTGTCAAATTCGTGGCTTACGCCTTCGATTTTAACGGCAGTCGGAGCAAATCCGACGGTGCTTGTAAAAAGTAATCTTCTCAAAGGGTGAGCAAGAGTAACGCCGTATCCTGTTTCAAAAGGATAAGCTATAACCTTAGCAACATTTTCGCTAACATTAACAACTTCGATTTCGGTTGGCATATGAGCTGATGTTGTAATTTTTCTCATAATTTGCTCCTACTATTTTGAATAAAGCTCGACTATAAATCTTTCCTCAACAGGAATAACAACTTCTTCTCTTTCAGGAACTCTTGAAAAAATTCCGTATCTTTTATCTTTTTCTACATCAACCCAAGCAACAATACCTGTTTGAGCTGTCAAATCAATAGCTCTTGAAATTTGCGGATTGTTTTTGCTTTTTTCGATAACTTCGATTTTTTGACCTGCTTTTACGCTGTAAGACGGAATATCTAGTCTTTTACCATCAACTAAAATATGTCCGTGAGTTACAAGTTGTCTTGCAAATCTTCTAGTTGTAGCAAAGCCCATTCTATAAACAACATTATCTAGTCTTTGTTCTAAAAGTTGAACAAGGATAGCTCCTGTGTTGCCGTCTCTTCTAGCAGCTTCTGCAAACAATCTTCTAAATTGTTTTTCGCTTACGCCATACATAAATTTAGCTTTTTGTTTTTCTCTAAGTTGAGAGCCGTATTCGCTTACTTTTGCTCTGCGTTGTCCGTGTTGACCCGGTGCATAAGGTCTTTTTAGAAGAGCGCTTTTTCCAGCCAATCTTCTTTCGCCTTTCATAAACAAATCAACGCCTAGTCTTCTTTCTAATTTTTCAACTGGTCCTCTATATCTAGCCATAATATTCTCCTAAATTCCTAATTATACACGGCGTCTTTTTGGCGGTCTGCAACCGTTATGTGCCAAAGGCGTGATGTCTTTTAAAAATGTAACTTTAATGCCTTCTACGCCGCCTACGCTTTTAACGGCAGTTTCTCTACCGCTTCCTGGACCTTGAACTTTGATGCCTACTTCTTTAATGCCGTGTTCTTTTGCTTTATTAAGTGCATCTTCGATAGCTTGTTGCGCTGCATAAGGAGTTGATTTTTTGCTTCCTTTGAAATTTAACGCACCTGCGCTACTCCATGCAATGGCATTTCCCATTTCATCTGTTACAGTAACCATAGTGTTGTTAAATGTAGCAGAGATATAAACTATACCTTTTGCAATACTTTTTCTTGCTGTTTTTTTCTTAACTACTTTTCTTTTTGCCATTTCTCAATCCTTATTTAGTTGCCGCGCCGACAGTTTTGCGTTTGCCTTTTCTAGTTCGTGCATTTGTTTTTGTTTTTTGACCACGAACAGGAAGACCTTTTCTATGTCTAAGACCACGATAGCCGCCTAAATCCATAAGTGCTTTGATATTCATAGCAACTTCTTTTCTAAGATCACCTTCGACCATATAGTGTTCTTGGATCTCTTTTCGGATTGTCGCAGCTTCTTCTTCTGTTAAATCAGCAACTCTCTTGTCATAAGAAATGCCAGTAGCATCAAGAATTTTTCTTGAAGTAAAAAGACCTATACCGTAGATATAAGTTAAGCCATATTCAATTCTTTTTTTCTTTGGTAAATCAACACCTGCAATACGAGCCATAACTTATCCTTGTCTTTGTTTATGTTTTGGATTTTCACAAATAATGTGAACAACACCTTTACGCTTAACGACTTTACATTTGTCGCACATCTTCTTCACAGAAGGACGAACTTTCATCCTACACTCCTAAAAAAATTATTCCGCTTAGGTGCAACTTGCACTTAGGTTTAACGAATTTCAGGCGAAAGTATCAAACCAACTGTTTTCAAAATAGCGGTGATTTTGAAAACACTTCTTCACGCAGTTAGTTGCAAAAACTAGGATTTTACCCAAAGTTTGCTTTAAAATTTATAAATTTGTGTGAATTTGCCTTATTGTAAATTTGGAGTTAAATTTTAAATTTAACTTAAAAAAATTCAATTTTTTTAAAAATATGGATAATCACAGCAAAAAAATATTATAATCGCCAAATCAATTTAAATTTTAGGAGAAAAAAATGAGTGATTACGCAAGTATGCAAAGTTCAGACACAAGTAGAATCAAAAGTAAAGTTTTTTTAGACAAAGTAGTTTCGGCAGATAAAGCTGCTGAATTTGTTCAAAATGACGCGTTAGTCGGTTTTAGCGGTTTTGTGGGCGCCGGTGCTCCAATCGTAGTACCTATGGCATTAGCCCAAAGAGCAGAAAAACTTCACGCCGATGGCAAAGAATTTCAAATCAAAGCACTAACAGGGGCTTCAACTGATCCAAATTTAGATGGTGTTTTAGCAAGAGCTAATGCCGTTAGTTTTAGAGCGCCTTTTAACACAGATAAAGATATGCGAATAGCAGTAAATTCAAATAAAACTAAATATATGGATATTCATCTTTCATCATTGGCTCAGTATGCTGAATCTGGATTTTTTGGAGAAATGGATTTTGCTATTGTTGAAATTTCTGGCATTACAGAAGACGGGAAGTTGATACCTTCGACTTCAATCGGCAACAATCAAACATGGCTAAATATCGCAAAAAATGTCATTTTGGAAGTAAATAATTACCAACCAACTGCCCTTGAAGGTATCCATGATGTCGCGACTCTCGGACTTCCGCCACATAGAAAACCGCTAAATATCACAAAAGTCGATGATAGAATCGGCACTCCGTATTTAACAGTCGATCCAGATAAAGTCGTAGCCGTAGTAGTAGCAAATACGCCGGATCGTGTTAATAAATTTACTCCACTTGATGAAATTTCAATCGCAATCGGAGATAATGTCGTTAAATTTTTCGAACAAGAAGTAAAAGCTGGAAGGTTGCCAAAAGATACGCTTTTGCCTTTGCAATCTGGCATTGGCAATGTCGCAAATGCTGTTTTGGCTGGACTTAAACGAGCAGGATATAAAGGGCTAACTTGTTATACCGAAGTTATTCAAGATGGGCTTTTAGACTTAATCAAAGACGGCGTTGTCGAAATGGCAAGCTCTGCTTCGCTCTCTCTTAGCCCTGATGCAGTTGATGACTTCCGCGAAAACATCAACTTCTACTCCAAACACATAGTTCTACGCCCACAAGAGTTATCAAATAACCCGGAAGTCATAAGAAGACTTGGCGTAATAGCAATGAACGGAATGCTAGAAGCCGACATTTACGGAAATGTAAATTCGACAAATGTTATGGGAACACAGATGATGAACGGCATAGGCGGAAGCGGTGATTTTGCAAGAAATGGTTATATTTCTATATTCCTTACGCCATCAACCGCAAAAGGTGGTGCTATTAGTTCAATCGTTCCTTTTGTAAGCCATGTCGATCACACAGAACACGATACAATGGTAATAGTTAGCGAATATGGTTATGCAGATTTGCGTGGTAAAAGCCCAAGGCAAAGAGCAAAAGAGATGATAAAAATCGCTCACCCTGATTACAGAGAGGCTTTGCAAGATTATTTCGATAGAGCTTGCGCACAGGAAAAAGCAGGACATACACCACATATTTTAGACGAAGCACTATCTTGGCATGATAGATTTAATAAAACAGGAAATATGAAAAAGGCGTAGGCTTTTTAAGTTGAAACTAGCCTAGCTCTTACACCGAATTTGCAACGATAGACAAATCAAGTATTATCTTATGCAAATTCGGTGCAAAATCGACGGCATAGGCAATTCAAAATTTGCAATGGAAATTCAGCCTAGCTTTGTGGCGATTCGTCACAAAACTTGCTTAAACAGACAGGCGCCTAGTTTTTCGCTTGTTTTGTTCGAAAACACCACAAATCGTCGGCATTTGGTTTTTAAATTTAGGTTGAATTTGATTTGCCTTTCACAACGAATTTGCAACGAGATAAATCAAAAAATTTACAAAACAAGTTTAGTCTAAATTTTGAAAAATTCATTAATTTTTTGATAGAATTTGTCAAATTTGAAAGGCTAAAAATGGATATTGAAAAAACAGCTAAAAATTTAGAAAAATTAGGCTACAAAGTTAGTGTTTTTGAAAACAAAGAAAAAGCGACGCAGTATTTAAATTTGCAAATAAATGGCGTAAGCGTGGGCTTTGGCGGCTCGATGAGTATCAAAGAAATGGGGCTTTATGAAGCTCTAAATTCGCACAACGACACATACTGGCACTGGGTGCTTGATAAAAATTTAAGTGCCGATGAGACGCGTAAAATCGCCCTTACGACCGATATTTACATCTCGTCAGCCAACGGCGTTTCTGAGGGTGGCGAAATTATCAATATTGACGGCACAGGAAACCGCATAGGCGCACTTTGCTACGGGCACAAAAAGGTTTATTTTATCATCGGTAAAAACAAAATCGCACCTGATTTTGATAGTGCGATGAGTAGGGCTAGAAATGTGGCTGCGGTCAAAAACGCAAATAGATTTGGCGTGAAAACTCCGTGCGTATTAAACGGCGATAAATGCTATGATTGCAAGAGCAAAGAGCGAATTTGTCGCGGTTTTAGCGTGTTTTATTATCCGCCAAACGGCTGTGAATACGAAGTAGTTTTGATAGATGAAAATTTGGGATTTTAAATTTTGTAATTGCCAAAAGTGCGGAATTTAATAAATGCATTGCAACGCTTGAAATAAGATTTTTAAATTTATTTAATTAGCTAAAAATATTCAAGACAAGATAGGCGTAGTTACGCACAAATTTAGTCAGTTTCGAGCGAAGTTACCTTTGGCGGTAATAAGCGATGAAATTGACTAAATTTGTGCGTAAATCCGTCAAGCTTGGGGAATTAAAAGCTAGGCTAGTTTCAACTTAAAAAGCCTACGCCTTTTTCATACTTCCTGTTTTATTAAATCTATCATGCCAAGATAGCGCTTCGCTTAAAATATGTGGCGTATGACCTGCTTTTTCATTAGCACAAGCTCTATCAAAATAATCTTGCAAAGCTTCTCTGTAATCAGGGTGAGCGATTTTTATCATCTCTTTTGCTCTTTCTCTTGGACTTTTACCACGCAAATCTGCATAACCATATTCGCTAACTATTACCATTGTATCGTGTTCTGTGTGATCGACATGGCTTACAAAAGGAACGATTGAGCTTATTGCTCCGCCTTTTGCAGTTGATGGCGTAAGGAATATAGAAATATAACCATTTCTTGCAAAATCACCGCTTCCGCCTATGCCGTTCATCATCTGTGTTCCCATAACATTTGTCGAATTTACATTTCCGTAAATGTCGGCTTCTAGCATTCCGTTCATTGCTATTACACCAAGTCTTCTTATGACTTCCGGGTTATTTGAAAGTTCTTGTGGGCGAAGGACTATGTGTTTGGAGTAGAAGTTAATGTTTTCGCGGAAGTCTTGCGTAGCTTCAAAACTAAGGTATAATGAAGCTGAGCTGACGGTGTCAGCAATGCCTTCTTTTATAAGCTCTAAAAGTCCATCTTGGATAACTTCGGTATAAAAATTTAACTTTTTATAAGATGCTTTTTTTAATGCGGCCAAAACGGCATTTGGAATATTTCCTACACCTGATTGTAAAGGCAAGAGAGTATCTTTTGGCAACCTTCCAGCTTTTACTTCATTTTCAAAAAATTTAACGACATTATCTCCGATTGCGATTGAAATTTCATCTAGTGGAGTAAATTTATTAACACGATCAGGAGTGTTTGCTACTACTACTGCTACGACTTTATCTGGATCTACGCTTAGGTATGGAGTGCCGATGCGATCTCCTACTTCATTGATAGCTATTTCTTTTTGATACGGCGAACGAGCCAAAACGGCAATATCGTGCAGTTTTTCTAATTCCAATGGCTGAGAAATATTTACTTCTAAAATAACTTTTTTGGCAATATTTAGCCAATTTTGCGCATTACCCACCGAAGTCGATGGTATCAACTTTCCATCTTCTGTAATGCCAGAAATCTCAACAATAGCAAAATCCATTTCTCCAAAAAACCCAGATTCAGCATACTGAGCCAATGATGAAAGATGAATATCCATATATTTAGTTTTATTTGAATTTACTGCTATTCGCATATCTTTATCTGTATTAAAAGGCGCTCTAAAACTAACGGCACCAGCTCTTGCTAAAACGCCGTCTAAATTTGGATCAGTTGAAGCCCCTGTTAGTGCTTTGATTTGAAATTCTTTGCCATCGGCGTGAAGTTTTTCTGCTCTTTGGGCTAATGCCATAGGCACTACGATTGGAGCACCGGCACCCACAAAACCTCCAAAACCAATCAACGCTCCGTGCGGAATTAAATTGACAGCCTCTGTGGCTGAAATGACTTTTTTTAAATACTCTTTATTTTTAACTCTGCTTGTGTCCGAAACTTCAAATTTTTCGTAACTAATGCCCACTTTTACTCCTGCTAAATTTTAATTAAATTTGCATTATAATATTTTTTTGCTGTGATTATCCTACGAGAAAAAATTTTAAAACCAAATTAAACCTAAATTCTGTAAAATTCATAATTCATCAATATTAACAAAATTTTACAAGGTAATAAATGAGTATAAAAGTGCGTGAATTTAGACAAAATGACATTAAATTTATAATCCAAATTTGGAACGAAGTGGTCGAAAATGGCGTTGCCTTTCCGCAAACTGAGCTTTTAGATAAAAATAGCGGATTTAAGTTTTTCTCTTCTCAAAGTTTTGTTGGAGTTGCGGTTGAAACTGGTGCAAATTCAGATAAAAAGGGCGAAATTTTGGGACTTTATATCTTGCACCCAAATAATGTCGGTAGGTGTGCTCATATCGCAAATGCAAGTTATGGTGTGGCTAAAAATACCCGTGGTAAGGGCGTGGGCGAGATTTTAGTTCGTCATAGCCTTACAAAAGCGAAAGAGCTTGGTTTTCGCATTATGCAGTTTAACGCCGTTGTCGCAAACAACAAAGTGGCGCTAAGACTTTATGAAAAATTAGGATTTACCAAACTTGGCGTGATTAAGGGTGGTTTTTTAAATAAAAACGGCATTTATGAAGATATAATTCCGCATTATATAGAGTTAATTTGATTAAATTTAATGACAACAAAAGCAAATTTAATGCAACAATCTCGCTAAAATTTAGAAAAATAATTCAATGCTAAATTTAAACTGCGTATGCCGACAATCTCGCTAAAATTTAGAAAAATAATTCAATTACAAAAGAAATATTCAAGACGGGATAGGCGTAGTAAGGCGTAAATTTAAGTGGTTAAAAGCGAAGCTACCTTGTCGGTAGTGAGCGAATGAACCACTTAAATTTACGCCTTAATCCGTTCAGGCTCGGGGAATTATAAAAAATTATTTATAGCGATAAGTAATTCTACCTTTATCTAAGCTGTATGGCGTAAGCTCGACTTTGACGCGATCGCCCGGCATAATTTTAATATAGTGCATACGCATTTTTCCTGCGATATGACACAAAATCACATGCTTATTATCAAGCTCGACCTTAAATGTCGCATTTGGCAACGCCTCGATTACATTTCCGTCAATCTCAATGACATCATCTTTTGCCATTAAATTCTCTCCTTTTTTAATCTTTCAAGCTTTTGCTTAAAATTTCGACTTTATTATTCACAACCGCCAAACAATGCTCATAATGGCTAGTTCTAAGCCCGTCTTTTGCCGTTGTTGTCCATTTGTCTTTTGCGATTACTGCCGTGCCGTCTTTTTGGCAAATCATCGGCTCAATGCAAAAAACCATACCATTCTTGATTTTTGGACCCGCTTTTGGGTTATTACCTTCTAAGTAGTTTGGAATTTCAGGCTCTTCGTGCGGTTTTTTTCCGATTCCATGACCGCAAAAGCCAATTAGCGGCACAAAACCGCGTGATTTTATAAATTTTTCAAGCTCGAAGCAAACTTCTTTAAAGTGCATACCGACCTTTATAAAATCAATCGCATGATAAAGAGCGTCCTTACTACACGCAATCAAATCTTCATCTTCTTTTGAAATTTGACCGATAGGAAAGGTTCGTGCGCTATCGCCGTAATAGCCGTTTAGTTTGCTTCCGACATCGACACCTAGTATATCGCCTTCTTTTAAAATGGTATTATCAGGAATTCCGTGAATTATAACTTCATTTAGTGATAAACAAGCAGCATTTGGAAAGCCGTAAAGTCCTTTAAACGCAGGATATGCACCTTTGGCTGTAATAAATTCGTCGATTTTTTTATCGACTTCGAGCAAACTCATACCCGGTTTTAAAAACTCTTCTGCGTAATCAAGGGCGGCAGCGACGATTTTATTCGCTGCTCGTAAGCCCTCGATGTCTTTTGCGTTTTTTAGCGTGATTGCCATTTTATAAGCCTACCGCGCTTAAAGTTTGATATTTATTCATATAAATTTGAGCTTCGATTCTTCTCATAGTATCAAGCGCAACAGATACAACGATCAAAACGCTTGTTCCGCCGAAATAAAACGGAACGCCCATAAATTTAACTAATAGCCATGGAATAACGGTTACTAAACCCAAATAAATCGAACCCCAAAATGTCAAACGACTTGCAATATCATTTAGATATGTCGCCGTTCCTTCTCCCGGGCGAATTCCGGGAACAAAACCACCTTGTTTTTTGAGATTTTCGCTAATATCTTTTGAGTTAAACGCAATCGAAGCGTAAAAATATGCAAAAAATACAACCAAAACAAAAGTTAAAAAGTTGAAAAAATATCCACTTGGACTTAAAAAGTCGTTGATTTTTTGGATATACGGATTTGTGCTAGCTTGTAAAATCGTGCTAGGAAACATCAAGACCGCACTCGCGAAAATCGGCGGAATAACACCGCTTAAATTTAACTTGATAGGGATATAGTTCATTATCCTTTTATTTTGATTTTGCATAATCACTTTTCTAGAATACGAAATAGGAATTCTTCTCTCGCCAAGCTCGACATAGATAATAATGCCGACGGTTGCTAGAACGATTAATAAAATTAAGAATAAAACCAAGAAATTCATTTCGCCTGTATTTACTAAATTTACAGTGCCGCCAATAGCAGCAGGAATAGCACTAACAATACCTGCAAAAATGATTAAACTTGTTCCGTTTCCGATACCTCTTTGAGTGATTTGTTCGCCTATCCACATAAGTAGCATAGTTCCTGCAAGCATCGAAACGCAAGAAATAAATATAAATTCATTTGAATTCTCAGTCATAATGGCAGGTGCGCCGTTATTTCCTGTTAGACTTTGCAAACCGATACTAACGCCTATTGACTGAACTATTGTAATTGCGATTGTTGCATAACGGATAATTTGCATATATTTTTGCATTCCGTCTCGCTCTTTTTTTAACTTGCCTAAATTCGGAAATGTAGCCGCAAGAAGCTCCATAATAATAGAAGCGGTAATGTAAGGCATAATACCGAGCGAAATAACGCTCAATCGTTCAGCGGCCTTACCGCTGAACATATTAAACATGCCTAGTGCATTATCGCTATTATTTTTAAAAAATTCCTTTACGACCTCAACATCTACTCCGGGCACCGGAACATAAGCCAGTAGCCTAAAAGCAAGCAAAAAACCCAATGTAATGAGTATCTTGTTGAGTAATGGATTTTTCATTATTTTTGTCCGCTTGTAACTATTTTCTCATCTTTGATTTTTGAAGCAAGATCTTTTGCACTTGCACCTATTAGTTTGATTTTTTTCACGCTGTTAGAGAATTTATGAACACTTGCGATAGTCTCAAATGTAATCTCGCTTAACTCTTTAACGGCTGAAATTTTCTCAACATTTATAACATAAGGTTTTTCAAATTTAGAAGCAAAACCTACTTTTGGTAGTCTTCTTTGAAGCGGTTGTTGTCCGCCTTCAAAACCTCTTTTTTCGTTATAACCTTTTCTTGCAGTTTGACCTTTACCGCCTTTTGTAGCAGTTTTGCCCCAACCGCTTCCTTGACCGCGACCAATTCTTTTTGTTTTTTTAGTTGAACCAGCGGCTTTTTGTAAATTTTCAAGTCCCATCATCTATCCTTTAATTTTTTAGCATACTAAGAGCTTTCATTGTAGCTCTTACAACATTTGATGAGTTATTTGATCCAAGTGATTTTGTCAAAATATCTTTGATACCTGCAAGTTCTAAAACAGGGCGAACAGAACCACCTGCGATAACGCCGGTACCTTCGCTAGCCGGTTTTAGTAGAATTCTACTTGCATTGTATTTAACTTCTATATCGTGAGATATAGTTGAACCTTTTAACTTAACATCAATAATGTTTTTAAAAGCGTCATCTACGGCTTTTTTGATAGCATCAGGAACTTCTTTTGATTTACCAAATCCGTATCCTACTAGTCCGTTTCTGTTTCCGACAACAACAAGAGCTGTAAATCTAAATCTTCTACCGCCCTTTACGACTTTTGTAACCCTGCCGATATTGACGATTACTTCTTCGAATTCTTCTCTGTTATATTTTTCCATCATCATTTCCTTTGGGTTATAGTTTAATTCCGTTTTCTCTTAACGCATCAGCAAAAGCTGCAACTACGCCGTGATACAAATAGCCGTTTCTGTCAAAAACACCTTGCTCGATTTTTTTATCTTTTAATTTTGCCGCAAAATCTTTCGCAAGTTCAGTCGCACCTGCTTTATTTGCTTTTAAATTTAAAGATTTTCCGCTACTTGCACAGATTGTGCTACCATTAACATCATCAATCGCTTGAACATAGATTGTTCTGTTTGATTTGAAAATAGAAATTCTTGGGCAAGCAGGGCAACCTGAAATGTTTGCTCTAATTCTTCTTTTTCTTTTGATTCTTAAAGAAAGTTTTCTTTTTAATACATTTGCTGTCATTGTCTTAACCCTTATTTCTTAGATGTTTTACCGGCTTTGCGGATAATGCGTTCTTCGACATATTTAACACCTTTACCTTTGTATGGTTCAGGCGGTCTAAAACCTCTAACCTCAGCAGCTACTTGACCTACTTGTTGTTTGTCTGAGCCTTTGATTGTGATGATATTTTTCTCAACTGAAATTTCGATTCCTTGCGGAGCTTCATAATTTATAACATGAGAAAAACCTAGACTTAGCTCTAAAACTTTACCTTTCATAGCCGCTTTATAACCAACGCCGTTGATTTCAAGTTGTCTAGTAAAGCCGTCAGTCAAACCAACGATAATGTTGTTTGTTAGGGCTCTATAAGTTCCCCAATATGCTCTACTTTGTCTATCTTCGCCTTTTGGTGAAAATACAACTTTTCCGTCTTCTATTTTTACATCAACTTGATTTTTCAAGTCTAGTTCTTTTACGCTATTTCCTTTTTTAAATTTAAGCGCAGAACCTTCAAATTTAACCTCTACTCCGTTTGGAATAGTTACAGGTTGTTTTCCTATTCTTGACATATCTTTCCTTCTTTACTTGTCTAGGGTATGACTACTTTTACGAATGGATACCACAATACCATAAAAAAGTAGAAACTAATCTTACCAAATAGTGCAAAGCACTTCGCCGCCAACACCGGCTTTACTTGCTTCGATACCGCTCATAACGCCTTTGCTTGTGCTAACGATAATAGTTCCGTAACCGTTTTTAAATCTTTTTATCTCATCTTTACCTTGATAAACGCGTCTTCCCGGTTTTGAAACTCTTTTTATTTCGTTAATTACGCTTCTGCCTCGTTCATCATATTTAAGCACAACATTGATGAATTTTTTGTTGTTTTCTTCAACAACATTGTAGCTTTCGATATAACCTTTTGCAGCCAAAATACTCAAAGTTGCTTCAACAACTTTTGAGTGGAGAAGCTTGGTTGTATCAAGTCTTCTCATAGCGGCATTTCTGATACGAGTTAGTCCGTCTGAAATCAAATCATTTATCATAACTTTTCCTTACCAACTTGCTTTTTTAAGGCCTGGGATCAAACCTTCATTAGCCATTTTTCTTAAACATACACGGCAAATTCCAAAATCTCTATAAACAGAGTGCGGTCTTCCGCAAATTTGGCATCTTGTATATGCACGAGAGCTGAATTTAGCAGGGCGTTTTGCCTTAGCTATCATTGATTTTTTTGCCATCTTACTTTCCTTTCGCAAAAGGCATGCCAAATAGTTCTAGCAATTTAAACGCCTCTTTGTCGCTGTTTGTTGTAGTTACGATTGTTATATTCATACCGTGAGTTCTTAAAATTTTATCATACTCAACTTCCGGGAACATTAGTTGTTCGTTTAAACCGAAGTTATAATTTCCTCTTCCATCAAATCCATCTCTTGGAACGCCTCTAAAATCTTTAACTCTTGGCAAAGCAATTGTAATTAGTTTATCTAAAAACGCATACATTTGCTCTTTTCTTAGTGTAACTTTTATACCAACAGGAAAGCCTTCTCTAACCTTAAAACCTGCAACAGATTTTTTAGCATTTGTAATAAGTGCTTTTTGACCTGCAATCAAAGATATAGTATCTGCCATATTTTGCAACACTTTTTGATCTTTGCTTGATTCGCCAGCACCCACACTGATAACTACTTTTTCAAGTGCAGGGATTAGCATAGGATTTTTTATGTCAAATTCCTTAACCAAAGCAGGTTTAATTTTTTCGTTATATTGTTCTTGTAATCTACTCATAATTAACCCTCGATCAATGCTACATTTGAAATATCAATCGGCATCTCTTTATTTACAAATCCGCCGTTTGGATTTTTTTCGCTAGGTTTGATTGCTTTTTTAGCCATTTTACAACCCTCAACGATAACTTGACCTTTTTTAGGATAAACAGCTTTTACAACGCCTGTTTTACCTTTATCGTCTCCTGCAATGATTTTTACTTCATTGCCTTTTTTAATTTTAAATTTGGTTGCCATTATAAAACCTCCGGAGCAAGAGATACGATTTTCATAAAACCGCTATATCTAACTTCACGACCAACAGGTCCGAAAATACGAGTTCCGATAGGCTCTTTTTTGTTATCTAAGATAACAGCTGCATTTTCGTCAAATCTGATTAGCGATCCATTTTCTCTGTGAATTTCTTTTGTAGTTCTAACTACAACAGCTTTTACAACTTGACCTCTTTTAATTTTTCCGTTTGGAAGTGCTTTTTTAACGCTACAAACGATAATATCGCCGATTGTAGCATATCTTCTTTTACTTCCGCCAAGAACTTTAATACACATAAGTTCTTTTGCACCGCTATTGTCGGCTACTGCTAGTCTTGTAAAACTTTGTATCATTATTCAACTCCTGCTTTCAAAACTGCTTTTAGGCGGAATGATTTTCTAGCACTTAGTGGTCTGCACTCAACTGCTGAAATCGTATCACCGATATTTACTACATTATTTTCATCATGAACAAGATATTTTTTAAATCTTTTTACGATTTTTCTATATCTTGGATGAATAACTCTTCTTTCTACCAAAATAGTTGCGGTTTTATCGCCCGCTTTTTTAAGAACTACGCCTTGAATTTCTCTTTTAAATGCCATAATTCCACCCCTTATTTCATTGCACTAATTGCAGTATTGATCTGTGCGATCTCTTTTTTAACCGCACGAATTTCATTTGGGTTAGTTAGCTGCATAGTTTTTAGCTTTTGTCTAAGTTCAAACAAAAGCACCTTTTTTTCTTTTAACATAGCGTTTAATTCGCTCAAATTTTTATCTTTCAACTCAGTATAGTTCATTTTCACTTTCCCTCGTTACGATTTTTGTCTTAAACGGCAATTTGTGAATAGAAAGTGTAAGAGCTTGTCTAGCTACTTCTTCACTAACACCGGTCATTTCAAATATAATTCTTCCCGGTTTGATATTCATAACCCACTCTTCAACACCTGCTTTACCTTTACCCATACGAGTTTGAAGAGGTTTTTTAGTAAGCGGTTTATCAGGGAATACTGTAATCCAAATTTTTGCTTGTCTTTTAACAAAACGAGTCATAGCAACACGAGCTGCTTCGATTTGGCGTGAATTTATTCTACCTGCTTCAACAGCTTTAATACCAAATTCGCCATAACTTAGTTGATTTCCTCTTGTTGCATAGCCGCGATTGCGACCTTTCATCATTTTGCGATATTTTGTTCTTTTAGGCATCAACATGACTATTTACCCCTTCTTGATCTGCGTGGTTTTTTAGGCGCATTTTCTTCTGATTTTTCAGCTTGAATTCCTTTTTGAAGAACTTCGCCTTTGAAAATCCATACTTTTACGCCGATATTTCCGTAAGTAGTGTGTGCTTCTGCAAAGCCATAATCGATTCTAGCTCTTAGTGTATGAAGCGGAACTCTACCTTCTAAATACCACTCGGTTCTTGCCATTTCAGCACCACCTAAACGACCTGCAACTGAAATTTTAATACCTTTTGCACCTGCTTTTTGCGCACCTTGAATAACTTTTTTCATAGCGCGTCTAAATGCAACACGGCGTTCTAGTTGCATAGCAACATTTTCTGCTGCTAGTTGAGCTGAACTTCCTGCTTTTCTCTCTTCTTTAATATTGATTGTTACATCTTTATTAACCAAAGCAACTACTTCGTTTTTCAAATTCTCTACTTCGCTACCTTTTTTACCGATGATAATTCCCGGTCTAGCCGCAACGATAGTAACACGAATTTTTTTAGCAGTTCTTTCAATCAAAATTTGATTGATTCCTGCATAGTAAAGCTTCGCTTTTAAGAATTTGCGAATTTTGTAGTCTTCGCCGATACTTTCAGGAAGCGTAGCTTTTGAAGGAAACCATCTTGATTCCCAGTTTCTATTTATGCCTAATCTTAGGCCAATCGGATTAACTTTTTGTCCCATATTATGCTTCCTTACTTGGTTTAGCTACTTCAACGCTAATGTGTGAAGTTGGTTTTCTTATTCTACTTGCTGTTCCTCTTGCTCTTGGTCTAAATCTTTTTAGCACAGGACCTGCATCAACGCGACAACTTTTTACTATAACTTCTTCTGGTTCAAAACCGCCGTTTGCAACTGCGCTTGAAATCGCAGTAGCGATATATTTTGCACCGCGATTTGGAGTAAATTCCAAAGTTGCAAGTGCAAATTCAGCGTTCATGCCTTGAACTTGTTTTGCGATAAGTCTTGCCTTAGTCGGTGAAAGGCGAACAAATTTAATAGTTGATTTACTCATTTATTTCCCCTTATTTACCGATTTTCTTTTGAACTGAGCCTTTGTGGCCTTTAAAAGTTCTAGTTGGAGCAAACTCACCTAATTTATAACCGATGTGGTGTTCTGTAACATAAACAGGAATAAAACTTTTTCCGTTATGAACATTAAATGTTAGTCCAATCATCTCAGGCACGATTGTGCTGCGTCTTGACCAAGTTTTGATCGGCTTATTATCATTAGCTTTTTTTGCTGCAACAACTTTTTTCATTACATGATCATCTACGAAAGGACCTTTTTTTAGCGATCTAGCCATCTTTTATTTTCCTTTCCTTCTAGAAATTATAAGCTTATCACTTGCTTTTTTACGACGAGTTTTCGCACCTTTTGTTGGTTTGCCCCATGGAGTTACTGGGTGACGACCTGAATTTTTCTTGCCTTCACCACCACCGTGCGGGTGATCAACTGGGTTCATCGCTGAACCTCTTGTTTGAGGGCGAATTCCTCTGTGGCGATTTCGTCCTGCTTTACCAAGTGTAACATTTGCCCAATCTTCGTTGCCGACAACGCCGATAGTAGCCATACACTCAGCCAAAACTCTTCTCATCTCACCGCTTGGAAGTCTTAAAATTACATATTTTTCTTCTTTACCCATAAGTTGAGCATAACCGCCTGCTGATCTAGCCATTTGAGCGCCTTTGCCAGGCTTCAACTCGATATTGTGCAAAATCGTTCCCACAGGAATGCTTTTCATTTTCATTGCATTGCCTGGTTTTATATCTAAACCTGCTTCGGCAGAAGCGATAACATCGCCAACTTTTAGTTCGCTTGGTTTGATGATATATCTTTTTTCGCCATCAGCATAAGAAATCAAAGCGATTCTACAATTTCTATTTGGATCGTATTCGATAGCCTCTACTTTACCAGGAACACCGAATTTTGTTCTTTTAAAATCGATAATTCTGTAAAGTTTTTTAGCACCTGCTTCTTTATGACGACTTGTGATTCTGCCGTGATTGTTTCTACCTGACGAGGCAGGAATTTTCACAAGCAGACTTCTAACACTAGCTTTTGCAGTAATATCTTCACTGCTAATGCCTGTCATAAATCTTCTACTAGGAGTATATGGTTTATATGATTTTATCGCCATCTTATGCCTCCGCACTTTCTAGGGTCGCACCCTCAGGAAGCTTGACATAGAATTTCTTAAAATCATTTCTTACGCCGATTCTTCCTCTAAATCTTTTAACTTTTCCGTCCATTCTAAGAGAATTTACTCTTAATGGAGTGATTCCAAAATAGTCTTTTAACACAGCTTTTAAACCGTTTTTTGTCATACTAGGGCTTGTTTGAATAACAACAACACCTTGTTCTTGAAGACCAAGTGATTTTTCTGTGTAAAGAATTGTTTTAATATCTGTTATATCTGCCATTTTAGCCCTCTTTCACTATTGAATCTAGTGCCGCTTTTTCAACGATAACCGCACTATAAACCGCAACCAAATAAGCATTGATTTCACTAGCGTCGATAACATAGCAGTTTGCTAGGTTTCTATAAGCTAGTAAAGTTTTGCTATCTAGTTCGTTTTTAACTATTAAAGCATCTCTTACGCCTAGTTTTTTGATAAATTCACTAGCGTCTTTTGTTTTTCCGCTTGAAATTTCTAGGCTATCTGTAACGAAAAATTTGCCGTTTTCAGCTTTTTCGTTAAGTGCAAATTCAAGAGCCAATCTTTTTTGTTTTTTATTGACTTTTTGCTCATAGTTTCTATCTGTCGTAGGACCAAATGCAACAGCTCCGCCAACCCAAACATTTGTTCTTGTTGAACCTGCTCTTGCGCCGCCTCTACCTTTTTGTCTCCAAGGTTTTTTACCGCCTCCGCTGACTTCTGAACGACCTTTGGTTTGTGCCGTATTTGCACGAAGTGAAGCAAGGTAAGATTTTACATAAAGGTATAAATTGTGCGGATTGACTTCTGCATATTTTGCAGGAAGTTCGATTTCGCTTGCTTTTTCTAATTTTTCATTAAGAACACTTACTTTGCTCATTTTACTATCCTTATTCTGCCCATTGCGCCGTTAAATCCCGGAACTGAACCTTTTACGACTAAGATTTTGTTTTCGGCATCGAAGCTAACGATTTCATTTTTTACGGTGATTTTTTCATTTCCCGTATGTCCTGCCATTTTCATGCCTGGTTGAACGCGTCCTGGCCATTCGCAGTTACCGATAGATCCGTGTCTTCTGTGGAAACGGCTACCGTGTGATTTAGGACCGCCTGAAAATCCGTGTCGTTTCATAACGCCTTGATAACCTTTACCTTTTGAAGTAAAGCTTGTTTTTATAATTTTTGCACCCGCTAAAACTTCCAAATTTTGATCGCCAACTTCTGCATTTTCTACGCAGATAGTAGCAAATTTGTTAAATTCTTTGCTTAGGTTGTATTTTTTTTGCTGACCGGCGATTGCTTTATTGTAAGCTTTGCCGTTAGCATAAGCAACGATTGCTTTTCCGCCTTCGCAAACTTCGCAAACTTTTGTGTTGATAAGTTTCAAAAGCGTTACGGGAGTGCTGCTTCTGCTGATAGTTCTACTCATACCTATTTTTTCTACGATATATTCCATCACTTACCCCTTATTTTCCCATCGCGCGCACTTCGACATTAACCTCAGGAGCTAAGTCAAGTTTTGTTAGCGAATCTACCGTATCAGGCGTAGCTGCTACGATATCTAGCATACGAGCGTGAATTTTCATCTCAAACTGCTCTCTCGAATCTTTGTTAATGTGTGGAGATTTTAAGACTGTGTAGCGTTTGATTTTTGTAGGCATCGGAACCGGACCTCTCACATCGGCACCCGTTCTTTTGACAGCTTCTACGATTGCTGCAACTGTGCGATCTAAAACCCTATGGTCATAAGCTTTTAGCTTTAACCTGATTTTTTGCATCTTTTTTCCTTTAAAAAGAACTTGTCGCAAACGCGCGACCTTTTGTTTGTAACAAAAGACTGCGATTATATAAAATATAGCCCAAATTTGTCAAGAATTTGTATAAATTTAGTAGATTTCTTTCCTTATTAAAAGGAAAAATTTGCATATTTAACTATTTTTTTCAAAATTTATAAATTTTGATGAATTTATAAATTTTTATTTCCTTTTAAAAAGGAAAATAATATAATTTTTTATGCAAAATTTAAAATATTTTTACGAAAATCCGCCGGAAGTGCAAAAATTTATACCACGCAAAAAAGGGGTAAATTCGCCAAAAACGATACTTTTTGGTTGTGTGGGAAGCGGGAAAAGCTATATCTTAGCTGAGTATATTTTAAATTTCAAAAAAGATGAATTTTTGTATATAAATTTTGCTGATTTGCGTTACAAATTTACACGCTTAAACACTGAATTTGATAAAATTTTTGAATTTTTAGAAAAAAATTCGCAAATTGGGGCACTTTTTTTGGATAATTTAGACGAATTTAGCGAAAATGAAATTTTACATTTGCAAAATTTACTAAATTTGGTTTTTTCAAATTCGTTGCCAAATTCGTCGCCAAATTCGCCACAAAGTATCGTAAATTTGCGAAGCGTAGTAATTTCTACGCGAAAAAATAGCCTAAATTTACAAGGTTTTACAAAGGTAAAAATAACGCCGCTTTGCTTTGAAGAATTTATCGCCTTTGATAAACGAAGAACCGACATAAACGCCATTATTTCGGCATTTTTTTTGCAAGGCGGGACACCAAAAAACTCATTTTTAAATGGTAGCGAAATCATGTCATCTGAGCAAAATGCCTTAAAATCGGCACTAAATAAAAATGAAATCGCCGTTTTAAAAGAGTGCTGCGAATTTATCGCTCAGCCATTTAGCGCAAATAAAATTTATCTTAGCCTAAAAGAGCAAATTCGCATTTCAAAGGACAGCATTTACGGGTGCGTGGCGAAATTTGAAGATGAAAATTTTGTAAATTTTGTAAGCAAATTTGGCGATGAAAAGGCGGCAAAAAGGCTGTTTTTGTCGAATTTTAACCTAAAAGACGCGCTTAGCTTTAAAAAAGATTTTTCCAAAAAATTTATAAATGCGATTTTTTGCGAAATCGCAAATTTAAATGAGCCGATTTTTTACACGAAAGATTTGGATTTTTATCTACCAAGCAGGAATTTAGGGGTCTTAGCAATCCCGTTTAGCGCAAGTGAGATTGTGTTTTTAAAATTTAAAAAACTCATCGGCGAACTTAAACGGCTTAAAATCACCCGTTTAAGCGTAATTTCAATGGCGAATTCCGGCACTCTTGAAATCGAAGGGATCAAGTGCGAGGTCGTGCCGTTTCCGCAGTTCGCACTTGGACTTTGATTATTTTGCGATAATTTTGCCTTTTTTATCGCCGCTTGAAAGCTCATAAGTGTTTGGATTGAATTCTTTATCCTTAAAGGTAAGCTCACAAATTTCCGTTTTTTTATAAATGTTTGCCACTACTTCATTTTTATTTTCTACTACAAACGACGCACACTCGACGCCAAAAAGCTCTATTTGTGGATTTTTTTGTGTCATATCATTGACATTTTGGGCAAATTCGCCGTGCATAGTATAATAATCCATCAAATCTGCAAAAATATCCTTAAAATCACTAACTGCTTTTTTCGACAAAGTATCTGTTTGCTCAACCACGCTTTTTGCGTTTTTACACTCAATTTGCTTTTTCTCGGACATTGTATCAAGTGTCTTACATTTTTTGACCGTATTTACTGCAAAAGTATAATTATTAGCAAAATAATGCTCCGTCATAGGGCTACCGAGAAAATCGCTTAACCAAAAAATTAAATAACCTATCGCAATAATCGGTAAAATTCGCTTGACAAAAATTGCTTTATAATAAACAAAAAGCTCCGGAAACATCAATCCAAGAAGAACTATAAAAACCACAAGAACAATCACTAAACCCAATATGTTCATATTGCACCCTTCTATTTATAATGAAGTATTATATCATTTTTTTGTCTCACTGAAAGTTTTAGGAAATTGTGAGAAAAATTCGCAAATTTTGCCAGAATTTACAAATTTAAATTTGAAATTTTTTGCCTTATTTGGCATTCAAATCAACATATTCTTCTAGCGTTAAATTGTTATCCATTATCTCTTTCGCTGCATTTTTGCCGACATATCTAATGTGCCAATTTTCAAATTTATAACCAGTGATCTGCTCTTTGCCTTTTGGAAAACGCACGATAAAGCCGTATTTATGGGCGTTTTCTTCTAGCCATTTATAGTTTTCATCGCTAAGCCTTGCGTTTTTAAGTGCCATATTTTTTAAATCAATCGCTAAGCCCGTTTGATGCTCTGAATATCCCGGTCTTGCCGAGTAAGTATCGGCTGCTTTTACGCCGTCTTTTTTGACATATTTATCGTAAAGCGTTTTTTGAAAATTTTGATCTCTAAATGCGGTTGTAGGCATTAGTTTTATCCCGATTTCGTTTTTTGCCGCCGTTTGTAGAACTAAAAAATCATCTTTTAAAATGCTTCTTATAGGCACTTTGTTTCCATACGCTCCGTCTATATATATCAAATCACTAGGCTTATAATCTTTTGGGAGATAGTTAAATTTATTCACGACCACCAACAGGTCGTTTGGATCGCTAACTTCTTTTGTGTCTGTGTAAAATTCTTTGCCAAACGCCAAAATAGACAATAAAACGAGTAAGAGTATTTTTTTCATAACCGTCCTAAAATAAAATTTGGCTAATTTTAGCGTTTTATAGCTGAGTTTTTGAAAATTTTGAGCTATGAGCCTAAATTTTCCAAAAATCAAATAATAAATTTAAGCATTGGCGATTGCTTCGAATTTACTTCGTAAATTCTCGCAATGACAATAAAAAGTGAATTTACAAAAAAATTCAATGCAAATTAAATAACAAATGCCGACGATTTTTCGCAAGACGGGCATAAGATAAGACTTGTTTCGTCTATCGTTGCCCGTCTTGCGGAAAAGCTAGGCTGAATTCAATTGCAAAAAATCTAAAACAACGATTTTTGCGACAAAGATTTGATTTTAAAGCTTTTTCTATGACACGGCGATAAGCCAAATTTCTCAATCGCTTCGATATGCGCTTTACAGCCGTAACCTTTGTTTTTTTTAAAGCCATACTCAGGGAATTCTTTATCAAATTCTATCATTTTTTTATCTCGTGTTACCTTTGCCAAAATACTAGCCGCACTCACGGCTGACACGCTAGCATCGGCTTTTACGAGCGTTTTAAAACCACTAGCGCCAAAGGTCGTATTGCCGTCATAAATAATCTCGCAATCAAAATCTTTGAAAAATTCCACTATCGTTTCAAGTGCCGTTTTTAGGCACTTGCTAAGCCCTAGCTCATCTACTTGTGCGCTAGAAAATTCAACGATTTTATAGTGAGAATTTGCCGTGATTTCTTTAAAAAGCTCGTTTCTGCGTTTTTCGCTAAGTTTTTTGCTATCATTTAATCCGTTTATTTGCTTTTTTAAAACACACCCTGCAACACAAAGCGGTCCTGCCACGCAGCCACGCCCTGCTTCGTCGATTCCGCAAATCTCAGCGTTTTTGCCTACTTCGTCGTCCCCAAAAAACACGCCATACTCCAAATTTAATCTTGCTCAATTTTACGCCAAATTTCTTTAATAAAGCTAAAATTTGCTAAAATCGCTCTTGGCAAAATTTTTGGAGCAGGTTTTGAGATATTTTTATTCATCGTTTATAATTACCATTTTTGGGCTATTTTGCGCATATTTTTTAGGTGGAGCAAGTGCCGTTTATATCTGCTTTTTGCTCTGCATTTTAGAAGTTAGCCTTAGTTTTGATAATGCCGTTGTAAATGCCAAAGTTTTAGAGCAAATGAGTGAGCTTTGGCAACGCCGTTTCATCGTATGGGGCATACCTGTGGCAGTTTTTGGTATGCGATTTTTCTTTCCGCTTTTAATAGTCGCAATCGCCGCTAAAATAGGCATTTTTGAAACTTTTTTCTTAGCTTTTCAAAACCCTGATCGCTACCACGAAATTTTAAGCGAAGCAAAAGAAGAAATTTACATTTTTGGCGGCGGATTTTTGCTAATGGTTTTTTTCAATTTCTTTTTCGATAGAGAACGAAATGTCTTTTGGTTGGGCTTTTTAGAAAACAACGCCCTTGTGCGAAATTTAAGCCGAATTCGCGGAATTTCAGTTTTAATCGCCGCTATTTTTGGCGGAATTTTGTATGCAAAAACGGCAAATTTGACATATTTGGCGATTTATTTTAGTGCGATTTTTGCCTTTGTGGCAGTTTCATCTTTTGATAAATTTTTTAGCAAAGGTGCCGTAAAAAACGGCGTTGCAGGCTTTTTATACCTTGAAATGTTGGATGCCAGTTTTAGTTTTGACGGCGTTATCGGGGCGTTTGCATTAAGCGAAAACATTTTTATCATTATGATTGGGCTTGGAAGCGGAGCGATGTTTGTGCGAAGTATGACGATTTATCTTGTTAAAAAAGGCACACTTACCGAGCTAATCTACCTTGAACACGGCGCACATTACGCTATTTTAGCCCTTGCCGTGATAATGTTTTTGAAAATTTTCTACGAAGTGGGCGAAATCCTAACCGGCACGATAAGTTTTGCTTTGATTGCGTTATCGCTTTTTGCGTCGCTGAAATATCGAAAAAGCAGTTTAAAAAATTTACAAGGCGACTAATTCGCCTTGTAAATTCAGTTCAAATTTAGCTTGATTTTGTCGTCTTTCATTTCGGCATTATAAAGCTTTTGAAGTGCTTTGTGGAGCGTTAAACCATATTCTGTATAATCCCATTTTTCTTTGACGACTTTATCGAGTTTATCATCGATTTTTATCCAGCCGTTTTGGTCTTTAAAATCGCTTGGCAACTCGCGTAAAAGTGCATATAGCTTACCAAGTGGGATTTTACGACAAAACATACGACTTTGTTCATCGACCTTAAACTGTAAATTTCCAAGATTTTTTAACATATTTGAAATTTTTGCATATCCGTAGCTTCGTGGGTCAAAATCGGGGTTTATGCCGTTTATATAATTGCTAATTCCGCTAACATACGCCCAGCCCATTTCATCGCTTTTGGCTTTGATTGCACTAAAAAGTAGAGTTTTGATACCTCCGTCAAGGACTTGTTGGGTAGTAGGCAGGTTTTTTTGTGTTTGTGAATTTGCCGCTGCGTTATCATCTTCGCCTAAATTTTCAACATAGATAAATTGATTACACGCCTTGATTAGGGCTTTTGGGGTCTGTTTTTTGCCAAAACCATAAACCATTTTTCCGCTTTGACGCAACCTAGATACTAGCGGCGTAAAGTCGCTGTCGCTACTAATGATACAAAATCCGTCCAGCGAAGTCTCGTGGAGCAGGTCGATAGCGTCAATGATAAGTTGCATATCGGTGGCGTTTTTGCCCTTTGTGTAGGCGAATTGTTGAATCGGCACAATCGCAAAATCAAGCAGTTTTTCCTTCCACGATTTTAAGCCGTCGCTCGTCCAGTCGCCGTAAATTCGCTTGACATTTGCGGTGCCAAATTTGGCGATTTCTTCAAAAAGCTCTTCAACTTTTTCCGCACTTGCGTTATCGCCGTCGATTAAAACGGCAAGTTTCCTATTTTCAATGATTTCCATAAAAAACCTTTCCGCAGTTTTGCTTTGCAAATTTCTTTGAATTTTAGCAAAATTTTAATTTAAAATTCGCAAATTTTTAGAAAAAAGTTTTCTCTTTTTTCTAAAAATTTGCCACATTGAGCGTGCAGGGGTTGGGGGTTGTTAAGGGGGAAGGGGGCGCTTCGCAAGTCAGCCCACTTCCCCCTTAAAAGAAATTTCTGATTATTTAATTTTAAATTCAGATAATTTTATAAATTGCACTTATTTCGCCATTTCAAAAATTTTGGCTAAATTTTCTTTTGTGTAAATCTCGCTTCCGCCCCACGAATTCGTGTAAGAATTTGCTAAATTTATGATTTCATCTAAATTTGAATTATCTATGCCGACTTGTGAAAGTTTTGTCGGGGTGCCGATTTTTTCAAACCACGCTTTGAGTGCGTTTATGCCGTCATCAGCAGAATTTAGCCCAAAAATCTCTTTTGCAAATCGCTCAAATGCATTCAAATTTCGTTCTTTGTAAAATTTCATCCACGCCGGCATTACTACGCTCAGACCCGCTCCGTGTGGGCAGTCAGTTACTGCGCTAATGGCGTGTTCTATCATGTGATTTGGATAAGAATATCCGCTAATGCCGACATAGGTTAGTCCATTAAGCGCCATTGTCGCAGCCCACGCAAAATCGCCCCTAGCTTCGTAGTTTTCAGGCTCTTTTAGCAAAATTTCAGTCGTTTTCATAACGGTTTTTATATTTGCTTCTATGTAGGCTCTAATTAGCTCAGGGTGGGCACTTGCAGTAAAATAGCCTTCGATAGAGTGCGCGATGATGTCGCTTGCTGAATAAACTAAATACTCTTTACTCACGGTTGCTTGAAGCTCAGGATTTATGACTGATACTTTTGGATACAAAGCCACGCCGTCACAGCCAAATTTTTCTTTGGTTTCTTCGTTTGTAACTACGCCGCCGCGGTTCATCTCTGAACCGGTTGCTGCCAAAGTGATAATATCAAAAATCATCAACGCCCTATCGGCACTTTTATTTACGAAAAAATCCCACACATCGCCGTCATAAACTGCACCCGCTGCGATTGCTTTACAGCTATCTAACACGCTTCCGCCGCCGATTGCTAGCACGCTGTCAGCTTTAAATTCTTTTGCGATTTTTACGCCTTCTCGCACCTTTGTTAGCACAGGATTGCTTTTTACACCGCCAAGCTCGGTAAATTCGATACCATTAGCTTTTAGCGAATTTATCGCCACTTCAAAAAGACCGCTTTTTTTAACGCGATCGCTTCCATAAACCACAAGCGTTCTTTTTGCGCCAAACTCGCTCATATACGAGCCTATGTTTTTTTCTTTGCCTTTGCCAAATTCGATTTTGGTCGGATTATAAAAACTAAAATCTTGCATAACTTCTCCTTGCGTTTAAATTTGTGAAATTTTAGCAAATTTATACCTAAACTTGATAGAACAATTCTCCAAATTTATTGCCTAATTCTACAAATTTGTTTTGGTCTAAATTTCTCATTGCGAAAGAGTGAAGCGAACGAAGTAATCTAGAAATTTCAAATTTAACCATTGGCGATTGCCACGAATTTTGCTAACGCAAAATTCTCGCAATGACAAATCTAACAAATTTACAAAAATAATTCAACCTAAATTTGAACTGCGTATGCCGACGATTTTACATAATTTTAAAAAATATTCAAGACAGAGTAGGCGTAGTAAGATGCAAATTTAGGTAATTTCAAGCGAAGTTACCCTATCGTTAATAAGTGCAGAAACTATCAAAAAATTTATTAAAATTTCTTTCAATCCGAATTTGGATTACGAATGCCGACGATTTTTCACAAACGGGGCAAAAGATAAGACTTATTTCGTCTATCGTTGCCCCATTTGTGGAAAAGCTAGGCTGGTTTCAACTTCAAATCCAACCCCTACTCCCTATTTAGGCAGTTTTCAAATATAAATTTATGCTCATCAGGCAACGCTTCATATATCAAATTCGCTAAATTTCTTATCTCCCACAATGCCGATTTGCTCGTGCGAAGAGAGAGAAAATTCTGCAAACTTCGTGCGTTTATACTCCATGAAAGCTCCGTTTTATAGCACTCAGGTAGGCAGTATTTTGCAATATCAAGGCTAATAGGCGTTTGCAAAATTTGGCGTAAATTTTCAAGTGCTAAAATTCCGGCGTTATCGACTATTTCGTTGCCTGTTAGCACTATATAGCGAGAAGCGTTTTCAAAATCTCCCCGCTTAAATTCACTCTCGTTTTTTAGCTCTTTTAGCGTGTAGCGGGTCGATTTAACTGATAAATTTGCCATGCGGTGACGGGCTAGTTCTTGCAACAATGCCCTTGAAATGCCCTTTAAATAAAAATTGTAACTCAAATGTTCAAGCGTGGAAGCGTGTTTAAATTTATTCCCTACTCTATCGATTAGCTCTATGTCTTTTTCGCCACCATTATCGCCTTTATCGAAACTTTGCCAACAAGTGCGTATCGCATTAGAACAAACCCAAAGTGGTGTAAAATTTAAAAGCTTTACTTCCATTTTCACTCCTTATAAAAACATTGCAAAAACCACGCCAAAGACGATTAACGGGATATTAAAAAACAAAAATGTCGGCACACAAGTATCATAAATGTGATTGTGCTGTCCGTCTGCATTTAGACCAGCCGTTGGACCTAGTGTGCTATCACTAGCAGGGCTTCCGGCATCGCCAATTCCTGCTGCTATGCCGATAATCAAAATCGTCGCAGCCGCACTAAAACCAAGCTCTAATGCCAAAGGACAATAAATCGTTGCGATTATCGGAATTGTTCCGAAACTGCTTCCTATGCCCATTGTGATGACTAAACCTATCAAAATCATAAGCAAAACGCCACCGAATTTGCCACCGCTTAGTCCGGCAGCAAAATTTACTAGCTCGGCAATCCCGCCTGTGGCTTTTATAACCGCACCATAACCTGCCGCAACAAGCATAACAAAAGCGATATAGCCCATCATAACAATGCCGTCTTGAAAAGTTTTATCAAGATTTTTATAAACTATTCCGCCCGTTACTATCATAACGATAATGCCCACAAGCGCAGCAAGCGGCATAGAACCGCTTATTAGCTGGATTGCAAATGATACGATAATGCCAAGCAAAACGCCTATTTCTTGGCGACCAAATTTAAGATTTTCAAATTTTTCATCAACTTGCGTTGCGATTTCTTGATATTCGCGTGGCTTTCGATAAACAAAAATCGCCAAAATAAGCCCAAAAAGCATAGGAATCGCCGTTAGCCACATAACAGAGCTTATGTCGCTCAAATTCACAGCTATGCCGTTTTCAGTCATATTTTTTTGGATTAGTCCAAAAAATATCAAACCAAAACCAAGCGGAAGTGCCATATACGGCGTTTGTAACGCAAAGGTCAAAGCACACGCCACGGCTCTTCTATCGATTTTTAGCAAATTCATAACTTTTAGCAAAGGCGGTATCAAAATCGGAATAAAAGCGATATGAACAGGGACTAAATTTTGTGAAAAGCACGAAAAAAAGGCAATCGAAGCGATGAAAAGGTATTTTTTGTTTGAGATTACACTTGAAACCTTATTTACCAAAATCGCCGTCAAATTCGTCCTTGCGATCGCACTTGCGATAACGCCCAAAAGCACATAAGAAAGCGCAGTTTCAAGGTTTCCGCCCATACCGTCGATAAAAAGCGAAAGCGGATTTTCAATCGCAGTGCTACTTAAAAACACAGCACACATAGCCGAAATCAAAATAGCTAACATTACATTGCAACGAAGCAAACACAGCACCATCATAATTATGATACTAAGCAACACAGGATTTGTAAGCATAGATTTTCCTCTTCATTGAATTTTAAAAATTTGATTGTTCCCAAAGCGAAAGTATATAAAAAGTTAATGAAATTTTAGCTTTAATGGAAATTTATGCGCCAAATAGGACATTTGAGTGATAAATTTTGAGTAGTTGTTTAATAAAATTAATGGTGGAGTTAAGCGGGATCGAACCGCCGACCTCTTGAATGCCATTCAAGCGCTCTCCCAGCTGAGCTATAACCCCAAAAGCGATTAAATAATAATTCCGTAATTTTACAATTTTTTTCTTATGTTATTTTGAAATTTGACGGAGTATCGCAAAAAATTTGTCAAATTTGGCTAAATTTAGCCAAATTTATCGTCAAAAATTCACAAATTTAACCAAAATTTGCAAAATAAAATAAATTTTTAAGCTTATATTGGATAATATTTCAATTCACTTTAATGTTTGCGGGAATAGCTCAGTGGTAGAGCGCGACCTTGCCATGGTCGATGTCGCGAGTTCGACTCTCGTTTCCCGCTCCATTTGTTTTTTAATTTTGTTTATAAGCGTTGCCCGGATGGCGGAATTGGTAGACGCAAGGGACTTAAAATCCCTCGGAATTTTTTCTTCCGTGCCGGTTCAAGTCCGGCTCCGGGCACCATAAGGTTTAAGTTTAGTGCATGGCGACATGGCCAAGTGGTAAGGCAGAAGCCTGCAAAGCTTTTACCCCCGGTTCGAATCCGGGTGTCGCCTCCAAGTTTTTAAAGGAGAGAAAATGCGTTATTTAGCTATGATTTTTGTATCGTTACTATTTTTTGCGGGTTGCTCAAATACTTGGCATGGTGTTAAAGAAGACACAAACAACGCTTATCAATGGTCCAAAGACAAGGTTCATGACGGAGCCGAGTGGGTCGGAGAAAAAACAAAATAACTTTGTTAAATTTTCGGGAGATGGCTGAGCGGTCGAAAGCGGCGGTCTTGAAAACCGTTGAGGTGAAAGCCTCCTGGGGTTCGAATCCCTATCTCCCGGCCACTTTTTTTAAATTTTTCCACATTTTTGTTTAAAATTAAAGTTTGCTATTTCGCTTTTTGGATTAAAATTTTCTCGCATTTTATGATTTCATCAAAACCGCTTTCGAATTTGCCAAGATTGATCAGTCCGTCGTAGTAGGGTTGCGCTTTGTAAAATAGCACCAAATTTCCCCACGGCGAGAAATAGCCTAAATCGCCAACTTTGCCGTCCGAGCTGGGATCACCAGCAAAATTTAGTCGCACGGGTAAATCCGCGATTTTTTCTCGCCCTGCGTAGTCTTTCAAGTTTAGCGTTAATGGCAAATTTTCATAAAAACTCTTTGCCGCGCTAGTATCGTTTAAAATCGCCACTGCACGGACATTTTCACAGCTAAATTCTACTCTCATCTCGCCTCCAAATGCCAAATTTAACCATAAAATTATGGCAAAAAATAGTTTAAAAACTCTCATTTTTATCCTTTCAAAAATTTGGCAAATTTGAGCTAAATTTGCCAAATTTAAGAGAAATTATTTCAAATTTGCCTTGAAAAATTCTTCAAATTTATCAAACGGAATTTTTTTATCATATAAATCCGTGTGGCTAGCTCCAGAAACGATAAAAAGCTCTTTGTTTTTGCTTCCAAGCTCCTTAAATGCGTCTTCGCTAAAATAGCGCGAATGAGCAATCTCGCCGTGAGCTAGTAAAACAGGCGCCCTAAGCTCGTTAGCGTAGGTTAAAATTTTATCGCTCATACGCGCTAACGCGTCTGTGTTGCTCCACGCATTTTGCGAATTTATCGAGCGTTTGTGATAGCCGCGATCTGTGCGGTAATAATCTCTATATTCACGCAAAAATAGCGCGTCGCTATCTTTTACGCCTGAAAGCCCGTTTGCCCCATAACTTGTTTTGCCGTTTTCAAAGTCCGTCCAGCGTTGCAAATTTAGAGCTTTTTTGGCTTCATACCTAGCATTTTCATTTACGCTGTCGTTGTATCCTTTTGCCGTAACGCGTGTCATATCATACATCGTGGTTGCCACGACAGCTTTTATGCGAGTATCGCTGATAGCAGCATTTAGAGCAAATCCGCCCCAGCCACAAATTCCGATAATGCCGATTTTTTCTCTATCGACGAAGTCTTGCACACCTAGATAATCCACGGCCGCGCTAAAATCTTCTGTGTTTATATCAGGGCTTGAAATGTCGCGCACATCGCCGCCGCTCTCGCCTGTGAAACTGCCGTCAAAGGCTAGTGTTACAAATCCCCGCTCGGCTAGGGTTTGCGCGTGAAGTCCGCTAGATTGCTCTTTGACTGCGCCATAAGGGCCAGAAATGGCGATTGCAGGGAGTTTGCCGTTCATATTTTTTGGAGTGTATAAATCCGCAACGATTACAATTCCGTAGCGGTTTTTGAAAGCTACTTTTTTGTGATCAACTTTTTCGCTTTTGGCAAAAACTTTGTCCCAGTCGCTTGTTACATTTTTTGGCATATCCGCTTCGCCTTTGGCGACCAAACTTGTCGCTAAAATCGTACCTAACGCCAATGAACTTAATGCCTTTTTCATCTTTTCTCCTTGATTAAAAATAAATTTTTTACAAGGAAATTTTATCTAAAATGAAAAAAATCAACTAGAACAATTCTCCAAATTTATTGCCTAATTCTACAAATTATAAAAATTTAATATAATTTTTTAATTTCTAGTGTAAATTTTACAACTCCATTTGCGTAAGTCTTTTGCCAAGCTCAAACGCATTATCTAAATCTATCGGAAACTGCGTATCTCGCACCATTTTTTTGTGCGGTTCGCTAAACATATTGCAATCATACTTCGAATAGTCCTTAAACTGGTAAGTATCGCACACCAAAAGCGTCTCGCAGTGTCCATAGACCATTTTTAGCCCGAGCTCGTTTCCGCTCCACATCGCTTCCATGTTATGCTGCGCGATCTGCTCCTTTGTCGCGTTCATCGTATAAATTAGCCCGACTGGGATTTTTTTCTTCAAATTCATTATGTAATTGCCGTTTTCATCTAGCATATACGATCCGCCGGCAAAAAGCATACGCTCTAAGAGGTTTCTAAACATGCCGGTTGGATAAAAATCATAAATCGGAGAGCCGATTATTAGGGCATCGGCGTTGATTATTTTTTCTAAAATTTCTCTTGCTCCGTCTTTTACGGCGCAAAGTTCGCCTAGACTTTTGCCCTTTCTTTTACAGGCGAAACAACTTATACAGCCCTTAAAATCTATATCGATTAAATTTATAAACTCAGTCTGTGCGCCAACGCTTTGCGCACCATTTTCGCTAGATTTTAAAACCTCAGCCGTGTTGAAATTTTTCCTTGGACTTGCGTTTATGATGATAACTTTTTTCATATTTTTTCTTAAATTTCTTGCCTAATTTTGCAAATTTTATTTTACCAAAATTCCGTTAGCATTTAGCCATGCCCTTATATCATCGCTCAAACTCGCACCGCCTGAATAATGCACCGATAGTGCATTTCCGATAGGAGAAATTTATGAAATTTTGAGCCAAATTTGATGAATTTTTTAAAATTTTGAGCCTATACCACCACGAGTTTAAAATTTGGTGAATTAAAACTATAAAAAGAGCAAAAACGCCGATATATTCGTGCGCTCTTTGCTCGGTAGATTGCGAACTCATAAGCAAAATTAACAAAAACGCCAGAAAAATGTCGGTTAGCTGTTTTTGGCTTTTTTTACTCATTTTTCGCCTCGCAAAGCCCGTTAATCAGGCAGTTTCCAGCCGTTTAGCATTTCTACTGTTTTTGGGTCTAAATGGTTGAAATCATTAAATAGCGATGTTTGCTCGTCAATATCAGCGATTGTTTGCATATCGTTTGCGTCAAGTTCGAAGTCAAAAACGCTGAAATTTTCAACCATACGCTCTTTGCGAGTGGTTTTTGGTATGACGATAATGTCAAGCTGGATAAGATAGCGCAAAATCGTTTGAGCTACCGTTTTGCCGTATTTCTCGCCGATTTTTTTCAAAATCGGGTTGTTAAACATATCGTTTCTACCCTCGCCAAAACTAGCCCAGCTTTGCACCGCTATGCCATACTTTTTGGCGATTTCGCGGTCAAATTTGCGCTGATGAAATGGATTTAGCTCGATTTGATTAACGGCGGGTTTGATTTCGTTGTTTATGGCGAAATCCACTAAGCGATCGGGATAAAAATTGCTAACGCCGATTGATTTTATGCGTCCTTCGTTTTTTAGCCTACTCATTGCGCGCCACGCCCCATAAACATCGTTGTAAGGCTGATGAAGTAAAAGCAAATCAAGATAATCTAAGCCCAGCTTTTTCATACTAGCTTCAAAACTGCGTAAAACGCCACTTTCTGTCGCGTTGCTAACCCAAATTTTAGTTGTGATAAAAAACTCTTCTCGCTTAATTCCACCTTTAATAGCCGAATTTACCGCCGCGCCCACGCCAAGCTCATTTTGATATGCCTGAGCCGTGTCGATAGAGCGGTATCCTACGCTAATGGCGTCTTCAACGCACCTTTGGGTGTCGTTTTGTGGGATTTGATACACGCCGTATCCTAAAATAGGTATTTTGTTGCCATCATTTAAAGTGATAAATTTCATAGCTTCTCCTTTTAAATTTTGCGAATTTGCATTTAAATTTAACGCACCGCCAAATAGCGCCACGCTACCCAAGATTGCAGAATTTTTTAAAAATTCTCTTCTTTGCATAAAAATCCTTTCGGCAAATTTGATGAAATTTTAGCAAATTTGAGAGCAAAATTCATAGAACAATACTCCAAATTCCTTGCCTAATCCTGCAAATTTTAATTGTTTTAAAAATTTATCTTAAATTTTATATAATTTTGAAATTAAATTCATAAAAATGGATATAAAAAAGGTTTATAATGTGGTTAAATTTGCGTAAATTTTTTGGATTTTTGGCACTTTTGCTATGTTTTATTTCATTTTTTTATGCCGTTTTTATGCAACTGAGTGGTAATTTTTTTGCGATTTTATACTATCCCATAAGTGCTATTTTCTTCCTTTTTTCTTTGTATTTTTATTTCAAACAAGATAAAAAAACCAAAAGGCAAATGGTTGGTTTTGCTTTGATTTTTGTTTTCATTGTCTTACCTTTTGTTAGTGTGAAATTTTATAATTATGCTTTTAAAGAGCCAAGCTATTTGGTGGGTGAAATAATTTTGGCTAAAAAAATCTCGAATTCAGACGGAAATATCACAAAATATCTAAAACCACAAGTTATACAAACCATAAAATCACAAAATTTAGATTATCTAAAATCACAAGGTTTTAGCGTAAATTCGCAAAGCGAACGCGCAAGTGCATTTTTTAAAGGCGTTATCAAAAGACGGAATTTTGCAATATCAATAATAATTGAAAATGACAAAGTGGAAGTCCTAGCGTTTAGTGGATACAATGCGTTATGAATTTACTTAGGCGATTTTGCCTAAGTAAATTCCTTGCCTAATCCTACAAATTTTATTTTCGCTCGATCCGCTCTGGGCCGCCTTTGTTGATAGCGCCTACCACTTTGTGCGGGACATACAGCTCTTCAAGGTATTTGATTTCACTCTCATCAAGGCTGATTTCAAGGGCTTTTACCCAGTCGTCTAAATGCTCTGTTTTGATTGCTCCTAGCACAGGACTATCCACGCCCTTAGCAAAGTGCCAAGACAAAGCGATTTGCGCCATATTTACGCCACGATTTTTTGCTATTTCATCAATCCTAGCGATGATTTTAAGGTCGCTTTCTTTAAATTCATCGTATTTTACGCGCAAAACCTTGTCTTCATTTACGCGTTTTGAATACCCGTCCCACGAAGTGTGTGCTAGATGACCGCCAGCTAGCGGACTATACGGCGCGATACTGGTGCCAAACTGCCTACACACAGGGATCAAATCTCGCTCATCTTCCCTATAAATCAGGGTATAATGGTTTTGCATAACGCTAAATTTGGTTAAATTTTCCCTTTCGGCACATAGTTGCATGTTAAAAAACTGATAACCATACATCGCACTAGCTCCAAGCGCACGGACTTTTCCAGCTTTTACTAATTCGTGCAAAGCGCTCATAGTCTCATAAATTTCGTGGTCGTAGTCGAAGCGATGTATCATATACACATCGACATAGTCCATATTTAGGCGTTTTAGTGAGCCTTCGATTTCACGCATGATTGCCGTTTTGCTTAGTTTGCCTTCGTTGAAAAATACCTTAGTTTCGATGATGACATCTTCGCGTTTAACGCCTAAATTTCGAAGCGCCTTGCCTAGATAAATCTCAGAATCGCCGTTTGTATAGACATTTGCAGTATCAAAATAATTTATGCCTAGCTCTAACGCCCTTGCGACGACCTTTTCGCAGGTTTTCTCGTCCGCCTCAGTCCAAGTAAGAAAGTTTGGATTTGGTCTGCCAAAACCCATACAACCAAGGCAAATTTGTGAAATTTTAATGTCAGTTTGCCCTAAATTTGTGTATTTCATAATTTCTCCTTTTATTGCCTAATTCTGCAAATTTTATTTTAATTTCTCATATTTTTTACTTAAATTTAGACCCAAAATTCCCCATACAAACGAAATTATTGCGCCTAAAATCAAAACTCCACTCACGCCAAATTTAGCCAGCGCTACGCTTTCAACTTGCGATGAGAGCGCGTCTCCGCCGCGATAAACGACCGTGTCAAGGAAGTTTTTGACCTTGTATTTGCTCTCGCTATCAAGCGGGACAAAAAGCATTTCGCGAGCTGGTTTTACAAGGGCGTATTCGCCGATACGACGCAGACTCATCACAAGCGCAATGCCCCAAAATGCTGGGTGCGTGAAGCTTAGCATAATAAATCCGAGCGCAATCACAAATCCAAGCAGAGCCAAAAGCCACTTTATGCCAAAAAATTTAGCGATTTTTGCCGTTAGGAAAATTTGTATAAAAAAACTAGCGCTTTGCACGATGAGATCGATGTTTGCAAAGGCTGCGGCTCTGGCTTCGCGTGTCTCAAAGACGGCTCGGACGATTCTGGCTTGTTCCATGTATAAAAATGTGCTAACACTTGTTAGCAATAAAACAAAGCCTACAAAAGATAGCAAATAAGGTGATTTAGTGATGATTTTAAAACCATCAAGCGGATTTTTGCTAGGTAGGGGAGTGCTGAATTTTTGAGTGAAATTTGCTTTTTCACTCTCGTTTTGGAGCAAATTTAACCCCTCTTTTATGATTAAATTTTTTAAAATCAAGGCAAAAAGTAGCAAAAACGCCGATAAAAATATGAAATTTTGCGTCGAAACTTCTCGCAAAAAGCTAACCAAACCAGCCCCCGCAATCCCACCCAAACTAGCTCCTGCGCTGATTATGCCAAACATTGATTTGCTAGTTTCTTTGCTAAAAACATCTGCTAGGACGCTCCAAGCCGAGCTTATGACAAAGAGATTAAAAACGCTAACCCAAATGTAAAAAACCCTGCAAAGTGTGGCAAATGCGGGGCTTTGGGCGTCAATAAATCTCATAGCCACGAAAAATCCTAGCAAATTTAGGGCAAAAAATATAAAAATGGCGTCGGTGTAGAGTTTGCGCCTAATAGCCCCGCTTAGCCACATAGCTAAAATAGAGCAAACAAGCGTGGCGACAAAAGTGCCTAAAAATAGCCATTTTAGCTCGTCGCTTCCGCCGTGAATCCCAAGAGCGTCGCGAATCGGGCGCAAAAGCGCATACGAGCAAAAAAGCGAAACAATAAAAAACGCGCTGTAAAGCAAAAGCTTGAATTCTTCGCGCTTTATCTCAAAAAGCAAGTCAAATTTATCTTTAAATTTCGCTTTGTTCATTTTAAATTTGCCTACGATAAATTTTTGCGCATTTATCTGATGAAATTTGTCAAAATTTGCTCTTCATACTCAGGCATAGCAACAGCATTTTTGGCAAATTCTTTGTTTTTGACAAACCAAGCGATATTTTTGGCTAGTGTTCGCATGGTCTGCAAGCCCTCTTCGTCCTTTGGAAGGTCATCAGGCGTCATGGCGTGGGCTTCGTTCCAATACTGCGAACCAGCCAAAAACATATTTGCAATCGTAAAAAATTTATTTAGCCTATCGAAACTCGCACTAGCCCCGCCACGCCTAGCTATAAGGACACTTGCGCCGATTTTACCGCTAAATTTATTTCCGCCCGCGAAAAAAAGCCTTGTCAAAAACGCCTGAATTCTAGCTGTGGGTCCGGCATAATACACAGGGCTTCCAGCCACGATGCCGTCGAATTCATCAAGCCTTTGGATTATGTCATTTACGAGATCGTCTTTTATGGCACAACGCCCAGTTTTAGCGCAAGAAAAACAGGCAATGCAATCATTTATCGCTTTTTTGCCAAGGTATAAAATTTCGCTTTGAACGCCGTTGTTTTCAAGCTCTTTTGCGATTTCGCTTAACGCTAAATTTGTGCTTCCGTTTTTGTTCGGACTGCCGTTTATGAGTAGAATTTTTGACATATTTGCTCCTTAAATTTGCTAAATTCACACGCCTTTGCCGTCAAGATAAAATTTTTTCCCTGCGACATAATGAAGCGTTTTTAGCTCATCGCCCACTTCATCAAAATGCCAGTGGCTGCCGTCAAAAACCCTATCGTCGCCATAAGCTGCCACAACCTGCCCGATAAAAAGGTCATAAGTTTGCTCGTTGTGAGGCTCTGGAATAACCTTGCAAATAATCCACGCAGCGCAACCTGCGACTAGCGGGACTTTGAAGTCATCTTTATAAAACAGCTCCATGCCGTCCATTTTATGCGGGTTGTCGAAGCGAGAATTGTTTTCATCACCCAAATTTAAAAGCAAATCTTTTTGCGTAAAAACCGGAATTTGCACGGCAAAATATCCGCTTTTTTCGATGAGAGTGCGTGTAAATGAGCCATTGTGTGGCACTATCGTGACTTTGTCGTAATCAAGCGGACACACCCAAGTAACCGCCATAGCATTTGCCACTCCGTCAAATTCAGCCGAGACTATCGTCGTGGCACCGTGGTTTAAAATGTGGTAGGATTTTTGAATATCGACATTAATAATTGCCATTTTTTGCTCCTTAAATTTTGGTTTTTAAATTTATCTATTTAAATTTGCAATCTCTCTCATATCATCATCGCTTAAATTAAAATCAAAAATGCTAATATTTTCGATCATACGGGACTTTGTCGCGGTTTTTGGGATAGTGATGATATTTCTTTGGATTTGCCAACGCAAAATAACTTGTGCTGCCGTTTTGCCGTATTTCTCGCCGATTTTTTGAAGCGTTTCATTTTTTAAAATTTTCGCACTACCTGAGCCAAAAGGCGAATAAGCCTGAGTGGCGACACCTAGCTTATCAAGCCCGTTTTGCGCACGAATTTGCTGTTTGAAAGGGTGAAGCTCGATTTGATTAAGCACAGGCTTTATAGCAAATTCATCGCAAAGCTCTCGCACTAAATCCACGCTAAAATTGCTAACGCCGATTGATTTTATTAGCCCCTTTTCTACTAGCTCGCAAAATCCAGCCCAAATGCCCTTAATATCACCATAAGGAGCGTGGATTAGATACAAATCTATATAATCAAATTTAAGCGCATCTAGGCTTTCATAAACTGCCCTTTTTGCACCCTCAAAGCCCACATTTGCGCCCCACATTAGCTTTGAAGTTACGAAAATTTCATCTCGTTTTATTCCGCTATTTTGCACAGCTTCGCCCACAATGTCTTCGTTGCGGTAATACTGCGCTGAGTCAATGTGGCGGTAGCCCACTTCTAGGGCATTTTCTATGGCTCTAAGCCCATCTTTGCCACGAATATCCCAAGTCCCGTATCCTAAAATAGGGATTTTTGCGCCGTTATTTAAAATAAAATTTGGAACTAAATTTGATGAATTTTGCATATTTTCTCCTAAAATTTCATTTGCAAAAAGTGGATTTAAGCCCAATGCCACAGCCCCCAACGCCATAGAATTTTTCAAAAAACTTCGTCTTTGCATAAAATTTCCTTACGAGTAGTTAAATTTCGTAAAAATTTTACCAAATTTGGTTAGAAATTTAATAGAACAATTCTCCAAATTTATTGCCTAATTCTACAAATTAACAGAGATGATAGTATTATAAGAAAGAGCCCGAATTTGAGTAAATTCGGGCTAGATTAGATTAAAAAGTGTTTTTGTTGTTTTTAGATTCTTTTTTAAATTTGCCTCTAATCACAGGAAGCAGGACAACCAAAGCAGTTAAAACAATAAAAGTCCAGCACAAAGGAGAACCGACAAAAATGCTCAAATCTCCGTCATGAAGTTTGTAAGCTTTTCTAAAATATTGTTCCATGCCTTTTCCTACGATACACGCTAGAACTAGTGGCGTCATAGGAAAATTTGCCCTTGATAGCAAATAGCCAATAATTCCAAATATAAGTAATATGTAAAAATCACTTGTAGCTGCACTTATAGCATAAACACCTAAAAATGTGAAAGCTAAGACTACTGGATATAAAATTTTTGGTGGAACAGATAAAACCCTTACCAAGAGCCCAGCAAGCGGGATATTTACAAAAGCCAAAATGACATTTCCCACAAACATACTGGCGATTAATCCCCAAACGATGGTTGATTGATTTTGAAATAGCAATGGTCCTGGCTGCATACCTAAAATAGTCAAAGCTCCAAGCATAACGGCAGTCGTTCCAGATCCAGGAACACCCAAAGTCAGCATAGGAATCATAGCTCCAACAGAAGCTGCGTTATTAGCTGATTCAGGAGCAGCAACACCGTCTATTGCACCTTTGCCAAATTTATAAGGTTGTTTTGAGAACGATTTTTGTGTATTATACGCCATAATCGCAGCCACCGTTCCACCGGCACCAGGAAGTACGCCGATTAAAAATCCCATAGGGGCACTTCTAAAAATAGCACCCTTGCTTAACATCCAGTCTTCTTTTGTAATCCAAATTCGACCGAATTTTTTCTGAACTTGTTTTTTACCTTCGCCGATATTTTCAAAGCTTCTTAAAACTTCGCCAAACGCAAATATTGCAATGATTACGATTAGAAAATCGATACCGCCGTGAAGCGATAACAGATCAAATGTAAATCTTTGAACGCCTGATTGCGGATCTAAGCCAATCGTGCTTATCATAAGACCTACAATCATCATAACAAAACCTTTTAGGCGTTGTTTTTCCATAACCGCAGTTGCCGTTAATGCAAAAACAAAAAGCAAGAAATACTCGGCAGGTCCAAATTTCAGTGCAAATTTAGCAACGGGGATCGATAAAAATACCATAAAGATAGTAGCTATCAAGCCGCCAAAAAACGAAGCAATAGCCGAGATAGCAAGTGCTGCTTCTGCTCTGCCTTGCTGTGCCATAGGATAACCGTCCCACATAGCAGCAATCGCAGCGCCGTCTCCCGGTGTATTGATTAGAATTGATGATCTAGAACCGCCATACATCGCACCGTAATAAACTCCCGCCATAGTAATAAGCGCAGGAACGGCTCCCATAGAAAATGTTAGTGGTAAAAGTATCGCAACACCAGCAGCAGGTCCAAGACCAGGTAACATTCCTACGATAGTTCCTAACACGCCACCAAGCGTAACCCAAAATATATTCATAGGTTCTAGTGCAACACCAAAACCTTGCATTAATAATTGCAAACTATCCATAACCAAATTCCTTTATATAAAGCCTAATGCTGAGCTAGGCAAAATAATGCCAAGTAGATTATTAAAGATAAAATATATAGCCAAAGAAAAAATAATGGAAACAATTATTCCGTATTTTAAATTTTTAACTCCGCCAAAGATTAAAAATTGAAGTATCAAAAATATAATTGTTGAAAAAACATATCCTATCTGATTAAATATAAGCGTATAAATTACGCCATTTACGACAGTTAATAATATTTGAAGAACATATTTTGCAGAAATTCTGCTTATGCCCCCGTATTGTTTTTTTTCGAGTTGTTGAGCCTTAAATTCTTTTACAAGCAAAATTGTACCGCACACAATTAAAAAAATAGCTAACATAGCAGGAAAAATTTTTGGCTCGTGCGGTCTGCCTAATGCGGCTTCGGGCAACATAAATGTAGCAACCGCATACACTATACCTAAAACCGTTAAAAGAAATGATGATATAACTGAAAGCGACATATGAGCTCCATAAAATTAAATTTAAACATAAAAAATGCCTATGAACTAGGTTCATAGGCAAATTCAGATTTATTTTTTAAGCATACCGATTTCTTTCATAACTCCGATATACTCGCCCTCTGTTTTTTCCAAGAATCTTACGAATTCAGGAGCATCCATATAGATGTTATCCCATCCTTTTTCCTTGCAAACTTGTGTCCATTCTTTTGTATCTTGTAGTGCTCTTAGAGCATCTCGCCAGAATTTAACCGCATAGCCCGGCATATCAGGTGTGCCAAATAGACCACGCCAGTTAATGAAAGTTGCGTTGATTCCGCTTTCGATACAAGTTGGAATTTCAGCCATTTTGCCTTCGCCAATTCGTTTTTCAGCTGTTTGAGCTAAAACTCTTAAATCGCCACTTTCAACCAAGCCTTTAACATCTGATAGACCTGTTGAGAATAGATCAATATGTCCGCCTAATAGTTGAGCAGGACCGTCGCCGTCATCGAACGGAACATAGTCGATTTTACCGATATTTGAAACACCAGCAGCTTGTGCGATGATTAGGAATTGAACATGGTCCATAGAGCCAATCGCAGAAGTTCCGCCGATTTTAACAGCTTTTGGATTTTCTTTTAGTGCTTCCATAACATCGTGGATTGTTTGATATGGAGAATCTGCTTTAACAACGAATGCAGCATAATCAGCAATTAGTCTTGCCAAAGGCGTTGTATCACGGAAACCATAAGGGCTAGAACCGTTTAGGTTAAAGAACAAAATAGGCGGTGAATAAACAGTAATTGTGTTTGGATCAGCTTTTTTGTTTGCTGCTTGTAATGTGCTTAGATGAACCGCACCACCAGCACCCGGAGCATTTCTAACTGGCATAGGAGCTTTTACAATGCCTGTGTCGCTTAGAGTTTTAGCAACCATGCGGATTGTTGTATCCCAACCGCCACCTGCACCTGCCGGAGCAACTAAGTCAAGGTTACCTGACGGATAGTTAGCTTCTGCTTTTGTAGCAGCTTTGCTATCGCCTGAGTTGCCTGAATTGTTTTGGCAGCCAACAATAGCAGCACCCAAAGCAACTACACAAAGTGATGAAACGAAAAATTTTTTCGATTTACCAAATAGACTCATCGTCTTACCTCCATAATAAAATAATTTTTTAACAAGTTTCAAATAGTAACATATTTTTTTTAAATAATCAATCAAAAACGGCTTAAATTCTTACTATATTGTTTAATATAAAAAATAACTAAATTTAACCAAAATTTTGCGAAAAATATCGCTAAATTCGAGCTTTTTGCACTTAAAAGGGCTTTAAATTTAATAATTGTTTTTGCAAATTTATCATTGATATTTAGGTAAAAATTTGCTTAAAGTTATATTTTTTCACTCATTTTTATCGTTTTTATTTAAATTTGTAGCAAATTTGATATAATTGCCTAAATTTATAATAAAAACAAGTAAAATGAAAAATAAATTTGTCTATATTTTGGCATTTTCGCATTTGTGCTGTGATATAAATCAAGGCGCACTCGTGGCGATTTTGCCGTTTTTAATCGCCAGCTATCACTACGATTACGCAACCGCAGCTAGCCTAGTCATGGTCTCAAATATCGTGGGCTCGCTAATCCAGCCCGTTTTTGGCTCGCTCGCTGATAAGAAAAATATGCCTTACATTATCCCGCTAGGTCTTATTTTAGCAGGTGGCGGTATCGCGCTAAGTGGCATCGCGCCCTCATTTGCCCTGCTTTGCGCGGTCGTGATGATTACAGGAACTGGCGTGGCGATGTTTCACCCACAAGCCGCAAGAGCCATAAATAAATGCTCTAATCCGCACAACAAAGCCCAAAATATCGGTATTTTCTCATTTGGCGGGATTTTGGGATTTTCTTTGGGTCCGCTTTTTATGACAGCGATTATTAGTGTGTTTGGGCTAAAAGGGACACTAATTTTCATAATTCCGCAAATTTGCGTTAGTACCCTGTATAGATTTTTTTACGCCGAATTTAAAAAACTTGGTGAAATCGCCCCCAAAACAGCCACAAACACCCAAACTAACGGCGTCGATGACTGGGGCGGATTTTATAAACTCATGGCGTTAATCTGCGGGCGTTCTATCATTTTTCACGGATTTAATACATTTTTGGCACTTTATTTTATCTACGAATTTGACCAAAGTAAGGCTTACGCAAACACGCTATTAAGCGCATATATCGGCGTGAGCGCGATTTTTACCCTTCTTGGTGGCAGATTTGCCGATAAATTCGGCTTTACAAAGATGATAAAAATCTCATTTCTTTGCCTTTTGCCGATTATGATAATGTTAGCAACCGCGCAAAATTTGGGCTTTGCTGTGGTTTTATTGGCACCGCTTGGCATTTTTCTAGCACTTTCTTATAGCCCGATTATCGCACTTGGGCAAGGATATTTACCAAACCGCGTTGGGCTTGCTTCTGGCGTTACATTTGGGCTGACTGTTAGTATTGGTGGGATTTTTGCGCCGATTTTGGGCTTAATAGCCGATAAATTTGGACTTGGTTATGTTTTATATACGCTTTGCGGGGTTTGCGTTTTGCCACTAATCATGGCGTTTTTCTTGCCAAATTTAGAAAAAAAGCAAAGCTTATGAAATATTTTTGGCGTTATAACTCCCCGCTTGGCGAAATTTTTATGCAAAGCGATGGAGCAAATTTGAGCGCACTTAAATTTGGCAAATTTAGCGAATTTGGCGCAGAATTTAAAGAGCAAAATTTGCAAATTTTTGGGGATACCTGCGCGTGGTTGGACATTTATTTTAGCGGAAATTTACCAAATTTCACACCTAAAATTTCACTAATTGGTAGCGATTTTCAGCTTGAAATTTGGCAAATTTTAATGCAAATTCCTTTTGGGGCGACCACAACTTACGGCGAAATTGCGCGCGAAATCGCACTAAAAAGACAAATTCCAAAAATGTCTGCCAGAGCCGTAGGTAGGGCAGTGGGAGCAAATCCTATCGCTATAATTATCCCATGCCACAGAGTTATCGGCAGTGGCGGCAAACTCACAGGCTACGCATACGGGCTGGATAAAAAAGAGTTTTTGCTAAATTTAGAAAATGCGAAATTTAGGGCTTAATTTAATCTATTTTTTTGACTAAAAATTTCTCACAATTCTATGATTTCTTCAAATTCTTTGATTTTTTTTATGGCTAGTTTTGCGTTTTTTTTGGCTTTTTTGGATAAATTAGAATTAATTTCACTCAAAGTAAGCAAATCAACCTTAATGCCTAAAAATAGGATTTTTGGGATAAATTCGCGCAGGTATTTTATCCACACGCAAGCAGGTATGTTATGTGCGCTGTAAAAATAACTCACATCATCACTTAAATCTACAAATTCGCACTCAAATTCGTCATTTTCATCTGCGATAACGCCGATTGCATCGACGATAACTAAAATTTCAGGCGCATAAGCTCTGATATTAGGAAATTCATTTTCCGGCATATCGTTTCCGAAAAAAACTTTCCACTCTTTTAGCTCTTCTAGGGCGATTTTACCGACTTCTATTCCAACGCCGTCATCGCCACGAAGCTCGTTTCCTACGCATAAAATCGCTTTTTTCATCTAAAAACTTTCCTAAGCGTTAAATAACCCTCATCTAAATCCTTTAAAAACTCGCCAAAAGCCGAATTTTCAAGGCTTTGCAAAAGTTTTATGGCGTGTTCTGGGAAAATTTCGATTTCGTAAAGCTGGTCTAATTTTTCTAATTTATTTTTGGCATATTCATCGCCGCTACTGACGATTTTTTGCCAATCTTCATCGCTGAATTCGCCTACTTTTTGACTAAAATCGATACTTCCTGCGCCATGCCCTAGGCTTTTTACAACCAAAATATTTTTATAATTAGGTGCGGTTTTTTCTTCTGAAACACTTTTTCTTGTCAATTTCCAAATTTCAATCATGGCAATGTCCTAATAAATTATTTGCTTGAAATTATATAAATAAATTCATAAATTTTACGAATTTGGCATAGTCAAATTTGCAAATTTCAATCACAAAAAAGATAAATTTAGCCATTTTTAGCTAAAATTACAAAATTTTCAAAAAAGGATATAAAATGAGAAGCGATATTGTAAAAAAGGGCTACACAAGGGCTCCACACCGCTCACTTTTGCGTGCGACGGGCTTAAAAGACGAAGATTTTTCTAAGCCATTTATCGGCGTGGCAAACAGCTTTATAGAAGTTATTCCGGGACATTTTTTCTTAAATAAATACGCTGAAATCATCAAAGATGAAATTCGCAAAAACGGCTGTGTTCCGTTTGAATTCAACACTATCGGCGTTGATGATGGTATCGCCATGGGGCATAGTGGTATGCTTTATAGTTTGCCAAGCCGTGAAATCATCGCAAATTCGATCGAAACTATGATGAACGCTCACGCTCTTGATGCTCTTATTTGCATACCAAACTGCGATAAAATCGTGCCCGGAATGCTAATGGGCGCTTTAAGAGTAAATGTGCCGACCATTTTCGTAAGCGGCGGTCCGATGAAAGCTGGTGTAGGGCAAAAAGGCGAAGCGTTGGATTTAAATTCCGTTTTTGAAGCAGTCGGCGCGTATGAAACCAAAAAAATAGACGAAAACGAGCTTAAATTTATCGAGTGTGCGGCGTGTCCGGGCGGTGGAAGTTGTAGCGGAATGTTCACCGCAAACTCGATGAATACGCTATGCGAAGCGATGGGAATCGCTCTTAGCGGAAACGGCACGATTTTAGCCCTAACGCCTGAAAGAGAAGCGCTTTTGCGAAAAGCAGCAAGGCGAATTTGCGAAATCGCAACGGACGATAAATTTAAAATTCGCAATATAATCAACGAAAAATCAATCCGCAACGCGATGGTTGTGGATATGGCGATGGGCGGTAGCTCAAATACAATTTTGCACATGCTTGCGATCTCGCGTGAAGCGGACGCTCCGCTAAATATCGCCGAGCTTAACGACATTAGCAAAAGCGTTCCGCACATCGCAAAAATCGCCCCAAGTCTGCCAAGCGTGCATATGCAAGACATTGAAAATTCAGGCGGATTAAGTGCTGTTATCAATGAAATCGCTAAATTTAATCCAAATTTACTAAATTTAGACGCTCTTTGCGTGAGCGGAGAAACACTTGGACAAAGGGTAAAAGACGCAAAAATCAGCGACGAAAATATAATCCGCCCTGTTTCAAACGCCTACTCTATGCGTGGCGGGTTAGCGATTTTGTTTGGAAATTTAGCTGAGCAAGGCTGTGTCATCAAAGCAGCTGGAATCATCGGAGAGCGTAAATTTAGCGGAACGGCGATTTGCTTTAACAGCCAAGATGAAGCAATCGAAGGCATTTCAAGTGGCAAAGTGCAAAAGGGAAATGTCGTGGTGCTACGATATGAAGGGCCAAAAGGGGGTCCTGGAATGCAAGAAATGCTAAGCCCAACTAGCCTAATCGTGGGTCGGGGACTAGGAGCTGATGTAGCGCTCATCACAGACGGGCGTTTTAGCGGTGCTACAAGGGGGCTAAGCATAGGTCATATAAGCCCAGAAGCCGCAGAAGGCGGTATGATAGGGCTACTTAAAGATGGCGATATAATCGACATTGATGTGGATAATTTTAGTATAAATGTGCGTTTAAGCGATGAAGAAATCGCAAAACGCAAAGCAGAGTGGAAATATCAAGGCAAGGAAGTGGGGAGCAAATGGCTTCGCCAGTATCAAAAACTAGTAACAAATGCTAGCAACGGCGGAGTTTTGGAAGCGTAATAGTTTGGTTTTGCAAGTTGATATGAGCCTAGCTTTTTCGAGAGTTCGCAAATTTAAAGTTCGATAGGAATACCAGCCTTATCTCACTTTAAATTTGCTTCTCAGCTCGAAAAATCGTCGGCATTTGGTTAAATTTGCAATGTGGGACAATGCAAATTTATTAATTTATTATTGTTGGCAATACAATAGAAAGGATATGATATGATATTTTCAACATTAACAGCTATTATTTCTAATATTAATATTTCTAACTTAGCAGATATAACATCTATTTCTAAAAATACATACGATTTTATTAAAGAAATGTTACGATTAAAAGAGCGAGATATAAAAATACAAAATACAAATATTAAAAATATATGGGAAATTGATAAACCGTATAGCGATTTAGTTATAGACACCTACTATGATTTTGATAGTATTTTTAGTGAATTTTCAACGATTGCTAATGCCTGTTACACTGATATTTATAACAAAATTTATGGATGCAAAAGAAACGATAGCGATATATATAATTTACAGGATTATTTTGGAAAAATAGTTGATAGAATTGAATATGATAATAGGAGCGATATATTATTTCAAAACCCAGAATACTTATTTTCTCAAAAACTAGGATATATGCAAAGATTAAGCTATTTGGATTTAAAAGATAAAAATTCTGATGATTTTATTGAACAAAATCTTAAATTGATATATGAAAATTTCGATTTATCTAAAAAAGATGATTTTGTAAATTTTGCAAAAACCAAGTTTGATTGCGTAGGCGAAATTTACAAAAAATATAAAGAAAAAATAGACACAAAAATTAAAGAATTAGAAAAGGAGAATACAAGGTATAATTGGGACACAAAAGGCTATACATATTTGCCATTGTTAAAATTAGAAAATTTATTATCATATATTAAATATACAAATATTAATATAGTGCAAGATTGGGAACACATATTTATAGGTTCAGTTGTTTATAATGTTGCAATAATTTGGATAACAAATAGAGGTGTTTTGGATTTGTTATATGACATAAAATATCATCAATGGAAAAATTAATTGCAAATATTTTCTTTTGATTTAAATAAAACATTGCCGAATTTGGCTTAAATTCGGCAAAACCCTTAAATTCACTTAGACAACGCATTTTTAAGTCGTTCTAGCCCGTCAAGCAAATTCGCCCTTGGTGTGGCGATGTTTAGGCGTAAAAATTTCTCTCCACCAGCCCCATAAATTTCGCCACTGCTTAGATAAAGCCCTGATTTAGAACGGATAAAATTTGCAAGTTCGGTTGAATTTTTAAACTCCGCAAAGTGTGGAATTTTCAAATTTTCACTCGTTGCGATAGGAATTTCGCCACTTGAATTTATCAAATTCGAACAATCAAGCCACATTAAATATGTCGCATCGCACGGCAATGCCCTTATATAAGGCAAATTTTCGCTTAGGAATTCACGCACGATTTTTTTATTTTCACTTAGATAAATTCGCAATTCATCAAGCCACTCTTCGCCTTTTTCAAATGCCGCCACAGTGGCAGCGACCGCAAATGCGTTTGGCTCGGCGATTTCATCTGTATTAAACGCTCGCCACGCTTTGTGTCTTAAAAATTTATTTTTTGCAAACACGGCAGCACTATTAAGACCTGCGATATTAAAAGCTTTTGTCGGCGAAATGCACGAAATGCTGATATTTGCGTTTGTTTCGCTTATGTTTGCAAACGGCGTATAGGCAAAACCCGGCTCACATAAATCACAATGAATTTCATCGCTGATGACCGTTACGCCGTGCTTCGCACAAAGTTCGCCCATTTTGGCTAGTTCATCACGCGACCAAATTTTGCCTATGGGATTGTGTGGGTTGCACAAGATAAACAGCGTTGTTTGCGGGTCTGCGAGTTTGTTTTCAAAATCTTCCCAGTTTATGTGGTATTGCCCGTTTTCATAGACAAGTTCGTTGCAAAATGCCTTTACGCCGTTGTTTTTAATGCTCGAAAAAAAGCAGTTATAAACGGGGCTTTGCACTAGCACATTTTCATTTGGTGTGGTGAGCTTTCGCACGAGTGATGAAAGAGCAGGGACAATGCCCGTGCAAAAAATGAGCCAATGCTCTTCTATGCGAAAGCCGTGGCGTTTTTGCCACCAATTTTGATACGCCAAAGCCCACTGGGTAGAGATTTCGCTGTATCCAAAAATGCCGTGTCCCACCACTTCTTGCAACGCTTCTAAAATGCAAGGTGCCGCGCGAAAGTCCATATCTGCCACCCACATAGGAAGCTCATCTTTACCGACTGCCCATTTTAGCGAGTTTAAATTTCGTCTATCGATGATTTCGTCAAAATTAAATTTCAAAATTTATCCTTTGTGATTATCTCAAATTTACTCGCGTCGGTTGTGCCGTCAATGATGATTTCACCGATTTCATCAGCGATTATTTTGCCTGAGCTTGGATTTTTTACGCTATCAATTTTACCTAAAATTTCAGCCTGAGCGTCGCTAAATTCAAACGCCAAAGTCGTATTGATCAAACGACAATCTTTCATAACCAAATTTTTCATATAGCAAAAGCCCTGCAAACTCGATACCACGCAGTTTTCAAGGCGAACATTAGATGAATTCCAGCCAAAATACTCGCCGCTTATAAAGCAGTTTTTAATAACCACATTTTCGCAGTTCCAAAAAGCATCCTTGCTAAGCAGTTTCGAATCCGAAATTTCGATATTTTTGCATCCGTCAAAGCAGTAATCTCCACTCAAATTTAAGTTTTGTATGCGTAAATTTTCGCTTTTCATACCAAAATACTGCCCGTTTGCGACGATATTTTTTAATTTTACATTTTTGCAAAACCAAAGAGTTTCACTAGCGTTTGGAATTTGAATATTTTCAAGCTCAAAATTTTCGCTCCCGCGAAACCCTTTTGGCGCATAATACAAGCAATCTTTCAAGCTAAAATCCTTGCTATACCAAATTCCTGCTCTTGCAATTTCGTCAAAAAAGCAGTCTTTAATGCGAAAATTTTTGCTATACCAAAACGGATACTTCCACTCGAAATTTGACGCGGTTACAGCGATATTTTCGCTCTCTTTTAAGGGAGATTCGCCGTCTCCAAACGAACAATGCAAAATTTCTAAATTTTTTGCCATAAATAGGGCTCGCTCCCCTGTAAATCGTTGGTTTTCGATTTTTTTCATTATTTTACCTTTTAATTTTTTCTAATTTTAGCTAAATTTTGTCCGATTTTGGTAGAACAATCCTACAAATTTCTTGCCTAATCCTACAAATTTAATCAATTTTGTGAAAAACTATTTTGAATTTAGCCATTTATCAAACATCGCTTCGTATTGCTCGATAGTATAGGCATTTCCACTCGAACCATAAACTCCGCCGTAAGTTTTATTTGCCACACTAGCGCCCGTTACGCTATAACCTGAATTTACCAAATTCAAATAATGCCCCGTGTTTGCGCTAAATTTGCAGTTTTTTGCAGATTTGTTCGGACAGTTTGATTTTTCGCTATACCACGCATTTACAGCTGCTGCGCCGTTTGCTTGACCTTTGGCAAGATTTTCGGCTACACTTGTAACGCCCGTTAGTGGTGCGTGAGAAAATTTATAATGTGCCGCGTAATTTGTGCGAATTTGCGAGATTGCCATCATTTTATGGCTGACTTTAAGAGCGCTTTTGCCTTCGCTTTTGCGTTTTGCGTTGGTTTGTTTGATGATAGCTAGTGAAGCTTTCATATTTTGCAAATTTGTTGCGTCATTTGCGCCACCAAGTGTGGTTTTGCTTTGTGCGAACCAAGACGGAGTGTTTTTGTGAATGCCTTTTACGATTTGTGCTGCTTCATTATCGCCCATTGCCGTAAAAAAGTCTGCTGAGCTGTTTTTGGCAGTTTTGGCTGGTGTTGTTTTACCTGTTTGTGTTGTTTTGCCCTTGTTTGTTTTATTTGTTTGAATTTGCGGAAACTGCTTTGCAATTTCGTTGTCGATTTCATTTAAAACTTCCGCACAGCCTGTCAAAAATATCGCCACAAAAATAAATATGTAAAATTTTTTCAAATTCATAATAGCCCTTTAAAAACTTGACATGAAATTATACAGAAAATTTGCTAAATTTAATATTTTCTTAAATTCAATGGCTTTTAACTAAATTTTAGATAGACTTAAAAATTACATTTTTATTTTAAAGGACAAAATCATGAAAAAAAGAATAGTTTTTTTCGAAGCCGTAGGTGGCACGGACAAGGGCGAAGACGGACACAGACGAGATACGATGCCGATGGTAAATGCGCTTAGCACTCACGGCTGGACAGGCGAAGTTATCCAGCTAAGCGATGAAATTTTGCGAAATGAAAATGAGAGCAAAAAAATTTACGAATTCGTTAGAGACAACGCTGACGGCTATGTTTCGCGTGTAAATCCGGGCAATATCAAAGAAGAAAAACTTTATTTTGAAATGCTACGAAAGCTCTGCGCTGACGGCCTAGTCGGTATGCCGCACCCTGATGCGATGATAGGATATGGCGCAAAAGACGCTCTAACCAAACTTGCTGACACCGAGCTAGTGCCTGATGATACTTATGCGTATTATGATATTGCGACATTTAAAAGCACATTTCCAAAATCACTTGCCAAAGGCGAGAGAGTTTTAAAACAAAATCGCGGATCCACAGGAGAGGGAATTTGGCGTGTGAGACTTGAAAATGCAGGCGATTACGGCAAATTTGATAGCTTAGCACTTGATACCAAAATCATCTGCACCGAAGCCAAAGACAATCACTCAGAAGAGCGAAAACTTGGCGAATTTATGGACTTTTGCGAACAATACATCGTCGGCGATAACGGAATGCTTGTGGATATGACATTTTTGCCACGCATCAAAGAGGGCGAAATTCGCATTTTAATGCTTTATAAAACGCCTGTTTATGTCGTGCATAAAAAACCGGCAGAAGGCGGGGACGCATTTAGCGCGACACTTTTTAGCGGCGCGAAATATCGCTATGATGAGCCAAAAGAGTGGGAAAATTTGATTGGCTGGTTTTTAGAGCGTCTGCCTGAAATTCGCACAAAACTTGGAAATTACGATTTGCCTTTGATTTGGACGGCAGATTTTATCCTTGATACTGACGAAAATGGCAAAGACAAATATGTGCTTGGCGAAATTAACTGCTCGTGTGTTGGATTTACAAGTCCGGCTGAATTTATGGCAAAAATCGCCGTTATGGTCGGTGAAAATATCGTAAATATCGTAAGCGAGAAAAAGGCGTAAGTTGGATTATACTTTGCCTTATTTTGCAATTAAATTTACGAATTTGTTTAAATAATAGTCAAAATTTAATCTAAATTTTGACTATTAAATCAAATTTATATAAATTATTATTTTATGACTTCAAATCCTGCATTTTGCAGTGCTTTCTCGCCTTTTTCATTATCATCGAGCGAAAATACAAAAATCCCGAAATTTGTATCAGCATAATAGCTATAACAATAATTTATGCTAATTCCAGCCCCGCTTAAAGCTTCCACGATTTTAGCAAAGGTGCCTTTTTTATTTGCGATTTTAACGGCGACTACATCGACGGTTCTAGCGCTAAATCCTGCTTTTTTTAGAGCGTCTGCTGCTTTGTCAAATTCGCTAGTGATGATACGCACAACGCCAAATTTAGAAGTCTCTGCTATGACAACCGAGTCGATAGAAATGTCGCTATCTCGCAAAATATCGCTCATAGCGGTTAGTTCGCCGGGTTTGTTTTCTAAAAATACGCTAAGTTGTTTCATGCTTCGTTCCTTTTGTCGATTACTCTTTTGATTTTGGTATCGCTAGCACCGATACTACGCGGCTCTACTATATTTACACTTGCGTGGATAAATAAATTTGTTAGCAGTTTTGCGGCTGTTTCTTTTTGTAAATTTTCAATCGCCGAAATGCTATCAAAGTTGAAGTCATCGCTCATTTCGACCTTGACTTCAATCTTATCTAAATACCCTTTTTTGCTTAGGACGATTTGATAATTTAGACTTAATCCTTCGATAGTCGATAAAACATGCTCTACTTGGCTTGGGAAGACATTTACGCCGTTTATGATAACCATATCATCGCTTCTTCCTACGATACTTTCTATCATACGCAAATTCCTGCCACAAGGACATTTGCCCGTTTTTATCGAAGTTACATCGCCCGTTCGGTAGCGAAGCAAAGGAATAGCTTCTTTTGTAAGCGTTGTTATGACTAGTTCGCCACGCTCTCCATCAGGCAAAACTTCACCCGTTTTTGGATCTATAATCTCAGGGTAGAAGTGATCTTCAAAAATATGCATTCCTTCGCTTTTACCGCACCCTCCGGCGACACCGGGTCCTAAAATTTCACTAAGTCCGTAAATATCGTGATAATTTATCCCCCAAGCTTGGGCGATTGCTTGTTTTAGGGCTTTGCTAGTTGGCTCAGCACCAAAAATTCCTGCTTTTAGCTTAAAATCTTTTTTCAGATCATAGCCCAAAGCTTTGGCATGATCTGCTAAGTGCATAGCAAATGACGGAGTGCATGAAATCGCAGTCGCTCCAAAATCCCTTAAAAGCATAAGTTGGCGTTCTGTAAAACCGGAGCTAGACGGCACGACAGAAGCTCCGACAGTCTCAGCACCATAATGCGCCCCAAGACCGCCCGTAAAAAGCCCGTATCCGTAGGCATTATGCACGGTGTCGTTTTTGCCCACACCTGCCATAGTAAAGACCCTAGCCAAAACTTCGCACCAAATTTCTAAATCTTTTCTAGTGTATCCTACGACGGTCGGCTTTCCGCTTGTGCCGCTGCTAGAATGAATTCGCACGACTTTTTTTTGCGGAACTGCAAAAAGCCCAAATGGATAATGGTCTCGCATATCTTTTTTTGTCGTAAAAGGAAGCTTTGAAAGCTCGGAAATATCTTTGATTTCATCAAATTTAAGCCCAAGTTCGGCAAATTTTTTCTGATAAAATTCAACCTTAGAAATCCTTTTTAAAAATTTGGCAAATCTTTTGTTTTGGATTTCTCTTAGCGTTTCTTTATCAACGATTTCGTTGATTGACCAGTATTTTGGCGTATCACTCATCTTAGCTCTCCATTGCTAGTTTTAAAATTTGTTTGTTTTTTTCGGCGACTTTTGGGTTAAAAATTTCGATTGCTTTGCAAATTTCATCATAAGAAAACGGGAAATTTGCTACATTTTTGATAACAATTCCTAGCATATAAACATTTAACCCGCCTATGTCAAATTCGCCGGATTTTGCCTTTTTAAAGGCGTTTGTTGCGTAAATTTTAAACGGCAAATTTGGAAAATTTTCATCTGAATTTACAGCAATTACGCCTGAATTTTGATTTAAAAATTGCAAATAACGAAGCGCTTCTGTTTGCTCCAATGCAATCAATAAATCAGCCGAGTTTTCATCGATATTTGGGCTAAAAAAATCGCCGATTTTAATGCCGCATGAAACACTTCCGCCCCTTTGGCTCATGCCGTGATTTTCCGTGCCAAGACACGCATAGCCTTTATTTGCGGCTGCGATTGAAAGCAGTTTTACTAAAAAAACGGCGCCTTGTCCGCCGTATCCAGCTATTAAAATTTGATATTTCATTTTGACCTCACTTCAAAAGCATCTGTCGGACAAAGTCCGCTAATACATGCCGAACAGCCCGTGCATAAAAACGGATCAACCTCAACTTTGTGGCGTTCGTTGTAGCTCATAGCAGGGCATTTGTATTTGCCCACGCAAGTATCGCACTCAACGCATTTTGCTTCATTTACTGTGGCGTAAATTTGCGGAATTTTTGAATTCGATTTATCTAAAATGCAAAACTGGCGAATCACAGCTACCACAGGCAAATCGCTATTTTCGTAAGCTGATTTTAAACCTTTCATAAAAAGCATGGTTTTGTTTAAATCAGGCTCGTAAAAATATTCATGGCATTTTATACCACAGCCTTCGACTAGTTTTTTGATGTCAATATCGCCAGAAGCCCTTTCTGGCGTAGTTTGGCGACCTGTCATCGCAGTAGTTGAATTATCTAAAATTATCAAAATAAATTTGTGTTTTTGATAAACTGCGTTGATGAGCGGCGGCATACCTGAGTGCAAAAATGTGCTATCGCCGATCGTTGCAACGACCGTTTTATCAGGGTTTGCTAGGCTAAAACCGCTTGCGGTTGAAATACTAGCACCCATGCAAAGGAAGTGATCGATCGCATTTTGATTAAGCGCCAAAGTGTAGCAACCAATGTCGCTTGCATAAATAGACTGCTTCGTGCGAAAAGTTTTGGTAATGCTATAAAAAATATCTCTATGCGGACAGCCAGGGCATAAATTTGGCGGTCTTTTTGGGAGCTCAAATTCGCTAAATTTTGGTGCTTTAAAAGGATTTTTGCCGTTTAAAATACCCAAATTTGCAAACGCTTCAAAAACTTTATCTTTGCCAAATTCATGGATTTTATGCACATGTCCTGTTTTTTTGCCGTAGATATTTTCGCCGCTGAGATCTTCTTCCATACAGGCATACGGCTCTTCGAAAACCACGACTTTTTTGTAGCTTTTGCAAAGTTCGTTTAGCTCGTTGTATGGCAAAGGCGTTGGCATATCGATTTTAAGGACATCGGCGTTTATTTTTAGCTCAGCGACCGCTTCGCTTACATAGCTACTTGCCACGCCACTTGTGATACAAAGAATTTCAGCCTTATCGCCGCCTTTTAAATTTGCAATCTTTGGTTTTATAAAATTTTCATAGTTAAATTTGCGAATTTGCTCGATTTTTTCAAGTAACTCTACGCCTTGAATATATCTAGGTCCCGGCGGCACGCCTGCCCAGCGATTTGTATTTTTGATAAATTCGCCTTTTGGCGGGTTAAATTCGCTATTTTCTGAAATTTCGCAGTTTTGCCTTGCGTGGGCAACTCGCATTATAGAGCGAAACATTACGGGGATTTCAAATTGCCTTGAAAGTTTGGCACAAATTTTTATAAAATCATACGCTTCTTGGGGGTTAGCCGGATCAAGAGCAGGAATCCTAGCAAATTTAGCAAAAACTCTGCTATCTTGCTCGGTTTGAGATGAGTAAAAGCCCGGATCATCGGCACTTATTAAAATCATCGCGCCGATATTGCCTATGTAGGCTGAGTTCATCACAGCGTCCGCTGCGACATTTAAGCCCACTTGTTTCATCGTAGCACAGGCGTTTTTACCGCTCATAGCGTGTGCGTAAGCTACTTCGTAACCGACCTTTTCGTTACTTGCCCACTCAGCATAAGCTTGTAAGCCCATTTTGTCGCGTAATTTTTGGAAATTGCCTAAAATTTCACTCGATGGCGTCCCGGGGTAGCCTGATACGACATCGACATTTGCGTGTATTAGCCCAAGCGCAATCGCTTCGTTTCCCATTAAAATTTGTTTCATAAAAAACCTTTTTTTGCAAAAAAATTAAATTTGTAGAATAGCATAAATTTCATATTAAGAAATTTAAATTTTGTAATTTATTCAGTAAATTTGAATTATAAGTTAAATTTGTTTGATTTACTCTGCTTCGCTACGCTTCGCAAGAAACATTTTTTGCTATGCAAAAAAAGCGTTACACTTGTTTTGTCATTGCGATACTTTGCGACAGCAAAGTCGTGGCGATTTACGAGTTAAATTTATGATTTTATTTTATGTCATTCTGAGCCAAACGAAGCGAAGCGAAGAATATTTATTTAAATTGATTATTGAATTATTTTATCTTTTTTTGGTGGGCAAGGATGCCCACCCTACAAAATTTTGAATTTTAATCTTCGATTTGTTTAGTTTGAGATTTATCCTCTAAAAAGCCCTCTTTTTTGAGCGCCGACATGATTTCGTTTTCATGCTCTTTATACTCTGCATTATGGTATTCTATCTAGTTATTTAGTTCGGTTATATCTAATAATTCACTTTTATACCGATAACTAGCAGCCTTACTCTCGTAATACCACTTAGGACTAACAAAAAAAGAAGCAACACCTGCAATAATACCAGGAAAAATATTGCCAGACATTAATACTAATATAGAAAATATTGGAAGAATAATCGAAATTGTCATTAAAAAACCAATCTTACTTGGTTGTTCTGGCAAATTTCTTTTATCCAAATAACCAGGAAACCAGCTTGGTTCTGAATATTTTTTTGTAGCATTTAAAATACAATAAGCTAGATAATAAGCTCCGTCTCTAGAATAACTCTCAACCACGACAAAATCGCCGTTTTTTAAGCTCAATCTATCGCTGATTAATTTAAACGAAGTATCGCCTATATCAAAAGTCCAAAAGGTGGTATGTTTTGTTTTTGAACTAACCCAGCCGCCACTGGTATAAGTACGGGTATCTATGTAGCTGGCTCCAACGCTTGTAGGCATCGTGGTGCTTATAGGTTCAGCAGAAATGTGAAAATCAGTAAGGATTTCTCTTTTTACATCTTCGATATATCCCCAAAAAAACATTTTATATCCTTTCTTACAAAAAATAAAATATCATACTATATTAATTCTTTTTGCCGTCTGCTTTATTTTTAACAGCAATATAAAGTGTGTTTAAATCCGCAGAATTTAGCCCTGTAAATTTCTTTGCAGCGCTGATTGTCTTTTTCCCAAAAACGCCATCGGCTTTGAGTTTATAGCCGTTTTTGATGAGAATTCGCTGGATTTGTATAGTTTTTTCTCTATTGCTTAGATTTATACTTTTGATAACCTTGTTATCTGTCGGTGTATTCGAGGATGTGTTATCGCCTGAAACAAGCCATATAAAACCAACTATGAGAAGTAATCCAAGAATGCCTCCACCACTGCTAACTTTTCATACCGATTTCCCCACATGTCATAATAAGCCATATTGAATCTCCAATATCACATAAACGGTTATTTGCAAGTTTAGATACCTAATTTGATGTCGTCCTTGCCACAAAATGGGCAAATTAAGTATTCTTGCTCTTCATCCATAGTTTTCTCATTGACAAAAAAATAAAGTCTTATTATACCCCCCCCCCCCCCTTAAAATGGGTTGAAATTTTGATTATATGGTGCAAAATTTTGTATTGATTTATTATAAGCTTACGAAGTAACTTTGTAAATTGAGAAATTCGTAGAAATTTCGTTGGATTTTAAAAAGCAAAATTTCGTGGCAGTATTTCAAATTTGCGATAGCGGAATTTTGAAATTTGCAAAATTTTGTAGAATTTTAAAATTTGGCTAGGAAATCCTAGCCAAATTTTGCTTATTTCGCACCTTTTGGCGGCATAAACGCAGTTAGCGTGATGTCTTCGCCGTCTTTTGGTTTATAGACTTCCACATTTACAAGGCAAGTGTGAGAGATATTTCCGTTGGCTAATTTGCTTGTCGGAATATCGATTGTAAGCACATTTGCCGAGCCGTTTTTGCAAAGTCCGTTTTCGTTTGGATCATACCAAGCACCTTCGCATAGTTTTACGACATTTCTTGGCGTGTCATCATTTACAACCGCACCTGCTAAAATTTGACCCCTAGCGTTGAAAACTCTTACCAAATCGCCGCCCTTTATACCTAGCTCTTTTGCGTCTTCTTCGTTGATGAAAATCGGCTCTCTTCCAGCTACTGCATAGCTATCTCTTAGCTTAGTTTGGTTTTGTTGTGAGTGTAAGCGATCATTTGGGTGTGGGCTTATCATGTGGAAACGCGCAGGTTTATCCTTCATACCTAGCCACTCGATTGGCTCAAACCATGTCGGGTGAGCCTTGCAGTCATCATAGCCCATTTTTTCGATAGTTTCAGAGTAAATTTCGATTAGTCCGCTTGGTGTGCCAAGTGCATTTAAAATCGGATCTTCTCTAAAATCTGCAAAAGTTACATAGCTTTCGCTCTCCATTGTAGGGAAAAATTCAGTCGGTTCGTTTTTGTTCCACCACTCTTCAAAGCTTGGCATTTTTATTCCCAAAGCTTCATTTGCATTTACTTGATTTGCCGCTGTTTCGTAGAATTCTTTTATCCAGTCCATTTCGGTTTTGCCGCCTTCTGTGTAGGCTTCTGCAAGTCCGTCTGCATAAGCTTTACACAAATCAACGAAAACTTGATAATCATCTTTTGCACCAAATTGTTTTTCTACGACCTGTTTTTGTGGGACAATGTGCATATTTGTGTAATCCCCTGTCATAGAAATGTCATTTCTCTCATACGAGCTTGTAACCGGGAACACGATGTCAGCCATTTTCGCTGTCGGTGTCCAGTAAATTTCATTTACGACGATAGTTCGTGGTTTTCTCCAAGCTTTGACATTTTTATTTGTATCTTGTTGCTGTGTGAGCGGATTTCCGCCGACCCAGTAGATAAAATCCATATCAGGATATGTGATTTTATTTCCGTTATCATCAAGCGTTGCGCCCGGATTTAGCAAAGCATCAGCATTTCTTGCGACAGGATATGACATTAGGGCAGTATTTGATAGCCAAGATTGCGCTGCATTTTCTTTTGCGCCATCAGCGTTAGCAGGACCCATATATTTGCCGTCTTTGATAACGCCTACGCTTCCTGCGTTGATTGTTTTAATTACGCCACCAACGCAACTTGGCGTTCCGCCGTTTGCATAGTGGTAGCTAAAACCAAATCCACCACCAGGAAGCCCTATTTGACCAAGCATACTAGCAAGAGTTACTATCATCCAATGGACTTGCTCGCCGTGGTGCGCTCTTTGCATACCCCAACCAGCCATAATCATAGTGCGATTATCAAAGAATTTTTCAGCTAATTCTTTTATAACTTTTGCTTCGATACCGCAAATTTTCTCTGCCCACTCAGGTGTTTTTTCTACGCCGTCTTCTTTGCCTAGTAAATACTGCTCGAATTTATCAAAGCCAACGGTGTAAGTGCTTAAAAATTCTTTATCATATTTACCTGATTTTAGCAAATGATTTGCCATAGCTAACATCATCGCAACATCGGTATTTGGAGTAGGTCTGATATGAGTAGCTTTGCCTTCAAAAAATTTAGTTGTGATTGTTTTGAGCGGATCGATGATGATGATTTCTTTACCGCTATCGCGCAATTTTTCGAAATATTTAAACGAGCCTTCATCAGAAACCGTAAATGACAAACGCAAAGTGCCGATTGGATTCATACCCCAAAGCACGACGACTTTTGAGTTTTCTAAAACCACAGGCCAAACGGTTTGTTGCTCATAAACTTGGCTAGATCCCACGACATGTGGCAAAATCACTTGCGCAGCTCCCGTTGAAAAATCCCCGGTAACGCCCACAAAACCGCCTGTCATATTCATAAATCTATGAAGAAGCGTCCTTGCCATACCAAGTGCGCCTGAGCTTTGCCAAGCGTAGCTTCCAGCACAAATGCTATTCATACCTTTTTGTTCGCGCGTTTTTTTAAGTTCTTTTGCGACCAGTTTGATAGCCTCTTCATAAGGCACTTCTACCCACTCGTCCTTACCGCGAAGCTCTGGTTTTGGGCTATCTGGGTTTTCAAGGTAGCTTTTGCGAACCATTGGGGCTTTGATCCTTGCTTTATAAACCAAATCGTCCATCGCAGTTTGCAAAGGATTTGGCACATTTGAAGTTTTTTTCCAAGCTTCCGATTTTACGATTTTGCCGTCTTTTACGGTAGCTTTTAAAATTCCCCAGTGCGCTCCCGTGATGACTTCGCCGTTTTTTACCAAAGCGGTATTTGCGGCTTCACCGAAAACAAAACTAGGCATAGCACTAGCCATACCAAGACCGGCTGTGCCTTTTAGAAAACTTCGTCTTTTCATTTACTCTCCTTTATGTTGAAGTCTTTTGAATGTTTTTGTAAAAACTGAGTTATAGTCCAAATTTCATCTTGGCTTAACGGCGTTCTAGCTTGCATTGATTTAATTAGTGCTGGCCAGCGATTTGCCACTTGTGTATGTCCTAAATGTGGCGGGTGGCAAGTGCCGCAGTTTTCCATAAATTTAGTATTCGCTTCTGCAAACATTTCGTCCAAATTCGCACTAAAATCGCCGTCATTTGTGTAGGCTATTAATTTTACTTTTTTAAAGCCGTCTTCATCGCCTAAAACTTCAAATTCAGGCGCTTTCGTTTTAGCAAAAGAAACAGCCAAAATTCTAGCTTTTGGCGTAAAATAAACGATATTTGGCGATTTTGGATTTTGATAGCCTGTAACGGCGAATTTAACCACGCCGTCCTTTTTCTCTAAAATTTCAACGCCGTTTGTAGGCAGGAGTTTTCCTGCGACTTCTTTTAAATTCTCGCTCAAAGAAACATTTTTTACAACGCTTGGATAGAGCAACTCCCCTGCACTAAGACAGGAAATAAGCAAAGAAAAAATGATAGCTTTTTTCATAAATTCTCCTTAAAACAGATACCAAAATTATAATTAAAAGCCAAAAAAGCCGTTGTCATTTTTGCGACAAATTTAAAAAATTCTGCTTTGTTTTTGCGAAAAATTTTCATTTTTCGTTTTTTTTTTTTTTGTTTTTTTTGAATTTTTCTGTATAATTAAAACAAAAAAGGTATATTATGGGAACGAGAACGACAGGGGTTTTTGACGGGCAAGAGTTATCATTTTTTAACGAAGAAGATTTGGCTAAATTTAGACATCTTTGCTACCAAAAAGGTGCGATGATTTACGCACAAAAGAAACTTTTTATGATTATCCTAAAAGGCGAGGGCAAGTTAAACACCTACCACGAAAGCGGCAGGGAGTATGTGCTAAGCTATTTTAGAGCAGGTTCATTTGTGCTTGTCGATACTTTTTCATCCTTTGAAATCACGCAAAATGCGGAAATTTTAGAGGCAAATTTATCCACCGTGATTGATTTGTTTGAGTTTAACCAAGACTTTGCGATTTATCTTTTTAACTCGTTTTTGAAAAATATGACAATGCAAAAAAATGTGATAAAAGAGCTGGTTTTTGATAGCGTCGAAACTAGAACTTATAAATTTTTGCTTCAAATCGCAAACGGCGATATAGCACATGTCAATGGCGGAGTTAGCGAAATCGCTAGTTTTGTAGGCGCCCCACGCCAAAATGTCTCAGTCGCCGTAAATAGGCTAATCAAAAACAAAAAAATTCGAAAAATAGATCATCAAAATTTCCAAATTTGCGATTAGATTTAAGTTTGTAAATTTAAAAACGCCTAACGGCGTTGCTGGATTGCCACGAATTTTTGCGAAGCAAAAATTCTCGCAATGACAGATTTGGCAAATTCGTTTAATTTATAACAAATATTTAAGACAGAATAGGCGTAGTAAGGCGTAAATTCGGACGATTTCAAGCGAAGTTACCTTTGAGTGGTAATGAGCGTAGGAATTGTCCGAATTTACGCCTTAATCCGTTCAAGTTTGGGGAATTAAAACTAGGCTCATATAATTTTAAGACTTAGTTTTCGACATACGCTTTCTAACATTCGGATCTAAATATCGCTTTCTAACTCGAATACTTATCGGCGTAACTTCGACTAGCTCGTCTTCTTCGATCCACTCCAAGGCTCTTTCTAAATTTAGCGTTCTAGGCGGAACTAGCTTAATCGCATCATCGCTTCCGCTAGCTCTAACATTTGTTAGGTTTTTGCCTTTAATCGGATTTACATCAAGGTCGTTTGGACGGCTATGTTCGCCGATAATCATACCGTTATAAACCTTTGCTTGTGGCGCGATAAATAGCACACCGCGATCTTGCAAATTCCAAAGGCTATAACCCAAAGCAACGCCGTCTTCCATGCTCACTAATGCGCCGTTTTGGCGTTTTTCAACATTTCCTGTTAATGGGCGAAATTCCAAAAAGCTATGATTCATTACGCCCTCGCCTTTTGTATCGGTTAAAAACTGCGAACGAAAGCCGATAAGCCCACGAGCAGGGATTTCAAATTCGATTCTTGTTTGTCCGTCGCCTGTCGGGTTCATAACTTTCATTTCTGCTTTTTTTCGACCCAGTTTTTCGATGACCGTTCCGGTACAATCATCAGGCGCGTCGATAACCAAATGCTCGAAAGGTTCGCATTTTACGCCGTTTATTTCTTTTACGATGACTTCGGGGCGACCAAGACAAAACTCAAAGCCCTCTCTACGCATATTTTCGGCTAAAATTGTGATTTGAAGTTCGCCTCTGCCGCTAACTTTAAATTTGCCTTCGCCGACATTTTCATAACGCATTGCGATATTTGTTTTCATTTCTGCCGCTAAGCGCTCATCGATTTTATTTGAAGTTACGAATTTACCCTCAGTTCCTGCCAAAGGTCCGTCATTTACGCTAAAAATAACGCTTAGGGTCGGCTCTTCGATATGCAAAGCTTCAAGCGGAATCGGATTAGCAGGATCGACAATACTATCGCCAACATCAAGAGCTTCAAATCCGGCAATCGCCACAATATCGCCCGTCCCTGCTTCGTCAATATCAATCCTATCAAGCCCCAAAAATCCGATAAGTTTTGAAATTCGCCCTGTTACTTTTGTGCCGTCAGCCTTGGCTAACATTACGCTTTGATTTTTTGCGATTTTGCCGTTGAAAATTCGTGCAATGCCGATTTTACCGACATAGTTATCATAATCAAGCGTAAAAACTTGCAACTGCAAAGGGTTTGCATTATCCCCACTAGGTCTAGGCACATGCGAAACTATCGTTTCAAAAAGCGGCTGCATATCGTTGTTTGTATCTTCTAGGCTGTATCTAGCAAAGCCGTTTTTAGCCGCTGCATAAATCACAGGAAATTCAAGCTGTTCGTCGTTGGCATCGAGTGCGACAAAAAGATCAAAAATTTCATTTACCACGCGATCCGGGTCGGCTGCTGGTTTATCTATTTTATTTACCACGACTATCGGGCGAAGTCCCAAAGATAGGGCTTTTTTAACGACAAATTTGGTTTGAGGCATTACGCCTTCTTGCGCATCGACTAGTAACAAAACGCCATCGACCATTTTTAAAACTCGCTCGACTTCGCCACCGAAATCAGCGTGTCCCGGGGTGTCGATGATATTTATTTTTGTGTCTTTATATTTGATAGCCGTATTTTTTGATAAAATGGTAATTCCGCGTTCTTTTTCTATGTCATTGCTATCCATTACCCGTTCGCCGATATTTGCGCGTTCGTCAAATGTGCCTGATTGCTTTAAAAGTTCATCTACGATTGTGGTTTTTCCGTGATCGACATGGGCGATGACGGCGATATTTCTTATATTTTCCAAAATTTACTCCGTTTGTGATTTTATAAAAAGGGTTTATTATACAAAATTTATTCTTAAATTTATGAATAACTTTTTACTTCGCTGACAAAAAATTCATAAACTCTTTGCTGTATAAGCGCGTCAGTATCGTCATCGCAAATAAGTCGTCTAAGGTGCGAAAAATCGATTTTTTTGATAAGCCTTTTGTGCGTTTTTAAGTCTTTATCAATCTCATTTAATAAAGAATCCAAATTTAAATTTTTGTAAATTTTTGCCTTCCTGACATACTCTTTTACCGTAGAATTCAAAAGTTCTATGCATTTTTGATCATTTGGGTAAATTTCGCTAGCTAACTCATTTATGATTTCATAATCTTCATCGCTTTGCGTTTTTTTGGCTAGTAGCATTGCCGCAAAAACCTTGCCACGAAATTCCATAGACTTATGACGGCGGATAAAAAGTTGTCTAAACACATCCGATAAAAAAATTTTAAAACTCATCTTATAACCTTATTTTAAGCAAAATTCAAATATAATCCGAATTCGCCTCTTCTTAGACCTGTGCAATGCTTTTAAAAAGCACCGCTTCAGGGTGGGAACACAGCAGAGCACTTTTTTTAGGTGTGTGCCGCAGTCATCTGGGAAGGGGTTTTTTAAATTTTGCTTCCTTTAAATTCACAAATTTTCACGCTTCAAGCCAAAATGTTTTTTAAAACTTTCGCAAATTTCGTAAAAATTTACGCCTTCGACCTTTGGTTTTTCCTTGAAAGACTCTTCCATACCTTCAAAACCTGCGACTAGCTCTTTACTTTTTACGCCGTAGCTTATGGAAATTCCGGCTTCAAAATATGCTGCGATTTTATCGCAATATTTAAGCGCTTTGCCATCAATAGCGTTAAATTTATCTTCATTTACGCTTTGCAAACTTCCTTCTATAAATTTTGGCTCATTTTCGCAAATTCTATTTTCAAATTCATCTTTTATAAATTTTTCGCCGTTTTTGCGAATTCCAAGAATATAGCTAAAACTATCTCTTATATTTTGTGGCACAAACGGCAAAATTTTATCATCAATCAAACGCATTTCATAATCATTTATGATTTCACTTAGCCCGTCAATGCCGTATTTTACAGGGCTTATAATGTCCCTTGTCAAACTTTCAGGCAAATCGTGAAATAAAGCGCAAAAAAAGTTGTAAATTTTGCGGCTCTTACAAGCGCCGACTTTTAGCGAGTAAAAATAGCTTAAAATCGCCACAACAAGCATGTGTCCTAAAACCGAAGTCTCAGGAATTCGCGGTGTTTGCGCCCAACGCTTTTGAAAGCGAAGTCTGCCACTAAGATCAACTAGTCTTGCTAGCTTTTTATTCATAACGATTTTGCGAACGCCAATTAGCTCATAATAATCTTCAAGCTCTTCTTCAACTTTAAATTTAAGCTCTTCAATGTCGTTTAAAAACTGGCTAGTTTGATAAACGATATTAAATTCCCATCTTGTAGCAAGGTAGCCCGAAGCCTTTAAAATGGTCTTTTCTTTGATATGATCTTTTGAATTCAAATAATTTTTAAAACGCTCGAAAAATTCGCCGTTTTGCACGAGTTTTAAATCGTTTTCAAGGATTGATAAAACCCAATTATTTATCTTTTCTTTGTGCGTTTTTTGGATATGATGAAAAACATCAGGGCGAATGTCGGTTACCACAATACGAGCCAAAAATTCAAAAATTCCTGCTTCAATCAAATAGCCCATATCAATATCATCTTCAAAACTAGCCAAAAAATAAGCAATGATAAATTTATGTGCCTGTTTGTCAAGCTCGACTAAATTTACCATTTTTGGGTAGTCGTTCCAGCGACTAATACTTGCGCTTTTGAAAATTTGCTCGATTATAACGGGAGTTATCATTTTTCTATGCTTTTTGAACTGATTTCTATGACGGTATGGACATTTCCGCGCGGATTGAAATCGCCGATGATTTTCATCGATTTAGGTTTTAGTTTTTCTTCTAAAACGCCGTAAATTTCGTTTATGCTATCTTCGTGGCTTATGTGGCGATTCATAAATGAATTTATATAAAGTTTTATCGCTTTTAGCTCAACGACGAATTCATCCGGCACATACTCCAAATAAATAGTCGCAAAATCCGGATAGCCAGATCTCGGGCATAAACAACAAAACTCAGGCAGGGTTATTTTTATCAAATAATCCCTTTTGTGTTTATTTTCCCAAATTTCTAAATCTTTATCTACATCAAATTCTTTTATCTCTTTTTCGCCGTATCTCATATTTGCTCTCTTAAATTTTCTAAATCAACAGGTTTTTCGACACAAAAACCTTGCACTATGTCAATTCCGCTTTCTTTCAAATCTTCATAAAACGGCTTTTTATCGACAAATCTAATAGCCGTTTTTACGCCGATTTCTTTGCACATTTTGTTTAAATTCAGAAAAATTTCGTGCGTTTTTTCTTCGTAAAAATTTTTATTAAATTCAATGTCATAAATGACAAAATCGACATTTAAATGTTTTAGATACTCAAAACTTGCATTTGCGCCGCCAAACTGACTTAATGCAAAACTAAATCCAAGCTCTTTAAACTGCAACAAAATCTCGCTAAATCGCTTAATCTCAGGATAAATCAGCTCTTCGTTAAATTCAAAAACGATCTTTTTAGGATCGATTAAATTATTATCAATTAGTTTTAAAATTTCCTTTTTAAAGTCGCTATTTCGCAGTGTGCTTGCTATAATTTCTACAAAAATTTTACCCTTAATATCTCTAAAATATATATTTTTAGCGATATATTTTATCAAATTTAAATCATATTTCACGGCATAGTTATTTTGCAAAATAATATCAATAATCTTGCTTTTTGTTATCTTGCCCTGCTCTTTTAAATCGATTTTTGGGATAAAATTCAGATACTCATCTTCGCCATTTACAGATTTCATTAGCTGATATTTTATGCTGTATTGTTCGTTATTTATCGCTTCTAAAACATCATTTTCAAAGGTTCCAATTTCGATTTTATCAAAATCAAGCTCTTCATCATCTTTGTGATTTATCTTGTAAAATAGCGCATTTATAACATTATTTAAATTTTTATCATAATCTGCATTGATTGTAGCGTATTCCATTTTTAGTTCGATATTATTTATCGTTTGATTTGCGATTTTTCGCTCAAACATATTTAAAATATGGTGTAAATTTGCCCTTTTTCCGTCGATTGCAAAGATAAAGTTTCCGTTGATAAATCTACCGATAGGAATATCTTTAAATTTATGATCTTGCATAAATTTATCAAATTCAACGACAAAAAGTCGCAAAATTTCATCGCCGTTTCGATAACCATAGCGATCGTTTATGTCGATGATATTTTTTATACGCATTAAAACGATATTATTTACCTTTTCTTTTTTTATGTCTTTTGCTATGATTTTTAAAATTTCATCTCGCACAAACACCCTACTAACTGGATCTATTAAGCTTTTTTTAAATCCCATATAAATCAAATATGTCGCGTAATAAACATAACACAAAAGCAAAATTACAAATAAAATAACATCGTCTCTTGTAAAATCGCCTTCTTTAAACATAAAATATGCGATAAAAATAAGCACCAAAGTAAAAGGAAAAGCAACTTTTAGTGCTAGTTTAAACCGATTTGATCTCTCTTTTTTTTCGCTATATAACATCTAAATATCCAAATGTTTAACATCTTTTGCATGATCTTGAATGTAATTTCGCCTTGGCTCAACTTCATCGCCCATGAAAAGATTAAATGTATCACTAGCACTTTGTGCATCATTTATATTTATGCGAAGCAAACGGCGATTTTCAGGACTCATCGTAGTTTCCCAAAGCTGATCAGGGTTCATCTCACCTAGACCTTTGTAGCGTTGTATATACGCACCTTTTTTCGAATTTTTTTCGATTTCGTTTAAAACTTCGACAAAATCTCTACCACCAAAATCAAGCTCTCTATCTTTGATTTTTGAATAAACATATTTTGCTTCTTTGAAAATATGGTTATCTAAAAGTGTGTTATCGATTTTTAGCTGTTCTAAGCCGTTTGGAGTTTGCACATACATGCGAATTCCATTTTCGCTAACATAATGATTTAGGATATTAAAATTCTCTTTTTCAAGGCGAATTTTTAGTGCGTCAAAAAGCTCATCATAATCAACATTTTCTAAATTTGCCTCTTCGATTAAATATCTAATAGCACTTAAAACGCTAAAACGATTTTTAAGCTCATTTAAAAGCGAACGATAAGTTGAGACGATTTTTAAGAAATCTGTCAAATCTTTATTTCCGATGCCTTCAAATTCAGCCATATCAATACCTGTTTCAATCAAAAATTCGCTCAAAGCTTTTTCATCTTTTAGATAAATTTCTTTTTTACCTTTTTTGTATTTAAAAAGCGGCGGTTGGGCTAGATACACATAGCCGTTTTCAACGACTTTTGGTAAAAATCTAAAAAAGAAAGTTAAAAGCAGAGTTTGTATATGGCTACCATCGACATCGGCATCGGTCATAATGATGATTTTATGATAACGCAATTTTTCTTCATCAAATTCGTCCCCTATACCGCAACCAAAAGCAGTTATCATATTTTTTATCTCTTCGGATTGTAAAATTTTCTCTAATCTTGCCTTTTCAACATTTAAAATTTTTCCGCGCAACGGCAAAATCGCTTGAAAAACTCTATCTCTACCTTGTTTTGCTGAGCCCCCTGCACTATCGCCCTCGACAAGATAAATTTCGCTAATACTTGCATCTTTACTTTGGCAATCTGCAAGTTTTCCCGGCAATGTTCCAACCGAAAAACTCTCTTTTTTTCTAGTTAAATCCCTTGCTTTTCGTGCCGCTTCCCTGCCACGCGCTGCTAAAAGAGCTTTATTCATTATCGCTCTTGCTTCGATAGGATTTTCTTCAAAATATTTGCAAAGCACATCAAAGGTCATTTTTTGCACTATCGGTTTTACATAGCTAGACCCTAGTTTTCCTTTGGTTTGCCCTTCAAACTGCGGTTCAGGCACTTTTACGCTTACAACGGCGATTAAGCCTTCTCTAATGTCATCGCCCGTGATTTTTGTATCTTTTTCTTTTGCCGAAGCGTTTGCGGCGATATAATTTGTTATGGCTCTTGTAAGCCCTGCTCTAAAACCTGCTTCGTGCGTTCCGCCGTCTGGGGTTTTGATATTATTTACAAAGCTTAATAAATTTTCACTATAAGTTTCATTATACATCAAAGCTATATCAACGGCGACATCTTCGACGGTATCGCTAAAAAATACAGGCTTTGAAACCGGAGTTGATCTGTTCATATCGGTTACAAAACTTTCCAATCCACCTTCATAGTGAAAACTTTCGCTTCTACCTGTTCTTTGATCTTTGAAATTTATCGTTATTTTCGGATTTAAATAGGCTAATTCTCTAAATCTTTTTGACAAAATTTCATCATCAAATTCTAAAATTTCAAAAATTTCGCCGTCCGGCCAAAACTCAACCGTAGTTCCTGTTTTTTTGGCAGGTTTTATGATTTCAAGTTCGCTTTGTGGAATTCCTTTTGAAAATTCTTGTCTATGTTCGTTTCCGTCTCTTTTAATCGTTACGACTAATTTTTTAGAAAGTGCATTTACAACCGAAACTCCCACGCCATGCAAACCGCCTGAGACTTTATAAGTATCTTTATCAAATTTACCGCCGGCATGAAGCACGGTTAAAACAACCGTTGCAGCAGGAATTTTTTCAGTCGGGTGAATATCAACAGGAATTCCCCGTCCGTTGTCGGTTACTATACAGCTTCCTTCCAAAGTAAGCTCAACATCAATCGTATCACAATGCCCAGCCATAGCTTCATCGATAGAGTTATCGACAACTTCATAAATCATGTGATGAAGCCCGTTTATATTTGTATCGCCGATATACATACCGGGGCGTTTTCTAACCGCTTCTAAACCTTTTAAAACTTTAATATTACCAGCGCCGTAATTTTCCATTTAAATTTTTCCTTATTTTATAAATTTATCGGCATCATTACGGTTTTTAGATCACCACTAGATACTACAAATGCCGATTCAGGGTTATTAAATTCTAACAAGAAACTATTTTCTTCAATGTTAGTTAAAAAATCGAGTAAAAATCTATTTTTGATACCAAAAACTATATTTTCATCGACTTCGTTTTGAATTTCGATTTCGGTTCTTGCTTCTGAGTTATCTTCATTTATACTTTCAAAAACAATTCCGTCAGGTTTAATCGTGATTTTCATTTGATCACACATTGAGCTTACTGCTTTAATACCTTCTATCATCTTATCACGAGAAATATTAACGCTAAAAGCAGTTTCGCTTGGAACAACTCTTGCATAATCAGGGTATCTACCATTGATTAGCTTTGTAAAAAATTCGAAATTTTCGCTAACGGCTAAAAGCACGGTTTCATCGTAATAAATTTCGATTTTATCACTGAAAAGTTTTTGAATTTCAGCTATGGCTTTTTTAGGGATTATGATATTTTTTCCGTTTGAATTAGTCGCAGTTTTTAATTTATAAATACTAAGTCTTTTTGTATCGGTTCCGACTAAATTTATAAAACCGTCTTTAACATCAATCAAAGCTCCGTTTAGCTCATATTTTGGATTGCTAGTGTCGATTGAAGTAAAAATTTTCTTTAAACTTCTACCAAAAACCATTGTGTTTATATCGAATTTATCTTTGTTTGAAACATTTGGAAATTCAGGGAAGTCTTCGTGGTTATACATAGGAAGTTTATATTTTGATCTTTTTTGTTTTACAAACAAAGAGCCATTCATAACTTCAAGCGTTACATCATCGTCATTTAAACCTTTTATAGCACTTAGTAATTTTGTTCCGTTTGCAGTAGCAAAACCTTCATCTTCAATGGTTACATTTTTTATATTGTAGCTAAGTCCTATTTCATGATCGGTTGCTTTTATGCTTAAAACGCCGTTTTTAGCGCAAAGTAAGATATGAGAAGTAATAGAACTTAAATCCTTTTTATCCAAATAAGGATTTGTGTTTGTAATTATACTTTCAAGAACGGTTTTGTTAATTACAACTTTCATCTTTTATCCTTTACAAATTTATTAAATTTTTTTGTTGTTATAGTTGGTTTTGTGAATTTGTGAAAAACTCTTTGTAAATTCGTAAAATAGGCGAAATTTAAATCACGCAAATTTGAAAATTTATCACAATTCATCACTAAATTTAATCCTTTTTTCGCTGAATTTTATTTTTTAACTCTTCAACTTGCAGTCTAATTTCATCATCACTTTCTATTAGTTCGTTTATTTTTTTTATATTATGACTAACGGCACTGTGGTCGTTTAAGCCAAAAAATTTAGCTATTTGTGCGGTTGAATTTGAAGTTAGAGTTTTAGCTAAATAAATTCCTATTCGCCTTGCATCGACAATGCCTTTTGTGCGAGTTTTGCTTTTTATATCGCTTGGTTTTATATTTAGCTCTTTTGAGATAATGTTAAGTATGCTATCAAGCGAGACTTGATCCATTTTTTCTTTTATTTTATCTTGAACGAAATTTTTAACGATTTCAAGCGAAATTTCAGCTCTAATAAGCCTAGAATAGGCTAAAATTTGACTCATAATTCCTTCGATTTCTCTTATGTTATCGCCCATGTTTGTGGCGATATATTCTATGACGGCTTTTGTAAGAGTGATTTTATTATCATAACTTTTTCGCTTGATAATAGCTATTTTAGTTTCCAAATCAGGCGGAGTAATATCAGCCACAACCCCACTTTCAAAACGGCTAATAAGCCTATCTTCAAAGCCTTTTAAATATTTTGGTTTGCAATCGCTTGTTAAAACAATCTGACACTGCTTTTTTCTAAGTTCATTGAATGTGTTAAAAAACTCCTCTTTTGCCTTTTCTCTACCTACTAAAAACTGAATGTCATCGATTAAAAGAAGGTCGCAGTTGCGATATTTATTTTTAAATTTATCGGTTATTTTATTGGCTATGTGAAATGTTAAATCGTTTGCAAATTGCTCACTAGTTACGCATAAAACTGAATTTCCTTTTGCTATGCCGTAGTGTCCTATACTTTGGAGTAAATGAGTTTTACCCAAACCACTTGGACCGTAGATAAAAAGCGGATTAAATTGTTTTCCGGGATTTTCTGCAACACTTTTTGCAAGATTGTAAGCAAATTGATTTGAATCGCCAACGATAAAATTCTCAAAAGTAAAAGATTCAAACAAAAGCGAACTTTTTGGCTTTTCACTCTTTTGAATTTGATCTTTTTGCGAAATTCGTGATTTTGAAGTGATTTTGATGATAGGTTTTATGCCGGTTTTATTTTCCCAAAGCCTTGTTAGTAAATCGCCGTATTTTGTCTGAATAAATCTCGCTATAATCTCATTTGAGACATTATAGACGACAAAATCAGGTTTGGAATTTTTCTCGTTGAATTTGAGCTGTTTTGCGTAGCGGTTAAATTCGACGGGCAAAATTTCCTTTTGAAATAGAGTTAAAATTTCATCTTGTAACGATAACATCAAAATCCTTAGATAAATAAACCATAAGATTTTATCTAAAATTTAATAAATTGATGATTAAATTTAATATATAATTTTGTGAATAAATTTATAAAAAACGCGTGAAAGAGTGTGAATGAAAATTTTAGGAATAGATCCGGGAACCAGAAATATGGGCTATGCGATTTTAGAAAAAAGCGTGAATAAAATTAGCTTAGTCGAAGCAGGGCTTGTGAAAATGAAACCTGAAAATGTTCAATTTCAAATGACACAAATGTGCGAAGCGATTGATCAAATTTTTGCCACCCATAAGATCGATGAAGTGGCGATTGAGAGCATGTTTTATGCCTATAATCCGCAATCAGTTTTAAAACTAGCCCAGTTTAGGGGAGCTTTGAGTTTAAAAATTTTGCAAATTTATGGAAATTTTGCCGAATACACGCCTTTGCAAGTTAAAAAAAGTGTTACGGGCAAGGCAAAAGCGGCAAAAGAGCAGGTTGCCTTTATGGTAAAGCGAATTTTAGGAATTCAAAAAGAGATAAAACCGCTTGATATTACCGATGCAATCGCAATTGCACTAACTCACGCAAATAATTTAAGGTTACAAAAATGAAAAAGAAAATCGCTTTAATCCAAGCCGATATTAAATTTCGCAAAAACGATGAAAATTATCAAAATTTGCTAAATTTGATGAGTTTAGCTATGGCTGAAAAGCCTGATTTTATCGTTTTGCCCGAAACGCTAAATTGCGGATTTTTCACTTCTAAAAATTTGGTTGAATTTTGCGATAAAGACGGGGCTAAAACCAAAGAAATTTTTAGCAAATTTGCTAAGCAAAATTCCGTAAATATCGTCGCAGGAAGCGTTATGAATTTAAAAAATGATAAAATTTATAACTCAAATTTTGTTTTTAATCGAAACGGCGAAGTAGTCAGCGAGTATGATAAAATTCACACTTTTTCTCCTGCCCGTGAAGATGAGATTATTACAAGTGGCAAAAACTACGGCATATTCTTGCTTGACGGCGTTAAGTGCGCTGTGGCGATTTGTTATGATTTGCGTTTTGGGGATTTTATAAAATCGCTTTGCGGTGCAGGGCAGGGCGAAAATAGCGAAAAAAATAGGGCTGATCTGCTTTTTATCCCAGCCCAATGGGACGAAAAACGGATAAATCACTGGAAAATTTTAAATTTCGCCCGTGCTGTGGAAAATCAAGTTTTTGTTTGTAGCGTAAATGGAAGCGGCGAAATAATAAATTCAAAAGGCGAAAAAAAGGGCAAATTCGGCGGAAATTCGCTTTTGATTTCGCCAAACGGCGATGAAATTTTAAATTTAGGCGAATTTCAAAGCGTGAAAACTGCATTGATTGATTTGGACGAAATTCAACAAATTCGTGCTAAAATAGACATTTCAAAAGACACAAAATTTAAAATTTCAAAGGATTTTTAGATGAAAAGTTTAGTTTTTGTTATCGATATGGTTAATGGTTTTTGTAAATTCGGTGCGATGGCTGATCCAAATATCGCTAAAATCGCACCTGCAATCGCAACGCAAATCGCAAATGCCAAATTCGTGCATTTTATCTGCGATGCTCACGAAGAAAGAGATTTGGAGATGAAAAGCTATCCTGTTCATTGCATAGCAGGGACGCCGGAAGCCGAGATAATCGATGAACTTGCCCAGTTTGCCACGCCTGAAAATACAACACTTAAAAAATCCACAAACGGCTTTTTAAATTTGGATAAAAATATTTTAGATGATTTTGATAGATTTATCATTACAGGCTGTTGCACGGATATTTGCGTGTTGCAGTTTGCGCTTTCTTTGCGAACTTATCTAAACGAAAAAAATATGAAAAAAGATGTCATTTTGCCAAGCTCGTGCGTTTCAACTTACGAAGCACCGAGCCACGATAAAGAATACTACACAAATGCGGCGTTAAATTTAATGAGAAATGCTGGAATTTTGGTGGTTTAGATTTTTTTGAATTTAGCTAATTCCCCAGACTTGACGGATTAATGCGTAAATTCGGACAATTCCTACGCTCAAAACAAGCGAAGCGGTGCAAGGCGAAGCCGAAGCAGGTTTCCTTGATTACCGCTTAAAGGTAACTTCGCTTGAAATCGTCCGAATTTACGCCTTACTACGCCTACTTCGTCTTGAATATTTTTATTTGCATTGAATTGTTTCGTAAATTTAGTAAAATCGTCGGCATTTGTTATTCAAAATTTGCATTGAATTATTTTGTATCCATTGTCATTGCGAGACGGCAACGCCGTCGTGGCAATCGCCAATACAAAATAAACCAAATTCTTTCCAATGAAATGCTTTGCTTTTATCGTGCTATGTTTTTTGCAAAACAAAAAGCCTAAATTTCAAACAATCAAACCAAAATTTACAGGGAAATTTAAAAAGAAATGGTGTCAAGAGAGAGACTTGAACTCTCGACCTCCGGCTTATGAGACCAGCGCTCTAACCAGCTGAGCTACCTTGACACTTAAAAGAACTGCGATTATACCTGAATTTTGCTTATATCAAATTTAAAAAGGTTAAATTTTGCTAAAAATTTCGGTGCAGGTCAGGTTAAATTCGCAAATTTATCACTTATAAAGTTTATTTTAAATAGAATTTTACGAATTTATTAAAAGGAAGTAAAAAAATGAACGCATTTTTGGTTATTTGTGCCGTTGTTGCGGCGTTAGTTTTGGCTGTTATTAGCATTTATAACTCGCTTATTGGCAAACGAAATCAGGTCTCAAACATCTACGCCGGTGTCGATACTCAGCTCAAAAAACGCTACGATTTAATCCCAAATTTAGTCGCTGCCGTTAAAGAGTATCTCACACACGAAAGAGAAGTTTTAACCAAAGTTACCGAGCTACGAAACGAAGCTATGGCGGCGAAAAACGACGCGCAAAAGTTTGATTTAAACAACAAAATTTCAACGCTTCTTGGCAACATAAAAGTGGCTGTGGAAAACTACCCTGAGCTAAGGGCGAACGAAAATGTGCTTCATTTGCAATCAACGCTAACCGAAGTCGAAGAGCAAATCAGTGCTGCTCGCCGTGCTTACAACGGAGCGGTGCTGGATTACAACAACGCTTGTGAAATGTTTCCGACAAATTTGGTAGCAAACTTTTTCCGTTTCGAAAAACGCGAATTTTTCGCAGCCGACGAGAGCGAAAAAGTCGCTCCAAATGTCAGCGATATGTTTAAAAGATAGGCTAAATTTAGGTCTTAATGCACAAATTCAAAAACGGCGAAAGTCCCTACAAAAGGGCGAAAAATAATTTAGAACGCAAATATCGTGGCGACTACAAGGGCGTTTTTCGTGGAGATTATGATTATAAAGGCGTTTCATATCAAAGCCTAGTCGCCCTTGAAGATGAGCGAATTTTGGTTAAAAAACGGGTAAATATTTTACTCGTTTTTTCTATTATTTTTGGCATTTTAGTGGTAGTTGCGGTATTTAAATTCAAGCCAAATGAAGGCATTACAAATTTGCTTATAATGGCACCTTTTGGCTTTTATAGCTTTTTTAAACGAATTATTACTAAAAACATAAGAAATAAATTCAAAAACCAAGTCGTCGCAAAGGTCGTAAAAGATATAAATCCGAATTTTGTCTATCTTAAAGACTTACATATTACAGAAGAAGAATTGGAAAAATCTGGTATTTTTGGCACTGCTGGGCGTATATTTGAAGGAGATGATTTAATAAGCGGCGAGATTGAGAATGTGAAATTTAGAATGAGCGATATAAGGCTAAAAGAAGTTAGAAAGCGTGGCAAAAGCACTCAAATTGTCGATATTTTCAAAGGCGTTGTTTTTATCGCTGAATTTTATAAAAATTTTTCATCTCATACCATTGTTCTAGGAAGCTCAGAAGCAACAGCATTTGGAAAAAAAATCAAAGTCGATAATAGTGAATTTAATAAAGAATTTAGAGTTTATACAAACGATGAAATAAATGCTTTTTACATACTTTCGCCAAGTTTTATGCAAAGATTTTTAAAGCTTCAAAAACGGCTTGGTTGCGGTATAAATGCCGTATTTTTAGAAAATAAAATTTATCTTTATATCGACAACGGTAGGGATAATTTTGAACTAGATTTGCATAGTTCGCTTTTGCAAATCGCCGTAGTTTTTGATACATACAAAAGAGAGCTTGAAAACTTTTTTCAAATAATCAACGATTTAAAACTTAATACTAAAATTTTCAAATCGAATTTTGAACCAAAAACTAGCACACAGGCTCTCGATTCGCAAGATTTTAAAAATAAATTTGTACAATCTGCTACGGATAATGTGCCAAAAACAAAAGAAATGCAATTTGTCGCAAATAGTAAAAGTGATATTTTTGATATAATCTTTGCGTTAATTTTTATAGGATTTTTTGGAATACTTGTTACAGCTATTTCCGATGGATTTAAGGGTTTTTTATTTTTTGTAGTTTTTATGAGCTGTATAGGTTTAATCTGGTATTTTGACGAAAAAGCCAAGAAAAAAAATAGGTGAAGCAAATATGCAAAATCAAAATGAATTTAACCAAAACGAACTAGCAAATTTAGAGAATTTGCGAAAAAGCATTGCTTCAAAAATTTTAAAAATTAAAATTTTTTGTGGTGTTTTGGGAGTTGTATTAGCTTTTTTGATATTTAAAAGCTCGGGAGATTTAGGTATTGGGATTTGTCTTGGGGCAATGGTTGGGATTTTGATTTATAGACTGCTTAGTTATAGCCTTTTAAAGGGCTTTTCAAACGAATTCAAAGAAAAGATTATAACTCAAATCATAAAAGAAATTTCGCCTAATTTAGCCTATGACAAGGCGAAGTTTATCGAATTTAACGAATTTGATAGACCACGAATTTATAACACCGTGATTGATATTTATCAAGGAAATGACCTTATTTGGGGAAATATCGACGGCGTGGAGCTTAAATTTAGCGACATTTATCTTGCAAGAAATGATACAAAAAACAAGGAGCGGTCGATACAGGTGCAAACGCCGCTTTTTTACGGGATTGCTTTTATAGCCGATTTTAGCAAATTTTTCACTGCCAAAGTCATCGTGCTTGATAAAAAAGGTAGCTTTACTTCGACAAATCTGCAAAAAACAAAAATGGATAATAGCGAATTTAACGACACTTTTGCCACTTTTTGTGATGATGAAATCGCTGCTAGGTATATTTTGACGCCAAATTTAATGGAAAAAATGCTTTATTTGCGTAAATTTTTTGGCGCAAAGTGCGATTTTTGCTTTGTGGAAAATAAAATTTATATCTACATAAATTTAGGCAAAGATAGCTTTGAAGCTGATTATAAAGTCCCGTTAATAGGCGAAAATTCGGCACCGCTTCGTTACCACGACGAGATAATGCAGTTTGTAGGCATCGTAGAAAATTTAAAACTAAATTCTAAGATTTTTAAAGCCCATTTGGAGCAGAATTCGGCAAATTCGAGCGAGAATTCAACTCAAAATAGTGCAGGGTAGGGCAAAATGACACAAGAGCAAAAAACGCTTTTAGAGCTTGAAAAAATGCGAAAAAAGATAGTTCGCAAAATGCCGGAATTTAGCCTTATGGCGATTGTTTTTGCCGTTTTTGCTGCGATTTTTATGACGCTATTTTTGACATATTTGGGGAGAGTGTTTTTTGAGACCAAATTCGGTGGCGTGGTGGCGTTGTTGATTTTTATATATTTTATTTTTCACTATTTTAAGCATTACAAACACGAATTTACGCAAGGCGAAGCTCATTTTTTAATCGATAAATATAAGAATTTTTACTTAAAAAAATATATAAATTCACTTGGTTTTGAGTACCAAAAAATAGGGCATATTCATGCAATCGACATTATAAAAAGTGGCTTATTTGCGAGTTTTGATAAACAAAGCGGAAACGATAAAATCTCAGGCGAGATAGACGGCGTTCGCTTTGTTTTTAGTGATTTGCTATTAGAAAATAAAATGGAGCTTGATTACGGAAATATGTTTGTGGCTACTTTGCCAAAATATAATACAAATTTTGAAGCAAAAGACTTTGTAGCGATATTTCAAGGGCTATTTTTTATGGCAGATTTTCACAAAAAGATAAATTCAAAAACCGTCGTTTTGTCCCGTGCGGGTCGGCAAAACGGCGAAATCATCGCCAAAAACAAGCTAAAAGACATAAAAATGGATAACACCGAATTTAATAAGCTTTTCGAAGTTTTTACAAACGATCCGCAAAATGCGATGTATATCCTAAATTTTTCTCTTATGGAGCAGTTGATAAAACTGCAAAAAATGCTTAAAGATCCCATTAGCGTGAGTTTTGTGGATAATCGTATTTTTATCAAGGTCGATCGTGGCTATGATAGCTTTGAGCCTGATTTGAGCCAAAATATCGTCAATAAAAACATCGCACCACGCATAAAAGCCGAACTTAATGCAATGTTTGATATAGTTAAAATTCTGAAACTTAATAGTAAAATTTGGATATTAAATGCCCAAAACAGCGCATTTGAAACGAAAATCAACGGAAAAATTTAATGGGTAAAGATTTTAAAAACTCATCGCCAAAAGAGCTTTTGAATTTAGAAAGAGAGAGAAAAGAAGCGCATTCTAAAAAATCCAAAAGAAATTTGAAGGCGTTTTTTACGACATTTTTCTCTCTTCTCATTTTTGAACTATGGTTATTGGGTTTATATATTGAAAAACACGACAGCTTTATTTTTGGAATTGGTTTTTTTGGATTTGCTGTTGTATTTTTCTTTTACTTTAAACATTTTAGAGATGAATACGAAATGGAAGATAAATCTTATTTTATAGATAAATATAAAGATTTTTATCTAAAAAGATATGTAAATTCGCTAGGGTTTGAGTATTCAAAGTATGGTATGATTAGTCTTAATGATATTTATTATTCAAATTTATTTTCTCAGTTTCAGTTATATGGTGGAAATGATTTAGTTAGCGGTAAAATCGATGATATAAGTTTTAAATTCTGCGATTTATTATTGAAACGGAAAATGAGTAGAGCAGAAAATGGAGAAGAATATGGCGTTGTGGTTTTTCAGGGGCTTTTATTTGTAGCCGATTTCAATAAAAAAACACAAGGTCGTATCATCGTAATGCCAAAAACCAAGATAAATAAAAACGGATACAAAAAGATAAAAATGGATAATAGCGAATTTAACGATGAATTTAGCGTTTTTGGCTCGGACATACAACAAACAATGTATATTTTAACTCCTGCGTTTATGGAGCGAATTTTAAGGCTAAAAAGATTGATGAAATGTCCTATTTCGCTAAGTTTTTTAGACAACAAAATTTTTATAAAAATCGATCGTGGTCATGATAGTTTTGAGCCGAATTTAAACAAAAGCATTATTAGCCAAAGTATGGTGCCACGCATAAAAGCCGAACTTAATGCAATGTTTGATATAGTTAAAATTCTGAAACTTAATAGTAAAATTTGGATAGTTAGGAGAAGCGATGAGCCAAATTTCTTATGAGTTGAAGCGTAAAAAGTTATGCGAAGCTCAAAAATACTCTCGTTTTAAATTGCAAGGCATTTTGGCGTTGATTTTTGTCGTTTTGTTTTTCGCTTACCGGGCGAATTTTGGCAAATTTTGGTTTTTGTATCTGCTTGTGCTGGGCTTTTTTTGCTATGTCGTTTATGTTTATTGCGAAAAAAAGCTCGAAAATTCGCAAAATGCGAAAGAAAATGAGCTTTTCAATAACGAATTTTTAGTCGGCGTAGCAAAGGAACTAAATTTCACATTTCAGCCATTTGGTGCCTTTTTTATAAACGATTTTGACGATACTGCCTTTCAAAAAGGTGCGAATTTAGCCGTTTGTAATCAAAGCATAATCGGCAAAATAGGGCAGGGCGAAGCGAAATTTGGGGATTTGCGTTTGGTGCGGGATTTCAAACGCAAAAAGAAATTTTTTGATTTGGATAAGATTTTTAATCGTATAAATAACGGGGCGATTTTTGATGGATTTGTGGCGAAATTTAACTACGCTGTGCCCTTTAACAGCGAAATGGAAGTGGTGCTAAAAGGCGAAGCTCCAAGTGCGAATTTAAAGCTCTTAAAACAAAGCGGAAAGCTTAGCGAAATTTTTGACATTTATGTCCCTGACGGGGTGGAATTTTTGCAAAACGGCGGCGTGGAAGTCGTCGAAAATACGCAAATTTTGGCTAAACTTCAAGCCATAATGGAAAATTTAATCGGTAGCACGGCTTTGTATTTAAAAGGAAATTCGCTCATCATCGCAGTAGAAAACAAAGAGCTTTTTAGATTTAACAAAAACGAAAAAGATGTCAATGCAAAGCTGTTAGAATCGATGAAGTTGATGATGCAGATAGCAAAGAATTTGGAAAATAATAGGGAATTTTTGTAGATTTTTGGATTTTCTTTGTAAATTTAAACGAGCCTAGCTTTTCCGCAAGACGGGCAACGATAGACGAAAAAAAGTCTTATCTTATGCCCGTTTTGCGAAAAATCGTCGGCATTTGGTTTTCAAATTTTAAGTAGAATTCAGCCTAGCTTTTCCGTGATTCTTCGCAAAATTCGCTCGAATAGCCAGACGGCTAATTCTTCGCTCATTTTGCTCGAAAACACGAAAAATCGTCGGCATTTGTTATTCAAATTTGCTATTAGTTATCGTTGTTAGTAATAATCAAAAAATATTCAAGACAGAATAGGCGTAGTGATTTAAAAAATTTCGCACTTTCAAGCGTAGCGCACCTGTTCGTGCGTGAGCGAAGGAAGCGTGAAATTTTTTAAATTAATCCGTTCAAGTATGGGGAATTAAAGCTAGGCTCGTTTCAACTACGCCAAGACAAAATTTATTGGCAGCCTTCACACTCTATACTTCTATCTGCCACATCTTTATTAAAGTCATCAGTAGATGGGCTTTCGCTCCTTAGATAATATGTCGATTTAATGCCAAGCTCCCACGCAAGGGTGTAAATGTCATTTAGCACCTTGCCACTAGCCTTATCAAGCGTGATAAAAATATTCAGGCTTTGACCTTGATCTATCCATTTTTGGCGGATTGCACCTGCTTTTATAAGCAGCCGCTGGTCTAGTTCGTATGCCGGAACATAGGCTTGCCAAGTATCAGGGCTTAGATTTGGCACGACCACAGGAATCATACCGCTTAGGTTGTGTTCGAACCATTTGCGTTTATAAACAGGCTCGATAGTCTGCGTTGTGCCTACTAAAATCGAAATTGATGAAGTCGGCGCAATCGCCATTAAATAGCCGTTTCTCATGCCGTCTTTTTTGACTTTTGCGCGAAGTGCGTCCCAGTCGCAAGAATTATCTTCAAAAAGTCCCCCACGACCGACTAATTTTTTAGCATTTTCGTTTGCTAAGTCGATTGGGAAAATTCCTTGCGACCATTTTGAGCCCTCAAATTCAGGGTATTTGCCCTTTTCAAGAGCTAAATTTGATGAAGCGTAAATGGCGTTGTAGCTTATGTTTTCCATGATTTTATCGATTGTCTCAAAATGCTCGTAACTACCCCAAATAACGCCCTTTTCGGCAAGCATTTGCGCTTCGCCCATTACGCCTAAGCCTATGGCGCGAGAGCGTAAATTCGTGCGTTTTACCTTTGCGTGTGGGTAAAAATTTAGCTCGATTACATTATCTAGCATTCGCACGGCGATTGGCACGACGCGTTTTATGTCTTCTTGTGTGTGAATTTTGCTTAAATTTACACTTGCGAGATTGCAAACTGCCGTTGCGCCCTCATCTACGCCCTTTTCGACGATGAAAATGTCTTTGCCATTTATGCTATCAAGTGCCGTGATTTTTTTGGCTTTTTTGGTGATTTTGCCATTTACGACCACTTCTTCATTTTCTTCGAAAAGCTCTTCACTGCCATCAGCATAGACGATTTTGGTTTTGTAGTGGTTTGCCTGTGTATTTTGGAAAATTTCGGTGCATAAATTCGAGCTTCTAATAATGCCTTTGTGCGAATTTGGATTTACCCTGTTTGCGTTATCTTTAAAGCACAAAAACGGCATTCCAGTCTCAAAATAGCTAGTTAGGATTTTTTTCCAAAGCTCTTTTGCTAGAACGGTTGATTTGCTGATATTTGGGTCGTTTTCGTAGGCGATATATTTTTGCTCAAATTCTTCGCCCCACACATCGCACAAATCAGCCACATCGACAGGGTCAAAAAGCGTCCATTTTTCGTTATTTGCTAGGCGTTTCATAAACAAATCATTTATCCACAAAGCAGGGAAAATTTCATGCGCTCTGCGGCGTTCTTCGCCTGAGTTTTTACGCAAATCCAAAAAGTCGTTTATATCCATGTGCCAAGGCTCTATATACACGGCGATTGCGCCTTTTCTGGTGCCTAGTTGATCGACCGCCACGGCTATGTCGTTTGTGATTTTTAGGAAAGGTATTATGCCACCTGCGGCGTTTTTATGTCCGTCGATACTACCGCCCATTGCGCGGACTTTGCACCAGTCCCAGCCGATACCGCCGCCGAATTTCGATAAAAGCGCCATTTCTTTGTAGCTATCAAAAATTCCTTCGATATTATCAGGCACACTTCCGACATAGCAAGAGCTTAGCTGGTGGCGAGTAGTGCGTGCGTTTGAGAGTGTCGGAGTGGCAAGCATGACTTCAAATTTGCTTATTAAATCGTAGAATTTTTTCGCCCAAGTTTGGCTGTCTAGCTCATTTTGCGCCAAAAACATCGCAATCGCCATAAACATGTGCTGAGGTAGCTCGATAGGTTTGCCTTGCTTGTCTTTTATAAGATAGCGGTCATAAAGCGTTTTTATGCCAAGGTAGTTAAACTGCAAATCTCGCTCGATTTTTATGTAGTCATTTAGGTCATCTAGGTCGTATTTTTCTTTAAGTCCTAGCATAATGCGACCCTCGGCTTCGCCGCGTTCGAAGTATTCGCGTAAATGGTTGTAGCCGTTAAATGAAGTTACTTTGTGATACAAATCATACAAAAATAGCCTTGCAGCGACAAATGTCCAGTTTGGGCGGTCTATGTCGATTTTATCGACGGCGGTTTTGATAAGCGTTTGCTGAATTTCTTCTGTGGTTATCATATCGCGAAATTGGATTTTCGCATCGACTTCAAGTTCGCTAAGGCTTACATTTTCGATACCTGCGACCGCTGCTGTGGTGTATTTTTTGATTTTTGAAATGTCTAATTCTTCGGTTCGTCCGTTTCTTTTGATAACTTTCATTTACACTTCCCATTTGAATAAAAATTAATGTTTGGATTGTAGCTTTTTTAAACTTATAAGCTAAGAAAAATTTGATTAAATTTTGCTTAGTTGTTTGGTGTAGAATTTGTTGTTATTTGTAAAATTTGTATCCATTGTCATTGCGAGAATTTGCGTAGCAAATTCGAAGCAATCTACGAGCCTAAATAACCACTATGTAAATTTGTAAATTTGAATTTTGCATTGAATTTATCGTCTAAATTTAATCCGTAATTTACATTGCTTTTTAAGGGGGAAAGGGGCTGACTTGCTCTGCTTCGCTACGCTTCGCAAGAAACCTGCCACGCACTTTGTGCGCGTCATCGCTTCGCTTGTTTTGACGAAGCGCCCCTTTCCCCCTTAACAACCCCCATACCCTGCACGCTTCTATCGTGGCAAATTCAAAAAGCAAAATGCTTTTTGAATTTGCGAATTTAACGGAAAATTTGCTAACGCAAATTTTTGGATTGATATTTTGAGATAATTTATGATTGATTATTGTCAATATTTTGCTCTATTTCTTTTAAAATATCTTCTATTTTTATTTTTAATGGTTCATCTAATTGCTTAATTTTTAAATTTTTTAATATCTTTTTGGCTTTTTCATTTTGAAATTTTTCTAATTTGTTGTCTGTGGCAATATCGCCTAAAACATCTATGATTTTTTCTTTAAATTTATTCATTTCTTCAAATCTAGTATATCTTTCTATTTCATTTACACAAATGCGAACACTATCAAGGCTTTGTGTGAAAAATTCTTTTAGTTTATTAGTATCAACAAATTTTAACATTGAATATTCATCGTCTTTGCCAGTTATGTTTAAATATTCACACAATTTTTCTGCTGTTTTAAATTCGACGACATTATCCACATTATCTTTTATTATTTCATCATAAAGTATTTGCGAATTACTTTTATCAAAATTTATTATTATACTTAGAGCTTTTTCATCTTGTTTATTGATTTTGCAATATTCTTTTAGAAGTTTTAATTTTAATTCATCGTGCCTATCTGTCGTATTTAATTTCCGTTCCAAAGCATATAATTTGTTCAGCCAACGAAGCCCTTCATCATATTCAACAACATCTATAAAATACTTATTATGTAGAAATTCCGATATTTTATTGATAGCCCACTCATAATCATTAGTAAAATCTAATGGAAAATCATTCTTATAATATAAATAGAATTCTTTTAAATTTATTTTTAGTTCTATCATTTCATTGTTTTTTTGTATTATGTTATATTTTTCAGTTGCAATTTTTATTTCATTATTTAAGTCCAAGAAATCAATATTTGCAATATTGTGTTGCAAATATTTTTTAACATATTGTCTAAATTTAATTGAAAAGTAGTCTGGATAGGGATACATAAGTAAATTTTCTGTGTAATCTGCAACAGTATTGCCAATAGTGTCAAAAAAATCTTTTCTTATTTCATATTCTAGTTCGTTGAAATTCGTAATATGTTGAGAAATGTTATTTACAGTATGTGCTATTTTTTTTATTGTTCTTATATTGTTTGTTTTTGTATATGATGAATTTTTAAAATATTCCGAAGCGATGTCTTTAAAATCACCAAAATTGTCTTTAATTGCTTCGAAAGAATCTTGTGGCATAGGCTCGTATGTAAATTCGCAATCTACAATCTTTTCTTTATATTCATCAAAAATATCTCCATCTAATTTTTTATTTTTTTCTTCTTCTTTTGATTTATCGCTTTTTTCTAATTCATTTTCGTTCATTATCATCAAAATGTTGCAATTATTATTTTCTTTAAGCACTGAAATTTCGCCTAAAATATCTTTGAATTCAAGTTTTTTGCTATGTCTTTCAAAATCATCAAAACAAATAATTACTTTTTTTATTTCCTTGCCAAGTATGTATAAAAGACCGTTTAGGGAAGTTGTAACAACTGGGGTTAAATTACCAATAATTGGAATTAATTCAAAGGGAATTTTGTCAATTATTTCTTTGGTTTTTTTAAATTTTTCTTTAATTTCTGGCATTACGGAAATTTGGCTTTTAATTTCTTGCTCTATTTGAGCTATATTTTCTTTACCAAAAAGAGAAACATAGGCGATTAGCGTTTTTGCGTTATTTTCGCTTCGCAATTCTTTTTCAATCTCTTTCCAAATATGTGTTTTTCCTATACCCCAGTCGCCTTTTAGCAAGACGCATGTAGGATTATTTTTATTTTTTAGCAAAGATTTTATTTCGCTTTTTATTGCTTCTCTCATTGTTATCTCTTTTGTTTTGATAAAATTTTTTTTTAACTTATTATAAATTTTACGAAACATAATTGAAATTTACCCAAAAACCCTTTTAAAAATTTTATCCACATTTTTTGTGTAATATCCATAATCAAAACACGCTTTGATTTCATCTTCGCTCAAAGCCTTTCGCAAATCTTCATCGGCTAGTAAATTTTGCAGATACAAGCTTTGTCCGTTTTCATCGATAGCTTTTTTGCCTTCTTGCAAGTCAGCCCAAACTTTCATCGCATTTCTTTGCACGATTTTGTAGGCTTCTTCGCGTGATAGCCCTTTTTTAGGAAGTTCTAGCAAAACTCTTTGCGAAAAAACTAGTCCGCCCGTTAAATTTAGATTTTTCATCATATTTTCAGGATAAACGACCAAATTTTCTATCAAATTTGCAAGGCGATTTAGCATAAAATCAGCCGTCACAAAGCCATCTGGCAGTATAAATCTCTCAACCGAGCTGTGGCTAATATCTCTTTCGTGCCACAAAGCGACATTTTCCATTGCCGGAATCGCATAGCTTCGCAAAACCCTGCAAAGCCCGGTTACATTTTCGCTAAGCACCGGATTTCGTTTGTGTGGCATGGCTGAGCTTCCCTTTTGTCCGGGAGCGAAATACTCTTCGCACTCATACACTTCTGTTCTTTGGTAGTGGCGGATCGCAACGGCGATTTTCTCGCAGCTTGAAGCTAAAATCGCTAGTGCGTTCATCACTTGCGCGTAGCGATCTCTTTGTATGACTTGGTTTGATGCCGGGGCTGGTTTTAAGCCTAGATTTTGGCAAACTAGCTCTTCAAGCTCTAATGGAGCGTGGGCGAAATTTCCCATTGCACCGCTGATTTGACCCACACTTATGACGCCATAAGCGTGTTTTATCAGCTCTAATGCGCGGTTAATTTCATCATGCCAAATCGCTAAAACTAAGCCGAAAGTTATCGGTTCGCCGTGAATTCCGTGGCTCCTGCCTACCATAAGCGTATTTTTGTGCTTCATCGCTTGATTTTTGATTGCCGTTTTTAGGGCTTCGATGTCAGCGATAATCAAATCCAAGCTATCTTTTATCTGCAACGCCACAGCCGTATCGATACAATCGCTACTTGTCATACCATAATGCACAAATCTGCTCTCTTCGCCCAAACTCTCGCTCACGCTGGTTAAAAACGCAATCACATCGTGCTTTGTTGTTTTTTCGATTTCGTCTATGCGTTCGACGCTAAATTTAGCGTTTTTGCAGATTTTTTCGCAATCATCATCTGGGATAAAGCCAAGCTTATTCCATGCCTTGACTGCTGCGATTTCCACTTTGAGCCAAGCGTCGTATTTGGCAAACTGCGTCCATTTGTCTTTCATAATTTTTCGTGCGTATCGCTCTACCATTTTTGTGCCTTTATTTGAAATTTGATATAATCCGAAATTATATTAAAAAAGGGCTGAAAAGTTAGTTAATATGGCGTATGAGAAATTTAGTTTAGGCAAATTTACAAATCGGCGAATTTTTGAGATTTTGCTGGGTTTGGGTTATGATATGAAAGGCGCTCAAAGGCTGTGTGATAAGGGCAGGGTGCTAGATAGCTCAGGCGTGGCACTGGCGAAAAACTCGGTCGCAAAGGGCGAAATATTTTTGATAGATTATAAATGTGAGCCTGTGGGTTTAAAGTCGATTTTTGAATGCGATGAATTTGCTGTATTTGACAAGCCTAGTAGAGTGCTTTCTCACCCAAACGGCAGACACTGCAAATATTCGCTTTATGATGAAATTTGGTCACTTTATGGGCGGAGTGCGGCGGTCGTGCATAGGCTCGATAAAGAGACAAGCGGCGTGATACTGGTCGCAAAAAATTTGGCTAGTTTAAATGCCTTGAAAATGCTTTTTGAAAATAGGGCGGTGAAAAAATCATATTTTGCTTTGGTGAGCGGGAGAGTGGAGCGAGAATTTGTAATCGATGAGCCAATAAGCGAGAGTTTGGAAACTGACGAAGTGGCGATAAAAATGCGAATTTGCGAAAACGGCAAAAAGGCGATAACTGAGATTTATCCGATAGAATATTTTAGCGAATTTAATGCGACTTTGGTTCGAGCCGTGCCGCTGACAGGAAGACAGCATCAAATTCGTTTGCATTTGTTTCATGTGAAACACAAAATTTTAGGCGACCCGCTTTACGGGACTGATACGGCGACTTTCGAAGCGATTTTGGACGAGAAATTAAGCGCGAGTGAGCGGATAAATTTAACAGGCGCTTCTAGGCTTTGCTTACATGCAGCGAATTTGCACTTCGAATTTAACGGCAAAATTTACGATATTCAAACAAAGGCTGATTTTAAAAGCGAGTTTTTGAAAGCGTTAAAATTTTGAAACAAAATGGATATAAAAATATTGCCTCAATAAATTCTGTATTTATTACAAATTCCTAAATTTGATAAACTGATTGGTATTATGAAAAAACGGTAGTTAAATCAGCTATAATTTGCAAATTTAAGTAAATTTTTAGGGGGGGGGGGGTACAATATTGTAAATTTTTATTTGAAAGGATAACATGGAAGAACAAGAATTTTTAATATGTCCATTTTGTGGCAAAGATGACATAAGATTTGGTGCGATTGTTTGTGGTGATTGCAAGGCAGAGATTGCTTATGGTTGTTCGTACCTTGGGTGGTTGCTGGCTACGACAGTTTTATTGTTTATTGGTATTGAATATACTCAATACTCATTGTATATTAGCATATTTACTTTGCTTGTGGCAATATTTAAATTCAAAAAGAATCGTGAGTTAAAAGATAATCCGGAATTTATACGAGCTCAAAAGCATGTAAAATAAATCGATTTAAATTATAAATAATGGGCTAGATTGTTTTAAGAATTTTTTCTAGCAATTTAGCACATTATTTTTTTTCGTTTAAAACTACGAACAAAATTCCGCCAATGCCCACAACCGCGACAATGGCGATAAATACGATTTCAATTATATCAAGCGTTGTCATTTTTACTTCTTTCTTTGAGTTGTCCGCACGCAGCACTTATGTCAAGCCCTTTGCTTTGGCGAATCGTGCAGGTTACGCCATGCGCACTGAGATAATCTTGGAATTTCACCATATTTTCAGTGCTTGGGCGCAGATACGGGCTTCCTTCGTGCGGGTTAAAATATATCAAATTTACCTTTGCTTTTATGCCGTGAAGTAGCTTTACAAGGGTTTTTGCGTCATTTACGCTATCATTTACGCCACCCATGACAAGGTATTCAAACATCACTCGCTTTCGCATGTCTATGGGGAAATTTCGCACAGCGTCCATAACCGAAGCTATATTGTAGGCTTTGTTTATCGGCATTAGCTTAGCGCGAAGCTCGTCGGTTACGGCGTGAAGTGAAATGGCAAGCAAAACGCCCAAATCCATTTCGCCAAGCTTTTTTATCTGCGTAGCTAGACCGCTTGTGCTGATAGTCTGGCGGCGCGAAGCGATGGCTAGGCCGTCATTTTCTTTTAGAATTTGCACGGCTTTTGAGACATTTGCTAGGTTGTCAAGCGGTTCGCCCATACCCATATATACGACATTTACGCGTCTTTCGTAAGGGATTTGGTTTGCGATTTTTATGTATAAAATTTGCCCTACGATTTCTCCTGCTGTGAGATTTCGCACAAATCCGCCTTTGGCAGTTAGGCAAAATGCACAGCCCATTTTGCAACCGACTTGCGAACTAACGCAGATTGTGTATCTTGCATGGCGTGAAATTTTGCCGTTTTCATCGGCGACTTCATCTTTCATAGGAAGCAAAACGCTTTCTATGGTTTTGCCGTCTTTTAGCTCGAAAAGATATTTTTTGCTTCCGTCGATACTCTCTTCGCATTTTGCGCATTTTACGGGGTCTAAATAGAAATTTTTGCTTAAATTTGCTCTTAATTCCTTTGGTAAATTTAGCATTTCATCAAAATTTTTAACGCCTTTTTTGTAAATCCACTCGTAAATTTGCTTGGCTCTAAATTTTGGCGTTACAAGCTCGGATAGTTCATCAAGTGTGAAATCTAGGATATTTTTCAAATTATTCCTTTTTGTTTTAAGTAATTTTCTAAAATTTCTTTGGCTTTTGCGTGATTTTTCAAAAAATCTGCGTGTGCGTTTTGGTTGCAAAAATTCGTCGCGACGAAAATTCCGCGAGCTGGGATTTTGAAACTTTCGGCGACTTTGATGACAGAGTAAAATTCCATATTTTCGATTTTGTAGCCGAGTGTGGCGAATTTTTGCGCGCAAATTTCATCTGTGGTGATGAAATTTGATGAGTTACAAAATGTTTCATATGAAACATTAGAGTTAAAAATCGGGCTGTATGAATAGCCCAAAAGCTCGGAAATTTCGTGATTTGTGGCTGTTTCACACTCGAAAATATCAAAAATTTTACCTTCATTATACAGACCGCAACTGCCTACAAACAAAATTTCGCTATGTTTTTCGCTCGCTAAAATTTTGGTTAAATTGATAGCGCAATCCACGAGCCCCACGCCGACAGCGCGCGCGAAGTCGAATTCTTCGCCATTTCCCGCGCACACTATCAACTTCGAACCCTTATGCCGTTTTGCAAAAGATAGGTTTTTAAATCTTTGATTTTTATCTCGCCGAAGTGAAAAATGCTCGCTGCGAGTGCTGCGTCTGCCCCGCATTCAAAGGCTTCTTTGATATGCTCCATATTTCCTGCGCCCCCGCTTGCGATGACGGGGATTTTTAGCATTTTGCTAATTTTGCCCGTAACTTCCAAGTCAAAGCCGTTTTTGGTGCCGTCCGCGTCCATAGAAGTTAGCAAAATTTCCCCAGCACCCCTGCTTTCGACTTCTTTCGCCCATTTATAGGCGTCAATCCCCGTATTCGTGCGACCGCCGTGGATAAAAATGTTATAGCTATCGCCCGTTTTTTTGACATCAAGGGCGACCACGACACATTGAGAGCCGAATTTTTTCGCTGCTTCGTCGATTAAATTTGGGTTTGAAATGGCGGCTGAGTTAATGCTAACCTTGTCGCAACCGACATTTAAAAGCCTTGAAATATCGTCAATCTTGCGAATTCCGCCACCCACGGTTAGCGGTATAAAAAGCTGTTTTGCCACGCTTTCGACCACATGCACGATAGTATCTCGGTTTTCGAAACTAGCAGTTATATCTAAAAAACAAAGCTCGTCCGCACCGCTGTCGTTGTAGATTTTGGCGACTTCGACTGGATCTCCCGCGTCGATGAGATTTACGAAATTTACGCCTTTTACGACCCTGCCGTTATTTACATCAAGGCAAGGGATTATCCGTTTTGCAAAATTATCCAAATTTAACCCTTAAAAATTTACTAAATTTAATTATTTTAGCTAAATTTTGCTTAATATAATGACTTTATAAGCAAAATTTAGATAAATTCGTCTGTTATGATTAAAGCGAAAAAAGAATTCGGACAAAATTTTTTAAAAGATAGCGTTATTTTGGATAAAATCGTCCAAGCGATTCCCAACGATACGAGCAATATCGTTGAAATTGGGCCTGGCTTGGGTGATTTAACTCTAAGACTTTTAAAAATTTCAAAAGTTAAAAGTTACGAGATAGATAGAGATTTAGAAAAAATTTTAACCGCAAAATTTGCCGATGAGCTAGAAAACGGGCATTTTGTGCTTGTTTTGGGCGATGCGTTAGAGATTTGGCAAAACGGTGGTTTAAGCGAAAAAAAATATTTTTTGGCTGCAAATTTGCCGTATTATGTGGCTACAAATCTGATTTTAAGGGCGATTGATGATGATAATTGCCTTGGATTTGTGGTTATGGTGCAAAAAGAAGTTGCATTGAAATTTTGTGCGACAAGCAAAAATAGCGAATTTGGCGCGATTTCGGTTTTGGCAAATTTATTTGGGAAGTGCGAGTTTTTATTTGAAGTGCCACCACTTGCCTTTGAGCCGCCGCCAAAAGTAACTTCGGCAGTAATGCGTTTAGTAAAAAATGAATTTTTGAGCGAGCATAAAAAATTCGCAAATTTAGACGAATATGCCGAATTTAAGGGCTTTTTGCGTATTTGTTTTTCTGCGCCGAGAAAGACACTTTTTAAAAATTTATCGTCAAAATTTGACAAAAATTTGCTAAATAAAATTTTCGCAAATTTGCAAATTTCGCAAACTATCAGATCTCACGAGTTAGATTTCGCCTTGTTTTTAAAAATTTTTAAAAATTTAAAGGTAGAAAATGAACGAAGAAAACAAAAGAGATAACGAAAGACCTTTTAAAAAGACAAATCGTTTCAAAAAACGCAAAGAAAATTTAAAAAAATCGTTAGAAAAAAATGAGAGTAGTGGTGAAGAAAAAAGCCTAAATTCTACGCAAAATTTCACTAACAACGCCACTAACAAACGCACTAACACAAACGCCAAAAGCCACAAAAAAGGGGCTAAAAAGCTAACTAACATTAACGGCGAGAGTGCGTTTGATAACTTTTTTGCCGACGATAATGAGAGTGAATTTTTTGATGATTTTTTCGCTGATGACACGGCTAAAAACCTAAATAATCTAAAAAATACAAATTTGCAAACTAACAAAAAAAGTGGCAAAAATAGGAAAAAATCGCAAAATTCAAAAAAAGCTAACGAAGCGACAATCGGCGTAGAAAATTTAGTAAATTTTGGCGATGAAAATGTGATAAAATCGGCTCAAACAAATAAACAAACAAAAAATTCGCAAGGTGTGAATTTGCAAAACGGAGCGAATTCGCAAAACGGGGCAAATTCACAAAACGGCGAAAGTGTAAAAAACGCAAATTCGCAAAATCAAAGTTCTCAAAATGAAGCAAGTTTGCAAAACGGCGAAACGCAAAAACAAGCTAATGCTTCAAAAAAATCAAAAAAACGCAAAAAATCAACGCAAACGATAAAATTAAACGGCGAAGAGCCGTGGCAAAAGGCGATAGTAAGCGTGATAGAAGCAAATAAGGCAATGCACGATTTGCGTTTAAATCCGCTTAAATATATGAACGGAAGCAACGACTGCATTAAAATCACGCCACTTGGGGGCTTGGGTGAGATTGGCGCGAATATGACGATTTTTGAGACCGCAACGAGCGCGATTATCGTCGATGTTGGTATGAGTTTTCCTGATGAAAATATGCTTGGCGTGGATATTTTGATACCTGATTTTGACTATGTCCGCAAGATAAAAGATAAAATCGCAGGTATCATCATCACTCACGCGCACGAAGATCACATCGGTGCGATGCCGTATTTTTTCAAAGAATTTCAGTTTCCTATCTACGCTACGCCGCTGCCACTGGGTATGATTTCAAACAAATTTGAAGAACACGGCTTAAAATCGGAGCGAAGCTATTTTCGCCCTGTGGAAAAGCGAAAAATTTATGAAATCGGCGATTTTGAAGTGGAATTTATCCATATAACGCACTCGATTATCGACGCTTCTGCGTTAGCGATAACGACGAAAGCCGGAACCATTATCCACACGGGCGATTTTAAAATCGATCACACGCCGATTGACGGCTATCCGACGGATTTAAATCGTTTGGCGTATTACGGCGATAGGGGCGTTTTATTGCTTATGAGCGATAGCACAAATTCACACCGCGAGGGCGTAACGAAGTCCGAAAGCTCGGTTGGTCGCACATTTGATACGATTTTTAGAAATTCTCACGGGCGTGTGATTATGAGCACATTTAGTTCAAATATCCACCGCGTTTATCAGGCGATCGAACGGGGCGTGAAATATGGTCGCAAGGTTTGCGTCATCGGGCGAAGTATGGAGCGAAACCTTTGGACTGCAATCGAGCTTGGTTATGTAAATTTAGATAAAAAGATTTTCATTGACCCAGAAGAGGTCGATAAATACCCAGAAAATGAAGTTTTAATCGTAACCACAGGCTCTCAGGGCGAAACCATGAGCGCACTATATCGCATGGCAACTGATGAGCATAAATATATAAAAATCAAGCCAACCGATCAAGTCATCATCTCGGCAAAAGCGATTCCGGGTAACGAAAATAGCGTTTCAACCGTGCTAAATTTCTTGCTAAAAAGTGGCGCAAAAGTGGCGTATCAAGATTTTAGCGAAATTCATGTTTCAGGCCACGCTTCCATAGAAGAGCAAAAGCTCATTTTCTCGCTAGTTAAGCCGAAATTTTTCTTACCTGTTCATGGCGAATACAACCATATAGTTAAGCACAAAGAAACGGCTATGGAGTGCGGAATTGATGAGCGAAATATCTATCTTATGAGCGACGGCGATCAAATGGAAGTTTGTCAGAAGTATTTGAAGCGAGTAAAAACCGTTAAAACAGGCAAAGTTTTCATCGATAATCAAATAAACAAGCAAATTTCAGACGACATTGTAAAACATAGACAAAATCTAGCCGACGCAGGAATGGTCGTCATCATCGCGCAAATCGATAAAAACGAAAAAAGCCTAATAAAAACGCGCGTTGTGAGCTATGGGCTTGTTGATGAGAAGCAAAACGGGGAATTTACAAAAGATATGGAAGCCGTTATCGAGCAGTTTTTGGCGAACATGAAAACCGAAATTTTGCTTGATAACCGCGTGTTGGAGTCGCAAATTCGCCAAGCCGTGCGAAAGCACATTTTTAGAAAAACAAAAAAATATCCGACAATCGTGCCGGTTATTTACCTAATGTAAGGGGCATTTTATGGGCATTATACAAAACGCAAAAGATGTTTTAAAGCTCGAAGCAAACGAGCTTTTACGCCACGCCGAGCTTATCGGCGATGAAATCGAAAGAGCTGTAAATTTGATTTTAGAGTGCAAAGGCAAACTCATCGTAACAGGCGTGGGAAAAAGTGGTCATATCGGCGCGAAAATCGCTGCCACTTTGGCAAGCACAGGCACGCCTAGCTTTTTCATGCACCCCACAGAAGCCCTGCACGGCGATCTTGGCATGGTCGGCAAAGATGATTTGGTTTTGGCTATTAGTTTTAGCGGTGAGAGCGAAGAGTTGGTGCGAATTTTGCCACACATTAAGCGATTTGGCGTGAAAATCATCGCAATGGCAAGTAACAAAAATAGCTCTTTGGGGCGAATTTGCGACGAATTTATTAGCCTTAAAATCGAAAAAGAAGCTTGTCCACTTGGGGCTGCGCCTACGGTTTCTACCACGCTAACACTTGCACTTGGTGATGCGTTAGCGGTGTGCTTAATGAGTGAGCGAAAATTTCAAAAAGAAGATTTCGCAAACTTCCACCCAGGCGGTAGTCTTGGCAAACGGCTATATCTAAAAGTCGCTGATGTCATGCGAACTAACGATTTGCCGATTGTTAGCGAAAGTGTTAGTTTAAAAGAAGCCATAAATGCGATGACACACGGCAAACTAGGCACCGTTTTGCTAACTAACACAGAGGGCAAACTAACGGCGATTTTAAGCGACGGAGATTTGCGTAGGGCGTTGATGAGTGAGAATTTTAGCCTTGAAGAAAGCGCGATTAAATTTGCCACAAAATCGCCAAAAACCATTGAAAATTCGCAAATTTTAGCTTCCAAAGCACTTGAAATGATAGAAAATTTCAAAATTCAGCTTCTTGCCGTTACGGATGAAAACGGCACCCCAATCGGCACCGTGCATATCCACGACCTTAAAAACATAGGGCTATAAAATGGAAAAAATGCGTTTAAATAAATTTATCTCGCACAACACAGGTTATTCACGCCGTGAAGCTGACGAGCTAATCAAAAACGGCAAAGTTAGCATAAACGGGCGAGTTGTTAGCGAGTTTGTGGAAGTTTCGGGCGAAGAAAAAATCCGCATAAACGGACGAATAATCAAGAAAAAAACCGAATTTAGCGTGATTGTCTATCACAAACCAAAGGGCGAGTTAGTCACCAAAAAAGACGACCGCGGTCGCAAGACGATTTATGACAGCTTGCCAAACGGATTTTCTAAATTTGTCAGCATTGGACGGCTTGATTTTGCCAGTGAAGGGCTTTTGCTATTAACTGACGCCCCTGCGATTGCGACGGCTTTGATGAAAAGCGACATCGAAAGAGAATATTACCTAAAAGTCAAAGGCGAAGTAACTGACGAAGTCGTAACGGCGATAAAAGAGGGCTTTTACGCAGATGACGCCACCAAGGGCGCTCACGCCAAAAGCAAAATCAAATCAATGGAATTTAAGCCATTTTTGGCGTATCGCATAATGCCAAGCAGCGGCGGATACACCAAGATTAAAGCCATCATAAACGAAGGGCAAAACAGAGAGTTAAGGCGGTTTTTTGGGTATTTTGACCTAGAAGTCGTAGATCTCAAACGCACGGCATTTGGGCGGGTTACGCTAGGAACTTTGAAGCCCGGAAAGTGGAGATATTTGGATAGCTCGGAATATGATGATTTGAGAGATTTTTTAAAACAAGGAAATATTCGTTATTAAAATTCCCCATACCGAACGGATTAAAGCTTAAATTTGGACGATTTCTACGCTCACTACCGCTCAAAGGTAGCTTCGCTTGAAACCGCCCAAATTCAAGCTTTACTACGCCCACTCTGTCTTGAATATTTGTGGCGAAATTAAATAAATTTGCAATCGTCGGCATACGCCGTTTGAATTTGCAATTTTTTTGTCATTGCGAGAATTTGCGAAGCAAATTCGAAGCAATCGCCAAAGCTAAAATTACGAATTTGTTTATTTGGTTTATTAACCACTGGCGATTACTCTGCTTCGCTACGCTTCGCAAAAAACCTGCGACTTCGTCGGCTTGTTTTACCACGAATTTGCCTAACGACAAATTCTCGCAATGGCATTTTATTTTTAGTCAAATTTGGCTAAAATTTGCGTTTTAATTACTAAATTCAAGGCTAAAAATGTCCAAAAAAATCGAAAAAACAAACGCTTGTCGCATACTTGACGGGCTTAAAATTCAGTATGAAATTTTAGAATACGAAGTCGATGAAAACAACCTTGACGCCGTGCATGTGGCAAATTCGTGCCAAAAGCCTATCGAGCAGGTCTATAAAACGATAGTTTGCGAGTGCGGGGGCGAGTATATCACGGCGTGTTTGCAAGGCGATTTAAGCCTTGATTTAAAGGCGTTAGCTAGAATTGCGAAAGTCAAACGGGCAGAGCTAATGAATCTAAAAGAACTAACAAAAATCACAGGCTATGTCAGGGGCGGTTGTTCGCCACTTGGCATGAAAAAGCACTTTCGCACATTTATCGACTCGCGCGCACTAACACAAACGCAAATTTGCGTTAGCGCAGGAGTTAGGGGCAAACAAATTTGGCTAAATCCAAACGATTTAGTGACTGCGACAAAGGCAGAATTTGGCGAATTTGCCGTGAAATTTGAATAAATTTGAAGTTAATATTTTTTGATATGTCAAAAATGAGAAAATTTTTGATTTACTCCACCGAAAATTCAGAAAAAATCTTATTCCAAGTGGTTTTTAAATTTTCAACACTCATTTTTTTGCCTTGCGTTCGCCTTAGTCGGTGCGTGGCTTCTAAAATAGTCGGATAGTGCCTTAAAAAATGCACCGAAAAATTCCCTGAAAATGTCCCTATATGCGTGATTAAAGGCTCGGCTTTTATGCTTTTTATCTGCGTTTTGTTATGCTCTTTTTCGATTTTTACATCTGCCATGGCGCCAAGCATTCGCACGGGTTCTTCTTGGTTTGAGATGAAATTTCCTAGCGAATAAAAGCACGGAACGCTTCTGTTATCATCAGTTGTGATGAATTCTAGTGGCTGGATTACATGCGGGTGAGTGCCGATGATAAGGTCGGCTCCTGCGTTGGCTAGGAAGTGCGCCTTTTTTTGCTGTTCTTTGGTCGGTTTGTGCGAGTATTCTACGCCCCAGTGTGGCAAAACCACGACAAAATCGGCATTTTTCCTAGCAAATTCCAAATCGCTTTTGATTTTTTCTTCATCGCTAAGCAAATTTACTAGGTAATTTTTGCCTTTTGGCGGTTTGTATCCGTTTAGCCCGTAAGTGTAGTTTAAAAGAGCTACGCTAATATCATTTTTTTTGAAAATTTTTATAAATTCGCTTTTGTTGTGATCTGGCGAAATGCCGATATATGCGACATCATCAAACTGCGACCAAAAATTTATGCTATCAAGTATGCCTGTTTCGCCTTTATCTAGTGCGTGGTTTGTAGCATGAGCGACAATGTTAAATCCTGCGTCTTTTACGGCAAAGCCTACTTCAAGCGGAGAGCCAAACGCAGGGTAGCCGCTGATTTTTTTTCTATCTTGGACTAAAATTGTCTCTTGGTTTATGATTTTTATGTCTGCTTGTTTGATTTCGTCTTTGATATATGCGTAAAGCTCCTTAAAATCGTAGCTTTTGTTTGCTTCGTTATAACCTGCTTCGATGATTTTTGAGTGGATTAGATTGTCTCCGACTGCGATGAGAGAAAGGCTTTTTTTTGTAACATTTTCATCGGCATTTAAAGTGTAAAATAGTGATAAAATCAGTAGAAATTTTTTCAAATTTTATCCTTTTTTTCATCGATTTTATCATCAATTTCTTTGATAAATTTATTAATGTATTTTTTGCCTAATTCTTTAAATTTTGATTTACCAAATTTGATATATTGTTCTTGCATATTTTTAAATTTAGCTCTATTTTGCTTTCGCAAAATACCTATATAAAGCAAAATTATCTCTGTTGCGATTTTTATAATATTTTTCTTTTGTTCTGATGAAATCTTGCCATATTCTCTAAGCATATTTGATAGGGAAGTGGGCAAATTTGATAAAATTTCATTAAATGATTCTGCGTTTGAAGCATAAAGAATTCTAAATGCCGTATCGATAGCAATTTTCAATTCTTCATCGCTAGCTGTAACTAAAAATGCACTCAACGCTTTATCGATATTTCTGCTAGTTTTTGTGCTTTTAGCATAGATAAAATCGTCTTTTAAAACTTGCCACGAAAAAATATCGTGTTGCAAAAGCCCTTTTTGTGAGCTTTTTATCACTTTGAATTTTTCCTTGTGATTTAAAAGTCGCCCGATGATACTATCTTGCGGGATATAGGTTTGAATTTTGGATACAATATCGCTATTTATGTCATTTAAATCAAATTTGGTATTAAATCCCGGTCCATCGTAATTGTAAATTTTAATAACCCTATTTGCTATTTCACTATCCGCACTCAAAGCCGAATAAACTGCGATATTTCCGCCTTTTGAGTGTCCGCCGATACGAATTTTTTTATTTGGATATGCTTTGGCGATTTTATTTAGATACTCCCTGCCGCAAATTTGAGACGGAATTTCTTGCATAAAAGCCATGTTAAAGCTTTCGTTCCAGCCAAAAATGCTGTTGTCTGTGCCTAAAAATGAGATATAAATTTCATCTTTTTTGGTGTGGATTGTGATTGCGCCAAACTGCTTTTGGCTTGTTTTGTCGTTATTTTGCTCGTAGTTTGTTACTACCATATCGCAAAATCGTTTTGCTTTGCCTAAATTTGTGATTAGTTCTTTATCGCCGTTATATAAAAATTCGCTGTTGTCAAAATTTTGCATTTTTTTGGCGATTGATTTTATACTTTCTTGCGAATTTAACGAAATTTTGTGAAAAAGCATATACGCAAATCGCGCCAAAATAAGACTATCAAGCTCGTTAAATTCGTGGTTTTTTGATATTTTTATATCGCCACGCCAAACTAGATAGTCATTGATATTTGCGCCCATTACGACTTAAATTCCTAAGTATTTTTTGCGAATTTCATCGTTGCCGATTAGATCTTTTGCATTCCCTTCAAGGGCGATTAAGCCGTTTTCTAAAACATAGGCATAATCGCTAATTCGAAGCGCAGAAACAGCATTTTGCTCGACTAAAAGTATGGTTATGCCTTCTTCTTTTAGTTTAACGATAATGTCAAAAACTTCTCCCACGACCTTTGGGGCTAGACCAAGGCTTGGTTCATCTAGCATTAAAAGTTTTGGCTCGCTCATTAACGCTCTTGAAATGGCTAACATTTGGGCTTCGCCGCCACTAAGAGTTCCAGCTAGTTGGTTTCGTTTTTCCTTTAAACGAGGGAAGAAATTATACATCGCATCACGCAAATGTTCGTAGTTTTCTTCGTTATTAAACGCTCCGATTTTTAAATTCTCTTCGATTGTCAAATTTATAAAAACTCTTCTGCCCTCTGGCACCAGCGAAATGCCCTGTTTTACGAGCGTGTGAGTTTTATGGCGTTCTGTTTGATAGCCCAAAAATGTAACTTCGCCTGTGCGTTTGACTGAATTTAAAAGTGCGTTTAGTGTTGAGGTTTTTCCGGCACCATTTGAGCCGATTAGACTTACGATTTTGCCTGTCCCAACGCTAAAATTTATCCCTTTTACCGCTTCGATAGGTCCGTAAAAAACATGTAAATTTTTAACCGATATCATCAACATCTCCTAAATAAGCCGAAATTACATCTTTGTTTCGTGCCGCATCGCTTGGTTTTCCTTCGAAAATAACTTTGCCGTAATCAAGCACCAAAACCCTATCACAAAGGCGATTTACAAACTTCATATCGTGTTCGATGAGTAAAACCGTTAAATTTTTTCGTTTTCGCAAATCAAATATCAAATTTGCTAAATCATCGCTCTCTCTTGGATTCATTCCGGCTGCCGGTTCATCGAGTAATAAAAGCTTTGGATTTGTTGCTAATGCCCTTGCGATTTCGACTTTGCGTTGAATTCCATACGCTAGGCTTGTGGCTTTTTCGTTTGCGAATTTTTCAATGCCAAGTTCGCTTAAAATTTCCATTGCCTTAGCTTTGGCGATTTTTTCGCTTTTGTGAAATCTGCCAAAATGCAAAATCGCTTCGACAAATGAGTATTTTGTTGCCGAATTTAGCCCGATTAAAACATTTTCCAAAACGCTCATAGAGCTAAATAGTCTTATATTTTGAAATGTGCGCGAAATGCCTAAATTTACGATTTTATGTGGTTTTATCCCTTTTAAATTTACGCCGTCAAATATGACTTCGCCTGTCGTTGGCATATAACTGGCAGTGATTATATTAAACATTGTCGTTTTTCCGGCACCGTTTGGTCCGATTAGTCCGAAAATTTCGCCCTTTTCGATACCAAAACTAGTATCGCTTATGGCTTGCACACCGCCAAATTTTTTGCTGATATTTTTTAGTTCGAGTATCATTTTTCGCCACCTTTTTTGCTGCGAAGTTTAGCAGGTCGCAAACGATTTAGTATTTTAATTTTTTTGATATTTTTGGCTTTTTCGATGATGTCTGTTAGCTCGTTTCGCCCCATGATACCGCTTCTAGCAAAAAGCATAACAAGGATTAAAATGATAGAGAAAACTACCATTCTAAGTCCCGGCATTGCAGGTGTGGTGTATCCAAAAATATTCATAGGCTCATCTAAAAATCTTAGCCACTCAGACCCGCCCATAACCAAAATCGTGCCGATAATCGCTCCTGTTGTTGAGCCAAGTCCCCCTAAAACGATGATGATTAGAAGTTGAAATGTAAAGAAAAATGTAAATTGCTCAGGCGAAACGCTTCCAAGAAGCCCCACTAGCAAAACACCGCCCACGCCTTCAAAAAACGCACTCGTGCAAAATGCCGTAGTTTTAGTGGCAAAGGTATTAATTCCCATCGCGAGTGCGGCGTCTTCGTCGTCTCTGACTGCTTTCATGGCTCTACCGAATTTAGAATATACCAAATTTAGCACAACAATAACTGCCAAAATCGCAATAAATCCCGTGTAAAGTATGTTTGCGTAAGCGCTTTTGTCGCCGTTTTCATCTACGCTTTGAATTCCGATTAAACCCAAAGAGCCGTTTGTGTAGGCAGGGAAATTTACGGCTAATAACTGAATAATAAAACCAAATCCAAGCGTTACAATCGCCAAATAATCACCCCTAACTCTAAAAACAGGAAACGATAAAATAAGTGCTAAAAGTGTCGCAAAAACTCCGCCCATAAGCATAGCAAAAACAAAACTTGATGAGTGAATAGCTAAAATAAAAGGGGCAGGATCTTCTAAATCAAACTGATATGCTTTGGCGTCCGCATTTAGCAGTATCAAAGCCGCCACATAGGCTCCGACTGCGACAAAGCCGTTTGGCTCTAAGCTAAACTGCCCTGTAACGCCATTTATAAGGTTATAACTAATGGCTAAAATGATGAAAATCGCGATATTGTTTGCGATACTTTTGCCGTAATCGCTAAAATAAAAATGAGCCACCAAAATAAAGCCAACTGCAATAGCAAAAAAAGCAAAATGAAGTAGTTTTTTCTTTACAAAATTCATCGTTAAAACCTACTTTTCTCAAAATTTATGCCTAAAATTCCCGTCGGTTTAAAAAGCAAAACAAAAATCAAAAATATAAAGGCAAATGCGTCTTTAAAACCGCCAAGATCAGGGTAAAGTGCCACCGCGACAACTTCTGTAAAACCTATGATAAATCCGCCAAGAACTGCCCCTGTAACGCTTCCGATACCGCCAAGAACGGCTGCGGCAAAGGCTTTTAAGCCAATTAATACGCCCATTAACGGATCAACGGACGGATAGCTTATCGCCCAAAAAACGCCGCCCACTGCTGCTAAGGCTGAACCTAATGCAAAGACGATTGAGATGATAAAATTTGAGCTAATCCCCATTAAATTTACCGTTTTTATGTCAAAAGCTAGGGCGCGAATCGCCATGCCGTATTTGGTTTTAAATAAAATCATCAAAACAACGCTTAATAAAACAAGCGTTAAAATCGGTACCAAAATAGCACTCATGGTGATATTTATGCCACCGATTTGCACGATTTTTTCGAAAAATTCAGGCACCGGAAAAAGGCGTGGTGTGCCGCCAAAAATGACATTGAAAAGGTTTTCAAGCAAAAAGCTAATGCCGATTGCGGTTATCAAAAGTGAAATTCGCGGTGCTTCTCGCAAAGGTTTATAGGCGACTTTATCGATACTAACGCCAAGAAGCACGGCAATCGTAACGGCAAAAAGCAAAGAAAAAGCAAACGGAATATGCAAATTTGCAATCCCAAAAAGTGCAGTATAAGCCCCTACCATCATAATGTCGCCGTGAGCGAAGTTTATGAGCCGTAAAACGCCATAAACCATCGTGTAGCCGATAGCGATGAGCGCATACATCGAACCAAGGCTAAATCCGTTGATCATCTGCTGAAAAAATAACAAGCTATCCATAAAAACTTCCGTAAATTTAAAATAACCTAATATTTTATCAAAATTGTTATAAAAGCTTACTTTAATTTGAAAATTTTTGTAACTTTGTGGAATTTGTGAATTTTTTAATATCGTAGGGCAGTATTTTTACCCGCCAAAAATTATGCAAATTTACAGAATTTAAAACAATCAAATTTTATAAATTTTTGATAAAAACCAAATTCTAAATTTAACCATTGGCGATTGCTTTGCTTCGCTACGCTCATTTTGCCACGACCACTTCGTGGTCTCGCAATGACAGTGGAAGTAAATTTGGATTTACAAAATAATTCAATGCAAATTTTGATAAATTTATGCCGACGATTTCACGCCAAATTTGCAAAAGATAAGACTTTTTTCGTCTATTGTTGCAAATTTGGCGTGAAAGCTAGGCTGGTTTAATTATAAAAAAAGAATTTCACCGAATTTGAAAAAATTCGGTGAAATTTAGAATATCAAAAAATTATTTGCTTGGGATAATCGTATCTTTGTACACAGGTTTTTGATTTTCAATAACTTTTAAAACAACGCTTCTAGTTGCATTTCCCTTTTCATCAAGGCTGATTGTGCCTGAAACGCCTTCGAAGTTAGAAGTTGAATGAAGTGCGTTATTTATGCACTCGCCACTTTGATCTTCGCATTTATTTAGAGCATTTACCAAGATAAAATATGTATCAGCACCAAGGGCTGTAAAACCCGCTACTTCGCGGTTGCCGTTAGCTTTTTCGAATTCATTTACGAAATCTTCGCTAAGTTTGGTTTCTGGTTTTGTGTAGTCAAAAACATCGGTAAAGATCGTGCCATTTACAGCTTCGCCACCAAGATCGATATAAGTTTGGTTTCCGATACCATCACTTCCTACAAATACAGCATTTACGCCGATTTGTTTGGCTTGGCGAACAAGAAGTGCCGCTTCTGTGTAGTAAAACGGAATATAAACAAACTCAGGATTTAGTGTCGCGATTTGGGAAGCAACTGCTTTGAAATCTTTATCGCCTGAGCTAATGTTTAGTTTTTTTACGACCTTTCCGCCGTTAGCTGTGAATTTTTTCTCAAATGCTTTTGCAAGACCAAGTGAGTAAGCAGTAGTTTGATCAGCCACTACAACGGCATTTTTCAAATTTGATTTTGTAGCAAAATCAGCAGCAACTTCGCCTTGAATAGAATCTTGGAAAGTTACGCGTGAGCCGAATTTTACGGTGTCTAAAAGTTTATCTGCTGTCGCAGCAGGGGCAACGGCCGGGATTTTTTTCGCATCAGCGATTTGCAAAATTTGTTGAGTGTTGCCTGTGATCATTTCGCCGATTAGTGCGACAGCTTTGTCTTGATCGATAAGTCTTGTTGCACCTGTTGCGGTTTCGACTTTATCGCTTTTGCTATCTACTAGCACGACTTTTACGCTATCGCCGTTTGCTAGGGTTGGTTGCATTTTATTTGCAAGTTCAACGCCTTGCCAAGCAGTTTGACCATAAGTTGCAGCAGCACCGGTCATAGGTAAAACAACGCCGATAACGACTTCTTTTGCGTTTGCTAGGCTAAAAGCCACAGCCAAAGATGAAGCTATAAGAGTGAATTTTTTCATTTTTTCTCCTTAAAAAATTTAGCTGATATAATAGCGAAAAAAAATAAATTTATATAAAAAAGTAACAAAAAATTTTTGCTATAATTTTATGATTTAAAACAAAAGGCGAAAAATGCAGATAAAACTCGAAAATGTTAAAATCGAAAAAAGTTGGAAAAATGAGCTAAGAGATGAATTTTTATCGCCGTATTTTTTGCAAATCAAAGAAAATTTGATAAATGCGAAAAAAAATGAAGTTGTTTTTCCGCCAAGTGAGCTAATTTTTAACGCTTTTAATATTACTCCCTTTGATGAAGTAAAAGTTGTGATTTTGGGGCAAGACCCGTATCATGGGGTAAATCAAGCAATGGGGCTTAGTTTTTCTGTGCCAAAGGGTGTCAAAATTCCGCCAAGCCTAATCAATATTTTTAAAGAGTTGCAAATGGAATTTGGATATGAAATTCCAAAAAACGGAGATTTGACAAACTGGGCGAAGCAGGGCGTTTTGCTTTTAAATTCAAGCCTAAGCGTAGCCGCGAACAAGCCAAATTCGCACTCCAAATTTGGTTGGCAAATTTTTACCGATAGTGTTATAAAAATTTTAAGCCAAAAAAGGCAAAATTTAGTTTTTATGCTGTGGGGAAATTACGCAAAAGCAAAAGCGAATTTGATTGACGAAAATTGCCATTTGGTTTTAAAAGCAGCCCACCCAAGCCCCTTAGCCGGTGGAGCGTTTTTTGGCTGTAACCACTTTAAAAAATGCAACGAATACTTAAAATCGCATAACAAAAATGAGATTGATTGGCGAATTTATTGATAATTAAATTTAAAATGATACAATTTCGAACTTATTTTTCAAAAGGGAATTTTATATGAAATTTGTCAAATTTGTTTTGGTTTTTCTTTGTCTGTGCGTTTTTGCAAACGCCCACGAATTTAGCAAAATGGGCGATGAAAATGCTACTATTTTGCAAGACGGCGACGGAAAAGAATTTTGTCCGGTTTGCGGTATGAAAATTCAAAATTATTACAAAACGAGCCACGCTTCGCATTTGGACGACGGAACAAAGACGCATTATTGTTCTATGCGTTGTTTGATTGTCGATAACGAGCAAAGGGGCGCAAATTTAGAAAATGCGATGGTGGTTGATGCAAATTCGCAAAAATTAATCCCTGCTGTTTTGGCTTTTTATGTGGTCGGAAGTAGTGTAAATGGCACTATGGCAAAAGTTAGCAAACTAGCATTTGAAAACGAAAACGACGCAAAAGAATTTGCTAAAATTTACGGCGGCGAGATAAAAAATTATCAAGATACGCTTAAAATCGCAAAAGAAGCCATAAAAACAGATAATGCCGAGCGAAAAATGAGAATGCAAAAAATGGTTTATCCTATGGGCGAAAAGGTTTATAAGTCAAAATGCAAAGAGATAAATTTGAGTGAATTTGATAGCGTTAGAGCTTTAAAAGCCGAAATTTACGCAAAATGCGAAAATATCACAGAAAAAGAAGCCCAACCTGTTTTACGCTACCTTTGGGACAGGCAAAAACACGCTGACGGCGAAAAAATAGTGGTAAAAGAAAGCGATAAATGCCCAGTTTGCGGTATGTTTGTGCATAAGCATAAGGAGTGGGCAGCCAAAATTTCTTTTGAAAATGGCGAATACGCAGCATTTGACGGCGTAAAAGATATGATGAAATTTATTTTTGAACCTGCAAAATATGGATTTAAAGACGCAAAAATCGCTAAAATTCAAGTGAGCGATTACTACACGCAAAATGCGATTGACGCAAAAAGCGCGTTTTTTGTCGTCGGAAGCGATGTTCTTGGTCCTATGGGAAATGAGCTAATCCCTTTTGGTGATGAAGATAGCGCAAAAAGCTTTAAACTAGATCATAGGGGCGAGGCGATTTTGAAATTTGATGAGATTAGCAAACAAATCGTTTGCAGACTTAACGGCGGCAGTTGTGAATAAAAAATTTTGTATTCTTGTGTTTGCGGTGTTTGCCGTTTTGGCGGTGCAAATCGCGTTTTTGCAAGGCAGGCAAACAGATTTTAACCAAAAGGCTAAATTTGTAAATTTAACAGGATTTTCATCTTTTGCCTTTGGCGAATTTTACGCAAGACACATATTTTCTGGCGAGATTAACGATATTTTTGGCTTTTATCCGGGTTTTAGGGAGAGTGAAATTTCATCGTTTTTAACGCCAAATTTAGGCAAAATCTATGAATAATATTTTTGATTATGCGCTAAATTCGATATTTCGTCATGGATTAAAAAATATTTTAATCACAATCATTTTTGGAATTTTGGTTTTTTTACTATCATCGGTTATTTTTATCACAAATTCGCTAAAAGCCGAATACAAAGGCATTAGTGCAAATTTACCCGATATTTTGGTGCAACGCTACTACGGCGGAAAGGCTCATTTTATCGATGAGAAAATGGTCGATGAGTTTTTGCTAATGCCTTCTGTTTCTAGCGTGCAGCCTAGAATTTGGGGGCAGTATCACTTTGAGCGAGAAAGCGTGTATCTCACGCTTTTTGGGGTGCAAAGCTACCAAAAACATTTTGATAAATCAATTGATGAAATCGCTACAAATTTAGATAACTTTGACGGCGATTTTATGGTGGCTTCAAAGAGAGTTTATGAATTTTTGCAAAAATATTTTAGGGCGCATGATTTGGTTTTGGTGCCGTTTTTTACGCCAAGCGGGGATTTGATTTCGCTTAGGAAAGGCGGGGTTTTTAAAAGCCATAATTCGCTTTTAAATAACGATATAATCTTACTTAGCGAAGAAAATGCAAGGAAAATTTTAGGTGTGCCAAACGGGCAGTTTAGCGACATTTTGCTTGAAATATCAAATAAAGCAGAAGTTGATTTTTTGGCTGATAAAATTCGCAGGTATCATCAGGATTTAAGGGTTATTACTAAAAGTGAAATGCTAAGAAAATATGAAAATTTATACGATTTTAAGAGCGGTTGGTTTTTAGCTCTTTTGCTGACTTCGGTTTTGGCTTTTGCGATAATCTTATATGACAAATCAAGCGGAATTAGTAGCGAAGAAAAAAGAGAAATCGCCATTTTAAAAGCGCTTGGTTGGGACATTTCGGACATTATTAAATTTAAACTTATCGAAGCTTCGATTTTATCGGTGCTAACATTTTTCATCGCTTTAAATTTGGCAATATTTTTTGTTTATTTTTTAAAAGCACCGATTTTAAGCGAAGTTTTTAGCGGTTTTTCAAATTTAAAACTTGATTTTGATTTGATTTTCGTTTTCGATTTTAAGCTTGTTGTGTTGCTATTTTTGCTAAGCGTTCCTTTGTATGTCGCAGTTAGCATTATACCTGCTTACAAAGCTTCTGTGCGCGATATAGGCGAGGTTTTACGATGATAAGCGTTAGTGGTGTTAGTAAAATTTACGCTAACGGCGTTAGCGAATTTTGTGCTTTAAAAGATATAAATTTTAGCGTCAAAAAGGGCGAATTTTTTGTTATAAAAGGCGTTAGCGGAAGCGGTAAATCAACGCTTTTATCACTTTTAGCTGGTTTTGATAGACCAAGCTTGGGCGAAATCATCATAAACGATGAAAGCATTTGCAAACTTTCTATCAAATTTATGTCTAAATTTAGGCGTGAAAATATCGGTTTTATATTTCAAAATTTTAATCTCATACCAACTTTAAGCGTTTTGGATAATATTTTGCTTCCTGCTTTACCCGATGGCACAAAGGATAAAAAAGAGTTTGCAAATTCGCTTTTGGCTAAATTTGATTTGGAGAATAAGGCAAATTTATTAGTAGGGAAGCTTTCAGGCGGAGAACGCCAACGAGTAGCGATAGCAAGGGCTTTGATAAATAATCCAAGTATCATCTTGGCAGATGAACCAAGTGCTAGTTTGGACGAGAATTTGACAAAAAATTTGATGAGCTATTTTGAAAATTTAAAAGATGACGGCAAAACGATCGTCGTTTCTAGTCACGATCCGATTATTGCAAATTCTAGTATTGTATCAAATTTTTACGAGCTAAAAAAATGATAATCTATCAGCCTTTTGTGATGACACTTTTATTTTGCGAAGCTTTGGTGCTATTTTTTTGCACGATTGCCCTTTTTTACGGCGTTAAAATCGCTTTTAAATTTGATGAAAATCTGCTTTCGCCAAAGCAATACAAACTGGCTCAAACTAGCTATTTAGTCTCAACTATCGTTAAATTCGCTCTTTTTGTGAAGTTGCCGCTATTTTTGTTTTTTATCTGGGTGCTTGATGAGCTTTCAAATTTAATACCCGGTGCTATGTGCGCCGTAGGCGTCATCGACGCAACCGAATTTGGTGCATATTTGCTTTTTTTTAAAATCACAAATTTGTTTTTGCTGAGCGGTTGGATTTATCTAAATTCACAAGATTTCAAAACCAAAACATGCAAATTTATGAAGCTGAAATTTAGGCTTTTTATCATTATTTTCATTTTTATTTTTTGCGAAATTGCCTTAGAATATCTGCATTTTTTCGGCATAAAAACGACCCATATCGTTCAATGTTGTAGCGAAATTTTTAAAACTTCGCATTTTAGCGTTAATGCGTTTTACCATAAAGATTTTTTCATTTTGGGTGCATTTTACGGCATTTTTACGCTTTTTGCATTTAGTGCGATTTTGCGAAAACAAAGTCTTTTTAGTGCTTTGAGCGTGATTTTTGTCTTTGTTAGTATTTACGCGCTTATTCGATTTTTTTCGCCCTATATTTACGAGCTTCCTACGCACAAATGCCCGTTTTGTATGCTTGAAAAAGAGTATAATTATATCGGTTATGCTATTTATATTTTGATTTTTTTAGGTGCCTTGCCCGGCGTTTATGCCTTTATTTCGAAACTTTTAAATATCAAATTTGATGATTTTTATTTTAAGCTTTCACTTTTTGCAAATTCGCTCTTAGTTACGATTTTAAGCGGTTTTGTGCTTGTTTATCGTTTCAAAAACGGCGTTTGGCTGTGATATTTTTTTGAAAAATTTATTCATTTTTCAAATTTCTTTTAAGGGGGAAAGGGGCTGACTTGCGAAGCGCCCCTTTCCCCCTTAACAACCCCCATACCCTGCACGCTTCTATCGTGGCAAATTTATAAAAAAGTTTATAACTTTTTTATAAATTTGATTTTACGATAAAATTTGCTTCGCAAATTTTTGGATTTAATTGCTTTGCAAATTCTCGCAATGATTTTTATCGTCATTCTGAGCCTTGCAACGCAAGGCGAAGAATCTCTTGCTTAATTTGCCAAAGCTAGGCTCGTTTCAATTTTAAATAATCTCACCAGCTTTGCGGGATTGAGCTAACCGGCATTGGCTTACCAAGCAAAAATCCTTGCACAAATTTAATGCCTAATGATTTTACAATCTCCATTGTTTCGATATTTTCGACGAATTCAGCCACGATTTCGTAATTTTGTCTTTTGGCAAACGATACAATGGTTTCAACTATGGCGCGAGAGTTTGAATCGATTGCGATTTTTTTGATGATTGAGCCATCGATTTTAATATAATCAACATTTAAAGCCAAAATTCGGTAGTAGTTTGAGTAGCCACTAGCAAAGTCGTCAATGGCGATTTTGCAGCCAAATTCTTTTGCTTTTCGAACAAAATTTGCAACCGTTTCGTAGCTTTGTATATCTTCGCTTTCTAAAATTTCGATACATAAATTTGAGCAGTATTGCGATGATTTGAGATTTTGGATAAAAATATCTCTAATTAATGCATTTGAAATATCAAGGCTTGATAAATTTATCGAAAAGTGCGTATTTGGGAATTTTTCAAGCAGTCTAAATGTCTCTTCGATGACACATTTTGTGATTTGGATATAAAAAGAGGTTTGCTTTGCGACATCTAAAAACTCTCTTGGCATAACGGTTTTGCCGTTTTCATCGCTAAGGCGAACCAAAATTTCATAATATGCAGGTTCAAATTCGTTATCGATATTTTTATAACTAATATCAAAAATTGGTTGGCAAACTACGAAAATTTTGTTATTTGTCAGTGCGTGTTGGATTGTATTTGTCATAATTTGGTTGTGCGAATATCTTGCTTCTATGATATTATCAGTGTTATAAAATCCCATATTTTCGTTTTTTGTCTTTGCTTCGTGGTGAGCTATGGTAGCTTGATAAAGTCTATTTGTATTTGGCGTATCGCGATCTGTGCTAATACCTATGGTAATATCAAGCGGCGCCATAACAAGCCCGTTTGTTTGGCTGTTTAGTCTAAAAATTTTGTTGTTGAAATACTGCATTATAAACTTAACATCTTTTTTTATATCATCTCCGCTATACCAAAGGCAAAATTCATCTAGCTGCAAACGAAAAATTTGGGCATTTATGCGATGTGTTTCGATGGCGAGTTTTAGCGTTTTTGCAAATTGGGTTAAAATTTCATTGATGACATTTGTTTTGTAAAAAAAGCGCAAATTCGTAAAGTTGTTGATATTTATGTAAATTATTTTGCCAAGTTCGTTTTGATTGATACGAAGCATAAGCGCAGCTTCATTTCCAAAGCCAGTCAAATGGTCTAAAAACGCCGAATTTGAAAGCTCAAATTCGGTATCTGTGAGCTTTTCTTTTATGTCTTTATTTGCAGATTGATCAAGTTTTATAACGCCGTAAGCGTAATTTGTATCTTTTGTAGGGAGTTTAAAAAATCTCATTTTTTCAAAAAGCAAATTTCCGTTTTTTCCTTTGCTGACTAGCTCGTTATGTTCGAAAATTCCAAGTTTTTTAACGCTGTCATACATTCTAATGTAAAAACCTTCTCTAAATTCATAAGAGCTTAAAATTTCCATTTTTTTATCATTTAGCTCGTTTTGGCTGTATTTTGTGCTATCTTGAAACTGCTCATTTGCGTATTTGAATTTAAAATCTTTATCCAAAATACTAATGGAGCAAAACGATTTATCGGCTATTTCTTTAAATGCACGATACAACGCACTTTGGCGAATAGAGAAAATTTCCATTAGCAAAAGAGCGCACATTGAAGTCAAAAAAAGCAAAAAGAAAAAGATTGTTGCATATTTTAGCTCTGAGTAATATTGATTAATAAAATCTGTAAATTCGCTGTGAATTCCAAAAATTTTACTATCTATGGCTAGATTTTTTTGATTATTTATCTCGCTAAGTTTTACAAAATTTGTTATGATGTTGTTTGCGATTGAAATAAAATCTGCTTCGTTTGTATCCCAAGGACTAAATCCTTTTATTCGATTTTTAATATTTAAAATTTCATCGCTATTTTTATAATTTATGGTCGAAATTTGGCTGTAAATTTTGCTTAGGCGATTTTTGTCGCCAATTTTTTCAAAAGATTGTTCTAAATTTTTCATAAGGATCAAAGTTTGTGAATTTAGGGTATTAAATTCCGAAATAAGTCCGATTTTTTGACCAAAAAGCGCATTTACATCTTTTAGATTTTTTTCAAAATTTCCGTTAAAAATAATATCGGATTTTAAAAGTTCTTCCATGTTTTCATTAAAAAGTTGAATATTTTTGTTTAATTCATCATAATTTACATTTGCAAATTTATCACCAAAATAACTATTAATGTTGGAATTTGTTTGGATTATGTATTGAATTTTTTGGCTAGTTTCCATTAAATTTGATATATGGTTTAAAACAATTGAGTATTTTAAGCCATAAAAAATACTTGCCGCTAACGAGATAATAATAAATAGCAGTATAAATTTATTTTTCATTGCAATTCCCCGCTTAATGTTTCTAAAAATTTTATGATTTTATCGATTTCATAATCGCTTAGTGTCGTGTTGATTTTTTTTATCGACATTTGCAAAATCGCACTTGATAAATTTTCTATGTCGCCGCTATACGGCGCAGTTTTGGTAATATTTCTAAGAGTGGGAACTTTGACTAAGGCGTTTGAATTTATTGCTTTTTGGAAGCTATTTGAGCCTAAATTTACGCCGTTGTGGCAACTGGCACAACCAAGATCTAAAAACAGCCCATAACCTTCTTGTTCATCTTCATTTAATTTAAGCTCATTTCGTAAAAAATGGTCGAATTTTGAATTTGGCGTTACAAGAGTTTTGACAAAATGTTCCAAACTATCGGCGATATTTTCAAAATTTATGCCATCTTTATAAAGTTTTTTAAAGCTTTCTGCGTAGTTTGAATTTAGTCTAACTACCGATTCGATTGTGCTTGGATTTGAGTTTAATTCGTGTTTAGCAGTAAGTGAGCGTTTTATTTTTTCTTTTAGGCTTTGGTTTGTGCCGTTGGAGAAAAATAGCGTCGAAAGAGCCGAATTTAAGATAGTTGGCGTATTTTTGTCTTTTGAAGTTCCGCTTTGATTTAGGTAGATGTTATGACAGCGATCGCACGAAATTTTATTTTCATTAAATTTGGTTTCAAAATAGAGTTTTTCGCCAAGCTTTGCCTTTTCTTTGTCAAATTTCGGCGGTTCTATCGGCGAAAAAAGCCCCGAAGAAAAGCAAAAAACAAAGCTAAAAAAAATCAAAGCAAATCTCATCATCGCCCCTAAAATAGGATAATCCTAACGCAAATTTCAACTTCATCTTCTATGAAATCATTTTCAAACTTTAATTCTAGCATTTTTTTTATTTCATCTTCGTTATATGAAAAATTATTTATCTTTAAATGCCACAAAATATTTGCAAAGGCGTCGTTAAAATCGCGTTTGCTGTGGCGAATTTCATTTAAAATTTCGCTTTGAAAAGGGATATTTTTGTCTTTTAAAAAATTTAGTAAATTTGCCGTAGAGTTTAGCTTTTTTTCTCTATTTTTCATACCAAATTTTTCGAAAAACGGCGTTAGTAAGGTCGAATTTCGTGGCTTTTCCCAGTTCATAAAAATGCGAAAATTTGCCAAATTTGCAAATTTTATAAAGTCATTTTCATTTTGCAAAGCAGGACTCATAGTCAAAAACGCAATGTCAAATTTATCTTTGCTTTTAAAATTTTTAAAATCGCTAAAAATAGTTTTAATGTTTGTTATATTTTGCATTTTGGCAGAATTTTTAAGCTCTTCTAGCATATTTTTTGAACTATCTACTCCAAGAACAAATTTGCAAATTTTTGCTAAATGTAGCGTATAAATTCCCGTGCCACAACCAATATCAATGAGAGTTTTATCTTTAAAATCAACACCAAATTTAGATAAAATTTCAAAAAATTTAATCTGAAATTCGCTTAAATTTCCGCCGAATTTATCGTAATTTTTCGCCTTTTCGTCCCACAAATTTTTCTCTTTCATCGCAAACTCCGAATTTTTTAGAAAATTATAGCAAAAAACAAAATTTTTCTACGATTAATTTGATATTAATTATTTTTTTGATAACATTTGCCATTTTCTCAAAAAAGGTTCAAAATGAAAAAATCAATAATTTTTATGGCAACGATTTCTAGTTTGGTTTTGGCAAAACCGATTGTCAGCACGACGATAATGCCGACGAAATTTTTTATCGAGCAAATCGCAGGAGACGAGCTTGAAATAAATGTCATGGTGCCAAGCTCGGCAGATCCGCACACTTACGAACCTAAGCCGTCTCAAATGAAAATGCTAGAAAAAAGCGATTTGTATTTTGAAGTCGGTGTTGAATTTGACGAAATTTGGCTTAAAAAAATCGCACCTGATTTTAAAAATGTCAAATTTATAAAAACGCAAGAAAATATCAAAAAAATCGCTATGAATTCGCACCACGACCACGGCGACCACGACCATGAAAAACACGCCGATCATAAGCACGATCATGATAAAGACCACGACGCCCACCACGAACACGGAAATCTAGATCCACACATTTGGCTTGATCCGATTTTAGTAAAAACTCAAAGCAAAAATATCTTAAACGCGCTTTGCGAAAAATACACACAAAAATGCGAAAAATTCAGTGCAAATTTTGCAGAATTTGAGAAAAAACTTGACGAACTTGACGAATTTGCAAAAGCAAAATTAAAAGATTTAAAAGATGCAAAATTTATCGTTTATCACCCAAGTTGGGGCTATTTTGCCGTTCGTTATGATTTGGAGCAAATCGCCATTGAAATCGAAGGCAAAGAGCCAAAACCGGCTGATCTTGCAAAACTGATTGAAGAAGCAAAAGAAGAAAATGTAAAAGTGATTTTTGTCGCACCACAATTTTCTAAAAAAGCAGCCATCACAGTTGCCGCAGCAAGTGGTGCAAATGTCGAGGAAATCGATCATCTAAGCGGTGATTGGCTAAATGAAATGAAAAAAACAATAGAAATAATTTCAAAAAGTTTAAAATAATTTTTGGTAAAATTTAAGCTAAATTTGCAAAAAGGCTAAATTTTGAGCGATTTAACGATAGAAAATTTGAACTTTTCCTACGGCGAAAGCGTTGTTTTTGAAAATTTAAATTTAAGTTATAATAAAAAAGATTTTTTGGCTATCGTTGGACCAAACGGCGGTGGAAAAAGCACTATTTTAAAGCTTATTTTGGGACTTTTAAAACCAAACGCAGGAAGCGTTAAAATTTACGGCAAAAGCCCAAATGCAAATCTGCAAAAAATTGGCTATGTCCCTCAATACATAGCTTCGTCAAAATCCTTTCCTATAAGCGTTTTAGAAGTCGTTTTAAGCGGGTTAATCGATAAAAAAATGTTTGGTTTTTACTCTGGTAGTGATAAAAAAATCGCACTTGAAAAACTTGCGCTTGTTGGTATGGGTGAGTTTGCAAATAGCCGTATTTCCGAGCTTTCAGGCGGACAAAGACAAAGAGTTTATATCGCAAGGGCGCTTTGCGGGGAAAGTAAAATTTTGCTTTTAGATGAACCGACTGCTAGTATCGATACTATGGGGCAAGTGCAGATTTTTGAGCTTTTAAAAGAGCTAAATTTGGGCGGTATCGGCATTATTATGGTTAGCCATGAGATAAATTTAGCTCTAAGTTACGCCTCAAAGGCAGCCTATGTGGCAAATAAAGAGCTAATAATGCACGATATTTCAAAAGCAAAAACGCAAAATTTCCTACACCACTTAGAACACAACCACAAGCATTTTTGCGACATTGAACTAGCTCTAAAAGAGTGTGGCTGTGGCGGTTGTTTGCACGGCAAAGACGGCGATTTTTCAAAAGAGTGCGAATTTTGCGAAAAAAGCGATAAATTTAAAAACGATAACAAAGCTCCAAAATTTATAAATTCGCAAATTTTTCAAAATTCATCGCAAATTCGCTTTTTTAAGGGGCAAAAATGAGCGAAATGTTAAGCCTAAATTTTATGCAAAACGCCTTTTTAGGGGGAATTTTGGTTAGCATTATTTGCGGTTTTGTCGGCTCCCTAATCGTCATAAATAAAATGTCATTTATCGCAGGCGGCGTAGCACATGGGGCTTATGGCGGGATTGGATTAGCCTTTTTTTTAGGCATTTCTCCGCTTTTGGGAGCTAGTGTGTTTTCGCTTTTTTTAGCGCTTTTGGTTGCCTTTATAACGCAAAAAAACAAAGAACGCTTTGATTCTGTAATCGGCGCCATTTGGGCATTTGGTATGGCAATCGGAATTATTTTAATCGATTTAAGCCCGGGTTATAATACAGATTTGATGAGCTATCTTTTTGGCTCGATTTTAGCCGTAAATTCGGCGACACTTACATTTATCGGCATTTGTGATATAATCTTTGTGCTTTTGATTTTGACATTTTATCGTCAATTTTTAGCACTTAGCTTTGATATGGAATTTGCAAAACTTCGTGGAGTAAAAACCGAATTTTTCTACTATTTGCTCGTTGTGATGATGTCTTTTAGCGTGGTTGCTGCCATACAAGTCGTAGGGCTTATTTTGGTAATTGCTCTCATTACAATCCCGCCTTTTATAGCTGAAAAAATCTCAAAAAATCTCTTTTTTATGATGATAAATGCAACGCTCATTTCGGCTGTTTTTTGTGTCGGGGGACTAATTTTGAGCTACAAATTTAACCTAACAAGTGGCGCTAGTATCATTTTAATAGCTTCGCTTTGCTTTTTTGTTTTTGCATTTTTTTGCAGAAAGCAAATTTAGCGTGGTTTTGAAAATAAAATTTTGCCTAGTTCGCTAAGAATTATTCCAAAGAGTATCAAACCTGCGCCAAAAATTTGCAAATTTGATAAATTTTCGCCAAAAATATAGCCGATGATCCCAGCACTTACTGGCTCTAACGCAAAAATCAAAACTGTTTTTGTCGCACTTGTGTAAAGTTGCGCAAAAGTTTGGATAAAATAGGCTAAAACCGTCGCAAAAACGCTAGTTATAATAAGAGCAAATAAAAAATCAAATTCAAACGAAAATATTAAATTTCCTAACAAACTAACAGAATTTTCGTAGTTACCATGTGATAAAAATATCGCTAAAATCAGGCTAAAAACGCAAACACAAACAAACTGAGCGATAACTAACGCATAAATGTTAGCTTTTTTTACAAACTCGCCTGTTAGTGCGATTTGAAAGGCAAAGGCAAACGCACAAACTAGCGTTAAAATTTCGCCAAGTCCCAAGCTAACGCCCTTAGTGCCGCTTAAAAAATAAAGTCCCAAAAATGCCACAAACGCACCCAAAAACGCAAACAAACGCACTTTTTGCTTAAAAAAAGCTAACATCAAAAAAGGCACTAACACGACATAAATTCCCGTTATAAAAGCAACACTTGAAGAGAGCGTATATTTTAGAGCTAGTGTTTGAAATGCAAAACCCAAAAAGAGAAAAATTCCCAAAATTCCGCCATAAATGAGCGATTTTTTATCAAATTTAAGCTCAAATTTGAGCGAAATCAGCCACATTAAAATCGCAGAAATCAAAAATCTCCAAAATAAAAAGCTAAAAACATCGATTTTATTTATCGCATTTTGCACGAGCATAAATGTCGCGCCCCAGCTAATCGCCACAAAAACAAGCGCAAAATCCGATAAAAGCGTTTTGTTTGAATTCATAAATTTGCTAATCTTTCTTAAAATAAAACTTTTATTTTATCTAAAAATTTTTTAATGTATAATCAAGGTTTTAAATTTAAGGAAATTTTTGTGGAAATATTTTTGATTGCGATTGCGCTTTCTATGGATAGCGCTGCTTTGTCGGTGGCAAACGGCGCAAAGTGTTTAAATTTAAGCTTTGCAAAGGCGTTTAAAATCTCATTTGTTTATGCTATTTTTCAGGCGATTATGCCTGTTTTTGGCTTTTTGCTCGGCATTAGTTTTGTTAAATTCATAAGCGAAATCGACCACTTTGTGGCATTTGGAATTTTGTCTTTTTTAGGAGTAAAAATGATAAAAGAAGCGCTGCACTACAAAGGCGAATGCAGCATAAATTTAAGCACAAAAGAGCTTATTTTAGGGGCGATTGCCACAAGTATCGATGCCTTGGCTGTGGGGGTAACTTTTGCGTTTAGCGAAATCAATATTTTATACGCCTGTTTTGTCATCGGTTTGGTTTGTTTGTTAGTTTGTTTGTTAGCTGTTTTTATAGGCAAAAAAACAGGCGAGATTTTCGAGCGAAAAGCCCTTATTTTAGGTGGTTTGATACTGATATTTTTGGGCTTTAAAATTCTGTGTGAGCATTTAGGAATTTTTTGATTTGTTAGTAAATTTGTTAGTAAAGGTTAGTTTATGCGTTTGATTTCGTGGAATGTAAATGGACTTAGGGCGGTGGTTGCCAAAGACGGCTTTGCGTGGCTAGATGAGTATAAGCCTGATTTTTTGGGAATTCAAGAAACAAAGCTTAACGAAGAGCAAATTCCAAAAGAAATTTATAATCTCGGTTTTGCAAATTTGAGTGCAAATTCGGCCAAACGAGCTGGTTATAGTGGCGTGATGAGTTTGCATAATTTTCCTTGTGTTACGCATAAATCGCTTTTTAATGATGATACCGAAGGGCGGGTTTTACAGCACGATTTTAAGGATATAAGCCTTTTTAATATCTACTTTCCAAACGGGCAGAAGGACGATGAAAGGCTAAAATTTAAGCTCGAATTTTACGCTAAATTTTTAGCTTATCTTGATGAGTTGCGAAAAAACGGGCGAAAAATCATCATTTGTGGCGATGTAAATACCGCTCATAGGGAAATAGATCTAAAAAATCCAAAGGCAAATTCGCAAACTAGCGGGTTTTTAAAAATCGAGCGAGAGTGGATAGATGAGCTTTTATCGCACGGATTTATCGACACTTTTAGAGCCGTTCGTGGGGACGAGGTGGCGTATTCGTGGTGGAGTTACCGCTTTAATGCAAGGGCGAAAAATGTCGGTTGGCGGATTGATTATTTTTTTATTAGCGAAGATCTAAGGGCGAATTTAAAAGACGCTTTTATTTTGAGCGAAGTCACAGGCTCAGACCACTGCCCTGTTGGAATCGACATTGAAATTTAGGCTAAATTTGCTTCATAAATTTTTGCAACGACAAAGAAAACAAAAGGGTTAAATTTGGAAGACAATACTAAAAATTTAAAATTTAAAAATGATAATTCAGAAAACAAAGAAGCCATAAATAAACTTCACAAAACATTAAAAATTCCTTTTGTGATTTGTATGTTTTTGTATATTGCTTCGCTTTTTACGGTGTTTTTTACACCTATTGACATTTTAGATACAAATAAAAATTGTGCCGACTTTGTAAATTTTATGGAGCAAATTTTTAGTAATATTAAAATTTTTGGAAGCGTTAGCAAAATACCACAAGTCATAAAATTCCATGCTAGTGTAGTGTGGGTATTTGCGATGATTTTGTGTTTATTGTTTTTGATTTATGTGTTTTGTCTATCCATTATAAATTCAGATGAAGCAAAAAATGTTCCAATTTCAGCTATTTTGGCTAGTTTGTTTTTAAGTAGCGGTATATGGATATATTGTAGTGGCTATATTGTTACACATACTTTTGATTATGGAATAAGAGTCATAAAAATTACAATGAGTGGTAAATTTGAAATATTTTTTTATGTGGCAATATTTCAAAGTGTTTTTATTGTAAGTTTTTTTGTTGCAATATCAGTATTAAGTGTATTATTTATAAAAATAAAAAATAATTTAAAGGAGAATAAAAAATGAGTGGTATGGTGGGCATCCTTGCCCACCAAAAGTAATGAATTCTAAGCCAAAACCAAAATCGGCACAAGGGCATTTTGCAAAATATCTTGCGAAACGCTACCTAAAATAAGCTTTTTGAAAAAGCCTTTGCTAAATGCGCCGGTGGCGATTAAGTCCAGATTATTTGCGCGACGATATTTTATAATCTCATCGCCCGGAACATCGCCTGAGACGCTTACAAATTCAGCATTTTCGCCTTTTAGAATTTCTCTTGCGACTTCAAGCGTTTTTTGCGATTCTTCGGCGTTATTATTTACATTTATGACATATTTTTTTGCATTTTTCAAAAGTTTTGCATCTTTTATGAATTTGACCGTCTTAACGGCAGCTTCCGTGCCATCAAATGCCACAAGCACCGAATTTATCGGGCTAAAATCTTTATTTACTAATAGAGCAGGAACTTTCATCTCTTTTATCAGCATTGTTGCGTTAAAGCCGACATCTTCGTTGTTTGTGCCTTTTATGCCAAGCACAAAAATTTTGGCTTCATTTTTGTATTCTTCGATGATGTCCAAAAAATCGCCGTCGCGCAAAATCGTCGAAGCTTTTACGCCTTGTTCGTCTGCCATAGCAACGCATTTTTCAAGCATAGCCTTTGATTTTTCTTCATCGATTTTATTGCTATCTTCATCAAATGTGCCGTATTGTGATAAGACCATATCTTTTTCGCCAAGCACGATACCGCCAGCTGCAAGTCCGTAAAAATTCTCTCCAAGCTCAGGGCTTTCGATGACATGTATAAAAACAGGCTCAGCTTCGATAGTTTTAGCTACATAAATTCCGTAGTCGCAAACCGGCTGAAATAGCGCATTGTCATCAACACAAATAAAAACTTTTTCCATTTTGGCTATCCTTGTGGTTAAAATTTAAAAAAAGCATAGCAAATTTTTAAATAAATTTTGTTTAAAATGAATAAATTTAAGATAAATTTTTAAATTTTACAAACCAGCACTTGCGATAAGCTCGGCCTGTGCGTTTGTGATGAGCGGATCGATGATTTCATCAAAAAGCCCGCCTGCCATTATCGCGTCTAAACGATAAAGTGTTAAATTTATGCGGTGGTCGCTAATGCGGTTTTGCGGGTAGTTGTAAGTGCGAATTCGACCACTTCTATCGCCTGTGCCGACTTGATCTTTGCGTTCGGCGCGCTCTTTTTCTAGGCGTTCTTGCTCTTGCAAGTCATAAAGCCTAGCTTTTAGCACTTTCATCGCGGCTTCTTTGTTTTTGTGTTGGCTTTTGCCGTCTTGGTTGGTTACGACTAGACCTGTCGGTATATGCGTGATACGAACGGCGCTATCAGTGGTATTTACAGACTGTCCGCCATGCCCCGAGCTGCGCATGACATCGATACGCAAATCGCTTTCTTTGATTTCGATTTCGCTATCTTCGATTTCAGGCATCACAGCAACCGTGATAGCAGAGGTATGCACGCGTCCTTGACTTTCGGTTTCAGGCACTCTTTGGACTCTGTGTGTGCCGCCTTCGAATTTAAGCCTTGAATACGCTCCGTCGCCCTTAACAAGCAAAATAACTTCTTTGAAACCGCCCACGCTTCCTTCGCTTTGGCTTACGATTTCGCATTTATAGCCGCGAAGTTCAGCATAACGCAAATACGCCCCTAGCAAATCTCCCGCAAAAAGCGCAGCCTCATCGCCACCGGTTCCGGCGCGAATTTCAAGGAAGATATTTTTATCATCATTTGGATCTTTTGGAAGAAGCAGAATTTTTATATCTTCTTCAAGTTTTTCTTTTTGAATTTCTAAATTTTTTAGCTCTTCTTTTGCGAGATCGCCAAACTCGGGGTCGCTAAGTAAGCTTTTGTTTTCTTCGATCTCTTTAAGTGTGTTTATGTAGCTATTAGCCGCTTCTTTGATAGGCTCGATACTTCTTTGCTCTTTTGAGAGCTTTGTCATATTTGAAATATCGGCAGTGATACTTGGATCGCTAAGAAGCTTCGAAAGCTCATCGTAGCGATCCAAAAACGGTTGAAGTTTATCGGCTAACATATAAATTTAAAATTAAGCAGCAGTTTTTAATGAATTTACAAGTTTTGCAAGGCGACTAACGCGTCTAGAAGCTGTTTCTTTTTTCAAAAAGCCTTTGCTTACAAAGCTATGGAAGCTTTGATTTGCTACTTTTAATGCAGCTTCGGCAGCTTCGATATTTTTAGCATCAACTGCTTCTCTTACCGCTCTTGTCATATTTTTTAATCTTGTGCGGTAAAATCTATTTCTCTCGGTTCTTTTGACCGTTTGTCTTGCTCTTTTTTCAGCAGATTTATGGTTTGCCATAATTTTCCCTTTTAAAAAATAAGTTTAAGTCGGAGATTATACATATAATTTATTTAAATAATGCTTAATTTAAGAAAAATTTAAATAAGTAATTTTATAAAGATTAAATATTTTTTGGTAGAATACTACCTGATTTTTTTGAAAAAAGGATTAAATTTATGAAACTTTTCGGAACTGACGGTGTCAGGGGTAGAGCGGGTGAGTTTTTGACAGCCGAACTTGCTATGAGATTAGCTATGGCAGCAGGAATTTATTTTAGAAAAAATTCCGTTACGAATATGATTTTAGTAGGAAAAGATACAAGACGAAGCGGTTATATGATAGAAACTGCGATTGTGGCTGGACTTACAAGCGTGGGTTATAATGTCCGTCAAATAGGTCCCATGCCAACACCTGCTATTGCGTTTTTGACAGAAGATATGCGTTGTGATGCAGGGATTATGATAAGTGCTTCGCATAATCCATATTATGATAACGGCATTAAATTTTTCGATCACACAGGCTTTAAACTTGATGAAAAAGAAGAAGCCGAGATTGAAAAAATTTATTATAGTGATGAGCTAATCGCCGAAGCTAGAAAGCAAATGACGGAAATCGGTGTGGCAAAAAGGGTTGATGATGTCATCGGCAGATATATCGTTCAGCTTAAAAATTCATTTCCAAAACACAAAACTCTACACGGACTTCGCATTGTGCTTGATTGTGCAAATGGTGCTAGTTACAAAGTCGCTCCGACCGTATTTAGCGAACTTGGCGCTGAAATAATCGTTCTTGGCGATGAACCAAACGGAAAAAATATTAACGAAAATTGTGGTGCGTTAGCTCCACAAAATTTGGCAAGTGAAGTAAAGCGTTTGAGAGCCGATGTGGGATTTGCATTTGACGGGGACGCCGATAGACTAGTCGTAGTTGATGATAACGGGGAGATAATACACGGCGATACCTTGCTTGGGGTTTTAGCGCTTTATTTAAAAGAGCAAAACGAGCTTGAAAATGATCAAATCATCGCAACCGTGATGAGTAACGGCGCGTTAGATGATTTTTTAAATTCACACGGCGTAAAGGTGCATAGGTGCAGTGTGGGCGATAAATTTGTGCTTGAAATGATGAAAGAAAAAAAGGCGAATTTCGGCGGCGAACAAAGCGGACATGTGATTTTTGGCGATTATGCTAAAACTGGCGACGGGATCGCTTCTGCGCTTCAATTTGCAGCTTGTATGCTAAGCATGAATAAAAAAGCTAGTGAATTAGCAAATTTAATCAAGCCTTATCCGCAAATTTTGCGAAATTTAAAGATTACAAATAAAAAACCGCTTGAAAAAATCGCTGGGTTAAAAGAGCTTGAAGCAGGTATTAAAAAAGATAAAATTCGCACTTTATTTCGCTATTCGGGGACAGAGAATTTAATAAGGCTGCTTTTGGAAGGCAAAAATGAAAAAGCTCTACAAAAATGGGCTGATGAAGCAGAAAAATTTTTCAAAAAAGCGTTAAATGACTAGAAAATTTATCAAATTTATTCTGATTTTTACGCTTGTTTTAGCGATTGATCAGTTTATAAAATTTATATTTTTGGGTGGTTTTCGGTGGTATGGCGAGTATTTTTCGCTAATACTAACTTTTAATAAAGGCGTTGCGTTTTCGATGTTTGCCTTTTTGGGCGAGAATTTGAAATTTATTCAGCTTGGGCTGATTGGGGCTTTGGCTATCTATGTTTTTAGCCAAAAAGAGCTATTTAACGCACATTGGCTTCCTTTTGGCATTTTGCTAGGTGGTGGCGTTTCAAATGTGCTAGATCGCTTTATTCACGGCGGAGTTGTGGATTATGTAGCGTGGCATAAGTGGTTTGAGTTTGCGGTTTTTAACTTTGCCGATGTGATGATAGATTTGGCGATTGTCATATTTTTGTGGCAAAGTTACAAAATTTATAGAAAGGAAAAACAAAATGATACGAAATAACTATATAGCTTACGGGCTTTGGTTTTTAGGCGGTTTGTTGGGTTTGGTTGGGCTTCCTATCGGCGGTGGTTTGCACCGAATTTACTGCGGTAAATTTATAAGTGGATTTGCTCAAATCGCACTTTATTGGCTTGGGGCATTTACCGTTTGGTTTTTGGTCGGTTTTGTTTTTTTGCTTTTTTGGGGAATTTGGTGGTTAGTTGATCTATTTTTTATAGGGCTTTGGGTGGAAGACCTTAACGGCGATGTTAGCGAAACAAAAGACGCTGATTATGCCGAAAAAATCAGAAGCGTTGAAGCACTTTATGAACTTTACCAAAAAGGCGCGATTTCAAAAGAAGAGTATGAAGTCAGAAAAGATATTTTAATGCGAAATTAGCGAATTTTAATGGATAAAAAAGTAAAATACTAGTTTTAATTTTTATTTTTTGGAGAAATTTATGAGTTATAATGCTTATTTATGGTTTAAATTTATTCACTTTGCGGCGTTTATTTCGTGGATGGCAATGCTGTTTTATCTGCCACGACTTTATGTTTATCACGCTGAAAACAAGGACAAACCAGAATTTGTCAGTGTCGTTAAAACAATGGAGAAAATGTTGTTTCACGCAATCGGCTGGATAGCACTTGGATTAACGCTTTTTTCAGCTATTGTTATTATTGTTTTTGCAAAACCAGAGCTTATGAAAATGGGCTATTTTCATTTGAAACTACTTTGCGGTGTTTTGATGATAGCTTATCATTTTTGGTTGTATTATTACTTGAAAAAATTTGAAAAAGGCGAGTGTAATAAAAACGGCAAATTTTTCCGTGCGTTAAATGAAATTCCGACGCTGATTATGTTTGTGATACTTTATGCAATGTTAATCATGCCGTATAAATAAAAATTCAGAAATTTACTTGAATTTTTATTTAGAATTTTATAAAATTTGGAAATTTATTTACCTACAAAAAGGATTTTTTTGAAACGGTTAATTAGAAGGATTTTAGAAAGCGAAAGTAGTGCCGGAATGATTTTGCTTACGGCAGCGGTGCTTGCGCTTATTTTTCAAAATGTAGGCGTTTTACAGGGCATTTATCACCATTTCTTGCATTTGCCTGTGGAAATCGGCATAGGAAGCTACAAACTTGAAGAACCTATGCATTTTTGGGTAAATGATGTTTTAATGGCGATTTTCTTTTTTGCTATCGGACTTGAACTAAAAAGGGAAAAAATCGAAGGTCAGCTTCGCCATTTCTCTCAAATTTTCTTGCCAAGTTTTGCCGCCTTGGGCGGAGTTATGTTTCCTGCGATAATTTTTGCTATTATCAACTGGGGCGATAGTTTTGCTATGCGTGGCTGGGCGATTCCGACTGCGACTGACATCGCTTTTGCCGTTGGCGTTATGGCGCTTTTAGGAAAACGAATTCCAACAAGTCTTAAAATTTTCGTTTTAACTTTGGCGATTATGGACGATTTGTGTGCCATTTTGATTATTGCTTTATTTTACTCTTCAACACTAAATTTCGTATATCTTGGACTAGCGTTTGCCTGTGTTGTCGGAATGTTTTTTATGAATAAAATCGGCGTTGATAAAAAATTGCCTTTTATTTTAATGGCTATTTTGCTTTGGATTTTTGTATTAAATTCGGGCATTCACGCTACAATCGCAGGTGTAATTGCCGGTTTTTGCATACCGATAAAAACAAAAACAGGCTCAATGCTAAAAGAGATGGAACACGGCTTAGCGTATCCTGTGAATTTTTTCATTTTGCCGATATTTGCCTTTGCAAACGCAGGGGTTGATTTAGCCGGAATGAGTATTTCTCACCTTTTTGGTGCCGTTCCGCTTGGCATTATGCTAGGACTTTTCCTTGGAAAACAATTTGGAATTTTCCTATTTAGCTGGGCTTTGATAAAACTAAAAATCGCATATATGCCAGAACACGCAAACTGGGCGCAACTTTATGCGGTGGCGATAATTTGCGGTATCGGCTTTACGATGGCGCTTTTTGTCGATGCGTTGGCTTACGGCGGAAGCGATGCATTCCACCACACAGACAAGTTAGCGATTTTGCTTGGTTCTATTATCTCAGGTATCGTGGGATACTTCGTAGCGAAATTCGTAGGAAATAAAAACTCGGCGCAGTAAGTTTAAATTCGCCAAATTTTCAGTAAATTTGGCGAATTTTTTTAAATTTATGCTTTGCGAATTTAAAAAAATTTGGTTGTAAATTTGGCAAAATTTTGTCAAATTTGATGAAATTTTATTTGAATTTGCTTTTAAAATTTGGCATTATAAAAATTTTTTGCTATAATGCGAACTTCTTTTTTTGGTCCCGTAACTCAGTTGGTAGAGTGTCACCTTGACATGGTGGAAGTCGTTGGTTCAAGTCCAATCGGGGCCACCATTTAAAAATCCAAAACTTTTGAATATAAAATAAATTTTGATTACAAAAAAAAGAAAGTCCGAATTTGCTCGGACTTTTTGCATGAATTTTCGTGGTATTATAAATTTAATTTTACACCATTTCTACGCCGTTGCCTTGCACGACTTCGCCGATAATGTATCCGTCAGAATTATTTAAAACAAAATCCACATTTTCTTTTGGCAGGGCTAAAACTAGTCCCACGCCGTTGTTAAAGGTTCTTTGCATTTCGCTAGGTTCAACCATTTGAGAGATGATTTTAAAAATTTCAGGCGTTTTAATCGCATTTTTTTCGATTTTTGCGCCAAGTCCGTTTGGAAAAACACGCGGTAAATTTTCAACCAAACCGCCACCTGTAATATGCGCAAGGGCGTGAATTTTTTCTTTCAAATTTAAAAAATCTCTCACATAAATTCTAGTTGGCTCTAAAAGCGTATCGATTAGGCTTCTTTCGCCGATTTTCTCATCAAATTTTAAGCCCATTTTTTCAACCACTTTTCGTGCAAGTGAAAAGCCGTTTGAGTGCAAACCGCTAGAAGGCAGGGCAACCAAAATATCGCCGTTAGCTACAAATTTTGTGCGGTCTATCTCGTCCATTTCAGCAATACCAACGGCAAATCCTGCTAAATCAAAATCTTTTCCTTCATACATCGAAGGCATCTCGGCTGTTTCGCCACCGATTAATGCGCAATCAGCTAATTTGCAACCTTCGCTAATGCCCTTTACAACGCGTTTCGCGCTTTCTATGTCAAGTTTGGCTGTGGCGTAATAATCCAAGAAAAAAAGCGGCTTAGCAAAGTTACAGATGAGATCATTTACGCACATTGCGACCAAATCAATGCCCACGCCGTCAAGTTTGTTTGTGTCGATTGCAAGGCGAAGCTTTGTGCCAACCCCGTCAGTGGCACCCAAAATCGCAGGTCGCTTGTAGCCGCTAGGAAGCTCGTAAGCCCCCGAAAAAGAGCCGATCCCGCCGATGACATTTTTATTAAAAGTAGATTTCACAAAAGGTTTTATCGCTTCAACAAAGCTATTTCCTGCGTCAATATCGACACCAGCTTCTTTATAACTAATCAATTTTTATCCTTATAATTTGAAAATTTGCAAATTTTAGCTAAAATTGAATAAAAAAAGGCTTTGAAATGGATAAATTTAAACACGCTTTTGTTATCACAGGCTCCATTGGTTCGGGCAAAAGCACGGTTTGTAATATTTTAAAATTATACGGATTTAAGGTGATTGATGCTGATGAAATTTCGCACCGAGTTTTAGATGATTTGCATGGCGAAATAGCTTTGGAATTTGGCTTAGAATTTGTCGAAAACGGAAAAGTTTTGCGAAAAAAGTTAGGAAATTTGGTTTTTAACGACAAGGAAAAAATGCAAATTTTAGAAAATTTGCTCCACCCGCGCATTAAAGCTGAAATTTTGCAAACTTGCAATGAGCTTGAAAAAACGCAAATTCCTTATTTTGTTGATATTCCGTTGTTTTTTGAAAAAGCAAATTACAGCGAATTTGACAAGGTCGTGGTCGTTTATGCGCCAAAAGAAGTGTTAATTAGCAGAATTTCAAAACGAAATTCACTAACAGAAAACGAAGCGTTAGTTAGGATAAATTTGCAAATCGATACCAAAAAAAAACGAGAGTTAGCAAATTTTGTAATAGACAATAGCTCCGATTTTAAGGCATTAAACAAAGAAATTGATAAATTTTTACTAACGCTAAAAAGCAGTTATAAAAATTTGAAAATTTAGCACTAACAAGATTTTGTTAGTTAGTGTTAGTTTAAAAAATTTAGCAAATTTAGAAACTATTTACCGCATTAGTGCTAAATTTGCAGGATTTTTTTAAAAGAGTGAAAATGAAATATTTAAGACAATTTACCATTATCATCGCCGTTACATTTCTCGCAGAAGTCCTAGCGTGGCTGATTCCTGCGCCGATTCCGGCTAGCATTTACGGACTTGTGATTATGTTTTTGGCGTTTTATTTTAAAGTCATTAAGGTCGCGTGGGTGCGTGAAACGGCGACATTTTTTATAGAGATTATGCCTGTGATTTTTATCCCTGCGGGAGTAGGAATTTTAGTTGCGGGAGATTTGTTGGTTAAAAATTTGTTTCCGTTTGTTGTTATTACGCTGGTTTCGACCATCGCCGTTATCGCAAGTTGCGGCGTCATCGCGCAATATTTTTATAATCAAACGCTAAAAAAGGAAAAAGAAAGACTTTATAAAAAATTTGAAAATTCGCAAAACGAGCCGTCAAAAAATGGCGAAAATTCGCTAAATTCTGCACTTAAAAAGGACGAATTATGAGAGAAGTTTTGTTAAATTCGGTCTTTTTTGGCGTGTTTTTGTGCTTGGCAGCATTTCAAATCAGCTTAGTTTTAAAAAAACGCTTCAAATTTGCGATTTTAAATCCGCTTTTGATCTCAAATTTGCTAGTTATCGGTGTTTTGCTCGTTTTTGATATACCTTATGAAAACTTCAACAACGGCGCAAAATATATCAGTTTTTTTCTTACACCGCTTACGATTTGCCTTGCTGTGCCACTTTACGAGCAGTTAAATTTGCTAAAAAACAACCTAAAAGCGATTTTTGCTGGACTTATCGGTGGCGTTATCGGCGGTTTAGTTAGCATTTATATTTTGGCTTTGATTTTTGGATTAAATCACGAATTTTTCGTAACCCTACTACCAAAATCCGTAACCGCGCCAATCGGTATGGGCGTTAGCGAAAAGCTAGGCGGAGTAGTAACCATAACGGTGGCTTCTATCATCATAACGGGCATTTTTGGGAATATGTGCGGTGCGTTTTTCTTAAAGCTTTTTCGTGTGAAAAATAGCGTTGCAAAAGGCTTGGCGCTTGGTGCAGCAAGTCATGCAATGGGCGTAGCAAGGGCAATCGAAATGGGAAGCATAGAAGGCGCTATGGCTTCACTTGCATTAGCCGTTACGGGGCTTTTAACCGTCGTCGGAGCAAGTATTTTTGCAATGTTTTTGTAGGTAAATTTGGTATAATTTTGTAAAATTTAAGGACAAAGCAATGACTTTAATAGATTTAGTAATTAAATCTATAAATGATTTTTATAGCGATTTAAAAAAAGATGAAAACGGCAGGTATCGTTCATGGGAGCATTGTTATAAAGTTTTTTTCGACGCAAGACAAATAGATAATCCAAATTATGATTATTTAAGTTTGCATTTGGCTTTTTACCTTGCTAGTTGGGGAATGTATAGGGGCTCTTCATTTCTTTTACAAAAAGATTATAAAATTCATGTTCCTGTGATAAAAGAATTATTAAAACCAGAATACAATGGTTTGCTTGATATGGAATGTTGCACACTAAAAAAAGAAAATATTCAAGAAAAGTTAGACGATTTAAATAAATTTATAAAAAATCATTATGATAAAATTAGAGATAGCGTATCAAATGAAAAAATAAAGAGTGAAATTTCCGACACCCTAGTCACGAAAATTCTTATGGGAACATTAGGTTGCGTTCCTGCTTATGATAGATATTTTATAATTGGTGTGAAAGAAAAAGCTGTAAGCACGGGAAATTATAATAGAAGCTCGCTATTAAAATTGGTAGATTTTTATGAAACATATGAAAATGATATTGAAGAAATTAGAAAGAAATTAAAGGTTGATGAAAATTTATTATATCCACAGATGAAACTTGTTGATATGGCGTTTTGGAAAATAGGTTTTGATATTGATACAGAAAAAAGGATAAAACAATGATAATCTCGGTTGGAAGACAAACAGGCGCAGGGGGCAGGGAACTAGTCGTAAAACTAGCCAAAAAGCTTGGTTTTGAGTATTTAGATCAAGATAGATTGCTAAAAAAAGCAGACGAGTTTGGGTATTTTGAACAAGCGTATCGTTTTTACAATGAAACGCCCGTAAATTCGCTACTTCAAGCCATTTCAGGTAACGAAATGGCAGACGAGCAAAGCACAAAATTTATAAAAGAAATTTATCAAAAACTGCTTGAAAATGGCGATTATATCATTATGGGGCGTTGTGCGAACTGCTTTTTGCGTGGCAAAAAGGACTTTTTTAGCGTATTTTTGCACGCACCTAGCGAATTTAAGCAAAAACGGCTCATCGCTTCCGGTATTTCGTCAGGTAAAGTCGTCGAGTATATGAGCGAAAGCGACAACGGCAGGGCGAGATTTCATCGCTATTACACGGGCGAAGAGTGGGGTGGTTCGGCGTTTTATGATTTGTGCATAAATACCGGCGTTTGCGGCGTGGATAATGCTGTGGAGCTAATCGAGTTTTTCATTTCGCATAGGTTGTAATTTCCCGACCTTGCAGATTAAGGCGTAAATTTAGACGATTTTATCGCTCATTACCAAACTTAGGCAACTTCGCTTGAAACCGTCTAAATTTACGCCTTACTATGCCTATTCCGTATTGAATTTTTGTAAAAATTATGCAAATTTAATAAAATTTGAGCAATAAATTTAAAGGTATAATATGACCACATTTAAAAATTTTGTAGAATTAAGCAAATTTATGTTTAATACTTACGGCGTAAAAGCTGATTTTCCATTTAAAGACGATAGTGAAACAGCGGTATTTCGCCATAAAAGTAGTGGCAAAAAAGCGGGGAAGTGGTTTTGTCTTTTTATGCGAATTCCGCAAAACACTTTTAGAGAAATAGGCAATAAAATCATAAATGTAATAAATCTTAAATGCGACCCTGAACTTGCCGTTATTTTGCATGACGGCAAAGGAATTTTTCCTGCATATCACATGAATAAAAAGCACTGGATAAGCGTGATTTTAGACGCTGTGCCAAAATCGCAAGTAGTAGATTTGATCGAAGAGAGTTGGGAACTAACAAAAAGGTGAATTTGTAAAGAAAATAAAATTTACCATATTTGTCAAAATTTAAATTTTTAATCCAACTTTCTTGCCTAATCCTACATTATTTACCGATAATTAAATTTAAAATTATATAATTTTAAAAATTTTAAGGAGCCGAAAATGGAAAATAGCGTAGAATTTTATAGAAAAGAAATTTATAATTTTATCACTTCAAAGTTTGATTTTAGCGGTATTTTAGAGACAGAAATTCCGTCTTTGAGTTTTTATAAGACGCTTGAAACTACAAATTTTTCTTGTTCTATATATGAGCCGTCTTTATGCATAATCCTACAAGGCTCAAAAGAGGTCAGCTTTGGCGACGAGCTTGCAAGTTATGGTCGCCAAAGGTATCTGCTTTCGTGCGCTCATTTGCCGATAAATGTTAAAATTCAGGAAGCTTCAAAAGACGAGCCTTTTGTATCTTTGGTTATCAAATTTAGCCTTGCCGATGTTTATGATGTCATCAAAAGTGTCGGAGAATTTAGAGCTAACCCAAATGCAAAAAGCGAAAAAGGAATACTTTTAGGCACTATAAATTCGGAGCTTTTAGAGCTTGTTTATCGTCTTGTTAGCTTGTGTGGAAAAGATAAAAAATATGTCAAAAATATGTCAAATTTGATACTCAAAGAGATACTTTATCATTTAGTTTTGAGCGAAAATAGCGGTGATTTTTTGGCTAAATTTGCCGTTAGCGGAAGTATTCCAAATAAAATTTCTATGGCTGTTGCCGAAATTCGCACGAATTTTAGCGAAAAGTTAAACATAAAAGAACTAGCAAATTTGGTCGATATGAGCGAATCGTCTTTGTATCAAAATTTTAAAATCGTAACTTCGCTTTCGCCGATTCAATTTCAAAAAAGAATTCGTCTTGAAGAGGCGCGAAATATGCTAAATTCACAAAAAGCAAAGGTTTCTGACATTGCCTTTGCGGTGGGCTATGAAAGTCCGTCGCAGTTCAATAGAGAATACGCTAGAATGTATGGAATTTCACCGAAAGCCCACGCTAGTTTAGGCTTGTAGGCTAAATTCCATAGCAAATTTGCTATGGAATTATCTCTTTTATGATAAGCTCTGGGGTGATGATGCCTTTAAAGTTATTTTTCGTTACTGATACGACCGCTCGTATGCTTTCGCCGATTTGTGGCATATAATCATAATGAAAAAATAGTGCTTCTGCCTGATTTTCGTTTTTTTCAAGTAAAATTTTTATATGTTTTCCGTCTCGTCCGATGGGCCTTACACTTTTGACAACGGCATTTTCTACCGAAAAAATGGGTCTTGGGTTTTTTTGTCCGTAAGGTTCAAAAAACTCCAAAATATCGAGCAATTCGTTGTCTAATTCGCCTATGTCAAGTTCGCCTAATAAATCATCTTGTGATGAAAAATCGTCTAAATTTTGTAAAAAACAACTCGAATTTACCCGTTTTTTGAACTCTTCTAAATTCGCAGGTTCGATAACAAGCCCGGCAGCACCCTTATGTCCGCCAAAACCTATCAAAATATCTTCTTGCGAAGCAATCAAATCTAAAATATCAAATTTTCCCACACTTCTAGCGCTTCCTTTGGCTCTGTTTTCATCTATGCTAAAAACGATTGCAGGTTTTTTGTATGTTTTACTTAGCCTGCTAGCGACTATGCCGATGACGCCTTCGTGCCAGTTTTGCCCCCAAGTTACGATGATATTATCATTTTCGTTGATTTCGATGAGGGAATTTTCATATAAATTTTTCTCTTCTTCTTTGCGCGAATTATTGATTTCGTTTATCATTTCAAGGTAATGATTTGCTTCTCTAATATTTTTTGAGCAAAGGAATTTATACGAAATGGTTGCATCGTCCATTCTGCCTGTTGAGTTGATTAAAGGTGCGATTAGATAGCTAATATCATCAAATTCAAAGCTTTTTTTGAAATAGTGCTCTTTTATGGCTTTAAAACATGCTCGTTTGGACGAATTTAGCTTTTTAATGCCAAATTTAACTAGCACCCTATTTAGATCCCTTAGCTCCATCATATCGGCGATTATGGCGATGATTAAAATGTCTAAAACATCGCTCATATCGTAGTTTATTTTTAGCGTTTCTTTTAACGCTCCGATTAGATACCATGCCACTTCTGCACCGCAAATTTCGACATTTGGAAATGTGCAGTCTTCTTGCTTTGGATTTATAATCGCATAGGCATTTGGTAGCACAGGTGGCGGCATGTGATGATCTGTAATGATAAGATCAATGCCTTTTGCTTTGCAAATTTCGGCTGCTTCGTTAGCCGAAATTCCGTTATCAACCGTGATTATCAGGCTAACGCCGTCTAGTTCGTTTAGAATTTCAGGGTTTAAGCCATATCCGTCCGTGAAGCGATTTGGAATCTTAACGACATAATCCACGCCAAGTTCATCAAAAAAATCGCTGATAACAACGCTACTGACAATCCCATCAACATCGTAATCACCCACAATGGCGATTTGCTCGTTATTTTCAATGGCAGTTTTTATACGAGCTGCTGCCTTGTAGGTGTCTTTTAGATCCTTTGGTAAGGGAATTTCTGAAAGCTTCGTATGAATATCTTTACTAAATCTACTTTCTAAAATTTCCCTTATCTCTTTTTTACCTAACATTGTCGTGTGAGGCTTTGATAAAGCCCAAAATCGCAGGATTTGGGCATACTAAACGGCTCGTAAATTCAGGGTGAAACTGCACACCGAGAAAAAACGGATGATTTTTTAACTCAACTGCTTCAATTAGTCCGTCGCTTTCGCCACTTACAATCATACCTTTGTTTTCAAATTCGGCTCTAAATTTAGGATTTGCTTCGTATCTGTGGCGGTGGCGTTCTTTGATTTTTTTCGCTCCGCCATAAACGCTACTTAAAAGCGAACCGGCTTTTATATTGCAATTATATCCGCCAAGTCGCATAGTGCCACCTAACGGGCTTTGATGAGTGCGAATTTGCTTTTTGCCGCTACTATCGATAAAACTATCGATTAGATAAATAATCGGATTTTTGGTATTTTCATCAAATTCGACAGAATTTGCATCTTTTAAGCCAAGCTCATTTCTTGCAAATTCAACCATCGCAAGTTGCATACCAAGGCAGATTCCTAAAAACGGAATTTTATTAATTCTTGCATAGTTTATCGCCGTGATTTTACCTTCTACACCGCGACTGCCAAAACCGCCTGCGACCAAAATTCCATTTACATCTTTTAAAATCTCATCTGCGTTGCTTTCTTCGATTTTTTCGCTATCGCACCATTTGAGATTTACTTTTATGTCCAAATTTGCACCTGCGTGGATAATGCCTTCGGTTAGACTTTTGTAGCTTTCTTTGAGATCGACATATTTGCCTACAAATGCGATCGTGGTCTCGCCGGTAGGGGCGATAACTCTTTTAACAAGGCTATCCCATTTGCTCATATCTGGTTTTAACTCGCCTAAATTTAGAGTTTGGGCAATCGGCGTAAGAATATCTTGCTTTAAAAATGCCAAGGGAATTTGATAAATACTTGCGCTATCGGGACTTTCGATAACGCAGTTTTTATCCACGCCACAACTCGCTGCGATTTTATCTTTCAAGCCCCTATTAAGCGGCATTTCAGAACGACAAATAATCATATCAGGGCTTATACCTATGCGTCTAAGTTCGCCAACGCTGTGTTGGGTTGGTTTTGTTTTTAGCTCACCTGCGACTTTGATGTAAGGAACAAGCGTTAAATGGATATTCATCGTATTTGTTCTGCCAAGCTCCACTCTCATAGCTCGAATAGCTTCTAAAAACGGCAGTCCTTCGATGTCGCCGACCGTTCCGCCGATTTCGACAATCAAAATGTCATGCCCGTTTCCTGCTTTTTTGATTCTTCGAACGATTTCGCCGACGATATGAGGAATAACTTGAATAGTTTTTCCCAAATAATCGCCCTTGCGTTCTTTTTCGATAACCGTGCTATAAACCTTTCCTGTTGTGAAATTGTTATCTTGCGATAAATTTTCATCTAAAAATCTTTCATAATGCCCCAAGTCCAAATCAGTTTCTGCCCCGTCATCGGTTACAAAAACTTCGCCGTGCTCTAACGGACTCATGGTGCCCGGATCGACATTTATGTAAGGATCTGCTTTTAGCATACTAACTTTTTGACCCGAATTTTTAAGAAGCGTAGCAATCGAAGCTGCTGCGATTCCCTTTCCGAGCGAACTTAAAACCCCACCTGTAACGAAAATATACTTCGTTTGTTTCGTTTGATCTTTCGCCATAGTTTTCCTATTCTTTTTAAATTATTTAATGGCGTGATTATACCTTTTTTAAGGTTATAAAAGGTTTATATTGGAAATTTATAAAATTTTAGTAAAATTATGGCTTCAAATTTAAAAAAAGGAAAATGATGAAAAAAATTCTTGCCGTTGTGGTTGTTTTGGTTTTATTAGGGCTTGGTGCGACATATTTTTTGGGCGGTGGCGTGCAAAATGAGGTCGAAAATTTTATCACTCAAAATAGCGAATTTGAAGTTAAAAAAAGCGAATTTAATCGCGGTTTTGGTGCATTAAAGGGCGTAGTTGAGGGCTTGGTAAAAAAAGAGAAAATTTATGCTGCAATTGATGAAAATGTGGAAAAATTTTTAATGGGCGAAGAAAAAGAGATAATCAATGAAGTCAAAGATGAGCTTAAAAGCTATTTTAAAGACGACTTTGAATTTAGATATGATTATGAAGTAAATCACTCCATTTTGGGCGTTGCAAACGGATTTGAAAGTAAAGGAAAAGTTACGATTTTAACGCCAAGTTATGCAAAAATTTCAAACGAGCTTTTTAATACAGCCACGCCGTTAGAAATAAATTCAAAAGTAGGCGTAAGTGGAAGTGAAATTTTAGCAAATTTAGCCGATTTAAAAAGCGATAAATTCGCATTTAGCGGCATTTCGCTTTTATCAAATTTAAACACTGAGAATGAACTAAAAGATGTCAAATTTATGCTAGAAGATGGTGAATTTAAGCTTAGTGATTTAGGCAAAGAATTAGGTATAAAAGAGAGCAAAATGGCATTTGGCGGGGTAGATTACGCAATAAAATTTGCAAATCCTGAGAGTTTGGCAAATTTAAGCAATGATTTAATTCCTATGGGAAATTACGAATATGATATTAGCGCAAAAAACTTTGGCATAATCGCAGATAACAGCAATCTTTTTATGTTAAAAGATATTTCAAGTATCGGTAAAAGCGAGATTGGTAGCGAATTTGGCATTTTATATGACAAGAGTAAAATCGGCTCATTTGAGCTTTACGGCACCGAGATAAAAAATATAAATTCAGATATAAATTTTCAAATCGATAAAAATTTTATTGAGTATATTGCCAAAAACGGCGTGAATTTTAAAGAATTAGGCAAGGAAGAAACCGAAAAAATCATGGCTGAGATTTTTAAAAAAGGTATGAAAATTTCGCTAAATAACCTTAGCCTAGAAAATACAAAAAGCGATAAATTATCGCTAAAATCGGATTTTGATATGAGTAATTTTGTAGGCGGAGAGAAAATTTTTGATAACATAAATTTTAAAGGCTCGTTCGTTTCTAGCGCAAGTGCGAGTGAATTTTTAAGTGCTTATCCGCATTTGGCACTTTTTGGAATTTTAATCGAAGCACAGCTTAAAGAATTTGCAAAACTGCAAGGCAATGGATTTAGCATTGATTTTAGTTTTGATCCTAAAACAAAAGATTTTATCGTTGGCGATAAGCGAATTCCTTCGCCGTTAAATGAATACAATGACGATAAAATCGTAGCTCTTAGCGTGGGCGATTTTATGGCGATGAGAAATGATTTGTTCGCGTATCATCTCTCACAAGGCAGATTCGCCGAAAGTTTTGATAAGATGACAAATGTTAAATTTGAAGCGATTTCAGCGAATTCGGTGCATTTATTGACCAAAAATAAAAAGTGCATAAAAGTTTCGATTTTTGAAAAAACAGATGAAAAAGAAGCGTATATAAAATTTGAAAAAGGCGACGACGAAGAAGCGCAAATTTGCCAAAAAATTTATGAAAGCGAAACTATAAAATCCAATTTAGAACAATCCGAAGTAGAAGTTTTTTAAAGATAAAATTTGCAAATTTGGCATAAATTTTAAAGCCGAATTTGCAAATTTGCTACAAATTTACTCAAATTCTTTTTATTTAAATCTAAATTATCCAAAAAAATAACAATTATTTTTTAAGAAAAAATTTATAATTGACTTAAAAATTTTCCAAAGTGTTACAATTTGTAATATTTAAAATTAAATTTTGCTTAAATTGATTTAAATTTATTAGCAAATTAGTATTTGTTTTATAGAATTTGATTTAAAATTTTACGAAAGGAAAAAAATGGAAGAAAACAAAAATGAAAATTCTACTGTCTCTGCTATGGAGATCGATAATTCTCCGCACGGGGTAGAAGAAATGGTTCATGAGACGCATTATTCTCGACCATTTCCGGTTCGCAGTATCGTTATAATGGCGATTGCGGCGATTTTGTCGTTTGGTTTGTATGCGATTTTGCCGTTTGAACCAAATCCAAGCAAGGGTTTAGCGTTGTTGCTATTTATTGCCATTATGTGGCTAACTGAGGCTGTGCATATTACGATTACTGCGTTGATGGTGCCAATTCTTGGCGTTTTAATCGGAGTTGGTAAGGTAACTGACGGCAAATTTACGCCAATGACAATAAAATCGGCTATGGCGACATTTGCAGATCCTACGATTTATGTATTTTTCGGCGGTTTTGCGTTAGCGGCAGCTCTTCATGTGCAAAAGTTAGATCGCAAGCTTGCAATGTGGCTAATCTCAAAAGCAGGCGGCAGACTTGGCGTTTCTGCGATCTTAATCTGTATCGCAACTGCGTTTTTGTCAATGTGGGTTTCAAATACCGCAACTGCTGCGATTATGCTTCCTTTGGCTTTGGGAATTTGTTCAAATATGGACGAAAAAGACAGGGGAACAAAACTATTTTTGCTAATCGGAATTGCCTATTCTGCAAGTATCGGTGGTCTTGGAACTTTGGTTGGATCGCCACCAAATATGATTGCCGCAAAAGAGCTTGATTTTAGCTTTTTTGACTGGTTTAAAGTTGGTTTGCCGATAATGTTGATTTTATTCCCAACAATGCTTGCTGTTATGTATTTTGCATTTAAACCAAACCTAAATCACAAAATCGAAATGGAAATCGAGCAAATTCCATGGAATAGAGATAGGATTTTTACTACAATTGTATTTTGTATAACTGCGTTTTTGTGGATTTTCTCAAAACCTCTAAACGGCGTTTTAACAGATATGGGTGTACCATTTAGACTAAGCGATGCTTGGATTGCCGTTGCTGCTGCTATTAGCGTTGTAACTGCCGGTCTAGCTACTTGGAAAGAAGTTTCAGACAATACCGAGTGGGGCGTATTGCTACTATTTGGCGGCGGTTTAACTCTAAGTGCGATTTTGGGTCAAACAGGTGCTTCATTTGTGCTAGGAAATGCCGTTGCTAGCGTTATTGGTGGCTTACCAAAAATCGTTGTAATCTTCTGCGTTGCTCTATTTATCATCGGAACGACTGAATTTACAAGCAACACAGCTTCGGCAGCGCTTTTGGTGCCTGTTTTTGCGGCGATTGCAGATTCTCTTGGAATGCCAAAAGAAACGCTTGTTATCATCATCGGAATTGGAGCAAGTTGTGCATTTATTATGCCGGTTGCAACTCCGCCAAATGCACTTGTATTTGGAACGGGCGAGATAAAACAAAGAGATCTTAGAAGATCAGGTCTTCGCCTAGCACCTTGCGCGGCGATAATACTAACACTTTATACTTACATATTCTTTGCATAATATGCAAATTTTCGAGCGATTAAATTCGCTCGAAAATTTAAATTTATTCGAAAATTTGTCATTGAAAAATAGAAAAAATAATTTGTGAAAATAATTTAAATTAAAAAATTTAGAGTGCAAAAATTTGCACCCTAATGCAATTTATTTAAGGATATTTTTGTAAATTTATAGTTACGAGTTGCAACTACATGCACAACCGCAACTTCCGCCAAGTGCTTGTTTGATAGCGTCATAGTTTGGCTCTGAACTTACTTCGCTAACGATTTCTTTATGAATAATCTTTCCGTCTGTATCGATAACAAAAATCGCTCTTGCAAGAAGCCCTGCTAGTTTTCCATCCACCATCAAAACGCCGTAAGCCTTGCCGAAGTCTTTATTTCTAAAATCACTTGCAACGCTTATGTTTTCGATACCTTCTGTTGAGCAAAATCTACCCATAGCAAACGGCAAATCCATAGAAATCACGCTTAGTGCGACATTTTCTTTTCCTGCCATATTTTGGTTAAATTTGCGAGTTTCTGTTGCGCAAATGCCGGTATCAAGAGATGGAACTACGGCTAAAATTTGAATTTTATCGCTTTTGCCGCCTACTTTAATAGTGCCCAAATCTTTTCCTACAACTTCAACCACAGGGGCATTATCGCCAACTTTTAGTTCTGTTCCGCTCAAATTTACGGTATTTCCACCGACTGTTACAGTTGCCATTTTTTCTCCTTTACAAAAATTAGAGTAATTTTATCCAAATAAGTTAAAAATAAGATTAAATTACTACGATTTTTTGATTACAGGTGCAGTTTGTGTGAGTAGATCGTGTAAATTTAGCTTGTCTTTGCGGAAAAAACATAAAAATAATCCCATAATGCTAAATCCTGCTAAAATAAAACAAACAAAGCGTAAAAACGCCTTAAAAAAGCTGATTTTTCGCCCTGTTTTTAAGTCGATTAGATAAATTTGAGAAAATTTATATCCCGGAGTTTGGGCTGATTTTGCTATGAAAATGGAAGTTATAAGCCCGTAAATCGCCCACACGATTGCGATTGCGAATTGGTTTTCTTGAAAGGCTTCTTTTGAGCCTAAAACAAGGTAGGTTGTGATATATAAAAGCGGCATTGCGATGAAAAACATATCAACGATGAACGCTTTTATGCGTAAAAAAATCGGTGCAATGCCTGCTTTTGTCTTTGCCAAATTTGCTCTTTCTTCGTTTAGTTTCCGCGACTGCCAGGTTTTACGGCTGTTGAGCCTGATTTACAAAGCGGACAGGAACCCGGTTCATAAATGTCAAAATCGAAATTTCCAAGCGTAAAAAGCGGTTTATCAAAAGGAAGTTTGCAACTTTCTTTACGAGAGTTTCCTAAATTTGCAACCGCACAAAATCCGCGATTTGCCAAAGCCGCAAAAGCCACCACTTCGCCGCCTAGGCTTTCGATGATTTTAGCGCTTTCCAGTGCTGATCCACCTGTTGTGATAATGTCTTCGCAAATGATAAATTTTTCGCCTTTTTTGACTTCAAAACCGCGACGGAGAGTCATAATTTTATCAACTCGCTCGGTAAAAATAAATCTTTTTTTGGCAGATTTTGCAAGTTCGTAACCTGCTAGAATTCCACCCAAGGCAGGGGAGCAAACGCTATCAAATTTAATGCCTGAATTTGCTATTATTTTAGCAAGTTTGTCGGCTAGTTTTCCTGCAAGTTCAGGGTATTCTAGCACTTTTGCACTTTGGAGATAAAACTCAGAGTGATTTCCGCTACTTAGCAAAAAATGCCCTTGCAGATACGCTCCGTTTTCTAGGTAAATTTTTTCAATATCCATTATCAAACCTTTAAAAGTTCGGCTTCTTTTGCTTTGACGGCGTCATCGATTTTAGCTGAGTAATTATCGGTGATTTTTTGCACTTCGTCGTAGCCTTTTTTCGCTTCATCTTCGCTGATAGCCTTATCTTTTTCTAGTTTTTTAATCTCGTCGTTTGCGTCTTTTCTGATATTTCTAATGCTGATTTTTGCTTTTTCGCCCATTGCTTTGGCTTTTTTAGCATTTTCTTGTCTTTGCTCTACCGTCATCGGCGGAAAAAATAGTTTTATGCTCTCGCCGTCGTTGTTTGGATTTACACCGATATTTGCCGCAGCGATTGCGCTTTCTATCGTTTTTAGCATAGGTTTTTCCCATGGGCTAATAGTGATTGTTACGGCATCCGTTGCTAAAACTGTCGCGACTTGGTTTAGCGGGGTTTGACTTCCATAATAATCAACCGTGATATGATCTAAAATATTTATATTTACTTTGCCTGTTCGTAGTGTTGTAAAGTCCTTTTTAAGGGCTTCCATAGCCTTTTCGCCACCTGCTTTTTGGTTAGCATAAATTTGATCTAACATTTGTATCCTTTTTGGTAAAAATTTTTTAATTATATCATTAAAAAAATAAGAATTTAATAATTTAAAAGTGCCGAAGCACTTTTAAATTTAGAATTTAATTATTTGTTGAGTTTGTTTCGATTGAAATAGCAGGTGCGATTGTGGCATTGATTTCAGATATGATTTCATCTGCTTTTTGTTCTGCTTTATCGATTTGTGTAGTTACGGCTTGATTGATTTGATTTGCTGTATCGTTAGCTTCGCTCATAACTTTTTTTGCTACTGAATTTGCCGTATCTTTTGCTTGTTCTATTGTTTGGTTAGCTTCTTCTACTATTTTTTCTACCGTTGCATTAAATTCGGCTACTAAATTTTGAGCAGTTTCGTTTGTCTCTGCTACAACACTATCTATAACAGGTGCGATTGGAGCAATTGGTACGATACCGCCTTGTGGTGCCATAGGAGCGCTAGGTGCGTTTGTCTGTGGAACGCTTGGCACACTTGGGTTGCTTGGAACTGCATTTTGTTCTATCATTTTGCTTGTATCAACGCTATCAATAATCGAACTTTTTGCATCTTTTTGATAAAAATATGCCAAAGCCAAAGTATTTATAACAAATAAAATTCCCATAACCGCCGTAAATTTAGCCAAAAATCCAGCAGGTCCTTTTGCGCCAAATAGACTTTCGTTACTTCCGCTGTATTGTCCTAGCCCGATAGATGAGCTTTTTTGTAACAAAACTGAAATCGTAATCACGATAACAAGTATAACTTGAAGAATTAATAACAATGTTGTCACGATTGAAACCTTTTAATTTTAAATTGAACCTATGATTATACAAAAAGTAAGATAAATTTAAGTTAAAATTTAAGTGCCGTTTGTGAATTTAAAACGGCACTATCAAATTTAATCTCTATTTGTAACACCCAAAATGTGTAGTAACGACATAAAAAGGTTGTAGATATTTAGATACATACCAACAGCTGCCATGATAGGTGATGTGTATTCGCCTCTGATGATTTTTTGTGTATCAAAAAGTATGTAAGCTGAAAATAGCACAGCACAAACAGCTGAAACGCCAAGAGCTAAAACGCTGCTTTTAAACAAAAACACATTTAATAAGCTAACAACCACAACGCCGATAAGTGTCCAAAACAAAGGCTTTGTCCAAGAGCTAAAATCTGCCTTTGTTCTCATCGCATAGATAGTTAGTGCGCCAAATGCAACCGCAGTGGCAACAAAAGCTTGTGTTACGACATGTCCTGCGCCCATGCTAACATAAAGCGAGATTATCGCTCCAACCGTCATACCTGTGATAAATGTAAATGCAAAAAGTAGCACAAGCGCTAGTGTGTTTGCGCCACGGCTTACTGCTGCTTGCATACCAAAAATCAAGCCAAAAATCACAACTAGATAAATAAGCGGACTAGTGGCAAGTGAAATGCCTGTATTCATCGCTACAAAAGCACCAGCTGCTGCTGCTACCATAGAAGCAGTCAAAAGCGCATAAGTGTCTTTGATGATAGATGAAATTCTTGAACTATCATACCCAGCGTAGTTTTCATATTTTTCGCCTAGCACATCGATGTTTTGTAGGTCTTTTCCATAGTCTTTGTTGAAAAGTGCCATATTTTTCTCCTTGTTAGATTTAAATTTGCGAGTGAGTATATCGGAAAAATGGTAAATAATAAATTAAAATAAAATAAATTTAGATGAATTTGACAAGACAAAAAGCAAATTTATTCAACATTAATTCTAAATTGTTATAATCCTACACTTTTAAAGGAGAACTATGAACGACAGAATCATTAGCGGTGCCGTTAAATTTATGGAAGAAAACTTTTTAGAACACAAAGAGCTTTTTGAAAATTTGGCAAATCATCAAACTCCGCACACGCTTTTTGTGGGCTGTGCCGATTCGCGCGTGGTACCAAATTTAATCACTTCTACGCTTCCGGGCGAACTGTTTGTCGTGAGAAATATCGCAAATATCGTCCCGCCGTATCGTGTGAGTAATGACTTTGTCGCTACAACGGCCGCGATAGAATACGCTCTTTACGCGCTAGAAATCAAAAATATAATCATCTGCGGACATAGCAACTGCGGTGGTTGCGCGGCACTTTATTATGAAAGTGAAAAGTTGGAGAAAATTCCAAATGTCAAAAAGTGGCTAAATTTGCTAGACCCTGTTAAAAAGGAAATTTCAGAAATCAAAAATTTAGAAATTTCAAAAAGAGAGTGGATAACAGAACGGCTAAATATCATAAATTCGATAAAAAATTTGCTAACTTTTCCAAATTTAGCAAATTTGCACGAAAAAGGCGAAATTAAAATTTACGGCTGGCACTATATCATCGAAACGGGCGAACTTTTTGACTACGATCACGCTAGCGGACATTTTAAAATTTTAACAAAGGAAAAGGATTATGAAAAAGTTTATAATCAGCTTTTTAGCGATTATTAGTTTTATTTTTGCAGATGTAAATTCTAGCGATACAAACATAACAAAAGAAGAAGTTATAGAAGCGATTTCAAAAAATTCAGATAGTAATGAAAGTGAAGTTAGAGATTTAATAGTCGAAAAAATTGAAAAAAGCGAGAACTCTGATTCGCTCGATAGTGATACTATCAGACTTTCGGCTGTGGTAAATGATATTAGAAAATTAAACGCTATACATAAAGCTCTTCTAGCCAAAGGCGATACGAACGCTACCGGCGAAGAAGCAAAAAATTTAGCTAAAAGCAAAGAAGCACTTTTTGATACAATTCCTTATGCTATAACAAAACAAAAAATTAATAAAGAGGGTATTGTAAAATATTTAGAGCACAAAAATTCGTTATTAGAAAGTATAGAAAAAAATAAAAACAAACAAGGCTCAAAAGAGTATATTGAAGCTTCATTTTCACTTGAAAATATGAATTTAGCCGAAATATTTTATGGTTCTTTGCTAAAAGTAGATGATTTATTTACCAAAGGCTCAGGAAGCAAGGCGCTTGAAAAAGAGTTGCAAAGTTCGATTTTAACGCTTCAAACGCTTGATTTTTCGAATTTATTGCTTTTAAAAGAAAAATTAAAAACAGACGAAGAAAAATTAAATTTTGATAATAAATTTGGCGAACTTGAAAACAGCAAACAAACCTATGAAGAGGTATTAAATTATCTTTTAACAAATAAGGATTTACTAACTAGCAATGCTATTGTTACAAGGCTAAATTTAAACACTGCGATTGATTATATCAATGAAAAAAGTCCAAAAATCGGCAAATTAAATGTCGGAAAAACCATTTTGGTGCTTTTTATTATCGGATTTTTCTATTCGCTTAGAAGGTTTTTAGCGAATTTGCTATATTTCATCTTTAAGCCGTTTTCAAAAAACCAAAGCATAGATTTAAAAACGCAAGTTGTTGATATTTTGAAACGACCGCTTGGAATTTTGCTGATTGCTTATGCGATAAGCATTTGTTTAAGCATTATTTCGTATCCTGCGCCGCTTCCTGTAAAAGTGGCAAATGCTTTATCGATAGCCTATATTATCTTAAATGCTTGGTTGATTTTGGTTATTATTGACGGATACGGCATTATTTTGCTTGGAAATCTTGCCAAAAAAAGTGCAAGAAAAGAAATCGTAAATTTAATGATAAAAATTTTATATATATTTGTCGTAATCGTAGCGATTTTACTAATTTTAAGACGACTTGGATTTAATATCTCTGCACTTTTGGCGTCCCTTGGAATCGGAGGTTTGGCTATCGCTCTTGCTACAAAAGATATAATCGCAAATTTCTTTACTTCGATTATGCTTTTGTTTGATAACTCATTTTCGCAAGGAGACTATGTTGCCATAAACGGTGTAGAAGGACATGTCGTAGAAATCGGTATGCGAAAAACTACCATTAGGACGATGGATAACGCTCTTGTTTCGGTTCCAAATTCAAACATTGTAGCACAAAATATTATAAATTGGAGTAGGCGAAAAATCGGCAGACATCTTAAAATCGTTATCGGTGTAGAATATTCATCGCCGAAAGATAAAATTCAAAAAGCTATTAGTGAAATAAAAGATATGCTAGAAGATCACCCTGAAATCGCCGCAACGCACGATAATGCAAAAAATGCAAAAGATCATCGCATAAGACATAAACAAAAAATGGTTTCGATTGACGATTTGGCAGGTTATAAAAATTTGCTTTATGTTGTTTTGGACGAATTTGCAGATTCATCGATAAATATTTTGATTTATTGTTATACAAAAACGACGAATTTTGGCGAATTTTTGGAAGTAAAACAAGATATTTTATTTAAAATAATGGAAATTTTAGAGCAAAACTCGTTAAGTTTTGCATTTCCGTCACAAAGTTTGTATGTTGAAAAGTTACCAAAATTTGAATATGATAACAAAACAGAAAATTCTAACAACAAAGGAGCACAAAATGGCTGAATTTGATGATGAAATGGAATTTGACGAATTTGACGACGAAAATGAAAACGATTTCGATATGGACGATTATCGCTACTCTTATGATGAAGATGATTATAGCTTCGATGAAGATGACGGCGAAGATGAATTTTATGAATAAATTTAGCCAAATTTGCTAATTTATTTTCAAAGGAGAAATTTATGTTTAAGTTACGAACACTGCCGTTTGACGGCGCAAAAAATGCAGTTATAAGCGAAGAAGCCTGTAAATTTCACTACGGAAAACATCATCAGGCTTATGTTACAAATCTAAATAATCTTATAAACGATACGGAATTTAAAGATTGTCATCTATTTGATATTATAAATAAATCGCAAGGAGCGATTTTTAATAATGCAGCGCAAATTTACAACCACGATTTTTATTTTGATTGTATTGCCGAAAAAAGCGAAATCTCAAACGAATTAAGAGAAGCTTTAAGAGAAGAATTCGATGATTTTAAGGCTAAATTTTTAACTGCCGCAACTACTCTTTTTGGGAGCGGTTGGTGCTGGTTGGTTTATGATTTAAATGATAGTAGGCTAAAAATCGTGCAAACGCAAAATGCCGCTACGCCGATAATAGAAAATCAGGTTCCGCTTTTGGTGGTTGATGTCTGGGAGCATGCGTATTATATTGATTTTAAAAATGCAAGGGCTAGTTATTTGGAAAAATTTTATGAAAATATCAACTGGTATTTTGTTAGCAAAGCCTATGCTTGGGCGATAAAAGAAGGGCTAAATTCGGTGAGATTCTACATAGATGAAATTCACCCAGAGTGCAAAAAATAGCAAATTTAAGGATAAAAAATGAAAAAAATTTTAGTTTTTTGTGTGGTTTTGGCTTTTGCTTTTGGTGGGGAATTTACGGCTGTTAAATTTAGCCCAGAACAAACCGAAAAAATGATGAAAGAGCTTCACTCTCGTTTAGAAAAGTGCCAAACTGATGAACGCACAAAAAAGCTAATAAGCGATTTAGAAGATGCGTTTTATCCGCTTGAAGATATGGATTTTTCGCATGATTATGATCCGAGTGTCTTAGAAAAACTTCGCAGACTAAATATGCAAAATCAGCGATTTTTGACTCATTTTGTTTTGACTTCGGGTTGTAAGTTGGATTAGAGATTTATAAATTCGGCAAATTTGCTTTTAAATTTGCCGAATTTTGGAATTTTTGGCACTAGATATATTTTTTATAAAATGATGAATTGTCTATTTTTGATTATATAACAATTTTTATGTAAAACTAAGGTGAAATTGAAAGTAAAATAATCCCCAAAAGCAAAAGCCTTTGGGGTTCAAAGTTAAAATTTATTTTTTAAGTGCGTCTTTTGCTTGTTTTGCAACAACAGCAAAAGCGTCGCTATCGTTCATAGCTAGGTTTGCTAGAACTTTTCTATCTAGCTCGATTCCTGCTAGTTTTAGTCCGTTCATAAATTTAGAATAGCTTATGTCATTTAGTCTGCAAGCAGCGTTTATACGGATAATCCATAGTCTTCTAAAATCTCGCTTTTTCGCTTTTCTATCACGGAAAGCATAGACTAAACTTCTTTCTAATTGCTCTTTTGCTTTTCTAAAATGTTTTCTGCGACCGCTGTAAAAACCGCGTGCTAATTTTAGAACTTTTTTGTGGCGTCTTCTGCGAACTACGCCTGTTTTAACTCTTGCCATAATTTTTCCTTTTTAAAATTTGGCGTCCGAATCTCGGAACTTTTCCTAAATTTGGCAAATTTAGGAGGTTTGAATGACTTTTTTCGTCAAAAACTTATTTGCAAAGCATTTTTTTGACAGCTTTTTCGTTTGTGCTATCTACAAAATGCGGGCCTCTTAAATCTCTTTTGCGTGTGCTAGACATTTTTGTCAAAATGTGGCTTCTAAAAGCTGAGCCTCTTTTGATCTTATTTTTGCCTACTTTAAAGCGTTTAGCAGCACCGCGAACTGATTTCATTTTAGGCATACTAATCCTTTGTTTAAAGTGAAATTGTGATTATACAAAATTTATTCTTTGAAATTTTTGAATTTTGTAAAATTTATGAATTTAGGCGATAAATTTTGCCTAAATTCATTTTTAAATTTGAAAAATTTACGCTTTTTTCGGCGTAATAAGCATACTTACATATCGCCCTTCTAAAACAGGAGCTTTTTCTCGCTCAGCTGCTTCAAGTAGATACTCTTGCCAAATTTTTTCTAGCAAATTTACACCGATTTCTGGCGTATTCATCTCTCTACCTTTTAGAAAAACGCGAAGTTTTACATGTTTTCCGCTTTGCAAAAATTCAATCGCATGTTTGATTTTGTAGTTAATATCGTTTTGAGCGATCTTAGCAGATAGCTTGATTTCTTTGATTTCAATGCTTTTTTGCTTTTTCTTGGCTTCTTTTAGCTTTTTTTCTTGTTGATAGCGAAATTTGCTATAATTCATAACTTTACAAACCGGCGGTTTTGCATCAGGGGCGATTAAAACCAAATCCACGCCGTTTTTGTTTGCTATTTCTAGTGCTTCGTCCAATGAGATAACGCCGTAAGCTTCGCCATCATCTCCAATACACCTTACCTCGTCAAAAGGTATGTTTTCGTTGAGTAAAACCTCTTTTTCTTTGCTCAAAAATTCACCTCGCTTGATTTTTGTTTGCATAAATTTAAAAACTCTTCAAGACTTAAATTTGACTGAGTTCGCTCTCGTCTGTCCCTTAGAGCAACGCTTTTTTCATTAACTTCATTATCCCCAAGAACGATTATCATAGGGACTTTTTGTTTTTCTGCTGTTCGAATTCTTTTATTTAGCGTTTCGTTTTTGCTAAAAATTTCACTATCAATCTCTAAATTTCTTAATTTATCGGCGATTTCTTTTGCGTAAGCTAAATGATTTTCGCTAATCGGAATTATTGCGATTTGAGTTGGACATAGCCAAAACGGAAGCTCGCCAGCAGTGTGTTCGATCAAAATGCCGATAAATCTCTCAAAGCTACCTAAAATCGCTCTATGAAGCATGACAGGTTGTTTTTTCTCATTATTTTCATCGATATAGCCTAGCTCAAAGCGATTTGGCAGGTTAAAATCCACTTGCACAGTGCCACATTGCCATTTTCGTTTTAGGGCATCTGTGATTTTTATATCGATTTTTGGTCCATAAAATGCACCGCCGCCTTCGTCAATGCCGTATTTTAAGCCTCTTTCATCAAGTGCGTCTTTAAGTGCTTGTGTGGCGATTTCCCATACTTCATCATCGCCGACTGCTTTTTGTGGTTTGGTTGAAATCTCCATTTCGTAGTTAAAACCAAAAGATTTCATAAGCAAATCAACAAAATCTAAAATTTCATAAACATTTTCTTTGATTTGGCTTGGCATACAAAAGATATGCGCATCATCTTGTGTAAATTCACGCACTCTAAATAGCCCATGCAAGACGCCAGATTTTTCGTGTCTATGCACGACGCCGTATTCGCAAAATTTAAGCGGCAAATCACGATAAGAGCGAATTTCATTTTGATAAACTTTGATATGACCTACGCAGTTCATCGGCTTAATGCCGTATTCTTGCTCTTCGATCATCGTAAAATACATATTTTCTTTGTAATTTGCATAATGTCCGCTAGTTTTCCAAGCGTCTGATTTTAGGATTTCTGGACCTCTGACTGGCTCATAGCCGCGTCTGCGAAGCCCACGATAAAGTTTTTCTTCAAGTTTTACGCGCATTTTTGTGCCGTTTGGTAGCCAAATCGGAAGTCCCATGCCGATTTCTTCATCAAATGTGAAAAATTTCATCTCAGCGCCAAGTTTTCTATGGTCGCGTTTTTTGGCTTCTTCAAGCATTGTCAAATGCTCTTTTAGGCTATCTTTATCAGCAAATGCTGTGCCGTAAATGCGAGTTAGCATTTCTCTTTTTTCATCACCGCCAAGATAAGCTCCTGCTATGCGAGTGAGTTTAAAAAATTTAAGCATTTTTGTATTTGGCAGGTGCGGACCACGGCAAATATCTTCAAATTCGCCTTGTCTGTATAGACTAACTGCGCCATCAGGTATGCGTTTTAAAACTTCTTGTTTGAGATCATCATTAGCGTATTTTGCGCTAACTTCTGCTTTGGTTGAGTTTATTTTTATAATTTCATCGCCGTTTTTGGCAAGTTCTTTCATCTTTTCTTCGATGATTTTTAGATCTTCTTCGCCAAGTTTTTCGCCGTCAGGTTTAATCACACGCATATCGTAGTAAAATCCGTCTTCGATAGCAGGTCCTACGAAAAATTTAGCGTCTTTATACAGGCTTTTAACTGCTGCTGCTAATAAGTGCGCCGCCGAGTGTCTGATGACATCTAGTGCGTCGTTTGAATTATCAAAATAAATAGGCTCTCCGCTACCTGCGTAGCTTTGAGTATCAATAATCTCTTCACCTAATTTGTATGCGATAATATCGCTCATTTGTATGTTTTCCTTTTTTACCAAATTGTCTTTTTTACGATAAAAGAACGATTTATCATTTTATCTTATTAAATTTTAATATTTACTTAGTTTTTGATTTAAGAACTATTTATTTTGATAAATTTTGTATTTAAATTTGAAATTTCAAAAACAATTTAACTTAAATTCGGTCGTGTTATGCCGACGATTTGCAAATTTGTTTGATTTGCAAAAATATTCAAGACAGAATAGGCGTAGTAAGGCGTAAATTCGGACGATTTCAAGCGAAGTTACCTGTTGGTGGTAATGAGCGTAGGAATTGTCCGAATTTACGCCTTAATCCGTTCAGGTCTGGGGAATTCAAAAAGAAAATTTAAATTTTCTAAGAAATCTTTTGCTTACACACAAGTATGTTACAAACCCCGCCACTATGCAAACCGCCATCACACACGATAGCAAAAACGGGTGGTTTGCGCCGATTGCGCCTACGACAACGGAGATAAATCCTGCCATTGCCATTTGGATTGCCCCAAGCACGGCAGAAGCCGAGCCTGACTTGCCTTTAAATCTAGCCATTGCCAAAACTACGGCATTTGGTATGATAAATCCTTTCATGCCAAGCGTTAAAAATAGGCAAATTTCAAAAGGCAAAAATCCAAAATCAAAAAATCCGCAAACAAGTAATAAAATAGCTCCCACAATCATCGCTAAAAAGGCATTTTTTAAGATTATATAAGGCGAAATTTTTTGCACGATTTTTGCATTTATAGCTGAAAATATGGTCATTGAAAGCGCATTTAACCCAAAAACTATGCCAAAAGCCTTACTAGAAAGTCCAAAATGCTCTCTAAAAACAAACGGCGAACCCGTGATATAGGCAAACATCGCCGCCATACAAAGGGCAGACGAAAGAGTAAAAATAAAAAATTTGCGATTTTTTAAAATCGAAATATAATTAGCCAAAACCGATTTCGGGCTTAAATTTAGCGATTTATCGATGATAGCGCTTTCTTTTAAGCCTAAAAAAATCATCCAAAAAAGCAAAATTCCAAGCAAAAATAGTGTCGTAAAAATGAGCTTCCAACCGCCAAAATCCGATATAAAAGCCCCGACGGTTGGAGCTAACATGGGAGCAAGAGAACCAACTATCATCATCAAGGCTAAAACTGCTGCACCTTCTTGGACGCTAAATTTATCATTTATCACGGCTCTTGCGATAACCACTCCAGCGCAACCGCCCAAAGCTTGGGTAAATCTAAAAAATATAAAAGCATAAATGTTATCGATTGCCACGCATAAAATGCTAGAAAATATAAAAACGCAAATTCCCACAAGTAGGGGTTTTCTGCGTCCGTAAATATCGCTAAGTGGTCCGTAAATGAGCTGACCGAGTGCAAAAGCGACGAAAAATGCCGTTAGCGAAAGTTGAGTATAAAATTCGCTCGTGGCAAATGTGGTTTGAACATTTTTTAAAGCAGGTAGATACATATCGGTCGAAAGTGGCGCAACAGCCGACATATAGGCTAAAACTAAGATTAAATACGGCTTTGCGATTTTTGGCGAATTTAAAAATTCCGTGATTTTGGCAAACATAAATTTCCTTGAAAAATTTTAAAAAGTGATTGTAACGAAAAAAACTTAGAGTGAAACTTAAATTTGAGATTAAAAGTGGTGACCCCTACGAGATTCGAACTCGTGTTACCGCCGTGAAAGGGCGATGTCCTAACCGTTAGACGAAGGGGCCACAATCGGTTAAATAAAAAGGAACTCGTATTTTATACGAAAGTTGCTTAAATTTCACTTAATAAAGTGCTATTTTTTGTAAATTTTGCTAAAATACCATTTTAAATTTTTAAAAAGGATAAATCTATGAAAAAAATAAATTTGTTTATGTGTGGAATTTTGGCTTTTGTTGGTTTTTTATCGGGTTGTGCTAAAAATTCTCCACAAAATTCCCAAGCAGTTAGTTTTACGGTTATTTCGCCGACTTTAAAAATCAGCGATGCAGGTTTTATCCATAAATTCGCAAATAAAACTGAACTTCAAATTTATAACTCAGGCGTTAGTATCCTAAAAATGGATATTTCAGAAAATAAAATTTGTCTAAATTCTGCTTGTGATGATGAGCCGACATTTAATAGAAAATTCTTTAAAAACAGCCATTACAACGGCTTTTTTAGCGATATTTTAAACCATAAGCCGATTTACAACGGAAAAAATTTGCAAAAGAGCGATTGTGGATTTTTGCAAAATCTAAGCGATAATTTTATACAATACAAATTTTGTAACAATTTGGTAGAATTTGCCGATACAAAAAACAAAATAAAAATCAAATTAAAAGAGATAAATTGAAACGAATCGGAGCGCATGTAAGCGCAAGCGGCGGGGTTTTTAACGCGCCGATTAATGCCAAAAATATCGGAGCAGATGCCTTTGCGCTTTTTGTAAAAAATCAACGCCAATGGAGCGCAAAACCACTCAGCGATGACGATATAGCGAAATTTAAAGCAAATTTAGCTACTAGCGGCATAAAAAGCGATCATATCCTAGCGCATGATAGTTATCTTATAAATTTAGGACACCCTGACGAGATTTTACGCAAAAAAAGCCTTGAAGCGTTTATCGATGAAGTGGAGCGTTGCGAAAAACTAGGCATTAAGCTTTTAAATTTTCACCCAGGATCCCATTTAAATGAAATTTCTGAAAACGAGTGCTTGAATAATATCGCAAATTCGCTAAATTTCGCTATCGCAAACACTAGCGGTGTAAAACTTGTCATCGAAAACACCGCAGGGCAAGGCTCGAATTTGGGCTTTAAATTTGAACAAATCGCTTATATCATAGAGCGGGTGGAAAACAAAAATCGTATTGGCGTTTGTATCGATACCTGCCATGCTTTTGCAGGTGGGTATGATTTTCGCACGAAAGAATCTTACGAAAAAACAATGAGCGAATTTGAGCGAGTTATAGGCTATAAATTTTTAAGCGGTATGCACATAAATGACACAAAAAACGAGCTTGGAGTTCGCAAGGATCGCCACGAAAGTCTTGGGCGTGGATTTTTGGGGCTAAGTAGTTTTGAAAATATTATGAACGATAAACAAATAGATGAAATTCCGCTTATCTTAGAGACTATCGACGAGAGTATTTGGGCGGACGAGATAAAAATTTTAAGAAATATGATAAAAGGATAAATTTTGAATTTACAAAAAGTGTTTTTATTTGGTTTGACGGCTAGTTTGGCTGTGAATTTTGCCTGTGCTTCGGGTTTTAAAATACCTGAGCAAAGTGGCGATTCTGTGGCGATGGCGACATCAAACATAGCTTATAGTTTTGGTGCGGATGCGGCGTATTATAACCCTGCAAATATGGTTTTTATGCACGCAGGGCATGAATTTGCTCTATCTGGTCAATATTTAAGACTCGGAAGCCTTAAATATAGCAACCACTCAACCACTTTTGGCAATGCAAACTACGACACAAGCTCAGAAGTAGGACATTTTTTTGTGCCGGGACTTCACATGTTTTCTCCGTTTATCGGCGAAAATACAAGGTTTGGTTTTAGTATTTCAGTTCCGGCAGGAATGACGATGAAATGGGAAGATCCGTTTCCAAAATCAATCGCCGAGCATTTTGAAATTCAGGTTATCGAATTTGCTCCAAGCATCGCGTATCTTATAAATGATCAACTTTCTTTTGCGGTTGGTGCAAGGGCTGTTTATACTAGCGGCGTTGTTAAAAACGAAGTAAGCAACGCTACTATTTCAGCGCAAATTCCGGGCGTTGGCACACAGAGTGCAAATTTGAGTGCTAGGCGTGAGCTAACGGGCGATTCGTGGGATTTTGGTTATAATCTTGCTTTAACTTATAAACCAACACAAAATTTAAGCCTAGCCGCAACTTATCGCTCAAAAGTAAATTTAACCGTCGAAGGTGATGCTAAAATAAAATCAAGCCTAGATACATCAAATTTATCGGCACTTATCACGGCTTATCCGCAGTTGGCACCACTTTTAACTCAACTAAAAGCGGGTTATGAAGGTGAATATAACGGCGATGTAAGTATCGACATACCGCTTCCTGCGATTTTAACTTTGGGTGCGGCATATCAGTGGGACGACTGGACTTTTAGCTTTGCTTATGATAGAACTTTTTGGTCGGCTTTGAAAGAATTTGACTTTGAATATGCCCGTGCAATACCTGTTTCAGCGATGTTTGATAAACCTGTGGAGAAAGATTGGCACGATACCGATACTTTCCGCTTCGGTGTGGCGTATCAATATAATAAAGATTTACGATTAATGGGCGGTTTTGCCATCGATGAAGCAGCTGCTGATGCAAATAAAGTTCGATTTGAATTGCCTGATACAAAATCTTATATTTATTCACTTGGAGCAAATTATAAATTTAGCGACAGCTTTGATTTAACGGGAGCTGCGCTTTATCAAGATCGCCAAGCAAGAGAGATAAATTCTCCTGATAGTATTGCGTTTAACAACCTTGTCGGTGAATTTGGAAGAACAAATATTTTGATACTAAATTTAACGGCAAGTTATAAATTTTAAAGGAGTTTTATGCAAGAAATTATAAATTTTATCAATCAAAATCCAAAAGACTCTCAAATACAAAAAATTTTGGAAGTCAGTGATGATGAGATAAAAATTTTACAATTTTTGCTAAAAAACTACCTTGACGGAAATCCACAATCTAGCGTCTTTTCACTGCTTTGTGCTGTTTTTGGAGAAAAAGATTATAGTTACTTAAACTATTTAAAAAATATAAAATCTCTTATTGATTTAGGGCTTGTAACTCAAATCGCAAGTGTTTTTAAAAATGTAGAATTAGGCAAAAAAACGGCTTTATTGTCTTTGTTAAATTCTGAAATCGAACCAAGTGAATATTTTTTAAAAATTCTTGAAGACGGTGAGATTAAATTTGATTTACCACAAATTTTGCCCTATAATGATAATTTGGAGTATCTAAAAGATCAATTTTTTCGCATAAATTTATATGCCAAAAAGCTGCATGCAAGTTCAGAATTATCGATAAATAAAATCAATGAGCGAATTAAAAATTTAGAAAAAATCATCGCAAAACGGATAAGATTAACCAAAATTTCACTCCCAATCGAGCAAATTTTCAAATCAAATTCACTAAATTCAAAAGAACAGCTCATATTTTTGGCACTTTTAAAAGAAGAGTATTCGGCTGAATTTGAAAATTTCAGAGACCTAAACACGCTAATTGCACTAGTTAGCGAAGACGAAATGTCTCGTTTTAAAAATCGTGCCTTACTAGAAGAAGGGGCAAATCTCATCGTTAGCGGCTTGATTGATTATGATGAGACGATAGGCGGTTTTGGCGGTATTATGCGAAGTTTTTATATAAATGAAGATATTTTGCAAACCATAATGCACCCAAAATCCGGCAAAAAAAACAAAAAAGCACTCATCGAAACAATCGTAAAAGAGAGCGAAATTTTCGAACTAATCGAGCCTGTAACGGACATCGATGATGTCGTGCTAAATGAAAAAACAAAAGAGTTGCTTAGCCAAATTCTAAAACAGGTCGATAAAAAGGTCATAAACCGCTTAAATTCGTGGGGTATAAAATCTCGCAAGGGCGTTGATGCGAAGATTATTTTTTATGGGGCGCCGGGAACTGGTAAGACTATGAGCGCACTTAGCCTTGCAAAGAGCCTTAAAAAGCATGTTATTAGCTTTGACTGCTCCAAAATTTTAAGCAAATATGTGGGCGAGAGCGAACAAAATGTGCGAAAAATTTTTGATACTTACAACAAAATCAAAAACGAAAGCAAAACCGAACCTGTGCTTTTGCTAAATGAAGCAGATCAGTTTCTTTCATCTCGCATAGAAGCAGCCGGTGGCGGAAGCGATAAAATGCACAATCAAATGCAAAATATTTTCCTTGATCAAATCGAAAAATTTGAAGGCGTTTTAATCGCCACGACGAATTTGCTAAAAAATATTGATACTGCCTTTTCTAGGCGGTTTGATTATAAAATCGAATTTAAAAAGCCGACGATGAGCGAACGCCTTGCCATTTGGCGAAAGATACTGCCAGAAAATGCGAGTTTTGAAGAGAATTTTAGCGTGGAAAAACTCGCCGAATTTGAGCTAAGCGGCGCTCAAATCGTAATGACGATGAAAAATACCGCTTTAAAAGTCGCCGTTAAAGATGACGGAATTTTCACTTTTGAAGACTTCGCAAACGAGATAAAACGAGAAATTTCATCGAATTTTGACACTGACAAAAAGGTCGGACTTTTATAAAATTTTTTAATTTTTTGTGGGGTGGGCATTTTGCCCACCAAAAATTATGCAAATTTGATTTGTCATTGCGAGATGGCAACGCCGTTTTTTTCGTCATTCTGAGCGAAACGAAGTGAAGCGAAGAATCTCTGTTCAAATTTACGATAAATAACCACTACGCAATTTGTAAAATTTGAGCCATAAACTTAAATTTTACATTGAATCAATCTCTTAAATTTAATCCGTAATTTACATTGCCTTTTAAGGGGGAAAGGGGCTGACTTGCGAAGCGCCCCTTTCCCCCTTAACAACCCCCAAACCCTGCACGCTAGAAGTGGCAAATTTAGAAAAAAGTTATAAACTTTTTTCTAAATTTGGTTTTATGGAAAATTTGCTTCGCAAATTTTTAGTTATCGTAGGGCGGGCAAGGATACCCACCCTACGAAGCTTTTTTATTTATATATGCGAAATAATTCTTAGTGATTGAAAATTATAATACGAATTTAAGACATTTTGAAAATTATTTGTAGATTTTAAACTATCCAAATTTAAACTATCCAACCCAATTGGTTCTATGGGAGCAAAGTGATTGTTTAATGCCGTTATGCTACCTCCTTTTGTCCTAGTAGCACAAATATGGCAATCTGCTTTTAAGTTTAGTCTGTTAAGTTCGTTTTCTATTTGATTTAATCCATTAATTACTTCTGTCGCACTATCTCCTGCACTATTTATTGTTATGATTTTCTTTTGATAATCAAGTATAGCTAAAAAGTCTAAATTGTTTGTTCTTGGTTGATACCAAATTGTTATGGCTCCGAAATTTATTAAATCATTATAGGTTTGTATTATAGAATTTGTCTTTCCACGATTTGCACCGCCATATAACGCTAAAATTTTCATACTATTTCCTTTCATAAAATAAAGTGTTTAAGAAAGCTTAATCAGATTTTCTCTTATTAATTTTAGCAAAATTTGATATAAGTTCCGTTTGTCATTTTGGTATTATATCTAAATTTGCACTCTTTAAGATATAAAATAAATTTTCTTTTTTATATCCATAAATTTAATCATAGGGTGGGCAAGGTGCCCACCATACAATAGTTTTAAAAATTATTAAAAACTAGGTGTTGGAAAAGCAGAACTAGACGGGGTGATTTCTTCTTTTGAATTTATCAAATTTATTGTATCGTTATCATCTACTTTAAAGCCGCCGCCAAGAGCCTTGTAGGCATTTACCGTGCTTGTTAGCGTTTCTAAATTTGCATTTGCTAAGGATAATTTTGAGTTTAAAAGTCCCCTTTGAGCGTCTAAAAACTCCAAGTGGTCGCTATAACCCTCGTCGTAGCGTTTTGAGGCCATGTTAAAAACTCTTTGTTGTGCCGAAACTAGCTTTTTCATACTTTCTTGTTTGATTTTAGCGTTTTCTACGCCGATTAGAGCGTCTTTGACTTCGCCAAAAGCCGTTTTTAAAGTCTTATCATAAGCGATAAAACTTGCGTTTTGGTCTAAATTTGCTAAATCCACTCGCTTTTTGGTGCGACCAAAGTCGATAAGAGGCCCCACTAGCGAACCGGCTATGCTCCAAGCAGGGTTATTTAAAAGCGTATCAAACTCGCCGCTAGCATAACCTAGACTTCCTGTTAGCGAGATAGACGGAAAATACTGCGCCTTTGCCACGCCGACTAAGAAATTTGTAGCTTTTAAGTGTTCAAGCGCACTTGCGACATCCGGTCTGTGAAGTAAGATGTCCGATGAAATTCCTGCCGGAATAGCAGGTGCATTTGGCAATGAATTTGCCGAATTTACCACGCCGTGCAGAATTTCATTGTAGCTTTTGCCTGTAAGTATATTTAGCGAAGTCGAAATTTGCGAAAGGTTGTTTTGAACACCGATTAAATTCGCTCTTGCGTTTTCTTGTGTCGCTAATGCTTGATAATAAACAATATCGCTAATAGCTCCTGCATTTAGCTGTTTTTTACGAAAATTTGCCGTGCTAGTGTAGCTATCTAGGCTGGATTTTAAAATTTGCTCTTGCTCTTTTAGCGAAATCAGCGTGAAATAAAGGTTTGCAACGGTGCTTACGATTGTGTTTTTTGCCGTTTCGTAGTCGTATTTTGTGGCATTAAATTTAGCATTTGCTGCCCCGACTGAGTTTCGAATTTTGCCCCAAAAATCGATTTCATAGCTCATAGAAGCCCCAAGCGAATAGGCTTCGTGCGAATTTCTATCAGGCAGATTTCCAAAGTTATTTTGGCGACCTGCGCCACCTTGAATCTGCGAATTTGGTAAAAACTCCAAGCGTGAAAGTCCAAGCGAAGTTCGCGCTATTTCGATATTATTTAGGGCTAAATTCAAATCAGAATTGTTTTGTAACGCACTTTCAACCAAAGAATTTAGATAGCTATCGCCAAATTCAGCCCACCAAGCTTTATCTATGCGAATTTCGCCGTAGTCTGCGATAAATTCGGTGTTTTTTTGCGGAAGTGTCGGCTTAAACGAACAACCACTAAACAAAACGGCACTTGCAATCACGCTATATAAAAATTTATTCATCACTCGTCCTCCGCACTTTTATTTTCTGCTCGTTTTTTGTCTATCCACTCATTAAGGCTTTCTAAAAGGTAGAAAAACAGCGGAACAAAGAAAATCGCAATCGTCGAAGCTGCTATCATACCGCCCATAACGCCGGTTCCTATGGCATGGCGGCTTGCAGCACCTGCTCCTGTGGCGATAACCATAGGGAAAACGCCAAGCGTAAAAGCAAGACTTGTCATACAAATCGGGCGAAAGCGCATTCTAGCGGCTTGGGTAGCTGCTTCTGTTATCGAGCGGTTATTATGTAAATGCTGTTGCATAGCAAATTCGACAATCAAAATGGCATTTTTAGCAGCCAAACCGATAAGTAATAAAAGTCCGATTTGAAAATATATATCGTTATTTAATCCCCTGGCCCAGTTAAAGAGTAGCGCTCCAAAAACTGAAAACGGCACGGCTGTCAAAACTGCCAAAGGCATTAGCCACCTTTCATACTGAGCCGCTAAAATCAAAAATACGAAAATCAAACCAAAAATGAAAGCCTGTGCGCCTTTGCCTGTGGCGGCGACTTCTTGGTAAGCAGAACCTGACCAGCCGATAGAATACTCATCGCCTAGCTCTTCCTTCATAACTTCTTGTATAGCTTGTATGGCTTGACCAGATGTAAAGCCCGGTTTTGGCTCTCCCATAAGTTTAGCAGCAGAAAAGCCGTTAAATCTATCGACAGTATCCGGACCTAAGCTTCGTTGCAGGCTAACTAGTGCATCAAGCGGAACTAAATGTCCTGTTTTTGAGCGAACATATAAAAATTTAATGTCTTCGGGCGATGTTCTATACTCTTGATCTGCCCTAATATAAACGCGAAAGTTTTTGCCAAGAAGGTTAAAATCATTTACATAATACTTTCCGATAGTCGCCGATAGGGTTGAAAAAATATCGTTGATATTAATACCCATCATTTTGATTTTTTCGGTATTCATCGTAAGGGTATATTGCGGAAACTGCGTATCTAGCGTGGTTCGCACCAAATTTAGCATTGGGTGAGCGTTTGCTTTGGCTGCAACCCTTTGCATATCGGCTTCGATTTCGTGATATGTTTTTCCTGTTAGGCTTTGGGCATATAATTCAAAACCACCAGTCAAAGAAAGTCCGTTTATAGGCGGTGGCGTAACGACATAGGTCATCGAATTTCTATCTGCAAAATATAATTTTCCGTTTAGTTCATTTGCCATAGCAAAATTTGAATTTTCATAACCTTTTCTTTTATCCCAATCTTTAAGCATCATAAACATAGCTCCGCCGTTTTCTTTCATGCTACCGCTAATCATATCATAACCTGCGATTTCGGTTACGGCTTCTACATTTGGGTTTTGTTCGACAATACTTTTAATAAAATTTGTCGTTTGTTGCGTATGTCCTAGCGTCATGGCTGACGGTAAATTCACCATGGTTAAAACTGCGCCTTTATCTTCATTTGGCACAAGCGCACCCGGAGTTGCTTTAAACAGTGCAACTACAAGACCCATAAAAACAGCCACAATTAACAAACTTGGGATTACATGGCGTAAAACTTTTGCAACACCTGCTGTAAAAACTCGCGTAGAAAAATCAAAAAATTCATTGTATTTTTTTACTAACCAAAACGGCTCACCCTCTTTTTTGCGTAAAATAAGCGCACAAAGCGACGGCGTAAGAGTAAGTGCTACAAAGCCGGAAAATGCGACAGAAGCAACAAGCGTTAGGGCAAATTGTTTTTGTATAACGCCTGTAAAACCGCCCATAAAGGCAATCGGAATAAAAACAGCGCTCAAAACTAGCACGATAGAAATAACAGGGCTTGTTATTTCTCGCATTGCCTTAATCGTGGCTTCTTTTACGCTTAAATGCCTTTCTTCGTGCAAAATTCGCTCGACATTTTCGATAACGATAATAGCATCATCAACAACAATACCGATAGCTAAAACTAACGCAAAAAGAGTAATCAAATTTATAGAAAATCCAAGCAGATGAATTCCGATAAACGCACCGCAAATCGAAACCGGCACGGCAAGCATTGTAATAAAAGTAGAGCGGAAATTTCCTAAAAACATATACATGATGAAAATAACAAAAAGTAGGGCTTCTGCGAATGTTTTCATAACTTCCTTAACTGAAACGGCAACGAATTTTGTAGTGTCATAGCCGACTGAATATGTCAAATTCCCGGGGAAATTTTTTGAGAGCTCTTCGACTTTTTTATTTACTTTTTCAACAGTAGCAAGGGCATTTGCGCCGTTTTTTAAGAAAATCATCGTAGGAACCATGCTGTGTCCGTTGTATTTACCTTGTATAGAGTAATCATCTGCCCCAAGCTCAACTCTTGCAACATCTTTTACGCGCAAAAAACTGCCCTTATCGTCGCTTCTGATGATGATATTTTCAAACTGCTCGACGGTTTTAAGTCGTCCTTCTGGGCGAATAGCAAAAACATAAGGATTGCCTAAATCGTTTGGTTGTTGCCCGATTTTTCCGGCTGTTCGCTGTGAATTTTGCTCTCCTATTGCAGCGATGACCTCAGATGTGGTAAGGTTATATTTATGCAAAAGTTCAGGGTTTAGCCAAATTCGCATAGCATAGTTTCTCACCATAGCAAATGCTTCGCCGACACCTTCAACTCGTTTTAGCTCTTCGACGATATTGATTTTGACATAGTTGTTCATCTCTATGCGATCCATTTCATTGCTAGGATCGTAAAATGTCAAAAGTTCGAGTAGCGATCCGCTTCGCTCATAAACCGAAAGCCCGTATCTTCTAACTTCATCTGGCAAAGTATTTAGAGCAGGTGCTACGCGGTTATTTACATTTACCCTTGCATCAGCCGGATCTGTGCCGATTTCAAAGAAAACATTGATATTAAGTTCGCCGGCAGAACTTGAAGTGCTTTGCATATAAATCATATTTTCAACGCCGTTTATGGCATTTTCAAGTGGTGCAGCAACGCTATCGGCGATAGTTTGCGCATCAGCTCCTGAGTATGTAGCACGAACGACGATTTGTGGTGGAGTAAGTTGCGGATACTCTTCTACTGCCGAAGTTATCGCCGAAATCACACCTGCGATTACGATGATTATAGAAACAACACTCGCAAAAACAGGTCTTTCAATAAAAAATTTAGAAAACATTATTTTTGACCTTCCGTTTGTGCTTGTTGCATTTTGGCCTGCATTTTAGCAGCTTCGGCTGCCCTTGCTTCTTCGTTTAGCGGAGCGACATCAAGCCCTACACGAATTTTTTTGAAATTATCGATAACGACTAAATCTCCGTCATTTATGCCTTCTGAGATGATCGCTTCTGTGGCTGTTTGGGAGATAACTTTTACGATTTTTTTTGCGATTTTTCCGTTTTCAACTACATAAACAAAAGGGTTGCTTAAATCTTGCAAAACAGCGATTTGCGGTAGTTTTGCGCCATTTTTTTGATGAAAACCGCCGACCTTTACCCTAGCGTAAGTCCCCGGTTTTAGTTCTAAATTTGGATTATCAAATTCAGCCTTTGCATCGACCGTTGCAGTATTTGAATTTACGACATTATCGATAAATTTAAGCGTTCCGTTATAATCTTTTCCGGCTACGCTTATGCTAACGCTTGAATTTTTCTTTTCCCACTCGCCGTTAGCCAAATTTGTATCGATTTTTAGCTTTTCGACATCGGAAATTCCGAATTTAACATAAATCGGATCGAGTTTTGTAAGTCTTACTAAATCAGAATCTGCCCCGCTTACATAGGCTCCGACATCTTTTAGATTATCGCCTACAACGCCGGAAAACGGCGCTTTTACCTTTGAATAATCTAAATCAATTTTCGCATTTGTCAAATTTGCGTTTGTTATGTTGTATGCAGCAACGGCAGCGTCATATTCTCTTTGGGAAATCGCATTTGAAGCTCTTAAATTTTTCGCTCTTTTTAAATCGGCGTTGGCGTTGTCAAAATTTGCCTTTGCGATGTTATATGCTGCTTCATATTTTGCAGAATCGATTTCAAACAAAATATCGCCTTCATTGACCGCTTGACCGGGAGTAAAGTTTTGCTTTTCTATCGTTCCTACGACTTTGGCTTTGACTACGACATCAAGTTCGCCGACTATTTGTCCGTTAAAAGAAAGCGCAACTTCCATATCGCCTGTTTTGGCTGTTATTACTCCCACAGGAAGTGGTGGCATTTGTTGTTGGGCTGCTGCTGCGTTTTTATCTTTTTTTTCAAAATAAGAACAACCTGATAACAATATAGCTAATATCGCTAAATTCGCTAATTTACTCATAAATTTACCTTCTTAAAAAATATATAAACAAATACTCATTTTATCTAAAATTTTCTTAAATTTAGTTAATCAATTTTTAATGTTTAATATGAAAAAATACACGAAATTTAGCGTAAATAAGTTAAATTTAGGTAAAATTCGTTTATTAAATTTAAAGGTAAAAATAATGATAAAGATTTTAAGTATTGCAGGTTCGGATTGTAGTGGCGGAGCAGGAATTCAAGCTGACATTAAAACAATAACGGCTCACAAAATGTATGCCATGAGCGTTATTACGGCTTTGACAGCGCAAAATACAACGGGCGTTTTTGGCGTTTTTGAAACTCCAAGCGAATTTGTGGAAGCGCAGATTAAGGCGTGTTTTGACGACATCGTCCCAAATGCCGTTAAAATCGGTATGGTCTCGAACAAAGATATTATAAAATCAATCGCAAAAATGCTTAAATTTTATAATGCAAAAAATATAGTGGTCGATCCCGTCATGGTCGCCACAAGCGGCGGGGTTTTGATGAGAAATGATGCCGTAAATTCGCTAATAGACGAATTTTTTGCATTAGCGACAATTGTAACGCCGAATTTAAGCGAAGCCGAAGTTTTAAGCGAAATGAAAATAAAAAATACCTGCGATATGAAAAAATCAGCTCAAAAAATCGCAAAACTAACAAACGGCGCGGTTTTAGTCAAAGGCGGACATTTAGGCGAAGAAGCGGTTGATATTTTGTATGAAAACGGCGAATTTAGCGAATTTAGAGCGCCAAAAATCGATACAAAAAACTCTCACGGCACGGGCTGCACACTTTCAAGTGCGATCGCGTGTGGTTTGGGAGCAAATTTAAGCCTAAACGAAGCAGTCAAAAATGCGAAAGAATTTGTATTTAACGCACTTTCGTGGAGTGAGCAAATAGGACACGGAAACGGAGCGATAAATCACTATTTTGGGATTGAAAAAAGGTTTTAAGAGCAAATTTACGCATTTTGATTTTAAATAAGTAGAAAATTATATTTTTTTTGTGTTATTTGGTTTTTATGCTATTTTGCAGGTTTAGAACTTTGTCCCCAAATATAGTAACTTAAAACTTCTAAGGCGTAATTGCTGTTGTTTAAATCAAGCGGTTTGTTTTTAGTTTCTGGCATTGCCGTCTCCTTGTAAATTTAGATTTTTATTAAAATTGTTGTTTTTTAAAGTTTGGTATTGATTGAAAGCCAAATCGTATTCATTGTGTTTGTCCAACCAAATATAGTGATCAAATTTTGGAACACTACCATGATGGCCGTATTGATAAATATTTCTATACTCGGCTATATCTTCGATAGTTAGTATATCATAGGCACCATTTTTGGTTAATTTTATAGGAATATATGAAAAGTTAATCGTTGCAAGTTTTGTAAGATAATCTTCATAATAAGGCAAATTTTCATCAAATTTGGTAAAAATATCATCATAATGACCACAAAAACTTTGCAGATTATTTTCTTCATTTATGGCAAAAAATAGTCTTGCAAAACCAGCATTTGACGATATAATAATATCAAAATCTTTATTTGTATGAGAAAAAATATTTTTATTTATAAAGACTTTATCATAAAATAATGCTTGATTTGCTGTATAAAAAAAGTTAGTTATAAAATTCCCATTTTCATCTACAAGTGCTTTTTCGTCTTGTGGATAAAAGAGCTTTTTATTTTGTAAGATTTCATCATTATCTACGATTTGTTTGGCGTTTTCTATTGGGTTGCCATTTATACAAATTCTTTTTCCTAATTTCATTAAGTATTCTAAATTTAGTCTTTTATCAAATGTCATAAATTCGCATTTATCATCGTGTTTTTTATCGCCGTGGCAATATTCAAATATATCGGTAGCATAAGATTCGTGCGTATCTCCAAACATAAAATATTTACTTCTTTTTTTAATGTCAGCTTTGCTAAAATTACGAAACCTATGCATTTTATCAAGATAAATTTTAAGAGCTTTATTTATGATTTCGATTTCATCATTTGGATTTTCTATTTTGAATTCAACGAAATTTTGGTGCATTTTCCACTTGTTGTAAAGATAAGAAATAGTTATAAATATCAATATAAAAGCAACAAGTATGCCAAAAAAATACTTTACAATTTTTACTCTTTTTTTGTATTTATACCTAACTTCTACTATTTTTTGAATTTCATCTTTCAATTTCAATCCTTTTAAATATATTTCTTGCAAATTCAGGTCGTATCGCCAAAGACAATATAAAATTGTGTTTTAAATTTGCAAATTTAAAAACGCCTGTCGGCGTTGCTAGATTGCTTAGTTCGTTTTGCTCGTCTTGCAATGGCAAATTATAGCAAATTTTGTTTTTGTATAAATTTGGGATTAAAAACTAAATTCTGCCGTCAAATTTGACGGCAGAATTCGGATTTATTTTCCGGCTTTTTTAGCTTCGATGACTTCTTGTTTCGGGTATGAAAAGATTGTTTTTCTTGTGATAGCGATATTTTCTTTATCGTCAGTCGCATAAGCCTTGATGACAATCGGGATAATCAAATCTTTTCGCTCGTTTTGTCCGTTTGCTAAATCTTGTTTTGTAACAAGTCTAACGACGGTTCTGCGTTTTGCTCCTGCGCCAACTTTGATAGCTTCTTTTGGTTTTAAAATCTCAATTCCTGAGTTATCGACTTCAAAGAAATAGCTATGCTCTTTTTTATCGGTGTTTTGGAACATAAATGTATAGTCGTTTATAACGCGCAAATCATCATTATCAAAGGAAATGCTATAAAGCTCGGTTGTTCGGTTTATGTTTAAAAGCATATTTTCTTTTTTGGTGCTCATTAGCATAAGAGCGATGAAAACTATACACAAAACAACGATATAGCCAATCGTTCTAAATCTAAAAAATTTGACCTTATTTCCTGTTTCGACGCTGTTTTCGCTCGTCCAGCTAATAAGCGATTTTTTGCCAAGTTTTGACATAATGTTGCTACACGCGTCGGCGCATTCTAGGCAGTTGATACAATCAAGCTGCATACCTTTTCTAATGTCAATGTGCGTAGGGCAAATTCTAACACAGCTTTGACAGCCGGTGCAATCGCCGTTTTGCGGCTTATTTGCGATTAAATTTTTGCTTTCGTCATAAATTTTGCCGCCTCTTTTCTCATCGTAAATGACCTGAACCGTGTCGTTATCAAACATTGTGCTTTGAACTCTTGCGTAAGGACAGACATATACGCAGAATTTTTCTTTTAAAAATGTTACAAGAAAAGTCAAAAATATCGTAAATCCAAGCACAATGCCGACTAGGAGTTTGTGTTTGCTAGGATTTTTTATATAAGCGAAAAAATCTTCCGGCGGGACAAAAAACCAGAGCAAATTCGAAGACGCAACCAAGGCGATAAAGAAAAAAATCACAACAGCAAGAACGCTTTTAAAACCTTTTTCGCTTCCTTGTTGTTTGTTTGCGATATTTTTGCGAATTCCTAGAAGTTTTGTTTGGATTAAATCTCTATAAATCGTCCTAAATATAGTTTGTGGGCAGCCCCAACCGCACCAAATTCGACCCGCCAAGGTGGTTATAAAAAATATAAACAAAAAGAACAAAATCAAACAAAACGGCATTAAATAAAGCTCTTGCGTTGAAAATGCCGTAAAGAAAAGATGAAGCTCTTTTTTGTCAAAGCTTAATAAAAATAGATGATTACCGTTTATGCGTAAAAACGGCATTAACAAAACCAGGGCGGTTATAATAAAAAAACCTATGTATCTTTTTTTGGTGTAGTTTAAAATTTTTTCACTCCCACTCATAAATTCTCCTAAAAATGTTATCAAAATCAAACAAAATTATACAACTTTTTTCTTATATTATCAATAACTTTGTTACAAATATTTATAAAAAATATTATTTTTATATATTTTTAAATTTACTAACGGCTTGTTAGTAAATTTAATCCCTATTTTAGCCTAAATTTGCAATAATACTAACAAATTATTCAAAGGTTAGTTATGAAAAAGTTATCTATCAACGAAGCTGCCGATATTTTGGGCATTTCGAAGGAAGCTATTTATAACAGGATTAGAAGAAATACTATCAAATCCGTTGAAGAAAACGGCGTGAGATTTGTTATTTTGGACGAAATTTCAACTAACAAACAAACACAAACTACTACTAACACAAAAAATTTCTCTTCAAATTTTGCTTCGCCTAAAAAAGAGACAAAAAAAGATCCACATAAAAGCGATTTTATCGAATATCTCATAAAAGAAATCGATGAGCTAAAAGATAAAATCAAAGAGTTAGAGCAGGATAAAGAGAAGCTTTTTAGGGAAAAAGAGAAAATTTTAGTCGATACAAAAGACGAAATCAAGGCAATGTATGAAGAACGAGACGAAAAACTGAAATATTTTCTTTCGTTTTTTGAAAAACCACTTTTGCAAAAAAAAGAGACTTTTAAAAGTGAGCCAATTGATTTGGCAGTCAAAGAAAGTAGCGACGAATTTTTCGACGACAGCGAGTGGCTCAGCATAGGCAGTTTTTTAAATTCGCTAGATATTAAACGAAAAAAGAAGTTAAAAATTCAAAATTTGCTTATCGAAAATATCGGCAAAAGCGAATTTGTTAAGGTCAAAAACGATGCGATTTTGATAAATAAAAATATCGATTTAAATTTATTAAAAGCAAATTTTCAAAATGATGAATTTGAAAATTTAGAAGAAGATAGCGAAAATTTACTCTAATTAAAGGAAAAAATATGAAAATAGTATGTTTAGATGCCGATACTCTTGGCAAAGACGCAAATTTAGAGTTATTTAAAGAATTTGGCGAGTTTGTTAGTTATAACATAACAAAACCTGAGCAAACTATCGAAAGATTGCAAGGTGCCGATGTCGTCATAACTAACAAAGTATTGATAACAGATGAGGTTATGGCTAACACTAACTTAAAGCTCATTTGTGTTAGTGCAACGGGAATTAATAATATCGACGCTAACGCCGCAAAAGAACGCGGAATTCCTGTAAAAAATGTTGCGGGTTATTCTACTAACAGCGTTGTGCAACAAACCTTTGCTTCGCTATTAGCGCTTACTAACGCTGTTAGTTATTACGGCACTTACGGCACTAACGGCGAGTGGGTCAAAAGCGAAATTTTTACAAATTTAGATAGACCTATAAGCGAAATTGCAGGTAAAGAATTCGGTATTATCGGGCTTGGCACGATAGGCAAAAAAGTTGCAACTATCGCCGAAGCTTTTGGTGCGAAAGTAAGGTATTATTCCACAAGCGGTGCTAACACTAACAACGAATATGTTAGAGTTAGTTTGGATTCTTTGCTTAAAACCTGCGATATAATCTCAATCCACGCTCCGTTAAATGATAAAACGGCAAATTTAATCGGCGAAGAAGAGTTAAATAAAATGAAAGACGGAGCGATTTTGATGAATTTCGGACGCGGCGGCATAGTCGATGAAAAAGCCCTTGCAAAGGCGATTGACGAGAAAAATTTAAAAGTAGCCCTTGATGTGCTTGAAATTGAGCCGATGATAGAAAATCACCCGCTACTTAGCGTTAAAAACAAAGAAAATTTGATTATCACACCGCACATTGCGTGGGCTAGTAATGAAGCTAGGGCTACGCTGGTCGAACTAGTAGCAAAAAATATAAAGGATTTTGTAAATGGCAAGTGAGCATAGCTTTGATATAAGCGCAAGTGTAGATTTAATGGAAGTTAAAAACGCACTTGAAACTGCGAAAAAGGAAGTTGCTGCAAGGTATGATTTTAAGGGGCTAACGGCTGAGATTTCGCTAAATGAAAAGGATAAAACTATCACGCTTTTAAGTTCGAGCGATAATAAAATCGACGCACTTAAAGACATAGTCATTTCAAAACTTATAAAGCGAGAAATACCGCCCGTGGCGATAAAAGAGCTAAAAAGAGAGCCAGCAAGCGGAGCTAATACTAGGGCGATTTTAAAGTTAAATGATACCCTAGAAACCGAAGATGCTAAAAAAATCACAAAGGCGATAAAAGATGCCAAAATAAAAGTAAATGCACAAATTCGTGGCGAAGAAGTGCGTGTTAGCTCAAAGTCAATCGACGATCTTCAAGAGTGCATAAAGCTTGTAAAGTCGCTAAATTTGGAGCTTCCGATAAGTTTTAGGAATTTAAAATAGTAAAAATTGCAAAATTTAAAATAAAGGAAAAAGATGAAACCAGAAATTTTAGACAAAGAAAAACATGCGGATTTGTGTTATCACAAAGATGAGTTGCCAAGTGCTGCTTTTGTGCCTGTTATCGCACCGGAAGCAGGAATTTGCGCTAACAATTTTGTTTTAGTTTTTACAGATGAAGAAGAGTCAAAGCTAGTCGCGCTTTTAGGCAAAACCGAAAATATTTTAATCGATAAAGATTTCAAAGGTGCAATTCCGGCAAGCGTGCTAAATTATCCGTTTTTCTTAGCCCAAGTCGGAGATCAAAATTTGCTCTGTATCGATAGCGAAGCAAAACAACTAAAAGGCAAAGGCGATAAGCTCTTTAACAAAAACGGCGAATATAGCGACTTTATGAAAAATTTAATCTCCGTTATGGAAAACTATAACGACATGGATATGCGAACAAAAATCGCAATTTCTGAAATCAAAAAAACAGGCATTTTAGAAAGCAAAGAGTTGGGCGTCGAAAAAGACGGTACAAAAGAGACACTTTTGAGTGGTTTTTTGGTTGTAAATCCGCAAAAATTACACGAACTTGATGATAAAACTTTGGCAGATTTTGCAAGGCGAGGTTATTTAGAGCTTATCTATAACCACCTACGAAGCTTAGGAAATTTGCAAATTTTAGTCGATAAAATCGTAGAAAATAAAAAATAATTTTTGGTTGAATTTGCCTTGATTTTGGCAAATTCAACATAAATTTTTAGTGCGATAAAGCGTTATATCGGCATTACACGGATATTTGCGCTTAAATTTTCTTTTAAAACGCTTTCTATCGCAAACAGCGTTCCACCGGCTCCACTAGCACAACCGCTACAAGCACCTAAATAGCGAATATAAATGTCGGTTTTGCCGTCATCTGCCGTTTTTATATCGATGATTTCTAAATCTCCGCCGTCCATCATTAGCATTGGGCGAATTTCGGCATTTATTAGCTCTTCGACGGCTTTAAATTTGCCGATTGTATTTAATTCTTCAAAACTTAGATCGATTTTTTTCTCGCCTGTTTTAGCGTCCGCCAAAGCTTTTAATCGCTCTTGCTCCATTTCAGCTCTTGTTTGTTCTAAAATATCGACTAAATAATACTCTCTTTTTTCATGTCCGCCCGGTTTTATACAGCTTTTACAAAATGCCCCTGCTTTGGTAAATCTAGTTATATCTTCAACCGTTTTTAAATCATTTAGTTTAATAACTTCTTTTATCGTGCCAAGCGAAACTCTTGCGCACTCACAAACGATAATCTCATCTTCGAAATGCTCAGGATCTATGCCTTTATAACTAGCAGCAGCAGCCTTTATAACATCATACGCCATAACCGAGCAGTGCATTTTTTGCGGCGGGACTGCCGGAGTATCAGGGTTATCTCGCATCGCTCTTTCGACATCTAAATTTGTGATTTTTACGGCTTCATCGACCGTTTTGCCGATACAAAGCTCAGCCATAGTATCGCTACTAGCGATCGCCGTTCCACAGCCAAAACTTTTAAATTTAGCATCTTTAATAATGTCGGTTTTCTCATCGACCAACCAATAAAGCCTTACAGCGTCCCCACAGCTCTCAGCTCCAAAATCAGCGATAATCAGCTTACAGCCTTTTTCCTTAGCTTCTTCTTCTGTTATCTCGCCCATAAATCTAGGGTTATTCATTCTATCTTGCACGATTTGTGAGTATTCGTCCCAGATAGAGCCGTTGATTAAATCATTTTTCGCCATTTTTTTCCTTTACGGCTTGTCTTTTGAGTGCTTTTTTGGGAGATTTGCTTTCGTCTCACTGCGACGCACGAATTAGTGCGTCTCATTCGCCGAAAGCTTCACAACCCAAAAAATCATCTCAAAATACTTCGCCTTACCTTTTTTTATCTTTTTTTCTTTTTTAAATTTAAAATTTGCAAATTTATAAAATTTACAAATTCACAGCAAATTTACAGTCCGCTTTTGTGCCAACTTGGTGCATAAGCAAATGTGCTTGAAATCGCCCTTAAACGCTCAACCGCTTTTTTTATAACTTCGATTGTGTAGTCGATTTCGGCTTCTGTGTTAAAGCGTGAAAGCGACAAACGAAGTGCCGTGTGAGCTAGTTCTTTATCTGCTCCGATTGCTTCCATGATTGGATTGCTCTCTAATGTTTCACTAGCACATGCTGAACCTGTGCTAGCAGCAATTCCAGCTTTATTTAAATCCCAAAGCATAGCTTCGCCTTCAATGCCTTTAATAGAAGCTAAAATGGTATTTGGCACACGGATACTTCTATCGCCGACTACGCTCACATCAGGAATTTGCAAAAGTGCATCTTCGAGCTTATCTCTTAAACGCCTTACATGCGAATTTTCGTAAGCTATAAATTTATTTGCTAATTCTAAGGCTTTTCCCATGCCAACAATTCCTGCTACATTTAGCGTTCCGCTTCTCCTGCCGCCCATGTGTTCGCCGCCGTGAAGCAGGCTAGTTAGCGGTTTGCTATCTTTTATAAATAACCCACCAACACCTTTTAGAGCGTGAAATTTATGCCCTGAAAAGCTTAAAAAATCAACTCCCATTTCAGCGACATTGATACTTATTTTACCGACTGCTTGAACGGCGTCTGTGTGAAATAACGCGCCAAATTCGTGTGCTATTTCACAGGCCCCGTGAATAGGAAAAATCGTTCCTGTTTCGTTATTTGCCCACATTATGCTAACAAGGGCGGTTTTGTCGTTGATTTTTTCGCGTAATTCGTCTAAATTTATCAGCCCATTATTATCAACGCTAAGTTTTGTGATTTTAACGCCAAGAGTAGATAAAAATTCACAGGTTGCGCTGATTGCAGGGTGTTCTACTGAGCTAATTATAATGTTATCTTTTTCGCCTGTTATGATTTTGTCAAAATAAATTCCTTTTAAAACCCAGTTGTTGCTTTCGGTTGCACAGCTTGTGATGACTATGTCGTCGCTATCTTTTGCGCCGATTCCGTTATAAAGTTCGTCCATTGCCCGTCTTAGTGCAGGGTGCGTTTCGCTACCGAAATCATGCAAAGAATTTGGATTTCCGAATTTTTCGCAAAAAAACGGCTTCATTGCTTCATAAACTTCGGGATCAACCGGAGTTGTTGCGTTATTGTCTAAATAAACTCTGTTCATTTGCCCTCATTTCTTAATTAGGATTTTTTTTATCTGTTTTTGCAAATTCGCCAAAATATATAACAAATTTACTAAATTTAACTTTAAAATTTTAAATTTAATAGCTAAAATTTTTCGGCGAATTTATGAGATCAAAAAATTCCTTTCTTGTGTTTGCATTTTTTATAAAAATTCCACGAAGCGCAGAAGTTGTCGTTAGCGAATTTATCTTTTGCACGCCACGCATTTCAACGCACATGTGTCTTGCTTGAACGACAACGCCGACACCTAGTGGCTTTACAACTTCTTGTATAGCATTAGCGATCTGCTCTGTCATCTGTTCTTGTATTTGCAAACGCCTAGCAAAAATATTTACCATGCGTGGAATTTTTGATAAGCCTACAACTTTTCCGTTTGGTATATATGCCACATGAACGCGCCCGATAATCGGCAATAAATGGTGTTCGCAAAGGCTGTAAAATTCAATATCTTTAATCAAAACCATTTCATTATTTGAGCTAGAAAACAAAGCGTCATTTAACACATCTTTTGGATTTTGCGAGTAACCGCTTGTTAAAAATTCATACGCCTTAGCGACCCTAGCAGGGGTTTTTAACAAACCTTCTCGGTTAGGATCTTCGCCGAGTATTTCAAGCATTTGCTTAACCAAATTTTCAAATTTTATTCTTGAATTTTCGTCCATGTTTTTACCTTTTATATGAAAATGTGATTTTATTGCAAATTTGCTTTTATACTCATAAATTTAAAAAATTTATACTTTTAATAAGAAAAGTTTTGGTATATTAACAACCATTTTTTAAATTTTTTAAAGGAATTTTATGGAAGTTAATGCAAAACTTATCAATTCGGCTAATGCAACTGCCGATGTTAAAGTCAGTGCGGACGACATTGCAAAACGCACAGAAAAACTAGCTGTAAATGCAGCCAAAAAAATGAAAATCGACGGATTTAGACAAGGAAAAGTTCCTGTGGCTGTCGTTATGAAACGATACGGCAAAGACTTAGAACAAGATGCCAAAGGCGAGATTTTTAGAGATGCTATAAATGAATCTTTAAAATCATTAGGTAAAAATCAAAAAGATATGCTTGGAGAGCCGATTTTTGCTAAATTTGACGAAAAAGACGGCGCAATCGATACCACAATCGAAATGTCATTTCGCCCTGAAATCAAAATCGACGGATATGAAAAATTAATCCCTGAATTCTCAACTCCAAGAGTTACAAAAAAAGAGATCGAAGCAAAAGTAAATGAATTTTTAAATTTAATCGCTCCGCTTGAAAAAGTAGAAAAAGATAGCCTAGAAAAAGATGATTTTGCTAAATTTGATTTCGAAGGCTTTGTCGATGGCGTAGCATTTGAGGGCGGAAAAGCCGAAAACTATGTTCTTCAAATCGGCTCAAATCAATTTATCCCGGGCTTTGAAGACGGTATGATAGGTCTTAAAGTCGGCGAAGAAAGAGATGTTAAGGTTAAATTTCCTGATGAATACGGCGCAAGAAATTTAGCAGGAAAAGATGCGGTTTTCAAAGTAAAACTACACGAAATTCAAGGTAAAAATCCTGCAAAAGAGCTTAGCGAAGAAGATTTAAAACGAGCATTGCCGGGCGAAAAAGAGCCAAACAAGGAAAAATTTGAAGCTAAAATCAAAGAGCAACTCAAAAATGAAAAATTGCAAAAATTAATCCAAGAAGATTTAAAACCAAAACTAGCAGACGCTCTAAGCGAAAACTATGATTTTGATTTGCCAAAAGTAATCGTCGAACAAGAGATCGATTTGCAGTTTAGAAATGCTTGGGGAACATTTAGCAAAGAAGAGATCGAAAGCTTCCAAAAAGACAAAGACGCTCTTAGCAAAAAAAGAGAAGAATTTAGAGATCAAGCACAAAAAAGCGTTAAAATCACATTTTTGATTGATGAGTTAGCAAAGGCAAGAGGCGTTAGCGTTAGCGATCAAGAAGTCGTTCAAGCGATTTATTTTGAAGCTTATAGCTATGGTATGGATCCAAAAGCACACTTAGAACAATACAAAAACGGCGGAATGCTTCCTGCTATCAAAATGGCACTGACAGAAGAAAAACTTTTCAACAATATTTTCTCAAAAGATAAAAAAGACGAAAAAGAGGCAGAATAATGGTAATTCCTTATGTCATAGAACAAACCAGCAGAGGCGAGAGAAGCTATGATATTTACTCCCGTTTGCTTAAAGATAGAATAATTATGCTTAGCGGCGAGATCGAAGATAGCATGGCAAGTGCGATTGTGGCACAACTTTTGTTTTTAGAAGCAGAAGATCCGGATAAAGATATTTATCTATATATAAATTCTCCCGGCGGCGTAGTTACAAGCGGTTTTAGTATCTATGACACTATGAATTACATTAAGCCTGATGTTTGCACGATTTGCATAGGTCAGGCTGCTTCTATGGGTGCATTTTTGCTAAGTTGTGGCGCAAAGGGCAAACGATACGCGCTTCCAAATTCACGCATTATGATTCATCAGCCCCTAGGCGGCGCACAAGGTCAGGCAACCGATATGGAAATAACAGTTAAAGAAATTTTGCGTATAAAAGAGAATTTAAACAAAATTCTAGCCCAAAATACAGGACAAAAACTAGCAAAAATCGAAAAAGACACCGACAGAGACTTTTTTATGAGCGCAAAAGAGGCCGCCGAATACGGCATTATCGATAAAGTTTTGGAAAAGAGTTTTAAATAATGGTTTTAGAAGTTTTAACATATCCGAATAAAATTTTATTTGAAAAATCAAAAAAAGTAGCCAAATTTGATGAAAATTTGGCTAAATTTTTAGATGATATGTATGAAACTATGATTGCAAAAAACGGAATCGGACTAGCTGCTATCCAAGTAGGAAATCCTATCCAAGCCCTTGTGATAAATTTGGCAGATGAAGACGGAAAACAAGATAAAAAAGATTTGCTTGAAATCATAAATCCACAAATTTTAAAAGCTAACGGAGAGCAAATTTATCAAGAGGGCTGTTTATCGGTTCCAGGGTTTTACGAAGATGTCAAAAGAGCTGAAAATATCGTCTTAAAATATCAAAATCGAAAAGGCGAAAGCTGTGAGCTAAAAGCAGACGGACTACTTGCCGTTTGTATCCAGCACGAAATAGACCATTTAAATGGACACCTTTTTATCGAACGCATAGGCTACAACAAACGCAAAAAATTCAATCAAGAATTTAAGAAAAAACAAAAAGAAAAATGAAATCTCTAAAAAGTGCCGCTTTTACCGATACTCTTGTTAAAGTTGAGGTAGAATCAAGCTTTGTTAGGGGATTGCCGGGTTTTGGCGTTGTCGGGTTAGCAGGAACGACCATAAAAGAGAGCGAAAGTAGGGTAAAATCGGCACTTTTAAGCCTAAATTTTAAATTCCCGCCCTCAAAAATCATTATAAATTTATCCCCGTCCGATGTCCCAAAAAACGGCTCACATTTTGACCTGCCGATCGCACTTTTAATAGCTTTGCAAAAGGAAAAAATCGATAACGAATTTTTTGTTTTTGGAGAGCTTGGGCTTGGCGGAGATTTAAAAAGCACGGCGTCGCTTTTTTCGATTTTGCTTTTTTTAAGCACAAAGGTCGAAAAAGCGAAAATTCTTGTTCCCTACGACATCGCCGAAAAAGCGTGTATGATACCAAATTATGAAGTTTATGCAGTTAAAAATTTAAACCAAGCTGTTAGATTTTTTTTAGATGAAGAATTTGCTAATAGCGTTAAATTTGAAAAAATTCACCCGCTTTTTGAAAATGTTATCGAAATTTGCGGAGAAAAATTTGTTCCAAATTGCGATTTTTCGCTAAATTTTAAAGATATAAAAGGGCAGAGCAGGGCAAAAAGAGCAAGTCTCATCGCGGCTTGTGGTATGCATAATATTTTATTTGAAGGAAGCCCGGGTTGTGGAAAAAGTATGTGCGCTAAACGCATAGCAAAGATTTTGCCGCCGCAAAGCTTAAATGAGATAATGTTGGCTTCGGCTTACGAATCGTTAAATAATAAAAATAGCGATTTTAGCGCGTTGCGTCCATTTCGTAGCCCACACCACACAAGTACCAGAAGTTCCATTTTTGGGGGCGGTTCAGGGACGGCAAAAATCGGCGAAGTAGCCCTTGCAAACGGCGGAGAGCTGTTTTTTGATGAATTTCCGCATTTTGGAAAGCAAATTTTAGAAAGCCTTAGAGAGCCACTCGAAGATAACCGAATTTTAGTTTCTCGTGTAAATTCAAAGGTCGAATACCAAACCAAATTCATCTTTGTAGCAGCACAAAATCCTTGTCCGTGCGGGAATTTATTTGCAAAAAATGCAGATTGTATCTGTTCTGTGAGCGAAATAAAACGCTACAAAAATGCCATTTCATCGCCTTTATTAGATAGGATTGATCTGTATGTGGCGATGGACGAAGTAAGTCCAAGCGACAAAAGCGACATGAGAAGCGAAGATATGTATAAAACCGTGATAAGTGTTTTTAAAATTCAAAAAATGCGTGGTCAAAAAGAGCTAAACGGCAAACTTAGCGATGAAGAGATTGCGAAATTTTGCATTTTAGATGACGGGGCTAAAAATGTGTTAAATTCGGCAGTTGTGAAGTATAATCTTTCGCAGCGGGGCATAAATAAAACGCTAAAAGTCGCAAGAAGCATAGCAGATATTGATAAAAGTGATATAATTACGAAAAATCACATTTTAGAAAGTTTAAGTTATAGAATAAGGAGTGAGTTATGAAAAATGTCTATTTTGATACTAACGAGCTTGATAACAGAGTTGTTAGTGAATTTGGAATTTCACAAGAAATTTTGTTAGAAAATGCCGGTGGAAATTTGGAAAGATTAGTGCGAAAAAAACTTAAAAAAGGTAGTAAAATTCTAGCCCTTTGTGGCACAGGAAATAACGGCGCTGACGCGCTTTGTGCTTTACGAAAGTTAAGCGGGGATTATGAATGTTATGCCTTGCTTATCGGCGAAAAACAAAACAAACTAAATCAAAAACAAGCTAACACAGCTAAGATAGCAAATGTGAAGTTTGTTAGTAAGTTAGGACTAGCTGATTGTTATATAGACGGAATTTTTGGCACAGGGTTAAATAAAGAATTAGATCCGGAACTTTGCAAAATTTTAAAAACGATAAATAAAACAAATGCCCTTAAAATCGCAGTCGATATTCCAAGCGGAATTTATAAAGACGGCAAAATCGGCAAAATCGCTTTTGAAGCCGATTATACTATGACAATGGGAGCATTAAAAGCAGGGCTTTTTAGCGACGCAGCGAAAGATTTTGTCGGTAAAATCAAAGTAGCAAATTTAGGACTTAGCGAGAAAAATTTTCAAAACAATAGCGATATGTTTTTACTAACAAAACAGGATTTAAATTTGCCGTTTAGAAAAACACAAAACACTAACAAAGGCGAATTTGGTCATACATTTCTTATAGCAGGAGATATGCTTGGAGCGGCGCAGATAGCAGGTCTTGCTTCTAGTGCAATCGGAAGCGGACTTGTTAGCGTTGTTAGTGAAGAACCGTTAGTAAATTTAAATCCGCTTTTAATGCAAAAAAAATCGCTTCAAGGCGCAAAAGTGGTAGTTTGCGGTCCGGGCTTGGGTAACAAAAAAGTAGATTTAGCTCAGTTAAAAGATAAAATTTGCGTTATTGACGCTGATTTGTGTTATAACAAAGAAGTTATCGAACTACTTAGCAAAAATGAAAATATCGTCCTAACTCCACATCCGAAAGAATTTGTTTCACTTTTAAAGTTAGCTAACATCGCCGATGTTAGTGTTAGCGAACTTCAAGAAAATCGCTTCAAATACGCCAAAATGTGGAGCGAGAAGTTTAAAAGCGTGTTAGTGCTAAAAGGAGCTAACACAATCATAGCGCAAAATTCACAAATTTACATTTCAAATCTAGGCTCGTGCGCTCTTGCCAAAGGCGGAAGCGGCGATGTTTTAGCAGGAATCATTGCAGGGCTTTTAGCGCAAGGTTATGCACCACTTGATGCAGCCACTAACGGCGTGTTAGCTCACGCGTTATCGGCAAAAAAATTCAAACAAAACGATTATTCGCTAAATTCGCTTGATATTATAAAAGGCTTGAAATGGTTGTAAAAAAAATCGCCGTGCTTTTTAGCGGTAGTGGTTCAAATTTGCAAAGCATTTTAGATAAATTGCACGGCAAAATTTTTGACGATATTAAAATCGAAGTTGTGCTAACGCTAACTAACAAACCTAACGCCTATGGCATAAAAAGAGCTGAAAATTTCGGACTAACAAGTGTTGTTATCGATAACAAAAATTTTGTTAGTAGGCAAGAATTTGATAAAAAAGTGGTTGAAGAGATTAAAAAAAGTGGCGCAGAGCTAACCGTGTTAGCTGGATTTATGCGAATTCTAACGCCGTTTTTTTGCGACAATATCAAAGCCATAAATTTGCACCCTAGCATTTTGCCACTTTTCAAGGGCGCTCACGCGATTGACGAGAGTTTTGATAGTGATATGCAAGTAGGCGGTGTTAGCGTTCATTGGGTTAGTGCTGAGTTAGATGGCGGAAAAATCATAGCTCAACAAACTTTTCAGCGAGAAAATAAAACGCGCGACGAGTGGGAAGCGAAAATTCACGAAATCGAGCACGAACTTTTGCCAAAAACTATAATTCAAATTTTAAAGGACACAAATGTTTGACTGGCTTGCTTCGCCTGAGGCGTGGATCAGCCTTGCCACGCTAACGGGCTTAGAGATTGTTTTAGGGATTGATAATATCATTTTTATCGCCATTTTATGTGGCAAATTACCGGAAAATCAACGGGACAAAGCCCGAATTTTAGGGCTAGGTTTAGCGATGATAACGCGAATTTTACTTTTAATGAGCTTAGCTTGGATTATGAGCCTTACAAAACCACTGTTTTCGCTGTTTTCGCACGAATTTAGCGGACGAGATTTGGTGCTTATTTTGGGTGGATTATTTTTGCTTGTGAAGTCCACAACCGAAATCCACTCAGGCGTTACCGGCGAAACGCACGAAGAAAGGGCGACTAAGGCGGCTAGTTTTGGCGGAGTTTTGTTTCAAATCGCACTTTTGGATATTATTTTCTCGCTTGATAGCGTTATTACCGCTGTCGGTATGGCTAAACACCTGCCTGTTATGATACTTGCGGTCATTTTAGCCGTGTGTGTGATGATGTTTGCAAGTGGTGCGATTAGCCGTTTTGTCGATAATAACCCAACCATAAAAATCCTTGCGCTTTCGTTTTTGATACTCGTCGGCGTTTCGCTCATCGGGGACGGGCTTGGTTTTCATATTCCAAAAGGTTATATTTATTTTTCTATGGCATTTTCGCTTGTCGTGGAGCTTATAAATATACAAATGCGCAAAAAATCAAACGCAGGTTAGTCGATACGACCTGCGTTTAAATTTGCGAATTTCGTTTCTATTTTCATTGCGAGAATTCGCAAATAGCTTCAACTGTCATTGCGAGAGCCGACAGGCTCGAAGCAATCGCCAGAGCTGAAATAACGATAATGTAAATTTGCAAATTCAAAGAATTTAAAAGCAACCAAATTTTATAAATTTCGAAAAAAACCATACAGTAAATTTAACCATTGGCGATTGCTTCGAAAACTTCGTTTTCTCGCAATGACAGTGGAGACAAATTTGTTTGATTTGTCATTGCGAGAATTTTTGCGATAGCAAAAATTCGTGGCAATCGCCAAAGTTAAAATAACAAAATATAAATTTGCAAATTTAAAGAATTTAAAAAAAAATAAAATTCAAAAATTTATACTTTTAAATTTTGCAAAAAAACAAATTTTTAAATTTAACCACTGGCGATTGCTTCGACTGCTGCGCAGTCTCGCAATGACACATTGAAGCGAATTTGCAAATTTTTATAACAAACCACAAAAGTTAAAAATTTACGCTAAAATTTTTCTCAAAATTACATTTGGTGGTATTTTGTGAAAAATCAGTATTTTGTCTATATTTTGTTTAACAACAAACAAGGCACACTTTATGTCGGCATTACAAACGACCTAAAACGCCGAATTCACGAACATAAAAATAAAGTTATCAAGGGTTTTACTGCCACTTACGGCGTTGATAAACTTGGCTATTTTGAAGTTACAGACAGCGTGGAAAGTGCCATTTTGCGAGAAAAACAGCTAAAAGGCGGAAATCGCAAACAAAAAATAAGTTTGATTGAAAGCAAAAATCCAAATTGGATAGATTTATACGATGAAATTTTATGAATTTTCTTTCCATTACCATTGCGAGAATTTGCGTTTCTATTGTCATTGCGAACGAGCAAAGCGAGTGTGGCAATCGCCAGAGCTGAAATAACGATAATGTAAATTTGCAAATTCAAAGAATTTAAAAACAACCAAATTTTATAAATTTCGAAAAAACCATACAGTAAATTTAACCATTGGCGATTGCTTCGTTTTTCCTGCGAAAAAACTCGCAATGACAATGGAAGCGAATTTATATAATCTGTCATTGCGAGAGCCGACAGGCTTGAAGCAATCGCCAAAGCTGAAACAACCAAAATGTAAATTCGCAAAATTTAAAGAATTTAAAAATTCAAAAAATAACCAAATTTTATAAATTTCGAAAAAGCCATACAGTAAATTTAACCATTGGCGATTGCTTCGACTGCTACGCAGTCTCGCAATGACAGTGGAAACAAATTTGTTTAATTTGTCATTGCGAGAATTTTTGCGATAGCAAAAATTCGTGGCAATCGCCAAGGCTAAAACAACCAAAATGTAAATTCGCAAATTTTCAGAATTCAAAAAAATAAAACAAATTTTATAAATTTTCCAAAAATCAAATAGTAAATTTAACCATTGGCGATTGCTTCGTTTTTCCTGCGAAAAAACTCGCAATGACAGTGGATACAAAAAAAATCAAAAAAACCATACAGTAAATTTAACCATTGGCGATTGCCACGACCACTTCGCAGTCTCGCAATGACAGTGGAAACAAATTTGTTTAATTTGTCATTGCGAGTGAGTAAAACGAACGAAGCAATCGCCAAAGCTAAAATAATCAGAATGTAAATTTGTAAATTTGCAGAATTCAAAAAAACAAAACAAATTTTATAAATTTCGAAAAAAACCATACAGTAAATTTAACCATTGGCGATTGCCACGACCACTTCGTGGTCTCGCAATGACAGTGGATACAAAAAAATCAAAAAAACCATACAGTAAATTTAACCATTGGCGATTGCCACGACCACTTCGTGGTCTCGCAATGACAGTGGATACAAATTTGCTTAATTTGTCATTGCGAGTGAGTAAAACGAACGAAGCAATCGCCAAAGCTAAAACAACCAAAATGTAAATTCGCAAAATTTAAAGAATTTAAAAATTCAAAAAAACAACCAAATTTTATAAATTTCGAAAAAAACCATACAGTAAATTTAACCATTGGCGATTGCTTCGAAAAACTTCGTTTTTCTCGCAATGACAATGGAAGCGAATTTATATAATCTGTCATTGCGAGAGCCGACAGGCTCGAAGCAATCGCCAAAGCTAAAACAACCAAAATGTAAATTCGCAAAATTTAAAGAATTTAAAAATTCAAAAAAACAACCAAATTTTATAAATTTCGAAAAAAACCATACAGTAAATTTAACCATTGGCGATTGCTCTGCTTCGCTACGCTTCGCAAGAAATGACGGCTTATGTCGTCGCTACGCTCATTTTGCTTCGTTCGTTTCGCTCGTCTTGCAATGACAATGGAAGTGAAATTTACAAAATGATAATGGAGAGAAATAGATATAAATTCTACAAAAAATTCAACATAAATTTCAAAGGAATTGTTAGAATTTGCTGAAATTTTTAAAAATTTAGAGCAAATTTAAAATTTATGTGTGACATTTTTTTTAAAATTTTCAAAAAATGTTACAAATTTACACACTAAAAACTGCAAATTTTAATAAATTTGCAAAAATTTTCTAAAAAGAGTTAAAATTTATAAAAATTTAAGTTTCTCATAAAAAATCGAAAAATAAACTCAAATTTATCTTAATTTTAAAAAAAACAAAAAATTTGAAAATTTAAAAATTTTTCTAAAAATTTCCAAAATATCGCTAAATTCGACTATATAAAATCAAATTTCGCTAACTTCGAAACAAATTTGACACAAAATTTATCAAAAAAGTATATAAAAAAAGAAAATGTTAAATTTCGCTCAAAAATTTACAAATAAATTTTTTCGTGCAAATTTTTTCTAAATTTTTAAAATTTCTAAAATATCCTAAAAATCGCTATTTGCAAGGACTAAAAATTTCAAATTTAGCTTATTACAAAATCGTTTTTTTTTTTTTTGTTTCATTTACGATTTTAAAGTCAAATTGTAGTATAATTGAGAGATTTATCTGATTTTAGAAAAAGTTCTAAAAGAGAGTAAAGTGAATTCACACAAAGGAAATCTGAAATGAACAAGATTTTTAAACTCAAAAAAAGCGCTAGTGGCTTGAAAGTAGTCAGCGAGATAGCCAAAGGTCATAGCGGCGAAAGAGCCGTTGTGGGTGGGGGTTTTGGCAGTGTCGGTAGTGCGTTTTTTGCTAGACTTGGTCTTAAAGGTGACACTTCGCACGGTAGTTTCAGTTTCGGCAAAGTAGCGCTCTCGCTTGCTGCGGCTGTGGCGTTATCTCCGTTTATGGTAAGCCAAGCAGAAGCACTTGTGTTATGTAGGGCAGGCTCGGGTGCTTTGGTTTTATCGGATACATGCTACCCTTATACAACAGTAACCACAGACTCTATTGGCTTTAACGGTGGAGTAGCAAGCGGTGGAAATTCTGTCGCGTGGAATGGAGCGATAGCTGGCGAGAGAGCTGTCGCGTGGAATGGAGCGATAGCTGGTATCGGCTCGACTGCTTTCGGAGAGGGCGCTACGGCTGGCGGGATGAAAGTTACAGGCAACAATAACAATCCAACCTTTAATAATGTAGAGCTTAGACGATACACCACAGAAGAGTTACAAAACATGGGTGTAACTGACCTAAGTCAGCAATACTGGTATCTAGGATACACAGATAATAATGGAAATTTTGTCAAATTGCTTGCTCATAGTGCCGATAGTGCTAATGCTACATGGGTAAAATATAATCCTGCCAGTGATGGCAACTCTTATAGAGTGCTAACAGGTTCTTATGATAGAGCGCTTCAACAGGCTATGAATTATATAGATTATAACAACAAAGGCACCGTAACTGCGTATGAAAATTCTGTCGCATTTGGAGCAAATTCAAAGGCGCTTGCAACAAATGCTTTCGCTGCTATGGGTGGCAGGGCTCTTAAAGATAACTCTATCGCACTGGGCGTAAATTCTATCGCTAATGGTGCAAATTCTTTTGCTACTGTTGGTGGAGTTGTTAATACCGATAATTCTATCGCTATTGGCAAAGACTCTATTGCTAGCGGTAAGGATTCGGTCGCAATTCTGGGCGGTAAAACTCACAACCAATACACATTTGCAGCTATGGGTGGAGATGCGACTGGATATACTAGTATCGCCATAGGTAGAAATTCTTCGACAAGTAAGATGGGAAATATCGCAATCGGCGGTGCAGTGTGGAATAATGAGACAGAGAGCGACCATGTGGATTATAAAGTTAAAATCAACGAAAAAGTCATTACGACACTTCAAATTCCAGGTCCAAAAGCAAATGGAACTGGCGCTATTGCATTAGGTGCTAGGGCATTAGCAGACAGTTCAGGCGAAGGAAATATTGCTATTGGTTATTTAGCCATAGCTAAGGATTTAGCAAACGATGATGCTGGACAAAGTGTCGCTATTGGAACGCAATCAAAAGCCATAGCTGGACAAACCATAGCAATTGGTGCTAATGTCGTAGCTAACGGATACGGCTCTATCGCTATCGGTGGTGATGATATAGGTAGTGCAGCAAGTAGCACAAAAAGCGTAGAACTAAATAAATATATATCATTTCTTGGCGGAGAAAATGCCGTTTCTGAGCGAACTTTATTGTTGAAAGCCGTATTTAGTGGAGCTTGCGAAATTCAAAATGGGAAATTGAAAAATCCAGCTGGTAAAACGACTTGTTCAGATTTGGATTTAGTTGATAAAGAAGGTATTTATAAATCAACAAATGCCAGTGCGCTTGGCACACTAGCTATCGGTCAAAGCTCGGAAGCAAACAATACATTTTCAAATGCCGTTGGTTTTTCGAATATTGCCGGTGGTGTTGCCTCAAACGCTCTTGGTGTTAGCAATATCGCAGACGCAAACGGAGCAGGGGCTTACGGTCTAGAAAATAAAATCCATGATGCAAATTCGACTGGTATCGGTATTTTAAACACAGTAAATTTAGGCGCAGCAAACTCTACTGCTATCGGTGTGGCAAATAAAATGGTCGCAGGGGATTTCTCTACTGCAATCGGTGCGCAAAATGAAGTAACCGGACCAAAAGCTATTAGCGTCGGTAGCAATAACCTAAATGACGGAAATTATACTCTTACAGTCGGCGATGAAAACACCGCCATAGGACCTTACGCAGCAGCCGTGGGTGTCGAAAACAACGCTACAAACACAGCAGCTTTTGCCGTAGGTGGATATAACCAAACAGAAGGTGCTTACTCGACAGCTCTTGGTTTTAACAACCTAATCGAAGGCAACCACTCAATGGCATTTGGTGAAAAAAATATAATCACCGCAGAAGAAAATGCTGTGGCAATAGGTATGAAAAACAGGGCATCAAGCAACGACACCATTGCAATGGGTATCGAAAATGTGGTATCTGGTTATCATTCTTTGGCATTAGGGTCTGACAATACCGTAATATCAGATAAATATGATGAACATTTTGGCGGTTATTCTGTTGCGATTGGTTCAAATAATGATATTTACGGACCTTCATCGTTTATAGCGGGTTCTGATAACTGGATAGACTCAGAAGACGGGTATAGCTTTGTCGGTGGTTTTGAAAATATCGTAGAAAATTCTCACTCTATTGCTCTTGGTGTTCAAAACTATACTAGCGAAGAAAATGCCACTGCAATCGGTAGATATAATAGCATAACAGGTGCAAATTCTATCGCTGTGGGTTACGGACATCAAATTTCAGGCTCAAATTCCGGTGCTTTTGGTGACCCAACATATATAGACGCAAATAATAGCTACGCCATAGGTAATAATAACAATATAGCAGCAGGAAACGATAGTGTATTTATTTTAGGAAACAATGTAACAAATACTTATGAAAATTCCGTTTTCTTAGGAGACGGAGCTGCGTATGTGGTTTCTGGTCCTAGCACGGCAGGAGATGAAGATTACGATACTAATGGTGTAAAAATAGGAAATATTGAAGCCGGAACTTTGACATTTGCGGGTTCTAAACCGATAGGCGTAGTAAGTATCGGAAACGCCACAGCTCCACGCAGAATTCAAAATGTCGCAGCAGGCTTGATAAGCAAAGATAGCACAGACGCTGTCAATGGTAGCCAACTATACTATGCTATTGAAAAAAGCACGGTTTATAGCGACGATAGATTAGTTTTCCTAAATAACGAAAAAAATATCACAAGCCCGTATCTGCATATAAACGGCGTAAATAGCCATCCTTTAACAAACTACGCAAAAGCTATCGGCACAGATGCTATTGCAATCGGCAAGAATTCAGAAGCTAATAAGACAAACGCCGTAGCGATAGGCAATGGCTCTAAGGCAGGGGGCGAGAACTCTGTGGCGCTTATGGGAACCAAGGTGACTGGTAATAGAGCTATGGCATGGGGCGATGCTGGCAATCAAGCTACTAATTGGCGTTCTACTGCTTGGGGTAAAAGCACAACTGCTAGCGGACAACAAGCTACTGCATTTGGCGAAGGCACAGAAGCTACAAAAGATAATAGTACTGCTTGGGGTAAAAATACACACGCTGTGCAAAATCAAGCAACTGCCTTTGGTGCCGATACAACTGCTAGTGGTTATCGCGCTACTGCTTGGGGTCAAGGCACAGAAGCTAGTGGTAGCGATGCTACTGCCTTTGGAGTAAGCACAAAAGCAACTAAAAATCATACAACAGCTTTTGGTAAAGACACAGTAGCTAATGCTGACGGATCAACTGCTTGGGGTCAAAGCACCAACGCAGGATCAATATTTGAATTTGTCGATAAAAATGGAGAAAAACATACAGTTACCCCTGTTAGAAGAGTTATAGAAAGAGACGATGGATTATTAAAAGAGGTTTGGGTTCTTTTAAAACAAGATGGCTCTATTGTCAAAACAGGAGAGATAATTGGTCAGCACCAACAAGAAGAAGATTATGCAGCAGCAACTAATGATGAAACTTATGCTTTGAATTATGGTAAATTAATTGCAAAATTAACACCTGTGAAGGGTGGAAATGATCAAACTTATTCAACTGCTTTTGGCGAACAAACGATAGCTTCCGGTCAAGACTCTACTGCGTTTGGTTTTCGCTCGGTAGCTACTGGTTGGAGTTCTACTGCGTGGGGTCACGAAACGGCTGCTCTTGGCAAAAGAGCAACTGCATTTGGAACAGAGACTTGGGCTAGTGGTAATCAAGCAACCGCATTTGGTTTTCGTTCAGAAGCAACTAATGAAAACACTACCGCTTGGGGTTCAAATACAAAAGCCACAGGCACGGGAGCGACAGCATGGGGAAGTCATACCAAAGCAAGTGGTGATAACTCTACTGCTTGGGGTAAAAATTCAGAAGTATATTCTGGTAGCTTAACATATGAAGGCAAATCATACACTGATATTAGCATTCAATTTGAGTTAAAAACAGAAAATGCACAAAATGGAGAGACATATACATATACATATACAGACGATGAAGGCAATATACAGACTGTAACTAAACCGGTTCAAGTGCAGTATGGCACTTATTATGTGCAAGGTCGCAATGAAGCAGGCAAATTAGTAACCATTGAAAAAAAAGATGAGTGGGAATGGATTTATTCAGGCGAATTTGATCAAGCACATAGAGAAATAGTTAAAGAGTGGATTAGGAATAACGGTGGTAACACGGCAGGGGATTATTCTACTGCTTTTGGCGATAGCTCAAAAGTGTATGCCGAAAACGCACTTGGTGCATTAGGCGGTATCGTTGAAATAGGCGGCATAAATTCAGCCGCTATCGGAAAAGATGCAAATGTAAGTGTCGCTGATACCATAGCACTTGGTAGTGGCTCAAAAGCAAATAGGGATAATATTACTGGTGGAAGATTTTACAAAGGCTACGATATTGGAACCGACACAAACAGTACAAACAATACTGAAATGCTTGATGACGCTACTTGGGTTGCAACTGCAAATGCAATCGCAGTAGGTGATGCGGATAATAATATCACTCGCCAAATCACTGGCGTAGCAGCCGGTAGCGAAGATACTGATGCAGTCAATGTCGCTCAGCTAAAACGGGCAGTGCGTAGTTCAGTTGAAGCAAATGCAACAACAGTTGAAAGTGCTAACGGCTCAGTAGGTGTAGTTGAAAGTCAGGTAAATGGGCATAAACACTATGACCTAAATATCACAGATACTATCAATAGCATAGTAACTTCAATCGGTGGAGAGACAAAAGTAGATGATGATAATAAAACAATCATCACTAATAACATAGGCGACACAGGCAAAAACACTATCCATGAAGCTATTAAAGCAGTTGATAAAAACATAACAGTCAATGGCTGGAATGAAGCAAATACAACAGACGGAAATCTACAACTTGTTTGGAGCGATACAAACAACACTTATGATTTAAGTCTAAACAAAGACCTAAATCTAACAGACGGAAGTATTACATTTGGTGATAGCTATATCAAAAACGGTGAATTTGTAGTTGCTAATGACGGCAATAAAACAACTATTACTCCAAATGGTTTAGTTGTAAATAGTGACGGAAAAACACTTAAATTTACAGATAACAATGTAAGTGTAGGCGGAAATCAAATTCACGATGTTGCAAAAGGAACTGCTGATGATGATGCTGTAAATGTTGCTCAACTTAAAGAAGCTAACACAACAGTTACTTCTAACAATGGCTCTGTTGGTGTAGTTAGAACAACTAAAACAGACGGACATACTAACTATGACCTAAATATCACAGATAGTTTAGAAAACATAGCAAGTATCATTGGTGGCGAAACTAAATACGACGGCAATAAAACAATCATCACTAATAACATAGGCGACACAGGCAAAAACACTATCCATGAAGCTATTAAAGCAGTTGATAAAAACATAACAGTCAATGGCTGGAATGAAGCAAATACAACAGACGGAAATCTACAACTTGTTTGGAGCGATACAAACAACACTTATGATTTAAGTCTAAACAAAGACCTAAATCTAACAGACGGAAGTATTACATTTGGTGATAGCTATATCAAAAACGGTGAATTTGTAGTTGCTAATGACGGCAATAAAACAACTATTACTCCAAATGGTTTAGTTGTAAATAGTGACGGAAAAACACTTAAATTTACAGATAACAATGTAAGTGTAGGCGGAAATCAAATTCACGATGTTGCAAAAGGAACTGCTGATGATGATGCTGTAAATGTTGCTCAACTTAAAGAAGCTAACACAACAGTTACTTCTAACAATGGCTCTGTTGGTGTAGTTAGAACAACTAAAACAGACGGACATACTAACTATGACCTAAATATCACAGATAGTTTAGAAAACATAGCAAGTATCATTGGTGGCGAAACTAAATACGACGGCAATAAAACAATCATCACTAATAACATAGGCGACACAGGCAAAAACACTATCCATGAAGCTATTAAAGCAGTTGATAAAAACATAACAGTCAATGGCTGGAATGAAGCAAATACAACAGACGGAAATCTACAACTTGTTTGGAGCGATACAAACAACACTTATGATTTAAGTCTAAACAAAGACCTAAATCTAACAGACGGAAGTATTACATTTGGTGATAGCTATATCAAAAACGGTGAATTTGTAGTTGCTAATGACGGCAATAAAACAACTATTACTCCAAATGGTTTAGTTGTAAATAGTGACGGAAAAACACTTAAATTTACAGATAACAATGTAAGTGTAGGCGGAAATCAAATTCACGATGTTGCAAAAGGAACTGCTGATGATGATGCTGTAAATGTTGCTCAACTTAAAGAAGCTAACACAACAGTTACTTCTAACAATGGCTCTGTTGGTGTAGTTAGAACAACTAAAACAGACGGACATACTAACTATGACCTAAATATCACAGATAGTTTAGAAAACATAGCAAGTATCATTGGTGGCGAAACTAAATACGACGGCAATAAAACAATCATCACTAATAACATAGGCGACACAGGCAAAAACACTATCCATGAAGCTATTAAAGCAGTTGATAAAAACATAACAGTCAATGGCTGGAATGAAGCAAATACAACAGACGGAAATCTACAACTTGTTTGGAGCGATACAAACAACACTTATGATTTAAGTCTAAACAAAGACCTAAATCTAACAGACGGAAGTATTACATTTGGTGATAGCTATATCAAAAACGGTGAATTTGTAGTTGCTAATGACGGCAATAAAACAACTATTACTCCAAATGGTTTAGTTGTAAATAGTGACGGAAAAACACTTAAATTTACAGATAACAATGTAAGTGTAGGCGGAAATCAAATTCACGATGTTGCAAAAGGAACTGCTGATGATGATGCTGTAAATGTTGCTCAACTTAAAGAAGCTAACACAACAGTTACTTCTAACAATGGCTCTGTTGGTGTAGTTAGAACAACTAAAACAGACGGACATACTAACTATGACCTAAATATCACAGATAGTTTAGAAAACATAGCAAGTATCATTGGTGGCGAAACTAAATACGACGGCAATAAAACAATCATCACTAATAACATAGGCGACACAGGCAAAAACACTATCCATGAAGCTATTAAAGCAGTTGATAAAAACATAACAGTCAATGGCTGGAATGAAGCAAATACAACAGACGGAAATCTACAACTTGTTTGGAGCGATACAAACAACACTTATGATTTAAGTCTAAACAAAGACCTAAATCTAACAGACGGAAGTATTACATTTGGTGATAGCTATATCAAAAACGGTGAATTTGTAGTTGCTAATGACGGCAATAAAACAACTATTACTCCAAATGGTTTAGTTGTAAATAGTGACGGAAAAACACTTAAATTTACAGATAACAATGTAAGTGTAGGCGGAAATCAAATTCACGATGTTGCAAAAGGAACTGCTGATGATGATGCTGTAAATGTTGCTCAACTTAAAGAAGCTAACACAACAGTTACTTCTAACAATGGCTCTGTTGGTGTAGTTAGAACAACTAAAACAGACGGACATACTAACTATGACCTAAATATCACAGATAGTTTAGAAAACATAGCAAGTATCATTGGTGGCGAAACTAAATACGACGGCAATAAAACAATCATCACTAATAACATAGGCGACACAGGCAAAAACACTATCCATGAAGCTATTAAAGCAGTTGATAAAAACATAACAGTCAATGGCTGGAATGAAGCAAATACAACAGACGGAAATCTACAACTTGTTTGGAGCGATACAAACAACACTTATGATTTAAGTCTAAACAAAGACCTAAATCTAACAGACGGAAGTATTACATTTGGTGATAGCTATATCAAAAACGGTGAATTTGTAGTTGCTAATGACGGCAATAAAACAACTATTACTCCAAATGGTTTAGTTGTAAATAGTGACGGAAAAACACTTAAATTTACAGATAACAATGTAAGTGTAGGCGGAAATCAAATTCACGATGTTGCAAAAGGAACTGCTGATGATGATGCTGTAAATGTTGCTCAACTTAAAGAAGCTAACACAACAGTTACTTCTAACAATGGCTCTGTTGGTGTAGTTAGAACAACTAAAACAGACGGACATACTAACTATGACCTAAATATCACAGATAGTTTAGAAAACATAGCAAGTATCATTGGTGGCGAAACTAAATACGACGGCAATAAAACAATCATCACTAATAACATAGGCGACACAGGCAAAAACACTATCCATGAAGCTATTAAAGCAGTTGATAAAAACATAACAGTCAATGGCTGGAATGAAGCAAATACAACAGACGGAAATCTACAACTTGTTTGGAGCGATACAAACAACACTTATGATTTAAGTCTAAACAAAGACCTAAATCTAACAGACGGAAGTATTACATTTGGTGATAGCTATATCAAAAACGGTGAATTTGTAGTTGCTAATGACGGCAATAAAACAACTATTACTCCAAATGGTTTAGTTGTAAATAGTGACGGAAAAACACTTAAATTTACAGATAACAATGTAAGTGTAGGCGGAAATCAAATTCACGATGTTGCAAAAGGAACTGCTGATGATGATGCTGTAAATGTTGCTCAACTTAAAGAAGCTAACACAACAGTTACTTCTAACAATGGCTCTGTTGGTGTAGTTAGAACAACTAAAACAGACGGACATACTAACTATGACCTAAATATCACAGATAGTTTAGAAAACATAGCAAGTATCATTGGTGGCGAAACTAAATACGACGGCAATAAAACAATCATCACTAATAACATAGGCGACACAGGCAAAAACACTATCCATGAAGCTATTAAAGCAGTTGATAAAAACATAACAGTCAATGGCTGGAATGAAGCAAATACAACAGACGGAAATCTACAACTTGTTTGGAGCGATACAAACAACACTTATGATTTAAGTCTAAACAAAGACCTAAATCTAACAGACGGAAGTATTACATTTGGTGATAGCTATATCAAAAACGGTGAATTTGTAGTTGCTAATGACGGCAATAAAACAACTATTACTCCAAATGGTTTAGTTGTAAATAGTGACGGAAAAACACTTAAATTTACAGATAACAATGTAAGTGTAGGCGGAAATCAAATTCACGATGTTGCAAAAGGAACTGCTGATGATGATGCTGTAAATGTTGCTCAACTTAAAGAAGCTAACACAACAGTTACTTCTAACAATGGCTCTGTTGGTGTAGTTAGAACAACTAAAACAGACGGACATACTAACTATGACCTAAATATCACAGATAGTTTAGAAAACATAGCAAGTATCATTGGTGGCGAAACTAAATACGACGGCAATAAAACAATCATCACTAATAACATAGGCGACACAGGCAAAAACACTATCCATGAAGCTATTAAAGCAGTTGATAAAAACATAACAGTCAATGGCTGGAATGAAGCAAATACAACAGACGGAAATCTACAACTTGTTTGGAGCGATACAAACAACACTTATGATTTAAGTCTAAACAAAGACCTAAATCTAACAGACGGAAGTATTACATTTGGTGATAGCTATATCAAAAACGGTGAATTTGTAGTTGCTAATGACGGCAATAAAACAACTATTACTCCAAATGGTTTAGTTGTAAATAGTGACGGAAAAACACTTAAATTTACAGATAACAATGTAAGTGTAGGCGGAAATCAAATTCACGATGTTGCAAAAGGAACTGCTGATGATGATGCTGTAAATGTTGCTCAACTTAAAGAAGCTAACACAACAGTTACTTCTAACAATGGCTCTGTTGGTGTAGTTAGAACAACTAAAACAGACGGACATACTAACTATGACCTAAATATCACAGATAGTTTAGAAAACATAGCAAGTATCATTGGTGGCGAAACTAAATACGACGGCAATAAAACAATCATCACTAATAACATAGGCGACACAGGCAAAAACACTATCCATGAAGCTATTAAAGCAGTTGATAAAAACATAACAGTCAATGGCTGGAATGAAGCAAATACAACAGACGGAAATCTACAACTTGTTTGGAGCGATACAAACAACACTTATGATTTAAGTCTAAACAAAGACCTAAATCTAACAGACGGAAGTATTACATTTGGTGATAGCTATATCAAAAACGGTGAATTTGTAGTTGCTAATGACGGCAATAAAACAACTATTACTCCAAATGGTTTAGTTGTAAATAGTGACGGAAAAACACTTAAATTTACAGATAACAATGTAAGTGTAGGCGGAAATCAAATTCACGATGTTGCAAAAGGAACTGCTGATGATGATGCTGTAAATGTTGCTCAACTTAAAGAAGCTAACACAACAGTTACTTCTAACAATGGCTCTGTTGGTGTAGTTAGAACAACTAAAACAGACGGACATACTAACTATGACCTAAATATCACAGATAGTTTAGAAAACATAGCAAGTATCATTGGTGGCGAAACTAAATACGACGGCAATAAAACAATCATCACTAATAACATAGGCGACACAGGCAAAAACACTATCCATGAAGCTATTAAAGCAGTTGATAAAAACATAACAGTCAATGGCTGGAATGAAGCAAATACAACAGACGGAAATCTACAACTTGTTTGGAGCGATACAAACAACACTTATGATTTAAGTCTAAACAAAGACCTAAATCTAACAGACGGAAGTATTACATTTGGTGATAGCTATATCAAAAACGGTGAATTTGTAGTTGCTAATGACGGCAATAAAACAACTATTACTCCAAATGGTTTAGTTGTAAATAGTGACGGAAAAACACTTAAATTTACAGATAACAATGTAAGTGTAGGCGGAAATCAAATTCACGATGTTGCAAAAGGAACTGCTGATGATGATGCTGTAAATGTTGCTCAACTTAAAGAAGCTAACACAACAGTTACTTCTAACAATGGCTCTGTTGGTGTAGTTAGAACAACTAAAACAGACGGACATACTAACTATGACCTAAATATCACAGATAGTTTAGAAAACATAGCAAGTATCATTGGTGGCGAAACTAAATACGACGGCAATAAAACAATCATCACTAATAACATAGGCGACACAGGCAAAAACACTATCCATGAAGCTATTAAAGCAGTTGATAAAAACATAACAGTCAATGGCTGGAATGAAGCAAATACAACAGACGGAAATCTACAACTTGTTTGGAGCGATACAAACAACACTTATGATTTAAGTCTAAACAAAGACCTAAATCTAACAGACGGAAGTATTACATTTGGTGATAGCTATATCAAAAACGGTGAATTTGTAGTTGCTAATGACGGCAATAAAACAACTATTACTCCAAATGGTTTAGTTGTAAATAGTGACGGAAAAACACTTAAATTTACAGATAACAATGTAAGTGTAGGCGGAAATCAAATTCACGATGTTGCAAAAGGAACTGCTGATGATGATGCTGTAAATGTTGCTCAACTTAAAGAAGCTAACACAACAGTTACTTCTAACAATGGCTCTGTTGGTGTAGTTAGAACAACTAAAACAGACGGACATACTAACTATGACCTAAATATCACAGATAGTTTAGAAAACATAGCAAGTATCATTGGTGGCGAAACTAAATACGACGGCAATAAAACAATCATCACTAATAACATAGGCGACACAGGCAAAAACACTATCCATGAAGCTATTAAAGCAGTTGATAAAAACATAACAGTCAATGGCTGGAATGAAGCAAATACAACAGACGGAAATCTACAACTTGTTTGGAGCGATACAAACAACACTTATGATTTAAGTCTAAACAAAGACCTAAATCTAACAGACGGAAGTATTACATTTGGTGATAGCTATATCAAAAACGGTGAATTTGTAGTTGCTAATGACGGCAATAAAACAACTATTACTCCAAATGGTTTAGTTGTAAATAGTGACGGAAAAACACTTAAATTTACAGATAACAATGTAAGTGTAGGCGGAAATCAAATTCACGATGTTGCAAAAGGAACTGCTGATGATGATGCTGTAAATGTTGCTCAACTTAAAGAAGCTAACACAACAGTTACTTCTAACAATGGCTCTGTTGGTGTAGTTAGAACAACTAAAACAGACGGACATACTAACTATGACCTAAATATCACAGATAGTTTAGAAAACATAGCAAGTATCATTGGTGGCGAAACTAAATACGACGGCAATAAAACAATCATCACTAATAACATAGGCGACACAGGCAAAAACACTATCCATGAAGCTATTAAAGCAGTTGATAAAAACATAACAGTCAATGGCTGGAATGAAGCAAATACAACAGACGGAAATCTACAACTAGCTTGGAGCGATACAAACAACACTTATGATTTAAGTCTAAACAAAGACCTAAATCTAACAGACGGAAGTATTACATTTGGTGATAGCTATATCAAAAACGGTGAATTTGTAGTTGCTAATGACGGCAAT